>DATKSW010000029.1:0-181866 GCA_035531435.1 Steroidobacteraceae bacterium | reverse complement strand
GTGAACCGTTGACCGCGCGCCGGATGAAAACAATGCGTGATCTCAAACGTTATGGATGCTTGAGTGATCGAATGTGATGCAGTTGCTGACCTGCGATAATGCGTTCGCAGAACGGTTCGTCAGATCCGTAAAGAGCGAGTGCCTATCGAAACTGATACCGATCGGCGTACCGATGCTGCGCCGCGCAGTGCACGAGTACCTGGAGCACTACCATCGCGAGCGCAACCGTCAAGGCCTCGGCAATCAATTGATCGTACCGCTCCGCCTTCCACCGTCAAAGTCCGAACGCATTGATCGCCGAACGCGCTTGGGCGGAATGCCTAACTTCTATGAACGAGCTGCGGCATGAGTGTGTCGGAGTCGTTGAACAGAACGGGACGACGGCCCTCACGGCCGGATTGTCCTCGGCGCGCAGGTCCCCCTAGAACTTCACGCGTATGGTGGCGCCGAAAGTGCGCGGGTCGCCCACGAACGAATCGATCTGATTATTAAAGCCCGGGACGGCAAGGCCCTGGAACGGCGCATCGAAGGCGACCTGGAAGTAGCCCTTGTCGGCGAGGTTCTGGCCCCAGACCTCAAAGGCCCACTTACCATCGGGGGCGCCGATGCCGATGCGCGCGTTCAAAATTCCATAGCTTCCTTGAATCTTAAGCGGGTCCAGATCGGAGCCCGTGTTGTAAGAGGAGTTGTACTTCTCATCGGCGGTGATCCGCAACGCCAGCGATGACGAGAGCGGCACCTGATACGCCGCCGAGACCACTCCCGACCACAGGGGCGAAAACGAAAGCCGGTTGTTCAAGCGGTTCGTGGCAAACAGATACAGCGCGTCCCCGAAGTTCGTGATCTGCGTGTCCGCGTAGACCACGCCACCGGAGATGCTCAGTCCGGACAGGGGCGTGAACCAGTCGAGGCTCAGTTCGGCGCCCTTGGAGTTCATGTCCGGGAGCGAGCTGACGACGAACACGATGCCGGTAAAGGTGTTCAGCTGGAAATTATGGTACTGCTGATCAAACACGGCGGCATTGACGCGCACGGTTTTTTGGGCGAGCTCGCTCTTCACACCGACCTCGAAGGAGTTGACCGTCTCCCGCGGGAACTCGGTATCGAGGATCGGCGCCAGAGGATTGGCGGCGGCCGGATTGGTCACCCGCGCCAGATTGAAGCCGCCCGCCTTTGTGCCATTGCCCCAGGAAGCGTACCCCATCACATCGTCCGTGAAGTGATAGGCCAGTTTGATCGTAGCGTTGAGATTGTCCTCGCTGAGGGACTGACCGTGCGTGACGCCGGCGAAGAACGGATTGAACGGCGTTGCGCAACCGTATCCGAACAACAGCAACTGACTGTAGGGAAGCGCAGCGGACGGCGACGGCGCACGCAGCAGCTGTCCGCAGGCCGAACCGCCGTCGGGGCTGTTGTAGTTGGCCGTCTCGCCCTTCGATTCATGCGTGTAACGCAGACCCGCCGTGAGATCCAGATGCTCGATCAGCGTATAGGTCTCGTTGGTGAAGAAGGCGTAGCTCTTTTCGGTCTGCTGGTAGGAGTCCGCCTGCCCGGAAACGCCGGGCATGAACGTGTGTCCGGGGAAGTTGCCGGTCAGCTCCGGCAACAACAGGAAATTTGGCGGGTTGGCACCCGCGGCCGCCGACGCCGTCCCACCCAGATACAGGTCGAATTGATTGTCGGCGAGAATCGTCGAGGTGTTGTTCAGAAGCTCTTTGTCGGCGAAGCCGCCGATCAGCCAGTTCAGTCGGTCGGTCTTGCCCGCGAGCCGCAACTCCTCGCTGATCTGTTTGAAGTCCGTCACGTTGCCGTTGGCCGGCTCCTGCACGAGGGCAGCGTTGGAGTAATCCGGATCGTTGCCCGCGTCGATGCTGTTGTCGCGCCACGCGCTGATCGAGGTCAGCTGGGCGGCGCCAAATTTCCAGTCGAGCTGAGCGGAAAATCCGCGGTCCCAGATCTGCTGTGAGATCGGGTAGTTCGCAAACGACTGTCGGTTGAAAGGGTTCGTAGGTGTGTCCGGGAAAGCCACTTGTCCGGGTGTGCCGCCAAGCAGCGGATTGGCCGCGAGCGCGGTGATAACCCCGGCAAAGGGGCCGGGATACACGGGCGTGGCCTGACAGCACACCTCATTACGGCGCGAGAAGTCGCCGATAAACAGCACACTGACGTTGCTGCTGGGAGTAACCAGGTACTGTCCGCGCATCGTGTAGAAGTTGCGGTTGTTGACCGCGTCGTCGAAGTTCCTGGTTCCTGTCTCGACGTTGAGGAAGCCGTCGCGCTTCTGGTATCCGGCGTAGAGGCGGAAGGCGGAGAAATCGCCCACCGGCCCGGTGATCGACCCTGAGGCCTCCCGGTCGTTGAAATTCCCGCCCGTGATCTCGCCGGTCACCCCGAAGGTGGTCGAGGGGCGCTTGGTCACGATATTGATGACGCCGGCATCGTTGTTTTTGCCGAACAGTTCCCCCTGCGGGCCTTCGAGCACCTCGATCCGGTCGATTTCGCCGAGATTGCCGAAGCCGACGCCGTTTCGCGGCCGATAGACCCCATCGATCACCACACCGACGGAGGATTCGAGGCCCACGTTATCACCGACCGTGCCGATGCCGCGGATGCGTGCCGTGGTCGAGTTCTCCGAGGTGGTCGAAGTCACGGTGAGGCCCGGGGTGAGCGCGGTCAAGTTCTTGAGATCGGTCACGCCCGCGTCCTGCAGCTGCTGCCCGGAGAGCGCGATCACGGCGATCGGCACGTCCTGCAGGTTCTGCTCGCGTTTCTGCGCGGTGACGACCACTTCCGGGAGTTCGGTGCCGCTTGCGGTCGCGTCCGCCGCGCGGCTGACGTTACCGCCTGGGCCGAACGCGATTGCCAGCCCCAGTACGGGCAATATCCCCTTGAAAGCACACTTTGAGTTATTTGCTGCGGCGACGTTCCAAGTGACGACCATGGTGAATGTCCCCCTCTTCCAAGCGGCGGCCCGCAAGCCCCGGCGCAGCGCGCCTTTGCCAACGCTCCGCAGTGACGGTCGCGGTGCTTCCCCGGCAAATTGCCGGGCGAAAGCTTACGGAAAAGTCCCCGCCCTGCAGGCACTTCAGGCGCCAAACTGTTAACTCCAGACGCCAAAAGACTCTGTGGTGAAACCGCTACACGGAGGATAGCCTCCCGGACTGAGTGCCCGGAGATCCCGAACAGTGCCCGCGGGCGGGCCTGCGGGACGGGCCAGATCGACGCTTCCCGTCTTTGGGGCTAAGCTCCTATCCGCGCTTCATTTAGTGCTACCGACCGGGTGGATTGAAACGATATGCGGACACTCACCCCGACGCATCAGAACTCGATATTAGTGTCGTGGGTGAAGGCCTTCGGGCGCGCACTGGACGCCGCCGGGTGCGATGGTTCCGCGCTACTCGCGGAGGCGGGATTTGACCTGAGTCATCTCGGCGGACCCGATGCCCGCTGCCCCCTCACCAAGACCGGAAGGCTGTGGCGGGTCGCGCTCGAGGCGACCGGGGACGAAGCCTTCGGCGTCAAATTGGCCAGTTACTTCACGCACACCGCGTTCCACGCCCTGGGCTATGGATTGAGCGCCAGCTCGACCCTCAAAGAGGCGTTCGAGCGCGTGCAGCACTACTCGCACGTGGTGAGCGATGCGGTCGGGTATCGCTTCTACCGCTGTGGGGCGGAGTACCATTTCTACATTGAGCCGAGGACCGAGGTGCCGATCGAGTCGATCGACGCGTTGGTCGGAACGCACCTGCGCATGTGCCGCTCCCTTATCGGGCGCGATTTCTCACCCCTGTCGGTCGAGTTGCGGCGACCACGGCCCGCGGTCATCGATGATTTCGAACGGCTGTGGCGCGCGCCGCTGCGCTTCAATGCCGAGCACAACCGTCTGAGATTCGATCCGGCGCGCATCGAGCGCGTGCTCGACACAGGCAACCCCGAGCTCGCGCGCCTGAGTGATGCCGTCTCGGCGCGTTACCTGGCGCGCATCGAGCGGCACAACATGGACGCACGGGTGCGTACGGTGCTCACGCAGCGCCTGCAGCACGGCGAGCCCACCCAGGATGAAGTCGCCGAGATTCTCAACGTCAGCGCACGCACACTGCAGCGCAAGCTCGGCGACAGCGGCACCACGTTCAGAAAGATCGTCGACGAAACCCGACACGCGCAGGCGCTCGCGCACTTCAGCATGCCGCAAATGAGCGTCAATGAGGTCACGCATCTACTCGGGTTTTCCTGCAGCAGCAGCTTCACGCGCGCATTTAGGCGCTGGACCGGCTTTTCGCCGTCCGAATGGCGCGCGGGCAGCGGGTCGCACACCCCGCATGCCCCGCCGCAGCGGTCACTCGGATCGGTCGACCAACACGGTCAGTCCGTGAACACCGCGTATCCCATGTCGCGAAACAGCATCCGGTAGTACTCACGCTGGCCAGGTGCCTGGATCAGCAGAATCGCAAACAGCTGCTCGGTCGGATCCACCCAAAAGGTCGTGCCGGCAAGTCCGAGGCGGGCGGAACTCAAGCCGATTTTCTCGGGTAGGGGCAGTCGGCAGAGGGAGATATTTCATCTAAGTCATGTCTCCAAAGACGATGACGCCGCGGCCCGAGCGGCCCTCTTGAAGATCGGCAAATGCTTGTGGGGCCTCATCGATCGAATAGGTCCGAGTAATGAGTTCGTCGAGCTTCAATCGACCGCTGCGATAAAGACCAATGAGCCGCGGAAAATCCAGCTGCGGTCGCGCCAAACCATGATAGCTGCCGGTCAGCGCTTTTTCGGTGATCGCGATGTGTTGCGCATTCAGAACGATCTTGTCGGCGGGCGCGCCAATACCGACGGTCACCGCCGACGCGCCGCGGCGCAAGACCCCGAAGGCCTGTTCGGAAATCCGACCGAGTGCCACACAATCGAAGGCATAATCGGCACCACCGCCCGTGAGCTTGTACGAGGCCCTGCCGATCTGGTCCCGTCCGGTCACGTTGTACGTGTGCGCAGCCCCGAAGCTCCGCCAATTCGAGCCTGGGCCCGCTCGTGCCGACCGCGACGATCAATGCGGCGCCCGGAATAAGCGTTCGAAGTCATCGATGAGCGCCGGCCGCGGGTTCGATCACGAAATGACAATCGCTGCCGCATTTCCGAAATTCGTATGCGACCGCCTCGCTGACGACGTGGCAATAGCGTCGGAGCCTTTCGAAGGCCTCCTTCAAGGTCTAATTCGCGGAAAGCCCGTACCTCAAAACGTGGCAGGTCGTGTGCCGGATGTGGCTCGCCATTTTGACGCCGAATGCCGGATCGGCAGTGGCGGCGACGGCGATTTCCCAGAGGCGCGCGGTATTGACGAGCGAGCAAAGCACCGTCGGAGCATCGAGGGATTTGAGATCGAAGCCCGCTTCTGCGAGCAGTGCGCCGCGTGCGCCGTGGACCTTCAATCACGTTGCAAGACGACCGGAAGCGACGACGACAGGCCGCCGTCGACGGCAAAGGCCTGACCGTTGACATACGATGCGGCATCGGACGCGAGAAACAAAGCCATCTGCGCAATCTCGCCGGGCGCGCCCGCGCGGCGCAGGGGATTGAGCTGACCGATCCTGCACTCGCTGCCGCGGGCGCGTGCCTGTTCGAAAATCGGGCGAGTCATGCCGGTTTCGACGAGTCCGGGGCAGATCGCGTTGATGCGCACGCCGGTGCCGGCGAGTTCATTGGCTGCGGTCTGAACCAAGCTGATGACGCCGGACTTGCTGGCGCTGTAGGGCATGCAACCGGCGCCCGAACGCAATCCGGCGACCGATGCCGTACAGATGATCGAGCCGCGCCGCTGTTTAGTCATCGTGAGCGCTGCGTGCTTGGCGGCGAGAAACGTACCGATGAGATTGACCTGCAGAATCTGCGCCCAGCGCTCGGCGGTTTCTTCGAAGAACGGCACGCGGCCGCCGCTGATGCCGGCATTCGCAAAGCAGACATCGAGGCCGCCGAATTCCTCGACCGCGGCCGCAATTGCGCTCGCGACGTGTTCTTCGACCGAGGAGTCCTTGACGAGCGCGATCGCGCGGCCGCCCGCCGCTCGAATCGCCGCGACCGTAGCCTCGACTTCCGGTGCGCGATCCAATGCCACCACGGAGGCACCTTCGGCGGCGAACAGCAGCGCGCTCGCGCGTCCGATCCCGCTCGCCGCGCCCGTCACGAGAGCCGTCTTAGCCTCTAACAGATTCATGCGCTACACCGGGGTTGTTGGAAATGAACCTACGCGGGCAGTATCACAGCCTCGGTGGCCTCGCGTCGACACCCGTCCTCATATCGACACCCGGTTTCGCCTCGGCACCGCGTGTTCGGTCGTTTTATGGTGAGGCCATGTCAAACACAGCTCCGATTGCCGTTCGGCTTTCCAAGGCGGGACCGATTCGCGTCCTCGGCGTACCGGTCCGGCTTTCCGTTCGTCAACGATCTGGGCGTGGCGTTTCTCGCGGCCGATGCAGGGCACGCGACGATCGCGCTGCAGCTGCATGCGCGCTGTTCAATAGCCGGAACGTCGCGCACGGCGGCGTCACGGCCGAGATGAAGACGAGCTTCGTGCAGTCGGGGTTCGTGGGCAGCCGCCTCACCGCGAGGTCAATGGGCGCTCTCAAGTATATTCGCCAGCGCCCGGCTGACCAGCCGGCCGATGGCCAGTGACACCGGTAGCCGCTCAACCGACCGAGGCGCCACCGTCCACAGCGATGTATTGACCGGTCACGTGGCGCGAAGCGTCCGAGGCGAGATAGACCGCCGCACCCTGCAAGTCGGTGTCATTGCCGATGCGCCCGAGTGGGGTTTGCGCAATGACCGATGCCTCGATTTTCTCGAGCAACCCGCTTGCCATCTTCGAGGGGAAGAACCCGGGGCAAATCGCATTGACGCGAATGCCGTAGGGTCCCCACTCGCTCGCGAGCGCGCGAACCATATGCAGCGCCGCGGCTTTCGAGGCGTAGTAGGGTACCGCTTTCATCTTCATCCCGATGCGCAGCGCCGCGACCGAGGCCACGACGATGATGTTGCCCGCGCGGTTCGGGATGAAACAACGATTCGCGGCGGCCTGACTCAGCACGAACACGCTCGTCGCATTGAGCGTCATGACCTTGTTCCAGGCCTCGAGTGGAAGCTGCTCGGCCGGCGCGCCCCAAGACGTGCCCGCGTTGTTGACCAAGATATGGATGGCGCCGAAGCGCGCGAGCACCGCGTCGACGAGCGCCGGTGCCTGCGCGGCGTCGGACAGATCATTGACCACCGTAAGCACATCGATGCCGTGCTTCTCGAGACGCAATTTTGCCTCTTCGAGCTCGGCGGGGTTGCGTGCGCTGATCGCGATTTTCGCGCCCATTTCGCCGAGTCCGGTCGCGATCTGCAGCCCGAGACCGCGTGATCCGCCAGTGATCAGAGCCACTTTCCCGCCGAGTTCGAACATTTCGCGGACGCTCATTCGACGCAGCCTCTGAAGTTTTGGGGCCCAGGACCCTAGAATCGAGAGCCGAGCTTATTAGCGACGGTGGTCTCGATCAATGTAGAGTCAAGCACGGAGGGCAGCCCCATGTCCAACAGGTACCGGCGCATCGTGTTTGCATCACGGCCAACCGGATGGGTCGTGCCGGAGAATTTTCACCTCGAGACCCTACCGATTCCGAGTCTCGGTCCGAATTTAGTTCGCCCATCCGATCATCGGCACCGGCGCGCCGCCGACAAAGTGAAACACGAGTGTTTACGGCCAGTTGCCGAGCCCGTCGCACGCAGGGCCTCCAATCGTAGTCAGCCAACGCCTTAGAGGCGAGCGCGGCCAGGTACACTCCGGATGGCAGTGAATCCGTTTCTGGCGGCTCCGGGACACGCTTTCAAGCGGTTCACGCGCCCTGATGCATGCGCCGTGGGTGCGCGCGTTCCCAATGTCTACGCGTTCCGAAACGAGGGGCGTCGAGAGCGGTGTTCACGAACCGCGGCTGCAGTGCCGGTGCGTTTGTGTGCGGTAACGGGCGAACTTATCGTATCCGCCGCTACGAATACGCATAATGCAACTGCGCGGCGTACAATTCGAGGTGTGCAGTTGGCGATCACCAACGAAACCGTTGCAACCTACCAGGAAGAGGGTGTCGTTGTCCTGCGGGGCATTTTTCGCGATTGGGTTGATCCGTTGGCGCAAGGCATCGCGGAGGTTCGAGCTCAGCCAAGCGAATTCGAACGTTCGGTCCACCCCAAGGACGGCACGGCAAGTTTTTTCCAGGACTACTGCAACTGGTCACGAATCGGGGCATTTCGCGCGTTCGTCTTCGACTCGCCCGCGGCTGAGGCGGCGGCGCGGTTGATGGGGTCGAATGTAGCGAGGTTCTTCCACGAGCATGTGCTCGTCAAGGATGCTGGAAGCAGCACCGTGACACCCTGGCATCACGACGAACCCTATTACTGTGTCCAGGGTAATCAGAGTGTGAGCTTCTGGATACCGCTGGACCCGGTCTCGCGCGAAGTGACACTCGAATGTGTCGCCGGGTCGCACCTCTGGGGTGCTTCCGGCTTTCGGCCGACGCGATTCGACGGTACCCCGCTGTATTCGCAGGACGATTTGCCGGCTATTCCCGACATCGATGCGCAGCGAGACCACCTTACGATTCGCGCTTGGGAGATGGAACCCGGAGACGCCGTGGCCTTTCATTTTCGAACGATTCATGGGGCGCCGGCGAACCGTTCCACCGTTCCGCGTCGCGTGTTCTCTGCGCGCTGGATGGGCTCCGATGCCAGATTTATTCGGCGCATGGGACGCACCTCGCCGCCGTTCCCCGGCCTCAGACTCAAGGATGGAGCACCGCTCGATGCAGCGGAGTTTCCCGTTGTCTATCGGCGCTAAAGGCGTCGCGCCCGGCGACCGTGAGCGGTATCAGACGAACTTGACCTGACTAATTGAATTTGCCGCAGTCAGGCGGCAGAACGACGAGGTCGGCGTCACCGGCGGGCCGCAATCACCTTCCCGGATTGCGGGACCGTGGGGATTCATGCTGATCGCAGTGCAGCCATTCAGCGCGTGAAAGCAGCGCCGAGACGCGGGGTGCGCCGATGGATGCGCCATCGCAAAATATCCAAGGAGTTTGTTATGAAGAAAAGTATCTTGTTGGCGATCATCGGCGGCGTGATAGTGGGATTGACACCGGTGCTCGGGGCCAATGCACAATCACTCTCGCCGGAGTTGAAGAAGCTCGACGTCTCCGTTGGCCACTGGGTATTTAAAGGGAGGACGCTGCAGACCGAGACGGGCAAGCCGGGATCGTTCACCTGGAACGAGGATTGCCGATGGTCTTCGAATCGGCTGTATCTCGAATGCACGTTCAGCAACGTCTGGGCGGGCAGGGCGGTCGAGTCGCTCGTCGTGGACACATACAACAGCGCGGATCACAGTTATTGGCATTACGAACTGTTCGCGAGCGGAGAACCGGGAGCGCATCCGTTCGTGTCGCGAATGGCGATCCACGGCAATACCTGGATCGAGTACGGCAAGAAGGCGATTCCCGGTAAGCAGGCGGGCGAGCGCATCGTCTACCATTGGGGAACACCCGGCCGCGTCCGCGTGGCGATCGAACGCTCGAAGGACGCTGTGCACTGGACCGTCACGGACCAGGGGGAAGGGGCACGGAAGTGAAACCAAGGGATCTGCTATCGAGGTGACGGCCAGGTATCGGTGAAGAGCTGCGCGAGTACGGTGCCGGCGATTATTTTGACGGGCAGCGTCGGCGTGGGGGTGTTTGTGGTGGCGTGCGTGTTTCGGAATTCCGCCGTCGGGCATTTGCAATAGTGGACTGTGGAGATTCGGAATTAACGATTGGCGGGCCATTGATGAGTCATCCGCAAAGAACCAGCAAACAAGGAGCGAGATGACGAATCCACTCAGGCAATTGGGCTCATGCACCGTATGTGTCGCGATGGTGGCTACGCTCGGGGGATGCTCGAAATCGCCGGTGGAATCGGCTGCGGTCGCGTTAAATGCGGTGGGGCGTCACATCATGGCGCCGCTCGTGGTCGAGGATGCGTCTCAGCAGGCGCATGGTCTGATTGCGTTAATCGACAATCGACCGGAATGCGCGATCTACAAGATGCGATTGCGCGAGGCGGGGCGCGGTGCGCCGGCCGCAGGATCGACGCAATGGGCTATCGGCCATGCTTATTCGGATGCGCGTCAGGCAGGGTGTGTGAAGCCGCAGTGACTCGATTGACGGGCGAGCAGGGGATCGAGTACTTGAGCGGTGTGGGTATGGTCCTGAATGCGGGGCGTCATTTTCTCTCGATGCCATGATCGAGGCGGATCGCGTGACACAGCTTGGTGCCGAAACGGAACTTATCGATACTCGTCTTACAGCGGGAAGGGTCGAAAGTTCGCGCGCTGCCAGATATGTCGGCTCGTGCGCGCTTCGCATCTCGCGACATGGCTGAAATCGGAGCCCGCGCGTATGACGCGGTTTATCGAGATGCGTATGGCTGAACCCGCTGCCTGGCAGCCCGACTGTAGTACGCGTGCCGGTCTTGCTGAACGTGACGTGGGTCCCGCGAACGCCGATGGATGTGAAGATGCGGCGTTTGCCGAAGTTCAGGCGAATGCCGGGAAGGATGTTGACCAAGCGGCGAGGACGCGAAGCGGCGAACGCCCGAGGGGGGCGGCCCCGAATCTACGTGGGGGTTGAGGCATGAAGTGCCGAATAAACTATTGAAACGCACCGGGCGTGAGTGCTGAACCTGTTCCGCAAATGTGAAGCTGTGTCGAAGGCGTGAAATATGGGGGCAATCAAGGCGGACCGGACGCGGCATGAGCGCCGTGGCCGGTCCGCAGTGGAGCACGGATAGAGGAGCGTCACGGGGCGAACGATTCGGTCAGACGAAGAACCATCCAGAGAGACAGGGCGCGGGTTGTTGCCAGATGGCCGGCAAGAAAACATTAAATGACGAGGCAGCTGGTATATTCGAGAAATCGGTGTCCGCGATCGAAATTGAGTACCGCCGGCTAAATTAGGCGAGGCCGTGGATCTTCTGACAGGATAACGTACATGGTTCCCGCGCCGGAGAAATCGCCGCAGACCGCAATCCCGGTCTTTTTCAGTACGGCGATGCAGGCGAAGGTAGAAAGCCTTTCGCCGAGTGCGCACAAGCCGTTGGCGGCGGTGGAGTCGTGGAAGGCGCTGGGGATTCCGCTGTCGATCATCGCGCCAACGCCGGTGACCCGGGGAGAACTGGCCCGGGCGCACGATCGGGGTTTGTCGACGCAATCCTCGAATGCCGCGCGAAAAATGGATTTTATACCCAGGCTCAGGACGTAGCGGCGTCATTACCTTATACGAGTGGCGCCATGTTGGGCGCGGCGCGGGAGGCGATTCGCAGCCGGCAAGTCGCCGTCGCACCGACCTGCGGGTTCCATCATGCAGGTTATGCCAAGGCGGATGCATTCTGCACCTTCAACGGCCTGATGGTGACGGCCCTTGCCTTGAAGGCCGAGGGCCTGGCGCAGCACATCGGGATTCTGGATTTCGACATGCATTATGGGGACGGCACCGAGAACATCATTCAGCGGCTCAGTACAGATTTCGTGAATCACTATACGGCGGCCGAGGAATATCATTCGGTTTCGAAGGCGTCGGAGTTCTTGGCTCGAATTCCCGAACTCGTGGCGATGATGGAAGGGTGCGGTGTGCTGCTGTACCAGGCGGGCGCGGAAACGTGAAATTCCGCTGGCATGGAATCTCGCTGGCGGCTATCAGAAGCCGCTACGAAAGGTACTCGATATCCGCGACAATACGGTGCTGGCCTGTGCCGAGGCGTATTTGGGTTGGGATAAGGCGCGCTGTGGCGAACGATTAACCGAGAAACCGCAGGTTTCGTCGCAAAATTCCGATCCGGCCGTTGACGGCCGGGCAGACGCCGTATTTCATGGGCAGAATATGCTGTAAGAGTCTCTAGGGAGTCCGCAGATGAAGGATACCAAGCCAAGTACGGAAACCCCGCCGTTGACGCGCTCCGGACGACGCATCGCGGACGCCAAGCTAGCCGCGGCGAAGTTCGAACCTACTGTCGATGGAAAACGCATGGTTCGGCAATTTGAAGTGCACGGCATGGAAGTCACCGAGTGGGTGAACGCGGAACAGGCTCAAGATGCGGAGAAGAAGCCGAAATAGAGAATTGCTGGCGTGGATTCGTAAAGGCGAATGCGGGCGGGAAGAAGAGACACGCCGCGGAGCGGCTCGGTGGCATTGCCGCCAAGACGGGTTGCCCATGAGCGACAGGTCGCCACGGGAAGTGGCAACGGAGTCGAGGGCGTTTCGCCCAAGATCGCTACGGTTGGAGTTCATTGCGATGGAATACGAGGCAAAGACCGGCAGTTTTTCTGAACTCATCGGACTCACACTTCGGGAGTGGCCTCTTAGGCCATTTACCAGATCATGCTGACGGTGGCACACAGGGTTGAGAACGGCGGGCGAGGTGAGGACCGCGTCCTCGTTGAGCATTTTGGATCACGAACCCTTGCGGTCGTAGCAGACGGGGCTGGGGGCACGGGTGGCGGCGCAGCCGCAGCGGCGATGGCGTGCTCGATCGCGGCACAAAGATTGCGAACTGGGGGCACGGGAACTGCGGACGACTGGGCGAGGTGCCTGTACGAAGTCGACCAGGCGGTGGTTCGCACAGGTGGGCAGTGCACGGCCGTTGTCGCAGAGATCTCGGAGGGCCGTGTCTTTGGGGCCAGCGTCGGGGACTCCGGCGCGTGGCTGCTCACGGGAAAGGCGATTGTCGATCTTACCGAGAACCAAAATCGTAAGCCTCTGCTGGGCTCCGATGAAGCCTTGCCGATGAGCTTCGGGCCAATAGAGTTGTCTGGGCGGCTGCTGATCGCCAGCGATGGCCTATTTAAATATGCGACGGAGGGCGACATCGCGCAACGGGCAAGGGCGTTATCGGCGAATGACGCAGTCGATCAATTGATCGCTGGGGTGCGGATGCTCAGCGGCGCATTGCAGGACGATGTCGCAATCATTCTGCTGGAGGACGTCGCCTGACATCGGGAAACCCCCACAGGTCGCGGGGCGATGGAGTGGTGGACGCCGCGTCGCGGTTCGGCGCTCGCCAAGAGGGGTGGTCTGTCAACCCGCAGCCTTGCGGTGCGTTGACTCCCTTGTAGGGTCAACTTCATCGAAGGAAATACCGCCATGATCAAGACTGCTGCCGTTGCGCTGAGTGCTGCTCTCGGGGTCGCCGCCTTCGCACACGTGTCGGCCGCCCAGGCGGATCCGTATGTCCGCGTCGGTATTCGAGTGCCCGGGCTGGTCGTCGTCGCGCCGCTCGTGCGGGTACCGGTTTACTACCGGCCGTATCGCTATGGGTACGCAATACCTTATTGGCGGTGGGACGTTGATCGAGGCGACTTCGACCATCGTCACGGGGATTGGGACCGTCACGACTATGACCCACGGTCGGAACGCGGCCGCGGCGAACGGCACGAACGATAAGATCTGAACGTCGTTAAAGACCGAGCGGCTCGGCAACGAGTCGCCCGAAGGTATCGTTAGGCGACGATACCGATCGCACTCTATGTGCTGCTCTATTTGCTGTCGTCGCGTTTGTTTATTGCGCCCTTAGGCAAATGCCGTTCACCGCGCATGACATGGAGCACATAGACGGCGCCGAGGTCGCGGCGGTAAAAGACTCGGCCGGGCGGTTCAACGATCTGCCGATTACGCCCGCCGCGAGTACGGCGCCGCTTAACGAGATTCGCAAGTTCCGGGCGTTGCCGCGCGATCGATCGCGACGGCGTGTGATCGATGATCTGCAATTCGATTGGCAGATGGCGGAAGGCGAGGGCACTTTACAGGGAACCGCCAACCAGGAAGTTGAGTACCGAGCACCGGCCGCACCGGGGCTCGCTCGCATAAGCGTCACGGTGACCCAACGGGATGTCGCCCGCACTGCAGAGGCCTTGATTACCGTGACTGACAGTTCGGACGCCACCATTAGCCCGGCCGTTGTCAATGCGCGCGGACTGCCGGGCTACACGTTTGAGCGGGCGGCTGGTGAACTGTGGCGCTGCCGTTTCGATGGCGATCGCAATATTATCGTCGTCAACAGTGGTCATCGCGACTTTGTGTTTGCGACGCGCAATCGTGCGCTGCAGTTGCGTTACCTGGTGCGACTATACGTCAAAGAGCTGGTACTGAAGAATTTTGCGGGAGCATCGGCGGATCAGCTGCTCGAGCGGATGATCGAGCTGTCGTTGTACGCGGAAGAGAAGCTCAAATCGGGGTAGGCTCACAATCTACAAATTTCGGCCTTCGACTGCGCTTACACTCTTGACCTCGGTATTTCACGAGGTATTTTGCGCGGCTCCGTTTTTGGAGCGTTACATGCCATCGGTGTCGATTCCAACGTCCATGCACGTGTTGTAGCGCCGGCCCGCGAGCCCTCGGTTGCGGGTAGCGCATCACCCGAAGCCGATTGGGTCGGTCCGCCACTCGCGCTGAACATGAGCCCGCGGCCGAGGTACCTGCTTAAAGCAAACGACACCATGCCGTGGACAGGCGTGGGCTGCGCATCCCGTTCACAAGGCCGAGCTAATCATCTCGTGGCATGTGATAAGGGCAAAGGAGTCACATAGGGATGTCATCGGCCGCCGCTTGGCGGATGATCTCCCACAGCTTTTGAACGTGATTTCGATTCGTCAACTCGCTGCCGATCGACACCCGCACAATCCATCGGCTATCCGCCACCGCGGCCGTCAAATAGGCGGCGCCGGAATCGTTGATCGCCTGAGCCCAGCGCCGCGTGTGCCGGTCGATCGACTCGGCATCGAGTCCGGGGGGTTCGTGGCGGATACAGACGGTTTGCAGGGTGACGGGCGCGACCAGCCGCCAGCCGGGGGTCGTTCTGATTTGCGCTTCCAGCCATTTCGCCTGCGCGATGTCCTTTCTCAGCTTTTGCCGGATCGCCTCGGCGCCCTGCTCGCGCAGGTTGAACCAGATTTTCAGCGAGCGAAACCGGCGCCCCAACGCGATGCCCCAATCGCGGTAGTTTCTGACCTCAATGTCCATCGGCGATTGCAGATAGGTGGGATTCGTCGACATCACGCGCACGAGGTGCGCCGGATCGCGCACCAGAAACAAGCTGCAGTCGAATCCGACGGTAAGCCATTTGTGCGGATTCACGATGATGGAATCAGCTCCTTCGACACCCTGCCAATAGTGGCGGTACTCCGGCAGCAGCATGGCGGCGCCGCCCATCGCGGCATCGACGTGCAGCCAGAGCTTCTCGCGCCGCGCCAGATCTGCGATAGGCGCGATCGGATCCATGGCCGTCGTCGATGTCGTTCCCGTGGTTGCGACGATCGCACAGGGGCGCAAACCCGCCGCGAGATCGCGTCGGACGGCGGCAGTAAGCACCGGCACCGAGATCGCGAAGTTCTCGTCGACGGCGATTTGTCGGACGTTGTCTCTTCCGAAGCCCGCGAGCAGCGCTGCCTTCTCGACCGAGCTGTGCGCTTGCGAGGAGACGTAGACGATCAGGGGCGATTCGGCGGTTTGCAGTCCGCCACGGGTGGCGGCGTAGCCGGAGGTGCGTTCCCGCGCGCACACGAGCGCAAGAAAGGACGAAGTCGATGCCGTATCCTGTATGACGCCACTGAATGCATCGGAGATTCCCAGCAGCTCCCTCAACCAGTTCGTGGTCACCTGTTCCAGCTCGGTTAGAGCCGGACTTGACTGCCAGCTCAAGCCCACCACCCCGAGTCCGGTGCTGACCATGTCAGCGAGCACCGATGTCAGCGAGCCGCCCGAGGGAAAATATCCGTAGAACTGCGGATGCTGCCAATGCGTGATACCCGGCATAATCAAACGATCCAGGTCCCTCAATATGTCGTCCATGGGCTCCGGCATCTCCGGAGCCTTGGCCGGCAGTTGCTTGATCAGATCGGCGGGGGCCACTCGAGCCTGCACCGGGCACTCGCCGGCGGCGAGCCCTTCGCGATAGCTCGCAATCCATTCCACCAGCGCATGGCCGGCTTTCCTGAATTCATCGGGTGTCACGGGCTCTCCTCGCGGTATACGTGGGCGCCGACATAGGGGGATCGGAATCATAAACGGCCATCACGGTAAAACCAACGCCCGTCGCTCGTGACCGTCAATTACAGAGCAGCGGCGACACTCAAATTGTCGTTTGGAATGCAACCACCGCTCGTTCACCAAAGTCGGCGCAAATCTGCTATACATGCGCGGTGAGCAGGGGTGCTCAATGCCCCGACGGGGACGGCCAGCGGGATGCACATTCCGCGGTGGCATTTGCGAACGAGGCGCCAAGTCGCCCCCTCATTTCTCGATTCGCTTGACGGCGGGTGCGCTACCGATAAGGCGAGATCCGTGAGGTGACATGACGAGAGCTAAGCGAACGGCGCGAAAGAACGCCGCTACGGGAGCGAGCGCGCCCGGGACGCTGCTGCACGCGCGCGTCGTCGGCAAAGTCTATATGGCGGCGCTCGAGGCGCAAGACAGCCGCGGATTGGAACCCGTGTAATCCGATGGCCACGCGGATAACTCAAATTCGGATTCTCGGCGCCGCGCTCGACCTGTTCAATGAAAAGGGCACCGGGGTCGTTTCGACAAAACGCATCGCCGAGCGCTGCGGTATCAGCAAGGGCAACCTGCAGTACCATTTCGCCACGAAACGCGACATCGTCTTTGCGCTCTTCGAGATGGCCATTCGCGAGATGGACGAAAACTGGTACCAGGATCACCTCGCCCCGACGCTCGACCACATGGCCGAGATGTTCGTGCGACAACTGAATTTGATCCTCAAATACCGATTCTTCTATCGCGAGCTGGCCGATCTATTGCGCCGGGACCCACGATTGCGCCTTCGTTTTGCGCACAATCGGGAGCGCCGCTTGCAGGCCTTGGAGCGATTCATGCGGGCCCTCGCGAATCGCGGACTCATGCGACTACCCGCCGACGCGCGCTGCCTGCGTTCGATCGTCGACGTCACCTGGATCGTTTCGGAGAATTGGTTGAACTACGCCGAATACCACGATCGCGAGGTGAACGCGACGATCATTCTCGATGGCTATTATGAAATTGTCGAAGTGCTTCGCCCGTATCTGTGCATCGATCCGCGACAGGCCGCGGAATTGGCATTCCCGACGTTCGTCCGCTTGACGTGGCGTGGCGCCGCGGGTGCGCCTCCGCTCGACGCCGCCGCGTGTTCGCCATCGATTTAGGCCGTACGACCGTCGGCTCTACCGCTTGCTGCATTGTCTTCCTCAAGGTCGCGAAACGAGCACTCGCGGCGGCGGGGCGACGCCTGCGCGCCACGGCACGATGTCTTGCGCGAGGCCCGCCCGATGTAGCCGGGACTCGAACGTCGCCAGCTCGTTCTTCTTGATCCGGTTCATGTCCGTCTGGATCGCGGTCCATCGCGCTTCCAGGTCCTTCGCCTCGGATTCATCGGCCGCGGTTACCGGCGGGTCTTGATCCATCATGGAGATCAGATTGAGGACCGGAGTGCTCAGCAGCCGGCTCGGGAAGGAAACGTAGTCCTGCACGTGGTTTGGCAGCTGCGCTTGCGGCACCTGCTCTTCCCAGCGGGCAATCCGGGCGATGAGCGCACGGCCTGCGGCGCCGACGCTGTCGGCGTGCCCGTTCTGGGCTGCCAGACGCATCAAGGCCCGCGCCTGTTGCGCGATCGAGCGCATCTGATTCGTCGAGCGGTGAATGTCGTCCACCAGCCCACCCAGTCGGGCAAGCTGCTGCTGCTGCCGCGCCCATTGCGTGGCCGAGTGCGGCGCGTGACGTGGATCATTGACCACTTCGAAACTCTGTACCAGCGATCGATCGGCATAGCTCAGGCGCACTTGGTAGGTGCCCGGCGCAACCCGGTAGGGGACCTGACTGACATAGCGGATCGTGTCGGCTACCGGTGTGTACGGCGCCACGCGCAGATCCCACACGTAGGCGTTCATGCCCGCCTTGGCGGGAACCGGCGGCGCAGGCGGCAGCTTCTCGACGCCCTTCACGAGGCTGCGCATTTCGCGCTTCCCCGGCTTGCTCGAGAACCTACGGATCAGGCGGTTGTCGTGGTCGAGAATTTCCAGTACCACCGGGCCCGAGCGCGCATCGGGCGCCATGGCGAAATCGTAGTGGATGATGGCGCCATCCGGCGGGTTGCGGCCGAGTTCCGGCAAACCGAAGTGGCGGTCGACGGCGTAGGCGCGACGCGGCTTGAACAGGTACATGCCCGCCTTGGCCATCTGCGCATTCAGTTGCTGCAGCGGGCTCAGATCGTCGAGGATCCAGAAAGCCCGTCCCTGCGTAGAGGCGATGAGGTCCCCGTCGCGGATCTGCAGGTCTGTGACGGGCACCTTGGGAAGATTGAGCTGGAAAGGCTGCCAGCCATCCCCATCGTCAAATGATATGAATAGGCCCGTCTCGGTGCCGGCATACAGCAGCCCAGCGCGCACGGCATCCTCGCGCACCACGCGAACGAACGCCGACGCAGGTAGGCCGGCGACGATCCGCTTCCAGGTGCGGCCGTAGTCGTTCGTGCGATAGAGCATGGGCGCGAAGTCCCCGAACTTGTAGCGCGATACGGCAAGGTAGGCCTTGGCAGGGTCATGGGGCGAGACTTCGATGGACTCGACCTGTGCGTCGTTCATGCCTTGCGGCGTGACATCGACCCAATGCCGCCCGCCATCGCGGCTCAAATGCACGAGTCCGTCATCCGACCCCACCCACAATGCGCCCGCCGCCTGCGGCGATTCGGCGATGTAGGTGATCGTGTCATAGGTCTCGCCACCGGCGCCTTCAATGCTGATCGGCCCGCCGTCGGAGCCTTCCTTGGCCAACTCGTGCCGGGTCAAATCGGGGCTGATGGCCTTCCAGGTTTCACCCCGGTCAGTGGACTTGAGCAGTGCCTGGGCGCCGTAGTAGATCACCTTGGGATCGTGCATTGACACGAGTACCGGGGCACTCCAGTTGGAGCGATATTTCAGTGTGCGCGGCGGCTGGAAAGCGGCGAAGTATGCGTCGGGCGCGATTTTGCGGATCTCGCCGTTACGGGCATCGTATTCGGTAAGGCCGCCAAGAATGTCGGTGGCATAGATCAGCGAAGGATCGCTCGCATTCATGCTGATCTGCCCACTCTCGCCGCCTCCCACGGCATGCCAATCCTGCCGTCCAATGCCTTTGTGCAGCGTACGGCTGGCAATGCTCACCGTTCCCCAGTCCTGCTGGGCGCCGTAGATCCGATAGGGAAAGACATCGTCCGCAAAGACGCGGTAAAACTGCCCGGTAGGCTGGTTCAGGTCGGTTGACCAGGTCCGCCCGCCGTCGAGCGTGACGATGCCGCCGCCGTCATTGCCTTCGACCATGATCCTGTCGTTTTGCGGATTGATCCACAGGTCGTGGTTATCCCCGTGCGGCGTCCGAACCCCGCGAAAGGTCGTGCCCCCGTCGGTGGATTTCACGACCGAGTTCGCCAGCACATAGACTGTATTCTCTTTTAGCGGATCGGCGAAAATGCGCGTGTAGTACCAACCCCGGTCGCGCATGCCGGCATCCCCATTGACCCGCCGCCAAGTCCCTCCTGCGTCGTCCGACCGAAATACGCCGCCGTGAACAGCCTCGATCATCGCGTAGATCCGGTCGGGGTCGACCGGCGAGACGGAGACCGCCGTATTCCCCATTAATGTCGGCAAACCTCGGTGCAGGCGTTGCCATGTATCTCCGCCGTCAGTGGACTTCCACAAGCCGCTGCCGGGTCCACCGCTGCGGATCGTCCACGGAAATCGCCGGTTATCCCACATGGCCGCATACAAGACCTGCGGATCCTTCGGATCGATGCTCAGATCGTGCGCACCGGTCGTGTCATTGACGAACAGCACCCGCTGCCAGTCCTTGCCGCCGTCGCGGGAGCGGTATACACCACGGTCGCCGCCCGGCATCCACGAGTTGCCCTGCGCGGCAGCGTAGACGACGTCGGCATTTTGCGGATCGACCACTATCGCGGCAATGTGGCGGCTATCGACGAGACCCACATGAACCCAGGTCTTCCCGCCGTCGGTCGACTTATACATGCCGTCCCCGGGCGAACTGGTCTGGCCGCGGACCGAGGCTTCGCCAGTCCCCACGTAGATCACGTCAGGATCGGCGGATGCCACCGCGATTGCTCCGATCCCACCCACATCGAAGAAACCATCGGAGATATTGCGCCAGGTCGCACCGGCATCGACGCTCTTCCAGACGCCCCCACCGGATGAACCGATATAGAAGGTCGTCGGCTGATCCGAGCGCCCCGCGACCGCCGTCGTGCGCCCCGCCCGGAACGGACCAATGTTACGCCAGCGCAGGGCCTGGTACAGCTTCGGATCAATCAGGGCGCCGGTTGGAGCGCCGCCCTGTGCAGCAGCGCCTGCCGCGACCGCCGCTACTGCCCAGAGTCCGATCGCAACCACAAGCAGGGGGCGATAGCGCCCGGCCGATAACGTCATCCTCGTTGTCATCAACTCGCGCTCCCGGCATCCGCGTCAGCTAATCAAAGTGTCCGGTAAATCCGACGAAGAATACGCGTCCCAGCGAATCGTAGAGAACCGGGTATGTATTGGCGTCACCGAAGAATTGCGGGTTCGCGAAGCCATTAGCCCCGACCGTCGAGGTCAGCGGCGGATCCTGATCGGTAAGATTGTTTACGCCGAAACGCAACGCGATGTCCGGGCCCTTCAGCTGGTACGACAGCGTCAGATCGAGGTATTGGCGCGTTCCGAGCGTGGCGTCCACCAGATCCGGCTGCCCCTGGGCTAGAATCGTGCCGGTCTGGTTCTTGTCGAGTGACACCGCACCGATATAGCGCCACCGCAGCGACACGCCGAGCCCGGCGAACCGCCCGGACGGCGCCAGCCAAGTGGTGCGCAGCGTGTGACGCCAGCGTGGGCGCGGGACGCCGCAGGTCAAGCCGTACAGTCCGGCACAGTCGAAAGTCGGCACTCCCGGGGCGACCTGCTCCTGGAAGCTATCCAAGAACGTTCCGGCGAAGCTGAGCTCGACCGTGCCCGCGTGGCGCAATCCTAAATCGCTGAGGCTGCGGCGGTAGTTGAAACTGAAATCCACGCCGCGCTCCTTTACGTAGCCGACGTTCACGTTGCTGCTGGATACGTATGCGTTCGGCGACCCGAACAGCTCGCCCGCCGGACTGCGCTGGATCGCATTGCAGAACAGCCCGCTGTTGATGCATTCGTTGAGGATGGTGCTGAAGCTCACCGTGCCGATTTCCTGGGAGAGCGTAATCTCGTAGTAGTCGATCGTTCCGGTGAAGTCCTCGAGAAAGCGCGGCGTAAACACCACGCCGATCTGGCGGGTAATGGCGGTCTCGGCCTGCAGGTTGCGGTTGCCGCCCGACTGCCCATTGCACAGGCCGGCCGGGCATTGCGCTATGGTGCCGTACTGACCTGCCGTCACTCCGGTCAGCCTGCACTGCGCGAGAGTCGCGCCGCCCGAAACGATTCCCGTGGCCGGGTTCACCGCCCCTGAACATGGGTCACTACCCGTGACACCACCCAACGTCAAAGGAAAGGCCAGCTCGTTGATGTCCGGCGCCCGCACGGCACGGTTCCAACTGCCGCGGATCGTGACGTCCCGGGTCGGTGCGTAGCGCACGCCGAACTTGTAAGCGTGAGTCTGCAGATTGCTGCTGCGGCCCTCGATCAAGTAGTCCGACAGGCGATAGGAGGTGTCGAGTTGCAGCAACTTGGCGTACGGCCGATCCTCGATCAAGGGCAATTGCAGCTCCCCGAAGTAATCGCGGACGCTGAAGCTACCCGACACCGGCAGAGTCGGACTGCCGAGCGCACCGGTCTGGTATTCCTCATCCGGAAGGAAATTCAATGACTCCCGCCGGTATTCCGCACCCGCCGCAACTCCGAGTCCGTTTCTGGCAAGCGGACTTTTGATGCCGTATGGCGTCAGGTCGCCGCTGACGCTGGCGGAACCGACATCCTCCATGGTCTTGCCTTGTTCCTGCGCGCTGATGTCGAGAAACGCAAGCTGCGCCGGACTCAATCCGCCGACCTGGAAGATGTTGGCTGGCACACAGCCGCCAGATGGATTCTGGCAAACCGCGCTGCCGTTCGGCCCGGCAGTCGCCAGCAGCGCCTGCTGCAGATTGACCTGCGACACAACTCCGGTGAAGTTTTCAGTCAAATCCGTCTCACCGTGCTGCATCGACACGTCGTACGACAGATCGTCGACGAGGCTTCCCCGCGAACCGACGATGACTCGGTAGTCGGTGTGCTGGATGTTGTCCTCGCGATTGCCAGACTCGATTGTTCGCTTGAAGAATATGACGTTGGCAAGCTGGGTCGGCGTCAATCCCGGATCGGTGCACAGCCATGTCTGCTCCTGCGCCGACAGCAGAGGGTTGTTGCAGTTGATATTGAAGGTGTTGATGAGCGCGTCCGGCGCAGCTTGCGTGGTGCTGCTGTCGTGCATGAACATCGCGCTGCCGTATAGATCCACATGAGTGTTGAGCTGACGATGTGCGAACCCGCCGAGGTTGTATCGTCCGTCCGGCAGGCGCAGATAGTTGTACGGGTTGAAGTTGTATTGCTGACCTGCATACGGAAGGATGGCGGCCGAACCTGCGGGATCGACGATTCCCGACGACGACAGGCCGGCGGCGGCGCGATTGTTGCTTAAAAATCGGCCATCTGGGATCGCGGAGGAGCCGGCCGTGCAGCGGCCGTATGCAACGCTGCTGGCGGGACCGTAGACCTGCTGGCACTGCGCCGCGGCGGTGGCAGTCTGTCCGTTCGGAAGCGTTGCGAGGGCGTATTGCCCGAAAGCGCGCTGCCCGTCGGTGACGGCATTGAAGTGGGTGTACTGGGCGTATAGCGTGACGTTACCGGCGTCGTCGCTAAAGTTGTTTCCCCAGATCAGCGAGGTGTCGTAGCTCGCTCCGTCGCCACTGCCGGTGATGTCCCCCTGGCCGTCGATGGTGAAGCCGCTGAAGTCCTTCTTCATGATGAAGTTGACCACGCCGGCGATGGCGTCCGAACCGTATACGGAGGAAGCACCGCCGGTCAGCACCTCGACGCGTTCCACCAGAGCCTGGGGAAGGAAGTTCAGGTCCGCCTCGGGACCGCCGAGAGGGCTGCCCGGCATCAAACGCTTGCCGTCGATCAGCGTCAGCGTGCGGGATGGACCCAGGCCGCGCAGGTCGACATTGGCCACACCGCGGGCACCGCCCGGATTCGAGGTCTGAGTGAGAGAGAAATTTCCTTGAACCGAAGGCAGGCTGTCCAGCAACGTTTCGACGGATTGCGTTCCCTGCGCCTTCAATTCCCCGGCATTGATGACTTGCAGAGCCGCCGAGCCCGTCAGCGTCGGCTGCCTGATGAGCGAACCCGTGACCACGATTCCTTTCAACGCCGCGGGCGCGTTGGCTGTGCCGTCCGCCGGTACGGTGTCTGTGGCTGCGCCGGCCTGCGGCGCCTCCGCAGCCATTGCCGGGTGGACTGCCGCAAGGAGCGAGGCCATGGCGCCCGCAAGCACGAACTTCGCCAGTAGCCTGCACGGGCCACGCGCTCTGAGTTTCATTGTGATGCTCCCTACACGCACGGGTTTGACCGAGAGGTTTGCGTATTGAAGATAGCGTATAGATTTGGCCATTCCCTCACAATTGCCGCGCTGCTCGTAGAGCGGCGCTTTTAGGCCGAGGGGACTAAAATATAAAGCCCTTTGCAGGTCATGAATCGCATCGACGTGGCCGCTGCGCTGCCGCCGACGGAGCATGCCAACGAACGGCTTGCACATGGTGCAGTCATGCATGGTGCAGTCATGCGCTGAACCGCTCCTACCTTCCTTAGCCTTGCTCGCTCTGGTACGCGTTAAACCGCTGGAAACACGCTTGCCGGAAGTACACGTTTAGTCCAATCTGAAGCGAAGCCGGGCACAGCCTAAAGTCCTGATCTCCTGCCGCCGCGCATTCCGGGCTTCCCAGCCACGATGTGGCCGCCGGTAAGATGAAGGAGTTTTGAATTGAAGTCACGCAAGGACATGGCAAGAAGTATGGAATCGCTCAAAGCGGCCGGACCTGCAAAGGCGCGCCGGGCGACGCGACGAGCGTCCCAGGAAACGATCGACTCGCTGGCCGCGTTGATTGGCTTTGACACGACGAGCCGAAACTCGAACCTGGATTTGATCGACTGGGCCGAGGACAGACTGAAATCGGCCGGTGCGAGAATTCGCCGCGACTTCAACGACGACAGAACAAAAGCCAATTTATTTGCCACTTTTGGCGACGGCCCCGGCGGCCTGGTGTTATCCGGCCACTCCGATGTCGTGCCCGTCGACGGCCAGACGTGGAGTAGCGATCCCTTTAGGGCGGATCTCAGGGATGGCCGGATTTATGGGCGCGGCGCCTGTGACATGAAGGCCTTTCTTGGCGTAGTGATTGCCCAGGCGCCAAAATTTGGCCGCGCCCGGCTGCGTGAGCCCATTCACGTCGCGCTCACCTATGATGAAGAATTGGGCTGCCTCGGCGTACCTCGACTGATTGCGGACCTGAAAACCGCAAACATCGCGCCGACCGGTTGCATCATCGGCGAGCCCAGCGATATGAGGGTGATCTCGGCGCACAAGGGAGGACGCATCTACCGCTGCCGCGTGACCGGCTGTGCCGGACATTCTTCCCTGGCGCCAAAAGGTGTGAACGCCATTGAGTATGCCGCGCGACTGATAACCCATATCCAGGATCTTGCCAATCATGAAGAGGCGCAGGGCTTTCGCGACGATGGATACGAGGTTCCCTTTGCTACTATTTCGACCAATCTGATCACCGGGGGGAACGGCGCCAACATCATTCCGGCGGCGTGCGAGTTCCTTTTCGATTACCGGTTTCCGCCCGAGGTTGCTGCAGATATGTTCATCTCGTCGCTTGAACGCTATGCGGCGACACAGCTGCTGCCACGGATGCGCGCGAAACATGATGCCGCGGCGATCGACTTCGAATGCGTCGGCGACATACCCGCGCTCGACGCCGGCGACAGCGGCAATCTGCAAAGACTGGCGCTCGACCTTTTGGGCAAAGCCGAGAGCGGCAAAGTTTCCTATGGCACCGAGGCCGGTTTTTTTCAGGGAGCGGGCGTGCCAACCATTGTCTGCGGTCCGGGCAGCATCGAACAGGCGCACAAGGCAGACGAATACGTCTCGCTCGACCAACTTTGCGTGTGCGAGCGGTTCATTGAGGATCTGGTCGCAAGACAGTCCCGGTGACCGTCATGGGGGGTGAAATAGCGGCATACGGATATCCCGGCGTGCCGGTCCCGGCCCCGGCAAAAGTCGATGGCGACAAGTTGTTCGCCAAGATCAGCAGACGTTTGCTGCCAATTCTCTTTGTCTGTTATGTCATTGCTTATGTGGATCGCGTCAATATTGGCTTTGCCAAGTTGCAGATGATGAGCGACCTGCACTTCATCGCGGAGATTTATGGTTTCGGCGCGGGCGTGTTTTTTCTGGCCTTCATCATTTTCGAGGTACCGAGCAATCTGCTTCTGTACCGCTTGGGTGCGCGCGTCTGGATCGCCCGGATCATGGTCACCTGGGGCATCGTTTCCATTCTCATGCTCTTTGTCAAAACGCCCTGGTCCTTCTATGGGCTCCGATTCCTGCTGGGGGCCGCGGAAGCCGGATTTCTGCCCGGGCTGATCTATTATCTGACGCAATGGTATCCCCAGGAACGGCAGGGCCGGATATTTTCCATTCTGATCCTGGGTGCAGCGGCAGGCGGAATTCTGGTCGGCCCCGTATCGGGTTGGATCATGGGGCGCCTCAATGATTTCGGTGGCCTTCGCAACTGGCAGTGGCTGTTTCTGATTCAGGGGCTGCCTGCAGTCATTATGGGTGGGCTGCTGTTCAGGCTCCTGGATGACGGGCCTCGTACCGCGGTTTGGCTTTTGCCCGCTGAGCGAGACTATCTTGCCGAGTTACTTTCCTCCGAGCGGGCTGCCCAAGCACCGAAGGGCGACATCAAGGCGGCGCTGCGCGAACCAAAGGTCTGGCTGCTCGGCATTGTAATGGTGGTTTTGAACCTCGGAATCTATGCCTGCGTGTTCTGGACGCCGACCATCATCAAGGCGGCGGGTTTTGCAAGCTATCGAGCTATCGGCTGGCTGTCCATGTTGCCTTATATCGGCGCTGGCCTCGTTCTGATCGGTCTGGGTTGGAGTTCGGACTTCTTCAGAGAGCGGCGTTGGCATATCGTCGGGGCCTGCCTGGTCGGTGCTGCGGGTTTGTTGGTAAGTGGCGCAGGTTTGTCGATCCCGATAATGGCGATTGGAGGACTCGTTGCCTCGACCGCTGTGTTCATTGGCGTCACTCCGCTGATATGGGCGCTGGCGACAACTTTCATCACAGGGCCCGCCGCCGTGGTCGGATTTGCCATCATCAATGCGCTGGCTGCGGTTGGCGCTTTCTTGGGCCCGAGCCTGATGGGGCTCGCCCAGACCTACACGGGCAGCATCAGCATCACCTTTTATGTCATCGCGGCGCTCACGATCGCGGCAGGCGTTGTCATTGCGCGTTGCGCTGCCGGCGTACGCGGCGCCCCATTTCCAGTTAGCTCGGCCGACCGTTGAGCGGACACCCTTCGACTGCAGCGGCGACGGATAATAGCCGCCGATCGGTGTTTCCTCTCGCGAACAGGGTTAGGCCGACCGGTGGCTCGCCCGGTTCATGGCACGGTAAGGAGATCGCGCAGCCGTCGATGAAATTCACGATGCCGGAATTTCTCAGGACCAGCGCATTGATCCGTGCATAGTCCTCGTCGGCCGCGAGTTCCGTCACGCGCGGTGCGACGATGGGAACGGTGGGCATCAGCAAGGCGTCGAATTCGGCCATTAGGGGCGCGACGCGGTCGATGAACTCCCTTCGTCGCCGCCGCAGGTCGATGTAGTCGGCTGCGGATTGTTCGCGGCCGCGCAGGATGCGCGTGAGGACCCGCGGATCGTACTGCGAGGAGTCCGCGGCGATGCGATCGCGATGGTGCGCGTAGGCTTCGGGCGCAGAGAAGCCGCCTGAGCGATTGATGTCGGGAAGTTCGCCAATCTCGGCGAACGGGATGTGTTCGATGTGCGCGCCGGCCTGCGATAGTCGGCGCAAAACCCGCTCGAACGAGGTGGCTACGTGCTGGCTCAAGCCGTCGAGCAGGTAGCTCACCGGCACGGCGAAACTCAGTGCATCGATCGACAGGCGAGCCAGTGCCGGATCGGACTCCGCCGCCAGCACCGTGTCCAAAGCGGCGCAGCATGCGACCGAATTGGCGAGCGGTCCGACTGAGTCCAGGGTCGGCGACAGTGGATAGACGCCGGTCGTGGGCACCCGGCAGGCGGTGGGCTTGAAGCCGACGATTCCGCACATCGCGGCAGGAATCCGACACGAGCCTCCGGTGTCGGTGCCCAAACCGGCAAACGCCATGCCGTCGGTGACGGAAACGGCTGCACCGGAGGAAGAGCCGCCGGGAATTCGATTCGCCGCGCGCTCCCACGGGTTTCGCGGGGTGCCGTAATGTGGATTCACGCCGAGTCCGGAGAACGCGAACTCGGTCATGTTGGTGCGCCCGATCGCGATGAACCCGGCCTCACGCAATCTGGCGACCGCGGCGGCGTCTCGTGCTGCAGGCGGCGCGCCTCGCAAAACCAAGGAGCCCGCCGTGGTGACCTCGCCGGCCAGGTCGAAGAGATCTTTCACCGAAATGGGAATGCCCGCGTAACGGCCGACGGCGGTACCGCGTTTGCGCATCCCGTCGGTATGATCGGCTGAGGCGCGCGCGGCGTCTGCATCGACTTTCAGGAAGGTGCGCGCGCCTTCGCCGCCCGGCGCCGTGATGCGCGCAAGGCAATCCTCGACGAGCTCGCGGCTGGTGATCCGCCCCGCGGCGAGGTCGATCGCCAGGCGCTCCAGAGTGCGGGTCGAGGCGGGTTGCACGGTAGGTCTCCGATCGTCGCCAACATTGGAACCCGTATCATCGCTCTTCAGGCGGCGGTCGGGGGAAATTGGGCGCGGGCAACCGCCGAATGCGATGCGGGAGATGAAGGTCGGCGAGGCATAATATCCATATAAATTGGCTATGGAGGCCGCCATGTCCACGACAATGTCGCCGCCGGTCGAGATGTTTCGTCGCGAAGGGCGCAGTGGCATCGGAATTTGTCTTTCGGGCGGCGGCTTCCGGGCGTCACTTTTTCACCTCGGTGCTTTGCGGCGCTTGCACGAGCTCGGAATCCTGCAGCAAGCCCGCTGGATCAGCTCGGTATCGGGCGGCAGCATCCTCGCCGGCCACCTGGCGCAATGCCAGGTCGACAGTGGCCGCGACGGCAAGCTGGATTTCGGCGACTGGCAGCTCGCGGTGTCCGATCCATTTCGCGCCTTCGCTGCGTGCGATTTGCGATCTTGGCCGGTAATAAGGAATTGTGCGTGGAATTGGTTTGCGCCGGGTCCACTTCTCAAGAGTCTGGAGCGCCGATACCGCAGGCGTGTGACGAGATTGGGCCTTCGTGAATTACCCGTGCTGCCGGAATACGTCTTGTGCGCCACCGACCTCGCCTTCGGTGTCAATTGGGAATTCTCGCGTACGCATGTGGGGTCTTATCAGGCCGGATATTTGGATTTGGCCGGCAGTTCGACGGCCGTGCAGGACATGACGGTTGCAAGGGCGATTACCGCGTCCGCTTGCTTCCCGCCGCTCTTTGGCCCAATGAGAGCCGGCCTCGATCCGGACGCTCTTGCGCACGGGGAATTCAAGGGATCCAATCGGGACGAGTTGATCCGCACGCTCGTGCTGTCCGACGGCGGCATCTACGACAATATGGCAACCGAGCCAGTGTGGAAGAAGGCCGCTACCGTACTGGTATCCGATTGCGGCGCGCCGTTTGATTATTCGGATGGCAAGCAACCGTGGCGGATGCTATTGCGCTACACATCGGTCGTTTCTCGTCAGACCCAGGCTTTGCGTATTCGAATATTGAACACCGTCTGGAAATCCCCCCTTGGAGAGCGCGCGTATGACGGCACGCGTTGGGACCTGGCATCTGGGAATCCGGATGCGTCGTCTTCGTCAACTCGCGGATACACGGCGTCGATCGCTAAAAGCTGCATCGCGACCATTCGGACGGATCTCGACAATTTCAGCAATGCTGAGATGAGCATTTTGGAGAATCATGGCTATTTCAACGCCGACTACCGGATTCGACAGGATCTACCCGAACTGATCGCCCAGCAGGCACGGCCCATGGCGGTGCCCTATCCGCAGTGGGTCGACGATGAGAAAGTAAAAGCGGCGCTGGTCGATAGCAGTAAGCGCTTTGTGCTCGCTCGGTTGAGAAAGGGGCTGTTCGGTTAGGCGGGAACGGCACAGGCCGCGGGGCGGCTTTATCTCGGCACCGAGATGAGAGCGTCGCCCAGGAATTTTTCGAGAGCTGTGCGCGGGAAATAAGAAAGCCCGCTTAGCTTGGATAAAGCCGCAGCAAGATAGGTGTTCTTGACGAGGATCTCGCCGGCATTACCGAAGAAATTCGCTTGCAGGCCGCGTAGAACGCCAGCGGTACTGCCTACTACGATAGAGGCAGGGAGCCCTTTTTGCCAAAAACTCGCGGTCCTTTCTTTGCCGTCCACAACGTCCAATTCAAGGTCATAGCTGCCCTTTGGATTCTTCTCGACCGACAAAGCGTAATGCACCGTCGTTTCATCGGAATCGTCATCGTTCCCGGGATACAGAAATCCAGCGCCCTTCGTCGCTCGCAGGAATTCACTCGATAAATTGTGTAGCCCGTTTTGGGAGGAGCGAATACCAGAGGCACAAGCGCGGGTAGGTCTGGAATTGGGGTCAGCAATATCGAACAAGATACGAATATCGGCACTTGTTTTGCGAGCTTGCCGCCTGCCAGCGTTTTGGCGATGCCGTAAGACACGCAGAAGTTAAAAATATCCGGGATTGCCCAACCGCCAACGAGAAAGAAGAATCCGCCGACAGGGCCTGATAGGGGATGCAACGTTGCGTAAAAAAATAGGGCGATTAATGATGCCCAGCCAAACGGAGTGGCGAGAAACGGTTGAATGTGGGCCTTCCAAAGATCGGGGAAACTGCTCAAGGAAGCATCCGCTGCAATTGGAGGCGTCGGGGGGTGAGCCGGCAAACGCCGTCACTGCCCGCACCACACCGGGCTGCGCTTCTCGAGAAATCCGTCAATGCCCTCCTGCGCGTCCCGCTTGGAAAGGTTGGTCACCATCACTTCGGCGGCATAGGCGTACGCGTCGGCGAGAGGAAGCTCCGCCTGACGATAGAAAGCCTGCTTGCCGATGGCGAGCGTCAGCGGCGACTTGGCCGCGATTTTCGCCGCAAGCGCCGCAGTCCGGTCTGTCAACTCGGCCGCGGGCACGACCTCATTGATCAGCCCGAAGCGCAGAGCGGTTTGCGCATCGATCGGATCACCCGTCAACAGCATGCGCATCGCGGCCTTGCGGCCCACGTTGCGGGACAATGCCACCATCGGCGTGGAGCAGAACAGCCCAATGTTGACGCCGGGCGTGGCAAAACGAGCATCCTCGGCGGCCACGGCGAGATCGCAACTCGCTACCAGTTGGCAGCCGGCCGCGGTCGCGACGCCGTGCACCTGCGCGATCACAGGTTTGGGCAGGGCGACGATGGCGAGCATGGCTTTCGCACATTCGGCGAACAACGACTCGGCATAGGCGCCGGCGAATTTCTCGGCGCGAATTTCCTTCAGGTCGTGGCCGGCACAGAACGTGGGCCCGGTCCCGGCCAGCACCACGACGCGCACCGACGGATCCGTAGCGGCGCGCTGCAGCTGCGCCGATAGGGCCAGCAGCATGCCGAGTGAGAGAGCGTTCCGCGCCTCGGGACGGTTCAACGTCAAGGTCGTCACGCCGCCCTTGTCGGATCGCAAGATGAACGGAGTGTCTGTCATCGTCATACCCTCCCGAGCGGAGCAAAAGGTCCTCCGGGGCCAATCCTCTTCGCGACTTTATCAACATCGGTGTGGGAATGCGTTAGCATTTCCCGCAAGGCAAGGGCGTCCTGCCTGGCATACCGATACGGCGCGACCATTCGAACGAGAATTGGCGCGCGACGAGGATCCCATGGAACCATCGACGCATGGAAGGTCGGCGCGCCGGATCTCGGCGGCCGAGGCTGCAGGTCTCGTGAAGTCCGGCGACTGGGTGGATTACGGCGCCGTGCTGGCCCAACCCGACGTGTTCGACGGCGCTCTGGCCGCGCGCAAGAGGGAACTTCGGGATGTGAAGATTCGATCGTGCATCAGCACGCGGCCGCGGGCCGTCCTCGAGACGGACCCGCGGCGCGAGCATTTCCATTGGTACAGCTGGCACTTCGGCGGCTACGACCGAAACAAGCACGACGCGAGGCTCTGCCACTACATTCCGTGCAATCTCGGCGAGATTCCCGATTACTACCGCCGCTTCATCGACCCTACTGACGTTTTCGTGCTCAAAACCCGCGATGTCGACGCCAACGGATATTTCAATCTTAGCGTCAGCAACCTATGGCACCGGGCCGTCGCCGCGCGCGCCAAGATCGTCGTCGTGGAAGTCAGCGAAGGCCTGCCGTACTTGCATGGCGCCGAAAATGGCCTGCACAGCAGCGAGGTCGACTACGTCATCGAGGGCGATCCCGGATTGCCGTCGGAATTGCCGAACCCACCGCCCTGCGGCGCCGACCGCGCGGTCGCCAAGCTGATCGCCGCCGAGGTCGAAGACGGCGCGTGCCTGCAGGTCGGCATCGGCGGCATGCCGAACGCGGTTTGTTCGCTGTTGCTCGAGAGCGGCGTGCGCAACCTCGGCGTCCATACCGAAATGCTGACCGATGGCCTGATTGATCTGTATCAGGCGGGAATCATCAGCGGTGCGCACAAGGCGCTGGATCCCGGCAAGATCGTCTGCAGTTTTGCGTTCGGATCGCAAGCGCTGTATCGCGCAATCGACCGCAACCCGGATTTCCTGGGCTGTCCGGTCGAGCACACCAATCTGCCGCACGTGATCATGCAGAACGAACGCGTTGTGTCGATCAACAACACGACCCAGATGGACTTACAAGGTCAAGCCTCTTCCGAGTCGTCGGGCCACCGGCATATCAGCGGAACCGGCGGTCAGTTGCAATTCGTCCGCGGCGCGTACGCGTCGAAGGGCGGCAAGTCGTTCGTCTGCCTATCCTCGACCTATGAACGTCATGGCGTTCGCAAGAGCCGCATCGTGCTCGACCTCACGCCCGGCAACGTGGTGACGACGCCCCGGTCGGACGTGATGTACGTGGTCACGGAGTTCGGCATGGTCAACTTGAAAGGCAAGTCGGTTCCCGAACGGGCGAAGGCCATGATATCGCTCGCTCACCCCGATTTTCGCGACGCTCTGGAGAGCGAAGCCCGCGAGCACGGTTTGATCCCGAAGAGCTTTTGTTGAATCTTCGGAAATCTCCGCGGATCATCGGCAGTCATCCCCTCGGCTGTGTACTGATGAACGGACCCTTCTGTGCGGGCGGCACTGAGGCGCCTCGAGCCTTGCGCCACAGATCGTAGACGGTCAGCGCCGCGGTAAGCGCCGCGAGCGTCGCGAAATAGGCCGGCGGCCCGAAAGCGGCGATCAGGCCGCCCATCAAGGAGGGGCCGATCGCCGCGGCAGTGCCGTTGAGGCGCAGCAGTGTACTGCTCGCAGCGACCATCTGTGCGGGCTCGAGCTTGTCGTTGACGTGGGAGACGGCGAGCGAATAGAGCGTCAGCGCCAGGCCGCTGAAGAGCGCGGCGAGAACCAGAAAGAGGGCATGCGGCATCCCACGGAACGCGACGATGACGCCGGCGACGATCGCCGCGAGCGTACAAACGCCGGCGATTATTGTGCGCCGGTCCATCCGATCGGAAAGCCGGCCGACGGGGTACTGCGTCGCCACGGCTGCGAAAATGCTCGCCGCCATGAACACGGCGACGCGCGCCGTCCCCAAGCCGCTGAGCCGTGCATACACCGGGCCCATCGAGAAAATGATCGCCGAAATCAGTCCCGACACGGTGACCGTCGCGACGCCGAGCGGCGAGTTGCGGTATAGCTCGCGCAGGCGCACCGTGCGCGGCAACGTGCGTTCCGGTACTTGTTGCGCGGAAAAAACTATCGGCACCATCGCCAGCGAGATCAGCGCCGAGACCAGCATGAACGGTGTGGGCGTGCGGGGATTCGCCAGGATCAGCAGGAATTGGGCGCTGCCAAGGCCGATGTACAGCACGAGCATATAGACCGCCAGCAGCCTGCCGCGGTTTGCCCGGCTGGCGCGATCGTTGAGCCAGCTCTCGGCGACCACGTAAATGCCGGCAAAACACAGTCCGGAGACCAAACGCATGGCGCCCCAAGCCGCCGGATTGATGAAAGTCCCTTGAACGAGAACCGCAGCCGATGCGAAGGCCGCAAAGGCCGCGAATGCGCGGACGTGGCCGACCTTTCTCACCAGGCGCGGCGCAATGACGGTCCCTGCGAGATAGCCGAGGTAGTAGCAAGACATGATCATTCCCGTCACCGGAGCCGGGAATCCTTCCAGTGTCGCGCGCAGGCCGAGAAGCGTGCTCTGTAGGCCGGCGCCCAGCATCAGGACGCCCATGCCGAGCAGCAGCGGCCAGGTTGCGGCAATCGACTTAAAGGGCACGAGGTGAGCGCCGGCGAGCGAGGTCAATGAGAGGTGCGCGCCGGCACCGCAATACACGCCAATGCGCCGGGCAACGAACGCAGTTTGATGGACATGGCAACCTCGCGGCGATGGGCGGTACGGCGCGGCCGATCCGCCGCGCCATCGTGTGTGACGACGGGGCATTCTAGTGGATTTGTGCGGTCGACGGACCGTTGCCGGTGGTCGCGAAACAGTGCAACCTGGGGCCTGTCGATGGGGATGGATGTGGAAATCCGATCTTGACACGCAGCTGCGACATGCTACTGCGGGCGGCGCGCCTGTTGCCGCCTGCCGCGCTCTTGGCGTTGATCTTCGCCGCTGCCGTGTCGGCGCGCACGCCCGATCGAGTGCGATGGCGGCGCGAGGCGCAGGCGGTCACGATCAGCCGCGACGATTGGGGCATAGCGCACGTGCATGGCACGACCGACGCCGACGCGGTGTTCGGCATGGTCTACGCGCAGGCCGAGGACGACTTCAAGCGCGTCGAGACGAACTACATCAACGCGCAGGGCCTCCTCGCCGAGACCGAGGGCAAAGCCGCGATTTGGCGGGACCTGCGCATGAAGCTCTTCATCGATCCGGTGACTTTGCGCTCGCTTTACGCGCACAGCCCCCTCTGGCTCAAAGAGCTGATGATCGCCTGGGCCGACGGACTGAACTATTACCTCGCCACGCATCCGCAGGTGCATCCGCGGGTCATCCGCCGCTTTGCGCCGTGGATGGCATTGAGTTTCACCGAAGGCAGCATCGGCGGCGATATCGAACGGGTGTCGCTGCCGCAGCTCGCGGCCTTCTACGGCGATGACCGTCGGGCGCAGCAACCTGCGCGCATCGAGCCGCGGCCAAGTCGGCGGGAACCGACCGGATCGAACGGCATCGCGATCGCACCGCGGTTGACGGCCGACGGCCATGCGCTGCTGTTGATCAATCCGCACACCTCCTTTTACTTTCGCTCGGAGCTGCAGATGTCGAGCGGCGCGGGTCTCGATGCCTACGGCGCCGTCACCTGGGGGCAGTTCTTCATCTACCAGGGGTTCAATCGCCATGTCGGCTGGATGCATACCTCCACCGGCGCGGACGCCGTCGACGAGTTCGCCGAGACGATCGTGCGCAGACGCGGCCGTCTGTTCTATCGCTATGGCAAGGCGCTGCGGCCGGTCACGATGCGCACGGTGACCGTGCGCTACCGGGCCGGCGACGGTTCGATGGCCGCGCGCGCCTTTACCGTCTATGCGACGCACCACGGCCCGATCGTGCGCGCCGAAGACGGCAAGTGGATCGCCATTTCGCTGATGAACAAGCCGTTGCAGGCGCTCGAGCAAAGCTGGCTGCGCACCAAGACCCGCGATTTCGCGAGCTACAGGAAGGTCGCCGAGCTGAAGGCGAATTCGTCCAACAACACGATCTTCGCCGACGACCAGGGCGAGATCGCCCTGATGCTGCCGCAGTTCATCCCCAAGCGCGACGACCGTTTCGATTACACGAAACCGGTCGACGGCAGCAATCCGGCGACCGACTGGCACGGGCTGCTGCCGCTCGATGCGGCGCCGCACCTGCTCAATCCGCCGAACGGCTGGATCTTCAATTGCAACGACTGGCCGTATTCGGCCGCGGGGAAATTCAGCCCGAAGCGCGAGGACTATCCGCGCTACATGGACACCGTGGGCGAGAATCCGCGCGGCATCCACGCCGCGCGCCTGCTCACCGGCCGGCGCGATTTCACGCTGCCCTCGCTGATCACCGCTGCATTCGATTCGTATCTGCCGGCGTTCGCGCGGCTGATCCCGGTTCTGGTCGCCGACTACGATGCGCTCCCCGCCGGCGACCCCGTAAGGCCGAGGCTTGCGGGACAGATCGCCATGCTGCGGGGCTGGAATTACCGATGGGGTATCGCCTCGATGCCGACCTCGCTCGCGGTATTTTGGGGCGATACCCTATGGGATGAGGTCAGCAAGAGCGCCGCCGCCGCGCAGGTTTCCGTCTATGACTACATGGCCGGCAAGGCGGGCCCGCGGATGCGCCTGCAGGCGCTGCTGGAGGCGAGCGATCGGCTGCGCAAGGACTTCGGCAGCTGGGGAATTCCGTGGGGCGAGATCAACCGCTTCCAGCGCATCAACGGCGATTTGGCGCAGCCGTTCGACGATGCGAAACCCAGCATCCCGGTGCCGTTCACCTCGTCGCGGTGGGGCTCGCTCGCTTCCTTCGGCGCCCACCGCTGGCCGGGAACGAAGCGCTATTACGGCGACAGCGGCAACAGTTTCGTCGCGGTGGTCGAGTTCGGCCCCAAGGTGCGCGCCCGCGCCATCACCGCCGGCGGCGAGAGCGGTCATCCGGGTTCGCCGCACTTCGATGACGAGGCCGAACGCTACGCCACCGGCGATTTGCGGCCGGTGTATTTCTGGCCGGAAGAGCTCCAAGGGCACACCGAGCGTATCTATCACCCGGGCTCCTGAGCCGCAAATGAAGCAATGATCGGTCGTTCACACCCGGCGTACGAAGTAGACGATCAGAAGCACGACGAGAACTGTTCCGAGAAGGCCGCCGCCGATATACATAGGATTCTCCGTTGATCTGCCGAGTTGCATTCAATACTGAAGGGAGCCTTGCGTCTGAGCGGCACCGTACGCAGTGGGCCAACTTCGGCGCCGGCAAGGCCGAGGGCCCCTTGCGACGAAATGGCCGATCCGGCGTATCCTTGGCGCTTCGAGGCGTTGACAAGCCGCGGTCAATTGGCCGCGGAACCCGCGTGAGGGCCAAAACATGAGCAAGAACAAAGAGGATCGCGAGCGCGACCCTGCGCCCTGCGATCTGACGCGCCGGGAGTTCGTCGCCGCCACGGCGGCCGCGGGATTGATCGCCGCGACCGGATCTGCGGCGGCCGCGGCGGCCGCGGCGCCGTTGCGGGTCATCGAGCGCGATGTAGAGGTCAAGACGCGCGACGGCAGCTGCGACGCGGCGTTCTTTCATCCGGCGGCGGGCGTTCATGCGGGCGTATTGATCTGGACCGACGTCTTCGGTCTGCGGCCGGTGTTCCGCGCATTCGGGCGGCGCGTCGCGGCGCAAGGCTACAGCGTGCTGGTGCCGAACCCGTTCTATCGCTTCGGCCGCGCGCCGGTGATCGCGGATGCCTCGACGTTCGATTTTCAAAATGCCGCCGATCGCGCGAAATTGCAGCGCTGGATCGCGGCGGTGGAGGCGCCTGGGGCCGTCGAGCGCGATGCCGAAGCCTACATCGAATTTCTGGATGCGCAGCCGCAGCTCGACCGCGGCAGAAAAATCGGCACTCAGGGCTATTGCATGGGCGGCCCGTGGGTATTGAAAACCGCGGCGCAACTGCCCGACCGCATCGGCGCCGGCGCGTCGTTTCACGGCGGCGGTCTCGTGACCGACAAGCCGGACAGCCCGCACTTGCTCGCGCCGCGGATCAAGGCGCGGATGTATTTTGCGATTGCGGCGAGCGACGATGCGCGCCAGCCGGACGCCAAAGTCGAACTGCGGGAGGCGTTTGCCGCGGCGCACGTGCCGGCCGAGATCGAGGTCTATCCGGGGACGATTCACGGCTGGTGCGTGCCGGATATGCCGCGCAAGAACGGCCGGCCGATCTACGACAAGCCGGACGCCGAGCGCGCCTGGGGCAGATTGGTCGGGCTCTATAAGGCTGCGCTCGCGTGAATTCGCCCCCGTCGGGCGCCGATTTTAAACCTCAGGAGAAAACGCAAATGGCCGCAGTTTTGGATGTCGTCGCGATTGTCGGCAGCCTGCGCCGCGATTCGCTCACGCGTCGCTTGGTGCAATCGCTGGAGACGCTCGCGCCCCCGTCGCTGACGATCGAGATCGTCGGTATCGGCGATTTGCCTCTTTACAACCAGGATTCGGACGCGACCCCGCCGGCGCCGTGGGTCGAGTTCAGGTCGCGGGTGAAACGCGCCGACGCCGTGCTGTTCGCGACCCCGGAATACAACCGCTCGGTGCCGGGCGTGCTGAAAAACGCGATCGACGTCGGCTCCCGGCCGTACGGCAAGAGCGCTTGGGCCGGAAAGCCGGCGGCGATAATCAGCGCATCGCCGGGCGCGATGGGCGGCTTCGGCGCCAATCACCATCTGCGCCAGTCGCTCGTGTTCCTGGACATGCCGACGATGCAGCAGCCGGAAGGCTATGTCGGCGGCGCCGATAAGTTGTTCGATGCCTCCGGCCAGTTCGTAAATCCGGCGACGCGCGAATTCCTGGTGAAATTTCTCGCCGCGTTCGAGGCATGGATCCTCAGGCAATCGAATCCGTCTTGAGGTGAGCCGGGCGAAAGCGGCCGCGGCCGCAAGGCGGCCGGCCGAAATGTCAACCCGGTGATCCCCTGATATGGGCCCGGCGCCCGTTCGTCGTCCAATGGTGGGCCGTGACTGCAAAGCGCATACGAATAGTGGTTCTGCTGATCGCCGTACTCCTGGTCGCGGCGGCCTCGTGGTGGATGTTCGGCCGGCAGCACCGCGCCGCCGAGCTGACGCTGTACGGCAACGTGGATCTGCGCGAAGTGGAGCTGCCGTTCAACGACAGCGAGCGCGTCGCCGCGGTGCTCGTCCAGGAAGGCGATCACGTCAAGAAAGGACAGCTGCTCGCCCGCCTCGATACCAGCCGCTTGCAGCCGCAGGTCGACAAGGCGCAGGCCGAGGTCGCCGCGCAGCGCCAGGCCGTCGAGCGCTTGCATCGCGGCAATCGTCCGCAAGAGATCGCCGAGTCGCGCGCCAATGTCGAGGCCGCGGCGGCCGACGCGGCCAATGCGCGCGCGCAATACGCGCGGCTCGCCGATTTGTCGGCGCGTTCCGCGGGCCGCGCCGTCAGCCGCCAGGACATGGACGCGGCGAAGGCCGCCGTCGATACCGCGGCAGCCCGGCTCGCGCTCGCGCGGCAGGCGTACGCCCTCGAACGCGCCGGACCCCGCAAAGAGGACATCGCGCAGGGCGAGGCGCTGCTCGGCGCCGATCAAGCTGAGCTCGCGCTGCTGCGCGCGCAACTCGCGGATGCCGATCTGCGCGCGCCGCTCGACGCCGTCGTGCGCTCGAGGATCGTCGAGCCGGGGGAGATTTCCTCGCCGCAAAAATCGGCGTTCACGCTGGCGATCGTCAATCCGAAGTGGGTCAGGGCGTATATCGCCGAGACCGACCTCGGCGCCGTGCACGAAGGCATGCACGCGACCGTGACGGTCGATGCGTTCGCCAATCGCGGCTTTAAGGGCTGGATCGGCTTCATATCTCCGGTCGCCGAATTCACCCCGAAATCGGTGGAGACCCCGCAGCTGCGATCGAGCTTAGTGTACGAGATCCGCGTATTCGTCGTCGATCCTCACGATGATCTGCGGCTCGGCATGCCGGCGACCGTGCATCTGCCGTTGCCGGCCGGTGGCGCATGAACGGCGCCGCGGCGCTCGCCGCCGTGGCGCTCGTCAAAACCTACGCGCGTCCGCGCGGCGCGCCCGTGGTCGCGCTGCAGGAGGTTTCGATCGAGGTGCGTCACGGCGAATTGACGGCGCTGGTCGGCCCGGACGGCGCTGGCAAGACGACGCTGATGCGCCTCGCCGCGGGGTTGCTGCGCGCCGACGGCGGCATGCTGCGGGTGCTCGGCGTGGACGTCGCCGCCGATCCGCAGAATGTGCAGGACCGCATCGGCTACATGCCGCAGCGCTTCGGCCTGTACGAAGACCTGACGGTCGCGGAAAACCTGAATCTGTACGCGGACCTGCATGGCGTCACGGCCGTCGAGCGCGCCGCCCGCTACCCGGCGCTGATGGAGATGACCGCGCTCGCTGAATTCCAACGGCGTCTCGCCGGGCACTTGTCCGGCGGCATGAAGCAGAAGCTCGGACTCGCCTGCACGCTGCTGCGCTCGCCGGAGCTGTTGCTGCTCGATGAGCCGACCGTCGGCGTCGATCCTTTGTCGCGGCGCGAACTGTGGAACATCGTCCGCCGCCTGGTCGCCGAGCATGGGCTCACCGTGTTGCTGAGCACCGCATATATGGACGAGGCGCAAGGCTGCGGCCGTGTGATCATGCTGCATCAGGGGCGGGTGTTGTCGCAGGGCGCGCCGCAGGAGGTCGCCGCCCAAGCGGCGGGGCGCAGCTTCATCGCGGTGCCGAATGCGGGACAGTCGGCGCGCGCGCTGCAGGCGCTGCTTCTCGACCAGCCGGACATCGTCGATGCGGTGCCGGACGGCGGTCGGGTGCGCTTCGTGACTGCGGCGCCGGCGGGGGCGGCGGGGGCCCGGGGCGAAACCGCGATCGCAGCGCCTGCCGATGAGGCGCTGCGCGGCCTTCGGGTCGCGGCGGCGGCGCCCCGCTTCGAGGATGGATTCATGATCCTGCTGCAGCAGGGCGGGGCGCGCGAGCGCGTGAGGTCGATATCGATGGCGCATCCGCTCGTTGCCGGCGCCGCGCAGGCGATCGTGCAGGTGCGCCGGCTGACGAAAAAATTCGGCGCCTTCACCGCGGTCGATCGGATCGACTTCGAAGTGCGTCGCGGCGAGATATTCGGCCTGCTCGGCCCGAACGGCGCCGGCAAGACGACGACATTCCGCATGTTGTGCGGTTTGCTTGCGCCGAGCGGCGGCGAACTCTATGTCGCCGGCGCCGACGTGCGCGGCGCGGCGGCATCGGCGCGCGCGCGGCTCGGCTACGTGGCGCAGAAATTCTCGCTCTACGGGCCGCTCAGCGTCGGCGAGAATCTCGAGTTCTTCGCAAGCGCGTATGGCCTGCGCGGCGCCGCCAAGCGCGCGCGCATCGCTTGGGCCCTCGAGCAATTCGAACTCGGCGCGCACCTGCATGCGATGAGCGCGCGGCTGCCGGGCGGCTTCAAGCAACGGCTGGCGATGGCGGCGGCGTTGCTGCACGAGCCCGAGATCCTGTTTCTCGATGAACCGACGAGCGGCGCCGATCCGCTCGCACGCCGCGGTTTCTGGCGGCGCATCACCGCGCTCGCCGAACAGGGCGTGACGATCATCGTCACGACGCACTTCATGCAGGAGGCGGAGTATTGCGATCGCGTCGCGATCATGGACGCAGGACGCGTGCTCGCGCAAGGATCGCCGGCCGAGGTGCGGCAGGCGGCGACGGGCGCGAGCGGCGCCGAACCCTCCATGGAGGATGCCTTCATCGCGGTCGTCGAAGGTTCGCGCAATGGCCATGCCCCGGCGGCGGCCGCATGACGGCGCAGCGCGCATGACGAGCCCGGCGCCGGCGGCGAACGAGAACCGATGGCCCGCAAAAATGCGGCGCATCCGCGCGCTGATCCGCAAGGAGACGCTGCAGATCGTGCGCGATCCGTCGAGCATCGCCATCGGCATCGTGCTGCCGTTGATCCTGATCCTGTTGTTCGGCTACGGCCTGTCGCTCGACGTCAAGAACGTGCCGATCGATATCGTCATCCGCTCGCCGTCCGCCGAGGCACAGAGCCTCGCCGCGGGCTTTCAGCTGTCGCCGTATTTTCAAGCGCGCATAGGCACTGCGATGCCGCCGGCCGAGCGGCTGCTGCTCGAACATCGCGTCGACGGCATCCTCGACATTCCGTCGGACTTCGCGCGCCGCCTCGCGGCGGGCGACGCGCAGGTACAATTGATCGTGCACGGCGGCGATGCCAACCGGGCGCGGATCATCGAGGGGTACGCGGGCGGCGTCGTCGGCGTCTGGTCGGCGCGCATGGCGGCCGAGGGCCGGCCGCCGGCGGTGCAGCCGGTCGGCGTGCTGACGCGGTTGTGGTTCAACGAGGCCGACGACAGCCGTTATTTTCTCGTTCCGGGGCTCATCGTGCTGGTGATGACGCTGATCGGCGCGCTGCTCACCGCGATGGTCATGGCGCGCGAGTGGGAGCGCGGCACGCTCGAAGCGATGCTGGTCACGCCGGTGCGCAGCGACGAGATCCTGCTCGGCAAGACGCTGCCGTACTTCGCGCTCGCCTTGATCGGCTTTGCGCTGTGCGTGCTCGCCTCGCAGTTCCTGTTTCACGTGCCGCTGCGCGGCTCGATCTGGGTGCTGTTCGGCGCCTCGATGCTGTACGTGCTGGTGGCCTTGGGGATAGGGCTGCTGATTTCTTCGTGGGTCAAGAATCAGCTGGTGGCGAGTCAATTGACGACGCTGGCGACGTTCATCCCGGCGTTCATGCTGTCGGGGTTCCTGTTCGATCTGCGCAGCATGCCGGCCGCGGTGCGCTTGATCACCTATGCGCTGCCGGCGCGCTATTACGTCGCGCTGCTGCAGAGCGTCTTTCTCGCCGGCGACGTCTGGCCGGTGATCGTTCCGAACACGCTGGCGCTGGTGGCGATGGCCGCGGTTCTTGCGCTCGCGAGCCGCGCCGTGATGCGCAAGAGCCTGGAGTGAAAGCGGTGCTCGGTTCGCTGCTGCGCATTCTCGCCTTGACGCGCAAGGAACTGCTCGCGGTGCTGAAGGACAAGCGCAGCCGCTTAAGCCTGCTGGTGCCGCCGGTGGTGCAGGCGCTGATCTTCGGCTATGCGGCCACCTACGATCTGAATCACGTGCCGTATGCGGTGCTCGACCAGGATCACAGCGCCGCCTCGCGCGAGCTGTTGGCCGGCCTAGACGGCTCCGGTGTATTCCAGCGCGTCGCGGACCTGCAGCGCGCGAGCGACATCAAGGCGCTGATCGACGCGCGCCGCGCGCTGCTGGTCGTGCAGATTGCGCAGAATTTCGAGCGCCAGCTGCTCTCCGGCCGGGGCGCGACGATAGAGCTGATCGCAGACGGGCGCAATTCGAATACCGCCGGCACGGCGATGAGCTACATCGGCAGCATCGTCGACCGCTTCAATGCGGTCTGGGGGCCGCCGCACGGCTACCAGCCGCCGGCCGTGCAGCTCGTCGCGCGCGCCTGGTACAACCCGAACCTCGAGACGCGCTGGTTCATGATACCCGGCATGATCGGCACGCTGACGCTGATTCAGACCTTGATGTTGACGGGCATGTCTGTCGCGCGCGAGCGCGAGCAAGGCACGTTCGACCAACTGCTGGTGACGCCGTTCCGGCCGTTCGAGATCATGGCCGGCAAGGCGCTGCCGTCGATGCTGGTCGGCACGATCCAGGCGAGCGGCGTGTTGCTGGTCGCGCAGCTCTGGTTCCGCATCCCGTTCGCCGGCTCCTATCTGACGCTCTATGCCGGATTGTCGATGTTCTTGTTGGCGGCGGTCGGTATCGGCCTGCTGGTTTCCGCGGTGGCCGCGACCATGCAGCAGGCCATGCTCTACTCGACGTTGCTGATCATGCCGTTCTCGCTGCTTTCCGGCCTGACCACGCCGATCAGCAGCATGCCGACCGCGGTACGCGCCTTGACCGCGATCAATCCGCTGCGCTATGCGATCGACATTGCGCGGCGCGTGTATCTCGAGGGTGCCGGGCTGCCTCTGTTGATCCCGGACCTGTGGCCCTTGGCGCTGGTCGCGCTGCTGACGCTCGCCGCGGCCTCGTGGATGTTCAGCCATCGGATGCAATGAGCGGATGAACGCCGACACACACCGCCCGCCCGCCCGCCTGCGCGGCGTCGCGGCCGCCGCCGCGCTGCTCGCCGCCTGCACCGTCGGACCGAATTTCGTCCGGCCCACGGCGAAGGTGCCGGATCACTGGTCGCCTCAAGCGGCCGCGGCGTCGAAGGCGGGGCCGTCCGGCCCCGCGGCGAAGCAGCCGGCGAAGTCGCCGCCGACCAAGAGCCTGCGCGGCGCGCCGCTCGGCGGCTGGTGGCGCGGATTCGGCGATCCGCAACTCGACGCGCTGATCGCGCGAGCCCTGCGCTCGAACCTCGACTTGCGCGCGGCGCTGCTGCGGATCGAAGAGGCGCGCGCGCTCGGCGGGATCGCGGCGGCCGGCGGGCTGCCGGCGCTGTCGGTGGACGCCGCCTTCAGCCGCCAGCGCATGAGCGAAACCACGGCCACCGGCGCACTGTTCAATTCGATCGGCCGCACGCACTTGCCCGGCGTGTCCGGCGTCGGCATCGCCAATCCCTACAATCAGTTGCAGCTGAGCGGCGATGCGTCCTGGGAGATCGATTTGTTCGGCCGCGTACGGCGCGCGGTCGAGGCCGCGAACGCCGGCGTGCAGGTCTCGCTCGAGGATCGGCGCGCGGTGATGGTCGCGGTACTCGCCGACGTTGCGCAGAACTACGTCGACCTGCGCGGTGCGCAGGCGCGCGATCAGATCGCCAAGGATAATCTGGCGACCATCGGCGAGCTCGTGGAGCTGACGCGCATGCGGCGCGCGGCGGGCCTGACGACGCAAATCGACGTCAGCCAGGCGCAATCTCAGGCCGCCGCGACCCGCGCCGAACTGCCGGCGTTCGAATTGCAGATCACGCAAGCCATCAACGCGCTCAGCCGCCTGCTGGGTCTTGCGCCCGAGGCGCTGCGCGGCGAATTGCTGCAAGCCGCCGCGGTGCCCGCGGCGCCGCCGGTGCCGATCGGCGTGCCGGCCGATCTCGCCAGGCGGCGGCCGGACATCCGCGAAGCCGAGGCCGCGTTGCATGCCGCGACGGCGCAAATCGGCGTGTCGGTCGCCAATCTGTTTCCGCGCTTGAGCTTGAGCGCGAGCGGCGGCTTCCAATCGGAAACCGGCGGCTCGCTGCTTCAATGGGCGAGCCGCTTTGCGACCATCGGGCCGACTCTCGAGTTGCCGGTCTTCGATCGCGGCCGGTGGCTCGCGGTGCGACTCTACAAGGTTCGGGCGCAGGAGGCCGCGCTCGCCTATCAGCGCACCGTGCTAAACGGGCTGCATGAAGTCGAGAACGCCTTGTCGGCGTACGCCGCCGATCGACAGCGGCGCGCTTGGCTGGGGGCGGCCGTGACCCAGGATCGCGAAGCGCTCGCCTTGTCGCGGCAGCGGTATCGAAGCGGATTGGCAAATTTCGTCGAAGTGCTGGTGGCGCTGCGCACCTTGCAGCGGGATGAGTTGTCGCAGGCGGACGGAGCCACGGCGGTGAGCGTCGACTCGATTGGCGTTTACCGCGCGCTCGGTGGCGGCTGGTAAGGAACGGCGGCGGGTATCAGCGGCGGGGCGGATGCCTGCCGCGGCGCCGGCGGCCCGGGCCGCGGCGCGGATGGTCCGCCGGGATTCGAAGAGGTAACATGCCGTGAAGGGTGCGGCGTGCGCGCCCCGGCAACGCGGACTTCGGCAAACTTTCGGTCCCGAGGGCGGTTTTGTGACGGAGCAGAGCATCGAGGCATTGACGGTGGCGCTGCGCATCTTCGCCAAGGATCGCGACTGGGACCAATTCCACACGCCGAAGAATCTTGCGTCGGCGCTGATCGTCGAGGCCGGAGAACTGCTCGAGCATTTCCAGTGGATGGACCGCGGCGATCGCGAGGATTTGTCAGCCCGCCAGCGCCAGCACGTGACGCTGGAAATGGCCGACGTGTTTTTATATCTGATTCGCCTGGCCGACAAGCTCGGCGTCGATCTGCTGGACGCGGCGCATCGCAAGCTCGAATTGAACGCCCTGAAGTATCCCGCGGCGCTGGCTCGCGGCTCGAGCAAGAAATACACCGAGCTGTGAGCATGGCAGCGCGCCCGGCAGGCCGCGCAGAGCCGGTGCCTGCAAGCGGACGCTAGAATTTCTTGTAGAAACCGACCGACAGTCCGCGCGGCAGGACCTCCACCGTAATCGGCACCTTGCGCGTCGTGCTCCAATAGCCGACCGCGGTGCCGAGCGCCCAGCCGACCAGCACGTCGCTTTGCCAGTGTGCCCGGGCCTTCATGCGCGCGAAGGCATCGTAGACCGGCAGCGCTTCGAGCGACCACACCCAGGGGTGTTGCTTCGCATAATTGACGATGAACGGCGTCACGAAGCTCGCTTGCAGCGTGACCTCGCCGCTCGGGAAGCTCTGGCAACAGCTGCCCTGGAACCAGCGGTTGGGATTGCCGCCGCTTTGATACGGCCGTGCGCGGCTGAACGAGTACTTCATCGCCAGCGAGCCCAAGCCGGAGATGATCGAGGCATCGGCGCTTTGCCAGAACGTATGGCCGATCTTGTTGTCGTTGCCGTACCAAAGGCTGCCGGCGGCCTCGACGGCGACGACGCCGAATTCCAGCGCGGTCTGGTAGTTGCGCGCCCAGATGCCGCTTTGATCCAGGGGCAGTTCGTGATCGATACCGAGCGGACCGCCGCCGGCGAACGCGCAGGACGACGCCAAGCTCAACAACAGCAGCCAGGCGCCGCGGCGGCGGCGCCCTGGCCGTACTTCACTCGTAGGTTTCATGGTTGCCAAGATCGCTCTCCCGTGCAGCGGCGTCAGGTTTGCGGCAGACGGCGCAGCGGTCTGCGGTGCGGCGCCGCGGCCGCGGCGGCCGCATCCAGGATGATCTGTTCCAGGATGCCGAGATATTCGAAATAGCGCTTGCGTCCGGCGGCGGTGATGCGGCAGGTCGTCTGCGGCCGGTTTCGCTCGATCCCTCTGGAAATGCTCACCAATTTCGCACGTTCCAGCACTTGCAGATGGCGGTTGAGATTGCCGTCGGTCAATCCGCAGAAGTGCTTCAGATCGCCGAACGCGAGCCCTTGCGGATGCGTGACCAGCGAGGTCAGCACCGACAGGCGCGCATGTTCGTGAATCACGCGGTCGATGCCGCCGTAGGCGTAACGAGGCGAAGCCGATGAGCCGCGGTTGCGCTCAGGCATCGATCTTCCGGTAGCCGAATTGCAGGACCAGGGCGACCAACAGCTGGCCGACGCCGAACGGGATGCCCATCGCCCACGGCGACAAGGCATCGCCGGCGCCGACGGCGAGACAGGCGAGGCCCGCGGTCAGGTACCAGACGCCGACGACGAACATCTGCCGCGGCAAGAAGCGGCACGAGGCAAATACGCCGAGACTGAAGACGATCTGCCACAGGCCGGGCAGCATCCACAGATTCTGCGGCGCGAAGCGCAGCAGCACGACCGTCAGCAGGAATCCGGCGATCAGCGCGGGGATGAACTGTTCGGCCGCCGCCTGGATCATCTCCTTGGCAAATCCGCTGTGCATGCGGCGCGCGCGCTTGATCGTCTCGACGCCGGTGAAGACGACCGACACCGACGCGGTCGCTATCCAGGTCGCGAGGAACGTCCAAATGCCGTAAATGCGATTGTCGAACCAGCGGGCCTCCATCGCCGCCACCAGCAGTGCGAGAACGCCGGAAGCGGCGATCGACGCCGGACCATAGCCGCGGAATTCCGTGCCGCGGGCGATTTGACCGCGGATCGCGTGGATGTCGGCCAGGGCGTCGTAATATTTTCTCATACTTGACAGCGTCTTACTTTGCGCGACAAAGTACACGCAAGCGTGAATGCCGCGCAAGCTTTTTCGTCGCGCCGGAAAAATCCGCGGCCACGCGGGAACTTTTTACGGCGCAGGCTTTCAACTCATTCCGCGCTGGCGGACTCATTTTGATGTGCGAGGACTACCAATCGTGGCGATTTTGAAACCCCGGACCCTGCTGCTGGCGGCGCTGTTGTGCGGCGCAGCGGCATCCGCCAACGCGCCGCCTCGCGACGCGCCGCTCAATCTGCAAAATTACCGCGGCCGCGTCGTCTATCTGGATTTCTGGGCGTCCTGGTGCGGCCCGTGCCGGCAGTCGTTTCCGTGGATGGAATCGATGAAGGACGCCTACGCGCGCCGGGGGCTCGCGGTCGTCGCCGTCGATCTCGACCAGCACAAGAGCGATGCGGACCGCTTCCTCGGCCGATTCCACCCGGCCTTCCACATCCTCTTCGATCCCAAGGGGTCGCTCGCCGAGGAATTCAAGGTCCGCGGCATGCCGACCAGCGTGGTCTTCGATCGGCAGGGGAAATTGCGCTTCACGCACATAGGCTTTCGGCCCACGGATGCCGCGGCGTACGAACGGCAAATCAAAGAGTTGTTGGCCGAGAAATAGACTGGGAGATGCGGATGAGAATCAAATGGGCGAACGCGATCCTGCTCGCGGTGGGCATGGCGCTGACGGCGGGCTGCAGCTCTCTCGGCGTCAAACCCTGGCAGCGCAATGTGTTGGCGCGCGACGACATGCGGCTGAACGCCGAGCCGCTCACTGCGGCGGTCGACGATCACATGTATTTCAGTAAAGAGGCATCCTCGGGCGGCCGCGGGTTCGCGGGCGGCGGTTGCGGATGCAATTGAAGAACACGCGAGGCGGCAGCGCCGATGCATCCCTCCTCAAGTCGAAAATCGCACGCCGCCGCCTGATCGCGGCGAGCTGCGCCTTGCTCGGCACGACGGCGGCGCGCAGTCAGGACGCGGGCGGCGCTGCGGCCGATTCCGCGGGCTCCGCATGGGGCGTCGATTCGGCGCTCGCCTATTATCACGAGAGCGGGCGGATCACGGCGATCGAGCCGATCGTCAACGTTGCCAAGGACTACGGCGACGGCAAGACGTTCAGCGCGCAATTCATCTTCGACAGCCTCTCCGGGAGTACGCCGAACGGCGCGCTGCCGAGCACCAAGGCGCAGACGTTCGCTTCCCCTTCCGGCAAGTCCTTGAGCGCCGCGCCGACCACCTACACCTCTTCGTCCGGCCAGCTGGTGTCGCAAAGCGCGCCGATCTACACGATCGAGCCCGGCCAGCTGCCCATGGATCCGCACTACCACGACCAGCGTCTGGCGCTGTCCGGCGATTGGGGCTTGCCGCTCACGCGGCTGCTGACGGCGAGCGCCGGCGGCAAGCTGTCGTACGAGAGCGATTTCCTTTCCGTTTCCGCGAACGCGGGGATCGCGCGCGATTTCAACGAAAAAAATACCACGCTGTCGTTCCAACTGAACGATGAGTTCGATTCCTTGCGGCCGATCGGCGGCGCGCCGGTCGCGGGCAGCGATTATGCGCTGTTTCAGAAGGGCGGCGGCAAGAGCAAGGACGGCGTCGGCGCGATGCTCGGCCTCACGCAGGTGTTGAGCCGCCGCTGGCTGACCGAGTTGAATCTGTCGGTCGACCGCTTCAAGGGCTATTTGAACGACCCCTACAAGATCATTTCGATCATCGACGGCGCCGGCAACACCACCGGCTACCTGTATGAGAAGCGCCCGGACACGCGCACGCGCAAGAGCCTATATTGGGAGAATCGCACCGCTTGGGGCAGAGTGTCGGCGGCCTTGTCGCTGCGTTACATGACCGACACTTGGCGCGTGCGCTCGGACACCGCGCAAATACACGTGCGCTGGTGGAATTTCGACCGCGACCGCTATCTCGAGCCGACCGTGCGCTGGTACCGCCAATCGGCGGCGGATTTCTATACGCCGTGGCTCGATAGCGCCGGGGCGAGGATTAGCTACGCTTCGTCGGATGCGCGCCTCGGCGCGTTTCAGGCGGTCACTTATGGCTTGAAATACGGCGCCAAACTCGACGATGCCGACCTTCAAAGTTCGTCGCAGTTCAGCCTCAGGCTAGAATACTACCAGCAGACCCCCGACCACCGGCAGAGCGCGCCGGGGGCTCTGCAGGGACTCGATTTGTACCCAGGTCTCAAGGCGATCCTGCTGCAGGTCGGGTGGAAATTTTAGCGGATGCCTCGCGGCGTGAGTCTGTGCCAGCAAACATTGCGGTGCCGGATGCGGCGCTGAATATCGAAGCGCGCGGAGCGGACCTCGTGGCGGTTTGCTTCGGCGCGATGGCGAGTCCCTGCGAGCTGCTGCTGCCGGCGTCGGAGCGCGGCGCGGCGCTCGCGCTCGGCGCCGTCGTTGCCGGCGAGGCGCGGCGCATCGAGGCGAAATTCAGCCGCTACCGCGAGGACAGCGTGGTCGCCGCCATTCACCGCAGCCGCGGCAGCGAGGCGGGCGTCGAAGTCGACGCAGAAACCGCATCGCTCCTTGATTTCGCCCGCGAATGCTTCGAGCTCAGCGATGGGCTGTTCGACATCACCTCCGGGGTGTTGCGCCGTGCGTGGAAATTCGACGGCTCCGAACGCATTCCGGAGCCCGCCGCGGTGGAGCGCCTGTTGCCGCTGGTCGGCTTCGAGAAGCTGCGCTGGGAATCGCCGCGCCTCGCGCTGCCCGCCGGCATGGAACTCGATTTCGGCGGCATCGGCAAAGAGTACGCCGTCGACCGCGCTTACCATCTGCTCGCGGCGCAACGCGCCGAACCGTTCCTGGTCAATTTCGGCGGCGATTTACGCACCAATCGGCCGCCGCCGCGCGGTCCCTGGCAGGTCGGCATCGAACGCCCCGGCAGCGAAGGGCAGGCGGCGATGGTGCTGGAGCTCGAGCGCGGCGCGCTGGCGACCAGCGGCGATGCGCGCCGCTTTCTGCAGAAGGACGGCATACGCTACGGCCACATCCTCAATCCGCGCAGCGGTTGGCCGGTGCGCGATGCGCCGCGTTCCGTGACCGTGGCGGCGAGCAGCTGCACCGAAGCGGGCCTGCTCGCGACTTTGGCCCTGCTGCACGGCGCCGAGGCGGAAGTCTTCCTCAAGCAGCAAGGCGTCGGTCATTGGCTGCTGCGCTGACGCGCGTCCGCGCCAACACATCGCGCCGGGCGCCGTTCCTGCGGCAGGGTCGGCTTGCAGGCCGCCGCCGTCAGCGTCGCTTTGCGCCGCGCCGTTTTTGGGGGCGTCGGCGCGAAGCGGGCGCCGCGCAGAAGGAGCGGTACAGCACCTCCATGATTTCGAGCGCGGGGCCGGCCGCGAGCGCGTAATAGATCGTCTGCGATTTGCGCCGTGTCGTCACCAGCGCGGTGGCGCGCAGCACCGCCAGGTGCTGCGAAAGCGCCGATTGGCTGAGAGGCACGCGTTCGTTGATTTCGCCGACCGATTTCGCGCCATCCAACAGGCTGCATAGCACCAGCAAGCGCTGTTCATTGGCGAGGGCCTTCAGCAGCGCAGCCGCATCGCCCGCGTGCTGCCGCACATCGGCCATCGCCGCGAGGCGGCCGCCGGGCGCCGCCGCGGATTCGCGCGTCGTCATCATTGGACTCCCAAGAACCCGAAGGCTGCATCGCCGCGGCCGATGGAGCATCGCGGCGATTGCCGCCGATTGTAGCGCAGCGGCGCCCCGGCGAGGCCCGGCGTAAACGGAACTTCGCGGCGGTCGTTTCGGTCGAAATCGCCGGGACCGCCGCTCGGCTGCTCCACTGCACGGCCTCGCGCCGCGTCGCGGTGTTCCGCCGCGGCCGCGGCGCTGGCAGAATGCCCTGTCTTTATCCGCGCATCGATCGCGGCCGGTGCGCTCGAACGCTCGATCGGCGATTGAGAATCTGGAGGAACGGATGACGGATGCAAGCTTCAATCCATTGGCGATGCAGGCGGCCGCGGCGAGCCCCACGGCGCGCCCGCACGGCGACGGCCGCGCAGCCTTCCAGCGACTGCATGAATATCTGTCGGCGCAGATCATCGGCCAGGAAACCCTCGTCGGGCGCTTGCTGGTGGCGCTGCTCGCCGACGGCCATCTGCTGGTCGAAGGACCGCCCGGACTTGCGAAGACGCGCGCGATCAAGGCGCTTGCGCACGCCGTCGAGGGCGACGTGCAGCGCGTGCAATTCACTCCCGACATGCTGCCCGCGGACCTGACCGGCTCGGAGATCTATCGGCCCGAAGAAGGCGGTTTTCGCTTTCAACGCGGCCCGCTGTTTCACAATTTGATTCTCGCCGACGAGATCAACCGCGCGCCCGCGAAGGTGCAATCGGCGCTGTTGGAAGCGATGGGCGAGCGGCAGATCAGCGTCGGCCAGTCGAGCTATCCGCTGCCGCGGCTGTTCATGGTGATGGCGACGCAGAATCCGATCGAGCAAGAGGGCACCTACCCGTTGCCGGAAGCGCAGATCGACCGTTTCATGCTGCACGTCGCCGTCGACTACCCGGATCGGGCAACCACGATCCGCATCATGAACCTTGCGCGCAACGAAGCGATCACGCAGCGCGAACTGCCGCCTCCCGCGCAGCGCCTGACGCAGGAGGCGATCTTCGGCGCGCGCCGCGAGGTGCTGGCGCTGACGCTCGCCGATTCGGTGGCTGAGTACATCGCCGCGCTGGTCGATGCGACGCGCCGCCCGGAGCCGTACAGCGCAAAATTGCGCGAATGGCTGCGCTGGGGCGTGAGCCCGCGCGCGGCGATCGCGATGGAGCGCGGCGCGCGCGCGATCGCCTGGCTCGACGGCCGCGATTTCGTCGGCCCCGAGGACGTGCAGATGATCGCGCCCGATGCGTTGCGCCACCGGCTCTTGCTCGACTACGGCGCGCAGGCGCGCGGCGTCACGGCGCGCGCCTGCGTCGATGAACTGCTCGCGCGGGTGCCGGCGCCGTGAGGCTGCCGGACCTCGATGAACTGCTGACCTTGCGCGGCGCCGCGCGCTCCGTCTCGCTGCGGGCGCAGGGTTCGGCGCGCGCGCAGCTGCTCGGCAGCCATCGCGGCGCACATCGAGGCCGCGGATTGGAGTTCGAGGAGGTGCGGCCGTACGTGGCGGGCGACGATTCGCGCAGCATCGACTGGCGCGTGACCGCGCGGCGCGGACGGCTGCATACGAAGCTCTTTCGCGAGGAGCGCGAACGGCCCGTCTGGCTGCTCGTCGATCTGCAGCCCGGCATGTTTTTTGCGAGCCGCACGCAGATGAAATCGGCGCTGGCGGTGCGCGCCGCGGCCATGTTGGCGTGGGCCGCCGCGCACGGCGGCGATCGCATCGGCGCGGTCGTCGTCAACGGCCAGGAGATGCGCTGCTTTGCGCCGCGCGCGCGCGAGGCGGGCGTTCTGCCGGTGCTGAACGCCCTGCTGGATCTGCAGCCGCGCGCGCCGCTGCCGCCGGCGCCGCAAAGGCTGAACGCCGGCCTCGGCACGCTCGCGCCGCTCGTGCATCCGGGCAGCCTGATCATGGCGCTCAGCGACTTTGCCGATCTCGACGAGCGCGCCGAGCCCCTGTGGCAGCGGCTCGCCGCGCACGCGGAGTGCCGTTTGTTCTGGATCACGGATGCCCTCGAAGAGCGCGGCCTGCCCGACGGCCAATACCGCGGGGGCATTCCAGGGCGGCTGTGGCCGTTCGACGGCGCGGCGGTGCGCAAGCGCTGGCTCGCGGGCTGGGAGCAGCGCGCGCAACGCGTGCAATCGGCCGCCGAGAAATTGCGCACGCGCCTGATACGGCTGGATACCGCCGAGGATGTCGCCAAGGTGCTGCCGTCCTTGCTGCGGGCGTCCAAGTTTGCAGCATGAACAGCCACTGGCTGGCCGAACTCGCGCCTGAGCATGCGCCGCCGGCGCCCGGCTGGTGGCCGCCGGCGCCCGGCTGGTGGGCCCTTGCCGCGATCCTGCTGCTCGCCGCCGCCGCCGGCGTGGCGTGGCTCTGCAACCCGCGGCGCCGACTGCGGCGCGCGGCGCTTCGCGAGCTGCGGCGGATTCGCGCCACGGAGGGCGATGCGATCGGCGCGGCGCGCGCGATCCAGAATCTATTGCGCCGCTATGCGCTCGCGCTGTTCGGCCGGGACAGCGTCGCCCGCCTGCACGGCCATGCGTGGCTGCGGTTCGTGGCGAACCGCGGCGGCGACTCCCTGAACGGGCCTTTGGGCCACTCGCTGCTGCATGCGAACTATGCCGGCGTCCTCATCGACGACCGCTACGAGGACCGCGAAGCGTGGCTTGCGGCCGCCGAGAAGTTCGTGCGGCGGGCGCGGCGCCGCCGGGAGCCCGCGCCGTGATCCACCTGGCGTGGCCGTGGATGGCATCGTTGCTGCCGCTGCCGTGGCTCGTTTATCGCACGCGCAGCGTGGCGCCGGCGGGCGGCGCCGCGCTGTTCCTGCCGTTCGCCGCGTCGATCGCGGCGCCGGCCGCGGCCGGCGCCGCGGCGGGCGGCGGGCGGCGGGCGCTGTTCGCCGTGATCTGGACGCTGCTCGTCCTAGCGGCGATGCGCCCGCAATGGTTGGGCGAGCCGCTGCCGGCGCCGACCACCGGCCGCAGGATTCTGCTGGCAGTGGACGTTTCCGGATCTATGGCCACCACGGACATGGCGAACGACTCGAGCCGCCTTCAGGTCGTGCAGCAAGTCGCCGGCCGCTTCATAGACGGGCGTCGCGGCGATCAAGTCGGATTGATATTGTTTGGCACGCGGCCCTACGTGCAGGCGCCGGTGACCGCCGATCTTGCCACCGTGCACCGATTCCTCGACGAAGCCATGGTCGGCGTCGCCGGCACGCAGACCGCGATCGGCGATGCGATCGGCATGGCGATAAAGCGGCTGCGCGCCGCGGGCGGCCGGCCGGGTCTTGAGCCGGCCGCGAAGCATACGGTATTGATCCTGCTGACCGACGGTCAAAGCAACGCGGGCGTACTCGATCCGCTGCAGGCCGCGCGCTTCGCGAAGCAAGTGGGGCTGCGCATCTACACGATCGGCGTCGGCGCCGCGGCCGGCAGCGGCTTCTTCGGACTGGGTGGCAACAACGATCTGGACGAAGGTGCGCTGCGCAAGATCGCGAAGATCACGGGCGGAGAATATTTCCGCGCGACCGATGCCGATGCGCTGCAGCGGGTCTACCGGCGGATCGACAAGCTCGAACCGGCGGCGGGCCGCGCGCAATGGCTGCGGCCGACCAGTGAATGGTTCCTCTATCCGCTCGCGGCGGCGCTGTTGCTCAGCATTCCGGCGGCGGCCCTCGGAGGGCGCGCATGGGCTTGAAGGACCTCGGCGCGTTCCATTTCCTCTACCCCGCGTGGCTGCTGGCGATCGCGCCGTTGCTGCTCATCGCCGGCTGGTTTTTGTGGCGGCGGCGGCGCGCCGGCAACTGGTCGCAAGTCGTCGATGCCGATCTCTTGCCCGCGCTGCGGCTGCAGGACGGCGACCGCAAGGGCTCGCCGTGGATGCTGATCGGCCTCGGCTGGATTTTGGCCGCGCTGGCGCTCGCCGGACCTGCGTGGCGGCGCGTCGAGAGCGCCGCCTACCGCGCGCCCGCCGATTGGGTCATCGTGCTTGATTTATCGCCGTCGATGCGGGCGGCGGACTTGCCGCCGGATCGGATCACGCGCGCGCATTACATGATCGACGATTTGCTGCGCGCCGCGCACGATGCGCGCGTCGGCTTGATCGTCTTTGCCGGCGAGGCGCACACGGTCGTGCCGTTGACCTCCGACGTGGCGACGATTCAAGCGCTGCTGCAGCCGCTCACGCCCGAGATCATGCCGGAATCCGGCCACCGGATTGCGCCGGCGCTTGCGCAGGCCCAATCCCTGCTGCAGCAGGCCGGCAGCCGCGACGGGCGCGTCATCGTACTGTCCGACGGTTTCGACGATCCGACGCAGGCGTTCGCCGCCGCGAAGCGTCTACGCCAGGCGGGCGCCGCAGTCGACGTCGTCGGCGTCGGCACCGCGAGCGGTGCGCCGCTGCAGGGCGGCAAGGGCGGCTTCGTCCGCGACGCCGCCGGCAACGTCGTTCTTGCCAAACTCCCCGTTGGCCTGCTGCGCGAATTGGCGGCGGCCGGCGGCGGAAGTTACCGGCCGGCCGATGATCTTGCGGCGCTGATCGGCGCGCTGCATGCCGAGCGCGACAATCCTTTCGAGCAAGCGAAGGTCGCGACGCCGCTGCGCGTCGACAGCTGGCGCAACGAAGGCTACTGGCTGCTGCCGCCGCTGTTGCTGTTCGCCTCGCTGCTGGCGCGCCGGGGGTGGCTGTGAACGGGCGCCTGCTGGCGCTGCTCGCGCTGAGCTTGGCGAGCATCAACGCGCGGGCGACGAGCTGGGCGGACTTGTGGTCGCGGCCGGACGTGCGCGCAGAGCGCTTGCTCGACGCAGGCGATGCCGCCGCCGCGGTGCCCTTGTTTACGGATCCGCGCCGCAAAGCCTACGCCGAGATCAAGGCGCGGCGTTTCGCCGATGCCGCGAACCTGTTGCAACCGCTTGCCGATCCGCAGTCGCAATACAATCGCGGCAACGCACTCGCGCGTGCGGGCAAATTGCGCGAGGCGCTCGCCTCTTACGATCGGGCGCTTGCGCGCGCGCCCGCAAAATCGTCGTTGCATCGCGATGCGCGGCACAACCGCGACCTGGTCGCGCGGCAATTGAAGGCGCAGCAGAAGCGCCAGTCCGCCGGCGGCAAGAGTGGGCAGAACAAAGGCGCGCAGGGCAAAGGCGCGCAGGGCAAAGGCGCGCAGAACAAAGGCGCGCAGCGCAAAAGTGCGCAGGGCCAACCGCAGCAAGGGCAGCGGCAGCAGGCGCAGGCGCAGGGGCAGCAGCAAGCACCGGCGCAACAAGCGCAGCAACCAGTACCGCAGGGGCCGCAGCAGCAAGCGCCGGCGAGCGGCCAGGGCGCCCCCAACAAGGCCAATGGCGACGTCGATGCTGCGCGAGCGAAACGCGATGCCGCCGCGGCCCTCGGGCGAGCGCCGCGTTCTCTCGTTGGCGGCACTCGCTCGCCGCCGCCGCCCGAGTCCGAGCAGGCGATGTCGCTCGATCAATGGCTGCGATGGATTCCCGACGATCCGGCCGGGTTGCTGCGCCGGAAGTTCATGATCGAGCACATGCAGCAGCAACGGAGATCGCAACCATGAGGCGGCTCGCCGCCTGTGCGGCGCTGCTGATCTCGCTCGCCGCCGCGCCGGCGCTCGCCGCCGTGCAGGCTTCCTTGGACAAGCTGCAGATCGGCTCCGGCGATACGGTGCAGTTGACGCTGACGCGCGACGGTCAAACCGATGCGCAGCCGGACCTGACGCCGTTGCAGCGGGACTTCGACGTGGTCTCGGTCAGCCGCAGCAGCAACGTGCAAATCATCAACGGCAACATGTCTTCGCAGGTTCAGGCGCAGATCCTCTTGTCGCCGAAACATTCGGGTCAATTGACGGTGCCGCCGCTCACCTGGGGCGGCGAGGCGAGCGCGCCGCTGAACCTCGCCGTCGGCAAAACCGCGGGCGGCGCTGCGCCTGCGGACGCTGCCGGCGCCAAGGTTTTCCTGGAAACCACGGTCGGCGCGAGCAATCCGTACGTACAGGCGGCGGTCGACGTGACGGTGCGCCTCTACACGGCCTTGCACCTGTACCAGGCGAGCTTGAATTTTCCCGGCAATGGCGGCGTGCTGGTGCAGCAGGTCGGCGGCGATCAACAAAGCACCGCACTGAAAAACGGACAGCAATACGATGTCGTCGAGCGGCATTACGTGCTCTTTGCGCAACACAGCGGACAGTTGCAGGTGCCGGGGGCGGTGCTCGACGGACAAGTGGCGGTGCGCTTGCGCGACGATGCTTTCGGCAACGATCCGTTCGCGGCTTTCTTCGGTGCGACCAACGGCATGCTCGCGGGTACCAAGCCGATCCGCGTGCAGGGCGAGCCCATCGCCCTGGACGTGCGGCCGCGCCCGGCCGACTCGGGCAGCGCTCCTTGGCTGCCGGCCCAGGGCGTGCGTCTCTCGGCGACGTGGCATCCGGATTCACTGCGCGTCGCCGCCGGCGATCCGATCACGCTGTCGTTGCACGCGCAGGCGGACGGCCTGACCGCCGCGCAGCTGCCGGATTTGGCGGCGATGCTGTCGCTGCCCGCCGGCATCAAGGCGTATCCGGATCAGGCGACGCTTACCAACGCGGCGCAGGGCGATTTGATCGTCGGCAGCCGCGATCAGAGCCTCGCGCTGATCGCCGATCGCGCGGGCCGCTATCTGCTGCCGGCCCTGCACCTATCGTGGTGGGACACTCAAGCCGATCGCGCGCGCGAGGCCGACTTGCCGGCGCAGACGATCGACGTGCTGCCGCCGGCCGGCGGCGCGGCGGCGCCGTCCACGGCAACCGCGCCGGGCGCTTCGGCCGCGGCCCCGGCGCCTGCGGCGCCCCAGGCGTCGAACCCGGCCGCGGCGGCGGCGGCCTCGGGCGCATCGCCCGCAAATTCGCCGCGCTCTCTCTCGACGGACGATCGGCGCTGGATTCTCGTCAGCGCGGGACTCGGTTTATTGTGGCTCGCGACGATGATCGCGTGGTGGTTCTCGAGGCGCCGCCTGCCGCCGGCGCCGGCGGCAGGGGTTGCCGCGGCGACGCAGAGTGATGCTTCGCGCCGCGCCGCACCCGCCGCGCCTGCTACGAGCGCCGTACCCCCGGCACCGCGGGCGCCGGCCGCCGCGCCGCCGCCGCTGACGGCGGCCGATGCCGCACGTGCCCGCAGCCATTTTCACGAGGCGTGCCGGCGCAACGATGCCCGCGCCGCGCGCCGCTGGCTGCTCGCGTGGGCGGGGGCCTCGTGGCCGCGCGCGGCGCCCGGTGGATTGACGGCGCTCGCGAAGAGGCTCGCCGAGCCGGCGGCGATCGAGGCGCTGCAGCAGCTCGACCGCGCGTGCTATGCGGGCGAGCCGTGGACCGGCGAACAGCTCGCGCAAGCGCTCAACGAGCTGCGGAAGCCGCCAACGCCGGGCGCCGCGGGCGGCGCGGATATCGCCGGGCTCTACCCGTGAGGAAGTGAAGACACGAAACGCGTTTTAATGCTTTAAGTGTCGCGCGGCGCGATCGGGCTCACGGGTTGACCGTGACCTGATAGCTGACGATCACCTGCGCGCCGGGCGTCAAGCTCCCGGTGAACGTCCACAGCAAAGCGCCCTGGCCGCCGACCGCGGGCTGTGCGCTCACGCTACAGGCGGAGAGTCCCGCGGGCAGGCCCGCAGCTGCGGGACACGCGGCGGAGAGGAAGCCGGTGTAAGCGGGCGTGCTGTCGTCGATCGTCAATTGGCTGATCGGTGTGCTGCCGGGATTGCTCACCGTGAGCCGATACTGCAGCGTGTTGCCGGGCGACGCATTGTTCGACGTGCCGGCGGCCGTGCCCTCGGTCACATTGCTGACCAGTTTCGACAGCAGTACTGCGCCCGAGGCGCTGACCGTGGTGGTGTCGGTGCGGCTCGCCGTCGCTGCGAGCGTCGGGTTTGCGTTGCCGTAGCTGAAGGCGGCGCTCAGCAGCACGCGGTTCTCTGCGTTGATCGGCGCGTTGGCGGGTACGAACTCCTTGACCAGCACGCACACGCTTTGCCCGGCCGTGACGCTCACCGGAGAAACGAGTGCGGGCTCGCCGCTGTCCAGCTGGCCGTTGCAGTTGCTGTCCTGATAAAGCGTTTCCGTCCAGCCGCCGAGCGCGGGTGTTGCGGTCGCGCTGCTCGAGAAGGTCACCTGCCCCGCACTGCCGGCCACGAAGGTATGCGCATAGAAAACAATCGTGCCGGGTGCGGCGCTCTTGGCGCCGTCCGGAGCGAGCGTATTCGGCGGCACCAGGCCGAAGTTGACGCCGACCGCGGCGGCGCCGGAACTCGCCGTCAGGGTCACCCCGGGACGCGTATAGGTTCCACCGCTGCTGCCGGTGCTGCCGCCGGTAGCGAGATCGCCGTTCGGCGACAGCGGTGTGATCACGACGCTGCCGCTGACGCTCGCGGGAATCCACAGTGCGTAGCTGCCGGCGCCGGTGGTGAGCGCAGTGCCGACCGCGCTGCCGGCCGCGACCGCATTCACGGTGACGTTGGCGATGCCGACCTCGCCACCGTCCTCCGCGCCGTTGTTGGCAATGCCGGCTCCGCTTCCGGTGTCGGCGAACACGCTGCCGCTGATGCTCATGCCCTGGTAGAGGCCGAAGTTCTGCGTGGACGGCGCGCTTGCGCCGAGGGTGAGTTCACGCACGCCGGAGGCGGCCTCGATGCCGACCCAGCCGGCCGGATCCGCCGGCGCGATGTTGCTTGGCGTACTGTCGCCGTTCTGAATCAGGCAGTAGCTGCCCGCAGGCACGCCGGGCAGCGTGTAGGCGCCGGTGGCGGCGTTCGCCGCGACCACCACGGTCGCCGGCGACTGGCAGACGCCGCCGGTCAAGGTGGCGAGCTTGACGTAGATCGTACTGAGACCGGTGCCCGCCTCGCCGGGATCCATACGGCCGTTGTGATTCAAGTCCTCGTAGACGAAGCCCGTGATGTCCGGATACGGCGTTTCGGCAAAGACGCAGGCGATGGCATCGCCGTACTGCAGCGCGGGGAAGGTGTACGAGATCACCTTGGCGTTCGTCGGCACCACGGTCGTCGACCCAGAGGTCGAACCGTTGGTGCAGGTGAGCGACGTCACATAGTTGGCGAGCGTGCTCGCACTGCCGGCCGCCATCGCTTCGGACACGGCGAAGGGATAGCTCGCGGCGATGGTCGGCGCGCTCGCGAGCGGGAACGGCCCCGAGCCGCTGCCGGTGGACGTCTGGGTCGCGAGCAGGGCGCCGCCGGTGGTCTTGATGGCATAGGTGAACTGATCGCTCGCGTCGACTCGGTTGCCATTGATGGCCGTCGTCACCGACACCGAGGCGAAACGCACCGCGAACACCACGCCCTGCAGTCCGCTGCCGATCATCGTCGCCGTCACTACGGTCGGATTGCTGAAGCTGCCGAACACGAAGCTGCCGGCGGCTCCGCCCTGCGTGCCGGTCTCGGTCACGGTCGTCGTGCCGACGCCGGCGAGCGTCGGGAAATAGCTGCCGTTCGCGATTTGCGCGAGCTGGGTCCAGGGCGTGCCGTTGGTGGTGAAGGCGAGCGATTCGCCGTTGTTGGTGGATTCGCCGTCGGCGGCGACGATGGCGTAGGTGGTCTGAGTACCGCTGCTGCCGCCGGGCGGCGTGATCGAGATGTTGCTCAAGGTGGCGGTGACCGTCGAGCCGCTCTGCGATTCGTACAGCACTGGATTGCCGGGGATGCCGAGGAAGGCGCTGTTGCCGAAAGCCGCACCCGACCAGGAGGGCACCGCGGCCGCATGCAGTGCGGGATTGGCCCCGCTGGTGCTGACGGAGAGGGTCAGCGACAGCGTCGAGCCGTCGGGCAGTGTGAAGGCGAAAGGCTGGCCACCGCCTTGTGCCAAGGCATCGCTATACCCGGAGAAATCCAGCCAGCAGTAGTTCTGGTAATCGCTCGGCGCGGTGCCTTGAGTCGTGGCGGGCGCGCAGCTGCTGTTCGCGTGCGCGAGCGGCGCCTGCAGCCAACCCGCCCACAGCAGGGCGATCGCACCCAGGAGGCGCAGCCAGCGCGATCGGCTTATGAAGCGCATCGAGGCAGATCGATCAGGGCGCATGGCTGGCTCCGGCCATCTGCAGTGCGCTGAACGCCGCGGTTTGCGCCGCCATCTCGCGGTGGCTGGCCATCGGCCCCAGATCCTCGGCCTGCTGCTCGAGGTCGCCGCCGAACTTGTAGCGCAGCCGCAGGTACACCCCGCTCTGGGTGTAGGCGCCGCCGGCAAGATCGGGATTGTTGAAGCCCATGACGTTGTAGCCCACCGACAGCCAGAGATTGCGCGTCAGGATATAGCCGATCTCGGCGCCAACGGCGCGCTGACGCTGCCCGAGGCCGACGCTCGCGTAACTTTGCACGCCTGCGTCCCAGTGCCGGTTGAGGTCGTGGGTCAGGCGCCCGCCGATCAACTGCGACCAGCCGATGCTCGCCACGCCGTTGCTGAAATCCCAGGCGCGCTTGGCGGCGTAGCGCGCGCTCAGCGTCCAGGTCGCCGCAAGCTCTACGTTGAGGTGGGTCGAGAGTATCCACGCACGCTCGTCGACCTGCTGACCGGGCGCGAGCGTGCTGTCCTGATCGCGCTTGTAGCCGATCAAGGCGAGCCCGTTCCAGACGTCGTTGTCGGCGGGTCGATAGGCGACGCCGGTTTGCCACTGCGCCAGATGCTGGGAGCCGGCACTCGCGCCACGGTTGTCGAGCGAGCTGTAGAGGCCGCGCGTGAGCAGCGTCCAGCGGTCGTTGATCTTGAAGGCGTCCGCCGCGGTCGCCAGCCAGCTCTGCGATTGCTGCGAGCGGCGCCATTCGAGACTCGCCGTGCCCTTCCAGTCGGGATCGCCGGTATAACTGACGGCGCCGGTGAGTGCGTTGGCGGCGTCGCTGCTCGCGCCGCTGACCGGGTGGATGCGCTCGGCCGTGGCGCTTAACCCCAAGCCAGGCTGCAACCGCCACAGATGGCGCAAGCCGAGCGCATCCTCGGCGCTCTTCCCGTCGATGCTCTGGCCGATGCGGTATTCGTTGAAGACCTGCGTGTCGGCGGCGACAGCGGTGCTCAGACCGAACACGGTGTTGTACTGGCTCGCGTTCGGGGTGAGGCCATAGGGGCCGCTCAGGCTGTTGCTGCTTTCGTGGTTGAAGTACAGCTTTCCGGCATTTCCCAATGCGTAGCTGCCGCCGAAGCTCGCCACCTGCGCGCTTTCGTTAAGTGCGCGCTCGTACTGGGCGAAGGCGTTGGCGCGAGGCAGGTGCGGCACAGGTGCATCCAGGCGCACGAAAGCACTGGTAAATTCGACCGGCGTGCTCGCCGGCAGGGTCGCGGTGGTCGGTGCCGGGGATGCCTGCGCGGTGCCGGCGGCGTGCCGCAGGCCTGCGGTGAGTTTGACGTTGCCGGGCAGGCTGTGCTGCAGAGCCGCCGACATTCCGGTCTGCGCGCCGCCGGCGAGCGGCGATTCGCTGCGCAGCGCCTCGAGAGTCAGACGGTTGCTCGCATCGAGCGTCAACCCGAGATGCGCGCCGTACTGCGACTGGCCGGCCGACTGCAGGGCGCTCGGGTTGTAGAAAGCGGTATCGGTATGGATGCCCCAGAGGCGGCCCTGCAGCCGGGCGCTTTGCGTGCGCCATTCCAGACGCTGCGCCTCGCCGCGACCCAGCGCGTCGGTATTCGACTCTGCCAATTCGCCGACCAGCACCGACTGTGCCGCGAGGTGCGCGGTGAAGTTCAAGCCGTCGAGTTTCTGCCGGTTCTGCGGGTTGTCGTCCTCGATCGCGGTGACGCCGAGCAGCAGCGCGGGGTCGAGCGCAAGACGCGCATCGACGCCGGCGACCGTGTGCCGCGGGCCACCCTGGTCGAGCTCGTAGCTGATGCGAATGAACACCGGATCGAGGTTGGCATCGACCGTCGGCACCGGCGACTTGAGCAATAGCCGTCCGCTGTACGGCTCGATCGTGTAGTCGACGTACGGCGTCAGCGGCGTATCGGAGAGCACCACCCCGGGCTGGTTGCGGTCGCGCACGATCAGGTCGACTTGCTCGCTGTTGATGACGCCGCTGGCGTTCAACTGATACGGCCCCGAGGTGCCGTTGCCGGAAATTTCGAGGACCGCCTGCGTGGTTGCGGTGCGGCTTGCAAAACCGTCCACCGTCCAGCCGTGTTCTTGATAGCGGCCCTTCAGGCCATTCAGCGCGCGCGTGTACTGCGTCAGCTGGCGCGCCGGATTGTCGCTTTGCGTGGTGTAGTCGCCGAACAGCACATACGAAGTGCCCTGATCCATGCGCACATAGAGCTTGCCGGTGGACTGCGCGTCGAAGCCCTTGACCGAGGAATCGCCGTACACCGGGTAGTACTGGTCGGGTTGAATGTCACGAAACAGCGTCGTGCCGGACGGCTTGTCGGAGTCGTAACCCAGGGTCAGCAGAGTCGAGCCCAGCACCTTGCCTTTCAGGAACAGCTGGCTGTGTGCGGCCGCGCTGCCCTTGCCGTCGTCGAAGCTGGTGCTCAGGCTCTCTATTTCGCGCTCGAAGCCGTCAGTGCCGGAGGTCGCCACGATCGAGGCCGGATTGAGCCTGCTCAAGTTGAGTACGCCTTCAACCACGCCGACCCCGAACAGGGGGCGAAGGTCGGGAGTGAAGGTCAGCATCGCGCTCGCTTTTATACGACCGCTGCGCACGGTGATGCGCGCAGTTTCCGGGTGCGCGGGCGGCAGCAGGTTGAAGCGACCTTCGCCGCCCTCCGTGAACACTTGCGTGCCGGGTTCGTCGGGATTCAGATCCTTGACCTGCCAGACACCCGCGCTGCTGGCAAGCGTCAGCGGCAGACGTATCGTCACCGGCAAGCCGTCGGCGTCGATCGGCTGCACGGCGATCGACACCGCAGTCTTGGCGTCGGCCACGGCTGTCGCCGGCAGCACGATGCGCAGCGCCGCGAGCGGACCGGGAGCCCGCAAGCGCAGCGTGGCGCGACCGCGCACATTGCCGAAGGGATCGGTGGCGCTCAGCGCGAGCACATTGGTGCCGGGCTTTAAGTTGACGCCGATGTATTCCCAGGCGCTGACTTGGCGGGTCTCGAGGCTCGTGCGCACCCCGACCTGGCTCACCGGTATGAGGCGGCCGTCGACGCGCAGTTGCAGCGTTGCGCCCAGCGGACCCTTGACGCGTACACGCGTCTGGTCGCTCGGCAGGATCTCATCGTCGGTGAGGCCGACGAAGCCGACCGCATCATTCAGCGTCGGCAACAGCGCCGCGAGCGGCGCTGTCGAGGTCGGTCGCGCCGCCGCGATGGCGGCGGCGGGTGTGCCCGCGGGCGCGGCGGTCGGTGCGGCGGCCGGTGCGCTGGCAGGGGGTATGGCTGGAAACAGCGGCCGTGCGGAGGGGCTCTGCAGAGCGATACCGCCGCCGAGATCGCCAACACCGCCGAGGCCGCCCGCGCCGCCGAGCGCGAGCGGCGACGAGGATCCGGCCGCGGGCATGGCGGCCCCTGTCCCGCGCACGCCTCCGGGACCCAAGGTGCCGCTCGCCGGCAACGCACGCGCATCGAGGGTGTTCGGTCCCTGCGGCGCGGTGCCTAATAACGACCTTGCGAGCTCGGTGATTTCGTCCGGATGGTTCAGCGCCTTGCGCCGCGCCGAGATCTGCGCGCGGATCGACGGCGTGCACTCGCGGACGGCAAAATCGGCTTTGTGCAACTCGCCGTTCTGCAGGTCGACGAACTGGCTGCCGGGATCGCGGGCGTTGCGGTTGTCGAGGACCTCCAGCGCGGCACCGGTCGGCAGCGTGGTCGGATCGACCGCGGCGACCGTCGTGCGCGGGGTGAGCCCATACAGGCTGTACTTGCCGTCGCCGTCGGTAATTGCGTAGGTGCCGTCGGCAAGCCACACGCGCACGCCCGGAATGCCCGGTTCGCCGGCCTCCTGCTGCCGGTTGCCGTTGCAGTCGGCGTAGACTTTGCCGATCAGGTAAGCCTTGTCGGAAAACACGCCGCCGATCAGCAGCACCTTGGCGCTCGCGACGTTGGAACGCAGTACGCCGCTTTGTGCCTGCGCGCTGTTGATGCCGGAGCCGGACTCGGCGCCCGGCGCGACGGCGACGCGGTAGCGCAGCTCGTCCTCGGCGCCGTTGGCGAGTGTGCCGAGCGCGAAGCCCATCACGCCGGCGCTGCGGCGCGGGTCGGCGACTGTCCGGCCGTTGAGGCGCGCGCTACCGACGACATACACGAAGCCCGCGGGCGGCCAGTCGCTGAGCTCGAGGTTGCCGAGCGCGATTCCGGAACGGTTACTGACGTTGATCGTGTAGTCGAGGAAGTCGCCCACTTCGACCGCGGTCTTCGAGGCGGTCTTCTGCACGAACAGGCCACCGCTCGCGCCCGCGTCCAGCGGCACATCGATACGCACCGGGCCGCGATTCGCGACGACGAAGCTGCCGCCATAGGAGCCCGGTTGGGTGATCACGCGTCCTGGCGGCAGCAGCGCCGGCGGCGACGTGGAGGGGAACAGGAAGCCCGCGGGCGCGGTAATCGCAAGCCGGTAGGTGCTCGGCAGCACCAGCGGGAAACTGAAGGTGCCGTCGTTGCCTGTGACCACGGCGCTCGGCGCCGCAGTGACCCCGTCCGCCTGGAACACGTGTGCCGCGCCGCCGGGCGCACCGCCGTTGCCAGCGCCGGTGACGTCGATCAACTGCACAGTCGTGCCCGCAATCGGCTGGTTGCTCTTGCTGTCGAACACGACTCCATCCGGATCGATCAGCAGCGTCGTGCTGACGCTGCCCGCCGCATTGCAATCCTGCAGGGTCGCGGTCACTGTGTCGTTGGAGAGCAGCTCGAGGATGCCGTCGCCCGAGACGACCGGATGGGTCGCGGCGTTCGCCGTCGGGACATCCGGGTTGATGCGGAAGAGGCCGCTGTTGGGCGCGGTCTCCACCGCGGTGAAGGTTTCGGTATCCCCGGTGAGCGCGGTGGACAAGCGGATCGGGTAGCTTTGCGCATGCGTGGGATCGGTGTTGCACTGCGCAGCCGTCACCTGCACGAACAGTGGCGTTTCGAGCGGGGATATCTGGATGGGCATGGCGTATCGATTGTTTGGAAAGAAGTCGATCGACGCGGTGCGCGCCGGCAGTGGCAGCTGCACCGGATTCGAGGGCGTGACGATGACGCCGCCGCTGTCGAGCGAATCGGCATAGGCCGTGTTGTCGAGCCTGCCGGCGGCGTTCGCATTCACCATGACGGTAAACTCGCCGATCAGCGTTGCACCGGGCGCGAGGCTCGGCACGCCCCAGGCGATGCCGTCGATCACCGCTTGGCCGGGCGGCGCGCCAAGGTAGCTGTCCGCGGCATCGCCGAGACGGTGGTAGAGCGCGAGCGCGGCACCCGCCGCGCTCAGGCTCTGAAGGGTGGTGTTGGCCGGAATCTCGTCGCGCAACAGGAATAGGTTCTGCGCTACGCCGTCCACCTGCACCGGCACACCGGCCGCCGCGCCACCTCCCTGGTTGCCGGCGCTGAGCGTGTAGCTGAGCGGCGCGCCCGGCGTCGGGCTCTGGGTGGATGCGCTCTTGGTGACGCTGATGACGGCGCCGCTTGCGATCGCCACGGTATCGGTGCTGCTGCTCCCGCGGTTCTGTGTCCGGCTGTTGGCGACGAGCTGCAGGGAGACCGATTGGCCGGGGCTTGCGGTGCCGGGGACGCGGCCGGTGACCAGCAGATCGACCGAAGCGCCGGCAGCGAGGCTGATGCCGGCGCCCGCCGGGATCACCGGCTCGCCGGGATCGGCGACGCCGTTGCCGTTGAGGTCGTGCACCACGGCAAGGCTCACCGGAGTGAAGCGTGCGCCGGCGAGGGGATTCAGATCAAGCACGCAGGTTTCCGTGACGTTGCCCGTGTTGCTGAGCGTGTGGGGCAGCGCGAACGTCGCACCGGGCGAGCGCACGATGCTCTGGCCTGGACTCACAGTGCAGCCCTCGAGCGGCAGCACGCTCACCTCGACGGTATTGGACTGCAGCCGCACCGAAAGTCCGCTGCCGCTGTCGACATAGGTCGCGGTGGCGGTGTTGTCGATCAGCGTACCCGCCGCTGGTGGCGCCGCCAGAACCTGCGTCATGCCGAGCAGCGCCCACAGCAGGGCGAGCCCCGTCACGAGGCGCCGGATCAGGCAGTGGTGAGGGGCGGAGGATTTCATCGCGGAACGGCCGCGTGCGTCGGGCGCGCCTACTGCTGGACTTTCACACCGAAGGTGACGAAGGCACTTTGCCCCGGTGCGAGCGTGCCGATCGTGGCGCTGATGCTGCCGGCGGCGCCGCTCGCCGGGCCGCTGACCGTGCCGACCGTGGTCGCGGCGGTCGAATTCAACGTGGTGTAGGCCGGCGTCGCATCGGAGACGACCACAGTGGTCGCATTGGCGGACCCGACGTTGCGGACCGTGATCTGGTACAGCACACACTGGCCCGGCAGCGCATTGACGTTGCTCGCGGAGTAGACGGTGCCCCCGACCGGGCCGCTGCAACCGGCATCCAGCGCCTGCGCCTTGGTCAGTTGCAAGTTGCCGGCGATGACCGTGGTGCCATCGGTCGCGACCGCCGGCGTCGGCGCCGTGGTCGTGTAGCTGCCGTTGGCGGTGCTGACCGTGACTGTCGATGTGTTGACGTCGCCGACCTGCGCGCCCGAGGGCGCCGTCACCTTATCGAAGATGGTGATCGACTGACCGGGAGCGAGGCCGCCGGCGAGCGCCGGGATCGCCTGCAGGCCCCCCGCAGGCACCACCGAATCGCCGGCATCCAGCACACCGTTGCCGTTCAGATCGTAGTACAGCACCGAGGTCCAACTCGCCTTGTTGTTGACCGCGGCCAGAATGACGGTCGACAGCGCACCGTTGCCTTCGAGGACGTTGCCGGTGTTGGTCAGCGTGTGGCTGTACACCACCGTGCCGCCCGGATAGGTCTGGTTGGTGTTGTTGGGGGTGAAAATGATCGAGCGCACGGCATTGACGCTCACCGCCTCGTGGATGGTGTCCAGGGCCCCCGAAGCCGCCGACAGGCCGCGCAGGTAGATCTGGCTCGCGCCCGCGACGGCGCCTGCGCCGCTCGCGGGCACGCTGACCTGCGCGCACACCACGGCGTTGCCGCCGGCGGCGATGCTGCCGGTGGTGCTGATCGTGGCGCCGGTCGTCGAACAGTTGCCCGTGCCGCCGTCCGCCTTGAAGGCGACCGTCCAGCCGGCGGGCAGCGTGACGCTGCTGAAGTTGCTCACCGTGCTCGCCGCGAGGTCATAGGCATCGGCCACCGGGCCTATGTTGTTGACGTAGACGGTGAAGGTCGTGGACGCACCTGGGTTGACCGCGTTGGTCACGACCGGACTCGCCTCCGGACCCGCACCCTGGCCGGGCGCGGGTGTCGTCGTGTTGTAGGCGCTGTTGTCGGTCAGGTCGATCGCCGAGCGGGTGATCGCCGTCAGCGTGTCGGTGGTGTTGGCGAACTTGGTCGGATCGAACACCGAGGTCGCGGTCTTGTTCACGGTGAAGGGGCCGCCGCTGGCATTGGCCGGCAGTTGCGCCTTGACGGTCACGGTATAGCTTGCGCCGGCGGCGAGCGGGCCGGTATCGGGCTTGCCGTCGCCGTTCGTGTCGGTCAACGGCGTGACGCCGTCGCTCTTGTAGAGCGAGAAGGCGGTTCCGGCCGGGAAGGTATTGCTGCCGAAGGTGATGTTGAACGTGTCGGTGCCGTTGCCGGTGTTGGTGACGACGTTGGCAAAGCTCACCGTCGCGCCCGGATTGGCGTTCGCCACGGTGGCGCCGGTCAGGGTGACTGCGGCGGTCTCGGTCACGGTGAATGGGACCGTGTTGGAGTTGCCGGTGACCGTCGTGCCTGACCCGTCATTGTAGGAATCGGCCGCGGTGTTGTTGCGCACGCCCGGGGCGAGGCCGCTTCCGACATTGACCTGGAAGGTCACGGTGCCGGACTGGCCGGCAGTGACCTGGCTCAGGACGTATTGCAGCGTCGTGCTGCCGCTCGTATAGGTGGAGGTGATGGTATTGGGCGCGGTGCCGGCGCTGCCGCCGCTGTCCGAGAGCGCCGTGGCGCCGGTCACGCTCCAGCGGCCGGAACCGGCCACGTAGGTCAGGCCGACGGCGAGCGGGTCACTCACCGTGACCGCGGTCGCCGTGCTGTTGCCGGTGTTGGTATAGGTCAAGGTGTAGGCATAGGGGCCACTGCCCGGTGCACCGGAACTTGCGCTGACCGATTTGGTGACCGTGATCACCGCGTTGTTGGTGACCGTGGTCGTGTCGGTATTGCTGGCGGTGGTCGTGTTGGAAAAGCCGCTGGTGGACGTGACGGTGAGCGCGTTGTTCTGGCCGCTGGTGGCGGTTGCCGGTACCACACCGACGACGATGAACTTGAATACCGCGCCGGCGGCGAGCGGTCCGGACGAGGCGATCGCAGGGCCCGTGGGCTGGCCGCTGCCGTTGTCGGCGAAGATCTGCACACCGGTCATGGTGAATCCGGACCCATTGACCGCCGCGAGGCCAAAGGTGTCGCCGCCGTTGCCGGTGTTGGTGAGCGTGTGCGGGTAATAAACCGTGGTTCCCGGCGTCGAGGTCTGCGCGCCGTTCGTGGCCAAGGTGAGGCTCGCGACCTGCTGGACGATGGTCTGCACGACGTTCGACGTGACCAAGCGGCCGATGCCGGACGCGTCGGTATAGGTCGCCGAAGCCTGGTTGCCGATCGAGGTGCCTGCGGGCGGCGGCGCGGCGTGCGCACGATGCATCGCGAACAGCGCGAACGCAAGGCTCGCGAGGACCACAAAGAACGCATGCGGCCCGGAGGCGATGCGCGTCGGCTTAAGTCTAAGGATGCTGGGCGTGTTCACGAAACGGATTCCCTGAGGTCAGTGAGGTTTACGGGGAGATCGGCGACTGCGGCAGATTGATGCGCACGCGCAGAAGTACGCGCGCGCTTTGTCCCGGCGCGAGCGTTCTTAAGTTCCAGCGCACGGCGCGGATGTCGGCTGCGGGGACGGGCTGCCGGTGCCGCTTGCCGTCCTTGCCAGAAACGCTCTGCATCAGCGGCAGCGGCGCGAAATGCGTGCCATCCGTACTCGCCTCGGCACCCGCAGGCTTGAGGCTGTCGGTCAGAAGCGTCGTGCCCAGCGGTACCGGCACTCGCGCGAGCAGGTGAGTGGCGGGCGCGTCGCCGCTGTTGCGATACACGGCGCGGTACTGCAGCAGGTCGCCGGGTTTGGCCGCTGCCGCGAGCCCCAGCCGCTCGTGGCCGTGCTCGCTCTGCACCTGGCGCACCTGCAGCTTGGAGGTGACTACGGCTGCCGACCAGGCCGCAGGCGCCCAAGAAACCGCGGCGATGACGGCCGCAAAGAGCAGGCCGGACAATGACAGTGACGGATGCGATTCGCGATGCATATCAAACCTCGATCAACGAGACGGCAGCATGGCAATCCAAGGGATTCCCAAGCTATATAAGCGCGTGTTGTCGAAGAGTGATGCAACGCACCAGCGCGGCTCGTTGAAGCGTGATTCAATGCGCAATCTGCGCAATCTGCGCAATCTGCGCTATCAGCACAATCAGCACAATCAACCGCGAATCAAGGCACATTCTGCGCCGCGCAAACTCCATCGGGAGTTGCCGACGCAGTCGGTTCGGCTCTCTCTCAGCCGGCGCCTTCGGCGCTGTAGCGGGCGAGCAGGCCGGTACGCACCGCGCGCCGGTAGACGCGGCCGTAGGTGAACGCCGCGATCAGCAGGCCGGCGATCGCCAATGCGCCGGCCGGAATCAGCAAGTAAAGCGGCGCGTGCCTGCCGGCGAGCACCGCGCGCATGCCTTCGAACACGTAGGAAGGCGGCAGGCAGTGCGCGACCCACTGCATCCACGGCGGCAGCGTCGACAGCGGATAGAACACGGCGGCGAACGGCGCAATAATCGCAGGTATCGGCCATAGCAGCCATTCGGATGCGGGTCCATAGCGCAGCACCATGGCGCTGCCGATGATGCCCAAGGTGACGCCGAAGACGAACAGCACCGCAAGAAAGACCGCGAGCACTGCGCCCATCGACAGGAAGTGCAGACCGAAGAAAGCGGTCGCCAGCACCAGCATGACGGCGAGTCCGAGACTGCTCGTCATCACGCTCGTGATCACGAGCCCGGCGACATACTCGGAAATCGACAGCGGCGAGGCGAACAGATTCAGGAAATTGCGCGACCAGACGTCCTCGAGGAACGCCGTGCTGACGCCCTGCATGATGCGCGTGCAGAAATCCCACAGCAGCACGGCGCCGAGCAGCGTCGGCACGAAATTCACGCCCTTGCCGCCGACCGAATTGAGGTAGCGGGTGATGAATCCCCAAAGCACTATGTCGATCGCCACCCAGGTGATCATCGGAAACAGGCGCACCGGGCTGCCGCGCAGCAAGTACGTCTGGCGCAGCACGACGCCGGCGATCGGCCGCAGCTTCACGCGCGCTGCGCGGCGGGCGCCGCCAGAGGTTCGCGCGCAACGCGGATGAACAGCTCCTCGAGCGACGCCGCCCCGTGTTGCGCGGGCAGCGCCTTGGGCGCGCCTTCCAGCAGGATCCTGCCATGCGACAGGAACAGCACGCGATCGCACACCGCTTCGACCTCGTTCATGTTGTGCGACGTCCATAGGATGGCGCAGCGACCGCTGGTCGCCAGACTCTTGATCTTCTGCCTGATGATCTGCGCCGCCGACGGATCCAGCGAGGCGGTCGGCTCGTCGAGCAACAGGAGCTGCGGCCGGTTGATCAGCGCCTTCGCCAGCGCCGCGCGCGTTTGCTCTCCGGAAGACAACAGTCCGCATTTCGTGTGGCGTAACGGCGCCAAGGAGAATTCCTCGAGCAACTCCTCGACGCGTGATCGAGAGTTGCGCACGTCGTACAGCAGGGCGAAGAAACGCAGGTTCTCGGTGACCGTCAAATTGCCGGGCAGCGCGGCGTAGACGGCCGCGAAATTCGTCCGCGCCAGCGCGAGCGCACGCTGCGTGCGCAAATCGATTTGACCTATCCGCACCTCGCCGGCGGTCGGCTCCAACAATCCGAGGATCGTGTTGATCGTGGTCGTCTTGCCGGCGCCGTTCGGTCCGAGCAGGCCGACGATCTCGCCGCGGCGCACCTCGAAGGACACATCGTCGAGCGCCGTGACCGTCTGGTAGCGTTTGCGCAAGTTCGCGACACGCAGCGCGACCGCCGCGGGCTCGGCGCCGGAATTGGCCAATGGCAGCATCGCGTTCCTCGGCGACGTCGAAGCGCAGAGTGTAATCGAAAAACGGCGCGCGGCCCGCGGCCGCCGTCCCTCGGCCCGGGTGCGGGAGTTTCTGCGCATACGCCGCAGTTAATTGTATTTCTCTCGCGACCTCCTTCTCGCAAACTTTCGGCCACGCGATTCGCGTCTGGACGACACCCGCAACACAGCGGCCAAGGAGTGGAAACATGAACAGCTTTACGGTTACCGCCATCGGCAATCTCGCCAAGAACCCGGAACTCGCAGTCAAGGGCGAGGTTTCCTATACGCGCTTCTGTCTAGTCGGCAACGACTTCGTCGGCAAGGACGAGGCCGGCAAGCCGCGCGAAGCGGCCACCAGCGTGTGGTTCACGGCCTTCGAGGCGCTCGGCGAGGTCATCGCCAAGAACGTGCGCAAGGGGGACCAGCTGATTTTGCAGGCGCAGATGCGCTCCAACAACTGGACCGACCGCGACGGCGAGAAGCAATACGATCATTCGTTCGTCGTGCAGAGCTTCAAATTCGGCGCTCCCGGCAAGTTGAAGCGGGAGGAACTTGCGGCGAAGCGCGACGAACGCGACCTCGGTGCGCTGGAAACGGAGGCGTAAAAAAATCGGGCCGGCTCTTGCCGAGCGGCGTGCACGCGGAAAAGGATTTCCACATGAGCCAGTTTGCTGTCACTTTTCGACGATTCCCGGGCTTCGCCGCCGGCACCGGCACGCTCGCGGCGCTGTTCCTGTCGCTGCCGAACGCGGCGTTCGCGCAAGCGTCGCCCTTCATGACGGGCGCCACCGCATTGCAGACGAACATCCTCGCATGGCTGACGCCGGTGGCGATCATCCTCGTCATGGTGCTGGGCGGCATGGCGATGGCCAATCGCATGTCATGGGGATGGGCGATCGGCGCGATTCTAGGCATCGCCATCGCGTTCGGCGCGCCGCAGATCGTCGCCTGGGTGCGCGGCATGTTCGGCGTCTGAGGGCGGCTCCATGGGCAATCGCAATGCGGGCGTCGCGGCCGATCCTCTGTTCGTCGGCGCGACACGGCCGCCGATGCGCTGGGGCGTCACCTACTCGGCACTGCTGTTCAACATGGTATTCACATTGGAGGCATTCTTGTCGACGAGAAACCTGCTGACCCTGTTGCTCGGCGTGCCGATTCACGCAATCTCGGCATTGCTTTGCGCGTGGGATGCGCGCTTTTTTGATTTAGTGCTGTTGTGGGGCCGCACGCGGTTGCCGGCGGCCTTCGGCAACCTGCGGCTGTGGAAGGCGAGCAGCTACAGTCCCTTGAGCCTGCAGCTGCCCAATGAGCGCGGCCGCCGCGCGCCTGCGCAAATCGTCGCCGTGGTGAAGCGAACGCGGCCAGGGTTCGACGCATGCTGAGCGGCAGGCGCCCATCGTTGATCGCCCGCGAGCCGAGCGCGGCGGAGCGGATCCCGTACGCCGCGCACGTCTCCGCGGCCGTCGTGCGCACCGTGTTCGGCGATTATCTGCAGGCGTTTCGCTTGAGCGGCATCGGCTTCGAATGCAGCGACGATGCCGAGTTGAATGCCTGGTATGAGCGACTGAACGTTCTCTGGCGCAATATCGCGAGCCCGAATGTCGCGCTCTGGACCCACCTAGTGCGCCGTCGCGCCTCGGCCTTGGGCCATGGCGGACCGGAGGTGAGCGGCGCGGCGGCGGCCGGCGGCGTTGCCGGGCCGCCGTTCGCGCGGGCGCTGTTGGAAAAATACAGCCGGCGGTTCTCGGCGGACCGCTTGCTGTTCAACGAGATCTACCTCGCCGTACTCTATCGCCCCGCGGCCGGCGCCGCCGGCACGGCCGCCGGAACGGTGCAGCGGCTGCTTGCGCGCTCACGGTGCGAGGACTCGGATCTCGATTTGCTCGGGTTAAGCGATGCGCTCGATGTCTGCGGCAAGCTCGCCGAGACTTTGCGCGCGGCGCTGCTGCGCTACGAACCGGAGACGCTGCAAACCTACCGCTGCGGCGCCGTCTGCTGTTCGTCGCTGCTCGAATACCTCGGCTTGCTCGTCAATGGCGAATGGCGGCGCATGCCGCTGCCGCGCGGTCCGCTCAACGAGGCGCTGGCGAGCACGCGGCTGCTGTTCGGGCACGAAGCGATCGAATTTCGCGCGCCGAGCGAGACGCGCCTCGGCGCGATTCTCGGGATCAAGGAATATCCGACGCCATGCGCCGTCGGCATGTACGGCAGGCTCCTGTCCACGGCATTTCCGCTGGTGCTGACGCAATCCTTCACGTTCCTGACGAAAGCCGCGGCGCAATCGCTGCTGCAGAGGCAATTCAACCGCATGGCGAACGCCGGCGACTTCGCCGTCTCGCAGGCCGAGGAGCTCAAAGAGGCGCTGGATCAGCTGACAAGCAACGAATTCGTCATGGGCGACCACCATTTCTCGCTGCAGGTTCAGGCCGAACCTTGCGCGTCCGGCGCGCTGCAGGGCGCGCAGGGCGGCGAAGGTCGGTTGCGCGAGCTGAACGATTGCATCGCGATCGCCCGCAGTCTGCTCGCCGATACCGGAATGCTCGTCGCCCGCGAGGATCTCGCGCTGGAAGCGGCTTTTTGGGCGCAGCTGCCGGGAAATTTCCCGCTGCGGCCGCGCAAGGCGCCGATCACGTCGCGTAACTTTGCGGCCATGGCGCCGTTCCACAATTACCCTTGCGGCCGGGCGAGCGGCAATCACTGGGGCGATGCACTCGCGCTGCTCATCACCGCGGCGCGCTCGCCCTATTATTTTTCCCTGCATGCGAGCGATCCGGCCGATCCGCAAGGAGGCAGCCGCAAGGACACCGGCCACACGCTCATCTGCGGACCCACGGGCAGCGGCAAAACCGTGTTCATCGGCTTCATGGTCGCGATGCTATGCAGGCAGCGTGCCACGCAGGTGATCTTCGACAAGGATCGCGGACTGGAAATTCTCGTGCGCGCCCTGGGCGGCGAGTATCTGCCGCTCGCGAGCGGCGTACCGACGGGCTTCAATCCTCTGCAGCTCGAGCCGACGCCGGCGAACGTCGAATTCCTCAAATGCTGGCTACGCGAGCTTGCCGGGACGGCCGCCGGAATGCACGGCGCGGCGCCGCTCGGGGTGCGCGAACAGGCCGATCTCGATCAGGCGCTGCGCGGCACGCTCGCGCTTGACGCGGCCGCGCGCCGCTTGTCGCGGCTCATCGAATTCCTCGATCCGACCGACGCGCAGGGCCCGCATGCGCGCCTCGCGCGTTGGTGCTACGCGTCGCGGGGCGAATACGCGTGGGTTTTCGACAATGCGCAAGACTCGGTCGTGCCGCGTCTCGGCCACTCGGCGCTGGTCGGTTTCGACGTCACGGAATTCCTCGGCAATGCAGTCATGCGCTCGGCGGTGACGCTCTATTTATTCCATCTGGTGCGTCTATTGCTCGACGGCCGGCGGCTGGTTTGCTGGATGGATGAATTTTGGCGCCTGGTCGCAGATTCCGCGTTCGCGGGCTTCGCGCAAGATGCGCCGAAGACCTGGCGAAAATTGAACGGCGTGATGTGCCTGGCGACGCAAAGCGCGAGCGACGTCCTGGCGAGCCCGATCAGCCGCACGCTGGTCGAGCAGACGCCGACCAAGGTGTTCTTCCCAAATGCCGATGCCGACGAGCGCGAGTACACCGAGGGGTTCGGGCTCAGCGAGCGGGAATTCCAGCTGATCAAACATCAATTGGAACCCGGCTCGCGCATGTTCCTCGTCAAGCAAAGCCATCACGGCGTCGTTTGCCAGCTCGACCTGCGGGATTTCGAAGCGGAGCTTGCGGTGATCTCGGGCCGGCGGAGCGAGCTTGCGCGCATGCACGGCATCGTCGCCGCCGTGGGCGAGGATCCCGCCGATTGGCTGCCGGTGTTCATGCAGCAAGTCCGCCCGCACTGAAGGAGAAATCGTCATGTCAAAGAGCCGCGGAATCGCCGCACTATCCTGTCTCTGCCTCTTGCTGCTCGCCGCGCCGGCCGCCCAAGCGCAATGGGCGGTCGTCGACGCGCCTGCCATCGCGCAGCTCATCCAGGAGGTGCGGATGCTGCAACAGGCATTGGCGACCGCCAGGTCGCAGCTGCAGCAGGCCGAGCAGACCCTGCAGTCGATGAGCGGCGGGCGCGGCATGCAGGGGCTGCTCGCGGGTACGGTGCGCAATTACCTGCCGGCCGATTGGAACTCCGTGGCCGCTCTGCCGAGCGGCGGGGGCGGCGGAACATATACGCAGCTTGCGGCCGGCGTGCAGGCGCTGATCGGCGCGCAAGCGGTCCTGCCGCCGGGCTCCTTGGCGCAGCTCGCGCCCGGCGATCGACAATTGCTGATCGCGAGCCGTCAACGCATCGCGACCGATCAAGCCTTGTTTCGCGGCGCGTTCGCCAACGCGAGCGGCCGCTTCGCGGCGATCCAGAGCCTGATCGACGCAATAGCGACCGCGACCGATCAAAAGGGCATCCTCGATCTGCAGGCGAGAATCGGCGCCGAGAACGGCATGCTGCAAAACGAGCAGACCAAGCTCTTGGTGCTCGCGCAGGCAATGCAAGCGCAGAACGCGGCCGCCGGGCAACAACTGCGGGAGAGCATCATCGCCGGTCAAGGCCGCTTCGAGACGCGATTCCGGCCGGCGCCCTAGGCGCGAAGGAACGGCGATGGGCTTCTTCGCTACTTTCTGGTCCTGGCTGAACGCCGAACTCGCGGCCTACATCGGCGACAACACGGCGCGCCTCGCTAGCGCGCTGGAGCCGGCGGTGGTCACGCTGGCGACCGTCTACGTGATGGCATGGGGATATCTGCACATGACCGGCAGGGTCGAGGAGCCGTTCACGACGGGGCTGAAGCGCATCGTCGTGCTGGCGCTCGTCCTCGGCATCGGCTTGCGCTTGTGGCTGTACAACAGCCTGCTGGTCGACACGTTCTACCGCGCGCCGGCGGAGCTCGCCGCCGCGGTGGTCGGCGCGTCCGACCCGATCGCGACGATCGACAGGATCTGGCAGAGCGGCGGCGCCGTCGCCGGCAATCTCTGGGCGAAGGGCGGCATCATGAGCGGCGACATCGGCTTCTATCTGGCCGGCGCCCTGGTGTGGTGTCTGATGGGCATTCTGTGCGTCTACGCGATGTTCCTGATCGCGCTGTCCTCGATCGCCCTCGCGGTCCTGCTCGCTCTCGGGCCGCTGTTCATCGCTCTCGCATTATTCGACGCAACCCGCAGGCTGTTTACGGCGTGGCTTGCACAGCTTGCGGCGTACGGCCTGATCACGATTCTCACCGTCATGGTCGGCGCCTTGCTGCTGCAGATCGTGCAGTCGTATGCCGCGCAAACCGCGGCTCGCGGAGCGGCGATCGAAACCGTCGATGCGCTCGACATGGTGCTGGTCGCGGTGCTTGTGTTTCTGGTCTTGCGGCAAGTCATGCCGATAGCGGCCGCGCTCGCCGGCGGTCTCGCGCCGAGTTCGTTCGGCGCGATCTCACGCGCCATATCGTGGGGGATGCGCCGCGGCGGCCGCCTCGCCGCGCCCGTGGCCAAGTACGCGGCGGTCAGCGGCGTTCGCACGGTCGGCGCCGCGCTGCAGCGGCGATGGCGGACGATTCGCGAATGAGCGGCGGGGCGGATGCCCCAGGAGGGTGCGTGAAGACTCGAATTGGCTTGTTGCTGTCGCTGCTGTTGGGCGCCTGCGCGGCGCGCGCGGTGCATTGCGATCGGCATCTGACGCCGATCAATGCTCCCGCCAAGACCTTGGCCGCGGCGCGGCCGGCGGCGCGGGGTGCGCGATGACCGCCGAGCCTGCGCTGCACGGCTATTTCGAGGAGGCGGCATCCTGGGACCGCGACCGCGCGGCGCACGCAAGGCGCGACGCACGCACCGCGTGGCGCGTCGCCGCCGCCGGCTGGATTTGCGCGCTGGCGAGCGCCGGCGCGCTGATATCGTTGATGCCCTTGAAGCGCGTGGTGCCGTTCCTGATCCGCGTCGACAAGAGTACCGGCATCGTCGACGTGGTGCCGATTTACGCCGGCCGCGCGACACAGCCCGAAGCGGTCACGCGTTATTTCCTGAGCCATTATGTCAGCGTCTGCGAGCGCTTCAACTTCGCAACCGCCGAGAGCGATTACGAGGAATGCGCCGCGTTTCAAGCCCCACGGCTGCAGCAGGCGTGGTATGCGAGGTGGAACCAGGCAAATCCGTCCTCGCCGCTGAACCTGCACAAAGATGGCAGCAGCGTGCGGGTACAAATCGAAGCGGTCAGCTTTTTTACGCGCGCGAGCGGCCTGAGCGATCTGGCGCAGGTCCGTTATTTGAAATTCACCCGCCGGGCGGCCGGCGGCGCGGAGGCGGCCGCGCATTTCATCGCGACGATGCAATACGCCTATACCGCGCCGGCGGCCGATCCGCGAACGCGGGGCGCAAATCCGCTCGGCTTCAAGATCGTCGACTTTCGTACGGAGCCGGAGGTGACGGAGGACGCGCGGGATGCGCGGGCGGCCCCCGCGGCCGCGCCAACGAGGAGTGCGCCGTGAGCGCCAAGCCGCCGCGAGTCTCAGGCCGACGGTGCGGCTGCCCGCTTTGGGTACTCGCGCTTTCGGCGCTGCTGCAGACCGGCGCGGCGCACGCAATGAGCGAACCGCCGCGCGGTGCAACCGACAGCCGGGTGCGCATCGTCGGCTACGACGCAGACCAGGTCTACCGGCTGCACGGCTACGTCGGCTACCAGATCGACGTCGAGTTCGCGCCCGGCGAGCGCTTCGTCGGCCTCGGCGCCGGCGACATCGACGCATTGTCCTTCGCCGGCGAGCGCAATCATCTGTTCTTGAAGCCCAAAGCGGCGAAAGTGGCGACCAACATCACCGTGCTGACGACGCTGCGCACCTACCAGTTCGACTATACGGCGGCGACGCTGCCCGCGGGCGGTGGCCGAAACGACGTCATTTATGCGCTGCGGTTCCGCTACCCAGAGCCGAATCCGTCGGCCGCCGCGGCCGCGCGCCGACTCGACCGGCAGCTGCGGCACGGCTCGGCGGGCCGGCCCCGCAACCGCGATTATTGGTACTGCGGAGATCCGGGGCTGAAGCCGACCGCCGCCTGGGACGACGGCGTGCACACGCACCTGCGCTTTGCGGCGCACTCGCCGATGCCGGCGGTCTTCATACGCAACGACGACGGCAGCGAGTCGCTGCTGAATTTCAGCATCGACGGCGGCGACGTCGTCTTGCACCGCGTCGCCAAGCGCTTCGTCCTGCGCCGCGGCCGTTCGACGGGCTGCATCGTCGACGCCGGGTTCACTGGCGGCGGCGTGCGCTTGAAATCCGGAACGGTCGCGGCGGATGTAAGGCGCATCGCGCAAGGAGGCTCCGATGAGCACCGATGAAGGCGCCGGCGAAGCGGTGCAGGGCGAACGCGCGGCAGCGGCGGTGCACCGCCCGCGCGGGATGCAATCGCGCCTTGGCAGCGTACTGGCGCTCGGTCTGATGATGGCCCTCGGGTTCGGCGCCCTCTGCTGGTATTACGCGCATATCTGGTCGGCGCACGACCGCATCCGTCGGCAAGCCCAAGGCGCGGCTCTCGCGCAGGCGCAGGGAGAATTGCCCTTGCCCTCGCTTGGCCGCATAGACCCGCCGAAAGCGGCAATACGGGCGCCGCCGCCTGGCGCCGACGCGCCGCAGGCCCCCGCGATGGCGCCGCCGCCGCTCGAAGTGGCGCCGGCGTTGTCGAGCGATTTGACGGCGTACGCTGCGGGGTCCGGCGACCCGGCTGACTCGTCCGCCCAGACGCCGGCGGAGTCTGCGCTCGAACGCCGCTTGTCGGGCGCCGCGTTTCTCGCCGAGAACACCGCCGGCGATGCCGAAACCGCTGCCGCGCCGCAGATAGGAAGGCCGCCGGCGTCGGCAGGCGGCGCGCTGCAGTCGCTGCTGCAGCCGACGACGACGACGACGGTGCGCGCCCTGCGGCTGCCGACGACGCGCATGCTGCTGCCCAAGGGAGCGTTCATCGACTGTACGCTGGAGACGGCCATCGATTCGACGCTGCCGGGGTACACCACCTGCATCACAGCGATCGACACCTTCGGCGCCGACGGCGAGGTCGTGCTGCTTGCGCGCGGCACGAAGCTCGTCGGCGAGGTCCGCGGCCAAGTGCAGCAGGGGATGGCGCGGGTGTTCGTGTTGTGGACCGAAGCGCGCACGCCGGACGGAGTGGTTGTGCCCCTGGATTCGCCGGGCACCGATGAACTCGGCCGCGCCGGATTGCCGGGTAAGGTCAACCGGCATTTCTGGCAGCGCTTCGGCGCCGCGATGCTGGTGTCGATCATCGATGCGGGCACGCAAGCCGGCGTGCAAGCATCCAATAGCGGCGGCGGAGCCGTCATCGTCAACCCGTCTGCCTCAGAGGGCGTGATGACCGAGGTGCTGAAAAGCACGGTCAACATTCCGCCGACCGTGGTAAAGCGGCAGGGTGACCGCATTCAAGTGCTGGTCGCGCGCGATCTGGATTTTCGCTCGGTGTACGCGCTGCGCAGCGGCGCGGCGAGGCGTTGAGATGGCGGCGGAGGCGTCCGCGCTCGCGTTGACCCTGAGATCGCTGCGCCCGCTGCTCGCCGACCCTGAGGTCATGGAGCTGTGCATCAATCGTCCGGGCGAGGCTTTCATAGAAACCGGCGTCGGCTGGCGGCGCGAGGCGCTCCTCTTTGCCGATTTCGATTGGTGCAATCGCTTGGCGAAATTGATCGCCAATTCGACGCAGCAGCGAGTCGACGCAAGCTCGCCGCTGCTGTCGGCTTCTCTCCCGAGCGGCGAGCGGGTGCAGATCGTGATGCCGCCGGCAACCACGGCCGGCTGCGTCGCGATCTCGATTCGCCGGCCGTCCGATGCGGTTTGGTCGATCGGCGAGCTCGCACAACGAGGGATCTTCCGCAAGACCGTGCCGGCCGGCCGATCGCCCGGCGCGGCCGAGGCCGAACTGTCGCGGCTGCTCGCCGCAAACGAGTTCGAGGCGTTCATGCGCCTTGCGGTGCAGAGCCGCAAGAACATCCTCGTGTCGGGTCCGACCGGCTCGGGCAAGACGACCTGGACCAAAGCCTTGATACGCGAAATCCCCGGCGACGAGCGCTTGGTGACGATCGAAGATGCACAGGAATTGGTGCTCGACCGGCACCCGAACCACGTGCGCCTCTATTATTCCAAGGACGATCAAGGAGTGGCGCGGGTGACGCCGAAGCAGCTTCTAGAGACTTGCCTGAGAATGAAGCCGGACCGCATCTTGCTCGCCGAACTGCGCGCCGAAGAGGCGTTTGATTACCTGCGCAACGTCAATTCCGGCCACCCGGGCTCGATCACCAGCGTACACGCGGCGAGCGCCGCTCTGGCGTTCGAGCAGCTCGTCCTGCTGGTGAAGCAAAACCCCGGCGGACGCGAACTTGCGCGCCGCGACATCAAGAGTCTGCTGTACCTGCTGATCGACGTCGTCATCCAGTTCGGCGTCGAAGGCCATCAGCGATTCATCAAGGAAATCTGGTACGACCCAGAGCGTGCGCGCCGCGGCCGCCGCGCGGCGTCGGAGGAACGATGAGCATCGCAGCGCTCAGCCACGGCGGCTCGGGATTGCTGTTCGCCTACGGGGCGGTACAGGCGCCGTTGCTTGCCGGTCTCGCCCGCGGGCGCGCCGCTTTTCATCATTACTTGATATCGCCGCTCGCGGCGGCGCCATTGACCGTGGTGGCCGGACTCGGCATCGCGGCGGCGACCCCGTGGCTGCATGCGGCCGGGCTCGGCGCGGGTGGCGCGATGCAGCTGTTTTTCGGCACGGCCGTGTGCGCGGGGCTCGGGTATGCGGGCGGCCGCACCATCGCGGGCGCCGCCGGCTGCGCCGGCGCCGAAGACCGCGCGCACAGGCGCGGCACCGTGCTGTGCGAAGCGCCCTACGCCGCGCCGGCGCGAACGGCAGGACGGCGGGCGGGCGCGCAGGATGCGCCGCTGCGTCTCGCCGGCATCGACGTGCCTGCACGGGACGAAGCGAAGCACTTCAAATTGATCGGCACGACCGGCACCGGCAAGAGCACGGCGATCCGCGAACTCTTGGGCGGCGCGCTCGGCCGCGGCGACCGCGCCGTGATCGCCGACCCGGACGGCGGCTATTTGCATCGGTTTTACGATCCGCAACGCGGCGATGCGATTCTCAATCCCTTCGATGCGCGTTCGGTGCGTTGGGATCTGTTCGCCGAGATCGAGACCGCCTACGATGTCGAGCAACTCGCGCACTCGCTGATTCCCGACCATGACGGCGCGGATCGCAGCTGGCGCGGCTATGCGCGCACGTTCTTCACCGCGGTCGCCCGCCAGACCCAGCAGGCGGGGATTCGGAGCGTCGGCGAACTTTACCGGCTGTTGGTCGTCGCCGAGACCGATGAACTCAAGGTGCTGGTGCAGGGGACGCCCGCGCAGCCGTTCCTCGACGAGCACAACGCGCGCATGTTCGATTCGGTCCGATCGGTGACGGCCGCGGCGGTCGGCGCGCTGGAGCACGTCGCGGCGCAGCGCGCACCTGCATTTTCGGTGCGCGGCTGGGTCCGCGACGACTCACCCGGCGTTCTGTTCATTCCCTACAAGGCCGGCCAGATCGCTGCGTTGCGCTCGACGATCTCTGCGTGGATGCGCCTCGGCATCTTCGAAGCGATGAACCGCGAGGAAGCGGCGGCCGATGCGCCGCGGCCGCGGCGCCGCCCGCTGTGGTTCGTCGTCGACGAGCTCGATGCGCTGGGCCAGATCGACGGCCTGAAGGATGCGCTCGCGCGCCTGCGCAAATTCGACGCGCGCTGCGTGCTCGGCTTTCAGTCGATCGCGCAGGTATCCTCGACCTATGGAGGCGGCGATGCGCACACGATCGTCGAAAACTGCGGCAACACGCTGATTCTGCGCTGCTCCGCGAGCGAGGGCGGCGGCACGGCAAAATTCGCCTCGCAGCTGATCGGCGAGCGCGAAGTGCTGCGCACGACGACTTCGACGAGCCGGCGCGCGAGCGAACTTCTCGGCACGACGACGCGTGGCGAACATTTCAGCGTGGAGCCCGCGCTGCTGCCGTCGCAGATCGAACAACTGCCGGACCTCGTGGGCTATTTGAAACATGCCTCCGACGGCACGTGGCGGCGGGTGCAGCTGGCGGGGATGCCGCCGCCCGCGGCGCGGCAACGGCGGGGCGGCGCCGCCGGTTTTGGTCATGAATGAGCGTAATGCAGCGATGAGCGAGCAGACGGTGCAAGTCGGTCTGTTGTACGAGAGCGTGCAGGCGCAGCAGAAATCGATCGCCGACAGCCTCGCGCACTTGCAGGCGCATGCGCAAGATCTCGACGAAATAGTGCGCGACGAAATCCGCCGCACGCTTATCGACGAGCTCAAATTCGTCGCTGCCGAGAGCGATCGCGCCGTGAAGGCGCTGCAGGGCTTGAAGCGCGCGGCGAGCGTGCGCACCGCGCTCCTCGGCATCGCCATGGCGGCGGCGACGGCTGCGGCTTCGGGCGCCGCCGTCCGCCTTACCCTGCCGTCGGCACGGCAGATCGACGTCATGCGCGGCGAGCGCGCGGCGCTCGCGCTCGACATCGGCCGACTGGCGGCGCAAGGGGCGCGAGTCGAATGGGGGCGCTGCGGCGATGCGCGACGGCTTTGCGTGCGCGTCCGGCGCCAAGGGCCCGCGTACGGCAAAAACGCCGATTACCTCATCGCCATGGGCTATTGAGCATGATCTGGTGGTTGCCCGCGGCCGGCCATGCGACGCTGCGCGTTGCGGCGACGCTGATCGCGTTGCTGCCGTTCGCCTGCGCGGTTTTGCTGCGCCTGCGGGCGCGTACGCGCACGGGCGATGTCCACCGGCGCGGCGTCCTGCTCGCCGACGGCCGGAATGCGGTGCGGCGCGCGCGCCGCCGGCGGCTCGCCGGCGCAGAGCGGCTGACGCTCGCCGGCGTCGACATTGCGCCGCTCGATGAAGTCAAGCATTTCAAAGTGATCGGCACGACCGGCACGGGCAAATCCACGGCGATTCAGGAACTCCTCGCCGGCGCGATCGGCCGCGGGGACCGCGCCGTGATCGCCGATCCGGACGGCGGCTACATGCGCCGCTTCTTCGCGCCGTACCGCGGCGACGTTCTCCTGAATCCATTCGAACCCGGCTCGGTCCGGTGGGATTGGTGCGCGGAAATCCACGATCGCTACGACGTCGAGCAGCTGGCGAGCGGCCTGATCCCCTCGTCGGCGGATGCCTCGGGACAGGAATGGCGCGGCTACGCGCGCACCTTCTTCAACGCGGTCGCGCGCCGCTGCCGCGACGGCAATCGGCGCAGCGCGGCGGAGTTGTGGCGGCTCCTGACGGTCGCCTCCAGCGAGGAATTGCGGCCGCTGGTTGCCGGTACGCCGGCGCAGCCGTTCCTCGATCCCGACAACGCCCGTATGTTCGGTTCGATCCGCTCGGTGACCGGCTCCGCGGTCGCGGCCCTCGAGCACATCGAGGCGCAACGGGCGGCGCCGTTTTCGGTGCGCCACTGGGTCAGAGACTGCCGTGCGCCGGGCTCTCTGTACATTCCGTACAAGGCGGGCCAGATCGCCGCGCTGCGCTCGATGATCGCAGCCTGGCTGCGCCTCGCGATCTTCGAGGCGATGAACGGCGCCGAAGATCGCGATCAACGCCTGTGGGTCATCGTCGATGAACTCGACGCCTTGGGCGCGATCGACGGCCTGAAGGATGCGCTCGCGCGCCTGCGCAAGTTCGGTGGCCGTTGCGTGATCGGCTTGCAGTCGATCGCGCAGGTATCCTCGACCTATGGAGGCGGCGATGCGCAGACGATTGTCGAAAATTGCGGCAATACGCTGATCTTGCGTTGCGCAAGCAGCGAGAACGGCGGGACCTCGCAGTTCGCCTCGAAGTTGATCGGCGAGCGCGAAGTCCGCAGGCGGCAGACCGCGCGCAATCGCGAGCGCGCCGGCTGGCTCTCCAAGGGCGGCGCGCGCCGCTCGACCAACATCAGCGAACAGTTCGTCACGGAAGCGGCGGTCATGCCGTCCGAGATCGAACAGTTGGCGGATTTGCGCGGCTATTTGAAGCGTGCTTCGTCGCCCGCATGGTTCAAGGTGGCGCTGCGGCCGCCGCCTTTTGCGGCCGCGCGCGGATTCTTCACGGCCGGCGGAGCGCCTTAGATGGACGAGCCGCCGGCGGCCGCCGATGCCAACGTGCGCGCACCGTGCTACCAGGTGGCGCGCACACTGCGCGCCTGCTGGCATTGCGGTGGCGCGACGCCGGTAGTCGGCATCGCCTTGCCGCCGACCCACGAGACGCTGATCGCGGACGGCGAGGATGACGAGGACGACGAGGATCACGACGGCGACGACGGCGACGACGCCGGCGGCGCGGTTGCGCCGGCCGATGTCTGGCGGCCGGCCGGGGCGCGCGCCTGGATCTTCTACGTGCAGTTCCTGTGTGCCGACGCCGAGCTGCGTTTGCGTGGGATCGCGCCGCTGTACCGCTACGCCTACAGCAGGACGATCGACGGCCGCTATTGGATCAATCACTGTGCGCATTGCGGCGCGGCCCAGGGCGACCACTATCTGCACTGCGAACCGGACGTCGCCTTCATGCCGACGACGCCCGCGGCGGCTCGGCGCATCGTCCTCTTTGCCGTCCGCGAGCCGTTCGCGGCGCGCGCCTGCGGCCATGCCTTGGATCCGCCGTTCCTCGATGCGCTCTCTGCAACCCCGAGGCCGCCGCCATGGCCGTCTATTTCCTCTACATGAAAACCTTCGGCCGGGCGGCCGGCGGTAGCGCGGTACGCGCGAGCTCCTACCGCAGCGGCGAACGGCTGCGCGACGAACGCACCGGCAAGACCTTCGATCATGTGTCCCGCGAGGGCGTACTGCACAAGGAGATCGTGCTGCCGGAGAAGTTCGCCGACTCCGAGATGAGCTGGGCGCAGGATCGGGCGACGCTGTGGAACGCGGCGGAGGCGGCGGAGCCACGGAAAAATGCGCGCGTCGCCCGCGAAATCCTGGTTGCGCTGCCCGCGGAGATGAGCGCCGAGCAGCGTCTCGGATTGGTGCGCGGCTTCGCGCATGAGCTCGCCGACCGCTATGGATTCGCCGTCGATGTCGCAATTCATGCGCCGCGCACGGACCCGCGCAATCATCATGCGCATCTGCTGGCGACGACACGCGAGCTGCAGACCGAGGGCTTCGGCGCGAAGACCACGCTCGAAATCAACGACACGCGGCGCCGCGAACGCGGCTTGCAGCCGTTTTTCAGCGAAGTCGCGGCGCTGCGCGAACGCTGGTCGGCGGCGATCAACGGCGCCCTCGCCGCGGCACACATCGATGCGCGCGTCGATCATCGAAGCCTCGCGGCGCAGGGGATCGACCGCGAACCGCAGCCGCATCTGCCACGGGCGGCCGTGGAGATCGAGCGGCGCGGCGAGCGCAGCTTCGTTGCAGAGCGGTTGCGCGCGGAGCATCTGGCGCGGGTGCAGGAGCGCGCGGCGCGCGTGGAGCGGGCCGCGACGCGCAGCGCGGCGGCGGCGCCGCAGGATCTCGAGGAGATCCGGCGCGAGGCGCGCGAGCGCTGGCTCGCGATGCGCGCCGAGGCGAAGGCGGCGGCCACAGCTGCGGCGCATAAGCCCACGCCCGATGATGATCTCGGACGCTAGCGTCGCGGCGCGCGGCTGCGATGCATGGCGCGAAGGCAGATTCGAGGGCGTGGACGCCGTGCCGGCGTTGCCGTTCGCGTCCTGCTACGTCTATTCACCGAGCGGCGGCGGCGCGGCAGCGGCGCGCTCGCGACGGTTGTGCGCCTTGTTGAAGTCGGCGGACGCGCAAATTCTGGTGCGCTGCGCGGCGCGCGTGCGCGGCGAGGCGGACGCGCGGCCGCCGCTCGCGGAATTACTCGGTGCCGCAAGCCTGCTCGTGCCGGTTCCCGGCAGCGCGCCGCCGGCGCGCGCCATGCCTTGGGCGGCGGCGGGCCTCGCAGATGCGCTGTTTCGAGCAGGTCTCGGCGGCGGCGTCTGGCGGGGCCTCGAACGCGTTCGCGGCGTGCGCAAATCGGCGACGGCGCCGCCCGGCGCGCGGCCGACGGTTGCCGAGCACTACGCGTCGCTCGTCGTCGCGGCAGGGTGCGCGCCGCGCGCACTTGCCTGCGAGGATATAGTGCTGATCGACGATATCGTCACCAAGGGCAGAACCCTGCTCGGCGCGGCGTGGCGCCTTCACGAGGCCATGCCGCGGGCGAGGATCCGCGCGTTCGCGCTGCTTCGCACGATGGGCTTCGCTTCGGGCATCGGCCGATTGCTCGAGCCGTGCTTAGGCGAGATCCGCCTGCGTGGCGGCGATGCACGCCGCCGCCCGTAGCAGATCCATCTGCGAGCCGCCGGAGCGGCGCGCGCGCGGTGCGCGCACGGTGCGCGCGATGGCATAGAATGGCCCGATGATCAGCGTGCATCACTTGAACAATTCGCGCTCGCAGCGGATTCTGTGGCTCCTCGAGGAGCTCGGCCTGGCGTACGAGGTCAAGCGCTACGAACGCGACGCGCAGACCATGTTGGCGCCGGCGGCCTTGCGCGCCGTACACCCGCTCGGCAAATCGCCGGTCATCACCGACGGCGCGCGCACGCTCGCCGAGTCCGGCGCGATCATCGAATATCTCGTCGACCAATACGGCGGCGGCCGGCTGATTCCGCCGCCCGGGACGCCGGAACGCCTGCGCTATACCTACTGGCTGCATTATGCCGAGGGCTCGGCGATGCCGCCATTGCTGCTGAAACTGGTGTTCGACCGCGTCGCCGCGGGGCCCGCGCCGTGGCCGGTCAGCACGATCGGGCGCACCATCGCCCGCAAGGTCCACGGCGCGTTCATCGGTCCGCAGATCAAAACGCACCTGGATTACCTGGAATCCGAACTCGGCCTGCATCCGTGGTTTGCGGGCGAGGCGTTCACGGCCGCCGATATCCAAATGAGCTTTCCGCTGGAGGCCGCGGCGCGGCGCGCCGGCCTGGATGAACGCCTGCCGAGACTTTTCGAGTTTCTGCAGCGGATTCACGGCCGGGACGCCTATCGACGGGCGTTGCAGCGCGGCGGCCCGTATGCGCTCGCGGGAGCGGCGCCGCCGTGAGCCGCGCGTTCGTGCGCGAATCGGACCAGGATCCGGATGCGCTGCTGCCGGATCGCCCCGTCAGCGCGCACCCGAACTTGGTCACGGCCGAGGGCTTGCGGCAAATCGAGCTGCAGATCAAGTCCCTCGAGGGCGCGCGCCAGGAAGCGCGCGCCGCCGCCGACCAGAGCGCGCTCGCCCGCACGGCGCGCGAACTGCGCTATTGGACGCAAAGGCTGAAGAGCGCGCGCCTCGTCGAACCGCCGCAGACGCCCGCGGCAGTGCGCTTCGGCGTGCGGGTCACGCTGCGCTTCGGCGACGGCGCGCAACAGGCGTTTCGCATCGTCGGCGAGGATCAAGCGGATCCGGCCGCCGGCCTGTTGAGCTATGTATCGCCGCTCGCGGCGGCGGCGATCGGCGCGGAGGTCGGCGATGTTCTAAAAGTCCTCGGCCGCGAGGCCGAAGTCCTGCGCATCGAAGCCTGAGCGTATCCGACTCGGAGCAATGATGTGCGCCGGTCGCGAATAACCGCGCTGAACCGCCGTCCTTTGTCGCCGGCCGCAAGTATCCGACGGTGATGTGGGTCCACGGCGGACCCAATGGACAGGACGAACACTCGCTGGTTCTCGACGGATATCCATTCGAGCCGATGTATCAGGCGCTGCGGACGCTCGGGGTGGCGGCGCGATAGCCAACTGCCGTCGAGGCGGCGTCGCAGGGCGCCGCGACCCCGCCGCGCCTCAGATCCACGCCTCAGATCGAGGCCGCGAGGCCCTCGCGGCAGCTGATCGTTTCGACCCGCACTTTGACCACATCGGTCGTGTGTGCGCCTTCGGCGGTGTCGAAGTACTGGCGATCCACGGTGATCGTGCGGCTCGCGCGCGGGGCGAGCGCGTAGCTCACCTGTTTGATCTCCGATCGGGTCCTGCCGTCTTCCGTCTTCCAGTAGACCCGGTAGCGGATCACGCCCCGGCAACCGGTCTCGGCACAGCGCCCGCCATCGATGCCGAAGGCGATGCGGAACTCATCGTTGCTGAGGCGCATGACGACCGGCGCCTGGGTCAGCGAGACGTGCAGGGCGGCGGCCGGTGCGGCCGCCGCGCCGGCGCAGATCGATGCGGCGGCGAGCAGGGACAGCGAAGCCGTCTTCAATAATTGGCTGATCATCTCTTAAACTCCATTCGAGCAATGGCGCCCGATCGCACTACGGTAGGCCTGCGCACTTTCTGCGGCAAACGATGAATACTTGAGGGGGCTGAAATTTCTCTCATCTGCGGCGGCAGTGCGGTAGGATCGGGCGATGCGCCGTCTACTACTGCCGCTGCTGCTCGGCGCCTGCTGCCTCGCCGCTCCGGCGCTCGCAGAGGAGACGGTGCGCGTCGATGCCGCGGCGGCCGCGACCCCGTTCCCGCATTTCTGGGAACGCATGTTCGGTTCCGGGCACGCCATCCTCGCGATGCGCGAAAGCTACCTTGTCGACCTGCGCGCAGTGAAGAAGGTCGCCGACTTCGATTACGTGCGCTTCCACGGCATTCTCGACGACGACGTCGGCGTCTATACCGAAGACGACCACGGCGATGCACTTTACAATTTCACGCTCGTCGACAGCATCTACGACGGCTTGCTGAAGAACGGCGTCCGCCCGTTCGTCGAGCTCAGCTTCATGCCGAAGGAACTGGCGTTCAATCCCGACGATCTGCACGTCTTTTGGTACAAGCCCAACGTCTCTCCGCCGAAGGATTATCTCAAGTGGGACGCATTGATCCGCGCCTTCGCCCAGCACCTGATCTCGCGCTACGGCATAGACGAAGTCGCCCAATGGTATTTCGAGGTGTGGAACGAACCGAACATCGATTTCTGGGGCGGCGTGCCGCAACAGAAGACGTATTTCTATCTCTATGACCAGACCGCGCGGGCGCTGAAAGCCGTCGATCCGCGCCTGCGCGTCGGCGGCCCCGCGACCGCGGCGGCCTCCTGGGTCCGCGCCTTCATCGCGCACGTCGCCGAGAATCACGTGCCGGTGGACTTCGTCTCCACGCACGGCTATGCCGATGATTCGGTCGAGAACCTGTTTCACAGCGACAAACCGGTGCCGGAAGACGAGCGGATCTGCCGCGCGGTCGCCAAGGTGCATCGGCAGATCGCGGCGTCGGCGCTGCCCAAGCTGCCGCTCCTTTGGACGGAGTGGAACGTGATCGGCGCGCTGGGCGCGCGAGATACCACCTTCGTCGGCGCCGCGCTCGCCGACACGGTGCGCGCCTGCGATGGAATGGTCGACATGATGTCGTACTGGACGTTCTCCGACGTGTTCGAAGAGAGCGGTCCCAGCCGGCGGCCGTTCGAGGGCATGTACGGGCTGCGCGCCAACGGCGGTATCAACAAGCCGAGCTATTACGCGTTCGGACTCCTGCACGAGCTCGGGCATTCACGCCTCGCGAACTCTTCGAAGCGCGTCATCGTCACGCGCACCAAGGACGGCGCCCTGGTGATCGCGGCCTGGAACCTCGTCGACCCGGGCGTGCGGGGCGTCACGAAGACGATCCGCCTCATCGTCCGCGGCACGGCTCTTAACGCCGCCGTCGAGATCCAGCGCATCGACGATGAGCACGGCAACGTCCTGCCGATCTACAGGACGATGGGCAGTCCGCGCTATCCGACCCCGGCGCAGGTCGCATGGATGAACGCCGCGACCGCGCTCGGGCCGCCCGAGCGCACGCATTTGCAGCGCGGCGTGCTGACCTTGAGCCTCGAGCCCGATGCGCTCGCGCTGGTCAAGATCCCGCGCGGCTAGATCCAGCGCAGGCTCACCGCGACGGTCAGCAAACCGACGATTACCGCGGCCGCCGCGCCGATCAGAACCGCGGCGGCCGCGCAGTCCTTGGCGGTACGGATCGCCGCGTGGGTGCCGGGGTGCAGATGGTCCGCCAGCTGTTCGAGCGCGGTGTTGATCAGTTCCAGCGCGAGGACCGCCGCGGCCGAGAGGATGCACAGCGCGATCCACAGGAGAGGCGGGCGCAGCAGCGCGAGCACGACCGCCGCGGCCGCCGCGAGCAGGGTTTGGGTGCGGAAACTCGCTTCGCGCTTGAGCGCCGCGGCGAGCCCGTTCGCCGCGTATCCCAGTCTGTTCAGAAACGACTGATTTTTCATGGTTTGGGCCGCCGCTTCATCTGAAGCCGGCACTTTACCCGAACTCGCCGTAGTCATCGGCGGCTCCGGCGCAGCGGCGGAACCAGCTTGGGTATATTCTGTTGCTAACAAGCAACAAACCAGCGTGTTTGCAGTCGGCGCCTCGTACACACAGGTACTTGACCACCAGTGAAGGCCCGATTGAAGATGCCGATTTGTTCCCCAAAAATCCCATGCACATACTGGAAAGCCGCGCATTTTCCCGTCTCGCAGAACCATTTCAACCCTGCGTACGCTGCGTAACCGGTGTGGTACCCGCCTGGCGCTGGCTTTGCCGGCGCGGGTGGTCTTGCGAGCGGAATCGCAAGATGGTCGCCCCCACGATCCAATAAAAATCCGGCAAATAGGAATGCAGCGGCTTGGCAACAACAGATTGTCGTGGTGTAATTGACACATATCCGGCAAGTGCGCGCCGCACGCGCTCTGCCGACCGCTAATGGGATTCTGAATTTAGGGAGCAACGAAATGGGGAATAATCGCAAATTGCAATTTGCAATCCGCACTGCGCTCGCTACGGCGGCGGCAACGGCTGCCATGCCTGTAGCGCTGTCGCAGACCGCACCCGCACCTGTCGATCAATCGGCGAGCACAGCGATGCTGCAGGAAGTGGTCGTCACCGGATCGCGCATCGCGTCGCCGGATTTGACGGCTATCAGTCCCATCACGTCGATTTCCGCCACTGATATCAAATTGACGAACCTGACGCGGACCGAGGACATCCTCAACAACCTACCGATGGTTTTCGCCGGCCAGAACTCGACCGTATCCAACGGCGCCGACGGTACGGCAACGGTCAACCTGCGTGGCTTGGGTCCGCAGCGCACCTTGGTGCTCGTCAACGGCCGCCGGCTCGGCCCCGGATTTGGCGATGGCCGGAACTTTTCCGACATCAACCAAATCCCGGCGGCCTTGATCGAGCGGGTCGATATCCTTACCGGCGGCGCCTCGGCTGTGTACGGCGCGGATGCCGTGGCGGGCGTCGTGAACTTCGTGCTGAACACGAATTTCCAGGGCGTCAAGATCGATACCAGCTACGATTTCTACCAGCATTCCAACGGCAATTCCGTGGCGAGCGTGGTTTCCGCGGCGGGCGACGCGTTGCCAGATCACACGGTCGATACGGGCTTCGGCAAGAATGTGTCGGTGCTGATCGGCTCGAATTTCGCCGACAACAGAGGCAACGCGACGTTTTACGCGACCTACGACCGCAAGGCCGCCGTGCTCGAGGGCCAATACGACTACTCCGCCTGTACGCTCGGCTCGAAGAGCACAGGCGCACTGCACTGCGCCGGCTCGGGGACGTCGGCCTCGCATGGGGCTGGTGGGTATTTCCAAGCGTATAGCAATGCCGGCACCGCGCTCTTTACCAACACCGTCGACGGCACGACTGGCCAGTTCCGGCCGTTCAACGCCGCGACCGATCTATATAATTACGGTCCGCTGAATTTTTTCCAGACGCCGAACGAGCGCACCACGGCAGGCTCGTTCGTCCATTACGACGTCACCGACAAGCTGACCGCCTATGGCGAAGTCATGTTCTCGCGCAACACCACGCAGGCGCAGATCGCGGCGAGCGGCGACTTTTTCCTGAATTCGTTCATTCCCTGCAATGATCCGCTGTTGACGGCACAGGAGCAGTCGACGATCTGTTCGCCGGCGAATTTGGCGGCTCAAGGCACTCCGACGCAAGTGATCGGCGGCGTCACGACGCCTGGCATCAACATGTACATCGGCCGCCGCAACGCCGAGGGCGGCCCTCGAATCGCAAGTTTCGACTCCAATTCGTTCCGCACGGTCGTGGGTTTGAGGGGCGCCATCAGCGATGCCTTTTCGTTCGACGTCTACGGCCAGCGCAGTACGGTCGACGGCGCCAACGCCAACCTGAATTATCTGAATAACGCCTATATCCAAAATGCGCTGACGGTGGTCCCAGGCCCCGGGGGCGTGCCGACCTGCGCGTCGGTCATCAATGGAACGGACAAGAAATGCGTGCCGTGGAACATCTGGGTACCGGGCGGTGTGACGCCGGCGGCGACGAACTATTTGTCGATCCCGCTGCTCGTTCAGGCGACCACGACCGAGCAGATCGTCTCCGGTTCCGTGACCGGCGATCTCGGCAAAATGGGCCTCAAGATCCCTTCGGCCAACGAAGGCGTGAAGGTCAATGTCGGCGCCGAGTATCGCTCCGAGTCGGCGGATTTCTCGCCGGACCTCGAAAGCCAGCTCGGCAATGCCGCCGGATCGGGCGGTCCGACGACGCCGGTGGCGGGTGGCTACCACGTCAGCGAGCTATTCACCGAAGTTGGCGTGCCGTTGCTCAACAACGTTCCGGGTGCCAAGTCGCTGGCGGTCGAAGGCGGCTATCGCTATTCCGACTACAGCCTCGGCTTCAAGACCAATACCTATAAGTTCGGTCTCACATGGCAGCCGGTGAGCGACGTGCGTCTACGCGCGAGCTACCAGCGTGCGGTGCGTGCGCCGAACATCCTCGAGTTGTTCAGCCCGCAATCGGTCGCTCTCGACGGCTCGACCGACCCGTGCTCGGGCGCTGTTACCAACCCGCTCGCCCCTCTGGCGCAGCAAACGCTTGCCAACGGCGCCACCTTCGCGCAGTGCGCAAAAACGGGTGTTACCGCCGGGCAATTCGGCAATATCGGGGCGAATCCCGCAGCCCAGTACAACGGCTTGTTGGGCGGCAACCCCAACCTGACGCCGGAAACCTCGGACACCTACTCGGCGGGCATCGTGCTGACGCCGCGGGTGGCGCCGAATCTGTCGGTGTCTATCGATTACTTCCAGATCAAGCTCGTGGACACGATCGGTGGAATCGGTGCCGATACGATTCTGGCCAACTGCCTCTCTACGGGCAGCGCGGCGTATTGCGGCGCGATCCATCGCGATGCGAACGGTTCGCTGTGGCGGAGTAACGGAGGATTCGTTGCCGACACGAACGTCAACTTCGGGTCGTTGACGACGAGGGGTATCGACCTCAAGGCTAACTACCATCACTCCCTCCCGGTGGGAGGGCTGAGTTTCTCGCTCGAGGGTACGAGGCTGAACAATCTCGGCACCGAACCGCTGACGGGTGGACCGGCCTATAACTGTGCGGGGTATTTCGGCGTCACCTGCGGTGCGCCGAATCCGAAATGGCGTCACGTTCTGAACACGACCTGGGCGACGCCGTGGGACGCGCTCAGCCTCACGCTGCGATGGCGCTACATCGGTTCTGCAAACTCGCAGCAGTTGAGCACAAACCCGCAGTTGAGCGGCAATGCATTGCCTCTGACCTCGCACATCGGTGCGTATAATTATTTTGATATGGCAGCATCGTTTGGACTCTATAAGGCCCTGCGTATGCAGCTCGGCGTCAACAACATCGCTGACAAGGATCCGCCGATCGTTCCGGATGGCGGCGGCGGATTTGCCTCCGACTGCCCCGTGATCACGCCGAACGGCAGTTCTTGCAACGGCAACACGTTCCCGGGAACCTACGATGCGTTGGGCCGCTACATGTACCTACGCGTGTCGGCCGAGTTCTAAGCGTAGGACAGCGAAGACCTTTAAGACGGCGGGCTATACGCCCGCCGTTTTTTTTGGTGATGCGCCCCGCCGGGCGCAGCTCTTGGTTCAGCGCAGCCGCTCTACTCGATGCCGACGTCCAGTCGGGGTGTACATCAGAAAGGAACCGAGCGCGGCGCGGTGGATGGTTACCAGATCCCCGATCGCGAGCAGCGGATCCGCGTCGTAGAGCTCCCACAACTGGCCTCCCTCGAGCGTCACCGTGGGGTTACCGCTCGGACTCACGCCGAGTGCAACGACTTTTATCTTGAGTACTGCGGCGGGTTTTGGCGGTGCGGGATGCTCGGCGGCATAGAGTCCGAAGGAGTCGTTAGGGGCTGGCGCGACGGGCGCTGCCCTTGCGCTCGTCGGCGCCGGCGCGGGCGTTGGTACTGGCGCCGGCGCAGGCGCCGGCTGCGACTGCAGGGGCGCCGCGCGCCCTGCAAGCCGGTCATAGCACGCGAGCCGATCGGTCGGCGCGCCGATTGACGCGCATGCCCGGAGCGTGTTCGCCGGCAGTGAACTCGAACCGCCTTGAACGCCCGCGAGCGCGGCGGTGCTCAAGACCGCGAGCGGCAGGATGCAAAGACCGCTTCGCCGCAGACTCATGCGACACCTTCCGCCGTGTTGCCGTAGTAAGTGCCTACAGCCTCGGTCGCGGCACGTACCAAGTCCTGTTCCGCTGAGCTCAAGAACGGGTTCCAGATGTCGAAGATCAGAATCGCCCGAGGCGCGTCAGACCGGTTCCACGCTTCGTGCTCGATCGTATCGTCAAATACCCAGGCCTTGCCCGGAACCCATTCGCGCGTTTCCCCGCCGACACGAAAACCACAGTCGGGCGGCACCATGAGGGGCAAATGCACGGTCAGCCGCGTGTTGGTGACCCCGGTATGCGAAGGTATATGTGTTTTCGCATCGAGAATCGAGAAGAACGCGGTTGGTCCGCGTCCCGCTACGTCGCATTGGGGCGCAGCTTTGAGGGCTTGCGCCGTATGTGGACAGCGCGCCATGTGAGCAGCCTGCGCCACGCTCTGGTTCCACAGAAAATAGGCGCTCCAGCGGCGCGATTTGTTGAGCTCACGCCACTGATCGAGGGGTACGCCATCGGGGTAGGCGACATAGGGCTCGAGGCCGGCTCGATCGGCGACCAACACCGTGGTCAGCTCCGCGCGGATATCGTCGACGGCGGCTTCGATGGCATCGAGCCAGGGGAAATCGGCGCGCTCGAAGAATTCCACAACCGGGATTTCGGGAAAATACATGAACGTCGGCTGCGGGTCGTAGCGTCTGCGTTGGGCCGTCAACAACTCGACGCACCGGTCGACGCGCCGGTAGGGGCCGCCGCCGTGTCTGGCACGGATCTGCGCCAAGCGCTCCTCGAGCACACCGGCAAGCGCGGCATCGTCCGCGCGCACCGCCGCTCGCGCGCGCTCTACCGCCTCACTGACCGTTGGCGGTGGCGCCGCACTGGACGGCAAGATCGCGAGCGCGTTGCGGTAGGCGCGCGCCGCATTGCGCGCATCGCCGCGCGCCTCGATCAGCGCGGCTTTCTGCAGCAGAGAAGCCAAGTGGCGGGGCTCGATCGCAAGGGCCCTTTCGATCGCATCCAATTCCTCACCGGGCAATCCGAGTGCGTCGAGGCTTGCGGCGAGATTTGACCACAACGACGGGTGATTTGGATCGATCTGGGTGGCGCGTTGGAACAACTCGCGTGCCTTGGCGGCCTCGCCACGCTGCATCATGCGCAATCCGAGCTCATTCAGCACGGCCGGGTGAGCAGGTGCAATCTGGGCGGCGCGCGTCAGCAGCTGATCCGCCTCGCTCTCACGCCCGGCCGCGCCCGCCGCCTTGCACGCCTGAATCATCCGCAGAATTGCGACGTCGTCCTGGTTGGCGGCATTGACGTTGCTCAAGGTGTTCCCCTATGGTGCCTGGTGTGCAAACGCGAATTTTAGCGCGGTTTGACGACGGAGTACGCTTTGGCTGGCGCGGTTGAAATCGATTTTATGCTGATGCGGGCGGCGGCGCTTTTGGACAGCGATCCTGCGGCCGCCATTCGAGCGGCCACGGAGATCCTCGGCGATCACCCGGGCCACCCGGCGGCGACCCTGCTGCTTGGCACGGCGCGCCGCAACAGCGGCGACCCGCAGGCGGGCGCGGCCTTTGCCGAGCTCGAGGCCGCGCAGCCTGACTCGGCGTTGATCCAACTCGAGATCGGCCGCACTCTCGCCGCCGAAGGTCGCGAGACGCAGGCTATCGCCGCGCTGACGCGCGGGTTGCAGATAGAACCGAATCTCGCGGAGGCCTGGCAGGAACTCGCGGCACTGCAGGCCGCGCGCGGCGATGCCCCGGCCTGCGATGCGGCGTACGCGCAATTCACGCGCCTCGTACCTGTGGAGCAACACCTCGCCGAAGCCGCAGCGGCAATGGCCGGTCAGCGCCTCGCCGCCGCCGAATCCTTGCTGCGGCGCCGGCTCGCCGAGGCGCCGCGGGACGTGGCGGCGATGCGCATGCTGGCTGCAATCTTTTTCGGGCGCGAGGACTATGTCGAGGCCGAGCGGTTGCTCGCCGAGTGTCTAACAGTCGCGCCGGGCTACAGCCGCGCGCGTTTCGATTTAGCGCGGGTTCTATACGCTCAGCAAAAGGCGGATCCGATGCTGCCGCTGCTCGAGCGCCTACTGACGCTCGAGCCGGACAACTTGCGCTACCGTTCGCTGCAGGCTTCGGCCTACGGCCTGCTGGGACAGAACGGCCGCGCGATAGGGATTCTCTCGTCGCTGATCGATGAGTATCCGGGTAACGAGTTGCTATGGCTAGCCTACGGCCACGCGCTGCGCACCGCCGGCCGCACCGATGCAGCGATCGCCGCCTATCGCAACGCTGCCGAACTTAGAGCCGGATGCGGCGAAGCCTGGTTTTGCCTTGCCAACTTAAAGACCTTTCGCTTCAGCGACCGCGATGTCGATGCCATGCGAACGCTGGCGGCGAGTGAGAACTTCGACGACAACGATCGTCTGCAGTTCGAGTTCGCGCTCGGCAAGGCGCTCGAAGATGCGCGCAACTTCTCTGAGTCGTTCGCGCATTATGCGCGCGGCAACGCGCTACGGCGCCGTGCGGTCCAGTACGACGGCGAATGCAATACCCGGCTCGTCGAGCGTACCCGGGCTCTCTACACGCCGGCGTTTCTTGCCGCGCGCGCGGGCTGCGGCTGTGCGGCGCCCGATCCGATTTTCATCGTCGGGTTGCCGCGCTCGGGCTCGACGCTGCTCGAACAAATTCTCGCGAGCCATTCGCAGGTGGAGGGCACGCGCGAGCTGCCGGATGTTCCGGGTTTCGCGCTGGAACTCGGCGCGCTGGGAGCGGCGGGACAGCCGCCGGCCTACCCGGACTCGGTCGCGCGTCTGACGCGCGAGGAGCTCGAGCAACTTGGGCTCCGCTATCTTCAGCAGACGCGGCCCAACCGGCTCCTCGGCAGAGCGCGCTTCGTCGACAAGATGCCGAGCAACTTCTGGCACGCCGGCCTCATCCATCTTATTTTGCCCAACGCGCGAATCATCGATTCGCGGCGCTCGCCGCTCTCCTGCTGCTTCGCGAATTTCAAGCAGCATTTCCAAGCGGGCGTGTGGTTCACCTATAGCCTTGGTGATCTTGGCCGGTACTACCGCGATTACGTCCGGCTCATGGAGCATTTCGACGCCGTGCTTCCCGGACGCATTCACCGGGTATTCTACGAGGATCTCGTCGGGGACTTGGACGGTGAAGTACGCCGGCTGCTAGAGTACTGCGGACTGCCGTTCGAAGATCAATGCCTGCGTTTCCACGAAACCCGCAGGGTCGTGCAGACCGCGAGTTCCGAGCAGGTGCGCCGGCCGCTGTACGCCGAGAGCGTCGATCAGTGGCGCAACTACGAGCCGTTTCTAGGCGAGCTGAAAGAGGCGCTTGGGGATGTCGTACAGCAGTATCCGGCGCCCGCCAAGCCGGCGATTCGAGGAGCGTAAATGCCATCGCCGGAAGTCATCAACATGTTCAGCGTGCCGTTCACGTTCAGCCGCCATCCGGAGCCCGAGCGAATCAATGCGGCGCTGAAGCGCTATATCTATGCGCAGGAAAAGAGCGGCACGGCGGCCAACCCGCGGCCACTGACGCAGCGCAACGCGGCGCTGTTCGAAAGCCACTTCAATTTATTTCGCGAAAGCGACGCGGCGGTTCAGGAGTTGAAGGTCTTTTGCTGGAACCAGCTTTTTTCCCTGGTGGGTCGGTTGAACGGTTATGACGCGGCGGCGATCAAACGGCTGCAAATCTACAACGACTCCTGGTTCCATGTGACGCGGCGCGGCGGTTTTTTTGGGTTGCATAATCACCCTAACGCCTCCTGGAGCGGCGTGTATTGCGTCGATCCAGGCAGGCATGACCTCGACAAGACGGACAGCGGACTCCTCTGCTTCGTCAATCCGATGATCATGAGCGCCATGTACATGGATGCGGGCAATGCAAGAATGCCGCTGCCTTACGGGTATCAAGTCGCCAATGTGTCGCTGGAGGCGGGGCAGCTCGTGATGTTCCCGTCGTGGGTGCTGCACGACGTCAAGGCGTACGAGGGTGAGGGCGAGCGCATCACGATTGCGTTCAATTGCTGGTTCACGCTGCCCGATGCCGCGTGATTCGAGCGCGGCCTAATCTTCGTAATAAAAGCGCTTTACCCATGGATCCAGCAAGTCAAGCACGGGCGCAAGATGCGCCCGGTAGCGCCGCCATTGACCGATCCCTTCGGTATTCAAGGCCTTGACGAGCTGCGCGGTATTTGGCGTCGGCGCTTCGCGACTCTTGCTGCGCAAGGCAAAATCGCCCATCGCCGGATCCCAATCGATAGCGAGGAATGTGCAGATGCGCTTCATCTCGCGCCCGAATTCGGCGACGACGTCTTCGTGCCGTACGAGGCAGATTTCCGGCGCAAGGATGGCGATAAATCGCAGGGAAAGCCGCATGACGGCATCGTAATAGCGCGCCGCGCTCTCGACGCTCAGCAGTTCGAAATAAGGCGCGCTCATAGCGAAGCGATGACGGAACGAACTGAAGACTATGTCGCGCGGATCCCGGCAGGCAAATAGAATCTTGGCATCGGGAAACAGCCGGGATATCAGCGGCATTTTCAAAGTATTGAGCGGATTCTTGTCGATGAATACTTTTCCAGGCACCTCGACACCGGCGGCGGCGACGCGCTGCCAATAGGCCGTTCGCAACCGAACCAGCGTCGCGTCCGGCGCGGCCGCAATGCCGTCCAAATCTTGCGGACGTTGCATGAACTCGCGCACGGCATCGATCATCGACTCGTTATCGTCGAGACCGACGACGTCGCGGTGGCCCTTGAGTATCACGTCGAGCAGGGTCGTTCCCGAGCGGGGAAAACCCAATAGGAATACGTGCGCGGCGGCGCCTGTGCAGCGGGCATCCGGCGGTGCCCGGGAACTCCAGATCTCGGGTCGAGTACGCTCGAAGCAAGAGTTCATAGAGCGCGCGTAATCAAGCGCATCTCTCCCCTTCGCGAAGCGGACGGCGTAGACGCGCCGCAGCTCATGGTTGCACAGCGTATAGGCTGCGAACGCCTGGTCGGTGTCATTCTTGGCATCGAGCGTGTCGCCGAGCAATCCGTTGGCATAGGCGCGCTCGGTCGGACTCAAGCGGCTGTCGTCGAGCAAGGCGCGAATCCGCGGCTCGGCGGCTGCCAAGTCCCGCTCGCCGAGGTCGGCCGCGGCGAGGCTCATCGCGGCATCGGGAAATCCCGGTATGACCGCGAGGGCTCTCTCGGCCATGCCCCGCGCTTCGGGGTACTCTGCGCGGCCGACCGCTATGCGAGCCAGACCCGCAAGAGCGATGCCCTGACGCGCATCGAGTTCGACCGCGCGGCGGTAACGTGCCTCGGCCTCGGCGAAGCGACCGAGAGCGAACAATGTGTTGCCGAGACTCGCATGCACGAACGGCAGCGATGGATCGAGGTCGAGCAGCGCCGTGAACTGAGTCAGCGCGTCGGCAGGTCTATCTAGCCGCAACAAGCATAATCCAAGCGCGTTGCGCGCGCCGATGTCCGTCGGAGCGATATTCACCGCTCGCTTCAGCAAGTCTTCGGCGTCCAGTATACGGTTCTGTTCTTCCCGCTTGAGCGCAAGCAAATTCAGCACGAGCGGATGCTCCAGCCCGTCCGCAAACGCCGCTTCCGCGAGCGCAGCGGCATCGACATGCCGTCCACTCTGTGCCGCATCGTGGATCGTGCGCAGGGTCGCGCGATCGGTCGCCGGATCGCGTGCCAAAACTTATTCCACCCTGCGGGATCTCGCCATGAAGAGTCAAGTATAGCTCGACACTGCGCGGGCGAAGCGGTTTCCGCGCGCACGACCTCCAGCTCTAAAGAGACGCTTCCAGGTAAGCACGCAGATCGCGCAGCTCGCGTGCGTAATGCCGCGCGCGTCCCGACGAGCGATGGTAGAGCGGTTCGCGCACTTGCCATACGCTCGCAGTCTTGACGGCCGCAGCCACCGTCGGCGGCTCGAGGCAGCGCGCCTGCCAATCGAGGCCGAGGAAAGCGAGCAACCGCTGCGCCGTCTGCCGCGGTTCTTGCACGAACGAGTCGTAGGCGACATCGAAGATGTCACCGCCGTAAAGCGTCTTCCAATGCGACATCAGCCGCCGGTATTGCAGGTAATAGTGTCCGATGTCCAGCAGATCGAGCGCGTAACTCATCCGCTGGTCGAGGTGCAAAAAGAATATCGACAGGCAGTTGTCCAGAGGTTCGCGAGTCGTGTGCACGATCTTGGCATTCGGAAACAGAGTCTTGATGAGGCCGATATAGAGAAAATTATCCGGGCGTTTGTCCGTGACTAGTTCGGCGTCCGGAAACAGCGTTGCGAGCGCATCGCGGTAACGCGCGGCGAGTGCTTGAAGCCGCAGCGGCGATATTGTCGCGATCCGATCCGGAAACGGTGTCAGGGTCTCCTGGGCAATGGGCGCCAGTAAATCCAACTCGCCGCCCGCGGTCACCTGCGAATGCTTCGCCAATAGCTGTTCGATCAGCGTCGAACCCGAACGGAACATGCCGCACACGAATATCGCCGCCGGCGGCGAGGTTTTCGGCATCGGTTCGCGGCGCGCGACCGGAAACGCGCCGATCATGCGATCGAAAAAGCGTTCTTCGAGCGCCCGGACATAATGAGCTGTCTGCGGCGCGGCGCTCTCGCGGCTGGCGCGATTCGCGGCGAGGTAAGCGGCGAACGCCGCCTGGTACGATCCACAGTCGTCCAATGCGCGGCCCAGCGCGAAACCGAGGTCGGCGCGATCCGCGGCACTCGTGTCCGGTTCGCCGATCGCGCAGCGCAGCCGCGCGATCATCGGGTCGTCCACGGTGGCGCAGCGTTTGAGATTGGCGTAGCGGGCAAGTGCCCGCAGGCTGCGTGGTTCGAGCGCGAGGATTCGCTCGTAGGTTTCCGTCGCGGCTTCGCGCCGGCCTAGATCCTCCTGCAGATTGGCGAGGTTGAGCAGCGCCGGAATGTAGGCGGGGTTCAGCTCGAGCGCAAGCTTGAGTTCACGCTCCGCCGCGGCGTCCTGTCGCAGCTGATCGGCAAGTATCACGCCACGATTCAAATGCACTTCTTCAGGCCGGCCCACGCCGCAATCGAGGGCCCGTTGGTAAGAGGCCAGCGCATCGGCGAACAGGCCGGCCTTTCGCTGCAGAATGCCGAGGTTATACCAACAGTTCCCGAGGGCCGGCCATTGCGACAGAATTTGGCGGTACGCATGGATCGACTCGGGTACACGGCCCTCGCGTTCGAGCGACATCGCCTCGCGTATCATCGCATCGGCATTCACGCCAACTACCATTCCGAGGCTCTCTCCGGGCGGATTCAATGACCGGGGGTCAGCAGGTCGTTCAGTACGCGGTCGCCGCTTCGGATCCCGAATCGATCGCAAATTCCGCCTTTGAGCTCGAGCACCGCACGCGTGCGCCGCGGCGCGGGGATCAAGGTCAAGGACAGCGGCGTCCTGCGCCTGGCGATCCGCGTGATCTTGCCGCGCGCATCGATGAACAGCATGTCGAGCGGCATGATCGTGTTCTTCATCCACATGTCGATGGGATCGGCGCCGGAGAACAGGAACAGCATGCCGGCGTGATCGCCCATGTCGCGGACGTACATCAGCCCTTGCTGGTCGCGGCGCGGAGTATCGGCGAGCCAGATCTTGAAATCGATGACGCGGCCGGCCGCGGTGCGGATCGCGAGCAGACTCTGCGGAAAGGCCGACAAGGGCTCCACGGGGCCGCCTCGCGCGCAGGCGACGCCGGCGCCGATCAGGCAGGCGAATCCAAGGCAGAGGCCCACCGCCCAGGCTCTGAGGGGCGTGGCGGCGCGCATCTTACGGGTTTGCATAGTTCACCTGGCCTGCGAAATCGAAACGGCTGACGAGTATATCGCCCGTGCCGCGCACCGCGTGCGCAGGTCCGGTACAGAAGCCGCGCGCTTCGACGCGATACCGTCGGCCCGCGCCGAGGCGCCGCTGCGACAAGGAGTCGATCGTGCAGCGGCCGTCGCCCTCGGTGCCGTAGACGCGGCCGCGGCGTTCGTCGAACACCGTGAGGTTCGCGCGGCCCTCGCGCAGCGCCTGTCCCTCGCGCACTCCGCTGAGTCCGAACACGAACAAGAGATTCGCCCGCGTGGGTGCCGCGCGGCGAAAGCTCATGCGCACGCCCGCGGGCGTCGTCTTCGGTTCGCCGTCGCACAGCGTGCCGCTGTTCGGCCAATCGATGTCGGCGTCGATCGCGCCGCCGATGCGGGCGCGCAAATAGCCGTTGCCGGTCGGCAAGCACGAAGCCGCCGGGGGCTTTGCGGCTTGCGGCCGCGCACCACCGCCGGCAATCCCCGGAGCTGCGAGCAACGCACCGACAAGGGCGGCGGTGAGCGCCGCCGCCAGGAACGGGCCTGTCGCCGGCAGCAGACGCCGGAGGCGATGGCGTGCGCCCAAGGGGATAACCGGTATCATCTTCGCCCGTGAACCTCGAAAGACAAGCCTTGCGGACGCCGATTGTGCCATGCGCGCAGGCACGGGCGCGCGCCGTTGTACGCGTCTTGGCCGCCGGCCGGGCGGCTTGGATCTTCGGTGCCCTCATCTTGCCGGGCTGCGCCGTGTTCGCGCCGCAGTTCGTGAGGCCCGATCTGTCGGTGGTCGCCATCGAGATGCGGGGCGGCAACTTATGGCAGCAGAATTTTGTCGTCACGCTGCAAATCCACAACCCGAACGACCGCGCCCTGCCGGTCGATCGCGTCGACGCGAACTTGACGCTCGGCGGCGAGGCGGTCGCGAGCGGGGTCACGAGCCGCGCATTCGTCGTACCCGCCCACGGCGCGACGCGCTTTCGCATGTTGATCACCGCCCACATGGCGGCCGGTATCTTGAAGATTGCCGAGCGCGTGGATGCCCATCAGCAGGCGATCGATTATCAGCTGAGCGGGACGGTGCGCCTGCGCTTGCCGTTCTTGCGCACTCTGCCGTTTCGGGAAACCGGCTCCCTGCCGCTGCAAAGCGGCGCGCGTTGAGCCAAGGCGCCCCGCGAGCCGCCGACGCCCGGCGCGCTCGGCGACTGTCGTCTAATGTAACTTATTGAATATACGTATATTTTCGTTACCCTCGAGGGTTGCCGATGGGCCGCTCTGGTAAGATGACCGTCGAGCAATGCGGCTGCGGGGCGCAGGCCGCGCTTTTCTTGATTCGGCCGACCGCGCGCGGACTTAAAACGAATGGCTTTGACTCCCTATCAGCAATTGGAGCAAGAGTTTCGCCGCCTGCATGCGTTTCGCGGCGCGCTCTCGTTGCTGCGCTGGGACGCGGCGGTCATGATGCCGCGCGGCAGCGCGGACGTGCGCGGCGAACAGCTGGCGGCGCTGGAGACGGAACACCATGCACTGCTGACGACGCCGAAAGTGGCGCGCCTGCTCGAGCGCGCCGAGGCCGCAGCGATGCAGCTCGACGATTGGCCGCTCGCCAACTTGCGCGAGATGCGCCGCCAGCGCGACCATGCAATCGCGACGCCGCAGTCGCTGATCGCGCGACTCGCCAAGGCGACCGCGCGCGCCGAGGTATCCTGGGTCGAGGCGCGCAATGCCGGCGACTTCAAACTGTTCGCGCCACACCTGGAAGAGGTCGTGCATTTGGTGCGCGACAAGGCCGCGCTCTTGGGCCAGGCGCGCGGTCTCGCGCCCTACGATGCCTTGGTCGAAGTGTACACGCCGGGCATCTCGACCGCGGACATCGACACGATCTTCAAGGCGCTGTCGCGCAAGCTTCCGGGCCTCATCCAAGAGGCGATCGACCTGCAGGCGCGGCGCCCCTTGCTGCCGCTGACCGGCAAATTCACCGTTGCACGTCAACGCCAGCTGGCGACGGACGTACTGAAGGCGATGGGTTTCCCGTTCGACCGCGGCCGCCTGGACGAGAGCGAACATCCCTTCACCGAGGGCGTGCCGGGCGATATGCGCGTCACCACGCGCTTCGACCTTCAGGATCCGTTCTCCGGTTTGCTCGGCGCCGTGCACGAGACGGGGCACGCGCTCTACGACCTCGGTTTGCCGCAACCCTGGCGCGACCAGCCGGTCGGCCGCGACCGCGGGCTCGCGCTCGAGGAAAGCCAGTCGCTGCTGTTCGAAATGAACCTCTGCCGCAGCCCGTCGTTCGCGCAGTATCTGCGGCCCTTGCTCGAGAAACACCTGCAGGTCGCGGGACCCGCATGGCAGGAGGACAATCTCTACCGGCATTTGATCCACGTGCGCCGCAGCTTGATCCGCATGGATGCCGATGAGCTGACTTATCCTGCGCACATCACGATGCGCTACGAGCTCGAAAAGAAGATCCTGGACGGCGCGCTGGCGGTCGCCGATCTGCCGGAGGCCTGGAATGCGAGCCTCGAGCAGCGCCTGGGGCTGCGGCCGAGCAACGACGTCGAGGGCTGTCTGCAGGACATTCACTGGGCGGTGGGGCATTTCGGCTATTTCCCGTCCTACGCGCTCGGCGCCGTGATCGCCGGCCAGTTGAACGAGGCGCTGCGCAACGCGCGCCCGGAGCTCGATCGGGAGATCGCGGCCGGCTCGTTCGCAGGCGTGCTCGACTGGCTGCGCGACCAGGTGCACGGGGTCGGCGCGCGCCTGCCGGTCAAGGAGCTCATCCTGCAGGCGACCGGCAAACCGCTGAGCGCTTCGGCGTATTTGCGGTATCTTGAAAACAAATATCTCGAAGCCCCGTAGAGCGATGGCGTCCAATAACTTCAAGAAGCTGCAGGCGCAGCTGCAGAGCCTCGCCGGCAAGGCGATCGCCGATTACGGCATGATCCAGGGCGGCGACCGCGTCATGGCGTGCCTGTCCGGCGGCAAGGACTCGTACACGATGCTCGACGTGCTGCAAAGCCTGCAGCAGCGCGCGCCGGTGCGCTTCGAGCTCATCGCCGTGAATCTCGACCAGAAGCAGCCCGGCTTTCCCGAGGATGTGCTGCCGCGCCACGCCGCCTCGCTCGGCGTCCCGTTTCGCGTGATAACGCAGAACACCTATGCCGTCGTCAAGCGCGTGATCCCCGCAGGCAAGACCATGTGCGGACTATGCTCGCGCCTGCGCCGCGGCGCGCTCTACCGCTTCGCGGCCGAGAACGGCATCACCAAGATTGCGCTCGGCCACCACCGCGACGACATCGTCGAGACCTTGTTCTTGAACATGTTCTTCGGCGGCCGATTGAAGGCGATGCCGCCGAAACTGCTGAGCCAAGATCGGCGTCAGATCGTCATTCGGCCGTTGAGCTACGTGCCCGAGCGGCTGATCGCACGCTACGCCGCAGCACGCGCCTTCCCGATCATCCCCTGCAGCCTGTGCGGATCGCAGCCGAACCTGCAGCGGCTCGCCGTCAAGCGCATGTTGGCCGAGTGGCAGCGGGAGTTTCCCGGCCGCATCGAATCGATCTTCTCGAGCATCCGCCACGTCGCCGGCTCGCAGCTCGCCGATCCAGCGTCGTTCGATTTCGCGGGCCTCGAGGCGCAGCGGCAAGCGGGCGCCGCATCCGGCGGGGCGGATATCGAGCCCGGTGGGGCGGATATCGAGCCTCGCGAGGCGGACATGGAGCCGATTTTCTGATCCCGCATGGCTTTTGGGTCGAACCAGGCAGGCTGCTCGCCGGCGAGTATCCGGGCGCCGCCGATCCTAACGAGACGCGTGCACGCCTGGACGCGCTGCTCGCCGCGGGAATCAGTTATTTCATCGATTTGACCCGGGCCGGCGAACTGCCGCCCTACGATCACTGGTTGCCGCCGGTGCGCGCCGCGGACGGCCGTTACGTCATCTACCTGCGCAAGGCGATCCCGGATCACGGCGTGCCGGCGGCGGCGGCCATGGGCGAGATACTCGATGATCTCGCGGGCGCACTTCAGGTCGGCCATCGAGTCTACGTGCACTGCCGCGCCGGAATCGGCCGCACCAATACCGTCATCGGCTGCTGGTTGCGGCGCGGCGGTCTCGAAGGCCGCGAGGCGATCCTGCGGCTAAATGAGCTATGGCTTGCGAATCCGCGCGCAAGATTCTGGCCGCATGTGCCAGAGACGGAGGAGCAGGAGCGCTTTGTGCTCGACTGGTCGGATGCCGCCGAAGGAGCGCGGCGCGGCGAGGTCATCGATCTGCCGCTCGATCTCGGTGCCGCGCGGCAACTGCGCGCGCGCTACCAGGGGAGCCTCCTCGGCCTCGCCTGTGGCGATGCACTCGGCGCGACGCTGCAATTCCGCAAGCCGGGTGGGTTCCCGCCGCTCGCCGACCTCGTTGGCGGCGGCCACTGGCAACTGCCCGCCGGCGCGTGGACCGACGATACCGCGATGAGTCTGTGCGTCGCCGAGAGCCTGCTGACCCTGGAGGCATTCGATGCGGCCGATCTGCTGCGGCGCTATCGCCGCTGGCAGCAAGAGGGCACCCCGAGCAGCACCGGCCAATGCGTCGGCATCACGTTGCAGGTGGCGGCCGCGCTGCAGGACGGTACGCATCGAGGCGCGAAGCCCAAGGCCGCCGCCAGGCGCGCCCCGCCGACCAGTGCGCAAGCCGTGACGCGTGCCGGCGTGGTGGCGCTGTTCGCGGCCTCGAATCCTGCGCGCGCATTCGCCTGGTCGGCGGCCGCCGCCGCGCTGACCGATCGGTCGGCGGCGGTCGGCGCCGCGGCGATGGTGTACGCGGCGCTGATGCTCGCGGCATTGCGCGGCGCGCCGCGCGAGGCGCTGCTCGCCGAGGCGCGCGCCTTATGGCGAGCGCATGCCGGCGCGCCGGCCAACGCATTCGACAAAGTGCTGAAAGCCGCGACGGCGGCGCGGACGGCGGGCGCGCCGCGCACAGCGGGCGCGCATCGTAAGGCCGGAGCGCGCCCCAAGGCGGGCGCGCTCCGTAGGGCGGGCGCACACCCGAAGGCCGGCGGCGCGGATGCCGAGGCGCCGGCCGCGCTGCGCCGGGTCGTCTCTGCGCTCCTCGCCGCCGGCGGCTTTCGCGAGGGCGTGCTCGCCATCGTCAATCAGGGCGGCGATACGGACGTGCACGGCGCGCTCTACGGGCAGCTCGCCGGCGCGCTCTACGGCGTCCATGGCATCCCGGCCGCCTGGCACGGCGCGCTGCTCGGCCGGCCGCTGCTCGAGGAAATCGCCGACCGGCTGCTCGCGGCCGCGCTTGCGCCGCGCGATTGAACGGCGCGGCCGCCGCCGCCGGCAATGGCGCGGGCGGCCAATCCTGCCTATAATTTTTCCGGTGCCCCAAGCCCCCTTCCACCGCATTCCCGTACGCTCCCGGCGCCCGCAAGCCCGCGCTTGGGAGCACCTCGCCGACGAGCAGCTGCTGAGTCTGCGCTTCTGCGATCTGCGGCTGAAAATTGGCGGCAGCGCGCTCGAGGGTGCGGTTCTGCGGCTGTACCTCGAGCTTGCGCAGCGCGGGATTCGCTTCCGGCCGCATTGCTGGCTCGCCGAAGAATGGTTCTCGCCGGACGGCGTGCCGGGGATCGCGGTGCCTTTCTATCTTGCTCATCCGCGCCTGATGCGGCTCGAGCGGCACTTCATGCGCGAAGTGGAAGGCGGCAACCGCAATTGGCTGATGCGCATCCTGCGCCACGAAGCCGGCCACGCGATCGATACGGCCTATCGGCTGCGCCGGCGCCGCCGCTGGCGCGAAGTCTTCGGGCCGGCGTCGCTGCCTTATCCGGACGCCTATCGTCCGCGTCCCGGCAGCCGCCGTTTCGTACAGCACCTGGGCGAATGGTATGCGCAAGCCCATCCGACCGAGGATTTCGCCGAAACGTTCGCCGTCTGGCTGAAGCCGAGATCGGGCTGGCGCCGCGAATACCTCGATTGGCCGGCGTTCCGCAAGCTGGAGTTCATCGATTCCCTGCTCGCCGAAATCGGCACCGCGAGGCCGCCGGTGACCCGCCGGCACCGCATCGAGGACATCGCCGAGAATACGCGCACGCTGCGCGAGCACTACGAGCGGAAGTTTTCCCGCTATCGCCTGCCGCGGCGCAGCGGCGCCGATGAGCTGTTGCTGAGAGTATTCACGAACGCGCCGACGCGGCGCACGGCGCCGAAGGCGGCGAGCGTGGTGCGCGAACTGCGCCATCCGCTGCGCCAGCGGATCGCCCGCTCGGGCGCGTTCAGCGAGTATCTCGTGCATCAAGTGCTGCGCCTGGTGGTCGCGCGCTGCGATGAGCTCGACCTGTACGTGCGCGGGCCGCGGCGCGAATTGCGGGGACATTTGACCTGGCTGATCGGCAGGCTCGCCGAATCCTACGAGGAACGGCAATTGCCGCATGTGACGCTGTGAAGGCGTTGCGCTTGCTGGTGCTCGTGCACTCGACGCTGGTGCCGCCGCAGTCCCTGGACGGCGCGACCGAGAAGGAAATCGAGGAGTGGCGCACCGAATACGACGTGATCTCGCATTTGCGGGCGGTGGGCCACGAGGTGCGGCCGATCGGCATCAGCGACAGCCTTTCGGAACTGCGCGCGGCGATCCTCGGTTGGAAGCCGGATATGGCGTTCAACCTGCTGGAAGAGTTCGACGGCATCGTCACATACGACCAGCACGTCGTCGCCTTCCTCGAGCTGATGCATCAGCCGTATACCGGCTGCAACCCGCGCGGCATGCTGCTGTCGCGCGACAAGGTGTTATCGAAGCAGCTGCTTTCCTATCATCGCATCCCGACGCCGCAGTTCATGGTGTTCGCCCGCGGCAAGCGCCCGAGAGTGCCGCAGCGGCTGCGCTTTCCCCTGTTCGTCAAGTCCTCGACCGAGGACGCATCGCTCGGCATCGCGCATGCGTCCGTGGTCGCCGACGCGCGCCAACTCACCGAGCGCATCGAGTTCATCCACGAGCAGACCCACTCCGATGCGCTCGTCGAGGAATACATCGAGGGCCGCGAACTGTACGTCGGCGTCATCGGCAACGACCGGCTGACGGTGCTGCCGGTATGGGAAATGACGTTCGGCTCCTTGCCGGAAAACCTGCCGGCGATCGCGACGCGCAAAGTCAAATGGGACCGGCGTTATCAGCAAAAATACGGCATCACCACCGCGGCCGCGAAGGCGCTGCCCGACGGCACGGTGCAGCGGCTCGAGCAGCTCTCGAAGCGCATATTCCGCGCCTTGCACCTGACCGGCTACGCGCGCATGGATTTCCGCCTGCGCGACGACGGCGCCTTGTATGTGCTCGAGGCCAACGCGAATCCGAACTTGTCGGCGGCCGAGGACTTCGCGCAATCCGCTATGACCGCCGATTTGGACTACGACGAATTGCTGCGGCGAATCATGCAGCTCGGCGCGCGTTATCCGGCCGCGTGGCGCACGGTGCACTCTTGAGCCGGCATCGCCGGCCGCCGCGGACTCGCAGGCGCGCGGCCTTTAGCCGGCCGCGGCGCCCAAGCGGTCCGTTTCCGGCAGCGGATGGCCTTCGCGTTCGGCGGCCTCTCGCCATTCGCCGATGTGCGGATCGGCGAGCAGGTGCGCGAGGTAATCGCTCGAGGCCCCACTCAGCGCGGCGCCGTAGGTGCGGAAGCGAAACGCGATCGGCGCGAACATCGTGTCGGCGATGCTGAACGCGCCGAACAGCCAGCTGCCGCCATCGCCAAAGCGGTCGCGGCATTCCGTCCAGATCGCATCGATGCGGGCGATGTCGGCGAGCAGCGGCGCGGTTTGCGCGACCCGCTTGCCGAGCGCACGCACGTTCATCGGACAGTCGCCGCGCAAAGTCTGGAATCCGGAGTGCATTTCGGCCGCGACCGCGCGCGCGACCGCGCGCGCCTCGCGATCGTCGGGCAGGCCGCGGTCGGCGAGATCCGCGGCATACTCGCAGATCGCCAGCGAGTCCCAGACGACGAGGCCGCCGTCGATGAGCACGGGAACCCTGCGGGACGGCGACAGCGCGGCGATTTGCGCGCGGTAGTCGGCCGCATCGAAATGAATGATGCGCTCCTGGAAGCCGATGCCCAGCTTGCGCAAGAATAGCCAGGGCCGCAGCGACCAGCTGGAGTAGTTTTTGCTGCCGAGCACGAGCAGTAATTGGGGTTTCATGGGCGTACGGCGAATGAGTGCGGGTATCCCGCGGGATTATATCGTGAGCCGACGATGACGGCGGTGAGAGTCTTGAGTTTCGATCTCGACGACACGCTGTGGCCGGTCGCTCCGGCCATTGCCGCGGCCGAAGAGGCGTTGTGGAACTGGCTGCGCGCCTTCCACCCGCAGGCCGCAAAAGCTCACAGCATCGAATCGATGCGCGAATTGCGCGCCCAGGTCGCCGTCCGTTTTCCCGAGCGCAGCCACGACTTGACGTTCCTGCGCAAGCAAGCGTTGAGCGAGCAATTCGCCGCCGCCGGCTGCGATCTGGCCCTCGCGGAGCGCGCATTCGATGTGTTCCATGCGGCGCGCAATCGGGTGCAGTTGTTCGCCGACGTGCGCCCGTCGCTTGCGCGCCTAGCGGCCTCGTTCCCTCTGTTCGCGCTTTCCAACGGCAATGCCGATCTGCAGCTCTGCGGCGTCGGCGATTTATTTTCCGGCCACCTCACGGCGCGCGCCGTGGGCGCGGCGAAGCCCGACCGGCGCCTGTTTGCGGCGCTCGCCGCCCGGGCCGGCGCCATGCCCGCCGAGGTGGTGCACGTCGGCGACGATCCGATCGCCGATGTCGAAGGCGCGCGGCGCTCAGGCATGCAAGCGGTGTGGATCAACCGCGAGGCACGCGTTTGGCCGGCCGGGCTTGCGCCGCCGGCGCACACCATCCGGAGCCTTCGCGAGCTGCTTTAGCCGTTTTGGCAGCCAGCGCGGGCGATTGCTGATCGGCGCGCGCCGCGAAATATTTGAGTCCCGTCACTTCAATGATCGTTGCAAGAGCCTATAGGATGGTGGCGAATCACAAAGGATGCCAAGCATGCAAACGCTGTCTGCGGGGTCTTTGGTGGCGGTCGCCTCGCTGCGCGAATTCTTTCGCGACGCGTTGCGCAGCGCGAGCGAGCATCAACACGTCGGCATCGACGAACAGGCGGAAGCGTACGTCGTCAACCTCCTGACCATGTTCTCGCGCGCCGAGGCGCTCTACGAGCAAACGGCCGAGGGGCTGCGCATCCGGCCTCTCGCGCAGATGCTGGCGGACGCTTTGCAGGCGCCGACCGAGGCGGCGCGGCAACGCTCGCTGCAGAGGCTCGGCGATGTTTCCCTGTTCATCGCGGGCTTTTTCGCGCGCAGTTTCGCGCGCAAGCTGGTCGACGTCGATTACCACATCGCGATGGGCGGCAATGCCTACGGCGCGCTGGCGGACACCATGCCGCGCTCGCGTACCGGGCGTGCGATCGCGCAGATCTACGCGCAGCTTTCAGTCAAGTTCCAACGCCTCGTGGATGCGCTCAACGAGATCAGCGAGATGTCCTACCGGCATACCGACGCGGACATCCTGCGCCTCTATGAGATCTGGCTGAAGACCGGCAGCCGCCGCGCTCGCGGGCTCCTCGAACAACTGGGCGTGCGGCCGGTCAAGCAGGCGGGCGTGCTGTTCGCGCATTGATGGCCGATGGTATTGAGCGCACTGCAATCGCTGCTCGGACGTCTCTACGACGTCGACTTGGAGTTCGACATCTACGATTTCCTGGTCACCGATCGGCGCGCGCTGGCGAATTTGCTGCAGGACGACGCGCGGCGCGCGCCGCAGGAGGAGCTGCTGCTCGCGCCGATGGCGGACGGCGCCGGCGTTGCGCTGTACATCGACGATGCATTGCTCAAGCGCCTGGAGCGCGCGGATCCGCTGGGAGCGCTGCACGACGGCAATCTGGCCGATTACTGCACGGCGCTCGAGGGCGTAAGTCATTTCCTGTACTGCACCTGGCGGCTGTCGGCGGACGCTCCGGTGTCGCTGCTGGAGTTGGAAACGCAGGCCGAAGTCGACAAATATTGGCTCACGGTGTTTCTACTCGCCGATCAGCGGGGCGGCGCTTACCCTGAGCGCGTGCATGCGCGTCTGTTCGATCGCGTGGCCTTCGATGCCTCCCTGCCGCCGGAGCAGCTGCAGCGCTACCGCACCGCGAATCGCTGCGCCGCCAATTACTGCAGGCAGCTCGAGCGCCGTTTCCTCCGTCGCGGCGCGGCGCGCATCGAGGCGTTGCTGCGCGAGCTGCGCAAATTCTATCGCTTGGGCTGCACGGCGAAAATGCGCCATGCGCTCGCTTGAGCTGCCGGCCGCTAGTGCTCGCCCTTGTCGCCGGCCCCCTGCTTGCGCGCGGCGATCCATTCGCCAAGTTTCTTCAGATCCTTCTTTCGATTTTGGGTCTTTTTTTCGAGCTGGCCGCTTTCATAGGGGTTGTAGCCGCGGACTGCGCCGTGCGGGTTGGGGTTGCCTTTGAGCACGTCGCGCGGCGGCGGTGCATCGTCGACGATCGACAGCGCCGGATGTTCGAGCTTCGCGAGGCGGTCGACGGATACGTCGCGGCCGAACGCGCCGCTCATCAGCGACCATTCCCATACCGCGTTGCCGCGGTCGTCGAACGTGACCCGCCCGGTGGGTTTGCGTGCCGGCGGCGATTTTGCCGGCGACGCCGCACCCTTGCGGGCATCGGCCGGCTTGGGCGGGGGCTTGTGAGTATCCTTGGTCATACGCAGCCGATTTATTCGCGCGTCGGCGCCATATGTCAATTGCCGGGTGGTGGAACCATGCATGGCGTCACAGTCACCTGCGGTGCAGGGCGCGCAGCAGGCCCAACGCCGTCTTGCCGTCGTTGATATCGCCTTGCAGCACGAGATTCATCGCGTCCGGCAGTGCCATCCAGCGGATCTCCAATTCCTCGTCGGCATCCGGAGCCGGCGCACCGATTTCGAGGCTCTCTGCGAGGAACAAGTGAATCAACTCCGTGAAGATCCCGGGGGCGGGAAAATACAGGCCGAGAGAACTGAGGCGAGCGGCGGCGATGCCGGTTTCTTCGCGCAGCTCGCGTGCCGCGCAATCCTCGGGCGCTTCGCCCGCGTCGAGTTTCCCGGCCGGTATCTCCCAGAGGAAGTCGTCGACCCCCAAGCGGTATTGGCGCACCAGGCAGACGCGGCCGGCGGCATCGACAGGCACGATCGCCGCGGCGCCGGGGTGGCGCACCAAGTCGAGGTCGTACTCTCGGCCGTTCGCATAACGCAGCCGTTCGGTCGAGACCGTTATCACCCGGCCGCTATGCATCTCGCGGCTGCCGATCGTCAGGGGTTTGCGCATCACGGGACCTCGAGGGATTCGCCAATCTGGATATACGTACAGCTCATCAGTATAGTCGGCGCATGCTCAAGGCCAAGCCCAGCTCCTTCGATGCCCTGAACTCGGCGCAGCGGCGAGCGGCGACGTTCGGCGCGGCGCAGCCGGGCCGGGGCGTCAACGCCGGACCCTTGTTGATCATCGCCGGCGCCGGAACCGGCAAGACCAGCACGCTCGCGCACCGCGTCGCGCACCTGCTGCTGAACGGCTGCGACCCGGCGCGCATTCTGATGCTGACCTTCACACGCCGCGCCGCGCAGGAGATGATCAGCCGCACGCAGACAATCGTCGGCGAGGCGGCCACCGTCCGCGGCGGCCTCACCGACCGCACGATCGCCTCGCGGTTGACGTGGTCGGGGACGTTCCATGCGGTCGGCAACCGCATCCTGCGGCTGTACGCGAAGCACCTCGGCCTCGACCCGGGATTCACCGTGCTCGACCGCGCCGACGCGGCCGATCTGCTCGACGTCGTGCGCCATGAACTCGGCTTCTCGCAGAAGGACAAGCGCTTTCCGCGCAAGGATACCTGCCTCGCGATCTACAGCTACCGCGTCAACACGCGCCTGACGCTGAAGGAAACCGTCGAGGAACAATTTCCCTGGGTCATCGATTGGCAGGAGGATCTGACGCGGCTGTACCGCGAATATGTCGCCCGCAAACAGAAGCACAACGTCCTGGACTACGACGATCTGCTGCTCTACTGGCATCTGATGATGCAGAACCGCACGCTCGCCGAGAGTCTCGCGAAGAATTTCGATCACGTCCTCGTCGATGAATTCCAGGACACCTGCACGCTGCAAGGCGAGATACTGCACGCCTTGAAGCCGGACGGCGCGGGCGTGACCGTCGTCGGCGACGACGCGCAGGCCATCTATTCGTTCCGCGCCGCCGCGGTCGACAACATACTGGGATTTGCCGACCGCTACCAGCCGAAGGCCGAGGTCGTCGTCCTGGCGCAGAATTACAGATCGACGCAGCCGATATTGGATTGCGCGAACGCGCTGATGGCGGACGGTTCGCGCCAGCATCGCAAGACCCTGATCGGCAGCCGCCAGTCCGCGCACAAACCGGCATACACGAGCGTCGAGGACGCTTTCTCGCAAGCCGAATACATCGTCGAGAAGATACTCGCGGCCCGCGAGATCGGCGGCGAGCTGAAGCGCCATGCGATCCTGTTCCGCAGTTCGCACCACAGCGACGTGCTGGAAATCGAACTCGCGAAACGCAACATTCCATACGTCAAATACGGCGGCCTGAAGTTCCTGGAGGCGGCGCACGTCAAGGACCTGCTGTCGGTGCTGCGCTGGGCCGACAATCCGCGCAACGCCGTGTCGGGATTTCGCGTCCTGAAGCTCGTGTCGGGAATCGGCCCCGCGCTCGCGAACCAGGCGCTCCTGCACCTCGAGGCGCACGCCTTCGCCGTCAAGAGTCTCGGCGGGTTTGCCGCCGTGCCGCAGGCGGTCAAGCTGGACTTCAGGCGCTTCTGCGACCTCTTCGAAAGACTCGCCGATCCGCAAACACCGTGGCCGGGGCAGGTGGGCCTCGCGCGCGACTGGTACAAGCCGCAGCTCGAGCGCATCTACGACGCCGGCTGGACGCGCATGGGCGATTTGGAGCAGCTCGAACAACTCTCGGTGCAGTACCCGAGCCGCGAGCGATTTCTGACCGAGCTGACTTTGGATCCGCCGGTGGTGAGCGGCGATCAATCGCGCCGCGCCTCCAAGGACGAGGATTACGTCGTGCTGTCGACGGTGCATTCGGCCAAGGGTCAAGAATGGGACCATGTCTACGTGCTGAATGTCGCCGACGGCAACTTTCCGTCGGAGTTTGCGGCCGGTAAGCCCGAGATGATCGAAGAGGAGAGGCGGCTGCTATACGTCGCGATGACGCGCGCGCGCAACGAATTGCATTTATGCGCGCCGCTGAAATATGCGGTCACCCAGCAGCCGAAGAGCGGCGACGCGCACGTCTATGGCGCGAAGAGCCGGTTCATGACCGACAAAGTGCTTGCCTGTTGCCAACTGGTGAGCTACGGCAGCTCGCGGCCTGCGGACAATTTGGCCGCGGCCGGCGGCGCGCACGTCGATGTGCAGGGTCAGCTCAAAGATATGTGGTGACCCGCGCGTGATCCGGCCCGAAGACCGCACGTCTGGTTATTCTTCGAACCCGACCCCGTTGTACGCGAAGTCGTCCATCACGGCCCGGGTCTAGAAACTGCGCTTCACCAACGGCGCGGACCGCCGCCGCCGCCACTGCCGCCGCCGCCACTGCCACCGCCGCCACTGCCACTGCCACTGCCACTGCCACTGCCACTGCTGCCGCCACCACCTCCGCTCGCCGGCTTGGAGCGCGGCGCGCGTTCCTGGGCTTCGTTGACCCGCAGCGGCCTGCCTCCCATCTGGAAGCCGTTGGTCTGCTGAATGGCATTCTGTGCCTCGCCGGCCGCCATATCGACGAACGCGAAGCCCCGCGGGCGCCCCGTCTCGCGGTCGTTGATCAGCTTGACGGATTCGACTTTGCCGTGGCGTTCGAACAGGCTGCGGACTTCGTCTTCTGTCGCGGTAAATGGCAGGTTGCCAACGTAGATCGTCGTCATTCAACTAGTCTCACTGAAAATGCGCGCGAACCGCGGGCCGAAGCCCGCCCGCGCGCGGCTTCAACACGCAGACCGACGCGCGATCTCAGCCGCGACGAAGGCCTGACCCTTCGGCCGTGCACTAATCCAAATAAGCAGGACACTCACTGAGGAAACCCGCTAAATGACCTAGGGAACGAACCGGCAAAGAATGCTACGCCAGGCCCCCAATGTTGGCAAACGCGCCTCGATCGCGGCCCCGCATGGCCTACGGGGCGCGCCTCATTCGACTTCCAAATAGGCGTAGCCGTCGAGCTCCTTCTCGTAGAAGCGCTTGACCGCCTGGGCTTCGCTCAAGCTCATGCGCCCCTCGCGCACCGCGCGCTCGCAGTCGCGGGCGAGTCCGGGCTGCAGCTCGTCGGTGTCGTACTCCATGTATGCCAGCACCTTGTTCGCCGTATCGCCCTTGACGACCTCCTCGATCCACCAGCCGCCCTCGTCGTGCAGACGAATGTGCACGACGTGCGTGTCGCCGAACAGGTTGTGCAGATCGCCGAGGGTCTCCTGATAGGCGCCCACCAGGAACGCCGCCAGGTAATACGGCTCGCCGGGAACCAATTCGTGCAGTTCGAGCGTGCGCTTGGTTTCGCGCGGATGCACGAAGCGGTCGATCTTGCCGTCCGAATCGCAAGTGATGTCGGCGAGCACGGCGTTGCGCGTCGGCCGTTCCTGCAGCCGCTGAATCGGCATGATCGGAAACAGCTGGCCGATCGCCCAGCTGTCGGGAAGCGATTGGAAGACCGAGAAATTGCAAAAGTAGATGTCGCTGAGTATCGCCTCGAGGTTCTCGAGCTCCTCGGGGATCTTGTCGAGCTTGCGGCAGTAATCGCGAATCTTGGTGCAGGTCGCCCAATAGAGCTTTTCGGCCAAGCCGCGGAATTCGAGGCTCAGATAGCCCAAATTGAACATCTGCAGCGCCTGTTCGCGCGCCTGCAGTGCATCGTGATAACACTCGACCAGTCGCCGTTCGTTGACCGAGCGGTAGCTGTCGAACAAATCGTGCACCGGCGGCGGCAGGTCCTCGCCGCCCCGGTAATCTTCCGCCGGCCGCCCGGTAACCTTGAATTGATCGAGCGTCGAGGAGCCAAGCGTGTCAAATACCAGCACGCTGTGATAAGCGGCGATCGCCCGGCCGGACTCGCTGACGATCATCGGGTGCGGCACGTCGCGCGCATCGCAGACGCTCTTGATCCGGTAGACGACGTCGCTTGCGTATTCGTTCAGGGTGTAATTCATCGACGACTCGTAGTTCGTGCCGCTGCCGTCGTAGTCGACCCCCAAACCGCCGCCGATGTCGATGTACTGCAGGCCCGCGCCCATCAATTTCAGCTCGGCGTACACATGCGCCAATTCGTTGATCGCATCCTTGACGCGGCGGATGTCCTGCAGCTGGCTGCCGGGGTGGCAGTGCACGAGCTGCAGGCAATCGAGCATGTTGCGCTCCTTCAGCAGCGCATGCAGGTCGAGAATTTCACTGATGAACAGGCCGAATTTGGATTTCTCGCCCGCGGATTCCCGCCAGCGGCCGGCCCCTTCGCTCGCGAGCTTGACGCGTACGCCGATTTTCGGCCGCACGCCGTAGCGCTCCGCGTATTTCAGGATCAAATGGATTTCTTCGAAGTTCTCGACCACCGGGATGATCGTGCGGCCGAGTTTGGTCGCGAGCACCACGGCCTCGATATAGCTCGCATCCTTAAATCCATTGCAGACGACGATGCGATCCGGCGCATCCTCGGTGATCGACATGACGGCGAGCAGCTCCGGCTTCGAGCCGACTTCGAGGCCGAAGCCGAATTCCTTGCCGTAGCGGTACACTTCTTCGACGACCAGGCGCTGCTGGTTGACCTTGATCGGAAACACGGCGGCGTAGCGGTTGCGGTAGTCGTTCTCGGCGATCGCCGTGCCGAAGGCGTCGGCGATGCGGCGCAGCCGGTGCGCGAGGATGTCCGAGAAGCGGATCACGACCGGCGTGTGCAGATCGCGCGCCTTCAGGCCTTGCACGACATCGTACAGGTCGATTTCCCGCGCCGCGTCCATGCTCGGCCGGATGACGACGTGGCCTTGCGCATTGATCGAAAAATATCCCTTACCCCAGGCCTCGACCTGATACAGATCGAGGGACTCCTCGATTTTCCAAGCAAGCCCCGCGGCCAGCTTCTTTGCGGGTGTGTTCATCTCGCGCGCACGATAACAAATTGGCGGAGCATGTAAATGACGGATTGCGCCGCCGCCCCGGCGATGCCTGCGCCTACGGGCGGCTGCCGGTCGCAACCCGGCGGCCGGGATCGGCGATCCATTCGCTGAATGACCCGGCATAGAGCTTCGCGCCGGCGAGTCCCGCCGCCTCGAGCGCGAGCAGATTGTGGCATGCGCTGACACCCGAACCGCACATCGCGATTGTCTGCGCCGCGGCGGCGCCGCCCAGGAAATCGAGCCAGCGGCGCCGCAATTCGGCGGGCGGCAGGAACAATCCGCCGCCGGCGTCCAGATTCAGCGCATACGGGTAATTGCGGGCGCCGGGAACGTGGCCTGCGACCCTGTCGAGGGGCTCGACGTCGCCCCGGTAGCGCTCCGCCGCGCGCGCATCGACGAGCACGCGCCGCGCATCGCGAAGCGCCTCGAGGAGTTGCGCGGTCGAGACGACGGCCTCGGACTCGACTTGCGGCACGAACTCGCGGCGGGGGGCCGCAGGCGGCTCACCCGCTTGCAGCGCGCCGCCGCTCGATGCCCAAGCGGCATAGCCGCCGTCGAGCACCGCCGCGCGCCGGTGACCCAGCCAGCGCAACATCCACCACAGGCGCGCGGCGAACGCGCCGTTCGACCCATCGTAGGCGACGACCTGGGTGTCATTGCCGATGCCGAGCTCGCCCAGGCGTTGCGCGAAGCGCTGCGGCGGTGGCAGCGGGTGCCGCCCGGTCCCCGCGGACGGTGCCGCCGACAAATCGCGGTCGAGAGCGGCGTAGCGGGCGCCCGGTATGTGCGCAGTCAAATAGGCCTCGCGCCCCGCGGCCGCGCGGGCGAGATCGAAGCGGCAATCGACCACGGCGATGCCGCCGGCGCCGATTCGCGCAGCGAGCACGCGTGCGTCGATCAAAGTCGTATATTCCACGACCGGCAGCTTAACGCGACGCCGGCGCCGGTTCATCCGCTACAATCGCGCATCATGGCATTGACACTCTATTGGGGCAGCGGCAGTCCTTTTTCCTGGCGGGTGCTGCTCGCGCTCGAGCACAAGCGGCTGCCGTACGAGTCGATGCGCCTGCATTTCGACAAACAGGAGCACAAATCGCCGCAAATGCTGAAGTTGAACCCGCGCGGACGCGTGCCGGTGTTGAAGGATGGCGATTACGTGGTGTTCGAATCGATCGCGATACTCTACTTCCTGGAGGTCAAGTATCCCGAGCGGCCGATTTTCGGGCTGAGCCCCGAGGAGGCCGGCGTCATCATGCGCGTGATTTGCGAATTCCAGGCGTACGCGGAGCCCGCCGTGCAGGGCATCGTCACCGCGATATTCTCCGGCGGCCTCGCCACGGACGACGGCAAACTGACCGATGCGATGCACGTGGTGGCGCGCGAGGCGCGCACGATCGAGGGGCGCCTCAGCAAGGAGCGCTGGATCGTCGGCGCCAATTATTCGGCGGCCGACATGGTGATATTCCCCTGGCTGCAGCTGCTGCGGCGCGCGCTCGCGCGCAGCGCCGCGGCCGAGCTCGGTGCGCGCTTCCTGCCGATGGAGCGCAATTATCCGGCGCTCGCCCGCTGGATCGACCGCGTCGAAGCGCTGCCCGGATATGAGCGCACCTATCCGCCGCACTGGCGCGAGCCTTGAGCGGCGCACGCGCCGGCGTGGATAAACGGAGTAGAGGCCCAATGAGCGAAAAATCATGAGCGGACACGCAGTGCATGTGCAGTTTGCCGGCAGGATCGTCTGCGTCGGCTTCGGCAGCATCGGCCAGGGAGTCCTGCCGCTGATCTTGCGCCACATCGGCACCGCGCCCGAGCGCATCACGATCGTCACCGCCGAAGACAAGGGACACGACGAGGCGCGGCATTTCGGCGTCAAATTCATCAAGGTCGCGCTGACGCGCGACAATTACCGCAACACTCTCGAGCCTCTGCTCGGCGCCGGCGACTTCCTGCTGAATCTGTCCGTGGACGTCTCCAGCATCGCCCTGATCGGCCTGGCGCGTGAGCGCGGCGCGCTGTATCTCGATACCTGCATCGAACCGTGGGCCGGCGGCTATTTCGACCGCGGTGCGACGGTCGAAAGCCGCAGTAACTACGCGATGCGCCTCGATGCACTCGCGCTGCGTGCCGGCGCCGCCGGCGGCGGCGCCGCTCCGACCGCCGTGCTGACGCACGGCGCCAACCCGGGGATGGTCTCGCACCTCGTCAAACGAGCCCTGTTGAACATCGCCGCCGACACCGGCGTCGATGCGGCCACGCCGCGGTGCCGCGAGGACTGGGCGAGGCTCGCGCAGAGTCTCGGCGTCAAGGTCATGCACATCGCGGAACGCGACACCCAGGTCGCGAACACGCCGAAGAAATTGAACGAGTTCGTCAACACCTGGTCGGTCGACGGCTTCGTCAGCGAAGGCGCGCAGCCGGCCGAGATGGGCTGGGGGACGCACGAGAAACATTTCCCGGCGGACGGCGGCCGGCATGCGGCCGGATCGCGCTGCGCGATCTACTTGAACCGGCCGGGCGCGAGTACGCGGGTGCGAACCTGGGCGCCGCAGGCCGGATATTTCCACGGCTTCTTGATCACGCATTCCGAGGCGATCTCGCTCGCCGATTACTACTCGGTCGAGGAGGGCGGCCGCGTCGTTTACCGGCCGACGTCGCACTACGCCTATCATCCCTGCGACGAGGCGGTGTTGTCGGTGCATGAACTCGCCGGGCGCAACTGGCATGTGCAGGACCACAAGCGGATCTTGATGGAGGAAATCATCGAGGGCATCGACGAACTCGGTGTGCTGCTCGCCGGCCACGCCAAGAACGCTTACTGGTACGGGTCGCAGTTGTCGATCGCCGAGGCGCGCCTTCTCGCGCCGTTCAACAGTGCGACCAGCCTGCAAGTCACGTCCGCGGCGCTCGCAGGCATGATCTGGGCGATCGAGAATCCACGCCGCGGAATCGTCGAGCCCGACGAGATGGATTTCGCGCGCGCTCTCGAGATTTGCACGCCGTACCTCGGCAAGGTGGTGGGCAAATACACCGACTGGACGCCTCTTTATCAGCGCGGCGAGCTGTTCGCCGAGGATTTGGACACGAGCGACCCGTGGCAGTTCAAGAACGTGCGCGTCTCTTGAGCGCGGCCCGCGCCGCTACGGCGGCGCCGGGCGCGCGCCATAGCGGATTTCGAGGATCGTCAGCCGTTCGGTGCCCGCCGGCAATTCGATCGCGACCTCATCGTCGACCGCCCGGCGCAGCAGCCCGCTGCCGAGCGGCGAATCCATGCTGACATAGTCATCCGCCATGTCGAATTCATCGGGCCCGACGATCCGATACCAGCGCCGCTTGCCGGAGGCATGCGCGAGCCGGACCCAGGCGCCGAAATAGACGCGCCGCGCGTCGCGGCGCCCGCCGTCCGCGAGCGCATCGACGATCGTCATGCCCTCGAGCCGCTTGCGCAAAAAACGGACGCGGCGCAGGATCTCGTGCAAGCGCTTCTTGCCGTAGAGGTACTCGGCGTTCTCGGAGCGGTCGCCTTGGGCCGCGGCTGCGGTGACCGCCTGTGTGACCCGCGGCCGTTCCTCCTGCCAGAGCAGCCGCAGCTCGTCCTGCAGCCGCTTGGCCCCCTCCGGGGTGATGTACTTGGACCCTGCCACCGTCGGTGCGCGAAATCTTGACACAGTGCAATAACCCCATGCCGTGGTGGTGCCGGGCGCCGAAGACGTGATCGACATCGCAGCCTTTGACCCTGGTGTGAGCGGCCGTTCACAGCGGCCGGCGCCGCTGCGCTCCTAAGCTATGCGCCCATGAGTGTCAAATATTACACCCACTTCATCGCCCAACAGGACGGCGCGATCGAGTTCAGCGAATACCGCGGTGTCGTGGAATTGCTCGGGCGCGCGGGTGTTTTGCACGGCGACCAGGAAATCGCCCGGGTCCTTGCCCGCAGTTTCGATCTCGAAGAGGCCGACATCCAGGTCTTGCAATGGCATCAGCTGCATTGATCCCCTAGCGGGCTTCACTTCCCTTCAATGAAGTCCGCCCTTCCCCGCCCCGGGCGATGAACCCGGGGCTTTTTTTTGCCCGCGGCCCATCTGCCGCGGCGCACGCCCGGACAGTGATAAACTACGCGCCGCATTTGCATTGCACCGAGCCGTGGAGGGGATTGATGAACATCAAGTGGGGCCTGTGCCTCGTCGTGCTCGCCGGCGCCCTGCTGTCGGGTTGCGGGTACAACACCATGCAGTCGCAGGACGAACAGGTCAAATCCGCCTGGTCGGAAGTGTTGAACCAATACCAACGCCGCGCCGACCTGATCCCGAATCTGGTCAACACCGTCAAGGGTTTCGCCGCGCAGGAGCAGCGCGTGCTGCTCGGCGTGACCGAGGCTCGCGCCAGGGTCGGTTCGATTCAGGCGACGCCGCAGCTGGTCGACGATCCGGCCGCGTTCGCGAAATTCGAGGCCGCGCAGGGCCAGTTGACCAGCGCCTTATCGCGCCTGCTGGTGGTCACGGAGAATTATCCGCAGCTCAAATCGAACCAGAACTTTCTCGACCTGCAGGCGCAGCTCGAGGGGACGGAGAACCGCATCGCCGTCGCCCGCATGCGCTATATCCGGGCAGTGCAAGCGTACAACACGACCGTGCGGTCGTTCCCGTCGAACTTGACCGCGAAGGCGTTCGGCTACGCGATCAAGCAGAACTTCGCGGTCGCGAACGAGGCGGCGATCGCCGCGCCGCCGACCGTGAATTTCGCCGCGCCCGCACAGCCCGCGGCCTCCGGTGCGCCGGCGCCCTAGCCGCATGCCGCTCCGGGCGGCGACCGCGCGGCGCGTGATTCGCCGCTTTGCCGCGGTCATCGCCTGTGTGTGCGCCGCGGCCTTGGCGCATGCCCAGGTGGCCGTGCCGCCGCTCAGCGCGCGGGTGATCGATTTGACGGGCACCTTGTCGGGCGCCGTCGTCGCGCAGATCGAGGCCAAGCTCGCGGCACTCGAGGCGCAGAAGGGCAGTCAGATCGCCGTGCTGATGGTGCCGACGACCCGGCCCGAGGAGATCGAGCAGTTCGGCATCCGCGTCGCGGACGCCTGGAAGCTCGGCCGCAAAGGCATCGACGACGGCGCGATCCTGATCGTCGCCAAGAACGATCGGCGCGTGCGCATCGAGGTCGGCTACGGCCTGGAAGGCGCGCTGCCCGACGCGATCGCCAATCGGATCATCACCGAGACGATCACCCCGCACTTCCGGCAGGGCGATTACGACGGCGGCGTCGCAGCCGGCGTCGACCGAATGATATCGGTCATCAACGGCGAACCGTTGCCGGCGCCCAAAAAGCGTTGGCAGGGCGGCAGCGGCGTGAGCAATCTGTTTCCGTTGCTGCTGGTCGTCGTATTCGTCGCGAGCGGCGTACTGCGCGCGCTGTTCGGCCGCTTGTTCGGGTCGCTCGCAACCGGCGGCATAGCCGGCTTTCTGGTGTGGCTGCTGAGCCACATGCTGCCGATCGGGCTCGGCGCGGGCGTGCTGGCGTTCGTTTTTGCGATGTTTCTTGGCTCGACGCGCGGCTGGTCGGCGGGCGGCGGCTTGGGCGCTTTGGGCGCTTTCGGCGGTTTCGGCGGCGGCTTCGGCGGCGGTGGTTTCGGCGGCGGCGGCGGCTTTAGCGGCGGTGGCGGGGGCTTCGGCGGCGGCGGCGCATCGGGAGGCTGGTGATGCGCCTCGGGCGACTGCTGCGGCATGCGCTCGCGACCCACTGGCGCACGCGGCTCGCATTTTCGCGCGGCGCGCTGGATGCGATCGAGGCGGCGGTGCGGCGCGCCGAGCGCTCGCATTTGGGGCAGATTCGCTTCGCGATCGAAACGGCGTTGACGCCGATGCATCTCTGGCACGATTATTCGGCGCGCGCTCGCGCGCTCGATGTCTTTTCCGCGCTGCGCGTATGGGATACCGAATGCAATAACGGCGTGCTGCTCTATATATTGTTCGCCGACCGCAAGGTCGAAATCGTCGCCGACCGCGGTTTTCACGGCCACGTGAGCCCGGCGGAATGGGAGGCGGTCTGCCGGCTGATGGAGGGGCATTTTCGAGCCGGCCGCTTTCGCGAGGGATCGGTTGCGGGCGTCGAGGCGGTCGGCGCGTTGCTGTCGCGCCACTTTCCGCAGTCGGACGCGGCCGCCGGGACGGCGAAAATTGAACTTCCCGACCGGCCGACGCTGCTATAACGCGGTTTTGCGGTAATGGTGCCGAGTTTGCTGTAATGTCGGCGGTTTTGCTGTAATAGTGATCGTTATGGCGCTCACGCTCTCATCGCTCCTGCGCAACCGCCGCCGAATCGCCGCGGTCCTCGCGTGCGCATGCCTCGCGGCCTGCTCGCTGCTGCGGCCGCCGGCCGCCCGGCAGCCGCTCGCCGCCAAGACGGCGGCGGCGGCCGCCGCGCCGGCACTGCCTACGCCCGTCGCGACCGAACGCTTCGTGCTCAAGGGTCCGCACGACGATGTGGTCGGCTACGTGCAGAAGACCGTCATCGGCAAGCACGATGCGCTGCCGGACGTCGCGCGGCGGTTCGACATCGGCTATGACGAAGTGGTGCTTGCCAATCCCGGCGTGGACCCTTGGTTGCCCGGCGTCGGCCGCGTGGTCGTGGTGCCGACGGAGTACGTGTTGCCGCAGGCGCCTCACCGGGGCGTCGTCATCAATCTCGCCGCGATGCGAATCTTTTATTACCCGCCGCGCAAGAGGCACGGACCGCAGATCGTCTACACGCATCCGATCGGCATTGGCAGAATCGGCTGGAAGACGCCGGAGGGCACGACGCGGATCATCAGCCGGCAGAAGGATCCGGTGTGGATCGTGCCGAAATCGATCCGCAAGGAACACGCCGAGGACGGCGACATACTGCCCGCCGTCGTGCCGCCGGGACCCGACAATCCGCTCGGCGAGTACCTGTTTCGCTTGGGGTGGCCTAGCTACCTGATACACGGCACCAACAAGCCGTACGGCGTCGGCATGCGCGTCAGCCACGGCTGCATGCACCTGTACCCGGAGGACATCAAGCAATTCTTCGACTTGATTCCGGTCGGCACCAAAGTGACGATCGTCAACCAGCCGTACGTGTTCGGCTGGCGCAACGGCACGCTCTACCTGCAGGCGTACGCGGTTATGAAGGACGACAAGCGCGATTGGTCGAAGGATCGCAAGCAATTGCTGGTGCGCCTGCTGCATCCGCAGTTTCGCGGCAAGATCCGCGCCCATGAGGGCGAAATCGACTGGCAGCGCGTCGTCGAATTGGCGCGCGCGCCGCGCGGCGTACCGGTGCCTATCACCAACGGCAAGCCCGGCATCGATGCGCTGATCGCGCACTCCCCGCTGGTGGCGGACATGGTGCCGACGGGATCCAATTGGGACGGCGTCAACGAATTGTCGATCGACCAAAAGACCTACGACGAGCTGCTCGGCGACAGCCCAAAACCCGCGTCTGCGGCGACGGTAACGCAAGCATCGCCGCAATAAGTCCGCGCGCCTTCGCGCACGCCGCGGCCGGCGCGTTGCTCGCCGGCATGCTGGCGAGCAACGCCGGCGCCACCGACGGCTCGTACGCGAACATCGACCAATTCCGCGTCACGCACGTCGATTTGAATCTGGACATCGACTTCGATGCGCATCTGCTGCGCGGCAGCGCGACCTTGACGGTGCGCAGGCTCGATCCCGGAGCGACGCAACTGATACTCGACAGCCGCGACTTGAACGTTACCGGGGTCGACGAATTGACCAGCGATTTTCTCGGTTCCACCAAGAAGCTCGCGCCGATTTGGGTCAGCAGGCCGTTCCACTCGGGCCGCAGCGATCCCGCGCGGGGCAGTCCGTTGATCATCGACTTGCCGCGGTCGACGGCGGCCACCGAGAGAATCCGCGTCGAATACGAGACCTCGCCGCGCGCCGCGGCGCTGCATTGGGGTACCTCGGCCGGGAGCTTCTGGCACGGCGCGCGGCCGTTCTTTTATTCACTGTCCGAACCGATCGGCGCACGCAGCTGGATTCCGCTGCAGGACACGCCGCGGGTGCGCATGACCTGGCGCGCGCACATCCACACGCCCGCCGATCTGGTCGCCGTCATGAGCGGCGCGCGCGACGTCTCCGCCAAGGCCGGCGCCGCGCCGCAGGCGAAACGCAGCGCCGATCACCTGTTCGTCTCGACACGGCCGATTCCCTCGTATCTTCTCGATCTGCTCGCCGGCGATCTGAAATTCCAGGCGCTCGGGCCGCACTCCGGCGTCTACGCCGAGCGCGCCATCGCCGCCAAGGCCGCCAAGCAATTCGCCGCTGCCGAGGCGCTGCGCGGCGCCGGCGAACGATTGCTCGGCGTGCCAGCCGGCCCGCGCCGCGACATCGTCGTCATGCCGGCGAGCTTTGCGCTAGCATTCGCCGAATCGGCGCAGTTGACTTTCGTCTCGCCGACGCTCATCGCCCCGGGCAAGGCTCTGCTGCCCGCGGCGGTGCGCGAACTGCCGTACGCGGACGCGGCCGAACGCGTCGGCATCGACGCCTGGCAAGACCGCTGGATCGGCCAAGCATTCGCCGGGTACCTCAAGAGCCGCATCATCGCCGCGGTTTACGGCGCGCCCGCGGCGGCCATTGCCGGTACGCTCGACTGGCAGTCGCTCAACGATGCCTTGGCGGTGAGCACCACCGCCGAACAAGTGCTGGCGGCGGACCCCGAAGCGCCGGATGCGGGCGCCGCCGCCGATATCCCCTATGAAAAGGGCGCGCTGTTCCTTAAGTTTCTGGATGCGAGCTTCGGCCGCAGCCGCTTCGATGCGTTCCTGCACGCCTACTACGGTCAATTTGCGGGCCACAGCATCACGACGGCAGAATTCGTCGATTTCCTGACGCGCAATCTCCTGCAGCGCTACCCCGGGATCGTGACGCCGCGGCAGGTCGAGGCGTGGATTTTCGAGCCAGGTCTGCCGGCAAATGCCGCGTTGCCGCAGGCGGCGCCCTTGCGCGAGGTAGACCTGGCGCGCAGCGCGTGGCTTGCGGGGCGCATCGCAGCGCCGGCGCTCGGCGCACGCGATTGGCCGGCCGAAGATTGGATTTATTTCCTCAGGAGCTTGCCGCCCCGCGTCGGCGCAGCGCGCCTCGCCGAACTCGACGCGGGCTATGCGCTGACGCGCGCGCGCAACGCCGAGATCGAGGGCATCTGGCTGCGGCTTGCGCTGCAGAACGACTATCAGGCCGCGTTCGCGCGTCTGCGCGAGTATCTGCCGCGCACCGGCCGGATCGACCTGCTCGGCCCGCTGTATCGGCAATCGATGCAATCGGCGGCGGGCGCGGCGCTTGCCAAGCAAGTGTATTCCGCAGCGCGTCCCGGCTATGATCCGGCTGCCGCGAAATACTTCGGCGCCATCGTCAAGCCTTGAACCGGGACAACGCAGATGATCAGCGAGTGGCTGAAGATCATGCTCGAAGAGATCGCGCGCAAAAAGGCCGAGGCCAAGGAGGCGCGCGCGGAACAGCTGCGCCGCGCGCGCGGCTGGCGCGCAGAGGCGATTGTGGTAGAGTTTTCCGCGAGCATCGAGGGGAAAACAATTGGCGATGCCGAATAACCTGGGGCTGCAGAGCGAAGCGGCCTACAGCCCGCGCCGGTCCATCGCGCGTCTCGCCACGGCGCGGGCCGCCTTCGTCGGGCGCACTCTGCGGGGCCCGGTCGAGCGGCCGGTATTGATCACGGATTTCGCGCAGTTCCAGCATGTGTTCGGCGGTCTGTGGCAGCCGAGTACGCTGTGCTACTCTGTTGAGCAGTTCTTCGACAACGGCGGCCTGGAGGCCTTGGTCGTGCGCGTCGCCAACGGCGCCCGCGCGGCGACGCTGACGTTGCCGGCCGGCGCGGAAAAGCTCGTGCTGCGGGCGAGACGGCCCGGTACGCGCGAATTTCTTCGCGCCTGCGTCGATTACGACAACATCGCCAGCGGCGATGCGGACGCGTTCAACCTGACCGTGCAGCGAGTGCGCGTGCAAGGCGCCGTGCACGTCGAGGACCAGGAGACATTCCGCAATCTGTCGATGCTGCCGGGCTCGCCGCGGCATTTGCCGAGCGTGCTCGCCGGATCCGAGCTGATATCGGCGCCGGACGCGTTACCGCCGACGCGCCCCGATTGCACGGTCGACGCGGCGAGCGGTCTCGCCACCGGCTATGTGCATTCGAATGCGGACGGCGACGACGGCGCGCCGCTCAGCGACTACGATCTGATCGGCTCCGCGCCCGAGAACACCGGCATGTTCGCGCTCGCCAAGACCGATCATTTCGATTTCCTGTGCCTGCCGCCGCTCGCGCACGACCGCGACTTGGGCGCAACCGCCTTGCTGGTCGCCGCGCGCATCTGCCGCGAGCGGCGCGCGTTGTTGATCGTCGATCCGCCGAGCCGTTGGCAGACCGCGGGCGATGCGCTGGAGGCGCTCGGCGACTGGAGTTTGCGCAGCGAGAACGCCGTCATGTATTTCCCGCGCATCCTCGCCTACGATAAATTGCGCGGGCATTTCGAGACCTTCGCCCCCTGCGGCGCGGTCGCCGGCCTGCTGGCGCGCGGCGACGCGCAGACGCCGGTTTGGGATGCCGGCGAGGCGGATGAGCCGATCTTGCGGCCGGGCTACAAGCCGGCCTGCACCGTGGGCGAGGCCGAGCGGCGCAAGCTTGCGGCGCTCGGCGTCAATGCCCTCCAGTCGGTGCGCAGCGCGGTGCGCACGGCACCGCGGCTGCGCACGCTCACCGCCGGCGGCGAGGCCGAATTTCGCTTCCTGCGGTCGCGCCGCGCGGCCCTGTATATCGTCAACTGCATCGAACGCGGCACGCGCTGGGTCGCCGCGGCACGGCCGCACGCGGCACTCGCGGACCTGGTCGCATCGCAGGTGCGCGAATTCCTCGCCGATCTGCATCGCGCCGGCGCTTTCGCAGAGCGCAGCGCGGAAGACGCCTTTTTCGTCATTTGCGACCGGCGCATCAATGCCGACGATGATGCGCATCGCGGACCTTTTCAGTTGTTGATCGGTTTTGCCGCGGCCCGGATCGGCGAATTCCACACCTACCGCATCACGCAGCGCACGCAAGGCAGCGAGGTGCAGGCGGTCACGCTGAACCGATTGCATGACCCGCGCGTCAGCCCTGCTGAGGCCGAATGGGTGGACCGCCTCGCCGATCAGCTACGGGTTTGACCGCCGCGCGGCGCGCGAGCGCCGCGGCCGGCGGGCAGATGAGGATGTTCATGCAGCGAGCGTTCGAGACGGTCGTCTTTTCGCACGGCAAGGAGAGTGGCCCTTGGGGCGCGAAGATCACCGCGATGGCGGCCGTCGCGCGCGAGCAGGGCGGCGCCGTCGCCTCGATCGATTATCGAGGCATCGATGATCCACAGCAGCGCGTCGAGAAACTGATCGCCGCCGGCCGCGCCTTCACCGCACCCCTGGTGTTAGTCGGATCGAGCATGGGCGGGCACGTCAGCGCCGCGGCGGCGCGCGCCCTGCAGGCGCGCGGCCTGTTCTTGCTCGCTCCGGCGTTCTATCTGCCGGCCCTCGACGCGTCTACGCCGCGTGCCCCGCAGTGCCCCGCGGCGATCGTGCACGGTTGGCGGGACGAGGTCGTGCCGGTCGAGAACAGCATACGCTGGGCGCGCGAGGAGCGCGCCGCGCTGCACATTCTCGACGCGGATCATCGGCTGCAGGATCGAATTTCCGAGATTGGGCAATTGCTGCGGGCATTCCTGCAGTCCTTGAATTAAAAGCCGCTCACGGTCCGGGGGCCGCCGCGGGTGCAGGTGCGGATGCGGGCGCGGGCGCGTGCGCGGTCTGCGGCGCAAGCAATTCCGCATCCGCCACCCTCGCTTCGGCAAGCTCGCGCCAGCTCTCGCCGATGCGCTCGCCGGTGCGCTGGGCCATCGCCTCGAATCCCGCGGACATCGCCGCGATGTACGCCTTGACGTAGACCTTGCCGGACGCAGACTGAAGGAACGACAGCAATTTGCGCAGATCGGCGTCGCGCAAGCCGCGATAGCCGTAGGCCAAGTACCGGCCGAGCGGTATCTCGAGGCTTCGCGCCAATGTCAGGCTGTCCGCCGCGGTGTCCGTCTTCGCGACCCGGTGGCGCGCCGTCTCCAAGTCCATGCCGGAGCCCAAGGCCGTGCCGATGGCGAGCGAACGGCCGATGCCGACATAGATCTGTACCGCGGACTCGGTCGATTGCGCCGCCGCCTCCATTTTCTTGAACAGCGCGTCGCGCCGCGACGTCGACGGCGCCGCGATCGTGCCGTTCGCGACCTTGTCGATGGTGGCCTCAGGGAGCTCGGCCAAGGCGATGTCGGCTTTGACCATGCGTGTGCCGACGCCGCTCGCGAGGAACGCGAGCGAATTCTTGACGGTGAGCGGATCGAGATTCGCGGCCAATGCGGCGAGCGCCGGCGGCTCGAAGACGGCGATCTGGAACCCTTTGCGCGCGGCCGCCGTCACCGCCGCGAGCTGCGCCGCGGAGAGCGTCGCGGATGTTTGCGAGGTGAACATCTGGCGCATTTTTGCGGGCATCGCCCCCAAGGAGGCGCGCACTTGCTGGCGTACGCCGGCCGCCAGGTAGACCTGGGCCGCGGTATCGATGTCGACCGGGGAGCCGGCGGCATACACATTCGCCGAACCGGCGCAAAGCAGAAGCAGGGTCAGGAACCGAACCATCGCGATCTCCGAGTGACGGCTAGAGCGCGCCGATTGTACACTCTGACCGTCGGCCGGCCGGCCGATCCGAGGTGCACTTATGCGCATGATGAAAATCGGGATCCTGGCGCTGCCGTTGGCGCTCCTCATCGGCTGTTCGTCGGCGCAGGACGCGGCGCCAAAACCGCCGCAGAAGACGATTTTTGATCCTCTGACGAGCCAAGAACAGCGCGCACGCGACGTGCAGAAGACGCTCGACCAGAGCGAGGCAGCGCAGCGCCAGGCGCTTGCTGCACAAGAGCGCGGCGACGCCGCTTCGCCATAACGCCGGACAGAGGCCTCTTGCGTCCCGCCTTGGGTCTTGGCCGGGCCTGGCAGTGGATCGTCCGTAATATCCTCGCCGTCTGGGTAAAGGTCACGGTCAAGCCGGACGACGTCGGCGCATCATTGGCGGCGCTGCCGCGGCCGGTGTGCTACGTGCTGGAACGGGACAGTCAGACCGATTTGGCCGTGCTGAACGACATCTGCGGTCGCCTGCGCTTGCCGCGCCCGGCACGGCGGCTGTTGATCGCCGGGCGGCGGGCCGGCCGCGCCTACTTCGAGTTGGAACGGCGCGCCGGCGTATTCAGCAATCGCACCGACACGCGTCCGCCGCGCCCTCTCCTGCAACTCGTGGCCGCCGCGGCCGCCTACCCCGACTTCGACGTCGATTTGGTGCCGGTCGCGATCTTCTGGGGCCGCGCGGCGCACAAGGAGGCGAGCTGGTGGCGCCTGCCATTCAGCGAAAATTGGGTGTTGGTCGGACCGATACGGAAAGTGTTGACCGTCCTCGTCAACGGCCGCAATACGCTGCTGTACGTCGGCGCGCCGCTCGCCCTGCGCGACGCCATGCGCGACGGCCAGACCGGCACCGTGGCGGCGCGGCGGATCGTGCGCAATCTGCGGTCGGCGCTGCGCGCCCAGCGCGCATCGACGATCGGCCCCGATCTGTCGCACCGCCGCACGGTCGTTGCCCGGGTTCTGGCGACGCGCGCGGTGCGCTGCGCCGTGCGCAACGAAATGCGTGTGCGCGGATTGCCGCGGCGCACCGTGCTGCTCGCCGCGAAGAAGTGCGCCGACGAGATCGCCGCCAATTATTCGCACGCCTTCATCACCTTCATGTCGCTCGCCCTCGGCAGACTGTGGACTCGCCTGTACGACGGGGTCGCGTTTCAGCACGCCGAGAAACTGCGTGCCATAGGCAACGACGCAGAGATCATCTACGTTCCCTGCCACCGCAGCCACATGGATTACCTGTTGTTATCCTACGTGATCTATCGCAAGGGTTTCGCGGTTCCGCACATCGCCGCCGGCGTGAACCTCAACATGCCGTTGATCGGCCGGTACCTGCGCAAGGGCGGGGCGTTTTTCGTGCGCCGCACGTTCAAGGGCGATGCGCTCTATGCGGCCGTATTCAAAAGGTACGTCGGCGCCATGATGGCGCGCGGCCATCCGCTCGAGTATTTCATCGAGGGCGGCCGCAGCCGCACCGGCCGCCTGTTGTCGCCGCGCACCGGCATGCTGTCGATGACCGTGCAGAGCTATTTGCGCGAGCCGCGCCGCCCGGTGGTTTTCATGCCGGTGTACTTCGGCTACGAACGCATCGTCGAAGGCAGAACCTATGTCGGTGAACTGTCGGGCGAGCCGAAGCGCAGGGAGACGATATTCGGGCTGCTGAAGACCTTGCCGGCCCTGCGGCGGCGTTTCGGCAAAGTATACGTGAACCTCGGCGAGCCGATCTTCCTCGACGAGGTGCTGCGCACGCACAATCCGCGTTGGCGCGAGGAGGCGGCCGGCGCGGAAGACCCGCGTTTCGAGTGGATCGGCGAATCGATCAACGACGTCGCCCGCCGCATCAACACCGGCATCAACGCGGCCGCGGCCGCGACGCCGGTCAATTTGGTGGCCATGGCGATGCTGGCGACGCCGCGCCAAGCCCTGCCGGAGGCGGATCTCGCCGCGCAATTGGACTTGTACCGCGCGCTGCTGCGCGATGCGCCCTACGGGCCGCTGGTGACGGTGAGCGAGGACGACGGCGCGAGAATGATCACCTATGTAGAGCGCATGGGCATGTTGCAGCGGCAAAGCCATCCGCTCGGCGACATCATGACGATGAATCCGGCGGGCGCCGTGCTCGCCACCTATTACAAAAACAACATCCTGCACCTGTTCGCGATGCCCTCGCTGCTCGCCTGCTGCTTCGTCGGCAACGCCGCCATGCAGAGCGCGGACATCAGGCGATTGGTTCGGCGGGTATACCCGTACGTCGGCGCGGAACTGTACCTGCGTTGGAGCGAGACGGAAATCACCGACTATACGGACAGCCTGCTCGAGGTGTTTGCGCGGCTCGATCTGTTGTCGGCGCCAGCCGATCGCAGCGAATGGCGCAGGCCGCCGCCGTCATCGATCGAGGCGATGCGCCTGTCGATGCTCGCGGCGGCGGCGATCCAGACGATCGAACGCTATTACCTGGCGATCGCGCTGCTGTTGCAGGCCGGCAGCGGTATCATCGCGGCGCAAGCGCTCGAAGAGCGCTGCCACCTGATGGCGCAGCGCATGGCGTTGCTGTACGGATTGAATTCACCCGAGTTTTTCGACAAGAGTCTGTTTCGGAATTTCGTCGAGCTGCTGCGCAGCCGCGGGGTCGTGCAAACGAGCGCCGACGGCAAGCTCGAGTTCGGCGATGCGCTGCTGGCGGTGGCCGCCGATGCACAGTGGGTGCTGTCCGAACAGATTCGCCACAGCATCCTGCAGGTGACGCTCGGCTGAGGCCGCTGCCGCCGCAATTCATTCAGTCCCAGTCCGCGCCGCGCCGGTGCCGCTTGGTGCTGCCGCGCTTTTTCTTCGCGTCGATGCGCCGCTCCTTGGAAGCGCGTGTCGGCGAGGTCTTGCGGCGCACTTTTGGTTCGACCAGCGCTCGGCGAATCAGCGCCTGCAGGCGCTGCAGCGCCGCGCGGCGATTCTGCTCCTGGCTGCGCTCGCTGCGCGCCGTGATCACGATACTGCCGTCGCCCGCCGCTCGCTGCCCGGCGAGATGCCGCAGGCGCTGCTTGACGGCGGGCGCCAGCGTGGTATTCGCCGCGAGCAGGAATCGAAGCTGTGCCGCGCTCGCCACTTTGTTGACGTTTTGACCGCCGGGACCGGATGAGCGGATGAACGTCCATTCCAGGTCCGCCTCGGCGATCGCGATCTCGCTCATGCGTTCAAATCGGGGATCAACTGGCTCTCGAGACGGGCGATTTGGTCCTTGAGGAGCAGCTTGCGCTTTTTCAGGCGCTTCATTTGCACTTCGTCGACCTTGAAGTCCATCGTCAGGCGGGAAATGATGTCGTCGAGATCGCGGTGCTCGATGCGCAGCTGGCGCAGGCGCTCGATGTTCTTGAACAAGTCGGTATTGACGTTGTTTTGTTCGTCGCTCACGGAATCAGCCGCTCAGCCGCTTGTTCGATGCCGCGGCCATGCCACGCCGGGATCACGCCATGGGGTAGCTTAGCTAAGCGGCCGAGGGGATTCCACGGAAACTGCGGGCCATGGAAATCCGAGCCGACCGAGCCTCGCAGCCCGAACTGCGCCGCGAGCGCGGCGCAGGGTTCCAGCTGATGCGCGCCGTTGCCGCCGCTGACGACTTCCAGCGACTCGCCGCCGGCGGCGGCGAAATCCGCGAGCAGACGGCGCCTCGCGCCGGAGGACAGCCGGTAGCGCATCGGGTGAGCGAGCGAAGCGCAGCCGCCGGCCGCCCGAATCCAGCCGACCACCGCCTCGAGGGGCGGCCAATCCGCGGCGATCTGCGCCGCGCGGCCGCGACCCAGGTAGATCTTGAAGGCATCGTCCGGGCGCGCGACGTGACCGCCGTCGACCAAGGCGCGCGCCAGGTGGGCGCGCGTCGGCAAGCCGGGCTGCGCCAGGACGGCCTCATGAAGCGCCGCGCCCGGCAGGCCGATCTTGGTCAATTGCGCGCAGAGCTTCTGCATCCGCTGCCGCCGCCGAGCACCTTGCAGAGCTAGTGCGCGGCGCATCCGCGCGCAACCCGGGTCGATCCAAAGCCCGAGAACATGAATTGCCTGCGAGCGCCAGCATGCGGAAATCTCCACTCCCGGCACCAGCGTGATGCGCTGTTCGGCCGCCGCGAGCCAGGCTTCGTCGAGTCCGTCGATCGAATCGTGATCGGTGAGCGCCAACGCGAGGACGCCGGCGGCGGCGGCGCGCGACAGCAGCTCGGCCGGTGCCAGCGAGCCGTCGGAGCGGTTCGAATGGGTGTGCAGGTCGATCATGGCGCAAGATTCACGAAGCGCAACCGGCGAGTCCGACCGCCTCGAGCCGGGTACCGGCGAGAACGACGAAGCCCTGCGCGCGTTCGACGCCGTCGCCGCTGTAGTCGAAGGTGTAGATGCGCAGCAGACGCCAGGAGCCGTTCGCGGCGCGCGTCAGGCGCAAGCCGGAAAAGGCCACGGTGCCGTCCAGCAGTTGCACGACGGCTCGCGAGCAGGTCTCGTGCGCAAACCGGTTGGCGGTCTCGCGGGCGGCGAGCGCCCGTTGCCACAGCAGGTAGCAGGCGGCAAGCCCGCAGGCGGCCAGAAGCAACAGCAGATCGGCGCTCATGGTTCGCAGCTTAACCGCAGCGGCAGACGATTGGGGGGGGAACGACGGCGTATCGGCCCTGGATTTTTGCCGGGCCGGCCCCATTAAGCACATTGAGGAAACGGCCCGCGCCGAGGGAATTTCATGATGACGAACGATTTTCAAGGAGATCTTGCGGTACGCGTAGACCCCGCGGAGATGCTGCAATACGTCTACACCCTGATGACCCATGCGGGCGGCGAACCCTCCGCGGAGGCTTCCTCGCGGCTGGCCGCGCGCCAATGGGGCGTCGACACGGCGCTCGCGCGCGCGGCGCAATTGCGCTGGAACGCGTTGAACCGCGCGCTCGGCGACGCGCGCGTCGGCCCTTGGACCGGCGGGCGGCGCGCCAATCAATTGCAGGTGCCGGCGGCGCTGATCGCGGCTTCCGGCGTGGCGCGACTGAAGATGGCCGAGGATGAGGTCGAGTTCGACATTCCGACGCTGCTGGATGCGACGCTGCAATTGTGCGAGCCGGCGGGCAACGCCTGACGGCGGCGGTGGCGGCCACCGGCGGCGGCGCGCCTGCGCGCGGCGGCGCGCCTACGCTCGGCGCGGCAGGATTGCCGCATCGTTGAAGGCGATGAAATCTCCGTTCTGCAGGCTTTCGCGGCAATTGTAGCGCAGGCGATGGCCGTCGAGACGCGTCACCTGGCCGCCTGCCGCCTCGAGGATCGCCTGGCCGGCCGCCGTGTCCCATTCCGAGGTCGGACCGAAGCGCGGGTATAGGTCGGCGTTGCCTTCGGCCAGCAGACAGAATTTCAAGGAACTGCCGATGCCCGTCGCGATGTAGCGGGAGAGGGTGCCTAGATAGGCCGCGGTTTGCGCGCTGCCGTGCGAACGGCTGCCGACCACGCGCACCGGATCCCGCGCGGGGGTTACTCGAATCGCGGTCTGCGCCGCGCCGCGCGACACGCGGTAGGCGCCGCAACCGGCCGCGCCCCAGTAAAGTACGCTCTGCGCCGGGGCCGCGATCACTCCGAGTACCGGCTCATGCTCGGCCACCAGCGCGATATTGACGGTGAATTCGCCGTTGCGCCTGACGAATTCGCGGGTCCCGTCCAAAGGATCGACGATCCATAGTTCGCGCCAGGTGCGCCTCTCGGCCCAGGGAGCCTGCGCCGATTCCTCGGACAACACCGGGACGCCCGGCGTCAAGGCCGACAAGCCGGCGAGGATCACGCGTTGCGACTCCAAGTCTGCGAGCGTCAACGGCGATTCGTCCTCTTTCTGCTGCACCGCGAACTCGCCGCCGTAGACTCGCATGATGGCATCGCCGGCGGCGGCGGCGATCGGCATCAGCGCCGCGGCAAGGGCGGGTAAGTCACGCATCGCTTGGTATCATACCGGCATGCGCGCGCCCGCTGCAGTGGATTGGTCGGCGATCGACACCGTGCTCGTGGACATGGACGGAACGCTGCTGGATTTGGCCTTTGACAACTGGTTCTGGCAGGAGCTGATTCCCCGCCGCTATGCCTCGCTGCACGGTCTCGGCGCCGACGAATCGAGGGCCGTCCTGCAGCCCAAATTCCGCGCCGCGGCCGGCTCGCTGGATTGGTACTGCATCGATCACTGGTCGCGCGAGTTGGGACTCGACATCGGCGCGATCAAACGCGCAGCCCGCGGCGAATTGCGCTTTTTGCCGGGGGCGGAACAATTTCTCATGAGCTTGCGGGAGCGCGGCAAACGGGCGGTGCTGATCACCAACGCGCACCCAGAAACGCTCGCGATCAAGAACGAGCGCCTCGCGCTGCTGCGCCACGTAGACGCCAGTTATTCCGCGCACCCGTTCCGCGCGCCGAAGGAGCATCGGCAATTCTGGCAACGGCTGCGCCGCGCGGAGCCGTTTGCGCCGTCCCGCACCTTGTTCATCGACGACAGCCTGCCGGTACTCGAAGTTGCGCGCAGTTTCGGCATCGCTTGGTTGCGCGCGGTGCGTCGTCCGGATTCGAGCCTGCCGCCGCGGGACTCACCGGATTTTGCCGCGATCGACCGCGTCGTCGACCTGCTCTAGGCTTGCGGCCCTGCCGCGCCGGGATTGGGCGGGCCGCCGCCGCGGCGCCGGCGTCTGCGCCGACGCGCCGGATCGGCCGCGGCGCCGGCTTCCGCGCCGCCGCTTGCGGGCGTCTGCGCGGCCGGCGACGGCTCCTGGGCGCGAGGGGCGGCGCTGCGCGGCGCCGGCGCGGCGCGCCGACTGCCGCCGCCACCGCCACCGCCACCGCCACCACCGCCACCGCGGCCGCCGCGGCCGCCGCTGCTCGATCTGCCGCCGCCACTCGATCTGCCGCCACCACCGCCGCCGCGGCCGCCGCCGGGGCGCGGCCCGCCGCGGGGCCCGCCGTGGCGCGGCGCGCGCTCCCGCCACTCGGCCGGCGGCGGCGGCGTCACCGCCGCCAATTCCTCGGCAACAATGGCGGCGCGCGGAATTTGATGGCCGATGTAGCGTTCGATGTCCGGCAGCGATATCGCAAATTCCTCGCAGCCGAAGCTGATTGCGTCGCCCTCGGCGCCGGCGCGCGCCGTGCGGCCGATGCGGTGCACGTAATCCTCGGCGTCGTTCGGCAGGTCGAAATTGAAGACGTGGCTGACGTCCGGGATGTGCAGCCCGCGCGAGGCGACGTCGGTGGCGATCAGCACGGCGACCTCGCCTTTGTGGAAGTCGCGCATCATTTTCAGGCGCTTGGTTTGCGGGACGTCGCCTGAAATCGCCTGCGCGACGAAACCGTTCGCGGTCAGCGTGCGCTCGAGCGAATCGGCGACGCGTCGCGTGTTGACGAATACCATCGTGCGGCGCGCGTCTATGCGGCGCAGCAGGCCGATCAACAGCGGAATTTTCTCTTCGGTCGACGGAAAGTAGAGGATCTGGCGCACCTGGTCGACGGTCATCTTGTCCGGTTCGATGCGGATCAGCACCGGGTTGTTCATGTGTTCGTAGGCGAGTTCCATGACGCGATGCGAGAGCGTTGCCGAAAACATCATGTTCAGGCGCAAGGTCGGGTGCGGAAGCCGGCGCAGGATGAAGCGGATGTCCTTGATGAAGCCGAGGTCGAACATGCGGTCGGCCTCGTCCAGGACCGCGACCTGTATATGGCGCAGATCGAATACATGCTGCTTGAAATAATCGATGATGCGGCCGGGCGTGCCGATCAAGACGTCGACGCCTTCTTCGAGCACGCGCCGCTGCTTTTCATAATCGACGCCGCCGAAGACGATCGCGAGCGACAGGCCCGTGTACTTGCCGAGGCCCTGGGCGTCGGAGTGTATCTGCACCGCCAATTCGCGCGTCGGCGCGATCACGATCGCGCGCGGCGCATTCTTCGGCCGCTGCGGCGCCGGCGCTTCGGTGAGCAAGCGGTTGAACAGCGCGACGAGAAATGCGGCGGTCTTGCCGGTGCCGGTCTGCGCCTGGCCGGCGACGTCATGGCCGGCGAGGGCCAGCGGAAGGGATTGCGCCTGGATCGGCGTACAGCGGCTGTAGCCGAGTTCGGCGATGCCCCTTTTGACCGAATCGGCAAGGATCAGGGATTCAAAGGTGAGCTGACTGAGATGGGCGTCTGACATTTTCTCTTCGTAAACCGCAGGAACTTGCAAAATGGTGGGCGAACGGTTAACAATACGGGCAATCCGGAGCCGGTTTATCCGCTCCACTCAACCGTATCGCCGGTATCCTGTTAAGGTAATCACCCTCTAAAGCCGTTGTATTGTGCCCGAACGGCCGCGCATCGTCACTTCGCGCGAGTTCTGGACCCTTTCTCGCCGATAAAACACTCCGCCCAACACCGCATTCCAAAGCTCCAAAAGGAGGACCGTCCGCAGTGAGTAACCCAAGTATCGTCCACACCAGTGACGCGACGTTCGACAAGGACGTGCTGAAATCCGATAGGCCCGTGCTGCTCGATTTCTGGGCGGAATGGTGCGGACCGTGCAAGATGATCGCGCCGATTCTCGACGAGATCGCCGACCAGTACAAAGACAAGGTTCGTATCGCCAAGCTCAACATCGACGAGAATCCGGCGACGCCGCCAAAATTCAACATTCGCGGGATTCCGACGCTGATCCTCTTCAAGAACGGCACCGTCGAGGCGCAGAAAGTCGGCGCCGTGACCAAGTCGCAGCTGGCGGCTTTTTTGGACAGCAACCTGTGAGAGGCTACCTAGGAAATCAATCGCGCGGCGGCCAAGGCGGTCAGGGCGGCGGCCAAGGCGGCGGCGGGCGCTCGAATCGATCCAACCGGCAGCGCAACGGCAACAGCAACGGCGGCCGTCCGGCGCACGAGGACTACGGCGATCTGCCGGAGGGCGGCGACGATTTGGAAATCATCGCGCCGACGGACCTCGCGCGCAGCCGCAGCTCGATGAATCTGACCGAGCTGAAGAAGCGGCCGATCAGCGATCTGGTCAAGCTCGCCGAGACGATGGGTCTCGAGAACATGGGCCGGTCGCGCAAGCAGGACATCATCTTCGGCGTGCTGAAGGCGCACGCACGCAAGGGCGAGGATATCTACGGCGACGGCGTGCTGGAGATCCTGCAGGACGGATTCGGCTTCCTGCGCTCCTCCGATTCGAGTTACCTGGCCGGACCAGACGACATTTACGTCAGCCCGAGCCAGATCCGGCGCTTCAATCTGCGCACCGGCGACTCGATCTCCGGGCTGATTCGTCCGCCGAAGGACGGTGAGCGTTATTTCGCGCTGCTGAAGGTGGGCGAAATAAATTACGATTCGCCGGAAAGCTCCCGCGGCAAGGTGCTGTTCGAGAACTTGACGCCGCTGCATCCCACCGAGCGCTTGAAGCTCGAGCGCGGCAACGGCTCGACCGAGGACCTGACCGCGCGGGCGATCGATCTGGTCGCGCCGATCGGCAAGGGCCAGCGCGGCTTGATCGTCTCGCCGCCGAAGGCCGGCAAGACGATGCTTCTGCAGAACATCGCCACGGCGATCACCGCGAATCACCCCGAGTGCTACCTGATCGTGCTGTTGATCGACGAGCGCCCCGAGGAAGTGACCGAGATGGCGCGCACGGTCAAGGGCGAAGTGGTTTCGTCGACGTTCGACGAGCCGGCGAGCCGCCACGTGCAGGTGGCCGAGATGGTCATCGAAAAGGCCAAGCGCCTGGTCGAGCACAAGAAGGACGTCGTCATTCTGCTCGACTCCATCACGCGGCTCGCGCGCGCCTACAACACGGTGGTGCCGAGTTCCGGCAAAGTGTTGACGGGCGGAGTGGACGCAAACGCGTTGCAGCGGCCGAAGCGCTTCTTCGGCGCCGCGCGCAACATCGAGGAGGGCGGCAGCCTGACGATCCTGGCGACGGCCCTGGTCGACACGGGATCGAAAATGGACGACGTCATTTTCGAGGAGTTCAAGGGTACCGGCAATTCGGAAATTCATCTTGATCGGCGCATCGCCGAGAAACGCACGTTCCCCTCGATCAACATCAACCGCTCGGGCACGCGCAAGGAAGAACTCATCACCGATCCGGCGGAACTGTCGAAGATGTGGATACTGCGCAAGCTGCTGCATCCGATGGACGAACTGGCGGCGATCGAGTTCCTGCTCGACAAGATGAAGGACACGAAGACCAATGCGGATTTTTTCGACGCCATGAAGCGTTGACCGAGCTGCCGCCGGGGAGAGTGCAGTGAACTGGTGGGCCTGGATAGCCGTGGGCGCGATATTGTTGGGCGCCGAGATGGCGGCTTTGGTGAACGCCCAGTTTTACCTCGTCTTCATCGGTGCGGCCGCGTTCGTCGTCGGCGCGCTGATGTTGGCGGGCCTTGCGCTCGCGGATTGGCTGCAATGGCTCATATTTTTGGTGCTGGCGCTCTCCACGATGCTGACGTTCCGGCGGCGCATTTATGAGCGCATGCGCCGCAGCCTGCCGCAGCTCAGGGGCGGGCCGGCGGGAGAGACGATCGCCGTGCCGGCGGCGCTCGCGCCCGGCGAGGCCTGCCGCCTCGAGTATCGCGGCAGTTCCTGGAGCGCCGTCAACGGCGGCGGCCGCGCGATTGCCGCGGGCGCACGCGCGCGCATCGAGCGCGTCGACGGGCTCACCTTGGTCCTGCACGGCGAGGAGTGAATTCGCGGGCGAGCGTGCCGGTCGTTAACGCAGGAGAATTCCGTGGACAGTTCCATCAGCTATCTGGTCGTCGCGCTGGCGATCGTCGTCGTCATCATGGTGGCGAAAACGGCGACCGTCGTGCCGCAGCAGAGCGCTTTCGTCATCGAATACCTCGGCAAATACAGCCGCACGCTGCAGGCGGGATTCCACATACTGATACCGTTCGTCGAGAAAGTGGCGTACCGGCACAGCTTGAAGGAGATCGCGATCGACATCGCCGAACAGATCTGCATCACCCGCGACAACGTTCAGGTGGGCGTCGACGGTGTGCTCTACATGCAGGTGCTCGACCCGCATCTCGCCTCCTATGGCATCACCAATTACGGTTTCGCGATCTCGCAGCTTGCGCAGACGACGCTGCGCAGCGAGATCGGCAAGATCGAACTCGACCGCACCTTCGAGGCGCGCGGCGTGATCAACTCCAACGTGGTCGCCGAATTGGACAAGGCCTCGGCGCCATGGGGCGTGAAAGTGCTGCGCTATGAAATCAAGAACATCACGCCGCCGAAGGACGTGCTGTCGGCGATGGAGAAGCAGATGCGCGCCGAGCGCGAGAAGCGCGCGGTGGTGCTGACCTCCGAGGGCGAGCGCGACGCCAAGATCAACGCCGCCGAGGGCGACAAGCAGCGCGTGATCAAGCAGTCCGAGGCGACCAAGCAGCTGCAGATCAACGAAGCCGAGGGCCAGGCGCAGGCAATCCTCGCGGTGGCGACCGCGACAGCCGAAGGTCTACGGCAGGTGGGTATCGCGCTGTCGGATCGCGGCGGCATCGAAGCGATGCAGCTGCGCATCGGCGAGGAGTACGTCAAGCAATTCGGCAAGCTCGCCCAGTCAGGCACGACGCTGGTCGTGCCGGCGAACCTCACTGACCTCGCCGCCATCGTCACGATGGCGACCAGCATCGCGCGCAAGCCGGCCGCAACGCCCTAGCCGGCGCGCGGCCGCGCGGCGGTGACGGTGTCCAGTACCTGGAGGAATTGCGCGGTCACGGGACTGTCGGCGCGGCCGCGCAGACGCTGCAGGTGCAAGGATCGGCGGATGGACAGGTTCTTGACCGCGACGATGCCGAGCGAGCCGGACTGCAATTCCAACGCGACGATCAGGCTTGAGACGATCGCGATGCCGAGACCAGCGGCGACCGCGTTCTTGATCGCTTCGGGGCTCGCGAGCGACATCAAGGGCGCAATCTCGATGCCGTGACGCCGCATGGCGCGTTCCACGACCGCGCGCGTCCCGGATCCTTCCTCGCGCATCACGAACGGTTCGCGGCCAATGTCGTGGACGCTCACCGCGCGCTTCGCGAGCAGCGGATGGCCCAAGGGTGCGATCACCACCAAGGCGTCCTCGTAGAAGACCGTGGAATCGAGCTCCGCCGATTCCAGCGGTCCCTCGGTCAAGCCGAGTTCGATCCTGCCCTCGAGCAAGGCGCGGCGGATCCGCGCGGTGTTCGCGACTTGCAGCGCGAGCTCGACCTCTGGAAAGCGGCGGTGAAACTGTGCGACGACGGCCGGCAGCAGATAGCCGCCGATGGTGAGGCTCGCACCGACGGCGAGCCGCCCGCGCTTCAGGCCCCGATATTCCTCGATCGCCCGCGCGGCATCGTCTTCCAGCGAGCGCCAGCGTTCGGCGTAGCCGAACAGGATCCTGCCCGCCTCGGTCAGGCGGCAGCCGCGCGGCAGGCGATCGAGCAGGCGCACCCCCAGGCTTGCTTCCAGTACGGCGATCTGTTTCGACACCGCCGGCTGGCTGACGCGGGCCGCGTCCGCGCCGCCGCTGATACTGCCGGCCTTGGCCACGGCGTGAAACAATGCCAGCTGATTCCGATTCATGACATAACTGTAGGCTATGTACAGGATATCGACAATGTCTTTGTCTTATGCCTAGACGGCGTGCAGGATCGCCGCACGATGAATATCGCAGGCGATCGCCTCCCGCATCCCCGCATCTCCGCCAAGCCGCGCGCGCGCGCCGAGCTCGCCGGCGGCGCGGCGCTCGCCGCCGCGGGCGCGGCCCTCATCGTCTGGGGTTCGCCGCCGCTCGCTCTGATCTCAGGCATGCTGTTCGCGCTGCTGATCGGCCAGCCGTTCGCGCAGATTTCGCAGAGCGCCGCCAAATGGCTGCTGCAGATCAGCGTCGTGCTGCTCGGGTTCTCGATGAATTTGCCCGTGGTGCTGCGCTTGGGATTGAACGGCTCGCTGTTCGCCGCGGCGACGATCGGCTCGACGCTGCTGCTCGGCTGGTGGCTCGGCCGCAGACTCGGTCTTTCGGCCAAGACCGCGACGTTGATTTCGGTCGGCACCGCGGTCTGCGGCGGCTCGGCGATCGCCGCCGTCAGCTCCGTGATCGGCGCTTCGGGCGCGGAAATCGCGGTCTCAATCGGCACGATATTCTTGTTGAATGCGGTGGCGCTGTACCTGTTCCCGTTGGTCGGGCATCTGCTGCACCTCAGCCAGACGCAGTTCGGCCTCTGGGCGGGCGTCGCGATCCACGACATCTCGTCCGTCGTCGGCGCCGGGATCAGCTATGGTTCCGTCGCCCTGCAGACCGCGACCGCCGTCAAGCTGTCGCGTTCGCTGTGGATCGTGCCGCTGACGCTGGCGTTTGCCGCGGCCGGACGCCGTGGCGCGGCGCCGCGCGCCGCCGCGGCGAAGATCGCCGTGCCTTGGTTCATCGGATTTTTCCTGTTGGCATCGCTGTTGCGCAGCTATCTGCCGATCGTCGTGACCTGGTCGCCGGTTTTCTCCGCGGTCGCGCGCCGCGGCATGATTCTCGTCTTGTTCCTGATCGGCACGATGCTGTCGCGGACTGCTCTGCGCACGGTCGGCTTCAGAACCGCCGCTGCGGGTGCCGCGCTCTGGCTGTTCATCAGCGTCTCGTCATTGGCGGTCATCTTGTTCGTGCTCGCGAAGGCCGCCTGAACCCAAGGCTCGGGCGGCTTGGCGCGCGGCCGCTCACGGCGTCTTGCCGGCCTTGGCGCCGTCCTTCGAGTCGCCGGCGCGCAGCTCGCGCGCGCCTTGTTTGCTCGCCGCGGCGACCTTCAGGCCGAAGGTCTTGGCTGCCGCGCCGATCTTCACCGCAGTGTGCTTCACCGCAACGCCAAGCACCTTGGCATCGTGCTTGACGGTCGCGCCGACCGCTTTGGCCTGCGCCGCAAGCCTGCTGTGCTCCGCCGGCGGCTGCGCGGCCGGCGCCGGCGGCGGCGCCAAGGAGGCGGCGATTGCCGCAGCGAGGGCGATTGCGCGGCCGACGGCGAACGAAAAATGCATCTTGCGCATGGATCCTCCTATGGCGTGGCGGGGAAACCGGGGAAGTCTAGCGCGTTAAGCGCGGCGGCGCGCTGCGCGCGGCGGTAGTTGCAGCGGCTTACCATAACAGCGGCAGCATTCCGCATAGTGCGAGTCCAAGCAGCAGCCCGAGGGCCTGGAGCCGCGCGCGCGGCGCGGACCACGCATACGCATAGACGCCCTTGACCGCATTATTGCTCGCCCCGGCGATCACGATCGCGGCGGCGGCCACCGACAGCGGCGTTGCCGACGGCGCCGACTGCGTCATCCCGAGAATGAACGGATCGACGTCGCTGACTCCCATGATCGCGGCGAGCGAATACAGGCCGCCGGTGCCGAGGAAGCGCAGCGCCAAGCGCGTGGCCACCAACATGGCGACGAACAGCGACGCAAACAGCAGTGCGGTGCTGATTTCGAGCGGGTTCTTCGGCGCAAAGCCCTCTGCCGGCGCGGCGGCGGATACGTCCGGGCGGCGCGTCCAGAGCCAGCCGACGCCGATGCCGAGCGCTGCGAGCGCGATGAACGAGGGCGCCAGCCGGGTCATCAACCGCTGGTTGAACAAGGCGAGCAGGGCCGCGAGCCGCAGATACATGATTCCGGAGGCCATCAACATGGCGCCGGCCGACAAGTGCGGCCGATCGTCGGCGAGCGAGCGGCGCGCGATGACCACGGTGGTCACCGTCGAGGAATAGGCGCCGCCGGCCAGGGCCGCGAGGATGATTCCGCCACGGCCCTTCGTCATTCGCTGCAGGACGTAGCTGCCGTAGGAGACGGCGCTGACCGCGACGACGACCAGCCAGATCTTGAATGGATTGATCTGGAACGCGCCGTATTCGACGTTAGGCAGCAACGGCAGGACGACCGCGGCGAGCAGCAGGAATTTCGCCAGCGTCAGTATGTCGGTCGTTTCGATGCGCTTGGCGATCTCTTCGAGCCGTGTCTTCAGTTCGAGCAGAATGACGCTCGCGACGGTCAGCGTCGTCGCGATCCAGAACAATTGCCGATAGGCGAGCGCGCCGATCAGATAGGTGGCGAGCCCCGACATTTCCGAGGTGACACCGGCATAGCTGGAAGAACTCAGCTTGTGCCAGTAAGACATCATCAGGAAGCCGGCGATCACCGCGAAGCCGATCGCCTGCGGCAGCAGTGCGCCTGCGCAGAGCGCCGCCATGGCATAGCCGATCATGCCGATCAGCGGGAAGGTGCGCACGCCGCCGAACGAGAAGTGATCGTCGGCGGCCTTGCGCTCCTCGCGCTCGAGCCCGATCAGAAACGACAGGAACAGGACGAAGAGGATTTGCATCCCTTGCGGCGGCAGCCAGGTCATGTATTTCATCGTGTAGATTTTACGACAACGCGGGTAAGATAACCGCGATGAAGCGCCATGACAGCCGCCGCGATCGTGAGCGCCCGAGCGATGCCATGCCCCGGCGGATCGCGGGTCCCGCGCCGCATGGCCTCTGAGGACGGTCAGGCGCGAGAGCTGCGGCGCCTGGCCGACGCGGCGATGAGCGCGCGCGGCCTGTTGCCGCACTTCTCGGCAGCGGCTTTGGAGCAGGCAAATTCGCTGGCGCATGCGGCCGTCGAGAGCGCTGCGGCGATCCGCGATTTGCGCGCGCTATTGTGGTCCTCGATCGACAACGACGACTCCCGCGATCTGGATCAGATCGAATACGCGCAAGCCGCCGCCGGCGGCGCCGTGCGGCTGCTGGTCGGCATCGCCGACGTCGACAGCGCGGTCGCGCCGGGTTGCGCGATCGACGGCCACGCACGCACCAATACCACGTCGGTGTACACGGCGGCGCAGATCTACCCGATGTTGCCGGAGAGGCTGTCGACCGATTTGACCTCGCTCGCCGCGGATCAAGATCGACTTGCCGTGGTCGTCGAGGCGACCGTCGCCGCGGACGGCGCCGTCGGCGAGAGCGCCATTTACCGCGCGGCGGTGCGCAACAAGGCGCAGCTCGCCTACCGCGGCGTCGCCGCCTGGCTCGACGGCGCCGGCGCCGCGCCGGCGCGCGTCGCGGCGCTCGCCGGGCTCGATCGGCAATTGCGTTTGCAGGATCAAGCCGCGCAAGCGCTCAAACGCAGACGGCACGAGCACGGCGCGCTCAGCCTCGAGACACTGGATGCGCGCGCCGTGTTTGCCGACGGCTCGCTGGTCGATTTGCGTCCCGAACCGAAGAATCGCGCGCAGGAATTGATCGAGGACTTGATGATCGCGGCGAACGGCGTCAGCGCCCGATTCCTGCAGCAGCGGCGCGTGCCGTCGCTGCGCAGGGTATTGCGCACGCCGCGGCGCTGGGATCGAATAGTCGCGCTCGCCCGCCGCCAGGGCGGCCACCTGCCCGCGAAGCCCGACGGCCGAGCGCTCGACGAATTCCTGGCAACGCGGCGCAGCGCCGAGCCGGAAAGGTTCGCCGATCTGTCGCTGGCAGTCGTCAAATTGCTGGGCTCCGGCGAATACGCCGTAGAGCGTCCCGGCGCCCGAGGCGAAGCGCATTTCGGCCTGGCGGCGCGCGACTATACGCATTCGACGGCGCCGAACCGGCGCTTTCCCGACCTGGTCACGCAGCGCTTGCTGAAGGCGGCGCTTTGCGATCGGCCCGGGCCGTACGGCGAAGGGGAATTGCAACGGCTCGCCGCGCACTGCACGCAACAGGAGGACAACGCCGCGAAAGTCGAGCGCCAAGTGCGCAAGTCCGCGGCGGCGATGTTGCTGCAGCGCTGCGTCGGACGGCAATTCGACGCGGTCGTGACCGGCGCCTCGGCGAAGGGCACCTGGGTGCGCGTCAGCAAGCCCTGCGCCGAAGGCAGGGTGGTCGAGGGCTTTCAGGGCCTCGATGTCGGCGACCACGTGCGCGTCACCTTGATCCACACCGACATGGCGCGCGGCTTCATCGATTTTTCGCGCTCGAGGTAATCGGCAATGACGAATGCGCACGCGCTCGGTCCTTCGGTGGCTTATCTGGATGAGGCGTTTCTCGACAGCGATGCGGCTCGTCCGCTGCGCATCCTCGCGGAGTATCTCGAGCCGCTCGAGGCGCTGCGCCGCGCACGGGTGCGCGACACGATCGTCTTTTTCGGCTCGGCGCGGCTCACCGCGGACGGGCCGTTCGGGCGTTATTACCGTGAGGCGCGCGAATTGGCGCGCCTGATCACGCTGTGGTCGCACGGCCTGCCGTCGAACGCGCATCGCTTCGTGATCTGTTCGGGCGGCGGCGGCGGCATCATGGAGGCCGCCAACCGCGGCGCCGCCGATGCCGGCGGCCGCAGCGTCGGCCTCAACATCAGCCTTCCCCGCGAGCAGGCGCCGAACCCTTACCTTACCGCCGAGTTGACGTTCGAGTTCCATTACTTCTTCATGCGCAAGCTGTGGTTCGCGCACCTCGCGCGCGGCCTCGTGGTCTTCCCCGGCGGCTTCGGCACGCTCGATGAACTGACGGAAATCCTGACGCTCGCGCAAACCAAGAAACTCGCCAACAAGATTCCGGTTCTGCTATACGGCCGCGCGTATTGGCAGGAGATCATCGACTTCGAGGCCTTGGCGCGCCACGGGATGATAAGCCGCGAGGATCTGCAATTGTTCGAATACGTCGACGACCCGGCGACCGCGCTGTCGCGCTTGCAGAACGCGATCGTGCCGGTGGAGGAAGAAGAAGACGCGCCGGCGTTCGCGCATTCGCGCACGCGCGGCTTCGAGCCGCCAAAAGACGAGTGACGTGGATCGCGAGGCATCGCATGTTCTCTAGCAGCGCAGCGATGATCGGCGCGGACGGCCGCCTGATCGCCTGGAACGACGGTTTCGAGCGCGAGTTCGCGGCGGTGCCCGACGCAGTGGCGCGCGGCGCCGAGTTTAGCGTACTGGTCGCCGCGGCGCTTAAACGAGAAGGCTTGTTGCGCGACGCCCCCCGATCGGCGGCGGGCATGGTGGAGCGCAGCTTCGATTACGGCGTCGCCGGCCGCGTCGTGCGCGTCGAGGAATCGCGGACCGGCGGCGGCGCCTGGTTCCGCACGGCGCGGCTGCAGGGCCGCAGCGACGCCAACGATGCCACCGACGCGCCGGGGGAATCCCCGAGCGGAAGGAGCATCGGTCGTATTGCGCATGACTTGAACAACCTGTTGACGGCGATGATCGGCCACGCCGATTCGATGCTGGGCGTGGCGCCGGCGGATTCGCCGGCGGCGCGCTGCGCCGCGGCGATCAACAGCTGCGTCGACCAGTGCGCCGCGTTGACGCGCCGCCTGGCCGAATGCGCGCTGGCCATGGACGGCTCGCTGTCGATGCGCGCGGCGCCGGCGGCAGCGCTGTTGCCGGCCGAAAATTTGGCCGCCGCCGCCGCCGCCGCCGCCACGGCCGCGCCGGCGCCGCGGGCGCCTGCGCGGACGATTTTGCTGGTGGACGACAATCAACTGGTGCGCGAAAGCGTCGCGGCGAGTCTGCGATCGATGAATTTCCGCGTGCTCGCCGCGGACGGCGGCGAGGCGGCCCTGCGGCTGCTCGAGGGCCCCGAGTCGATCGACCTCTTGTTCACGGACGTCGTCATGCCGAATGGGCCGAGCGGACCCGAGCTCGCGGCGCGCGCGCGGCGGCGGCGGCCGTCGCTCAAGGTGCTGTTCACGTCCGGTTTCCCATCGGGCGCTCTCGGCACAGGCACGAGCCTCGCGCGCACAGAGCAGTTTCTGATGAAGCCCTACGGTCTCGAGGAACTGGTTGCCGCGCTCGAGCGGCTGCTTCCGCCGTGAACGCCGGCGATCGCCGCCGGATCGATCCGCGGCAGCAGGCGCCGAAGGCGCGGCGGCGCCGCGCCGCGGGTCCACGCGAATGCGACGATATGCTCGACGATGCCCTGCAAATAGGCGCGCGTTTCGCGGTAGGGAATATTCTCGATCCAGATATCTGCGTCCATCGGCGTGGCGGGAAGCCAGTGCGCGACCGCTGCCGGCCCGGCGTTGTAGGCAGCGAGTCCCAAGTCGAGCTGACCGCCGTAGCGGTCGAGCAGATCGCGCAGATAGGCCGCGCCGAGCTTCGCCGCCACCGCAGGTTCGAACAGGCTGTCCGGCGTCGGCGCGGGTAGATGCCAGCGGCGCGCGACCGCGCGCGCAGTCGCCGGCTGCATTTGCATCAGACCGCGGGCGTCCGCGGGCGACACGGCGTCTTCGCGAAACAGGCTCTCCTCGCGCATGATCGCGAGTATCCAATCGCTCGGCAGCCGCGTCAGTTTCCGCGCCGCGGCGATCGCCGCAGCGTATGGCCGCGGATAGCGTAGTGCGAGGTCGTCCCATTCCCCGGCCCGTGCCAGCGTGACGATGGATTCGGCGTACCAACGCCAGCGGGCCGCGAGGTGCGCGGCCTGTATGTCGACCGCCGGGGCGGCGCCTTCGAGGCTCGTCGTCCATTCGAGCCCCGCCTCGTCATGCATATTGCATGCGAACAATTCGTGCGCACGGATCATGCCGGGCTCCCTAGCGAGCGCCCTTTGTACGGCCATGTCGTTCGGCGACGGCCGCGCGTTCAGCCGGTAGCGGCGGTGCAGCCGATCGGCGGCCAGGTAGCCGTAAAAGTCGCGTAAGCCCGCGATCCCCGCGTACAAAGGACGGGCGGCTGCGCGGCCGGCAGTTGCCGCTACCGCGCGCGCGTACCAATAGCGCCAGCGCGGCAGAGCGGCCTGATCCGGCGGCAGCCCTTCGATCCAGGCGAGCGCCTTGGGATAGTCGCCGGCCCAAAGCGCGGCGCGCACCCGCCACGCCTCGACCGCCTCATCGACGCCTTCCGGAGGCACCTGTGCAAACGCGGCGAGCGCCGTCGGGTCGCGGTCGTAAGCCGCGCCGAGCGCGGCGCTGCGCCACAGCTGCGCGCGCAGCTGCGGCGTCGTTTGCGGGCGCGCGAGCAAGCGCGGCAACAGCAGCACGGCGGCGGCGCCGTGGTTGCGCGCGAGACGGTCGAATCCGGCTTGCAGCGCTTGCGCCGGCACCTGCAGCGCGGCGTCGCCGGCGATGCGTTCGAGCGTCGCTTGCGGCGTTTCCAGCAATTGCGCCCACAGCAGCAGCGGCGCCGTCTCGTCCGCGGGCAGGCCGGCGGCGAATTCGCGTGCCAGGCGCGGATGGCCCGCCTCGAGGGCCGCGCGTGTGCGGCGCTCGACGAGGCCCGGCCGCAGCAATCCCTGCTGCCCCAACCAAGCGAATACCGGGTCGCATTCGGCCGGCTGCGCCTGCGGCAGGGTCCAGCGCGCCAGCGCATCCGCAGCGAGTCCCGCGGTGTCGCCGGTCGCGAGGCGTCCCTGCAGGCGATCGCAAATCAATTGTGGATCGGCGACCAAGGCGGCGCGCGGCAGGAACCAATCCCAGCGGCCGCGCGCGGCGAGGCTCGCAAGCCACTCGCGCCGCAGGCCGACGGCGACCGGTTGATGGGCGTGCGCATACAAAAACGTGTCGATGGTCGCGTCCAGCGCCTCGCCGGGCAGGCGTCGCAGATCGCGCCGCAGCCGCGCGGCGAGCAGATACTCGTAGAGCGGGTAGGACTGCAGTATCGGCGGGTCCGGCAAATCGGCGAGATGCGAGTCGACCCGCTGCATGGCGGCGATGAATAGGCGCCGCGCGGCGATCACGCCGCCGCCGCCGGCCGGCACGACGCGCGCCGCCGCCTGATGTGCGGCGGTCAAGGCCAACAGCATGACCGCGATCAGACTCAGAGTTTTGGACATCGGGTGAACTCGGCCGCTGCCGGCGCCGGCATTCGCGTCGGCCACGGCGATCCTCGCGCAGTATACGCGAGTCGCGCCGGCGTCCCTCGGCGCCCTTCGGCGCTCGGCGCGCGGTTGACGTTTCTTGACAAATTGACGGACCAGCAGTCGGCGCGAAGTGCGGCGGCGGCAGGCAAATCGCGCGATCATCTGTCGAGCGCCGCGCGGCTGCAATCCGTTAAAGTGTCGCGCTAATCTTGCCGCTACGGCGGCGCATCGGAGGATCCAAGCGTGCATCCTATGACGGTGAATCGATGCTGAGCGGAGGCGCGGACGCGCAGGATGCGCCCGCGGCGCGCCCGGCGGGCTTTCTGCGCAGGCGCCGCCGGCAGATATTCGCGGCCGTCATCATCCTGCTGTTCGCGGGGATCGCCTTTAGAATACATCAGTTCTCGCACCCCGCGGCAATGCGCGGCCGGGGCGCTCGCTACGGCGCGATGCATGCGCCGAATGCGGGCGCCGCAGTCGCCGTCGCCGTCGCCGCGGCGCGCCGTGGAGACATTTCTCGGCGCATTCCGGCGCTCGGCGCGATCACGCCGCTCGCGACGGTAATCGTCAAGACGCAGATCAGCGGACTGTTGCAGAAAATCGCCTTCACGGAAGGACAGATGGTGCACGCGGGCCAGTTCCTTGCGCAGATCGATCCGCGCCCGTACGAGGCGGCGTTGAACCAGGCCAAGGCGGCGCTGGACCGCGACTCGGCGCTGCTCGCGAACGCCCGGTTGGACCTCGCCCGCTACCGCGGACTGATCGCCGACAATGCGATCGCGCAGCAACAGCTCGACACGCAGCAATCCCTGGTCAAGCAGTACGAGGGCACCGTCGAAGGCGATCGGGCGCAGGCGAGGAGCGCGGCCTTGAACCTCGAGTACACGCACATCGTCTCGCCGATCGCCGGCCGCGTGGGCCTGCGACAAGTCGACCAGGGCAATTACGTCACCCCAGGCGATGCCAACGGCATCGTCGTCGTGACGCAATTGCAGCCGATTTCCGCGATCTTCTCCATTCCCGAGGAGAACGCCGATGCGATCCTCACGCGCCTGCAGCGCGGCGAGACGCTCGATGTGCAAGCCTACGATCCCCTCGGTCGCCGGAAAATCGCCGACGGCAAGCTCCTGACGATCGACAATCAAATCGACGTCGCGACCGGCACGTTCAAATTGCGCGCTCTGTTCGACAACAAGGACGGCAGCTTGTTTCCGAACCAATTCGTCACCATCCGTCTGCTCGAAACGGTGCTGCACGATCAGCTCCTGATACCGAGCGCCGCGGTGCACCGGGGCGCGCCCAACGGCGTCGCCAGCACTTTCGTCTACCGCGTCAACGCCAATCACACGGTCTCGGTCACGCCCGTCGTGCTGGGAGCCGCCGATGGCGACATCGTCGCGGTGAAGTCCGGCCTTGCCGCGGGCGATATCGTGGTCACCGAGGGCGGCGACCGGCTGCGCAACGGCGCGGCCGTCGAATTGCCCGCGGCGGCGCCGGCGCCGGCGCGGGCCCGCAGCGGACGACGCCGGCAGGCGCGCGGCGGCGGCCGCCGGCGATGACCGCGGACCGCGCGCGCCGGTTCCGTCCTCGATGAACCCGTCCCGCCTGTTCGTAGAGCGGCCGGTCGCGACGACCTTGCTGATGGTCGCGATCCTGGTCGTGGGCATCTTGGGCTACCTGGCCCTGCCGCTGTCGGCGCTGCCCGAGGTGTCGTATCCGACGATTCGGGTGGAGACCTTTTATCCGGGCGCGAGTCCCGAGGTCATCACCTCGGCCATCACCGCGCCCCTCGAGAAGCAACTCGGTCAAATGCCGGGGCTCGACCAGATGTCGTCGACCAGTTCCGCAGGGGCTTCGGTGATCACGCTGCAATTCGCCCTGTCGCTCGCGATCGACGTCGCCGAACAGGAGGTGCAGGCCGCGATCAGCGCATCGCAAAATCTCCTGCCGCAGGACCTGCCGGCGCCGCCGATCTATGCGAAGGTCAATCCGGCCGATGCGCCCATCCTGACGCTCGGCATCACCTCGAAAGTCATGCCCTTGACCGAGGTCGAGGATTTCGCCGACACGCGGATCGCGCAGAGGATTTCGCAATTGAAGGGCGTCGGCGTCGTCAGCATCAGCGGCGGCGAGCGCCCGGCGGTCAGGGTCATCGTCAATCCGCGCGCGCTCGCCGCCTACGGATTGAATCTCGACGATTTGCGCACGACGATCAACGTCGCCAATCAAAACGGCCCGAAAGGCACCTTCGACGGGCCGATGCGCGCCTACACGATCTACACCAACGATCAGCTGCAGAGCGCACGGCAATACGCCGACATCATCATCGCCTACAGGAACGGCGCGCCGGTTCGCCTGCGCGACGTCGCCAGCCTGGTGCGGAGCGCGGAGAACACCAAGCTCGGCGGCTGGATGAACACCACGCCGGCGCTGATCATGAACGTGCAGCGGCAGCCCTCGGCGAACGTCGTCGAGGTCGTCAAGAGCATCAAGCGAATCCTGCCGCAGCTGCGCGCTTCGCTGCCCGCCGGCGTCGACATCGCGGTGCTCACCGACCGCACGACGACGATCAAGGCCTCGGTCAAGGACGTCGAATTCGAATTGGCGCTCGCGGTCGCGCTGGTCGTCATGGTGATTTTCCTGTTCCTGGGCAACGTGCGCGCGACGCTGATCCCGAGCCTTTCCGTGCCTCTGTCGCTGATCGGCACGTTCGCGGTGATGTATCTGGCGAATTTCAGCCTCAACAACCTGTCGCTGATGGCTTTGACGATCGCGACCGGCTTCGTCGTCGACGACGCCATCGTCATGATCGAGAATATCTCGCGCTACCTGGAAGCCGGCGAACGGCCGCTCGATGCGGCGCTGAAGGGCGCCGGACAGATCGGCTTCACGATCATCTCCCTGACCGTATCGTTGATCGCGGTCTTGATCCCGCTGCTCTTCATGCAGGACGTCGTCGGCCGCTTGTTCCGCGAATTCGCGGTGACGCTCGCGGTGACGATCCTGATATCGGCGGTGGTGTCGCTGACCTTGGTGCCGATGCTGTGCGCAAAGCTGCTGCGCCAATCGAGCGGCGCAGAGCGCGGCACGCAGCGGCGCAGCCGCTGGTTCGAAGCGCTGGCCGCGTGGTACGGCCGCCGCCTCTGCTGGGTACTCGAGCGTCAGCGGCCGACCCTGTACGTCGCGGTGGCGACGCTCGCCGCGACCGCGCTCTTGTACGTTCTGATTCCGAAGGGTTTTTTCCCGGAGCAGGACACCGGTCTGATCGAAGGCGTATCGGCGGCGAGCCAGGATGTGTCGTACGCAGAGATGGCGGCGCGCCAGCAGGCGCTGGCGGCCGCCATCCTCAAGGATCCGGACGTCGAGAGCCTATCTTCGTTCATCGGCGTCGACGGCGACAACGTGACCGGCAACAGCGGCCGCCTGTTGATCAACTTGAGGCCGCGCGGCAAGCGTGCGGCGAGCGCCGCCGCGATCATCCGCCGCCTGCAGCGCGAAACCTCGGGCGTTGCCGGCATCGCCTTGTACATGCACCCCGCGCAGGATCTGACCCTCGACAGCACCGTCAGCCGCGCCGAGTACCATTTCACGCTGGAGAGCGCCGATTCCCGGGTACTCGACGTCTGGACGCCGCGGCTGGTCGCCGCGCTCGAGCGCCAGCCGGCGCTCGCCGAAGTCGTCAGCAATCAGGAGGACGACGGCCTCGCCGCCGACATCACCATCGACCGCGACAGCGCGGCGCGCCTCGGCATCAGCGTCGGCACGGTCGACAATGCGCTCTACGACGCCTTCGGCCAGCGCATCGTCTCGACGATCTTCACGCAATCGAACCAATATCGCGTGATCATCGAGGCCGATCCGTCGTCGTATCGGTCGGTCGATTCGCTGGCGTCGATTTACCTGCCTTCGGCGGCCGGCGGCCAGGTACCGCTGTCGGCGATCGCGAAATTCACCGTTGCAACCCGGCCGTTGTTGATCAGCCATCTCGCGCAGTTTCCGGCGACCACGGTGTCGTTCAATCTGGCGCGCGGTGCATCTCTCGGCGCCGCGGTCGCCGGCATCGAGCGGGTCGAGCGCGATTTGCACCTGCCGCCGAGCATCCACACGACTTTTCAAGGCGCGGCGCTCGCCTTCCGCAATAATCTGAGCAACGAACTGTTGTTGCTGCTCGCCGCGGTTCTCGTCATGTACATCGTGCTCGGCGTGCTCTACGAGAGCTTCATTCACCCGGTGACGATATTGTCGACGCTGCCGTCGGCCGGCATCGGCGCCTTGCTCGCGCTGATCTTGGCGGGGGACGATCTGACGATCATCGCCTTGATCGGCATCATTCTTCTTATCGGCATCGTCAAGAAGAACGCGATCCTGATGATCGATTTCGCGATCGACGCCGAACGCTTGCAGGGTTTGAGCGCGCGCGAGGCGATCTACCAGGCCTGCCTGCTGCGTTTCCGGCCGATATTGATGACCACGGTCGCGGCAATGTTCGGCGCTTTGCCGCTGATGTTCGGCGCCGGTGCCGGCGCCGAACTGCGCCGCCCGCTCGGCGTCAGCATCGTCGGCGGCCTGCTGGTCAGCCAGGTGCTGACGCTGTTCACGACCCCCGTGATCTATCTCGCATTCGACCGCGCGGCGCAGCGCTGGCGCGCGCGCGCGCGCGCGCGAACGGCGGCGAGCGGCGCCACGGAGGCGCGGCCGTGAACATTTCCGCGCCGTTCATCGCAAGGCCGGTTGCGACGATCCTGCTGACTGCCGGCGTCGCGCTCGCGGGCATCGCCGCTTTCGTCCTGCTGCCGGTCGCGCCGCTGCCGAACATCGACATTCCGGCGATTTTCGTCGCCGCCTCGCTGCCGGGCGCGAGTCCCGAGGTCATGGCGCGCACCGTGGCGACGCCGCTCGAGCGCCGCTTCGCGGCGATCGCCGACGTCGACGACATGACCTCCTCGAGCGGCGTCGGCACCACGAGCATCCAGCTGACCTTCGGCCTGGATCGGGACTTGAACGGCGCGGCGCGCGACGTCGAGGCCGCGATCGAGGCGGCGCGCCCTGATTTGCCGTCGGCGATGACGCGCAATCCAACCTATTTTAAGCTGAACAGCGCGCTGTTTCCGATTCTGGCCCTGGCAATGACCTCCGACGTGCTGACGCAGGGACAAATATACGACGCGGCGGACGCGGTCATTTCGCAGCGGCTCTCGCAATTGAAGGGCGTCGGCGGCGTCAACGTCAGCGGCAGCGCGTTGCCCGCGGTACGCGTGGAAATCAATCCGCTGGCGCTCTCCAAGTACGCAATTGGCCTGCAGGACATCCGCGCGGCGATTTCCAACGCCAACGCGAATGCGCCGAAGGGCGCGATCGAATCCCACGGCCTGCACTATCAGATCTACACGAACGACAATGCGCGCACGGCGGACCGCTACAGAAACCTGATCGTCGCCAATCGCAACGGCTCCGTGGTGCGTTTGCGCGACGTCGCCACGGTCCTCGATATGCAGGAAGGCGCGATCGAGAACGTGCGTACCTACGGCCTGTACAACGGCAAGCCCGCGATTTCAGTGCTGGTATTCCAGCAGCCCGGCGCGAACGTCATCGACGTCGTCGACGAGATCAAGGCGGAGCTGCCGCGGCTGAAGGCGCAAATTGATCCGAAGATCGATCTGGCGGTGATCGCCGACCGTTCCGTGACCATTCGCGGCTCGCTGCGGCAGATCGAGCAGACGCTGCTGCTCGCGGTGGCGATGGTGATCCTGGTCGTCTACGTGTTTCTGAACAGCCGCCGCGCCGCGCTGATCCCGGCGGTCGTCGTCCCGGTGTCGCTGGTCGGCACGTTCGCAGCCATGTACCTGCTCGGTTATACGCTGGATAATTTCTCCTTGATGGCGCTGACGATCGCCACCGGCTTCGTCGTCGACGACGCCATCGTCGTCATGGAGAATAGCGCGCGGCACATCGAAGCGGGCATGGCGCCGATGCAGGCGGCATACCGTGGCGCCCGCGAAGTGGCATTCACGGTCCTGTCGATGAGCCTGTCGCTGATCGCGGTGTTCATTCCGTTCGAATTCGCCGGCGGGATCGTCGGCCGGCTGTTCAATGAGTTCACCAACACGCTGGCGATCGCCATCCTGATTTCGCTGGTGATCTCCTTGACGACCACGCCGATGATGTGCGCGAGGCTGCTCGGCCGCCGCCCCGGGAGCGGGCCGCCGCCGCGCTTCGGCCTAGCCTTCGGACGCGGCTTCGAGACGCTGCGCAGCGGCTACCGGCGCACGCTCGATACCGCTCTCGATCATCCGCGCTCGATGCTGCTGCTGCTGGCTGCGACCATCGGATTCAACATTTACCTGTACATCGTCATTCCCAAGGGATTCTTTCCGCAGGAGGACACCGGGCAGCTGCGCGGCGGCATACGCGGCGATGCCGACTCCTCCTTCCAGTTGATGAAGACCAAGCTGCAGGAGGTCGCCGGCGTCATCCAACGCGATCCGGCGGTCGCGAGCGTCGCCGGCGCCGTCGGCGGCATCGGTTTCGGGCCCTCCGGCGGGCCGAGAGCAAGCTTGAACATCACGCTCAAGCCCTTGTCCGCGCGCAGCGTCTCCGCGGACGGCGTCATCTCGCGATTGCGCCCGCAGCTCGCCAGAATCGCCGGTGTGAGGGTTTTCCTGCAGTCCGCCCAGGATATCGGCGGCGGCGGCGGCCGCTCGGCCAATTCAGAGTATCAATACACGCTGCTCGGCGATGATCTCGCCGAGCTGCAGTACTGGTCGCAGAGGCTCAGGACGGCGCTGCAAAGCGTCCCCGAAGTCACCGACGTCGATTCGGATCTGCAGCCGGGCGGCTTGCAATCCGACTTGATCGTCGACCGCGACACCGCGGCCAAGTTGGGCCTGACCGAGAGCCAGATCGACAATACGCTCGGCGATGCTTTTGCGCAGGCGCCGGTGTCGACGATCTACAATCCGTACAGTCCGCAGCAATACCATGTCGTCATGGAACTCGCCCCTCAATTCCAGCAAAACCCCGACGTCCTCAAGGAGATCTACGTCAGCACCGCGGGCGCGGCGGTCAGCGGCACGCAAGCGACGCAGGCGGTCGCGGGAACGACGGCTTTCAGGGCGGCGGCCGCCACGGGCAGCGCTGCGGGCACGGCGGCCTACGCCGACACGGCGCGAAATCTCGCGGCAAATTCGCTCGCCAACGCGGGCCGCGGCAACACCTCGACCGGCTCGGCGGTCAGCTTCGCCAGGGAAACGGTCGTGCCGATGGCGGCATTCAGTCATTTCGCGACCGGCACGACGCCGGTCACGGTCAATCACACCGGCACGTCGATGTCGACGTCGATCTCGTTCAATTTGCCGCGCGGCGTATCGCTCGGCGAAGGGCTCGCCGCCGTCGACCGGACGATGGCGCGGATTCACGTGCCCGTCAGCATCCACGGCAGCCCCTACGGCACCGCACGGCTGTTCCGGCAAAGCACCGGCAGCGAGCCGTTGATGCTGGCCGCCGCCCTGCTGTCGATCTACGTCGTGCTCGGCATGCTCTATGAAAGCTACGGGCAGCCGTTGACGATCATTTCCACGCTGCCGTCCGCCGGGCTCGGCGCGCTGCTCGCCCTGATCGCTACGCGCACGCAGTTCAGCCTGATCGCATTCCTCGGAATCCTGCTGCTGATCGGCATCGTCAAGAAGAACGCGATCATGATGGTCGATTTTGCGCTCCACGCGGAACGCAATCTCGGACTGGATTCGCGCGCGGCGATCGCGCATGCCTGCGCCTTGCGTTTCCGGCCGATCATGATGACCACCTGCGCGGCGATCGCCGGGGCGCTGCCGCTCGCGCTGCAATACGGCAACGGCACGGAGCTGCGGCGCCCGCTCGGCATCTCGATCGTCGGCGGCTTGATCGTCAGCCAGCTGCTCACGCTGTACACGACCCCGGTCGTTTACCTTTACGTGCGCCGCTTCGGCCGCCGCGCGCGGCGCGCAGGTCTCGGCCGCGCCGCGGCAACGGCCGGACCCATGGAGGCAGGCGCATGAGATACCGAAGAGTCGTGACGGCGGCGCTATCGGCCTTGATCGCCGGCTGCGCCGTCGGACCGAACTACCGCAGACCCGCCGTCGATGTCGGCACCGTCTACAAAGAAGCGTCGGGATGGAAGCCGAGCGAACCCGCCGACGCGCTGCATCGCGGGCCGTGGTGGACGATCTTCAACGATCCGCTGCTCGATGCGCTGCAGCGCCGCGTCGATGTTTCCAACGAAACCATCCAATCCGCGGGCGCCGCGGTCCGGCAGGCGCGCGCGCTCGTCGGCGAAGCCGAGGCCGGATTCTGGCCGACGCTCGCGGCGGATATCGGCCGGCAACGCACCACCAGCCTCGCCGGCAGCCGCACCGGGAACTCCGCCGGCGTCGCCGGCAGCTGGAATCTGGATCTCTGGGGGCAGGTTCGCCGTTCGGCCGAGAGCAGCAGGGCATCGGCAGAGGCAAGCCGCGCCGCGCTCGCCGGCGCACGTCTGTCGGTGCATGCCGAACTCGCCGTGGACTACTTCGCGCTGCGCGCGCAGGACCAGCAGCAAATCCTGCTGAACGATGCCGTCGCGGCGGAGCGGGCGTCGCTCGCGATCGTCCGCAGCCGCTACCGCTTCGGCGTCGCCGCCAAGGCGGATGTCGTCAGCGCGCAGACGCAATTGCTCGCAAATCAGGCGCAGCAAGTCAACGCGGGGATACAGCGGGCGCTGCTAGAACACGCGATCGCGGTGCTGCTTGGGGAACCGCCGTCGGAATTTTCCCTGTCCGCCGCATCGATGCCGACCGACGTTCCGACGCTGCCGGCCGGCCTGCCGTCGGCGCTGCTGGAGCGGCGTCCGGACGTCGCCGCGGCCGAACGGCGCATGGCCGCGGCCAACGCGCAAATCGGGGTCGCGCGCGCGGCGTTTTTCCCCGCCTTGACGCTATCCGCGTCCGACGATTATGCCGGCGGCGCGTTCAGTCAATTGATCCGTGCGTCGAATCAGGTCTGGGCATTCGGCCCCGCGATCACGCAGGCCTTGTTTGCCGGCGGCTTGCATCGTGCGCAGGCGGCCGCGGCGCGTGCGGCCTATCAGGCGAGCGTCGACGATTATCGGCAGACCGTGCTCAGCGCGCTGCAGCAGGTGGAGGATGAGCTGGCGACACTGCGGATTCTCGAAAAGCAGGCGGTGATCGAGGAGGCGACGGTCAAGGCTGCGCAGGAGGCGATGAAATTGACCTTGAGCCAGTACCAGGCGGGCACGGTCCCGTACAGCAGCGTCATCGCCGCGCAAACGACGCTGCTCGGCGCCCGCGAGACCGCGTTGAGCGTAAGCCTGAACCGCTTGACCGCGAGCGTGACGATGATCGAAGCGCTCGGCGGCGGCTGGGACGCAGCGCACTTGAATCAGCGCGGCGAGCCGTCCGCCTCGCGCGCGATCGCCCGATAACCGATATCGCGGCGGTATTGCGCGCGCTCCCAATGGATCGCGCCGACCAGGTCGTAGGCCTGGCGTTGCGCGGCGCCGACGCTCCTCCCGAGGCCGACAGCACACAGGACTCGTCCGCCGTTGGTGAGGACTTGCGCACCGTGCAAGCGGCTGGCGGCGTGAAATACCTTGCCCGGCAAGCGTGCCGCCTCCTCGAGGCCGCCGATCGGGTCGCCCTTGCGGTAGGCATCGGGATAGCCGCCGGCCGCCATGACGACGCCGAGCGCCGCGTGCGCATCCCACAGCGCGCCGCTTTGCGCGAGCGTGCCGGCGAGCGCCGCCTGGCACAACGCCGGCAAATCGCTCTGCAGGCGCATCATGATCGGCTGCGCCTCCGGATCGCCCATCCGACAATTAAATTCCAGTACGTTCGGCGTGCCGTCGGCCGCGATCATCAGGCCGGCGTAGAGGAATCCGCTGTACGGATTGCCGTCGGCGCGCAGTCCGCGCAAGGCCGGTTCGATGACCTCGCGCATGATGCGCGCGTGCAGCGCCGGCGTGACGATCGGCGCCGGCGAGTAGGCGCCCATGCCGCCGGTGTTGGGTCCGAGATCGCCGTCGTCGCGGCGCTTGTGATCCTGCGCGCTCGCGAGCGGCAGCGCTTGTTGATCGCCGGCGACGACGATGAAGCTGACTTCTTCGCCCTGCAGGAATTCCTCTACGACGATTCGCTCGCCGGCCGCGCCGTACGCACCGCCGAACATCAGCGCCGCGGCAGCGAGCGCGGACTCGTGATCGTCGCAGACGACGACGCCCTTGCCGGCCGCAAGACCGTCGGCCTTGACGACCAACGGCAGCCGCTGGGCCCGCAAATACCGCGGATCCCAATCGGCTTTGGTGAAGGTCCTGTAGGATGCGGTCGGGATCGCGTGCCGTCGCAGAAAATCCTTGGCGAAGGCCTTCGAACCTTCGAGGCGCGCCGCCGCCGCGGACGGCCCGAAGCAAGCGAGGCCTGCGGCTGCGAACCGGTCGGCGATGCCGGCGACCAGCGGCGCTTCCGGACCCACGATCGAAAGGTCGATGCGCTCGCGTGCGGCAAACGCGGCGAGTGCGTCGATGTCCTCTGCGCCGATGTCGACGTTGCCGGTCTTCGGCTCGAGCGCGGTGCCGGCATTGCCCGGAGCGACGAAAACGCGATCCACGCGCGGCGACTGGGCGCATTTCCAGGCCAGCGCGTGCTCGCGGCCTCCGCCGCCGACGATGAGGACCTTCATGGCCCGGCCGCGCCCGTCAATGCCGGAAGTGGCGCATGCCGGTGAATACCATGGCGATGCCGTGTTCGTCCGCGGCCGCGATGACGTCGGCGTCGCGTATCGATCCGCCCGGCTGAATGACCGCCTTGATGCCGAACTCGGCGAGAGCATCCAAGCCGTCGCGGAACGGGAAAAAGGCGTCCGAGGCGATCGCCGCGTCTTGGCAGGACAGCCCCGCATCCTGCGCCTTCATCGCCGCGATCCGGCCGCTCGTGACGCGGCTCATCTGGCCCGCGCCAATGCCGACCGTCGCATGGTCCTTGACGCATACGATCGCGTTCGATTTGACATATTTCGCTATGCGCCAGGCGCACAGCAGATCTTCGAGCTCGGCACTGCCCGGCGCGCGCTTGCTGACGATGCGCAAGGCGCCGGCATCGATGCGCCCTTGGTCGCGCGTCTGCACGAGCAGGCCGCCGGTCACGCTCCGGTATTCCAGCAACTGCGCGACCGGTTTGCGCAGGTCGCCGACCGCGAGAACGCGGACATTGTCCTTCGGCGCGAGCACCAGCGCCGCCTCCGCGAGCACGGCCGGCGCCAAAATCACCTCGACGAATTGCTGCTCGATGATGCCGCGGGCGGTCGCCGCGTCCAGCGGGCGATTGAAGGCGATGATGCCGCCGAACGCCGAGGTCGGGTCGGTGCGGTAGGCGCGCGCGTAAGCGGCGGCGATGTCGCCTGCGAGCGCGACGCCCGCGGGGTTGGCGTGCTTGACGATCACGCATGCGGGCGGCTCGAACTGGCGGACGCATTCGAGCGCCGTGTCGGCGTCCGCAATGTTGTTGTAGGAGAGTGCCTTGCCTTGCAGCTGCCGCGCCGAGGAAATCGACGCGCCGATCGCGCGCGGATCGCCGTAGAAGGCGGCCTGCTGATGCGGATTCTCGCCGTAGCGCAAATCGAAGCGCTTGCGCAAGGTAAGGTTCAGATCGTCGCCGAATGCCGGCGATTCGCCGCCGATTGCGCCGGTGAAATAGGCCGATACCATCGCGTCGTACTGCGCCGTGTGCGCGAAGGCCTTGGCGGCGAGGCGCTGGCGCATCGAGGTGTTGGTGGCGCCCTGATTCGCCGCCAGTTCGTCGAGCAGCGAGCGATAGTCGCCCGGATCGACGACGACGGTGACCGACGCATGATTCTTGGCGGCCGCGCGCACCATCGCCGGTCCGCCGACGTCGATATTCTCGACGGCCTCTTGGTAGCTGCAGTCGGCGCGCGCCACCGTGGCGGCGAAGGGGTAGAGATTGACCGCCAGCAAATCGATCGGCTCGATGCCGTGTTCGCGCATCACCGCTGCATCGACGTCGCGACGGCCGAGCAACCCGCCGTGAATCTTCGGGTGCAGCGTTTTCACGCGGCCCCCCATGATTTCCGGAAAACCGGTGTGCTCGGCGACCTCCTTGACCGAAATTCCGTGCTGCACAAGAAGCTTGGCCGTGCCGCCGGTCGACAACAATTCGACGCCGCGCTCCTTCAGCGCGCGCGCAAACTCCACAATGCCGGTCTTATCGGAGACGCTGAGCAAGGCGCGGCGCACAGGCACTAGCAAGGCGAATTTACTCGTGGATGCCGAACTCTTTTAGCTTCTTGCGCAAGGTACCGCGGTTGATGCCGAGGATGGTCGCGGCGCGGCTCTGGTTGCCGTGCACGTGATCCATCACCACTTTGAACAGCGGCTCCTCGACCTCGCGCATCACGAGTTCGTACAAATGCGCGGGTTTATGGCCGTTCAACGCCTCGAAATAGCACTGCAGCGCCTCCTCCGCCTGCGAGCGCAGGGGCACTCCCTTGCCGTTGACTCTCAAATCCCGCCCGTTGAAAACGGGCGCCGTGTCCTTGCGAATTCGCGATTTCTTTTTTGCGGCCATAGATTGTCTTCGAGTTCCCGTTGAGATCTTTTTTGTTTTTCAATGATGTTCGATCATGCCGCGCGATCGATGTCGGTATCGATGAGCTCAAGCGCCGCGCAAAGCTGTTCCGACGGCGTCTCAATCTGCATCACGTGCTTGCGCAAGGCTTCCTGTCCCGAATGCCGCCGGCAATACCAACTCAAGTGTTTTCGCGCCACCCGAACGCCGGTCTCGTCGCCGTAAAATGAGTACAGGTCCTCGAGGTGGGCGCGCATGATATCACGGACATTTTGTTGTGGAAGAGCGGCGCGCAAATTGCCGTTGGCGAGAAAAAAATTGACTTCGTCAAAAATCCATGGCTTGCCTTGCGCCGCGCGGCCGATCATGATGCCGTCGCATCCGCTCTCGGCGAGGACCGCGCGCGCGCGCGCCGCCGAATCGATGTCGCCGTTCGCGAATACCGGAATGCTCACGGCTTCTTTGATCGCGCGCACCGTATCGAATTCCGCCGCGCCGCAGTACATGTCGGCGCGCGTGCGGCCGTGAATCGCGAGCGCCTGGACGCCGGCGTGCTCGGCGATCCTGGCGATGCGAATGCCGTTCTTGTGCTCGCGGTCCCAGCCGGTGCGCGTCTTCAGCGTCACCGGAGCGGCCACCGCGCCGACCACGGCCGTCAATATGCGGGCGACCAGGGGTTCGTCGCGCAGCAAGGCCGAGCCCGAGAGCCGGTGGCAAACTTTCTTCGCCGGGCATCCCATGTTGATATCGATGATTTCGGCGCCGCCATCGACGCTGCGCCGCGCCGCTTCGGCCATCATCCCGGGATCGAAACCGGCGATTTGCACGACGCGCGGCGAGGGCTCGCCGCCGTGATCCATGCGGCGGCGCGATTTCGCCGTCTGCCACAGGCGCACGTCGGCGCTCAGCATTTCCGAGGCGGCGAGGCCGGCGCCGAAGCGCCGGCAAAGCATGCGAAACGGCCGATCCGTTACGCCGGCCATCGGCGCGAGCAGCACATTCGACGACAGCCGGTAACGGCCGATACGGACGGTGCTCATCTTGGGTGCGCCGCGGCATCGTCGGCGCAGACGACGTCGCCCGCGGCGCGGCGCATGCAGATGTCGATCTCGAAACCCACGGCATTCTTGCCGGGGTCGATGATGTTGATGGTCGCGTCGGCGCGCATTCCCGGAGGCATCGGCGCGGACGGCGGTTTGGGCAAATACTCGGACGCCTCGAACTCGCGGGCGCCGACGCGGTTGCCGAATCGATCCGTCAAGGTCACCCGCAGCAGCGGATAGGGTTGGAACTGCCGGGCGGCATTCAAAATGCTGGCGCGCACGCGCAAGGCGCCGTTCGCGCCCGGCTCGCCGGTCACGCCCCATTGGCGCAACTGGTACGCGGACAAATTGGCGGGCAGCGGCAAGGGATCGCCGAGGCGCGCGTAGATGTGCCGCAGCGCGCCGCCGAACGAAGGACTCGCCGCAATCACCTCGCGATTGCGGTTGACGATTTGCGCGCCGAGCGTCAGCGCCAACAAAACGGCCACCGCAATCAGAAGCGCGGCGAAGCGGCGCCGGGGTGGCCGCAGTTCGTCCAATTCCAGCGGCGCCGGCGTCGGCGCCGGTTGCGGCGCGGCCGGCGCAGGCGGCGGGGGAGCGAGTTGCGGCTCGAGCAGCGGCCGATACGCCGCGCCCACGAAGATGCGATCGAGTTCGCCGGGCGGCAACGTGAATTCGAGCGCCGCGGCGTCCTCCGCCTCCGACGGCGCATCCCCCTCGATCCGCAGCTGCGCAATTTGCTCGTCCTGCGTCTCGTCGATCGCCGCCTGCGCGCCGATCGACTCCGGCGCGCCGTACGCCTCGGGGTCCGCGGCCGCCTCTGTGGCCGGCGAAGCCAGGATTCGGTCGGCGCGGGCCTCCAATTCGAGCGCCGATTCGCCCGCCGTGAACGCGTCAGCTTGCTCGGCGAGCCGGGAGAGCGCATTGAATACCTCGCCGCAGCGGCCGCAGCGGACTTGGCCGGCCGCGGCGCGCAGCACCTCGGCCGACAGCCGGAAGACCGTTTCGCAATTCGGACATTGCGTGTACACGCTAGGAAACCCCGCAAGGAGCCGTACGCCGTCGCGCATGAATGCAGCACCAGTCGTCGCGCTGCCTGACCGCAACCATAGCAAAATGCGGCCGGTATGCCGCGGTCACCGCGTCTTCTTGAGCGGCGAGAACGCCTGACAGCAGCAGATCGCCGCCGGGCTTGCACGCGCCGCCGAGCGTCGGCGCCAATTCGATCAGCGTGCCGGCGAGAATGTTGGCGAGCACGCAATCGGCCGGCGCGAGGCGCGCCGCGGTATCTTGCGTGCGCAGCGACGCGGCGACGCCGTTGTCGATCGCATTGCGGCGGCTGGCGGTCAAAGCCTGCGGATCGCGATCGACGCAGCACGCCTCTGCGGCGCCGAGGCGCAACGCCGCGATCGCCAGAATCCCGGAACCGCAGCCGTAATCCAGCACCGATTTGGCGTGCAAGTCGAGCATGCAGAGCTCGTCCAGGCACATCGCGGTCGTCGCGTGGCTGCCGGTGCCGAACGCCAATCCGGGGTCGAGCCTGACGACGACCGCCGCGGGGTCCGGTGGCGGCGGCGCGCTCGTCGGGCAGACCCAAAGATGCGGGCCGAAGCGCATCGATTTCCAATCGGCGAGCCACGCCAGCCGCCAATCGCGATCCGCCACCGCGCGCACGCGGGCGGCGGCGAGCGTGGCGGCGCCCAACTCGGCGCCGAGACGGCAGAGGCTGCGCGCCGCATCCTCGGTCCCATCGAACAAGACGCGCACCAGCGTGTCGCGCCACAGCCGCACCTCGCCCGGCAACGGTTCGAGTACCGGCTCATCGCCCCGGTCCTCGTAGCTGATCGAGCAGGCGCCGATGCGCAGCAGCGCCGCTTCGAGCGCGTCGCAGGCATGCAGGGCGAGCGGGAATTCGATTTCGTAGCAGGCCATCGGTATGCGCCATCCCGGGGGCTCACTTGATCCCCAGGCGCCGCTCTAAATAGTGGATGTCGGTTCCGCCCTGACGGAATGCGGAATGATTGAATATTTCCTGGTGCAGGGGAATATTGGTCTTGATGCCCTCGACGACCATTTCCGCCAGCGCATTGCGCATGCGCGCGATCGCCGTATCGCGCGTATCGCCGAAAGCGATGACCTTGCCGATCATCGAATCGTAGAACGGCGGCACGTTGTAGCCCGTGTACACATGGCTGTCGACGCGAATGCCGGGTCCGCCAGGCGGGTGCCACAGTTTGATCGGCCCCGGCGAAGGCGCGAAGGTCTTGGGATCCTCGGCATTGATGCGGCATTCGACCGCATGCCCGCGGATTTGAACGTCGCCCTGCTCGTACCCCAGCGGCTCGCCGGCGGCGATCAACAGCTGCGCCTTGACGATGTCGATGCCGGTCACCAATTCGGTGACCGGATGTTCGACCTGCACGCGGGTGTTCATTTCGATGAAATAGAATTCATCGTCCTGATAGAGAAATTCCAGCGTTCCGGCATTGCGATAACCGACCTCCCGGCAGGCGCGCACGCAGCGCTCGCCCATCATCTTGCGCTGTTTCGCCGACATACCCGGCGCCGGGGCTTCCTCGATGACCTTTTGATGGCGGCGCTGCATCGAACAATCGCGCTCGCCCAAGTGCACGACGTTGCCGTAGTTGTCGGCGAGTATCTGGAATTCGATGTGCCGCGGCTTTTCCAGGTACTTCTCCATGTACACCTGATCGTTGCCGAAGGCGGCCAGAGCCTCGGATTTGGTCACGCTGATCGCGTTCAGCAAAGAGGCGTCGGTGTGCACGACCCGCATGCCGCGGCCGCCGCCGCCGCCCGCCGCCTTGATGATCACCGGGTAGCCGATATCCTTGGCGATGCGGAAATTCTCGTCCGTGTCGGCGCCGAGCGGCCCGTCGGAACCCGGCACGCAAGGCACCCCCGATGCCTTCATGAATTTGATCGCGGAAACCTTGTCGCCCATCATGCGGATGGTCTCCGCGCGCGGGCCGACGAAGATGAAGCCGCTCTTTTCGACGCGTTCGGCGAAATCCGCATTTTCCGCGAGGAACCCGTAACCGGGGTGTATCGCGACCGCGTCGGTGACTTCAGCTGCGCTGATGATCGCCGGCATGTTCAAATAAGAGGCCGCCGAATGCGGCGGTCCTATGCAAACGGTCTCGTCGGCGAGCAGCACGTGCTTGGTATTGAAATCGGCGGTCGAATGCACCGCCACGGTCTTGATGCCGAGTTCCCGGCAAGCGCGCAGTATGCGCAGGGCGATCTCGCCGCGATTGGCGATGACGACTTTTTCGATCATCCCGATTATTCGATGACGAACAACGGTTGGCCGAATTCGACCGGATCGCCGTTCTTGGCGAGTATCGCCGTTACCCGGCCGGCCTTGTCGGACTCGATTTGATTCATCATCTTCATCGCCTCGATGATGCATATGACTTGTCCGATCTTGACCTCTTGACCGATTTCCACGAAGGCCTTGGCGCCCGGCGACGGCGCCGAATAATAGGTGCCCACCATCGGCGAGGTCACCGTGCGGTCGTCGGCGCGCGGCGTGCGCTCGCCGGTGGCGGTCGCCGCGAGCGGCGCGGCCACGGCGGCGGTGCTCGGCGCGTGCGCCACCGGCGCCGACGGCAGCGCCATCGCGCCGCGCGGATAGCGGCAGATGCGCACCGATTCCTCGCCTTCGGCGATTTCCAGTTCGGAAATGCCGGATTCCTCGAGCAGTTCTATTAATTTTTTTACCTTGCGAATATCCATCTGCGATCCCCTTGCAGAAGCTATCTTGTTGGAGCGGCCGCGAGACGGGCGGCGGCGGCGTCGAGGGCGAGCTCGTAGCCGATCGGCCCTAGGCCGAAAATGCAGCCGGCGGCGATATCCGAAAAGTAGGAACGGTGCCGAAACTCCTCGCGCGCGAAGATGTTGCTGAGGTGCACTTCGATGAACGCCAGGCCGGTGCCCTGGATCGCGTCGCGCAGCGCAACGCTGGTATGCGTAAACGCCCCGGGATTGAAGATCATGAACGCCGTGCCGTCGCGCTTGGCGCCGTGAATCCTCGCGATCAATTCATGCTCGGCGTTGCTCTGCGCGCAGTCGAGGTCGAACCCCTTTTGCCGTGCGCGTGAAGTCAGCGTCCTTTCCAGCTCCTGAAGGCTGGTCGACCCATAAATGCCGGGCTCGCGGCTGCCGAGCAGATTCAGATTGGGTCCATTCAGCAAGAGTATGCGAGCCATTTTGGGACGTCCGCCGGGTGCGGCAGCGATTAAAAAGAACCGCGATAATAACCAGAAATCGCCACGATATGGCAAGCTTCTGTGGCGAACGTCGCCAAGACGGCGCATATTGCGCGCCGCCTTTCGGGTCTCGGAGGCCAATCTTCAGGCGCCGGCCGCAACCTTGTCCGTCGGCCGGCTTGCCCCTTGGGCGAGGCGGCCCAAACCGGTGTCGATGGCCTGCCGTGCCGCCTGCAGCGGTATTTCGCCTCCATTGACGCGCTGCACGATGCCAAGGATCAGATGGATCTCGGCCGCATGCAGCTCACCTAAGTACAGGGCGACGACCTCGCCGCGGTCGTCCGTGAAGACGGTGAACGGAAACACCGGCGAGGCGACGCCGAATTCGGCCGCCACGCCGAGCGCGTCCTCCTCACCGCTCATCAACGGATAAGCAATCTTCAAGCGTCGCGCGAACGATGCGACCTGGTCGCGGTGGTCCACGGCGATGCCGAGTACCCTGAAGTTGCGGGGTCGCCAGGCGGCGTCGACGGTTTGCAGCAGCGGGATTTCGCGCCGGCAGGGCGCGCACCAGGTCGCCCAAAAATTGATGATCAGCGATCTTCCCCGATAGGCCTCGATCGGGCTCGGTTTGCCCTGCAGATCGTTCAAGGAGAATCGCGGCAAACGCCGCGGTATCTTGACCAGCGGCGGCGGCGCGTCGATCGCGGCCGGAGCGGCGCTCGCCGCGGCCGCGGCGAGGTCGGCGGCGGTCGGTGGGCTCGTCTCGCCGACCGCGACCCGTACACCGAGAGCCGGCGCCGGCCTCGATGAGCGCCCGGCGAGCAGTTGTTCGCCGGCCCATCCGGCGCCGATCGCGAGCACCGCGGCGAGGACGATCAGCGGCGCGCGATTCACAGCGGCGGTGTCGGCAGACGCCCGCGTTTGCGCCGAGCGAGGCCGGCCCACAGGAATGCGCCCCCGCCGCCCGCTATTGCCACGAATTCCCACGAGGTAGACGGCGTCGGCTGCGGCGCCGCCTGGCCGGCGGCGGCCGGCAGTTCATCGGGAAACAGCACCTTGACGATCGGCGGGTAGCACAAGCCCGCTTGCGCACAGCCCTGATAGGTCACTTTGATCTGCACGGGGTGAGCGCCAAAGTCGGAGCGACTGTAGCCGGCGGTCGCCTCGACGTGGCTAAAATAGACTCTCTGGGGCCCGAAGTAGCGATCGCTCAGCAGCCTTCCTTGCGGCAAGGACAGCGGGTAGACCAGCAGATCGGGGCTTGCCGCGGCGACCGCCATCTTGCTGCGGTACAGGTAATAGCCGTTGGCAATGATCCAGTGAATGCGCAATCGTTTGCCGTCCAACTGGGCGGCGACCCGGAAGGCGGCGTCCGGCGGCAGGAAGTCCTGGCCGGCGGTCGCGGCGCCCCGCAGCCACCAGGGCCGCGCTTGCGCCAATCCGGCGAGGGCGAAGGCCGCGCAGCAAACGAGCGCGCAGCGGGCACCCATTGATCGCGATGGAGGCATGCCGGCACTTTAACATCAGTGCTTCGGCGGCAATGCGTCTTTGCCCGGCGGCCCCTTCGGGTGCACAGCCGGCTGCTCCGCGGCATCCCGGCTGCTGCAATACAGCACCCAGGCCGCCGTCGGTGCAAAAATCCAGCCGATTGGGCTTGAATCGCCCGAAATAGGCATTATCATTAGCAGCCACAAGGGGAGAGTGCTAACAAGCTTCGACCCTTCCAAGGTAAAATTCAAACCCTTAGCTTTAGGAGTCTTGTCTTATGAAGATTCGTCCCCTTCATGATCGGGTCATCGTCAAACGAGAGGAAGAGGAGCGCAAATCTCCGGGCGGCATCGTCATTCCCGATACCGCGACCGAGAAGCCTATCTTCGGAAAAGTGCTCGCCGTCGGCAAGGGCAAGATCCTCGAGAACGGCCAAATCCGTCCGCTCGACGTGAAAGTCGGCGACAAGATCCTGTTCGGCAAATACAGCGGCACCGAAGTCAAGATGGATGGCGACGAGTTGGTCGTCATGCGTGAGGAAGACGTCATGGCCGTGGTCGAGGGCAAGTAGCCCCGCCGTTGCCGGAATTTTCCAACCTTATCAAGTAATCGAATTTCTTAGAGGTATCAGCAAATGGCAGCAAAAGACGTACGCTTCAGCGACGACGCCCGGCAACGCATGTTCAAGGGCGTGAACATTCTGGCGAACGCCGTCAAGGTGACGCTCGGCCCGAAGGGCCGCAATGCGGTGCTCGACAAGAGCTTCGGCGCGCCGACGGTGACGAAGGACGGCGTGTCGGTGGCGAAGGAGATCGAACTGAAGGACAAGTTCGAGAACATGGGCGCGCAGATGGTCAAGGAAGTCGCTTCCAACACCTCCGATGAAGCCGGCGACGGCACCACGACCGCGACGGTTCTCGCGCAGGCGATCATCCGCGAAGGCTTGAAGGCCGTCGCCGCCGGCATCAATCCGATGGATCTGAAGCGCGGCATCGACCATGCGGTCGGCGCGGCAACCGAAGAGCTGAAGAAGCTCTCCAAACCGTGCAAGGACCCGAAGGCGATCGCGCAGGTCGGCACCATCTCGGCGAACTCCGACGAGAGCATCGGCAAGACCATCGCCGACGCGATGGCGAAGGTCGGCAAGGAAGGCGTGATCACGGTCGAAGAGGGCTCGGGCCTGGAAAATGAACTCGAAGTCGTCGAGGGCATGCAGTTCGACCGCGGCTACTTGTCGCCGTATTTCATCAACAACCAGCAGAGTCAGAGCGCGGAACTCGACAAGCCGTTGATCCTCTTGGTCGACAAGAAGATCGCCAACATCCGCGAGATGTTGCCGTTGCTCGAAGCCATCGCCAAGGGCGGCCGTCAGCTGCTGATCGTCGCTGAAGATGTCGAAGGCGAAGCGCTGGCGACCCTGGTCGTCAACACGATCCGCGGCATAGTCAAGGTCGCCGCCGTCAAGGCGCCCGGCTTCGGCGATCGCCGCAAGGCCATGCTGCAGGATATCGCCGTTCTCACGGGCGGGACCGTCATCTCCGATGAAGTCGGCCTGTCTCTGGAGAAGGCGACCTTAAGCGATCTCGGCGAAGCGAAGAAGGTGCTAGTCGAGAAGGAGAACACCACGATCATCGACGGCGCCGGCAAGGGCACGGACATCAAGGGCCGCGTCGAAAGCATCCGTCAGCAGATCGAGGAGGCGACCTCCGATTACGACAAGGAAAAGCTGCAGGAGCGCGTTGCCAAGCTCTCCGGCGGCGTTGCGGTGATCAAAGTCGGCGCCGCGACCGAAATCGAAATGAAGGAAAAGAAGGCGCGCGTCGAGGATGCGCTGCACGCGACCCGTGCGGCCGTCGAAGAAGGCGTGGTACCGGGCGGCGGTGTCGCGCTGGTGCGTGCGCTGAAGGCGATCGAGAAGTTGGTCGGTGCGAACGAGGATCAGACCACGGGCATCAAGATCCTGGCGCGCGCGATCGAAGAGCCGTTGCGCCAGATCGTCAGCAACGCCGGCGAAGATGCGGCGGTCGTCCTCAACCGGGTCCGCGAGGGCAAGGGAACGTTCGGCTACAACGCGGCGACCAGCGAGTACGGCGATATGATCGAGATGGGTATCCTCGATCCGACCAAGGTCACGCGTCTCGCTTTGCAGAACGCGGCCTCGGTGGCGGGGCTCCTGTTGACGACCGAAGTCATGGTCGCGGAATCGCCGAAGGAAGAAGAGCATGCGCACGGCGCCCCGGGCGGCGGCATGGGTGGCATGGGCGGTATGGACATGTAAAACCGCTTCCCAGCGGTCGACCGTCGAAAAGAGCGAGCTTCGGCTCGCTCTTTTTTTTGCACAGGATTTTCACGCGCGCGACGTTAGTCTGGCCCCCGACTTTTGCCGCTGAGGGCGGGGCTCATGGATATCGTCTATCTGTCGATTCTCGCGGCGCTGTACGCCGCGACCCATTGGCTGGTGTGGGCGCTCGGCCGCCTCGGTGATCCGTCATGAACGGCATGTACTGGTTCTGCGGCCTGCTCGCCCTGTTCCTGTTCGGCTACTTGCTGTATGCGCTACTGAAGGCGGAGCGCTTCTGATGAGTTCCGGGCTTCGGTTTTCGCTGATGCTGTTCGTCTTCCTGGGCTTGGTCGTGCTCATCGTCAAGCCGCTAGGCGCCTACATCGCCGCTGTCATGGACGGCCGGCCGAACTTCGCCCGGCGCACCGGCGGCCGGGTCGAGAGCGTGCTCTATCGACTTTGCGGGGTCGATTCCCGGGAAGAGATGTCCTGGAAGCAATACGCAATCGCCCTGCTGCTTTTCAATGTGCTGGGCGCCGTCGCCGTCTACGCGCTGCAGCGGTTGCAGGCGTACCTGCCGCTGAACCCGCAAGGGTTCACGGCGGTAAGCCCCGACTCGTCGTTCAACACCGCCGTGAGCTTCATCACCAACACCGACTGGCAGGGCTACGCCGGAGAGTCGACCATGGGGTATCTCGTGCAGATGGCGGGCCTCGCGGTGCAGAATTTCCTCTCGGCGGCGACCGGCATCGCGGTCGCGATCGCCCTGATCCGCGGCTTCGCGCGGCACACGGCGGCGACGATCGGCAACTTCTGGGTCGATGTCACCCGCGCGACGCTCTATGTGCTCCTGCCGCTCTGCGCGTTGCTCGCGCTCGTGCTCGTGAGCCAGGGCGTGATTCAGAATTTCGACGCGTACCGGCACGCGGCGACGATCGAGGCGCGCGCGCAGACGCTGCCGATGGGCCCGGTCGCGTCGCAAGAATCGATCAAGGAACTAGGCACCAACGGCGGCGGCTTCTTCAATGCGAATTCGGCGCACCCCTTTGAAAATCCGACGCCGTTGTCGAACCTGTTGGAGATGCTGGCGATCTTCGCGATCCCGTTCGCGCTCACCCATACGTTCGGCAAGCTCGTCGGCGACACGCGTCAAGGCTGGGTGATCCTCGCCGCGATGCTGATTCTGTTCGTGCCGCTTGCGATCACGGCGTTCCACTCCGAGCAGCAAGGCAATCCGCTGATTGCGGCGCAGAGGATCGATCAGAGCGCGAGCGCGGCGCAGGCGGGCGGCAACATGGAGGGCAAGGAGACGCGCTTCGGCATCGCCGCCTCCGCGTTGTTCGTGGCCGTGACCACCGCCACATCCTGCGGCGCGGTGAACACCATGCACGACTCGATGATGCCGCTCGGCGGCTTCGTGCCGCTCTTCTTGATCGAGCTCGGCGAGGTCGCGCCGGGCGGCGTCGGTACCGGCCTGTACTCGATACTCATGTTCGCGATACTCGGCGTATTCATCGCCGGACTCATGATCGGACGCACTCCGGAATACATCGGCAAGAAGATCGAGGCGCTCGAAATGAAACTTGCCTCGGTATTCATTCTCACTACCCCGTTCCTCGTGCTCGGCGGCACCGCGGTCGCCGTCATGGTCGCCGCCGGCAGGGCCGGGGTCGCGAATCCGGGCGCGCACGGCTTCAGCGAGATCCTGTATGCGTTTTCCTCGGCCGCCAACAACAACGGCAGCGCGTTCGCGGGCCTATCGGCGGACACGGTTTTCTACAACGTCTCGACGGCTCTCGTGATGTTCCTAGGACGCTACTGGCCGATCGTCGCGGCGCTCGCCATCGCGGGTTCCCTCGCCGCGAAGCAGCGCGTTCCGGTCACGGACGGCACGATGCCGACGCACGGCCCCCTGTTCGTCGCGCTGCTGATCGGCTCGGTGCTGTTGATCGGCGTGCTGACCTACGTGCCGGCGCTCGCGCTCGGACCGCTGGTCGAGCACTTCATGCTCGCCGCGGCCAAATAGAAAGCCCCCCATGCCACACCAACCCTTGTCGCTGTTCGACCGCAAGCTGCTCGCGGTCGCGCTGATCGAATCCTTTCGCAAGCTCGACCCGCGCGTCCAATGGCGCAACCCGGTCATGTTCGTGGTGTTCGTCGGCACGATCGTCACCGCGATTCTGTACGCGCAGGCGCTCGCCGGCCACGGCGAAGCGCCCGCAGGCTTCATCCTCGCGGTCACCGTCTGGCTGTTGTTCACGGTGCTGTTCGCGAACTTCGCCGAGGCCTTGGCGGAGGGCCGCAGCCGCGCGCAGGCGGCGTCGCTGCGCAACATGCGGCAGACCGTCTTCGCCAAAAAGTTCGTCGACCCGGCGCGCACACGCGGCGAGGCGGTGCGCGTCGGGGCCGAGGATCTGCGCAAGGGCGATGTCGTGCTAATCAAGGCCAAGGAGGTGATCCCGGCCGACGGCGAGGTCATCGAGGGGGCCGCCTCGGTCGATGAAAGCGCGATCACCGGCGAGTCGGCACCCGTCATTCGCGAGTCGGGCGGCGACTTCACGTCCGTTACCGGCGGCACCAGAGTGCTGTCCGATTGGATCGTCGTGCGGGTCTCGGTGAATCCGGGCGAGACGTTCCTCGATCGGATGATCTCGATGGTCGAGTCCGCGAAGCGGCAGAAGACGCCAAACGAGATCGCGCTGACGATCCTACTGGTCGCGCTCACACTCGTGTTTCTCGTCGTCATCGTCACCCTGCTGCCGTTCTCTCTGTTCGGCGTCGAAGTGAGCAAGGCCGGCAGTCCGGTGACGATCACCGCTCTCGTGTCGCTGCTCGTTTGCCTGATTCCGACGACGATCGGCGGGTTGCTATCGGCGATCGGCGTGGCCGGCATGAGCCGCATGATGCAGGCGAACGTGATCGCGACTTCCGGTCGTGCGGTCGAGGCGGCCGGCGACGTCGATGTGCTGCTGCTCGACAAGACCGGGACGATCACGCTCGGCAACCGCCAGGCGGCGGCGTTCCTGCCGGCGCCCGGATCTACCGAGCAGCAGTTGGCGGACGCGGCGCAGCTCGCTTCGCTCGCCGACGAAACGCCGGAAGGGCGCAGCATCGTCGTGCTCGCGAAACAGCGCTTCAACCTGCGCGAGCGCGATCTCTGCGCACTCGGCGCGACTTTCGTGCCGTTCTCGGCGCATACGCGCATGAGCGGCGTCAATCTTGGCGCCAGACAGATCCGCAAGGGCTCCGCGGATGCGATCGCCAAGTACATCGGCGCCTTGGGAGGGATCTACCCGACGTCGATCGAGGAGAGCGTGCGCCGCGTCGCTCGCCAAGGCGGCACACCGCTGGTCGTCGCCGACGACGCCCGCGTCGTCGGCGTGATCGAGCTCAAGGATATCGTCAAGGGCGGCATCAAGGAGCGCTTTGCCGATTTGCGCCATATGGGCATCAAGACGATCATGATCACCGGCGACAACGCGCTGACCGCCGCGGCGATCGCGGCCGAGGCGGGCGTCGATGATTTTCTCGCGGAAGCGACGCCGGAAGCCAAGCTCAAGCTGATCCGCGCGCACCAAGCCGAAGGCCGTCTGGTCGCGATGACCGGCGACGGCACCAACGATGCGCCGGCGCTCGCGCAGTCCGATGTCGCGGTCGCGATGAATACCGGCACTCAGGCGGCCAAGGAAGCCGGCAACATGGTGGATTTGGACTCCAATCCGACCAAGCTCATCGAGATCGTCGAGACCGGCAAGCAGATGTTGATGACGCGCGGCGCGCTGACGACGTTCTCGATCGCCAACGACATCGCCAAGTACTTCGCGATCCTGCCGGCGATCTTTGTCACGACGTGGGCTGCGTCGGCGCACGCGAAGAGCCCACTCTGGGTGCTGAATCTGATGTCGCTCGGAACGCCGAACTCGGCGATCCTCTCGGCGATCATCTTCAACGCGATCGTGATCCCGATGCTGATCCCGCTCTCGCTGAAGGGCGTCTCCTACCGGCCGATCGGCGCTAGCGCGCTGCTGAGGCGTAATCTCCTGCTGTATGGCGTCGGCGGCATCATCGCTCCGTTCATCGGGATCAAGGCGATCGACCTCATCGTGCACAACCTGCTCGGCGCCTAGCAGCGGCTCCTGGCGAGCCGCACGGCAGCAGCGTCCCTTGCAGTCGAGCGGCTAGCAGCGGAGAACGTGACCGATCTCGCGCGACGCGGCTCACACCGCGTCTTCCTTGGTATGGCGGCCGGCGTCGGCAAGACGTACAGGATGCTCCAGGAAGGACAGGCGGAGGCCGAGGCCGGGCGCGACGTAGTGATCGGCTTTCTTGAGACGCACGGCCGGGTTGACACCGAGGTACAGGCTCGCGGTCTCGAACTGATTCCGCTTCGCCGCGTCTCCTACCGCGAGACGGTGCTCGAAGAGATGGATCTCCCGGCGATCCTCGCGCGAGCCCCCGAGCTCTGCCTGATCGACGAGCTCGCTCACACCAACGCGGTCGGCGTCGAGCATGCGAAGCGCTGGCAGGACGTCGAGGACGTCCTGAACGCCGGCATCAGCGTGTTCTCGACAGTCAACGTCCAGCATCTCGAGAGCCTCAACGACCAGGTCGCCGACCTCACGAACATGCGCGTGCGCGAGACGATCCCGGACGCTGTCCTCAACTCGGCCGACGAGGTCGTGCTGATCGACCTGACACCGCGCGAGCTGATCGACCGGCTCAAGGCGGGCAAGATCTACAAGCCCGACCGCGTCGAGGCGGCGCTCAACAACTTCTTCAAGATCGAGAACCTCGCTGCGCTGCGCGAGGTCTCGCTGCGCCAGGTCGCCGAGGAGGTCGAGGCCAAGCGCCTCGTCCACTCGGGGCCGCTGCGTGAGGATCTGCTCGTGCTGACCGCCGCCCCGCAGGCGGTCGGCGAGCGGCTGCTCGCGCTGATCACGCTCTCGCCGCAATCGCAGCGCGTCGTGCGGCGGGCGTGGCGCTCGGCGCAGCGGCTCGGCGCCGAGCTCGACCTGCTGTGGATCGTGCCGCCCGGTGAGCTCGCCCGCGCCGAGAGCACCGCGGAGCTCTCGGCCGTGCGCCGGCTGGCATCCGTGCTGGGGGCCCATGTCCTGGTCGAGGAGGGTGAACCGATGATCGACGTGATCACGCGCGTCGCGAACGAGCGCGGCACGACCTACATCCTGATGGGGGCGCCGCCGCCCCGGAACGCCTGGCAGCGCCTGACGCGCCCGGCGCTCCCCTTCCAGATCCTGCGCGCGCTGCCCGGCGTCGATCTGCGGATCGTCGCCGACCGCACGCAGCGCCCGAGCGGGGACGAGCGATGATCGCGCTCGTGATCGTCCTCGCGGTCGCGCTCGCCGGGTTGGCGGCGGCGTTCGCAGCGCGCGAGTCGCACGAGCGCCGCCGCCGGCGCCTGCCCACCGCATCGGCGGCGCGGATCCTCTTCCCGTTCACCGGCGCCGCGCTCTCGCAGCGCGGCCTGGACGCGGCGCTGCGGATCGCGCGCGTCGAGGAGGCGACGCTCGTGCCCGCCTACCTCGCGCGGGTTCCGCTCCACCTGCCGCTCGACGCCGCCCTGCCCCGCCAGTGCGACAGCGCGCTGCCGCTGCTCGAGGCGGTCGAGCAGCAGGCCGTGCGCACCGGCGTCGCCGTCGACGCGCGCATCGAGCGCGGTCGCACCTACCGCCACGCGATCGGCCAGCTCGTCGCGCACGAACAGGCCGACACGATGGTGGTCACGGCGGGGGGCTCCGAGATGCCGGGCCTGCTGCCCGACGACGTCAGCTGGGTGCTCGAGCACGTCGCCGGCGAGATCATCGTCATCCGTCCGGGAGTTGCGGATCTGCAGGCACTTCTGACTGATCAGCGCCAGCCGCGCCAGCGACTGCGCCCGTCACGCTCGGCGAACACGCGAGAGAGGCGTCGGGCGCAGTCGCGACCTCCGCTTCGCTGCTCGGCATCGGACGTCCATGTCGGTCGAGGGTGATCGAGCATATGCTGCGCCCGTGGCCGAGAGCGGGATCACGCGCGCGTCGCTCGAGCGCGACATTCCTGATCGCTTCCAGAGCCTGCGCCGCGCGCTCGGGGTCTCGTCGTTCGGCCTCAACCTCATCGTGTTGCAACCGCGCCAACGGCTTCGGATCCACGCCCACGAGCAGCAGGAGGAGGTCTACATCGTGCTCGAGGGGGAGCTGACGTTACTGGTCGAAGGTCACGAGCACGTGCTGGAGGCAGATCAGCTCGTTCGCGTCGGGCCGTCCGTTCGCCGCCAGCTCGTCAACGCCGGAGCCGAGCGACTCGTGCTCCTGGCGCTCGGGGGGTCCGGCGTGCATGAAGGGCGCGACGCCCGCGCATGGGCGGCATGGGAGGACGACGTGGGAGCCGGTCGTCCACCCCAGGACGTGCCCCTCCCGGACGACCTGCCTGGCGCCTGACGCCTTGGGTCGGCGCGACCGTCGCGCCGACCGCTCGGGTGGCAGAACCAACCGCAAGGACCGAACCGCGTGAGCGCTGCCTGGAGGGGGTCCTCCGACGAGCCTGACCACGGGCGCCGGGCCGCGCCGGCCGCCGTCGATCCCGGCCCGCGCCGTTCGCGCCGGCATCGGGGCGACCGCGCACGTCCCCCGCGGCCAGCCGCTAGGAGCGTGTCCCTGTAACGGCGATCGGAGCGAAATCGGCCGATTTCAGGGGTACAAGAATGTCTCGGAAGGGCCTCGAAGGCCCGGAGAATTGCTTACAGAGCGTCATGTTTCACCGTCAACTATTACTGACCCACGCTCCTAGGACACGGCCTGGTGTTGGCCGCGAGCCAGCGGCCCGGTACAGCTTCTGCGATGACTGCGGCGTCGTGGACAGCCCGGAGGCGCTGACCGTCATCGAGTACGGCGAGAGCGACGCAGACGTGGTGTTGTGCGAGCGTTGCAGAGAGACGTATGCCCCCTGCCACAGCTGCGGCCTCTGGTTCCTGACCAACCGGCTGCGCGAAGGCGCTCGCACCCCCGCCGTCGGTGGACGCCGCGCAGAGGCGATCTCGACGGATACCGTGGCGCCGATCGAGGGCGAGCACGCTGCTGACGGGTGCGGGCTAGCATAGCCGCAGGATTCTGCGCTCCACGACCATTGCATTTCGGTCGACACCCTCACCCAGCGACGAGCCAGACGCGTCGGCCTATGCGTGCGCTGTCGGCTATGCCGGTCGGAACTGGTCCGAGGCCGCGGCCAGATCGCGGTTCGCATCGGACCACGGTGTGTGCTCGGCTGCTGGGCGAGGGGACGACGCGGCCCGCAGTATTGCCGCCACCGACCGTTGCCCGGGCCTCTGCTGTCGCCAAGGCACCATGCGATCTGCTACAAGTGGGTCATGGGTACGAGGGCGCGTCGGGCTGGTCTGGTCGCTGCGTCCGGTGCATCGGAGGGGGAGGAACTTGCCTACCCCCATCTTCTCAGAACTTGTAGTTT
>DATKSW010000028.1:0-33831 GCA_035531435.1 Steroidobacteraceae bacterium | reverse complement strand
CCACTTGAAACAGATCCGCCACTGCTTGTTGATCCGAATGCTGTACTCGCCCTTTCGACCACCCTTCAGACCTTCGAGCTGATTCGAGCTCGGAATCGAAAGGTCTTTCAGGTCTCCAGCCGCATTCAGCTGCTGCAGCTTCATCAGTGCGCGCTCTTGAATGTCACGCGGAATACGCTTGGAGTACTCGCGACTCCACACCTTGTCGGCTTCCTTGCCACGAAAGGATTTGATCACGGACCAATACTAACGTTGTCCGTTAGTAACGTCAAGTGTTACTAGAAGAACGAATGACCGATAGGGCCACTGGTACGTGCGTCGCTTGAAAATCGCGACGTCGTTGGAGTCGAGCTCGAAAAACTCCGTATCCAGAACGCGCTTCGATGCCAACCGACGATGCCAATAACCCTCTATGCCTGCGGGATCGTCCGTCTCGATCGTATGAACTATGTGCGTTGGATCCAGGAGCTCGATTCGTACTTCGCGGAATCGCCGGTTCGGGGAGTTGGTGTAGCCAATTTTGTAGCGTCTTCCGGAACGCATCATGTACACGAAGCCCTGAACGGGCGCACGATCGACAAAGTTGTTGCCAGCGTCGAGCTGAGGTAACTGACGCCCGAGGCCCCGTACCGAAGCAAGTTCTTCACGGCCCGCGCGCGGTTGCGACGACGCTCGAGGGACAGCCGGTTCTCTGTTGGCCACTTGCCGAGGCGAACAACGAATTGGGCGACGGTCTCCAGTACGGTGTCCTCTGGAGTTCGAGGCTTTTTGAAACTTGTGGTTTTGACTCCCGCCTCGGAAAGCGCTTCGTTCCATGTCGCCCGGTGCTTGCCAAGAATCTGTTTCTCGGGTATCCCGGTTTCCTCTAAAAAGGCAGCCAATCCGATTCGGCCGCCCCGCGCTGTTGCAGCACGCTGAATTGCTGCCAGAATGTCTTCCTTTGTCACCGCCATGCGCTTCGCCGCGGATTATCCAAGATTTCCGTAGACGGTAGACTTCCGGTAGACGTCGGCGCCGAGACCAGCGTGCCTTTTTCTGCAGAAATATGCAGGGCCTTCGGGCAGCCCGACGCTAACCGCGCGAATTCCTGTTGGAACCCTCGGCTAATTCGAAGGGAACTCCGCAGCCGCCGTTCCCGCAGTACCCGTCCGGATTCTTCGCAAGGTACTGCTGGTGATAGTCGGCGCTGAAACGATTTATCCCACGGAAATTGCGCGGTTACGTCCTCGTGGTCACCGCGTCGGTAGACTTTCGGTAGCCGATGACGTCGAACCAGAGGCAGACCAAGACGCAGCCCGATGATGGCAATGCCAGCGTTTGATCCGGTGCGAGCCGTTGCGCCGCTCCAAAGCGAGTGTTGAAGGCTGGACCCGACCAACCCGTCATCATGCTCAACGTCGCTGCGCTCGTTTGCCGGTGTGTCTGACCGCCCAGCGGACCGGAGTGGGCGCTATTCGATAGAGCCAGCTGTAAAATCGAAGCATGAACGGATGCAGCACATCACGCCTAGGGTGCTCTGCAAGCTCCGCAATCATTCGACCGCATTCGTCTTTTGAGAGCCTGCGAATCGTTGCCGCGATCCGTGGAACGTCTGCCGGAACAACGCCGTTGTGCTCGAAGTAGGAACTGTCCACGCGACCGAACACAATGTGACAGCTTCTCACGCCAGTACCGGCAAGGTCCTGACATAGGGACTCGTGCAGACCGCGCAGCGCCCAGCGCGACGCCGCATAGCCTACTGACGCCGGCCATGGACAGACAGAAGCGGGAGAATTGACGTGGATGATTACACCACTGTGTTGCGCAAGCATGTCTCGCATGAAAGCGTGCGTCACATTGAAGGCTGCTAAGTAGGGCGCTTGGGTCATGAACAGCGCCTCGGCGGGCGACGTATCTTCGATGCTTTTCCATTGTCCAGCGCCGGCACCGTGGACGATGACATCCGGAATCCCGTAATTGCGGCGGACCCGGTCTGCGAGCGCGAGAACCTGGTCGCTGGATGAGACGTCACACGCTTCGGCCACCGCGTTGGCGCCAATGAGGGTTGCAACCTCGTCAAGCTGCGCTTGTCTTCGTGCAACGAGAATGACGCGGAACCCCCGCGAAGCAAGGTGCCGGGCTGCATGTGCGCCTATGCCACTTGATGCGCCGGTAATCAATGCCGTTCTCATCGAGTTATGACGTCCCATGTTTAGGCCGAGCAGCTGCCGAAGACGGCCATTCGGAAGGCAAATTATTGCTTACTGGCTGCTTTCGCCGATGCTTAACTCAAGGTCATGGTGCGCCTGTTCGTTCGCGGTCGCCAGTCGAACGGCGTCGGCGACCGGGCGCGCCGGGAGCGACAGGAGCGACAGAAGCGACAGAAGCGCGGGAAGTTCTCAGCCGCATGATTTCGGTTCAAGGCTCGGCTTATTGATTCGAACTTGGTAGCGCCTGGGTGGCTGAACCCACCTTTCTCCTCCTTCGACCTGGACAGCTGAGCACACCGCCGTTTCAGCGGTATCACACCGAGCTAACAGAACTCGAAGCACTACGGCGTTCTATGCATTGTCAAACCACGGTGTGTGAAGCTGCGCATCGGCGATAAGTGCCTACACGAGCCCTTTGCCGCGGACTTTCCTAAGGCCGATTCACCGGTAGACTTCCGGTAGACGTCGAGTTCGGAATTAGCTGGCGTCTTCTCGCGGAACTTCGTGGATCTTCAACATGACCAGCTGGTAACTCTGGGGTTCCGCAAGAGAACCCTCGGTTAACCGGCGGTTACACCTTCTCGCCCGCCGGTAACTCCGCGAGTTCGAAGGGAACGCCGCAGCCGCCGATCCCGCAGTACCCATCCGGATTCTTCGCAAGGTACTGCTGGTGATAGTCCTCGGCGTAGTAGAACTCGGAGGCGGCGAGGATTTCCGTCGTGATTGGTCCGAGCCCTTTTTCGGCGAGCGCCCGCGCGTAGGTTTCGCGCGATTCCTGCGCGAGCTCCAGTTGTTGCGCATCGTGGGTATATATGCCCGAACGATATTGCGTACCGACATCGTTGCCCTGGCGCATGCCCTGCGTGGGGTCGTGCGACTCCCAAAATACCCTCAACAATTCGCGGTAGCTCAATTTGCCGGGATCGAAGACGACGCGCACGACTTCACCGTGCCCGGTGAGCCCGCTGCAGACTTCTTGATAGGTCGGATTGGGCGTAAATCCGGCCGTATAACCGACAGCCGTCGAGTAGACACCGTCCAGCTGCCAGAATTTCCGCTCGGCGCCCCAAAAACAACCCAAACCGAATACCGCGAGCTGCATGCCCGGCGGAAACGGCGGCAGGATGCGCCGCCCGGACACGAAATGCTCTTCGGCTACGGGTACGGCCGCACTGCGGCCGGGCAACGCTTGCTGCCGGTTCGGCATTACCGCGGATCTCTTATACTCTGACATCGGCAGTAGTCTCGCCCCCGGCGCGGCCGCAGGCAAGGTGCGCGCTCTGCTGCGGTGAGCTCAGTGCCGGGTTTGACCGACGAGCGGCGAGCTGCGCGGCGCGCCGGGGGCCGCCACGGTCGAGGCACTCGTGGATTTCGCCGCCTGCCGGTCCGGCGGTTCGATCGGCACGAGCGGCAGGGTGAAGGCGTCGACTTTCCGCTCGGCTTCCCGCTCCAGCCGATGCTGCTCCTCGGTCAGGCGCAACTCCTCGCGCAACTGTTCGAAGTCTGCTTCGCGTTTTGCCGCCTCCGCTGCATCCCGCTGCTCCGCCAGTCGGTCGATGGCGATCCGCGCCACGGCGCAATCCGGGTTGGTGCGGTCGATCCGCGGTATGCCGCTGCATTTCATGATGATGCCGTCGAGCGCGACGCGATCGTGCATCAGGTCCTCGACGGTCGGCGGCGGCTGGCGCGGCGGGCTGCACGCCGCGGCCGCGGCCGCTACGACGCTGGCGAGGCCGATACGAACGAGTTTTGCGCGTACATGTGACATATGCTTGCCGGTCGAACATCGTACCGAAAACGCGCCAAGAAGCCGCCGCCGGCGTGTGACCGAACTCACGGCTTGGCAATATTCTTTGCACCGGCCGCGGCCACCGCGGCCGGGGGTGCGCCGGCGGCGCCGCTTGCCGGAGGTTTGACCGCGATCCGGCCCCTGTGTACCGTTCGCCGGCATGGCAACCCGCAAATCCGAGAAGCAGGCTGAACCGCTCGACTTTGAGGCCGCCATGCGCGACCTGGAGGAAATAGTCGAGCGCCTCGAGCGCGGCGATCTGCCGCTCGAGGAGTCCCTTGCCGCTTTTGAGCGCGGCGTGCTGTTGACCCGCAGCTGCCAGTCGGCGTTGAAGGAAGCCGAACAGAAAGTCGAGATCCTGCTGCAGAAAGCGGGCGAACCCGCGGTTGAAAATTTCGATCCGCAAGCGCCGCAAGCCGACTGAGCGGCCGTCTTGAAGCCCGGCACAACCCGCGGCCTGGATACGCCAGTATCGGGCGGCGTCGAGTTTAGCGGCACGGCAATGTAAACTAGCGGTCACATGACAATCACAGACGACTTCCCGCTGCTCTCTCGGATCGACGCGCCGGCCGATTTGCGCGCGCTGCCGCGCTCGGATCTTGCCGCCGTAGCGGACGAATTGCGCCGCTATTTGATCCACACCGTCAGCCAGATGGGCGGCCACTTCGCCGCCGGCCTGGGCACGGTGGAACTGACCGTTGCACTGCACTATATTTTTGAAACGCCGTACGACCGCCTGGTCTGGGACGTAGGCCACCAGGCCTATCCGCACAAGGTCTTGACCGGGCGCCGCGACGCGCTGCGTACGATCAAACAGCATCATGGGCTGGCGCCGTTCCCGACACGCTCGGAGAGTGAGTACGACACCTTCGGCGTGGGTCACTCGAGTACCTCGATCAGCGCCGCGCTCGGCATGGCGATCGGCGCTGCCGTCCGCGGCGAGCGACGCCGTGTCGTCGCAGTGATCGGCGACGGCGCGATGACCGCGGGCATGGCCTTCGAGGCCTTGAATCATGCCGGCAGCATGAACGTCGACTTGCTGGTCGTGCTCAACGACAACGACATGTCGATTTCCAACAACGTCGGCGCCATGTCGAATTATTTCGCGCGCGTGCTTTCCGGCAAGGTGTACGCCACCTTGCGCGAGGGCGGCAAGAAGGTGCTGCGGCAGATGCCGACCGTTTGGGAACTCGCCAGGCGTTCCGAAGCGCATATGAAAGGCATGATCCTGCCCGGCACGGTATTCGAGGAACTCGGCCTGAACTACATCGGGCCGATCGACGGTCATGATTTGCACGCGCTGGTGGCGACGCTCGAGAACATGCGCGACTTGAAGGGACCGCAGCTCTTGCACGTCGTCACGCGCAAAGGCAAAGGCTATGCGCCGGCCGAGGCCGATCCGATCAAATGGCACGGCCCCGGTCCGTTCGATCCGGCGAGCGCGACGATCTTCAAGGAAAAGAGCAGCGGGCCCACCTATTCGCAGGTTTTCGGGCAATGGCTCTGCGATATCGCCGCGCGCGACCCGCGCATCGTGGCGATTACGCCGGCGATGCGCGAAGGCTCCGGTCTGGTCGAGTTCGAGAAGAAGTTCCCGCAGCGGTATTTCGACGTCGGCATCGCCGAACAGCATGCGGTGACGTTCGCCGCCGGTCTCGCCTGCGAAGGGGTGCGGCCGGTCCTGGCGATTTATTCCAGCTTTCTGCAGCGCGGCTACGACCAGCTGGTGCACGACGTGGCGCTGCAAAATCTGCCGGTCACGTTCGCGATCGACCGCGCCGGCCTGGTCGGCGGCGACGGCGCGACGCATCAAGGCAGCTACGACTTCAGCGTCATGCGCTGCCTGCCGAATATCGTGATCATGGCGCCCTCGAACGAGGACGAGTGCCGGCAGATGTTGTTCACCGCAACGACGATCGATGCGCCCGCCTCGGTGCGCTACCCGCGCGGCACCGGCCCCGGCGTTGCGGTTCAACAGGAGATGCATGCGTTGCCGGTCGGTCGCGGCGTCATCCTGCGCGAAGGACACAGAGGCCTCGCGCTGTTGGCGTTCGGCAGCATGGTGGCGAACGCGCTGCGCATCGGCGAACGGCTCGACGCGACGGTCGTCAACATGCGGTTCGTCAAGCCGCTGGACGAGCATCTAATCGACCGCATCGCCGGTAAAAATCAACATCTGATCACGCTCGAGGAAAACGTCGTCGCCGGCGGCGCGGGCAGCGCGGTCGCCGAGGTCCTGAACGCTCACGGCCACCGCTGCGCGGTTCTGCACATCGGCATCCCCGAGCAGCCGATCGCTCACGGCACTCGCGAGAGTAATCTTGCCGATGCCGGCCTCGACCTCGCGTCGCTGCAATCGCGGATCGAGGCGTGGTGGCGGCCGAGCATACCGCGCATCGCCGATGTCGCGGGCTGAGACGATCACTGCCGTTTAGGAACTCATCGACGATGAACGCCGCCGTCCCCGTCCACAAGCCGCCCGCCACGACGCCGATCGAGGATGTCCAGGGTCACGCCGACACCCGCCGGATTCCGATCAACAAGGTCGGCATCAAGGACATCTATCATCCGATCAGGGTCAAGGACCGCGCCGGCGGCGAACAACACACGGTCGCGAATTTCAACATGTATGTGAACCTGCCGCACGACTTCAAGGGCACGCATATGTCGCGCTTCGTCGACATTCTGCACCGCCGCGAACGCGAACTGTCGGTGGATTCGTTCGTCGGTATGCTCGCCGAGATGACCGAGACCCTGGACGCCACTGCCGGCCACATCGAAATGACCTTCCCGTATTTCGTGATGAAGAAGGCGCCGGTATCCGGCGTCGAGAGCCTGATGGATTATCGGGCGGCGATTTTCGGCGAGCACCGCGACGGCAAGACCGACGTCTGGCTCAAGGTGGTGGTCGCGGCCACGAGCCTATGCCCGTGCTCCAAGACGATTGCCGACTATGGCGCGCACAATCAGCGCTCGCACATCACCCTAACCGCGAAGATCTCCGAGCATATGTGGCTCGAGGAATTGATCGACATCGCCGAGAAACAGGCTTCCTGCGAGCTCTACGGCATGTTGAAGCGGCCGGACGAAAAATTCGTCACCGAGCGGGCTTACGACAATCCGAAATTCGTCGAGGACATCGTCCGCGACTGCGCGGTCGCGCTCAATCGGGAAACTCGCGTCAGCGCCTATGTCGTCGAAGCGGAGAACTTCGAGTCGATACACAATCATTCGGCCTACGCGATGATCGAGCACGACAAAGACGCGGCGCGCTGAGGCGCCGGGCGCGTCAGGCGCGCGACTCGGCGCGCTGCAGGCGGCCGATCATGCTGCGCAGGAACACCTGGTTGAAGCGCAGCTGGCATTCTGCGGACACCTGCTCGAGCAGCGTCGAGCTGACCTTCATCACCATGACCAACCCTGCGGCGGTGATCGTCGCGGTGCGCTTCGCGCCGCGCACATAGCTGGTCTCGCCAAAGCATTCACCGCCCTGCAGCTGGCCCAGGGCCTTGCCGTTGCGCTGCACCATCACGCTTCCCTGCACGATGATGTAGAAGCGGTCGTCCATTTCGCCTTCCTTGACGATCTCCTCGCCATCGGCGTAATCCTGCCAGCTGCTGGCGCGCAGCACTTCCCAGATCTCGCCGTGCGAGAATTCGTGAAAGAACTTCAGTTTGCGCAGCAGGCTGAACTGTTCCTGCTGATCGATGCGGTTGTATTGGGCGCGCAATTTCTGATGCACCCGGGTCAGTTCCGCGGCAAAATCCAAGCCGGTCCGATAGCGCCTCTCCGGATCCTTCATCAAGGCCATCGCCGTGACGTTCTCCAGTTCCTCCGGGATGTCCGGGCGCAGGGTATGGATCGGAGGGGGTGTCGCGAAGACGATCTGGTGGAGCAGCTTTTGCAGGTTGCCGGCGCGAAACGGCCGGGTTCCGGTCAACAATTCGTACATCACCGCGCCGAGCGAGTACAGGTCCGAGCGGTTCGTCAATTCGACCGACTGCACCTGCTCCGGCGACATGTACGACGGACTGCCGGCGATGCCCTCGATGCGCGAGATGTCCGAGTCGGCGACCAGCGCAATGCCGAAATCGATGATGCGCACGTCCGAATCCAGCGTCAGCATGATATTGCTGGGCTTGATGTCACGATGAATCACGCCCCGGCTGTGTGCGTAATGCAGGGCGCGCGCCGCCTTGTATACGATTTCGACGACATCGTCGACGCGCAGAAGATTATCGGGCCTGCAGTAGGCGGCGAGCGTGCGGGCGCCGTGCACGTGCTCCGTGACGATGTAGCAGCGGCCGTTCTCCTCGCCCGCATCGTAGATCGGCAGGATGTTCGGATGCTGCAGCATGCCGACCATGTGCGCCTCGGAGAGGAACATCTTGCGGGCGATGCGTTTGCGGCTTTCATCGCCGCTCGCGTCGATGTTGTAGACCTTGATCGCGACGTCGCGGCCGTAATACGGGTCGTGCGACAGATAGACGACCCCGGTGCTGCCCCGTCCCACCTCGTTGATGATCACATATTTGCCGATCTTCTCGGGCAAGTGCGCATGTTTGAGCGGCGCGTCGACGACCGGGGTTGACCGTAAATTATTCAAGGATGACCATCCGCTGCAGGGCGATGCGATTGCTACGCCGGCAAAGGATACTGGGGCGGCCGCGGTCAAACTGTGACTTGAGTCGAGGTCAGTCAAAGTGATCGAAACCGCCGCGCGCGGGCGAGAAATCTTGCCCATTTGCCGACCACGTCACGCCGCGGCCGCTCGCGAGCTCGCCGATCACGGTCAGCGCCGTGCGCGCTTGCGCCGCCGCCTGCGCGAGCGCCGGATAGTCCCGCGCGGCGACCGCGACCAGCAGCTCGTAGTCGTCGCCGGCGCCGAGCGCCCAGTCCCGCGCTTGCCCAGGCGCCGCCGACGCCGCGAGCGCCGCCGATATCGGCAAGCGCCCGACATCGACGTGTGCTGCGAGCGCGTTGGCAGCGGCGAATTTCGGCAAATCGCCGGCCAGGCCGTCGGAAATATCCATTGCCGCGGTGGCGATGCGCCGCGCCGCCAAACCGAACTCGACGCGCGGCGCGGGATATTCGAAGCGCCGCAGCAGTTCACGCGCGTGCGGCGGATCGGCGGCGAACCTGCATTGCGTCAGCGCGAGTCCCGCGCCGGCGTCGCCGAGCGTACCGGTGACGGCGAGAAGATCGCCGGCACCGGCGCCGCTGCGCCGCAGCGCCGCGCCGCGGGGCGCGAGACCGAGGAGCTGAACGCTGACGGTCAACGGTCCGCGCGTGGTATCGCCGCCGACCAGCGCCACCCCGTAGCGTTCTGCGAGTTCCAGCAGGCCGCCGGCGAACGGCTCGAGCCAACGCGGATCGGCCGCCGGTATCGTCAGCGCCAGAGTCGCCCACCGAGGCTCTGCGCCCATCGCCGCCAGATCGCTCAAGTTGACGGCAAGCGCGCGATGGCCGAGCGAACGCGGTTCGCTGCCCGCGGGGAAATGCCGGCCTTCGACGATCGTGTCCACGGCGGCGATCAAGTCCGCATCGTCCGGCACGCGCAGCACCGCCGCATCGTCGCCGATGCCGACCAGCACGCCGCGCTGCTCGCCGCCGGCGCCGCCGCGCAGAAAATATTCGCGGATCAGCTCGAACTCTCCCAAAGCCCGCCTGCCGGGGTGCACAGCGGATCAATCCGTCTTGCGGTCGTATTCGTCCGGCCGCAGCTCGCGGGCGGCACGGTCGAGGACGGCGTTGACGAACTTATGGCCGTCGGTCGCGCCGAATTGCTTCGTCAGCTGCACGGCTTCCGCGAGCGCGACGCGGTAGGGCAAATCGAGGCACGACTGCAGTTCGTACAAACCGAGCCACAATACCGCGTGCTCGATCGGATCGAGCTCCTGCGGCGGAATCTCGCTAAGTCTTGCGATTGCGGCGTCGAGCGCCTCTCGATTGGTCGCGATCGCCGCGATCAGTTCGCGAAAATACGCCCGGTCGACGCGTTCGGCCTGCGGATCGAGATCGAACTCGCGGTGCGTGTCCTGCCACGGACCCGGATTGATCTGCAGCCGATACAGCGCCTGCAACGCGAGCCGGCGCGCCAAACTTCGCGCGCGCCGGCCTGCTGCGGGTTCTGGGCGCGGCACCGTCACGCATCCAGTTTGCGCAGCAGATTGACCATCTCGATCGCGGTCAACGCGGCGTCCGCCCCCTTGTTGCCGGCCTTGCCGCCGGCGCGGTCCATGGCTTGCTCGACGGTTTCGGTCGTCAGCACGCCGAAGGCGATCGGCAGCGCGTGCTCCTGCGCGATGCGCGCGATGCCCGACGCGCATTCGCCGGCGACGTAGTCGAAATGCGGCGTCTGGCCGCGAATCACGGCGCCGAGCGCGATCAACGCGTCATAGCGGCGCGAGGCGGCGAGCTTGCGCGCGACCATCGGGATTTCGAATGCCCCGGGCACGCGGATGATATCGATCTGCTTGTCGCCGACGCCGTGGCGCCTGAGCGTATCCAGGGCGCCCCGCAGCAGCGCATCGACGACGAAGTCGTTGAAGCGCGCCACCACGCACGCCACGCGGATGTCGCGGGCCGACAATTCGCCCTCGATGATCTTCATATTTTCGTTGGACACGGTTTGCTTCCTATCGAGCCGATACCTTCAAGTATAAGCGCCCGGGCGCCTCATTCGCCGCCGTCGACGTAGCCGGTGACTTCCAGATCGAAAGCCGCCAGCCCCTGCAGCTGCTTGGGGGCGCTGAGTACCCGCATGCGCCGCAGGCCGAGATCCTTGAGGATCTGCGCGCCGATCCCGTAGGTTCGGATCACCGTCGCGCCGGCGGGCGGCATGCGCGCGGCGGTCTTGGCGTCGAGCAGCCGCACGCTCTGCATGAATTCGCGCGGACTTTCCTCCGACCGCAGGATCACGACGACTCCCGATGATTCGGCGGCGATGCGCTGTATCGCGGCGCGCAGCGGCCAGCCGAGCTTGTCGCTGCGCACGCCGAGCACGTCGCGCAGAGTATCGTTGATGTGCACGCGCACCAACGGCGGCACGGCCGAATTCAGATCGCCCTTGACCAGCGCGATGTGCACGTTCTTGTGGACGTGGTCCTCGTAGCAGCTCAGGTGGAACGCGCCGTAGTCGGTATCGACCGAGCTGTCGTAGATCCGTTCGACCGAGCGCTCGTTCTTCAAGCGGTAGCGGATCAAGTCGGCGATCGTGCCGATCTTCAGCGCATGATTCTTGGCGAACGCTTCCAGATCGCGCCGGCGCGCCATCGAGCCGTCCTCGTTCAAAATCTCGACGATCACGGCGGCCGGCGCGAAACCGGCGAGCCGCGCGAGATCGCAGCCCGCCTCCGTGTGGCCGGCGCGCGTCAACACCCCGCCCGGCTGCGCCATCAGCGGAAAGACGTGGCCGGGCTGGCGCAAGTCCTCGGGGTTCGCGTTCGCGGCAACGGCGGTCCGTATGGTATGCGCGCGGTCGTGCGCCGAGATCCCCGTGGTCACCCCCTCGGCCGCCTCGATCGACAGCGTGAAATTCGTCTTGTGCTGGCTGTCGGTGTCGTTGACCATCAGCGGCAGGCGCAGTTGCCTGCAGCGGTCGCGCGTCAAAGTCAGGCAAATCAGGCCGCGGCCGTAACGCGCCATGAAGTTGACGTCTTCGGCGCGCACGCAGGATGCGGCCATCACCAAGTCGCCCTCGTTCTCCCGGTCCTCGTCGTCCATGATGACGGCCATCTTGCCGTTGCGCAGGTCCTCCAGAACCTCGTCGATCGTATTGAATCCTGTCATTTGACGTATCACTCTTGTGTACTTGCGGTGAGGCGTTGCAGATAGCGGGCGATCAGGTCGATCTCCACATTGACGTCGTCGCCCGCGCGCCGTTCGCCCAAGGTCGTCGCCTGCTGCGTATGCGGAATGATGTTCACGTCGAATCTGCGGCCGCGCGCTTCGTTGACGGTCAGGCTCACGCCGTCTATGCACACCGAGCCCTTGGGCGCGACGAAGCGCGCGAGCCCGTCCGGCAATTCGAGGAACAGGCGCGTCGAGCGCCCGTCCTGCCGCACCTCGACGACCGAGGCGAGGCCATCGACGTGGCCGCTGACCAAATGGCCGCCGAGCGGATCTCCGGCGCGCAGGCAGGGCTCGAGGTTCACCCGCGAGCCCACCGCCAGGCGGCCGAACGTCGTCTTGGCGAGCGTCTCGCGCGAGACGTCCGCGAAGAATAGCCCCGGCTGCTGGCGAGTGACGGTCAGGCAAACACCCTGCACGCTGATGCTGTCGCCGATCCGCAGACGCTCGACGCCGCCGCCCGCCGCGGCGATCGCCAGTTCCAGATCGCCGCCGCGATCGGCGATCGCCGCAATGCGGCCGCTCGCGGTTATGATTCCGGTGAACATGGGTAAATCGCCTTCGGCCGCAAACGCAGGCGCAAATCTTCGCCGAGGCGGTGCGTCTCGGCCAGTTCGAAGCGCGGCAGCTCCTGCCCGTCATCCACCTGCCGCAGCTCGGCGAGCGGCGGGGCGTCGGCGCCGAGCAGGATCGGCGCGACGTACAGCAAGAGTTCGTCGACCAGGCGCGCCTGCAGCAGCGCACCGGCCAGGCGCGGACCGCATTCGACCAGAAGCTCGTTGACTTCGAGCTCCGCCAGGCGCCGGCCGATCGCCTGCAGGTCCAAGCCGGCGGCCGTGCGCGCGACGCGCTCGACGCGCGCGGCGCCCCATCCCCGCGGCGGCGCCCCCGCGTCCGCGGCGGCAAAGATCAGCGCGCCGTCGCCGCGGAAAATCTTCGCGTCCGCGGCGCATGACATATCCGGGTCGAGCACGATGCGCAGCGGTTGGCGGACCCAGGGACCGTATGGCAGCCGCACATCGAGCCGCGGATCGTCCGCGCGCACCGTCCCGGCGCCGGTCAGAATCGCCGAACTGCGGGCGCGCCATTCCTGCACGTCGGCGCGCGACGCCTCGCCGCTGATCCAAGCCTTGCGGCCGCCGGCATGCGCGGTGCGCGCATCCAGGCTGATCGCGAGCTTCAAACGCAAGTAGGGTCGCGAGCGCTCGAAGCGCGAAAAAAAGCCGACATTGAGCGCCCGGGCCGCAGCGGCGAGTGATCCGACCGCCACCTCGATGCCGGCGGCCCGCAGGCGCTCGAAGCCGGCGCCCGCGACCCGCGGGTTCGGATCGACGCTCGAGCAGGCGACCCGGGCGACACCCGCCTCGATCAGCGCATCCGTGCATGGCGGCGTACGGCCCGTGTGGCTGCATGGCTCGAGCGTCACGTAGGCGGTCGCGCCGCGCGCCTCGGCGCCGGCCGCGCGCAGCGCCAGGACTTCGGCGTGCGGCTCGCCGGCGCGCCGGTGCCAACCCTCGCCGACGACGCGGCCGCCTTGCACCAGCACGCAGCCGACGCGTGGGTTTGGATCCGTCGTGTACAGGCCGAGCGTGGCTAAGCGCAGCGCCGCCGCCATGCGCTCATCGTCGGGCGTCGCGGCCGCCGGCATCACTGGTCCTTGCCGTGCGGATCGGCGCCGGGCAGCAGCGGCAGCTGATCCTTGCTCGCTGCGCGCCGCCGATGATGCCGGCGCAATTGATCGATCTCGGTGCGAAAAGCCTCGATGTCCTGAAAGCTGCGGTACACGGAGGCGAAGCGCACATAACCGACTTCGTCCATATGGCGCAGCTCTTCCATGACCATTTCACCGACGCTGCGCGAGGCGATCTCGCGCTCGCCGAGGCTGCGCAACTTGTGGCAGATGCGCGCGACCGCATCGTCGATCTCCTCGCGGCCGACCGGACGTTTCTCCAGGGCCTTCTGCATGCCGGAGCGCAATTTGTCCTCGTCGAACGGCTCGCGGCTGCGATCGCTCTTGACGACCATCGGCAGCAGCAATTCGGCGCTTTCGAAGGTCGTGAAGCGCTCCGCGCACGACAGACATTCGCGCCGCCGGCGGATCTGGCGCCCCTCGCCGGCGAGGCGCGAGTCGATGACTTTAGTCTCCGTGTGACCGCAAAATGGGCAGTGCATGCGGGCTCAACGGCTCATGCATACACGGGAAATCGCTTGCAAAGCGCCTGCACATCGGCGCGTACGCGCAGCAGCGCATGCTCATCGCCGATCCGCTCCAAGACGTCGGCGATCCAGTTCGCCAGCAGTTCCACCTCCGCTTGCTTGAATCCGCGGGTCGTCGCCGCGGGCGTGCCGATGCGCAGGCCGCTCGCGATCATCGGCGGCCGCGGATCGTTCGGCACGGCGTTCTTGTTGACGGTGATGTGCGCCCGGCCGAGAGCCGCGTCCGCGTCCTTGCCGGTGATGTTCTTGGTCGTCAGATCGAGCAAGAACAGGTGATTATCGGTGCCGCCGGAGACGATCTTGAAGCCGCGCCGCTGCAACACCCCGGTCATGGCGCGCGCATTGGCGAGCACTTGCGCCGAATAGATCTTGAACTCCGGCTGCAGCGCCTCGAGGAAGGCGACGGCCTTGGCGGCAATCACGTGCATCAGCGGGCCGCCCTGGATGCCGGGGAACACCATCGAATTGAATTTCTTGTGCAGTTCCTCGTGCGGACGGGCCAATATCAAGCCGCCGCGCGGGCCGCGCAGCGTCTTGTGGGTGGTCGAGGTGACGACGTCGGCGAACGGCACCGGATTCGGATAGACGCCGGCGGCGACCAGGCCGGCGACGTGCGCCATGTCCACCATGAAATACGCGCCGACCGAATCGGCGATGCGGCGAAATTCAGCCCAATCGATGATGCGCGAATAGGCCGAAAATCCCGCGACGATGAGCTTCGGCCGGTGCGCCTGCGCCAGTCGCTCGACCTGCCGGTAATCGATTTCGCCGCTCTCGGGATCGACCCCGTATTGGCTCGCCTGGAACAGTTTTCCGGAAAAATTCACCTTTGCGCCGTGCGTCAAGTGGCCGCCGTGATCCAAGCTCATGCCGAGGATCCCGTCGCCCGGGGCGAGCAGCGCGAGATACACCGCCGCATTGGCCTGCGAACCGGAATGCGGCTGGACGTTCGCGTACGCTGCGCCGAACAGTTCCTTCGCCCGCAGGATCGCCAGCTGTTCGACGACGTCGACATATTCGCAGCCGCCGTAATAGCGCTTGCCCGGATAGCCTTCCGCATATTTGTTCGTCAGCACCGAGCCCTGCGCCTCGAGCACGCGGGGACTCGCGTAATTCTCGGAGGCGATGAGTTCGATGTGGTCTTCCTGGCGCCGTCGCTCGCCGGCGATCGCTTCGGCGAGTTCCCGATCGAATCCGGCAATGGTCATCGCAGCGCTGAACATGAGCGGGTCTCCCGAAAGATAGCCGCCAATTGTAGCCGATAGGCCTACGGTTCCCTAGCGACGAAGGCTTCCACGACGGCGGTCCAGGCGCGCGCGAGATTGCGCCGGTTATAGCCCCCGCCGCCCATGCCGAGCACGCGGCCGTGACCCTGGGCATCGGCGATGGCGCACAGGCGTCGCGCCGCATGCGCGTGCGCCGCTTCGCTGAATTGCAGATGCGCGATCGGATCGCCCGCGATGCTGTCGGCGCCGCATTGGAAGAGAATGAAGTCGCTCGGAAAGCGCTGCAGAAAGGTCTCGATCTCCTGCCAGGCGACGTGGAATTCGGCGTCCCCCGACCCGGGCGCGAGCGGTAGGTTCAGCTTCGTGCCGGCCGCCGCGCCGCGGCCGGTTTCCGCGCGCGACCCGGTGCCCGGATACAGGTAGCGGCCGTCCTCGTGAATATCGGCGACGAACAATTGATCATCGTCCTGGAATGCGTAATACATGCCGTCGCCGTGATGGGCGTCGATGTCGACGTAGGCAATGCGCCGCAGACCATGGCGCGCGCGCAGTATCTCGACCGCGACGCCGCAGTCGCTGAATACGCAAAAGCCCGCGCAATGCCCCCGGCCGGCATGGTGCAGGCCGGCGATCGGCACGAAAGCGCGGCGGCACGCGCCCGACATCAGCGCTTCCACGGCGACCAAGGTGGCGCCGACGACGCTGGCCGCCGCCTCGAAGACGCCGCGAAACGCCGGCGTATCGCCGCCGTCCAGGAAGCCCTCGCCGCAATTCGAACGCTGCTCGACGAATTCGACATGCGCCGGGGTATGGAAGGACGTCAATTCCAGTGCGCTCGCCATGCGCGGCGCCCGCAGGTCGACGCGGGACTCGAGGCCCCGCGCCTGCAATTCGCCGATGAATTGATCGTGCCGGTCGGTGCCGAAGGGGTGCCCGTTGCCGAACCCGTAGCGGGCGATCGCATCTCCGGCAACCACGGTTACGGCGGCGGATGTCGACATTTTTCCAAGACTAGCACGACAATGCCTTTTGGCGCGATCCGTGACAACGCCGCGCAAGTCGCGGATAATCCACAATGTCCGGCGCGCCCCCCGCAAGCATCGATTCTCAACATAGGTTCCTATGGCGCAGTTCATCTATACCATGAACCGGGTCGGCAAGGTCGTGCCGCCCAAGCGCATCATTCTGCGCGACATCAGTTTGAGCTTTTTCCCCGGCGCGAAAATCGGCGTCTTGGGCCTGAACGGCTCGGGCAAGTCGACGTTGCTCAAGATCATGTCCGGCAACGACACGAACATCGACGGCGAGGCGCGCCCGCAGCCGGGCATCAAGGTCGGTTATCTGCCGCAGGAACCGCAACTCGACGACGGCAAGACGGTGCGCGAGACCGTCGGCGAGGGCGTCGGCGAGACCCAGCGCCTGATCGACCGCTTCAACGCGATCAGCGATCGATTTGCCGAGCCGCTGGCGGACGACCTCATGAGCAAGCTGATGGACGAACAGGCGAAGTTGCAGGATCAGATCGACGCGGTCGGCGGCTGGGAACTGGAGAGGAAGCTCGAGATTGCCGCCGACTCACTGCGCCTGCCGCCGTGGGATGCGCTGGTCGGCAAGCTCTCCGGCGGCGAAAAGCGCCGCGTCGCCCTCTGCCGGCTGTTGTTGTCGAAGCCCGATATGCTGCTGCTCGACGAGCCGACCAACCATCTCGACGCCGAGTCGGTCGCCTGGCTCGAACATTTTCTCGAAGAATACCCGAGCACCGTCGTCGCCGTGACGCACGACCGTTATTTTCTCGACAACGTCGCCGAGTGGATATTGGAACTCGACCGCGGCCACGGCATCCCCTGGCACGGCAACTACTCCTCCTGGCTCGAACAGAAGGAAAAGCGGCTCGCGCAGGAGGAGCGGCAGCAGGAAGCCCTGGCCAAAGCGCTGCAGCGCGAGTTGCAGTGGGTGCGCGCCAGCCCGAAGGCGCGGCAGGCGAAATCGAAGGCGCGACTGCAGCGCTACGAGGAGTTGGCGTCGCAGGAATTCCAGAAGCGCAACGAGACCAACGAGATCTACATCCCGCCGGGCGAGCGCCTCGGCGATCTGGTCATCCAGTGCAAGGACCTGCGCAAGGGATACGGCGATCGGCTGTTGATCGACTCCTTGAGCTTCAACCTGCCCGCCGGCGGCATCGCCGGCATCATCGGCCCGAACGGCGCCGGCAAGACGACCTTGTTTCGCATGCTGACCGGCGTCGAGGCGGCCGACGGCGGCGAAATCCGGCTCGGCCCCACGGTCAAGCTCGCCTACGTCGATCAGTCGCGCCAGGCGCTTAACGACAGGAACAGCGTCTGGCAGGAGATCTCCGGCGGTCTCGACCTGCTGAAGATAGGAAATTACGAGACATCGTCGCGCGGCTACGTCGGCCGCTTCAATTTCAAGGGCGTGCAGCAGCAGCAACTGATCGGCGATCTTTCCGGCGGCGAACGCAACCGCGTGCACCTCGCCAAGGTCTTGAAATCCGGCGCCAATGTCCTGCTGCTCGACGAGCCAACCAACGATTTGGACATCGAAACGCTGCGCGCGCTCGAAGAGGCGCTGCTCGCCTTCCCCGGATGCGCCGTCGTCATCTCGCACGACCGCTGGTTCCTCGACCGCATCGCGACGCACATTCTCGCCTTCGAAGGCGACTCACAGGTCGTATGGTTCGAAGGCAATCACCAGGAATACGTCGAGGACTACAAGCGTCGCAAGGGCGAAGACGCCGCTGAGCCGCACCGCATCCGCTACAAACCCCTACAGGCGTGAATCCAATGATGCACATCGATCCGCATGACCAATTGCCAAGCGACTACCGGAACATAGCGCTCACCTGCCCGCATTGCCGCACCGTGACGCACCTGACGCCGGTGGCCATCCCAAATTTCGCCGAGATCAGCCGGCGCAAGCCGAAAGAAGTCGGCGTCGTGTTTCTCTGCGACTCCTGCGCCGAACCGATTTTCCTGAAATTCGCGGCGCGCGCCTACACGCCGCAGGGCGTCGAACTCGCGGGCGACTACGTGGAAGTGGAACCGGCGCCGGAAATCTTTCCGCTGACCTACCTGCCGGAAGAGGCGCACGGCCTCTTCCAAGAGGCCTTGTCGTGCTACACGGCCGGTTGTTTCAACGCCTTCGGCGCGATGTGCCGGCGGACGGCGCAGTCGCTGTTTCGAGAACTGGGCGAGCGCGGAAAATTGGAGCTATTCGATACCTTGCAGGAGATCCGCGAACTCGCGGCGCTGGACGACGATTCGTTTGCGGTGCTGCGCGCCGTACTCTTCGGCAGCGACAGCGATCCCTGGCCGCATCAGCCGGTCATGTCCGCCGAGCGGGCCGGCATTCTCCTCGAAGTCATGCGCGACCTTCTGTACCAGACGTTCGTGCGCGGGGCGCGCTTGCGTCAAGCGATGACGCTGCGCAAATTCGTCGTCCCGCAGCCGGCCGCAGCCAGCGCCTGACAGGCGTGCCGGCACACGCCGCGCGGGCGCCGATCCGCTCGGCGCCGCTTAGCGTAGATACGCGCGCGCGTTGCGGAATAGGCGCAGCCAGCCGCCGTCTTCGCGCCACTGCGGCGGCACCCACGAATTCTGCACGCTGCGGAACACCCGTTCCGGGTGCGGCATCAGCGCCGTGATTCGCCCATCCGCATTGCACACGCCGGCGAGGCCGGAGGGCGAGCCGTTCGGATTGAACGGATAGCGTTCGGTCGCCCGTTGCCGGTGGTCGACGTATTCCAAGGCCAAAAGATTCTGCGACCGCAGTCGCGCGACGCCGTCGGCCTCGTCGAATTCGGCGCGCCCCTCGCCGTGCGCCACCGCGATCGGCAGCACCGATCCCGCCATCCCGGACAGAAGCACCGAGCGGCTCTGCGGGATGCGCACCAAGGTCAGGCGCGCCTCGTATTGCTCCGAGCGATTGCGCACGAACCGCGGCCAGGCATCGCTGCCCGGCACCAGTTCCTTGAGCGCCGTCAGCATCTGACAGCCGTTGCAGATGCCGAGCGTAAAGGTTTCCGGGCGCCCGAAGAACCCCGAAAACTCGTCGCGGGCGCGCGCATTGCCTATGATCGACTTCGCCCAGCCTTCGCCCGCGCCGAGCACGTCGCCATAGGAAAAGCCGCCGCAAGCGATCAGCCCTTGAAATCCAGAAAGGCGCGTGCGGCCCTCGAGGATGTCGGTCATATGCACGTCGTAGGCCGCGAACCCGGCGCGCGTGAGCACCGCCCCCATCTCCGTGTGACTGTTGACCCCTTGCTCGCGCAATACCGCCGCTGCGGGGCGCGCGCCGCGGTTGATGTACGGCGCCGCGATGTCTTCGCCCGGATCGAAGGACAGCGCCGCGTGCAGGCCCGGATCGTCGGCATCGAGCAGCCTGTCGTACTCCTCGCGCGCACACTCGGGGTTATCGCGCAGCGCCTGCATGCGAAACGACACCTCGCTCCAGGCACGCCGCAAATCGATCCGCGAGCCGCGGTAGAGCGGCGCGCCGGCCGCGCATACGCTGATCTCGGCGCCGATCACGGGCCGGCCGACGTCGCGCGTGCAATCGGCCAAACCGTGCGCGCGCAGCACCGTGAACGCTGCATCGATGCTCTGCGCCGCGACCTGCACTACGGCGCCTGCTTCCTCGGCGAAGCACGCGCCGATCGGGTCGCGCACCGCGCCGAGTTCTATGTCGAGCCCGCAGTGCGAAGCAAATGCCATCTCCAGCAGCGTGACCAGTGCGCCGCCGTCCGAACGGTCGTGGTAGGCCTGCAGCAGCGCGCGTTCCTTGAGTTCGATGATCGCGGCGGCGAATGCCGACAGCCATCTCGGCTCGTCCAAATCCGCCGCAAAGCCGCCGCTCTTGCCGTACACCTGGCTCCAGCAGGAGCCGCCGAGACGGTCCTGGCCCCGGCCCAAATCGATCAGCAGCAGGCGCGAAGGTGCGCTCAGAACCAATTGCGGCGTCAGTGTGCGCCGCACGTCCCGCACCGGCGCGAAGGCCGAGACGATCAAGGACACCGGCGCGATCACGGCGTGTTCGCCGTCGCCGTCCGACCAGGCGGTCTTCATCGACAGGGAGTCCTTGCCGACCGGGATCGTCAGCCCGAGCTCGGCGCACAAGTCGACGCCGACGGCGCGCACCGTGGCATACAAGTCGGCATCCTCGCCCGGCTCGCCGCAGGCCGCCATCCAGTTGGCCGAAAGCCGCACGTCCTGCAGCCTGGCGAGGTCGGCCGCTAGTATATTGGTGATCGCCTCGGCGACCGCCAGCCGGCCGGCGGCGGGCGGATCCAGCACGGCGACCGGCGTGCGCTCGCCGATCGCCATGGCCTCGCCGTGATAGCCGTGGTAGTCCGAGAGCGTCACGGCGGCGTCGGCTACCGGCACCTGCCAGGGACCGACCATCTGGTCGCGGCAGGTCAGGCCGCCGACCGTTCGATCGCCAATCGTGATCAGAAAGGACTTGTCGGCGATCGTCGGCAGCGCGAGCAACCGCTCGAGCGATTCTCCGACCGTCGCCGCGCCGGTCGTCAGCGGCGTGCGGCTCTTCGGCAGCGAATTGACCGCGCGCCGCAGGCGCGGCGTCTTGCCGAACAGCACGTCGATCGGCATGTCGACCGGCGCGGCTCCTTGCAGCGGATCGGTGACTTGCAACCGACCGTCTCCGGTAATCTCGCCGACGACGGCATACGGGCAGCGCTCGCGGGCGCAGATGGCGGCGAATTCGGCGATGCTGCCCGGCACCAGCGCGAGAACGTAGCGCTCCTGCGCTTCGTTGCACCAGATCTCGAGCGGCGACAATGCCGGCTCGGCGCTCGGAATCTTGCGCAAGTCGATGCGGCCGCCGCGATCGCTGTGGGCGATCGCCTCCGGCAGCGCATTCGACAGACCGCCGGCGCCGACATCGTGGATCAGCAGGATCGGGTTGCGCGCGCCGCGCGCCCAGCAACGGTCGATCACTTCCTGTGCGCGGCGCTGCATCTCGGCGTTGCCCCGCTGCACCGAGGCAAAGTCCAGATCGGAGGCGCTCTCGCCGCTGCCGACGGAAGAGGCGGCGCCGCCGCCCAAGCCGATCAGCATCGCCGGCCCGCCGAGTACGACCAGCGGCGCGCCGACCGCGACCTCCTTCTTTTCCACATCGCTGCGGCGAATGTTGCCGAGGCCGCCCGCGATCATGATCGGCTTGTGGTAGCCGCGCGTCACTCGCCGGCCCGCCTCCAGACTCGACTGCTCGAATACCCGGAAGTAGCCGCACAAGTTCGGCCGCCCGAATTCGTTGTTGAACGAGGCGGCGCCGACCGGCCCTTGCAGCATGATCTGCAGCGCCGAGGCGATGTGCTCCGGTTTGCCGCAGTCCTGCTCCCAATCCTGCCGCATCCCCGGAATCCGCAGATTCGAGACGGAAAAGCCGCACAAGCCCGCCTTCGGCTTCGCGCCGCAACCGGTCGCGGCTTCGTCGCGAATCTCGCCGCCCGCTCCGGTCGCCGCGCCCGGGAACGGCGAAATCGCCGTGGGATGATTGTGCGTCTCGACCTTCATCAGGATATCGACCGACTCGGTACTGCCGGCGTAGAGCCCCGTGTACGGATCGGGGAAGAAGCGCACCGCCGGCGCCCCCGTGATCACCGCGGCATTGTCGCGGTAGGCGGAGAGCACGCCGCTCGGGTTGCGGCGGTGGGTCGCGCGAATCATGTCGAACAGCGACATCGGCATCTCGGCGCCGTCGATGCTGAACGCCGCGTTGAAGATCTTGTGGCGGCAGTGTTCTGAATTCGCTTGCGCGAACATCATGATTTCGACGTCGGTCGGGTCGCGGCCGAGCCCTCGGAACGCGCCGAGCAAATAGTCGATCTCGTCGCCGGACAACGCCAGCCCCCATTGGCGATTCGCCGCTTCGAGTGCGCCGCGTCCATCGCGCAGCAACGGCAGGCTGCGAAGCGGCCGCGCGGCGGCCGCATCGAAGAAGCCCGCGGGCGGGCCGCCGTGCAGCCAGAACGACTCGGTCATGCGGTCGTGCACAACGGGCGCCAGCGCCGCAAGTGCGGCGTCGCCGAGCGGCTCGCGGCTTTGCAGGTGGTAGACGGTGCCGCGCTCCAGACGCCGTAACCGCCATAGACCGCAAACGTGCGCGATGTCGGTCGCCTTGCTCGACCAGGGCGAAACGGTGCCCAAACGCGGCGTGACGACGATCGTCTGCAGGGCGTGCGACCGCGCCCCGAGCCGATCGCCGCCCTCGCCCACGCCCACGGCGCCGTCCTGCCGGCGCGCCCCGTAAGTCAACAAGCGCGCGAGCAGCGCTTGCTCAGCCGCATCGAGCGGCGCCGCGGCATCGACGAAGTGCATGAACCACGCCGCAACCGCGGCGACACGCTCATCCTGGGCGCGCAACGCGCGGCCGAGCTCGTCGAGACGAAACTGCGACAGCGCCGGCGCGCCCAACAGGCTAATCATCGGCGGCGGCAAGCACGCGGGGAACGATCATTTGCGTGCGTTGGAGTCCCCGCCGGGCGTATAAATCGGCACCGGGAATTGTGCGACATTCGACCCTTCGAGGGCGCTGATCTTGCTGATCCCTTGCTTCTTGACCTCATCTATGCGCAATACCGAGTGCATCGGCAAGTAGGTGCGCTTGACGTCGTGAAACTCGGATTTTATCTTTTCCTCCGCCGGATCGACGACGACCGTGGATCGCTCGCCGAACACCAATTCTTCGACCTCGATGAAGCCGAATAGGCTACCGTGGCTCACCTTGCGGGCGTAGATTTCGTATACCTTGCCCTGATTGACGAACAAAACCTTGAAAATGTGACTCGCGGCCATTTGAGAGGCTCCAGACATTGGTATCATTTCACCATATTATACGAGCACTTAGCGCAAAACCCGTGACCCGCCGGAGGGAGCTATAATGGCCTTGCGCTTAGCGGTAGTCAGCGAGAATGCAGCCCGCCTTGGTGAAAAAGCAACCAAGGTTTTCGGCGTGCATGGCGGCACGATCGGTCGTGCCACCGAAAATGAGTGGACCCTCCCCGATCCGGAGCGCTATCTCTCGGGCACTCATGCTCGTGTCGAATTTCGCGCGGGCAAATTCCTCCTCGTCGATACGAGCTCGAACGGCACTTATGTCAACGGCGCGCAGGTGCCGCTCGGCAGATTTCACGAATATACGATGAAGGACGGCGATTATATCCGCATTGGCGAGTATGAGTTGCTGGTCAGCATAGATCCGTCGAACGATTTCCCGCCGGATGAAGGCGCCATCGTCGCCTACGACGGCTCGCAGTCCTCGGCCGCCAGGAAATCGACCGCCAACGACATCGGCGCCGATCTCGATCTAAGCGAATTGCTCGAGCCGAGCAATAACCTGGATGCCGGCCGCCGCGATTCGGACGCGCAAATAATCGCGCGCAATGCCTACGGGCAAGCCGCGACGCCGCTCGAGGACCCGCTGCAAATGCCGCAGGAGCCGGCGCCGGCCGCACCCTGGCACATGATGACGCGGCCCTTGTCGGCCGAGCGCGCCGCCGCGCCGCTGCCGCGTGCGCCGGCGGCCGCCGTCATCTTCGACGACGAGGTAGACTCGGGTCTCGCCGCGTTTTGCCGCGGCGCCGGCATCGATCCGCGCACGCTGCCGCCGGAGTGCCGGTCGACCGCCTTGCAGCGCGCCGGCCAGCTGCTGCGCGAAGCCGTGCTCGGTTTGATGGATCTGAATCAAAGCGGCAACGAATTTCGCAATCGCCTGCGCATCCCCGCGCCGGCGGCGGATGATGCGCCGTCGACGGTGCACTTCACGCACGGCGTCGACGAAACCGTATTGCGCCTGCTCGCGACGCTCTCCGCCCGGGCGGGCTCCGTCGAGGCAATGCGCGAGAATTTCCGCGGCCTCAAGGCGCAGAACGCCGCGTCGCTCGCCGCGCTCGGCACGGCGCTCGATGAATTCCTCGCCCGCTTCGCTCCCAAGGAACTCGCGGAGCGCTTCGATCGCGGCATCAAGCGCGGCCACTTCGGAGCGCAGAACAAAGGGAAATATTGGGATATGTACGCGGAATTGTACCCGAGCCTGGCGCAGCGCCCGGCGGAGGGATTTCCGCATTTGTTCCTCGAAGCATTCGCGCGGGCCTACCAGGAGAGGCTGCAGGCGCTGAACCCGCCGCGCCGCGGCAGCCTCGGCGCCGACGGCGCCGCTGTGGACGTCAAATCGACCGGCGGCCTTTGAGTGAGCTCCACCCATGCGGCTCTTGATAGTCGAGGACGACGATATCGTCGCTGATGCGGTGGCACGCGGCCTCGCGGCCGGCAATTGGACGAGCACGCGCGTAACCAGCGCCGAGGCGGCGCTCGCGGCGCTCGCCGCGGCCGATTTCGATCTCGCGGTCGTCGACATCGGCCTGCCGGGCAGCGACGGCTTGACGCTCGTGCGGCGCCTGCGCAGCGCGGGCAAGACGCTGCCGACGCTGGTGCTGACCGCGCGCTGCACGCTCGCCGATCGAGTCAAGGCGCTCGATCTCGGCGCCGACGATTTTCTCGGCAAGCCCTTCGAGCCGGCGGAACTCGCCGCCCGCTGCCGCGCGCTGATGCGCCGCGTCCACGGCGCCCAGGGCCACGTGATCAAACTGCAGCGCATGAGCGTCGATCTCGCCGGCAAATGCCTGCGCATCGACGAGGCCGAGGTCGAACTGACGGCGCGCGAGTGGCTGGTCCTCGAATGCCTCGCACGGCGCACCGGCCTGATCGTCTCGAAGGAGCGGCTGCAGCAGGCGCTCGCGAATCCCGAGCAGGACATGACCGCGAACGCCGTGGAGGTGCACATATCGAGGCTGCGCGGCAAGCTCGGCGGCGCCGCGGCGATACGCAGCCTGCGGGGCTTGGGGTACCGCCTGGAAGAGTCGAAATCGCCGTGAATTCATCGATCAGCCGGCAGCTGGTCTTTTGGCTCGCCGTGCCGTTGACGCTGCTCGCGCTGTGCGGGGCACTGGTCCATTACTTCGGCAACGTCGCGCCGCAGGTCGCGAGCGTCGATAATCGCCTGCGCCGCGCCGCGGACGAGTTGACGCACCAGGTGCGCATCGACGGCGGCCGCATCCAGGTCGCTGCGCCCGCCGATGCGCTCGCCTATGCGGTTCGCAGCGCCGACCGGCGGCTGATCGCGGGCGACGCGCGCTTACCCGTCGCCGCGGTCCCGTACCAGGCCAACGCCGCCTACTCGAGCGCGCTGATCGACGGCCGCAGCATGCGCATGCTGACCTTCCGGGTGGCGACCGAAAAGGGGCCGATCACGATGACGGTCGCCGACGAACTCGGCGCCGGCGGCCCGGCGGCGCGCTTCGGATTCATGAGCAACCTGCTGTGGGATTTCGTGCAGCTGGATTTGACGCTGGTGCTGGTCTGGGTCGGCATCCAATTGGGATTGCGGCCGATCAAGCGCTTGCGCGACGAGCTCGCACTGCGCTCGCCCCAAGACCTGCGGCCGATCCCGCAATCCTCCGTGCCGCGCGAGATCGCGCCGCTCGCCGCGGCGCTCAACGGATTGTTCGCGATGCTCGGCAGTTCCGTGCGGTCGCAACAGCAATTCATCGCCAATACCGCGCACCAGCTGCGCACGCCGATCACCGGCATGCTCGCGCAATTGGACCTGCTGGTCGCCGAACCCGCCGCCTCGGCCGTCAAGGACCGCCTGACGATGCTGCAGGAAGGGATCCGGCAACTGGCGCACTCGGCGAATCAATTATTGACCCTGGCGCGCGCCGACCCCGCGGTCAACATCGCCGCGAGGTCCCAGGCGGTGGACCTCGCGAACCTCGCCGGCGAGGTCGCCGCGAAATACTTCGACCGCGCGCTGCAAGCCGGCATCGACCTCGGCGCCGAGCTCGATCCGGTGCGTGTCCGGGCGGACGCTTCGCTGCTCGAGGACCTGATCAACAACCTCGTCGACAACGCCTTGAAATATACGCCGGCCGGCGGCCGCGTCACGCTCAGCGTCGGCACCGATGGCGGCCGCCCTTATCTCGCCGTCGAGGACAACGGTCCCGGGATCGCGGCGGCCGAACGCTCGCGGGTCCGGCAACGCTACTATCGGCTGCCGAACTCGCCGGGCCACGGCAGCGGCCTCGGGCTTGCGATCGTCGAGGAGATCGCCAAGCTGCACGATGCCGAGCTGCGGATCGACGCGGGGGCGGCCGGCGTGGGTACGCGGGTCGCGGTCTATTTCGCCGATTCCTCGGCCGATGGCCCCTAGCCGCAAGACTGTCCGCCGCATACCGCGACTTTCGTCACATTCCGCGCATGCCGCGCGCCGCCGTCAGCTTCGAGCAAGACTGCCGTCTTAGGATGCCGGCCCATGAACGCGGAATTGCCATGACAGCGAACGCAGGCTTTACCTTGATGGAACTGCTGGTGGTCCTCATGATCGCCGGGATCCTCGCCGCGGTCGGCGTGCCCTCGTTCCAATACGTCACGAACTCGAACCGGGTCGCGACCGAGGTCAACGGCCTGCTCGGCGACATGCAGTACGCGCGCACCGAAGCCATCAAGGAAGGCTTGCCGGTCACCGTCTGCGTTTCCACCGACGGCGCCACTTGCGCGACCGGCAACACCAACTGGAATTCCGGCTGGATTGTCTTTGCGGACTCGAACGGCAATCACCTCGTCGACGCCGGCGAGCCGGTGCTGCGCACACAAAGGGCGTTCACCGGCGACACCTTCGTCGCCGACAACAATCTCACCTGGGCGACCTTCAATCGCCAGGGCTTCGCGGCCACCGGCACGACCAATACCGCGACGATCACCTTGCACGCGCCGAACAACGTCTCCACCTGGACTCGCTGCCTGGAGATCACGCCGGTCGGCATGCTCGCGGTGCTGCGCGCCGGCGGCATCGCGCCGGGCAATATCGTGAGTACCTGCTCGTGAACGCAGCGCCGCACCGCGCCGCATTCGAACCGCGCGCCGGCCGCCGGGCCGCGGCCGGCTTCAGCCTGGTCGAAGTCCTGGTCGCGCTGGTCATTGCTTCGATCGGCCTGCTCGGACTCGCGAAAATGGAATCGCTCGGCATCGCGAGCACCAACATCGCCGGAACGCGCTCGCTCGCGGCGATCGAGGCGGCGAGCCTCGCGGCGATGATGCACGCCGACCGCGCGTACTGGGCGGGAGGCTTCGCGCCGGCGAGCTTCACGGTGAACGGCGGCGGCAACGGCACCATCGCGATTTCCAACAGCGGCCTGGCCGCGGCCTACAACTGCACGATCGCGGGCTCGAGCAGCTGCGCGCCGGCGTCGCTGGCCGCCTACGACGTACAGAACTGGGCCGCCGATTTGAACCGGGTTCTGCCGCCGTACCTCGCGACCGTCACCTGCTCGACGACCGGCTTTCCGGTCAGCTGCGCGATCGAGGTCCAATGGACCGAAAGCGGCGTCGCCGCGAATGCGCTGCAGACCAACATGGCCGCGCTGAATGCCCCCACTTACATCCTGTACGTAGAACCATGAGCGCCACGACCCGCATCCCCGTCGATCGCACGCCGCCGGCCGAGCGCATGCCGCGCGGCCGCCAGCGCGGCTTCACCCTGATCGAGTTGATGATCGCCTTGCTGATCGGACTGTTCCTGGTCGGCGGCCTGTTGACCTTGGTCGGCGCGATGAAGCGTACCAGCGGCATCCAGACCAATCTCTCGCAACTGCAGGACAGCGAGCGCCTCGCGATGTCGCTGATGACCGACGTGATCCAGTCGGCGGGGTATTACCCGGACCCCGCGCACAACACGATGAGCGGCGAATTGCCGATAAACGCGCAGTTTCCGCAACAGTGTCAGTCGATCACGGGCCTCGGCGCCGGCAACGCCGCGGCACCCGGCGATCAGATCAGCGTCCGCTACGCCACCTCGGGCATCGATAACGTCCTCGATTGCAGCGGCAATACGCAGGGCACCGCGGCGACCATCGTCAACCAGTTCGGCCTCGATGCCAACGGCAATCTGCAATGTTCGCTGTCGGTCAACGGCGCTGCGGCGCAATTGATTACGCTCGTCAGCGGCCTGCAGGATCTGCAAATTCTCTACGGGGTGCAGTCGAATGCGGGCTCCGGCAACACCTCGGTGGATACCTACCTGGACGCCGACCAGGTCACGGCCGGCGGCTACTGGGGCAACGTCATTTCCGTGCAAGTGACCCTGACATTCGTCAATCCGCTGTTCGGCCAGCCCGGACAGGCGAGCACGGTCGTTTTCCGTCGCGTGATCGACGTCATGGGCAACCCGGACATCGCCGGCGCCGCGCCGGGGGTCTGCACATGAGCGCCATCCTTCGCCGAGACCAGCAACGCGGCATGGTGCTGATCACGACACTGTTGCTGCTCATCGTCGTGACGATCCTCGCGCTCGGCATGTTTCACAGCTTCGGACTGGACGAGAAAATCGCCGGCAACCTGCGCGACAAGCAATTGGCGCTGCACGCCGCGGAAAGCGCGCAGCAATACGCCGAGTTCTGGCTGTCGAACGGCAACGTCGGCAGCAGCGTGACCTGCAATTCCATGGTCTCCTATACGGTCGGCCAGGTCTGCTCGAACCCCTTGACGAACGTCACCGCCGTTCCCTGGTTGGGCGGAGCGGTACCGGTCGGCGTCAGCTACACGCCGCCGACGCTCGGCGTCACCGACACGACCACGATGTCTCAGCAGCCGGTTTACTACATTGCCAACCTCGGCTCCCCGCCGAGCGGCAACGGCACGATTTATCAAATTGACGCGGTCGGCTACGGCGGCAGCGCCAACACGACTGCCATCGTCGAAAGCACCTACCTCGTACAGAGCAGCGTCAGGGATTTGGGAGGTCAATGATCATGAATGCGAAATTCAAACTCTACGGCATGCTGGCGCTCGCGGCGCTCGCGCCGCTCGCGGCGCGGGCGCAATCCTCGAGCTACGCCGAGAACTTCACCGGCGCCACGACCAACAATTCCTGGTATTTCTCCAACGGCGCGTGCTTGACCGCCGGCAGCGGCGCCGGCACGGCGAGTCCCGGGCAACTGCCGAGCTGCGTCAGCTTGACGGCCGCGGGCAAATATTACGCGGGCGACACGCTGGTGGGAGGCAATACCGGCACGCTCCCCGACAGCCTGGCGATCGGCGGCGCACTGCGCTTCACGAACAACAACTACAATCAGCACGGCGCGATCATCTCGAATTTCTCCTTCCCGTTGAGCTCGCAGGGCCTGAAAGTCACCTTCACGACCGAAACCTACGAGGGCGATTCCGGCGGCAGCGGCGGCGACGGCGCCGACGGCATCAGCTTCTTCCTGCAGGATGCGAGTCAGATCGATATGACCAATCCGGTGGCGGCCTCCGCGACCGGTGACTTCGGCGGCAGCCTGGCCTACACCTGTTCGAACGTGAACAACGATCCGACCAACGGCTACGACGGCGTGGTCGGCGGCTACGTCGGCCTCGGCATCGATGAGTACGGAAACTTTCTGAACCCGGGCGACAACACCGCGACCGGCCCCGGCTACCAATGGAACCGCATCGGCCTGCGCGGCGCGGGCAGCACCGCATGGAGTTATCTTGCCGCCCATTATCCGGGCCAATACCCGGCGACGCTGACGTCGTCGCAGCAGCGCGGCGCGGTCCAGAACAGCTGCAGGACCGGCTACGTCTGGGACTACGGCGACAATCCGACGAGCCCGACGGAGACGTCGACGAAGCTGCCCGACTATGCGGCGATTCCCGGCGCATACAAGGTGCTGCGCGGTGTGCAGATCGCCAACGAGAGCGCGAGATACCGCGGCTACGGACCGGCGACGACTGCCCGTCTATCGAGAACGGCGGCGGCGAAGTACGGGGTGCCGATCACTTATAGCTTGGTGATCACGCCGGCCGGCCTGTTGAGCCTGTCGTACAGCTACAACGGCGGCGCGTACCAGCCGGTCATCAGCGGTCAGGACATCACCGCCTCGAACGGCCCGATCCCCGCAAACGTGCGCTTCGGCTTCGCGGGCTCGGACGGCGGCAGCACGAACATCCACGAGATCATGTGCTTCCAGGCGACTCCGCAGAATTCCGCGCAGAGCTCCGCAGGTCTCAACCAAAAGCAGACCGCCAAGGTGCAAACCGGCACGCAGGTGTATTTCGCCTTCTATAACGCGGACAACTGGACCGGTTCCTTGACCTCGCAATACCTGGATACGCCGACGGGCTCGACGAACGCGAACGCCCTGCAGATCGACCCGGTCGTCAACTGGGACGCATCCTGCGTGCTGACCGGCGTCGCCGCCGGCAAAACCTGCGCAACCACCGGCGCCGCCGGGCCGATCGCGGCCGAAGGGCCGACGAGCCGCACGATCTTGAGCTGGAACGGCACCCAGGGCATTCCGTTCGAGTGGAGCAACCTGACCAACGCCGAACAAGCGGCGCTCGATACCGGCGACACCTCGCCGATCAACGCCAATCGCCTGAACTATCTGCGCGGCGACCGCAGCAACGAGCTCACCTCGACAGGCTCGGGTTCGTTCCGCGCCAGAACCAGCGTGCTCGGCGACATCATCGATTCGAGCCCGACCTGGGTCGGTGCGCCGGCGGCTCCGTATCCGGCCCTCTGGAGGGACGCTCTGAATCCGAGCGCGACGCCGGCGGAGAACTCGGGCACCGCGCAAAGCTACACGAACTTCGAGAGCGCCTACCAGACGCGCACGAACCTCGTCTACGCCGGCGCGAACGACGGCCTGCTGCACGCCTTTCGCAGCGGCTCCTTCGACAGCTCGGGCAACTACGTCGCGACCTATAACGACGGGCTCGAAATGCTCGCGTTCATGCCCCAGTATGTCGTCAACTCGATCAACGCGTCGAGCTACCTCACCTTGGATTATTCGAGCCCGCGGTACGCGCACCAATTCAATGTCGATGCGCCTCCGGGCGTCGGCGATTTGTTTTACGGCAACCAATGGCATACCTGGCTGGTCGGCGGCCTTGGCCCCGGCGGCTCGGCGATCTACGCGCTCGACATCACCGACCCGACGCAATTTTCCGAAACCAACGCGGCGAACACCGTCATCGGCGAGTGGAGCACGACATCGACGACCACGGCCGGCGTGACGACGACCACCTCTACGCTGAACTGCACGAACGTCGCCAATTGCGGCAACAACCTCGGCAATACCTACGGCGTTCCGCAGATACGGCGGTTCCATAACGGCGACTGGGGCGCGGTGTTCGGCAACGGCTTTGGCAGCGCGACCGGCGATGCCGGCATCTACGTGATGACGGTCGACCCGACGACCGGCGCGCGCACGTTCTATTATTTGAGCACCGGCGAGTCCGGCAACGGCGACGGCATCGCCTATGTCACGCCGGCCGACCTCGACGGCGATCACATCACCGACTACGTCTATGCGGGCGATATGCTGGGCAACGTCTGGCGGTTCGATCTGACGGGCAGCAACCCGAGCCAATGGACGGTGTCGCCGGGCCCGCTCTACACGACGCCGGCGGGGCAGGCGATCACGACCAAGCTGGTGGTCGCCTCGATCAGCGCAGGCGCCTCGCAGCGCGTGCTCGTCGAATTCGGCACCGGCCAGCAAGTGCCGTTGACGACGCTGTCGGCGGCCACCTATGCGACCTCGCAGCAGGCGCTCTACGGCGTGTGGGATTGGAATCTCGCCGCATGGAATGCGATGTCGACCGTTCACTACGCGAGTTTGCCGAGCGGCAGCGTGGCCGCACCGGCGACGCCGCTGTCCGGCCTGACCTCCGGCAGCAACTCGATCCTAGAGCAGCAGACCATCACCGCGACCTACGATCCAACCTTGGTCGCATCCAGCAGTTCGACGACGCCGGCGAGCGCGTACTATTACCGCACGGTCAGCAGCAACCCGATTTGCTGGGCGGACACCGCCGGCTGCACGCAGTTCGGTTGGTATCTGAACCTGACGTCCGGCTACGCCAATCCGACGGATCCGAACGGCCTGACGACGACCAGCAATGCGACCTACCCGTACGTCTACGAACAAGTGATCTTCAACCCGATCCTCGAGTCCGGCGCGTTCATCGTCAACACGACGATCCCGCCGACGAGCTCGGCCAACACTTGTGCGGCGACGCCTGCGGGCGGCTGGACGATGGCGATCAATCCGGCGACCGGCGGCGCGTTCACCAACTCGTTCTTCGGCGACGCGAATCACAACTTCCTGAACGTCAACAATCAGGCGGTCAGCGGCATCGCCCTGAGCGGCACCGGCAGCCCGTCGATCGTGACCAAGGGAACGAGCACGTATATCGTCACGCAAACGGTCAGCGGAACGGGCGCGATCGCGGCGATCAATCCGCCGGGCGGCACCCAGGGCCAGCGCCTGACCTGGATCCAGAAACGCTAGCGCAGCCACGATGCACCGAGAGGCCATTCACATGCACAAAGCCATTCCACCCCCGGCGATGCGAGGCGGCGGCCGGGCGGCGCGCGGGTTCACGCTGATCGAACTCGTGGTTGCGCTGATCATCAGCGCGATACTGGTCGCGATCGCGATCCCGGGTTACTCGGCGTACGTCCGCAAGGGGCGGCGCACCGACGCCAAGACCGCGCTGCTGGATTTGGCGAGCCTGGAGGAGCGGTACTTCAGCACCGCAAACGTGTATACGCAAACCGCCTCGCAGCTCGGCTACACCGCCTTTCCCACGACCGTCGGCGGCGGCTATTACCAGGTTCAGCAGCCGGTCGTCACCCTGGCCGTCGCGCCGACTTCGGGCTCGCCGTCGGGAACGCCGGCGAGCTTCAGCATCACCGCCAATGCGATCGGCGACCAGCTGAAGGACACCGATTGTCTGTCGTTCACGGTGACCTCGAGCGGCCTTCAGACCGCCTCGCCGGACCCGGCATCGACGTGCTGGAAGTAAGCGGCGATGCGCGAAGTCAGCGGCGATGCGCGAAGTCAGCGGCGAAGCACTGTTCGGCCGCTAGGCCGCTAGGCTAGCGCGCGCTGTAGCCGCGACCCTCGGCGCAGGCAACCATCGCCCGCCGGTAATCGCTGTACGCCTGGTTCCCGGATTCGCCGCCGGTTTGATTCGCGGCCCACTGCTGACAGGCGCGCCGATCTGCCGATTGCTGTTCGGCGCTCTGGCCGTTTTTCGGGTACATGTACACTTGGCCGGAAACCTCTTGGGCCTGCGCGGCGCCGCTACCGCTGGCGCTGCTGCCGTCGGCGACCGGCGGCGGATCCGTCGCCACATAGCCGTCATAACCGGGATCCCAGGTGTAATAGACGTCGTCGGCGTAATAATACGGCATGCCGTCGTACCAATAGGTCGCGTAAGCCGCCGGCAGGATCGGCAGGAACCACGCAAAGTCGAGGCCGTAATAAACGGCGGGCCAGAAGCCGTTGCCCCAATAGCCTCCTCCCCAATAGCCCCCGACCCAACCGGGATAACCGCGATCGCCGTCATGGTCCCCATGGTGGCCGTGCCAGCGTCCGCGATCGCCGGCTTGGTTCCAATGGCCGTTATTGGCAGCCGCAAAGCGCTGCCTCGCCCGGAAGCCGTTGGCGCTCTGCGCCGGAGCCGCCGCGTATCGCGGC
>DATKSW010000027.1:0-86051 GCA_035531435.1 Steroidobacteraceae bacterium | reverse complement strand
GCAGCTACGCGGCCAATGCCGAGTACTGGATCGGCTGGACCTATTACGTGCACCGCGACTTCGCGCCCGCGTTGCGTGCTTTCCAAACCGTGGTCGACGGCTACACATCGTCGCCCAAGGTGCCGGACGCGCTGCTGAACGTGGGCTACTGCGATGCTGAGCTGAAACGCGTCGCCGAGGCGCGGCGCGTGTTCGGCGAGGTGATCGCCAAATATCCCGGCACCTCGGCCGCGCGCCTCGCCGCCAAGCGTCTCGCCGGGATGCGCGCGGAGCCGCATTGACGCCGGCAGAGGGCCGCGCGCTGCGGCCGCGGGTTGCGAAATTGCGGGTCAACGAGATCTTCCATTCGCTGCAGGGCGAAGCGGACGCGGTTGGATATCCGACCGCGTTCGTGCGCCTGACGGGCTGTCCGCTGCGCTGCCGGTACTGCGACACCGAGTACGCGTTTCACGCCGGTGAGTGGCTGGATCTCGACTCGATCGTCGCGACGGTGCGGGGCTTCGGCGCGGCGCACGTCTGCGTCACGGGCGGCGAGCCGCTCGCGCAGCCGGATTGCCTGTCGCTGCTCGGGCGACTCTGCGACGCGGGCTACGAGGTTTCGCTCGAGACGAGCGGTGCGCTCGACATTGGCGCGGTCGACCCTCGCGTCGTCCGCGTCGTCGACGTGAAGACCCCGGACTCGGGCGAGAGCGAGCGCAACCGGATCGCGAACTTCGCGAGCCTGGCCGGTCGCGATCAGCTCAAGTTCGTGATCGGCTCGCGCGCCGATTACGACTGGAGCAAACGCTTCCTCGCCGAGCACGCGCTCCTCGGGCGCCGGATCCTGTTCTCGCCGAGTCACGGGGCGCTCGCGCCGGCGCAACTCGCCGACTGGATCCTCCTGGATCGGCTGCCGGTCCGCTTCCAGTTGCAGCTTCACAAGATCCTGTGGGGCGACCTGCCGGCTCGATGACGATGGCGCGCGCTGTGGTGCTGCTCTCCGGCGGACTCGACTCGGCGACCGTGCTGGCGATCGCGCGCGCCGAAGGATTCGAATGCCACGCCCTGAGCGTGCGCTACGGACAGAGGCACGCCGCGGAACTCGACGCGGCAGCGCGGCTCGCCGCCGCCCTGGGCGCCCGCGAGCATCGCCTGATCGCGGTCGACCTCGCGGCGATCGGAGGTTCGGCACTGACCGATCCTTCGATCCCGGTGCCTGGCGCGCCGACCGACGGCATTCCGGTGACCTATGTGCCCGCCCGCAATACGCTGCTGCTGTCGCTCGCGCTCGGCCTGGCCGAGGTGCTCGGTGCCGGCGACATCTTCATCGGCGTCAACGCGGTCGACTATTCCGGCTACCCGGATTGCCGGCCGGCTTTCATCGAGGCGTTCGAGCGGCTCGCGGCGGTCGCGACCAAGGCCGGAGTCGAGGGCGGCCGCCTGGCGATCCACGCGCCGCTGATCCGCGATTCGAAGGCCGAGATCATCCGGCGCGGTCTCGCACTGGGTATCGATTACGGCCTCACGGTCTCGTGCTATCGCGCCGACCCGCAAGGGCGCGCCTGCGGGACTTGCGATGCCTGCCGGATTCGCGCGCAGGGATTCGCGGTGGCCGGCGTCGCCGATCCGACGCGTTACTAAGGAAGCGTGCGGCTGATGCCCCGGGGTGCGCACTTGGGCTATCATGCGCGCCCGGCCGGGACGGTAGCTCAGTTGGTAGAGCAAGGCCCTTTTAAGGCTTTGGTCCCGGGTTCGAGCCCCGGCCGTCCCACCATAATTTATTTAACAAAATAAACAAGTTACTTGTAATATCTAGAAAACAGTTGAGACTCTCGGCCGCCAGACGGCGCTGCTACGCGTTTCTCCCACGCTTCGGCAGCGACCGGTATCGGCATCTGCACGCGGCCGGCGGACAGCCAGAGCGCGCGGCTGATGCGCCACTGGTCGGGGTGCGCCAATTCGTGGACCAGCGGCAGGTTGAGCGCTTCCAGCACCGGCTGCCAGGAGTCGTCCTGCGCATTGCGGCGCCGGATCGCGAGCTGCGGATTGATCTGATACCAACCGTGCGCGATGCGTTTGAACAGTCGACGGTTGTAGAGGTAGTCGCGTTCCGCTTCGTTGCGGGAGAGCACGTTCGACAGGTGACTGCGCTTGTTGCGCTCGGCTTTGATGACCGATGCAGGTATCGACTCCCACGCCTCGAGCACGGTATTGGTGTCGATGCCGGCCGGCCGCTCAAATCCCGCGACGCTGAAAGTCTGCTTGAACAGTACCCAAAAAGTTTGCAGGACGAAGTATTCACTGAGGTGCCGGTCGATACGCACGAGCCGCTCGCCTACCCGTAAATCGATGGATGCGGGAGCGATGCGTTCGAACAGCGTCGGGAACGGACCGCGGGCGAATTTAGGGTCGTTGAACGCCTCCCGCATGGCGATGTGCAGGGCATTGCGCCCGAGATGGTCGCGCGCATCGCAGTCCGCGCCGCGCTCGAGCAGCGCCTCCACCAGCGGCAGATTGCCGGCGGCTGTCGCCGCCATCAGCGCTGTTTGATTCATCGGCGTACGGTAATCGACCCCGTATCGGTCGCAGTTCTGCAAAATGCCTTTGAAGTGCCGTCCGGCGTAGTCATTGAGGTGGCGCCGGCCGAGCGTCGCCCGCTGCGGGCCGAATCCCCTGGCCTGCTCGAAACCCGCCTCTTCGACCAGCCAGCGGGCGAGCAGCGGTTCATCGAAGGCGGTTGCATACTCCAAGAGCTTCTGCCGCGGCTTTGCGCCCGGTGTGCGCTCGCGGAACACTTTCACGAGCGCCTCGCGCAGCCAAGCCTCGTTCCAAACCGGCCAGGGCACGGGCGTTTCCCGCAGAATGGTATCGCGAACGGCTTCGGCCTGCTCTTGCTTGCCTTGCAGTTCGAGGCGGCGGGCCTCGCGCTGCCACTCCTCGCGCGACGAGGTCCGGGCGGTTACGCGCACGCCGTCGCCGGCGGCCGTCAGCCCGAGCAAACGCAGTAGCTCGTGGCCCGTGTCCGACTCGATGAGGTAGACGTTGCGGATTGCCCGCGTGAGCGCCACGTACAGCGCGTTCACGTAAAACTTGTACACCTCGAGCGACTTGTCGCTTTTGTCTCGTGCGCGGTGGTAGTCGAGGTCGTCGCCGGCCAAGTCATCCGCGCCGACGCCGGCGGCCACTTCGCTGAACGCCGCGCGTTGACCCGAGATGAATCGGTACAGCACGATGCTCTCGTATTCCAGGCCCTTCGCCTCGTGGATTGCGAACACCAGCGGGGTGCCGAAAAACCGGCGCGCCTCGGCTTTGTCCTCTTCGCGCAGCACGAGCACGGCGACGCTCGTCGAGCGGCGCGTCTGTTCGTCGAGCGCACGCTTGACCGCATCCTTGTCCGCGAGCAGCGATACCTCGCCGGCCTCGGCGCCCACGGCCTCGACGAGGAAATTGCTTTCACGATCCACGGAACCGAAGCGGCGATGTTTGATCTTCAATAGCGTGTTCGCGACCCGCGTCACCAGCTGGCCGTTGCGGAAATTGGCCCGCAACACGCAGAGCTGCTGGCGACCGCCGAGTTCTTCATCGCGCCAAAAAAGCGTTTTCACGCGATTCCAAGCGAAGAAATTCGGATGCACGATCTGATTCGAGTCGCCGCACAACAAAAACCCGTCCGGCGCTCTTAGGGTGCGCAGCACCAGCAGCAGTTGCGCAGGCGTCAAATCCTGTACTTCGTCGATCACGATAAAATCGTATCGCGGCTTTGCCAAGGTCAGCCAATCCTGGGCGATGAGACTCGAGTCGAACAGCCGCGCTTCTATTAGCCATGATCTATATCGCTCGAACAGGTCGTACAAGCGGTCCCGGTCGGTCGCCGTAAAAATCGACTGCCGTACGCCAAGCGCAAGATAGGCTTGCCGGCTTAACGTGCCGCCGGCTTGCGCGGCGATTACGCCGCGAATCTCTTCGAACGCCTGATGCGCGTCCATTCCGGAAAACGCCTGACGCACGCGCGCAAACCAGGCGGCAAACTCGCGCCACGAGACTTCGCGTCCCGCAGGCAGCCGTAATGTCTCCGCGAACTCGCGGAAGGAGAGAAACTCCGCATCCTGGCCGTCCCGCTCGTAGCCGTGTGCGTAGTACAGGTCGCGCGCGTTCTGCGCCAGATACGCCGAGTGCGTGACATAAAGGACATCGCCGTCGGCATGTTTCATTTTCTCGAGCGTGAGCGCGGTCTTGCCGCTGCCGGCGCCGCCGACGATCACGAGCGGCGGCTTGGCGTCGTAAATCGCCAGCTGCATGTCATCGAGCGACAGCGGTTTGTCGAGATATAGAATTTCCCGGCGTGCCGGGTGCAGGTATCTGACCGGCTCCGCCTCCTCGGCAGCCGGCGGCAGCGGCAGCAACGGTATTTTCGTTTCATCGACCGCCGTGCCGCGCAGAAATCGGCATCGGTCGTAAGCATGCTGCTCGATGACTTCGAGCATCACCGCGCAAGTCTCGCCGCCGTGGCGCACCAGCACGAACAGCAGTCGGTTGGCGTAGTCCAATTTGGCTCGATAGAACTTGCGATGTCTCGAGTCGACGAGCTTCTTTACCTCCGCGGCCCGAAAATCATCGCGTTCGATCGCCTCTACGATGCGCCGATAGGCCGCCTCCACGCGCGAGACGTCGAGGCCGGAATATTCGAGGACGCGCATTTGCCGAAATCATACCGAATTCGTCGCGCAGGGTCGCGCGCAATTTTTTCCGTCGGCTGCGCTTTGGATGTAGAATCGAACGCATGGATTTGCCGTATTTCTCCAGGAAATACATCTGGTGGCAGGCGCCAGACATGGGCGCGCGCGACCCTCGCCGCGTTATCTCGCAAGTGATGAACTTGGGAACATTCGAGGATGTGCAAGCGCTGCGCCAGCTGGTCGGCGACTTCGCGTTCAAACAGGCGCTGCAAGAGGCCCGGCCGGGAGAGTTCTCCGAGCGGTCCTGGCACCATTGGCATCTGCTCCTCGGCGCGGCGACGCTGGGCTGCGTGCCGCCCGTGCCCGTCCGGCGGTACGGATGACGGCATTCCCGCGCCGTACGCTCGATCCCGCAGGTGACCGTCAAATCGACCTCGCTGCTTGCCTAGTCTATAATTGCCGCGGTCATCGAGGAGGCAAGGTCATGACCAGCAGCATCCGGCAGATCGTGCTTTCTAGTGCATGGACCTTGTGCGCGGCATCGGCATACGCCGCGGGCAGCGCGCCGCGGCCGGCGATGCAAACCTACAGCGACGATGAAGTCGTCAAGCAGGCCTCGGAGTTCTTCAGCACCGGTGCGCGGGACTTGTCGAAGGTCCTCGCCAAGGTGCTGAAGGAAAAAGGGCGTCCGGTCGCGATCGTTCGCGGCGAGGAGGCGGGCGGCGCGATCGGCGTCGGCCTGCGCTACGGACACGGCGAGCTCGTGTTCAAGGGCGCGCCGATGCGCGAAGTCTATTGGCAGGGCCCGTCGATCGGCTTCGACGTCGGCGCAAACGCCGTCAAGACCTTCATGCTGGTATACGGGCTGCCGAACGCGGCGGCGCTCTTCGAGCGCTTCCCGGGCGTCGACGGCAGCCTGTATTTCGTCGGCGGATTCGGCGTCAATTACCTGCAGCGCGGCGGCATATCGCTCGCGCCCGTGCGTTTCGGCGTCGGCTGGCGGCAGGGCATCGCGCTGAACTACATCAATTTCTCGGCGACCAAGAGATGGAACCCCTTCTAGGCTCGGGATCTCACGGCGCCGTCTCAGTGGGTCGCGGGGCTGCCTTCCACCTGGATCTGTAGGCGGACGGTCTGGTTGAAGCCGTAATTCGCTCCGTAGCTGACGCCGTAGTCGCTGCGGTTGAACGTCGCCTTGGCGTCGGCGCCGCAGACCTTCCTGTTCATCATCGCCACGAATTTGCAGGTGAACGAGTCGATCGTCAGCGTCAAGGGCTTGGAGACGCCGTGCAGCGTGAAGATGCCCTGCGCTTGCGTCGGCTTCTCGCCGTCGAACTTCGTGAATTTGCCGACGTAGGTCGCTGTCGGATACTTGGCGACATCGAACATGTCCGGCGAGCGCGCGTGCTCGTTCAATTTCTTCATGCCGAAGTCGATCGAGCCGACGTCGACGGTGACGTCGATCGTGCCGGTCCGCGCCTCTCGGTCGAGCACGACCTTGCCGGTGGTCTTGGTGAATTTGCCTCGCCAGACCGACAAGCCGCCCATGTGGTCCGCCGCAAAGCTCGGGTAGGTGTGCGCCGGATCGAGAATGTAGGTCACGGGGGCGGCGTAGGCGCCCGCGCCGGCCAATGCGGCAAGTGCCGCCAGAACGAATCGCTTCATCGAGGACTCCTCCAAGTCGGTCGGTCGGTATAATCGCAGCGCCGATGATACCCGAAGTTCAGTCGGTTCTTGCCGTTGCACAGCGAGGGGCGCAGCCATGGAATTGATCGATGCCATCACGACACGCGCGTCCGCGGCGCGTTTGACCGCGCCGGGGCCGACCGCGGAGCATCTCGCCGTGCTCATCGACGCGGCGAACCATGCGCCGGACCACGGCCGCCTGCGGCCCTGGAGGGTGATCGTGCTGGAAGGCGAACGGCGCGCATGCTTCGTCGCCGCGGTCGTCGAGGCGCGCCGCCGGCGCGCGCCGCCGCCGACGGCGCAACAATTGCTCGCCGAGCGCGAGAAATTCATGCGCGCGCCGGCGCTGCTGGTGGTCGGCTGCGTCGTGCGCCGCGACCAGCCGAAAGTGCCGGAAATCGAGCAGGTGCTCGCCGCCGGCGCCGCGGCGCAGAACCTCATTCTCGCGGCCCACGCCTTGGGCTACGGGGCGATGTGGAAGACGGGGCCCGCGGCCTATGACGCCGCCGTCAAGGCGTCCATCGACCTCGGTGCGCAGGATCACATCGTCGCGATTGTGCATCTCGGCAGCCGCGTGCCGTGACGGCGGCCGCGCCGCTCCTAGAGCCGGCGCAGCCGGTCGGCGGCGATGGCGACCGTCTTCACCAGCGCCCAGACTCGCATCCCCGAGCAGAGCCCGAGCTCGCGGCGCGCCGCCGTCGTGATGCGCGCGAGGATCGGCGCGCCGCCGACGTCGATGGAGATCAAATCCGCGTCGGCGATGTCCGCGGCGATGCCGCAGACGGTGCCTTGCAGGATGTTGCGCACGCTCAAATGCCGCGGCTCGGCGGTCGCGACGATGACGTCGCGGGCGAGGATCTGCACGCGCACGCGCGCGCCGGCTGCGAGGTTCGCCGCGGCCACCGTCAATTCGCCGCTGCCGATTCTCACGCGCGCCAGGGCGCCGCCCGCGTCGATCCCGGCGACCTCGCCGTCGACGATCGCGCCGACCGCGTCGGCGCCGACGATGCCGCGCAATTCCGGCTGCAGGCTGATCTCGCCGATGCCGCCTTGCGCGACGGTCTTGCCGCAGTCCATCAGCACGACGTGCGTCGCCAGGCGCAGCACTTCCTCGAATTGGTGGCTGACGTAGACCATCGGAATCGCCAGCTGATCGCGCAGCTTCTCCAGGTAGGGCAGCACCTCCTCGCGGCGCGCTTTGTCGAGCGAGGCGAGCGGTTCGTCGAGCAGCAGCAGGCGCGGCTGGCCGAGCAGCGCGCGGCCGATGGCGACGCGCTGCTTCTCGCCCCCCGACAACTGCTGTGGACGGCGGCCGAGCAGCGGGCCGAGCGCGAGCAGATCGGCGACCTCCTCGAAGCCGACGTAAGCCAAGCCGCGCGCGCGCCTCTCGGCATAGCGCAGATTGGCGGCGACGCCGAGGTGCGGGAACAGCCGCGCGTCCTGGAATACGTAGCCGATGCGCCGCGCCTCCGGCGGCACGGCGATGCGCCGCTCGGTGTCGAGCAGCACCTCGCCGTCCAGCGCGACGCTGCCGCTGTCGGCGCCGAGGAGCCCGGCGATGATCTCGATCAGCGTGCTCTTGCCGCAGCCGGAGCGGCCGAACAAGGCTGCGACGCCGGGAGTCGGCAGCTCGAATTGCGCGCACAGCGCAAAGGCGCCGCGGGTTTTTTTCACCGCGACTTGCAGCATCAACGGCCCAGCATGCGGCGCACGCGCCGCGCGAACCATTCCGCCAGCAGCAGTCCGCCCAACCCCAGGGCGAAGGAAATGCAGGCAAGCCGCGCGGCGGCCGCATTGCCGCCCGGCGTCTGCAAGGCCGTGTACAGAGCGAGGGGCAGCGTGCGCGTCTCGCCGGGGATGTTCGAGACGAAGGTGATCACGGCGCCGAATTCCCCGAGGCCGGCGGAAAAAGCCGTGATCGTGCCGGCGAGAATCCCGGGCAGCATCAGCGGCAGCGTGATCGTCGCGAAGCGGTCGAGCGGCCCGGCGCCGAGCGTGCGCGCCGCGTCTTCCAGGCCGCGATCGACGTTCTCCAGGGAAATGCGCATGGAGCGCACCATGATCGGCAAGGTCATGACCGCGGTCGCGAGCGCCGCGCCGTTGCGCGTGAAGATCAGGTCGATGCCGAAGGTCCTGTGCAGCCAGCCGCCGAGGACGCCGCGCATGCCGAAGACGATCAACAGGACGTAGCCGACCGCCACCGGCGGCAAGACCAGCGGCAGGTGCACGAACGCATCGAGGAGCGTGCGTCCCGGAAATCGCCGGCGCGTCAGCAGCCAGGCGATCAGAACGGCCGGCGGCAGGCACAGGCAGACGCTGCGCAGCGAGACCTCGAGGCTCAGCCACAAAGCTTCGCGTTCGGCGGGGTGCAGCCAATTCATCGGCGACAATCTACACGAAGCCGCGCGGCATTTTGCCGCGGGCCGGTATACTGGGCGCCGAACTGATCCCGAGGGATTCGATCCATGGCCTTTTACCGCGCCGTGGCGCCGGCGGCGGCGTCGACGCCGGAACGCATCGGTGTTTTGCTGGTCAATCTGGGGACGCCGGATGCGCCCGGCTATTTCGCGGTGCAGCGCTATTTGCGCGAATTTCTGGGCGACCGGCGCGTCATCGACAGCCGGCGATGGATTTGGCTGCCGCTGCTCTACGGGCTGATCCTGCCGCTGCGGCCGCTCGCCACGGCGCGCAAGTACCGCAAGATCTGGCTGCCGGGCGGCTCGCCGCTCGCCGTCCATTCTGCGCGTCTGACCGACAAGGTCGGCGCGCTCCTGCAAAACCGCCTCGGCGATCGGCTGCGCGCGCGCCTGGCGATGAGCTACGGCAATCCGGGCATCGGGGCCGGCATCCGCGCGCTCGCCGAGCAGAACGTGCGGCGGCTGCTGGTGCTGCCCTTGTATCCGCAATATTGCTCCTCGACCAGCGGATCGGTGTTCGACGGGGCGGCGCGCGCGCTGCGCCGCTGGCGCTGGCTGCCAGAGGTGCGCTTCGTCAACGACTACTTCGCCGACGACGGCTACTTGGGCGCGCTGGCGGCGCAAATCGACGAGCATTGGCAGGCGGCCGGCTCGCGCTCGCATCTGTTGTTCTCCTATCACGGCATACCGGCCTCCTACGTCGCCGCCGGCGATCCGTATCAAGCGCAGGCCGAAGCGACCACCCGGCTCGTCGTTCAGCGCTTGCAGCTGCGGCCGGGCGATTGGTCGCATGCCTATCAATCCCGCTTCGGCAGGGTCGCCTGGCTGAAGCCGTACACCTCGGACACGATCGAGGAGCTCGTGCAGCGCGGCGTGCGCCGGCTCACCGTGGTCTCGCCGTCCTTCGCGGTCGATTGCCTGGAAACGCTCGAGGAAATCGCGATGGAGTACCAAGCGCAATTCCTCTCCCTGGGCGGCGAGAGCTTGCAGTTGGTTCCGGCGCTGAACGACGGCGACCGGCACGCCGCGGCGCTCGCGGCGATCGTCCTGCGGCAGATTCAGGGCTGGGACTAGCCCGCCTCTTGCGCGCCACGCGTTGGCGGTGCTAAATTCGGGCCCATGCCGCATTTCCGTGCATGGGTTTCGTCAAGCGCTCTTCGTAGCCTGCTGCCGCTGCGCCGCTAGGCGCAACACTTTCGCGCCAACGGTCGGCGCCAACAAGACCGGAAAGAATCCCCTCAGAGGCCCGTAACAACGAAAGGCGCGCGGCGCGCTTGCCGCGAGTGAGAACAGACCATGTTGCGCAACCCGTCGACGAAATACCGAGCATTCACGCCGATCGCGCTTCACGACCGCGCCTGGCCCGACAAGGTCATCGGGGCGCCGCCCGTTTGGTGCAGCGTCGACTTGCGCGACGGCAACCAGGCGCTGATCGAGCCGATGGACGCCGCGCGCAAGCGGCGCATGTTCGACTTGCTGCTGAAGATCGGCTTCAAGGAGATCGAGGTCGGCTTTCCGGCCGCGTCGCAAACCGATTACGATTTCGTCCGCGAAATCATCGAGCAGGACCTGATCCCCGGCGATGTGACGATTCAGGTGCTGACCCAGGCGAGACCGGAACTGATCGCCCGCACCTACGAGTCGCTCGCCGGCGTCAGGCGCGCGATCGTGCATGTCTACAATTCGACCTCGGTCGCGCAGCGCCGCATGGTCTTCAAGGCCGACCGCGCCGGCATCGTCGATATCGCCGTGCGCGGCGCGACCGCGGTGCGCGAGCAGGCGCTGCGCCATCGCGGCAGCGAGTGGCTCTTCGAATACAGCCCCGAGAGCTTCACCGCCACGGAACTCGATTTTGCGGTCGAGATATGCGATGCGGTCAACGCGGTCTGGGAACCGACGCCCGCGCACAAATCGATCTTGAATCTGCCCGCCACCGTGGAGATGGCGACGCCCAATGTGTACGCCGATCAAATCGAGGGGTTCTCGCGGGCGGTGGCGAAGCGCGACTCGCTGATCTTGAGCGTGCATCCGCACAACGATCGCGGCACTGCCGTCGCGGCCGCGGAATTGGCGGTCATGGCCGGCGCCGAGCGCATCGAGGGCACGCTGTTCGGCAACGGCGAGCGCACCGGCAACGTCGACATCGTCAGTCTTGCCTTGAACTTATATACACAAGGCATTGATCCGAAACTAGATTTCTCCAATATCAACGAGGCGGCGCGCTGCGTCGAAGCCTGCAACCAGCTGCCGATCCACCCGCGCCACCCCTACGTCGGCGACCTCGTGTTCACGGCATTCTCCGGATCGCATCAGGATGCGATCAAGAAGGGCCTGGCGGCGCGCACCCCGGCGCAGCTTTGGGATGTCCCGTACCTGCCGATCGATCCGTCGGACCTCGGGCGATCCTACGACTCGATCATCCGCGTCAACAGCCAATCCGGCAAAGGCGGCGTCGCCTACCTGCTGGAGCGCGATTACCAGTTCGTGATGCCGCGGCGGCTGCAAATCGAGTTCAGCCAGGTCGTACAAACTGCTGCAGATACTAGTGGTAAGGAGCTGACATCTCAGGAAATATGGGAGTTGTTCAGCGCCGAGTACCTGCAAGCCAGGCGGCCTTTCGTGTACCGCTCGCACCAGTTGGCGGCATCGACCGACGGCGCCGACAGCGAGCGCATCGCGCTGCAGATCGAGCGCGACGGCCGCCTGGAGACCATTCATGGGCAAGGCGCGGGTCCGATCGATGCGATCGTCGATGCGGTGGGCTTGGATTTCGACGTGCTTTCCTATGAGGAGCACTCGCGCGGCAAGGGCAGCGGGGCGCAGGCGGTCTGCTATATAGAAGTCACGACGCGTTCGCGGCGCACCTTGTTCGGCGCCGGCATGCACCCGAACATCATCACCGCATCGCTCCTCGCGGTGCTGTCGGCGGTGAACCGCGCGATCGCCTGCGGCGCCCTATCGCCGACGGCCGACAAGGCGCGCACCGGCACCTGAGGGACGCGCCGGCGCCCTGCGGCGCAGGCGCCCCGCCTTTGCGGCAGCGCGATATTGCAATCCACTCATGATAGTTGAATGCCGGACAGAATCGGCTATAGTGCCGAACTTCGTGCCCGCGGGGCCGGTAGATCCCATTGATTTTAACGGGCTTTTCATTAAAAAATGAGCGAACGCGCAGATCAACATTTCGACATCGACGATGAGTTTCTTGGTGAAAGCGAGGAAACGCACGACTTCGAACCGCTGCTGGAGCGCACCGAGAGGCGCCCGCGAGCGCCTGCGCCCGGCAAGCGCGGCAAGGCGGCGTGGAGCCGCGTCGAGGACGTCCTCGCCGAGCGGCAGCTAGAAAAGGAACTGCGCGACATCTTCGAAGACGAGTCATAGTGCCTACGGTCGCGGGCCGCGGCGCCTGCCGCCGGCACCGGGGCGGGCGCACCGCAAGACCATGCTAGAACCAGATCAAGCTTGGGTCGTGCTGAAGTTCGGCGGCACGAGCGTCTCCAGCGCCGCCAATTGGCGCAACATCGCCGCCGTGGTGCGCGCACGCCTGGAGGCGAAGCTGCGCCCCGTCATCGTGCATTCGGCGCTCTCCGGCATCACCGATCGTCTCGAGGCGCTGTTGACGCTTTCCCTGGAAGGCCGGCATGAGCCGGTGCTCGAACTCATCGAGTCGACGCACCGCAGCCTCGCCGCCGAATTGGGGGTCGCGCCCGGGGCGCAGTTCGAAGCGCTGATCGGCGAGTTGCGGCGCGTCGCCGACTCAATCGCCGAGACCCGCGAGGAGAGCGACCGGCTGCGGGCGCGCGTCATGGCGACGGGCGAACTGTTGGCGACTACCTTGGGCGCGGTCTTTTTGAATCAGCAGGGGATCAATACCGCGTGGATCGACGCCCGCAGCGTGCTCAAGGCGCAGGGGCGCGAAGCGGCGAGCAGCAAGGCGAGCTACCTGTCGGCGACCTGCGATTATGCGCCCGACGATGCGCTGCAGGCGCAATGGCGCGCGCTCGGCCAGGCGGTCCTCACGCAGGGGTTCATCGCGGCGAACCATGCCGGTGAAACGGTGTTGCTCGGGCGCGGCGGCTCCGACACGTCGGCCGCGTATTTCGCGGCCAAGCTCGCGGCCCTGCGCCTGGAGATCTGGACCGACGTGCCGGGCCTCTTCAGCGCCAACCCACGAGCCGTGCCGAGCGCGCGCCTGCTGCGCGCCCTGCACTACGACGAGGCGCAGGAAATCGCCAGCAACGGCGCAAAGGTCCTGCACCCGCGCTGCGTGCTGCCGCTGCGCCGATACGGGATCCCGCTGCACGTCTATGCGACGCAGGCGCCCGGCCTCGAAGGCACCGTCGTCTCCGCGACCGTGGCCGACAGCGCCGCGCAGGTCAAGGCGATCGCGATCAAAAAGGGCATCACCCTGGTGTCGATGGAAAGCCCGGGGATGTGGCATCAAGTCGGCTTCCTGGCCGACGCGTTCCAGGTGTTCAAGCGCGAGGGCTTGTCGGTCGATCTGATTTCGACGTCGGAAACCAACGTCACCGTTTCCCTCGATCCGGCGGCGAATACGCTGGATCAAGCGGCGCTCGGCCGCCTGACGGCGGCGCTCGGCGCGCTCTGCCGCGTCGAGGTCTTGGGTCCCTGCGCATCCTTGAGCCTGCTCGGCCACAATATTCGCGGCATCTTGCACGAGCTCGGCGCCGCCTTCGAATTGTTCCAGGATCAGAAGATCTATCTGGTCACTCAGGCGGCAAACGATTTGAACTTCACCTTCGTGATCGACGAATCGCAGGGCGACCGGCTGGTGCAGCTGTTGCACGAACGGTTGATTCAGTCGATCGGCTCCGACGAGGTGTTGGGGCCGACCTGGCGGCAGTTGTTCGCCGAGCCGCAGGGCACGGCGGTGGCGGCGCGCGAATGGTGGCAGGAGCCGGCCAAGCGGCGCGAGCTGCTCGCGATCGGCGCCCGCGAGGGATCCGCTTACGTCTATGACACCGACAGCCTGGATGCGGCGGCGGCCGCGCTGCGGCGCGCTCCCTCGGTGGATCGCTGGGCCTACGCGATGAAGGCGAACTGGCATCCGGAGATTCTGCGCCGCCTGGTTGCGGCCGGACTGATGCTGGAGTGCGTCTCGGTCGGCGAATTGCGGCACGCGTTCGCCTCGGTGCCTGAGCTTGCGGCGGAGCGCGTGATTTTCACGCCCAACTTCGCGCCGCGCGGCGAATACGAAGCGGGCTTCGCCGCGGGCGTGCGCGTCACGCTCGACAATCTGTATCCCCTGAAAGCGTGGCCGGAGGTATTTCGCGGCCGCGAGATTTTCGTGCGCATCGATCCCGGCTTCGGACGCGGCCATCACCGGCACGTACGCACCGCCGGCATGTACTCCAAATTCGGCGTGCCGGTCGCCGAACTCGACGAACTGACGCAACTCGCCCTGCGCGCGCGGGTGCGCGTGGTCGGCCTGCACGCCCACGCCGGCAGCGGGATTTTCGACATCGACAATTGGACGGAAATCGGCGCGCTGCTCGCCGCCCTCGGCGCGCGCTTCAGCGACGTCGCGGTCATCGACCTAGGCGGCGGCCTCGGCGTGCCGGAGCGCTTCGGCCAGGCCGGCGTCGATCTGGCGGCGCTGGAGCGCGGCGTTCGAGCCCTCAAGGAGCGCTTCGCGAAGCTGCGCGTTTGGCTCGAACCGGGGCGCTTTCTCGTGGCAAGGGCGGGCGTGCTGATCGCGCAAGTCACGCAATTGAAGGGCAAGGGCGAGGTGCGCTACGTCGGCGTCGCCACCGGCATGAATTCGCTGATTCGGCCGGCTCTGTACGGCGCGCATCACGAAGTCGTCAATCTCAGCCGCTGGGGCGAAGCGGCGACGCAGATGGCGACCGTCGTCGGCCCGATATGCGAATCCGCCGATCAGCTTGCGGTCGACCGCTGGCTGCCGCCGACCGCCGAGGGCGACGTGCTGTTGTTCGCCGGTTGCGGCGCGTACGGCTACGCGATGGCGTCGAATTACAATTTGCGCCCGCCGGCGCCAGAATTCATCCTCGGCGCATGAACGAGGTCGGCTTCATCGGTTGGCGCGGCATGGTCGGCTCGGTGCTGCTCGAGCGCATGCGCGAGGAGCGTGATCTGGAGGATCTGCGGCCGACGTTCTTCAGTACCACGCAGGCGGGCGGCGCGCCGCCGCCCGCGACGCACGCGGCGGGCCGCATCGAGGATGCCAACGACATCGAGGCGCTCGGCAGACTGCCGATCTTGGTGAGCGCGCAAGGCGCCGACTACACGCAGGCGGTGCACCCGCGTCTGCGCGCCGCCGGCTGGCGGGGCTACTGGATCGACGCCTCCTCGGCGCTGCGCATGAACGAGGATGCGGTCATCGTTCTCGATCCGGTGAACCTGCCGGTCATGGAGCGCGCGCGGCGCCGAGGCATCAAGGATTTCATCGGCGGCAACTGCACGGTCTCGCTGCTGTTGATGGCGGTCGGCGGCCTGCTGCGCGCCGGCGTCGTCGAGTGGATCACGGCGATGACCTATCAAGCGGCATCCGGCGCCGGCGCGCAGCACATGCGCGAGTTGCTGGAGCAGATGGGCGCGCTGCAGAGCGCCGCCGCGCCGGCGCTCGCCGACCCGCGGTGCGGCATTCTCGAGGTCGATCGCGCGGTCAGAGCGGCGTTGGCGGCCGAGGATTTTCCGCGGCGGCAGTTCGGCGTGCCGCTCGCCGCGAGTCTGATTCCCTGGATCGACAAGGATCTCGGCAACGGCCAGAGCCGCGAGGAATGGAAGGCCGGAGCCGAGGCCAACAAGATTCTCGGCAGCGAAGCGCGGCCGGTGCCGATCGAGGGCATCTGCGTGCGCGTCGGCGCCATGCGCTGTCACAGCCAGGCGCTGACCATCAAGCTCACCCTGGATCTGCCGATCGCCGAGATCGAGCGCTTGCTCGCGGCCGGCAACCCCTGGGTGAAGGTCGTGCCGAACGAACGCGACAGCAGCATCCGGGAACTGTCGCCGGCGGCGGTCGGCGGCAGCTTGCGCGTGCCGATCGGACGATTGCGCAAGCCGGCGCTCGGCGGCGACTACTTGACGGCGTTCACCGTCGGCGACCAGCTGCTGTGGGGAGCGGCGGAGCCGCTGCGCAGAACGCTGCGCTTCCTGCTCGGCGAACTCAAGGCTTGAGGCCGATCATCGCGTTGTTATGCGTGATCAGCTCGATCGGCACCGGCGCGGCGTGCCAGATGTCCGCGCAATATTCGCGAATCGACCGGTCCGAGGAGAATTTTCCCGAGCGCGCGGTATTCAAGATCGACATCCGCGTCCAGCGCTCTTGATCGCCGAAGGCCTGCGAAACCCGCCGCTGACAGTCCACGTAGGATTGGAAATCCGCGAGCAGCATGTACGGATCGTGGTGCAGCAGGTCGTCGATCAATGGCTTGAATAAATCGGCATCGCCGCGCGAGAAGAAGCCGCCGGCGATCAGGTCGATGACCTCGCGCAGCTGCGGATTGCTCTCGTAATAGTCCGCCGGCCGGTAGCCTTGCTCCCTGAGCGCGGCGATTTGCGGCGCGCTCAGGCCGAACAGGAAGAAATTCTCCGCGCCGACCTCGTTGCGGATTTCGATGTTGGCGCCGTCCAGGGTGCCGATCGTGAGCGCCCCGTTCATGCAGAATTTCATGTTGCCGGTTCCCGAGGCCTCCTTGCCGGCGGTGGATATTTGTTCGGAGAGATCCGCCGCGGGGTAGACGCGCTGGCCGTTGGTGACGTTGAAATTCGGCAGGAACACGACTTTCAGGCGCTCGCGAACGTCCGGGTCGCGGTTGACGACCTCGCCGACGGCGCTGATCAGCTTGATCATCAGCTTCGCCATGCGGTAGCCGGGCGCCGCCTTGCCGCCGAACAGGAAGGTGCGCGGCTGCAGGTCGGCGGCCGGCGCGGATTTGATCTGGCGATACAGCGAGACGATGTGCAGCACCTGCAGGTGCTGGCGCTTGTATTCGTGGATTCTCTTCACCAGCACGTCGAACAGGGAATCCGCATCGACCGCGATGCCGGTCTCGCGCTGCGCGAAGGCCGCGAGTTTGCGCTTGTTCTCGAGCTTGATCGCGCGCCACGCGGCGCGAAACCCGGCATCCTCGCACTCCTTTTCCAGCCCCCGCAATTTCGTCAGATCCGTGATCCAGCCGTCGCCGATGCGGGCGCTGATCAGGGCCGCGAGCGCGGGGTTGCTGAGCACGATCCAGCGCCGCGGCGTGACGCCGTTGGTCTTGTTCTGGAATTTTTGCGGCCAGAGATCGTAAAAATCCTTCAGCAGGTCGGTGCGCAGCAGCTGCGAGTGCAGTTCGGCGACGCCATTGATCGCATGGCTGCCGACGCAGGCGAGGTGCGCCATGCGCAGGCTGCGCTCGCCGCTCTCGTCGATCAGCGACAGGCGGGAAATTCGGCCTTCGTCGCCGAGAAAGCGAATGCGCACCTCGTCGAGAAAGCGCGCATTGATTTCAAGGACTATCTGCAAGTGCCGCGGCAGCACCCGGCCGAACACCGCGACCGGCCAGCGCTCCTGAGCCTCCGGCAGCAGGGTGTGGTTGGTGTACGCGAAGGTCTTGCAGGCGACGCTCCAGGCCTCCTCCCACGGCAGCAGGTGTTCGTCGACCAGCAGGCGCATCAATTCGGGAATGGCGATCGCCGGATGGGTGTCGTTCAGCTGCACGGCGAATTTCTCGTGGAAGCGGCGCACGTCGAGCTTCTGTCCGCGCAGGATCCGCAGCATGTCCTGCAGCGAACAGGATACGAAGAAATACTGCTGCTCGAGCCGCAGCTCCTTGCCGCGCAGCTGTTCGTCGTTCGGGTAGAGCACCTTGCTCAAATTCTCGGAACTGATCTTCTGCTGCACGGCGCCGTAGTAATCGCCGCTGTTGAAGGCCGCGAAATCGAAGGATTCGGGCGCCTCGGCGCGCCACAGCCGCAGCGTGTTCGCCGTGTTGGAGCGGTAGCCGAGGACCGGCGTGTCGTAGGGGACGCCGGCGACGATTTTATCGGCGATCCAACGCACCCGCAGGCGGTTTTGCTCGTCGAGGTGCTGTTCGGTGCGGCCGCCGAACTTCACGTCCACCGACCATTCCGGGCGGATGAGCTCCCAGGGGTTGCCGAAATGCAGCCATTTGTCGGTATTCTCGACCTGCCAGCCGTCGACGATCTGTTGATGAAAGATGCCGAATTCGTAGCGGATGCCGTAGGCGAGCGACGGTATTTCGAGCGTCGCCAGGGATTCGATGAAACAGGCGGCGAGGCGGCCCAAGCCGCCGTTGCCGAGCCCGGGCTCCTCCTCCTGCGCCAACAGCTCGGCGAAATCCAGCCCGATCTCGCCCATCGCCTCCTCGACGCGCGCATAAATGCCGAGATTGATCAAATTGTTGCCGAGGTGCGGGCCGACCAGGAATTCGGCGGACAAATAGCAGACCGTGCGCGACGCGAGCTGCGTATAGACGGCCGCGGTACTGATCCAACGCTGCAGCATGCGGTCGCGAACCGCGTAGGCGAGCGCCATGTAATAGTCGTGCCTGGTGGCGAGCGCCGGGAATTTGCCCTGCACGTAGAACAGGTCGTCGAGGAAGGCGTTCTTCAGCGCCTCTTTGCCGAGGGCGGTGCGGTCGTCCTCGAAGGGCAGCGCTCGCTCGAGCGGGCTCGAATCACGGTTCATCGTGCCACTCGTAGCCGTCGCGGCCGATCAGGGCGCTGGAGGCGGCCGGCCCCCAGCTGCCGGCGATGTAGCTCTTCGGGCGCTCGTCGAATTGCCGCCAGCCGGCGATGATGGGGTCGATCCAGCGCCACGCGGCATCCAGCTCGTCGCGGCGCATGAACAGCGTGAGGTTTCCCCTGACGATGTCCATCAACAGCCTCTCGTAGGCATCGAGGCTGCGCGTCTTGAACGTCTCGCCGAGGTCGAGCGCCAGATTGACGGGCTTCAAACGCATGCCTTCGCCGGGGTTCTTCGCGAGTATCGTCAGCGTGATGCACTCGTCCGGCTGCAGGCGGATCACCAGCGTATTGGCGCTCTCGGCGGTCGGCGCCGCCTCGAAGATCGGATGCGGCACTTGGTCGAAGGTGACGACCAGTTCCGTCAGCTGCTCCTGCAGGCGCTTGCCGGTGCGCAGGTAGAACGGTACCCCGGCCCAGCGCCAGGTGTCGATTTCCGCCTTCAGCGCGACGAACGTCTCGGTGGTGCTGTCGGCGGCGATGTCCGTTTCCTCGAGGTAGCCCGCGACCGCTTGGCCGCCGATCACCCCGGCCTTGTATTGGCCGCGGACCGTCTTCAGCAGCACGTCGCGGTCGCGCAAGGGGCGCAGCGCCCGCAGCACCTTCAATTTTTCGTCGCGCACGGCATCCGGGTCGCTGCTCGCCGGCGGCTCCATCGCCATGATGCAGAGCAATTGCAGCAAGTGGTTCTGCACCATGTCGCGCAGCGCGCCGGTCGCATCGTAGAAATGGCCGCGGCGTTCGACGCCGAGTTGCTCGGCGACGGTGATTTGCACGTGCTTGATCAGGCCGCGGCGCCACAACGGCTCGAACAGCGCGTTGCCGAAGCGCAGCGCCATCAGGTTCTGCACCGCCTCCTTGCCGAGGTAGTGGTCGATGCGGTAGATCTGGCCTTCGGCGAAGATGCCGCCGACCTGCTGATTGATCAACCCTGCCGAGGCGACGTCATTGCCCAGCGGCTTCTCCAGCACGACGCGCGACAGCGGCGTGACGGCGCCGGCCTTCGCCAGGTTCTCGCTGATGACGGAAAATAAATTCGATGCCGTCGAGTAGAAGAATACCCGCACTGTTTGTTCGCGGCCGGCGAGCAGCGCGGCGATCGGCAGGTAATCGTCCGCGGCGCCGGCATCGAGGCGGCGGTAGTCGAGCCGCGGCGCGAAATTCGCCCAGCTTGCCGGGTCGAATTCCGTGCCCAGGAATTCGCGGCAGGCGCGCTCGGCCTGGAGCAGGTACTGCTCGCGCGACAAAGCCGAGCGCGCCAGCGCGAAGATGCGCGAATCCTCCGACATCTGCCCGGCGGCATGACGGCGGTACAAGGCCGGCAATAATTTTCGCGTGACGAGATCGCCTGTGCCGCCGAACAGCAGCATATCGAAGGACGGAAGGTTGGCCACCGGATTCGTTTCCTTTTCTGCGTCGGCCGAGAGCGTAGCATTGGCCCGCGCCGTATGGTACGTGCCGCCGATATGGCACAATGATGCATGGCGACCGACACCCACGGCGAGCGGCTGCGCTGCCAACGTTGATGCACGCCTGGAGGGCATTCGTGCAAATCGCCGGTTGGACGGCGGCGGCGGCGATCCTCGGTGCCTACGCGCTGCTGTCGTCGGGCAAATTGCAGTCGCGCTCGCCGCTCTACCAATGGCTGAACGTCTTGGGCGCGGTCGGCTTCATCATCAACAGCGGCTGGAACGGCGCGATTCCGTCGGTCGCGCTGAACGTCGTCTGGCTGTGCATCGCCGTCTACGCGCTCGGGCGCAATCGCCGCGCGGCGGCCTGATCCTCAGCGCGGCGCCGGGGCGGCGGCGGCGTGCCGCCGCTGCAGCTCGCCGACGACGGCCGCCAGCGGCAGGTTCTTCGACTGCAGCAGCACGAGCGTGTGATAGAGAAGATCCGCCGCTTCGCCGACGATCTTCTGATCGCTCTCGGCGATCGCCGCGAGCGCGAGTTCCAAGCCTTCCTCGCCGACTTTTTGCGCGATCTTGAGCGCGCCCTCGGCCGCCAGCCGCGCCGTGTAGCTGCCCTGCGGGCGTTCGCGCAGGCGCGCCGCGACGATGCCTTCCAGGGTGGCGAGGAAGGCCAAGCCTTCGGCGGCCGCGCGCGGCGCCTCCTCGCCCCAGCAGGTCGCCGTGTTCAAGTGGCAAACCGGCCCGTGCGGCGCGGCGGTGATCAGCAGCGCATCGCCGTCGCAGTCGGCGCCGATCGCGCGCACCTCGAGACGATGTCCGGAGGTCTCGCCCTTCGCCCAGAGCCTGCGCTTGCTGCGGCTCCAGAAGGTCACGCGGCCGCTCGCTTGGGTCGCCGCGAGCGCCGCGCGGTTCATGTAACCCAGCATCAAGACCGCGCCGCTGTCGGCGTGCTGCACGATCGCCGGCAGCAGTCCGTCGGTTTTGTCCCAGGCCAAGTCGTTGAGAGCCGTCATATCCGCACCTCGATGCCTTGCAGCCGCAACTCCTTCTTCAGCCCCGCGATCGAGATCTCGCCCGAGTGCAGGACGCTCGCCGCCAGGGCGGCGTCGACGCGCGCCTCGCGGAACACGTCGGCGAAATCAGCCTGTGCGCCGGCGCCGCCGGAGGCGATCAGCGGCACCGTGCAGACCGCGCGCGCGGCGCTGAGCTGGGCGATGTCGTATCCCCGGCGCACGCCGTCGCTCGCCATGCAATTGAGCACGATCTCGCCGGCGCCGCGCTCCACGGCTTCGCGCAGCCACTCGAGCGTGCGCCGGCCGCTGTCGCGGCTGCGGGCGGCATCGCCGGTGAATTGCTGCACGCGATAGTCGCCGGCGAGGGTCTCGCTGTCGATGCCGACCACCACGCATTGCGCGCCGAAGCGCCCGCTCAAGGCATCGATCAACCGCGGATTGGCGAGCGCCGGCGAATTCACGGAAATCTTCTCGGCGCCGGCGGCGAGCACTTCCTCGGCGTCAGCCACCGAACGGATGCCGCCGGCGACACAAAAGGGGATGTCGAGCAGGCGCGCGACGCGCGCCACCCAGGCGCGATCGACGCTGCGGCCGTCCGGGCTCGCGGTGATGTCGTAGAAAACCAGCTCATCCGCGCCCTCGTCGCGGTAGCGGGCGGCCAATTCGAGAATGTCGCCGACGACGCGGTGGTCGCGGAAGCGCACGCCTTTGACGACCCGGCCGCCCTTCACGTCGAGGCAGGGAATTATGCGTTTGGCAAGAATGCTCGCAGCTCCTCGGCCGGAATCAGCTCATCGAGCAGCGCTTTGCCGCTGATCGCGGCGGCCGCGCCCGCGGCCTCGAGCTCGGCCAAATCCCGCGCATCGCGCACCCCGCCGGATGCCTGCCAGGCGATCTCGGGGAAGCGTGCGGCCGCTTCCCGGTACAGGGCGACGTTGGGTCCCGACAAGGCGCCGTCGCGCCGCACGTCGGTGCAGAGCACGTGCTTCAGCGCCCGCGCCGCGAAGCCCTCGACCGCCTCCCACAAGCAGAGCGCCGATTGTCGGCGCCAGCCGTGCGTGGCGACGCGCGGCGTGCCGCGCGCATCGAGGCGCACGTCGAAGGCGAGCGCGATTCGCTCCGCCCCGAATTCGGCGAGCCACTCGCGCACTTCGCCGGGGTCGGTCAGCGCCGCGCTGCCGACGACCGCGCGGGCGACGCCGGTCGCCAGCAGCGGCGCGATTGCGGCGCGGCTGCGCAGGCCGCCGCCGACTTGCAATTTCACGGCGCGCAGGGCCGCCAGCCGCGCGATCAGCGCGCCGTTGCCGGCATGGCCGTCGCGGGCGCCGTCGAGGTCGACGACGTGCAGCCAGTCGGCGCCGGCGTCCCGGTACTTGGCGAGGAGCTCGAGCGGCGGGGCGGCGTAGAGCGTTTCGGCGCCGAAGTCGCCGTGCCGCAGGCGCACGCAGCGTCCGCCGCGCAGGTCGATCGCGGGGATCAGGCGCACGGCGCGGCGCTGCGGCGCATCTTTAGGACAGCGCCAGGAAATTATTCAGCAAGCGCGCGCCGACCGCGGCCGAGCGCTCCGGGTGAAACTGCGCGCCGTAGAAATTGCCCTGCTGCACGCAGGCGCTGAACGGCGTGCCGTAATCGGTTGTCGCGATCGTCGCCTCGCCGACCGGCAGCGCATAGCTGTGCACGAAATAGGCATACGCCGGGAAGTGCAGGCCGTCGAGCAACGGCGAGTCGCCGATGCATGCGAGGGTGTTCCAGCCGATGTGCGGAACCGGCCGGTCCTCGGCATGCGCGAGCCGCAGCGCGCGGCCGGCGATGATCCCCAAGCACTCCGTGGCGCCCTCCGCGGAAGCTTCGTGGAGCAGTTGCATGCCGAGGCAAATGCCGAGCACCGGCTGGCTCAGCGTCGGCAGCAGCGCCTCGAGATCCGCGCGCCGCAGCCGCGCCATCGCGTCGGCGGCCGCGCCGACGCCGGGCAGTATCACGTGGCTTGCGCCGCGGATGCGCGCCGCGTCGGCGGAAACCTGCGCCGCCGCGCCCAAGCGCTGCAGCGCAAACTGCAGGGAGGCGATGTTGGCGCCGCCGCTCGCGACGATGACCACCTCGCGCGCGCTCACAGCAGGCCCTTGGTGCTCGGCAGATCGGCGCCGTCGACGCGCAGCGCCTGGCGCAGGCTGCGGCCGACGCCCTTGAAGCAAGCCTCGACCATGTGGTGGGTGTTTTCGCCGCGCACGCAGATATGCAGCGCGGCGCCGAGGGCCTCGGCGAAGGAGCGGAAGAAATGCGGCACCAATTCGGTCGGCAGTTCGCCGACGCGGTCGCGGCCGAAGCGGCCGTCCCAGACGAAGTACGGCCGGCCGGACAGGTCGAGCGCGACCTGGGCTTCGGCTTCGTCCATCGCCAGCAGGAAGCCGTAGCGGGCGATGCCCTTCTTGTCGCCGAGCGCCTCGCGCAGCGCCTGCCCGAGCGCGAGCGCGCAGTCCTCGACCGTGTGGTGCTCATCGATGCCGAGATCGCCGCGCGCCTGCAAGTTCAGGGCGAAGCCGCCGTGTTTGCCGAGCTGTTCGAGCATGTGGTCGAAAAAACCGATCCCGGTGGCGATGCGGCTCGGGCCTTCGCGCGACAAATCCACGTCGATCTCGATGTCCGTCTCCTGGGTGGTGCGGCGCAGGCGCGCGCTGCGGCCCGCGCCGACGATGCGCGCGGCGATCGCCGGCCAGGTCTGCTGCGCAGTGCCGTGCAGGCCGATCCGCAAGCCCTGGATCCCGATATTCGCCGCGAATTGCATATCCGTATCGCGATCGCCGACCATGAAGCTGCGCGCCCGATCGAGCGGCAGGGCGGCGAGGAAATCGTCCACCAGACCGGTCGCCGGCTTGCGGCACGCGCAGTGTGCTTGGCTGAAATGCGGACAGATGAATACCGCTTCGAAGACGATGCCCTGCGAGGCGAACAAATCGACGATGAAGCGCTGTGCGCGCTCAAAGAGCTCCGCCGGCAGGCTGGGCGTGCCGAGCCCGTCCTGGTTGGTGACGATCAGCAGGCCGAACCCGGCGCGGGCTATGTCGAGCAACGCCGGCACGACGCCCGGCATCAGCCGGATCTTCTGCAGCGCGTCGACCTGCTGATCGCCCGGCTCCTCGATCAAGGTGCCGTCCCGGTCCAGCAATACCAGGCGCCGCCCGCTCATGCGCATTCCAGGCTGCGCAGCAGCGCGGCGTTTTGCGCGCGCGTGCCGACGGTGACGCGCAGCGCCTGCGGCAAGGCCGGGTTGGCGCGCAGATCGCGAATGATCAGCCCGCCGGCGAGGCTGCGGCGCAGCAGCTCGTCCGCATCCGGGCTGTCGATCAACAGGAAGTTGCAGTCGCTCGGCCAGACGGCGCCGACCAGGGGCGAAGCGGCGAGCCCGCGGCGCAAGGTTTCGCGCTCGGCCAGCAGCGCGCACAGCCGCTCGCGCGTCGCCGCGAGCGCCGCGGGCGCAAGCGCCGCGAGCGCCGCCTCGATCGTCGGCTGCGCCAGGCAATAAGGCGGCACGATGCGTTTCGCGAGCGCGATCAGCTGCGGCGCCGCGAGCAGCGCGCCGATGCGCGCGCCGGCGAGGGCGTGCGCTTTGGAGAGCGTGCGCAGGACCGCGAGCGTCGAGTAGCGGGGGAGCAGGGCGCTGATGCTGGCGCCGCCGGACCACTCGATATACGCCTCGTCGACCACGACGATGGCTTTGCCGTCGAGCGCGGCGCACACCGCCTCGATCGCCGCGGGCTCCAGCAAATTGCCGGTCGGATTGTTGGGCGAGCACAGGTAGACGAGCTTGATCTGCGGATTCCAGGCGGCGAGCAGGCGCTCAGGCTCGAGGCGCCAGCCGTGTTCGCGGCGCAGCGCCACCTCGACGACCTGCGCTCCTTGGATGCGCGCGGCGACCTGGTACATGCCGAAGGTGGGCGCGCATTGTAAGATCGCGTCGCGCCCCGCGCGCAGATAAATCCGCGAGAGGACGTCGATCGCCTCGTCGCTGCCGCGCGCGGCCAGCACGTTGTCGGCGCCGACCCCGTAGAGGGCGGCGAGCCGCTCGATGAGCGCCGCCGGCTGCGGTTCGGGGTAGCGGTTCAGGCCCGCAGCGCCGGTGTCGCCGGCGGGGCGCCACGGGGCTTCGTTGGCGTGCAGGCGCGTCAGCGACGGCAGCCAGGCGGCATGTGCATACGGCTGCAAGCCGACGATTTCCGGCCGCGCGAGCGACAGCACGGCGTTCATCGCGCGCCCTGCGCGAGCGCCGCGAGCCGCACGGCGACCGCCGCCGCGTGCGCATCCAACCCTTCGAGTCCGGCGAGGATCTGCGCCGTGGGCGCAATGGCCTGCAGGCCCGCGGGCGTCAGTTCCTGCACGGTGATGCGCTTCTGAAAATCCTCCAGCGACAAACCGCTGTAGGCGCGCGCGTAGCCGTAGGTCGGCAGCGTGTGGTTTGGACCGCTGCAGTAGTCGCCGATCGATTCCGGCGACCAGTTGCCGAGGAACACCGCGCCGGCGGCGCCGACCCGTCCGAGCCAGGCGCGCGCATCGCGGATCTCGAGCAACAGGTGTTCCGGCGCGTAACTGTTCGCGACTTCGAACGCCTCGGCGAGCGAGGCGACGATCATGATGCGCATGTGGCCCATCGATTCGGCGAGTATCGCGCCGCGCCGCAAGCCGCGGCGCTGGCGCTCGACTTGCGCGGCGACGGCTGCGGCGAGCGCGGCGCTGTCGGTGACCAAGAGCGCCTGCGCATCGACGCCGTGCTCGGCCTGCGCGAGCAGATCGGCGGCGACGAAATCCGCGCGGGCTGCATCGTCGGCGATGATCAGCACCTCGGTCGGGCCCGCCGGCAGATCCGCGGCGGCGCCGGCGGGGTCGCGCGCGACGATCATTTTGGCGGCCGTGACCCAGGCGTTGCCGGGTCCGAAGATCTTCTCGCATTTCGGCACCGTCGCCGTGCCGTAGGCCATCGCGGCGATGGCTTGCGCGCCGCCCAGTTTGAAGACCCGTTCGACACCGGCCTTGCGGGCTGCAACCAGCACGGCGGCATCCGCGGCGCCGTCGGCTCGCGCCGGCGTGCACAGCACGCGCACCGGGCAGGCCGCGAGCGCCGCCGGCACGGCGAGCATGATCGCGGTCGACGGCAGCGGCGCGGATCCCGCCGGCACATACAGGCCGACGGCGCCGATCGGCACGGCGATGCGCTCGCAGAGCACGCCGGGGGCGGTCTCGATGCGGATCGGCGCCTGCAATTGCGCGGCGTGAAAGCGGCGCACGTTGCCGATCGCCGCGGCGATCGCCGCGTGCTGCTCGGCGCTCAGCAGGTCCTCGGCGGCCTCGAATTCCGCCGCGCCGACCGCGAGCGAGTTCAGGCGCGCGCCGTCGAAGCGCTCACTGAGCTCGCGCAAGGCCTCGTCGCCGCCGCGGCGCACCTCATCGACGATCTGCTGGGCGCCGGCATCGACGGCGCGCGCGTCGCGCAGTGCCGGGCGCTGCAGCGCGGCCTGCCGCTCGGCGCAAGACAGGGATTGCCAGAGGAGCACGCGCATCCTAAGGCAGCATCTTCTCGACGGGCAGCACGAGCACGGAACTCGCGCCGGCGTTCTTCAATTCTTCCAGCGTTTCCCAGAAGACATTCTCGCGGCACACGGCGTGCACCGCGACCCGGTCGCCCGCGTTGTCGAGCGGGATCACCGTCGGCGTTTCGCTGCCCGGCAACAGCTTGGCGATGGCCGCGAGCGCCGAGCGCGGGGCGTGCAGCATGATGTACTTGCTGCCCTTGACTTGCAGGACGCCGTCGATGCGCATCAGCAGGCGCCGCGTCCATTCCCGCTTCTCGGCGGCAATCGGCTGCGGCGTTCGGATCAGCGCCGCCTGGCTCGCCAGCACCGTCTGCACCTCGCGCAGGTGATTCGCGGCGAGCGTCGAGCCGGTGGAGACCAGGTCGCAGATCAGATCCGCGCGGCCGAGGCGCGGCGCGATCTCCACCGCGCCCGAGAGCACGACGATTTCGGCGGCGATGCCGCGTTCGGCGAGGAAGCGCGACAATATCGCGGGGTAGGTGGTCGCGATGCGCTTGCCGGCGAGGGATTTCGCGCCGTCGTAGGCGAAGCCGTCGGCGGCGGCGATGCACAGGCGGCAGTGGCCGAAATCCAGCAGGCGCACCTGCTCGAACAGCGGCGCGAGGCCGCGCGCCTGGAAGGCGAGGCGCTTTTCCTCGAGGACGTTCAAGCCGACCAGGCCGAGGTCGCAGACGTCCTCTTGCACCAGATCGGGGATGTCGTCGTCGCGTACGAACAGCACGTCGAGCGGCATGTTTTCGCCGTAGCACATCAACTGATCCTTGCCGCGGGCGTATTTCAGGCCGCACTGGCCGAGCAGCTCGAGCGAACCGTCGGTCAGCCGGCCGCTCTTTTGAATCGCTATGCGCAGGCGCATCGGCTCACCGCTCAGGCGCCGCGCGCGGGGTTCAGCCGCGAAGTGACGGCGCGGTAACCGCCGTTGCCGGCGGTCAGAAAGCGCGCGACGCGGCCGATCGTCGTGACGCTGACGCCGGTCTGCCGGTGGATCTGCCGGTAGGCGAGCCCGCGCTCCAGCAATTCGACCACCGCCCAGCGATCGGCCATCGCCTGCAGTTCGGCGGGCGTGCACAGGTCGCGCAAGTAGCTGCGGCATTCGTCGATGTCGCGCAGCGCCAGGATCGCCGCGTACAGCGCGCGCTCGTGCTGCGATTCCTGCCGCGGGGTCAAGGTCCGGTGGCTCTTCATGTCGGCGCCCCATCTGTAATAACGTGTTAATACATTATTACATCGCGGGGCGCCGCGCAAGCCGCCGGTGCGCCGCGGCTTGACGCGCGCGGGCAGGCTGCCTAGAATCCGCCCGCTCATCTAGACCGGCTGAGGGAAAGGCCCTTAGAAGCCGGGGCAACCAACGGGGATTTCACGATCCGCGAAACGGTGCCAACTCCTGCGGTGCCCTGCGCTCGGCGCGGGCGCCGGTAGATGAGCCGCCCATCGGGCCGCGCGCAATGGCCGCGGCCGCCGGGCGCCAAAGAGCGATGCCGCTCCACAGGGGTAGTGAAAACCCGTGAGGAGCGCCTCTGAAGTGTCGCGAACGATCGATCAGCAATCCATCGACGAAGTCCTGGAACTGCCCTCGCCTTGGCAGCTGCATTACGGCGATCAATTGGCCGGCGCGCGCATCGCCTACCGCATCGAGGGCGCCGCCGGCGCGCCGCTCATCGCCGCGCTCGGCGGCATATCCGCGACCCGCTTCGTCTGCGGCGACGACGGCGCCGGCTGGTGGTCGGCGCTCGCCGGGCCCGGCAAGGGCATCGACACGCGCCGCTACCGCGTCCTCGGCATCGATTATCTCGGCGGTTCCGGCGACAGCAGCGCCGCCGACGGGCGGCAGCCGTTTCCGCCGCTGAGCGCCTACGATCAGGCGTCGGCGCTCGCCGAGATCATCCGCCGCCGCGGCTTGCCGCCGTTGCACGCGATCGTCGGCGCCTCCTACGGCGGCATGGTCGCGCTGTCGTTCGCGCTGCTGCACCCGGCACTGGTCGAGCGCATCGTCGTCCTCAGCGCCGCGGACAAATCGCGGCCCCTGTCGACCGCCTGGCGCAGCGTGCAGCGGCAGATCGTCCGCGAAGCGCTCGCCCGCGGCGACGGCGCCGCGGGTTTGAAGCTCGCGCGCGCGCTGGCGATGACCACCTACCGCAGCCCCGGCGAATTCGCCGAGCGCTTCTCCGGACCGCCGCTGCGGGATGCCGAGCGCTTTCGCTTTCCGATCGAGCAGTATCTATTCGCGCGCGGCGACGACTACGTGCAAAAATACCGGCCGCAAGCGTTTTTGGCGTTGAGCGAATCGATCGACCTGCATGCTATAGACGCCTCGCGGGTGCGCACGCCGGCGACGCTGATCGGCATCTGCGAGGATCAGTTGGTGCCGCTCGCCGACATCCGCGAGATGGCCGGCCGCCTCGGCGGCGAGTGCCGGCTGGTGCAGCTGTCTTCGATTTTCGGACACGACGCATTTTTGAAGGAGGGCGGCATGTTGCAGCCCATCGTCGAACGGGCGCTCGCGGAGGCCAAGCAGTGACTGACGAGAACGATCGAAAGCCCGCGACGCGGGCGGTACGGGCGGGGTTGGAATCGGACGCGCAATTCGGCGCGGTGGTGCCGCCTATCTACCTGTCGTCGAACTTCGCGTTCGACGGTCTGCGCAAGCAGCGCAGCCAATACGACTACACGCGTTCCGGCAACCCGACGCGCGATCAGCTGGCGGCCCAGCTCGCGGATCTGGAGGGCGGCGCCGGCGCGGTGATCACCTGCACGGGTCTCGCGGCGGTCGGCCTGATCCTCGCCGGATTGCCGGGCGGCGCGCGCGTGCTCGCGCCGCACGATTGCTACGGCGGCACTTTTCGGCTGCTCGCCGCCCTCGACGCGAAAGGCGCGATCGTCGCCGATTTCGTCGATCAAAACGACGCGGCCGCGCTCGCGCATGCGCTCGGCGCGAAGCCCGCGCTCGTCTGGATCGAAACGCCGAGCAATCCGCTGCTGCGCATCGTCGACATTGCGGCGCTGAGCCAAGCGGCGCACGCGGCCGGCGCGCTGGTGGCCGCCGACAACACCTTCCTGTCGCCGCTCTGGCAGCAGCCCCTGAAGCTCGGCGCGGACCTGGTGATGCATTCGACCACCAAGTACTTGAACGGCCACAGCGACGTGGTCGGCGGCGCGGTCGTCGCGCGCAGCGCCGAGCAGCTGCGCGAGCTTTGCTGGTGGGCCAATGCGAGCGGCGTCACCGGCGCGCCGTTCGACAGCTTCCTGACCTCGCGCGGGGTGCGCTCGCTGCACGCGCGCATGCGCGTGCACGCCGAGAATACCGTGGCGGTCGTCGATACGCTGTGCCGCCATGCGGCGGTTTCCAAGGTCCATTATCCGGGACTCGCCGATCATCCGGGCCACGCGCTCGCGCGGCGCCAGCAAGCCGCGTTCGGCGCGATGTTGAGCTTCGAATTGGCCGGCGGCGAAGCCGCAGTGGCGGCATTTCTGGACGGGCTCGAGTGCTTCACGATCGCCGAATCGCTCGGCGGGGTGGAGAGCCTGATCGCGCACCCGGCGAGCATGACGCACGCCGGCATGGATGCCGCCGCCAGGCTGCGCGCCGGCATCGGACCGGGTTTGCTGCGCGTCTCGGTCGGCATCGAGGATCCGCTGGATCTGACCGCGGACCTCGGCGCGGCGCTGCAGCGCGTCACCCGGAGCATGGCCGCGTAACGCGAGCCGCACGCGCGCTACAGCGCGGCGAGTACCGCGTCGCCCGCCGCGCGCGTCGCCAGCGGCGCGGCGCCGGCGGCGGCGAGGTCGGGCGGCAGTGCGCCGGCGTCGATCGCCGCCGAGACCGCCGCTTCCACGGCGCGCGCCTCGGCCTCGAGGTGCAGCGCGTGGCGCAGCAACAGCGCGGCGCTCAGTATGGCCGCGTACGGATTGGCGATGCCGCGTCCGGCGATGTCGGGCGCCGAGCCGTGGATCGGCTCGTACAGGCCGCCGCGACCGCCCTCGCCGAGCGAGGCGGAGGGCAGCATGCCGAGCGAGCCGGCCAGCATCGACGCCTCGTCGGTGAGAATGTCGCCGAACATGTTTTCGGTGACGATGACGTCGAAATCCCGCGGCTTTCTGATCAGGTGCATCGCCGCCGCGTCGACCAGCATGTGTTCGACCCGCAGGTCGGGGAATTCGCTGCTCGCGAGGCGCTCGACCACCAGCCGCCAGAGGCGCGAGGTCTCGAGCACGTTCGCCTTGTCGATCGACGTCAGCTTGCCGCTGCGGCCGCGCGCGAGCGCCGCGGCGAGGCGCACGACGCGCTCGATCTCGGCGACCGTGTAGCGGCAGACGTCGCTCGCCTCGGTCGCGCTGCGCCGCTTGTCGCCGAAATAGATGCCGCCGGTCAATTCGCGCACCACCATGATGTCGACGCCCTGCAGCAGCTCCGCCTTGATCGGCGAGGCGCCGAGCAGTTTCGGGTGCGGCGCCACGGGGCGCAGATTGGCGAACAGGCCGAGCGCCTTGCGCAATTGCAGCAGGCCCTGCTCCGGGCGGACCGTGGCATTCGGATCCGACCAGCGCGGTCCGCCGACGGCGCCCATCAAGACCGCGTCGGCGCGCCGGCACAGTGCGAGCGTCGCCGCCGGCAGCGGCTCGCCGGCGGCATCGATCGCCGCGCCGCCGATCAGCGCCGACTCGAAGCGCAGCTCGTGGCCGCCGCGCGCGCCGACCGCGGCAAGCACGCGCAGCGCCTCGGCGGTGACTTCCGCGCCGATGCCGTCGCCGGCGAGGACCGCGATCAGTGCCCGCACGCTGCTCTCCTTATTTGTCGCGGCTATTTTCGAAGCGTTCGATCTGCGCCAGATGGCGCATGAGGAAGCCCTGCTCGTCGAGCCCGTTCAGCAGGCAGTGGCGCGCGAAGGCCTCTACGGGAAAACTCGCGGCGACGCCGTTCGGCAGGTGCAGCCGGCTCGTCTGCAGATCGATCGAGACCTCGGCGCCTGGATGATCGATGAGCCAGCGGTGCGTCGCGGCGTCGACGACGACCGGCAGCAAGCCGTTCTTCAGCGCGTTGTTCGTGAAGATGTCGGCGATCGCGGTGCTGACGACCGCGCGAAAACCGTAATCCAACAGCGCCCAGGGCGCGTGTTCGCGCGATGATCCGCAGCCGAAATTGTGGCCGGCGACCAGCACGCTGCAGCCGGCCGCGGCCGGCCGATTCAAGATGAAGTCGGCGTTGGCGCTGCCGTCCGCCGCGTAGCGCCAATCGGCGAACAGCGCCTTGCCGAGCCCGTCCCTGACCGTCACCGTCAAGAAGCGCGCCGGAATGATTTGATCCGTGTCGATGTTGCTCGCCGGCATGACGACGGTGCGCGACTGAATGGTCTTGATCGGCTCCATGGACGGCGCTTCCCTAAAGCATTTCCCTGGGGTCCGCAATCCGCCCGGCCACCGCGCTCGCGGCGGCGGTGTAGGGGCTCGCGAGCAGGGTGCGCGCACCGACGCCCTGGCGGCCTTCGAAGTTGCGGTTGCTGGTGCTGACCGCGTAGGCGCCGGCAGCGACCGTATCGCCGTTCATGCCGAGGCACATCGAGCAGCCGGATTCGCGCCATTCGCCTCCGGCCGCCTTGAAGACGTCGGCGAGGCCTTCGGCCTCGGCCTGCCGCTTGACCTCCTGGGAGCCCGGCACGATCAGCAACTGCACGCCGGACGCCACTTTGCGGCCCTTCAAGATGCGCGCCGCGGCCTGCAAGTCTTCGAGGCGCCCGTTCGTGCAGCTGCCGATGAAGACGACGTTGATCGGCTTGCCGAGCAGCCGCTCGCCGCCGTGAAAACCCATGTAGGCGAGCGCCTGGTCGTAGGCCGGATTGCCGCAGCTTGCCGGAATCGCCTCGCCGACGGGGAGCACCATGCCGGGATTGGTGCCGTAGGTGATCATCGGCGCGAGCGTCGCGGCGTCGATCCTTGCCGCTGCGTCGAACTTGGCGCCGGCATCGCTCGGCAACGCGCGCCAGGCGGCGAGCGCCTTCTCCCAGGCGCCGCCCCGCGGCGCCCGCTGCCGCCCCGACAAATACGCGAAGGTGGTCTCGTCGGGCGCGATCATGCCGGCGCGCGCACCGGCTTCGATCGACATGTTGCAGACCGTCATGCGCTCTTCCATCGACAGCGCGGCGATCGTCGCACCGCGATATTCGAGGACGTGGCCGGTGCCGCCCGCAACGCCGATCTGGCCGATGACGGCGAGTATCAGGTCCTTCGCCGTGACCCCGCGCGGCAGGCGGCCGTCGACGTCGACGGCGAAGGTCTTCGGCTTGCGTTGCAGCAGGCACTGGCTCGCGAACACGTGCCCCACCTCGGTGCTGCCGATCCCGAACGCCAGAGCGCCGAAGGCGCCGTGCGTGCTGGTATGGCTGTCGCCGCAGACGATCGTCATGCCGGGCTGGGTCGCGCCCTGCTCCGGACCGATGACGTGCACTATCCCGCGCCGCGCGTCGCGCAGGCCGAACAGCTCTACGGAGAATTCCGCGGCGTTCTCCTCGAGCTGCCGCACCTGCCGTGCGGCGGCGTCGAGCTTGATCGGTACCCGGCCGAAGACCTGCTCGCTGCGGGTCGGCGTCGAGTGATCGAGCGTCGCCAGCGTGCGGTCGGCGCGCCGCACCTTGAGGTTCGCCGAGCGCAGCATCGAGAAGGCTTGCGGCGAGGTCACTTCGTGGATCAGGTGCAAGTCGATGTACAGCACCGCGGGCGTGTCGCGTGTTTCGGCGACCACCTCGTGGGCGCTCCAAACCTTGTCGAACATGGTGCGGGCCGTCATGGATCGCTGCCGCCCCGCGGCCTAGGCCTTCGAGTGTTCCAGCCAGGGCATGCGCGCGCGCAATTGCGCGCCGACCTTCTCGATGGGATGCGCCAAATCGGCCTTCAGCAGCTTGGCGTATTTGCGCCGCCCGCTCTTGTTCTCCGCGATCCACTGGCGCGCGAACTTGCCCTGCTGGATTTCCGTGAGAATCTGCCGCATTTCCCGCTTGGTGGCCTTGCTGACGATGCGCGGGCCGCGGGTAAGATCGCCGTATTTGGCCGTCTCGCTGATGAAGCGGTGCATCTTGGTGATGCCGCCTTCGTGCAGCAGGTCGACGATCAGCTTCAGTTCGTGCAGACATTCGTAGTAGGCGACCGCCGGCTGGTAGCCGGCTTCGACCAAGGTCTCATAGCCCTTGACGACCAGTTCGGTGGCGCCGCCGCAGAGCACGGCCTGTTCGCCGAACAGATCCGTCTCGGTCTCCTCCGCGAAGCTCGTCTCCAGCACGCCGCCGCGCGTGCCGCCGATGCCGTGCGCATAGGCGAGCGCCTTGGCCTTGGCGCGCCGCGAAGTATTCTGCGCGACCGCGAGCAGACAGGGCACGCCGCGGCCTTGCTGGTATTGGCGGCGCACCAGATCGCCTGGGCCTTTCGGCGCGATCAGCACCACGTCGAGGTCCTTGCGCGGCTTGATCTGCTTGAAATGGATATTGAAGCCGTGCGCGAACAACAGAGTGGCGCCTTTCTCGATCTGCGCCTTCAACTGCGCGTACAAGGGCTTTTGCGTGAGGTCGGGCACCAGCATGGCGATCAGTTGCGCGCCCTTGACGGCGGCCTTGGGCTCCATGACCCGCAGGCCGTCTTTCCTGGCCTTGTTCCAGCTCTCGCCCCTGCGTACGCCGACGACCACGTCGAAGCCGCTGTCCTTGAGGTTCAAGGCGTGCGCGCGGCCCTGGCTGCCGTAGCCTAGGACCGCGATCCGCGCGCCCCGCAACGCCTTGCGGTCGACATCCTTTTGCGAATACAAACGCATGCTGGTCTCCTCGGGTAAAGCGGCTCGGCCGTCAATAATGCGAGACCCCGCGGCAAGACCGTCGGGGTCCAGCGCGGGGTCCCTCGAATGCGGCGTCAGGCATGGGGTTATCCAGCCGTAAATAGCACCACAGAATCTCTTATGATGCAAGAATGCGCGAGCCGCTGCGGCGCTTTACCGGCCCTCAAGGATCACCAGGATGGATGCCCATAGCCAGATTGCGACGCCCTTGTGGTTGCTGTACGAGGACGAGGCGGACGCCTGGAGAAGCGCGCAGAGCGCGCCTGCGCAGCGTTGGCTCGACGCCCAGCATTTTCAGGCGGAGCGTGGCCGAGTTCTGCTGCTGCCCGATGCGGGCGGTGCGCCGGCCGCCGCCGTCGGCGGCTTGGGCAGGCGCGCCGGCCGCTTGTCGCTGTGGCAAGCGGCCGGCATCGCCGAGCGTCTGCCGCCGCGCCTGTACCGGGCGGCGCAGCGGTGGAGCGACGAGGAGGCGACGCAGCTGCTCCTCGGCTTCGAGTACGCGGCCTATCGTTTCCAGCGCTATCGGCGCGCGCCGGCGGAGCCTGCGGCGCGCATCGCCGCGCCCGCGAATGCCGACCACGGCTACGCGGCGCTCGCCGCCGAGGCGCTGACGATGGCGCGCGACTGGATAAACACGCCCGCGGCGGATTTCGGTCCGGCGGAGCTCGCCGCGGCGGCGCGCGCCATCGCCGCGCGCAACGGCGCCGCGTTTCGCGAATGGGTGGGCGATGAGCTGTTGCGCGGCGGCTTCCCCGCGATCCACGCGGTGGGCCGCGCGAGCGCGACGGCGCCGCGGCTCATCGAGCTGCGCTCTGCGGCGCCGGCGGCCGACGCGCGCCTGCTGGTGCTGATCGGCAAGGGCGTGTGCTTCGACAGCGGCGGCCTCGACATCAAGACGAGCGCCGGCATGGCGTTGATGAAGAAGGACATGGGCGGCGCCGCCGTCGCGCTCGCCTTGTCCCAGATGCTGATGCAGGCGAAGATTCGCGCCGAGATCCGCGTGCTGATACCCGCGGTCGAGAATGCGGTCGGCGGCAACGCGTACCGGCCGGGCGACGTGCTGACGACGCACAAGGGACTGTCGGTCGAAGTCGGCAATACGGACGCCGAAGGGCGGCTGGTGCTGTGCGACGCCCTGGCGCTCGCCGACGGCCAGGGCGCGGATCTGATCATCGACTTTGCGACCCTGACCGGCGCGGCGCGCATCGCCTTGGGGCCCGAACTGCCGGCGTTGTTCGGCAACGACGCCGAGGTCGTCGCCGAGCTCGCGCGCGCGGCGGCGGCCGAGCACGACCCGTTGTGGCCGATGCCGCTGTGGCCTGCGTACGACGAGGAACTCTCCAGCAAGATTGCCGATGTCGCCAACGTCTCGCCGACGGCGTTCGCCGGCGCGATTTTCGGCGCTCTGTTCCTGCAGCGCTTCGTGACGGCCTCGCCGCGCTGGCTGCATATCGATCTGTATGCCTGGAACCCCAGGGAGCGGCCGGGGCGCAGCGTCGGCGCCGAGCCGCAGGGCTTGCGCGGCGTGTACCGCTATCTGCTGCGCCGCTATGGCGTTGCGTCATAAGAGGCCGCCGCCGCGCAGCCGCGGCCCGCGCGAACTCGCGCTTGCAGTTCGGGGCGCAACTGTGTCAGGCTTCTGATTCACAGAACGGAGTTCGAGGGGCCCTCACCGGAATGGCGGTGGGTGCGTCGCAGCCGCTCTGCGCGCGTTTGCGGGGGCGTGCGCTGCGAATGGCTATTTTACGCCGCGGCGCTTGGCGCCGGGGCGTAAAACTCGCGAGTCGTAGGATCTAGTCAGGGGATAGGTCGCTAGTAGAATTATGTATACATACCAAGAGCCATCGCTGTTTTCTGGCAAGAGAGGCGGCGCGCTGCTCGCCGTTATTTTGCTGCACATCGTCGTTGGCTATGGGTTTTACTCCGGACTCGCGCGGCGCGTCATGCAGACGGTCATCCAGCCGGTGCAGATCGCGCAGATCGACAAGCCGAAGCAGAACGACAAGCCGCCGCCGCCGCCGCCGAAACTGCAAGACATCAAGCCGTACGTGCCGCCGCCGGAGTTCGTCGACATCCAGGCTCCGGTGCAGCAAACCAACGCGATTACCGTGATCACGCGCACCGTCGCGCCGCCGCCGGTCGCGGCGCCGGTCGTGCACGTCGTCAGAACGGCGCCGCGCATGGATCCCCGGCATCCTTTGAAGATCGGCCAGGATTGGTATCCGGATGCCTCCAGGCGCGCCGGCGAACAAGGAACCTGCCGCGTGCGCATGACCGTCGCCGCCGACGGGCGCATCGTCGGCGAATCGCTGGAGAAGAGTTCGGGCTTCCCGCGCCTGGACGCAGCTTGTCTGAAGGCGGTGCACGGCCAGCGTCTGTTGCCGGCCACCGTCAACGGCAAGCCGGTCGAATTGACGACGATCGTGCCGATCACCTGGCGGCTCACGGATTGACGCGCGAGCGCCCCCGGGGTCCAGTTTGTTCCGTTGGTATCGTTGAACGGCGCTTGAATTCATAGATCAATAACTTGAACACGTAGAGGGAATCGGTCCATGTCAGAGACAGTTGTCAATAATCCGTACGGCCTTGGTGCCATGCTCCAGAATGGCGACATCGTTACGCGGGCGACCGTGTTGGTTCTGCTGATCATGTCCTTGATGACATGGTTCATCATGTTCACGAAGTACTTCGATCAACGCCGCCTGCGCAAACAATCGGTCGCCGCCGAAAAGGAATTCTGGAGCGCGAACAGCCTCACCGACGCGGTCGGCAAGCTGAAGGGCGATTCGAACCCGTTCCGCGCCCTGGCGGAAACCGGCAAGCAGGCGTACGAGCACCACGAGGTGAACAAGACGCGTCTCGCCGGCGCGATCGACACCAGCGAGTGGATCACCCAGGCGCTGCAGCGCACCGCCGACACGATCATCGGCCGCATGCAGTCGGGCCTGCCGGTCCTCGCGTCGGTCGGTGCGACGGCGCCGTTCGTCGGCCTGTTCGGCACGGTTTGGGGCATCTATCACGCCCTGATCGCGATCAGCCTGGCCGGACAAGCGTCGATCGACAAGGTCGCGGGCCCGGTCGGCGAGGCCTTGATCATGACGGCGATGGGTTTGTTCGTCGCGGTGCCGGCGGTGCTCGGCTTCAACGTGCTATTGCGCCGCAACAAGGTCATCCAGGAGCGCGTCAGCCACTTCACCCACGAGCTGCACGCCTACCTGATCTCCGGCGCGAAGATGGGGCTCGGCATGGATAAGCCCGCGGGCATGGATAAGCCCGCAGGCGGCGTCAAGCCTGCGCCCGCGGCCGCTCGCTAGGACGGCCGTCCGATGGCGCTGAACATTCAGTCGAAGGGCGAGGGCGGCGACATGATGTCGACCATCAACGTCACGCCCCTCGTGGACGTGATGTTGGTGCTGCTGATCATCTTCATCATCACGATCCCGATCATCGTTCCGCAGATCAATCTGACCCTGCCGACGGCGACCAACGTGCCGACGGTGACCAAGCCGGGCAACATCACCATATCGATAGACAAGAACGGCGATCTGTACTGGAACATCAAGAAGCTCGCGAACCAGAACGATCTTAAGGCCGAGCTGCGTGCGATCGTCACGCTGACCCCGCAACCGGAGGTGGATATCCGCGGCGATTCCGACGTGCGCTACCTGTATGTCGGCCAGGTGCTGGTGGCCGCTCAAGAGATCGGCATTCGCAAAGTCGCGTTCTTGACCACGCCCGACCATCTGGGCGTCGGCCCGTAGGAGAGACATCGATGGCAATGAACGTAGGCGGCGACGAAGGCGACTCGATGTCGGAAATCAACATGACGCCGTTGATCGACGTCATGCTGGTGCTGCTGATCATCTTCATCATCACGATTCCGGTCATGACCGATGCGGTCAAGATCGACAATCCGCTGCCGCCGCCGCCTAATTACGTGCCGCCGCCGCCGCCGCCGGTGATCAACGTGTCGATCGATTTCGACGGCACGCTCTCCTGGAACGGAACCCCGGTCGACCGCAAGACCTTGCAGGGCTACATCTCCGAGGAAGCGGTCCTGGTTCCGCAACCCGAAGTGCACATCACGGTCGACAAGTTCGCGAAATACGACAATGTGGCGAAAACGCTCGCCGATCTGCAGAGCCGCGGGATGAAGAAGATAGGTTTCGTCAACAACAACTTGTTCCAGTAGCGCATTTTCGGCCATGATCGGCGCGCCGGCCCTGTGCGGGTTGCGCGCCGTTTCCTTGAAGAACGCCAGTCCAAGTACGCCAGCCGGTCCAAGTACGCCAGCCGGTGCAAGTACGCCAGAGAGGTTCGATGATGATACCTGCGATAATCGAGATTCGAAGCCGATCCCTGTTGGTCAGCGCGGCAATCGCCGCGGCGCTGATGTGCGCCGGCGGCGCGCCCGCAGCAAGGGCCGCGGCGCCCAAGGGGCCGCAGATCAGCCGCTCCATAGCGCGCGAAATGATCGCCGCGCAGAAGGCGCTGCAGACCGGCCACTGGAACGACGGCCTCACGGACCTTAAGAAGGCCGAGGCCAAGAGCCCGCTGACCGGCTTCGATCACAAGACGATAGACGACCTGAAATCCTTCGCCTACGTGAAGCTCGGCAACATGAAGGCCGCGGAGCAATCGTGGGAAGCGGCGCTTTCGACCGGCGCCTGCTCGCCGGCCGACACCCTGCGCTTCACGCGCGCGGTCTTCCAGCTGAGCTATAACGCGCATGAATATGCGAAGTCGATCGTCTACGGCAAGAAGCTCGCGGATTTGGGCGCGGCCAGCCCGGATATCTATGCGGTCGTCGGTCAAAGCTATTACCTGACGAAGGACTGCAGGAACGCGGGCGTCTACATGGACAAGGCGATCGCCGCGAGCCGCAAGGCCGGCAAGCCGCCGCAGGAAGGCTATTATCAGATCAAGCTGCGCTGTGCGTTCGACGCGAACGACACGGCCGCGGAGGTCGCGGGCTACGAGGATCTGGTGCGCCTGACCAACAAGAGCGAATACTGGAATCCGCTGCTGCGCCTGGTGCGTCAGGACGAACGCAAGGACAGCAACCTGCTGATGATTTATCGCATCATGTACAACACCAACTCGATGAAGGTCGGCAGCGACTACATGGAGATGGCGCAATTGCTCGGCGATGCGGGTCTGCCGGCCGAGGCGACGGCGGTCGTCCAGAAGGCGCTCGCGAGCGGCGTCGTCACGCCGGATCAGATGGACCGCACCAACCGGCTGCTGAAGGCGATGCAGGCGCGCGCCAACATCGACAAAAAGGGCATTCCGGGATACGTCAGGGACGCGAACAAGAGCCCGGCCGGCCAGCTCGACGCCGCCCTCGGCGAGGTCTACTACGGTTTCGGCGATTACCAGAGCGCCGTGCAGTCGATCACGCGCGCTCTGCAGAAGGGCCAAATCAAGGATCCGGCGGTGGCCTACGTGTATCTCGGCCTCGCGCAACAAGCCTTGAAGAATACCGCCGCGGCCAAGAAGGCGTTTGCGCAATTGAAGACGGTGCCGTCGGTCGATCCCGGTATCCTCAAATTGTGGCGCATCTACGCCGCGAATTTAAGCTGAGCCAATTTCGGCGAGGAGTGTTGCGATGACCATCAAAGCCGGTGCGCGCATGCCGTCGGGCGGCTTTACGCGCATGACCAAGGAAGGCCCGCAGAAGATCACCACCGAGCAGTTGTTCAAGGGCAAGAAAGTGGTGCTGTTTTCCGTTCCCGGCGCTTTCACGCCGACTTGCGATGCCCGCCATTTGCCTGGATTCGTCGAGCACGCGGCGGCGATCAAGGCGAAGGGCGTCGATACGATCGCCTGCATGGCGGTCAACGACGTTTTCGTCATGAATGCCTGGGGCAAGCACGGCAACGTCGGCGAGGCGATACTGATGCTCGCCGACGGCAACGGCGAATACGCCAAGGCGCTGGGTTTGGAATTGGACGCCAGCGGCTTCGGCATGGGAACCCGCGGGCAGCGTTTTGCGCTGATCGTCGAGGACGGCGTCGCGACGCACGTCAACGTCGAGAAACCCGGCGAGTTCAAGGTGTCGGCCGCCGACTACGTGCTGCGGCAGCTCTGACGGCGGATCACGCGCCGATCAGGCGCTCGAGCTCGGGCACCGCCTGGAACAGGTCGGCGACCAGGCCGACGTCGGCCACCTCGAAGATCGGCGCTTCGCCGTCCTTGTTGATCGCGACGATCGTGCGGGCGTCCTTGATTCCGGTCAGGTGCTGGATCGCCCCGGAGATGCCGACCGCGATGTACATCTCCGGCGAGATGATCTTGCCAGTCTGACCGACCTGCATCTCGTTCGGCGCGTAACCGGCGTCGACCGCGGCACGCGAGGCGCCGACCGCCGCCCCGATCTTGTCGGCGAGGCTGAACAACAATTTGAAGTTCTCCGCGCTGCCGAGCGCACGGCCGCCGGAGACGACGCGCGCCGCCGTCTGCAGGTCCGGCCGATCGGTCGAGCCGGATCTCGCACCGACATAGCGCGTGTGCGCCGGCAGGGCGATGTCGAGCGTCCGGGCCGAGATCGCCGCGCTGCCGCCGTTCGGCGCCGCCTCGAAGGAAGCGACGCGCACCGTGGCGACCAGGATGCGCGACGGCTCGGCCTCGACGGTGACGATCGCATTGCCGGCATAGGTCGGCCGGCGGAAGCGGTATGCGCCCTCGACGGCCATCAGATCGCTGACCTGCGGGACGCCGAGCAGCGCCGCGACGCGTGGCGTCAGATCCTTGCCGAAACTCGTGGAAGGGCCGAACACGTGGCTGTAGTCCGCGGCGAGCGCCGCGATCTGCGGCGCGTAGAGGGCGGCGAGCGGATGCGCGTTTTCCGGCCGGTCGACGCGCAGCACGCGCTCGACGCCCTGGATCGCCGCGGCCTGCGCGGCGACCGCCGCGGTGTCAGAGCCTAACAGCGCGACGGTGATTTGCGCGCCGGCTATCGCCTTGGCGCAGGTGACGCACTTGTGCGTCGACGGATTCAGGGTCGTGCCGTCGTGCTCGCCGAGTATCAGTATCTTCGACATCAGATCAACCCCTTGCTCTTGAGGACGCCGACCAGTTCGGCGACGTCTTTGACCATGATTCCTTTTTGGCGCTGCGGCGGCGGCTCGGTCTTCACGGCCTTCAGCCAGACGGCGGCGGCGACGCCCAGGCTCTCGAGCGACACCACGTCCAGGGGTTTCTTCTTGGCCTTCATGATGTCGGGCAACTTCACGTAACGCGGCTCATTGAGCCGCAGATCGACGCTGACGACCGCCGGCAAATCCACCTCGATCGTCTCCAGGCCGGCGTCGACCTCGCGGGTCACGGTCGCCTTGCCGCCGTCGATCGCGAGCTTCGAGGCGTAGGTCGCCTGCGGTCGGTCCCAGAGCGCGGCGAGCATCTGGCCGGTTTGATTGGCGTCGTCGTCGATCGCCTGTTTGCCGAGCAGAATCAAATCCGGATTCTCCCTGCGCGCCAGCGCGAGGAAAGTCTGCGCCGCCGTCAAGGGCTCCACCGGCTGTTCGGTCTGCACCAGGATCGCCCGGTCTGCGCCCATCGCGAGCGCCGTACGCAGTTGTTGCTGGGCCTCGGCGACGCCGATGGCGACCGCGAGGATCTCGGCATTCGTGCCGCGCTCCTTGATGCGCAGGGCTTCTTCCAGCGCGATCTCGTCGAACGGATTGACGCTCATCTTCACGCCGTCCAGCATCACGCCGCTGCCGTCGGCCTTGACGCGCACGCGCACGTTGTAGTCGACGACGCGTTTGATGCAAACCATGATCTTCTTCATTTCGACTCCTTGAGCCCGGCGCCGCGCCTCGGCCGCGCCACGGCAGGCGCGACAGTTTAAGGACCGCGCCGCGCCTTGTCCACCTTGGGGGCAGCCGCTACACTTCGCGCACGCATGCACAATTTCCGCTATTTTTTCGGCCGATTGTGCGGCGCCATTCCCACCTTGCTGGCGATCGTCACGATCACGTTCTTCCTGATCCGCTTGGCTCCCGGCGGGCCGTTCGATCAGGAACAGACGCTGCCCGCCGACGTGCTCGCCAATTTGAACGCCGCCTACGGATTGAACGAGCCGATGTGGCGCCAATACCTGCACTACATCGGCGGCTTGGCGCACGGGGATTTCGGGCCCTCGTTCCGCTACAAGGATTTCACGGTGACGGAGTTGATCGCACAGGGGCTGCCGGTGAGCGCGACCCTGGGGGCGATCGCGATCCTGATCGCCACCGTCGCCGGCGTCGCCGTCGGCACATTCGCCGCGCTTCATCACAAGTCGATCGCCGATCACGCCTCGATGGCGCTCGCCGTCGCCGGCATCGCGATACCCTCGTTCGTGCTGCTGCCGGCGCTCGGGCTGCTCTTCGGTGTCACCCTGCATTGGCTGCCGGTGGCGGGGTGGACGCCCGGATCGGCGGCGGACCTGGTATTGCCGGTCGTCACCTTGAGCCTGCCGCCGCTCGCATACATCGCGCGCCTGACGCGCGGCAGCATGCTCGAGGTGCTGCAGAGCCCGTACATACGCACGGCGTTCGCCAAGGGCCTGCCGCGGGGCACGATCGTCATGCGCCACGCCCTGCGTCCGGCGCTGATACCGGTCGCGAGCTACCTTGCGCCCGCGGTGGCGATGGTGATGACCGGCTCCTTGGTCGTGGAGACGATCGCCGGCCTGCCCGGCATCGGCCGCTACCTGGTGCAGGGCGCGCTGAATCGCGACTACACGCTGGTGCTCGGCATGGTGATCGTCTATTCGGCGATATTGATCTTCATGGGGCTGGTCGCCGACGCCGCGATCGCTTGGCTCGACCCGCGCGTCCGGCTCGAGGCATGAGCGCGCCGCCCGAGGATCTCGGGCCGCTCGCCCCGGGTCTGTGGCGCGGCGCCGGACGCCGCCTGCTCACGGATCGCGCCGCAACGGCCGCGCTCGCGGCGATATTCGCGCTGATCGCGGCGGCGATCATCGGCCCGCACGTCAACCCCAACCGCTTCGACGCGATCGATTGGGGGAACATCGCCGTCGGCCCGAGCCTGCGGCACGCGCATTGGCTCGGCACCGACCGTCTGGGACGCGACCTGTTCGTGCGCACGCTCCTCGGCACGCGTATTTCGCTCGCCATCGGCCTGGTCGCGACCTCGGTGAGTCTCGCGGTCGGCATCGTCTACGGCGCGGTGGCGGGGTTCGCCGGCGGGCGCGTCGATCATCTGATGATGCGCGTCATCGAGATCTTGAGCGGCTTGCCGCTGATTTTCTTCGTGATCCTGTTGACCGTGGTATTCGGCAGAAACCTGCTGCTGCTGTTCGTGTCGATCGGCGCGATCGGTTGGCTGACGATGGCGCGCATCGTCCGCGGCCAGGCCATGGTGCTGCGCGGCCGAGAGTTCATCGAAGCCGCGGTCGCCGGCGGCGCGGGTCCTGCGCGCATCATCTTCAGGCACATCGTGCCGAACGTCATCGGCCCGGTGATCGTCTATGCGACGCTGACCGTGCCGCAGATGATCCTGTTCGAGAGCTTTTTGAGCTTTCTCGGCCTCGGCGTGCAGGAGCCGCAGGCGAGTCTCGGCACCCTGATCGCCGAGGGCGCCGCGGAAATGGAGTCGGCGCCGTGGATGCTGCTGGTGCCGGGCGTGGTTCTCGCGATCCTGCTGATCTCGTTCAACGTGCTCGGCGACGCGCTGCGCGACGCGCTCGACGTCAAAGAGCATTGAGCCGTGAGCGCGATACTCGCGATCGACGGCTTATCGGTGGAATTTCGCCGCGCCGGCGCCGCGATCGGCGCGCTCCGGCAGGTCGGGCTCAAGGTGGCGGCGGGCGAGTGCGTCGGCATCGTCGGCGAGTCCGGATCCGGCAAGACCCAGCTCGGCATGGCGGTCATGGGCCTGCTGCCGGCGAACGCGGCGGCGAGCGGCAGCATCCGCTTCGCGGGGCGGGAAATTCTCGCCGCGCCGCGCGCCCTGCTGCAGAGCCTGCGCGGCGCGAAACTCGCGATGATCTTTCAAGACCCGCAGAGTTCGCTGACGCCGCATCTGCGCATCGGCGTGCAGCTGGCCGAAGTGCTGGTCTTTCACCGCAAAATGCCGCGCCGGCGGGCGCAGGATGCCGCCCTCGCGATGTTGCGGCGTGTCGGCATCGACGATGCCGCGCGGCGCATGCGCCAATATCCGCACGAGCTGTCGGGCGGCATGCGCCAGCGCGTGCTGATCGGCATGAGCTTGCTGTGCGGGCCGGACCTTCTGATCGCCGATGAACCGACCACGGCGCTCGATGTCGCCGTGCAGGCGCAAGTGATCGGCCTGCTGCAGGACATGCGCCGCGAATTTCACACCGCGATCGTCTTGATCAGCCACGATCTGGCGGTGGTCGCGGGCCTGGCCGAGCGGATCTACGTCATGTACGCGGGCCGCATCGTCGAGACGGCGCGCGCCGCGGACCTGTACCGCGGCCCGCGCCATCCGTATACCGCCGCCTTGCTGCGCTGTGCGCCGCGCATCGACGCGGCGCTGGCGCCGCGGCTCGACACCTTGCCCGGCCAGCCGCCGAATCTCGCGCTGCCGATCGAGGGATGCGCGTTCGCGCCGCGCTGTTGGCGCGCGACCGAGCGCTGCACGCGCGAGCGGCCGCTGCTGCTGCCCGCGGATGCCACCGCGCAAGCGGCTTGCCATCACCCGCTGTGCGCATGAACGCGCCGCTGCTCGAGGTCCGGGATCTGCGCGTCGAGTTCGCGGCGGGCCGGCATGCTATGCGGCGCAAGCGCTTCGTCGCGCTGCAGGACGTGAGCTTCGACTTGCCGGCGGCGACCACCGTGGGTTTGGTCGGCGAATCCGGCTGCGGAAAATCGACGCTGGCGCGCGCGATCCTGCGCCTGATCCCGGCGGCCGGCGGGAGAGTGCTGTGGCGCGGCGAGGATCTGCTGACCTTGTCGCGCGCGGCGCTGCGCCGGCGCCGCCGCGATCTGCAGATCGTCTTTCAAGATCCGCTCGCCAGCCTCGATCCGCAGATGACGGTCGGCGACATTCTCGGCGAGCCGCTGGAGATCTTCGAAGCGGCGCTCGGCGCGCGCGAACGGCGGGCGCGCACCGGGGAGATGCTCGCGCGCGTCGGCCTCGAGCCGTGGATGGCGGCACGTTATCCGCACGAGTTCAGCGGCGGCCAATGCCAGCGCATCGGCATCGCCAGGGCGATGATGCCGCGGCCGCAACTGCTGATCTGCGACGAGGCGGTCAGCTCCCTGGACGTGTCGATCCAAGGACAGATCGTCAACCTGCTCTCGGACCTGCAGCGCGAGACCGGCATGGCGATGCTGTTCATCAGCCACAACCTCTCTGTCGTGCGCCACGTCAGCCGCCAGGTGCTGGTCATGTACCTCGGCCGCCTGGTGGAGAGCGCGCCGCGCGACGAGCTGTTCGCCGCGCCGCTGCATCCCTTTACGCGGGCGCTGATCGGCGCCGTACCGCGAATCCGTCCCGGCGCGCAAGCCGAGGCCGCAGAGCGCCTCGCCGGCGAGCCGCCGCCGCTGCGATCTGCGCCCTCCGGCTGCGTGTTTCGCAGCCGCTGCGCCCATGCCGCCGCGATCTGCGCCGCGGCGCCGCCCCTGCAACGGGCCGCCGAGGGACATATGGTCGCCTGCCATCGGCTCCATGAGTTGCCGCCCTGGACGGCGCTGCCCAAGTAGCGCGCATTCGGCTATTCTTCGAGAATGAGCCAACCGAAGCAGGTGCGGCCGAGCGACGGCGTTCAGGGCGTACGCTACGAGATCCGCGGCAAGCTGGCGCGGCGCGCGCTCGAACTGGAGCGCATGGGGCACGATGTCATATCGCTGAACATCGGCAATCCGTACGCGTTCGGCTTTCGCACGCCGGAGACGATGCGTCTCGCGATGATCGAGAATCTGCGCCACAGCGAAGGCTACGTCCACCAAAAGGGCATCTTCCCGGCGCGCGAAGCGGTCGTCATGCAGCAGCAGGGGCGCGGCGTGCGCGGCGTGACGGTCGAGGAAGTGTTCATCGGCAACGGCGTCAGCGAGTTGATCGACCTGTGCCTGCGCGCCCTGTTGAACGGCGGCGACGAGGTGCTGGTGCCGAGCCCGGACTATCCGCTGTGGACGGCGGCCGTGAATTTGAACTCGGGACGCGCGCGGCATTACCGCTGCGCCGCCGGCAACGGCTTCGTACCGGATACGGAAGAACTGGCGGCGATGATCGGCCCGCGCACGCGCGCGATCGTCGTCGTCAATCCGAACAATCCGACCGGCGCGGTCTATCCGCGCTCGACGCTCGAGGCGATCGCGCGCCTCGCCGAGCGGCACCATCTGGTGGTGCTGGCCGATGAGATCTACGACCAGATACTCTACGACGGCGCCGAGTTCGTGCCGATGGCGACCCTGGTGCACGACACGCTCTGCTGCACGATGAGCGGCTTGTCGAAGGTCTACCGCGCCTGCGGCTACCGCGTCGGCTGGGCGTCGTTCTCCGGCGATACCAAGAACGCCGCGGATTACCTCGCGGCGCTCGAGCTCTTGTCGTCGCTGCGCCTGTGCAGCAACGTCGCCGGCCAATGGGCCGTGCAGACCGCGCTCGGTGGAACCCAGAGCATCCTGGATTTGACTCGCCCCGGCGGACGTCTGCACGAATCGCGGCGGGCGATCATCGACGGCACGGCGCGCAGCCGCTACTTGCGCCTGGCGCGGCCGATGGGGGCGCTGTACGCCTTCGTCGAAGTGCGCGGCGACCGCTTTGCCGGCTTCGACGATCAGAGTTTCGCGCTCGATCTGCTGGAGAGCAAGCACGTGCTGGTGGCGCCGGGTGTCAGCTTCAATTTCGGCGAGCGCAATTTCTTCCGCATCACCAATTTGCCGGAGGCCGCGGTCCTCGCGACGGTTTTCGGGCGCATCGAGGAATTGCTCGACGCCCGCGTGCTCGCCGCGCCGCCGCTCGAGATGGTCGCCGCGGCCGGCAAGGCGCAGCAGCGCTGAGCGCGCCGCCGCTGCCCGCAGAGCTGTTGGCGAGCCTCGATGCGGGCCTTGCGGTGCTCGCGCCGAGCGGCGAGCTGGCGGCGGCCTTGTTCGATTCGGTGGAGCGCCACCACCGCGCGGCGGGCCATGAAATTTGGCCGACGCCCTGCGTGCGCGACTTCTCCTCGTGGCTGCGCGAGCAGCACCAGGCCAGGCTATTGCGCGATGCCTCGGACCTTCGCGTGCTGCAGGAGGTCGAGGAGCGCGCGTTGTGGCGCGAGATCGTGGCGCAGGAGGATGCCGGCGCCGGCTTGCTCGACGCGGCGGCGGCGGCGGGCGCGGCGCGGCGGGCGCGGCGCATCATCATCGAGTACGGTATTCCGCTGCCGGAGATCGCCGCGGCGGCAACCGATGAGTCGCGCACCCTGCTCGCCTGGATCGCGCGCTTCGAGCAGCGCTGCCGCGAGCTCGGCTGCCAGAGCGCCGACCAATTGCTGCAGAGCTTCGCCGCCGCGCCGCAACCGCTCGCCTGGGTGGAAAGCCCGGCCTGGCATCCGGCGGCGAGGCGCTGGCTCGCCGCGCATGCGCGCTGCATGATCCATCCCGCGGCCGCCGCCGTGCAGGACGCCGTCTTGTGCCATAGCCCCTCGGCGGACGCCGAGATCGCCGCCGCGGCCGAGTGGGCGCGCGTTGCGCTCGCGGCGCAGGCGGATTTTCGCGCCTGGATCTGCATTGCCGATTTGCCTGCGCGGCGCGCCGAGGTGATCGACGCCTTCGATGCGGCGCTCGCGCCGCAGCGCTTTCGCAGCGACGGCGTCGACGGCATTGCCCGCTACGCCATCGCCGGCGGCACGCCGCTCGCGGCATTCGCGCCGGTGCGCGCGGCGCTCGATGCCCTGCAGATCAGCCGCGGCCCGGTGCCGTTCGAGCGCTTCAGCGCGGTGTTGCGATCGCCGCAGCTGCAGACCGACACGGCCGACGCCGGCACCGCCGCCTCGCTGGATTTGGAATTGCGCCGCGCGGCGGCCAGCGAAATGCCGTTGCGCGCCTGGCTCGCGATCGGCGCGCGCCTGCTGCGCGAGCGTTCCTTGGCGCCGTGCGCCGCGTTGACGCGCATTGCGGCGGTTTTCCAGCGTCTCGAGGCGCTGCGCGGCGCGCAGCCCATGAGCCGCTGGGTGGCGCTCTGGACGGCGGCCTTCGAACAAGGTCCGTGGGCCGGGCGCAGGCGCTGGTCGAGCGCCGAGTACCAGGCGGCGCAGCGATTTTCCGAACTGCTGGCCGCGCTCGGCGCCGCCGACGCACTGTTCGGCAGCCTGCCGCGCGCGGCCGCCGAACGCAAACTTGCGGCCGCCGCGTTCGACACGCCGTTTCAACCGCAGACCGGCGTCGCACCGATCTGGATCAGCGGCTCGCTCGGCGATCCCTGGCTGAACTACGACGGCCTGTGGATCGCCGGCATGAGCGCCGAGGCGTGGCCGTTGCCGGCAGCGCCCGCGCCGCTGTTGCCGGTGCCCCTGCAGCAGCGCTACGGCGTGCCCGGCGCGAGCGCCGCGATGCAGCTCGCGACGGCGCTCGATCTGCAGCAGCGCTGGCGCAAGCGCGCCGGGCGCGCCGTCTTCAGCCTCGCCGATAGCGGCGAAGCGCGCTCGCTGCTGCCGAGCGCCTTGTTGCCGCGGGATCTGCCGCCGATCGGCTGCGCCGCGCCGGTGCTGCGGCCGCATTGGCATGCGGCGCGGCAAAATGCGCCGCCGATGGAAATCTGGGCCGATACGCAGGCGCCGCCGTTCGCCGACGGCGAGCGCACGCGCGGCGTGGCGACGCTGCAGGCGCAATCGCGCTGCGCGTTCCGCGGCATGGCCGAGACGCGCTTGCGCAGCGACCCATTGAGCCGGCCGGCGCCCGGGTTCAATGCCCGCGAGCGCGGCAGCCTGATGCACGCGGCGCTCGAACGCATCTGGGCGGCGCTCGGCGACCAGGCGGCGCTGCGCGCGCAGGGCGAGTCCGCCGAAGCCCTGTTGCTCGAACGCAGCATCGGCGAGGCGCTCGAGCAACTCTGTGCGCAGCGCGATCCGGGTGCGCGTTGGCGCGAGCGCGAGCGCCTGCGGATGCGCGCGCTGCTCGGCCGCTGGCTGCAGCTCGAGCGGCGGCGCGCGGACTTTTCCGTGGAACGGCTGGAGCAGAGCCCGCAGACGGCGCGGCATGCCGGACTTCAATTCGACTGTCGCATCGATCGCATCGATCGCCTCGAGGACGGCGCCCGCGTGATCATCGATTACAAGACCGGCCTCGCCTCCGTCGATTGGCGCGGCGAGCGGCCGGACAATCCGCAATTGCCGATGTACGCGCTGCTGCAGCGCGAAGACCTGGTCGCCGTCGCTTACGGGCAGGTCAATGCCGCGGCATGCAGGTTCGTGGTCGAGTCGGAGCGCGACGCCGTGTTCGATCCGCGGCAGCGCCGCAGCTCCCTGGAGGAGGCGCCGAGCCTCGCGGCTCTGCTCGGTCTGTGGCAGTCGCGAATAGAGCGGCTGGCGGAGGATTTTCGCGCCGGCCACGCCGCGGTCGCGCCGACGCCGCGCGCCTGCCGGTCCTGCCATCTGCAGGGCTTTTGCCGCATCGGCATCGATGCAGAGGACGCGGACGAAGCGGCCGCCGCGGCGCACGCCGATGCGTGAGCCGCAGCCGGCCGGCGACCTCGAAGCGCGCGCGCGCGCGGTCCGGCACGAGGGTTCCGTGCTGGTGCAGGCGCCGGCGGGCTCCGGCAAGACCACCTTGCTGGTGCAGCGCTACCTGCGCGTGCTCGCGACCGTCGAGGCGCCCGAGCGGATTCTCGCGCTGACCTTCACGCGGCGGGCCGCCGAGGAGATGCGCGCGCGCGTCGCGCGGGCGTTGCAGGCGGCGCGTTCTGCGGATTGCCCGGCCGGGCTGGAGCCGCTCACCTGGGAGCTCGCGGTCGGCGCCGCGCGGCATCTCGATGCGCTCGGCATGGATCTCGGCGTGCACGCCTCGCGCCTGCGCATCGAGACGATCGATGCATTCAACGCGTGGCTCGCCGGCAATCTGCCGATCGGCGCCGGCCTCGGCGCGCGGTCGGGCGCCGCCGAAAACGCCGGCGAGTGGTACCGCGAGGCGGCGCGGCGCACCCTCGCGCATGAAGAAGAGGATGAGTACGGCGCGGCGGTGGAGCGCGTGCTGGCGCAGAGCGATCAGCGCTACGAGATGCTCGCGCGCCTGATCGCCGAGATGCTGCCGAGCCGCGAGCGCTGGCTGCCGCTGCTCGCCGGCGGCCTGCGGGCGGCCGCGCCCGCCGAGCAAGCGCAGCTGCGAGCCGTTCGACAACGCTTCGATCAGGATCTCGCGCTGCTGATCGCGCGGCTGCTGCAGTCGGCGCGGCAAGTCATCGGCGCCGAACGCATCGAGGCCGCGTCGCAGTGGCTGCACGCCGCCGCCCAGGGGATCGTCGATGCGCAGGCGCCACTCGCCCCGTGGCGCGCCGACGGCTCCGTGCTCCGGGCCGAACCCGAGGACGCGGCGCGCTGGCGCGCCTTCGCGGCCGTCGCCTTGACGAAGAGCGGCTCGGTGCGCGCGCGGCTGACGGCCGGCGAGGGTTTCCCGGCCGGCGCCGCACAAAAGCAGCCGATGCAGCAGCTGCTCGAGGAAATCGCCGGCGAGCCGCCCGCCGTGCGCGCGCTGCAGGCCGTCGCGGGGCTGCCGCCGATGCGCTACGGCGACGAGGATTGGCTGCGGGTGCGCGACGTGGCGCAGGTCCTCGTGCTCGCGGCGGCGCAATTGGAGCGCGTGCTGCGCGAGCAGGGCGCGGCGGACTTTCCGGCGGTATCGATCGCGGCGCAACGCGCGCTCGGCAGCAGCGAGGCGCCGACCGATCTCGCCCTGCGCCTCGATTACCGCCTGCAGCATATCTTGATCGACGAGTTCCAGGACACCTCCGGCGCGCAGTTGGAGTTGCTGCGCGTCCTGACCGCCGGCTGGCAGGACGGCGACGGCCGCAGCGTTTTTTGCGTCGGCGATCCGATGCAGTCGATCTACGGTTTCCGGCAGGCCGAAGTGCGCGCGTTTCTGGAACTCGCCGAGGACGGCATCGGCGGCGTGCGCTTCACGGTGCTGCGCCTGACGCAGAACTTTCGTGCGGCGCCGCCGCTGGTTGCTTGGATCAACGCGAGCTTCGCGAGGATCCTGCCGCCCTACGACGACCGCGAGCGCGGCGCGATCGCCTTCCGGCCGAGTACCGCGGCGCAGTCGCCGGCGCCGGCGGCCGCCGCGCCGCCGGCCATGCGCCTCTGCGGCCATGCGACGCGCGTCGCCGAGGCCGAGGCGATCGCAGAGCGGATCGCGACGGCGCGCGCCGCGCATCCGGCCTGGCGCATCGCGGTACTGGTGCGCGCCAGAGCGCATGCGCAGGACATCGCCGGCGCACTGCGCAGGCGCGGCGTCGCCTTTCACGCGCTCGACATAGAGCCCCTCGAGAACAGTGCGGTGGTCCGCGATCTGATCATGTTGGCGCGCGCGCTCCTGCACCGCGGCGATCGTACGGCGTGGTTCGCGCTGCTGCGCGCGCCCTGGGCGGGCCTCGATCTCGCCGATTTGCTGAAGCTCTCGCGCGCCGCGCCGATCCTCTGCGATGCGCTCGCCGACGATGCCGTGCTCGGCGCGCTGAGCGCCGCGGGCCGCGCGCGCTGCCTGCGCTTGCGCGCCGCGCTCGAACCGGCGCTGCGCGACCACGGCCGCGGCGGGTTCGCCCGCTCACTCGAACGCAGCTGGCTCGCGCTCGGCGGACCGGCGTGCGCCGCGAACGACGGCGATCTTCAGGATGCGCGCACGGCGATCGTGCGGCTGCGCGAATTGGAGCAGCGCGGCCTGCCGGACCCCGCGGACATGGCGCAGGCCTTCGACAAGCTGTTTGCGCGCGCCGAGACCCGCAGTACGGTCGAGATCATGACGATACACAAGGCGAAGGGCCTGGAATTCGATCTGGTCGTCGTGCCGGCCCTGGATCGGGCGATCCTGCGGCGCCGCGATGAATTCCTGATGTCGCTGCAGTTCTCGCGCGCCGGCCGCGACGGCATGGTGATGGCCGCGCGCCCGGCGGTCGGCGCGGACGGCGACCGCCTGTTCGAGTTCCTGCGCGAGCAGGCGCGCGATGGCGCGGATCTGGAGGCTGAGCGCCTGCTGTACGTCGCCTGCACGCGCGCCAAAGCGCAGCTGCATTTGACGGCGGTGATCGGCGCGCAACCGCCGCGCGCCGGCAGCTTGCTCGCGGTGCTCTGGGCCGCCGCCGGCGCCGATTTTACGGCACCGCAGGAGGGCGCGCCGCAGATCGCGCCGCCGGCGGGCGCGGCCGTGCTGCAAGGCGGCCCTCTGCGCCGCGTGCCGGTCGCTTGGCTGGCGCCGCCGCCGGGCGGCGACTTCGAGCCGCGCGCCCTGCCTGCGGGCGCCGAGCTCGGCGGCGCGCCCGCGCCGGCGTTCGACTGGGCCGGCGAGAGCGCGCGGCAGGTCGGCATCCTGGTGCACGCAGAGCTGCAGGCTCTGGATTTGCAGCGCGCCGATGCGCGGGCGATGCAGGCGCGCACGGCGCACTACCGGCGCTGGTTGACGCTGCGCGGCGTCCCCGCCGAGCTCGTCGATTCGGCAGCGCGCCGCGCCGCGGCGGCGCTTGCCGCGACGCTCGACGATCCGCGCGGCCGCTGGATCCTGCAGGGCGGCCGGCGTGAGGATCGGCGTGAATGCGCCTATTCGGCCGTTTGCGACGGCGAATTGCTGCGCGTGGTCTTCGATCGCAGCTTCATCGACGAGACGGGCGTGCGCTGGGTCATCGACTACAAGACCAGCGAGCACATGGGCGGCGCCCCGCAGACGTTCCTCGACCGCGAGGTGGAGCGCTACGGCGCGCAAATGGCGCGTTACGCGGCGCTCGCGCGCCGCCTCGGGCCGCAACCCGTGCGCCTCGGCTTGTATTTCCCGCTGATGCGCGGCTGGCGCGAATGGGACGGCTAAAAGGTGAATTCCACATCCAGCGGAACGCGGCCGGTGGCGTCGCGGCCGCGAACCTTCGCAAGCTCTGCGACGGCCGAGCGCAGTTGCGCCGGCGCCGCCGGCCGCGCGATCAGCGTCCCCGTGAGCATGCCGCGGCGCCTGCGGGCATCGATGGAGAGCGTCGCCCGCACCTGCAGCGGGCCGCCGACGTCGCTTATCTGCGCCGTCAGCGCCTCGCCGGGACGGGCCTCGGCGTCGTCGAAGTGCACGAGGTAGTTGCCTATGTTCGCGCCGCCGGCGACCGTCGGCGAGGCGAGGTTCGATAATTGAATGTTGCCGGCGATCGCCGTGAGGCGCGAAAATTCGGCGTTGAGCTTCGACAGCGCGACCTCGGCGTCGCCGCTCCAACCGGGGAGCGGCGCGAGCGCGCCGAGATCCGCGAGCGGACCGCCGCCGCGTATCCGGCGCGCGCTCAAGCCGGCGCGGCCGATGTGCGCGTCGGCGTCGAGCCACAAGCCGCGGTCGCGCCAATGCAGGTCAAGATGCAAGGCTGCATGCAGCAGCGCCGCGGGGTGCAGGCGCCATTCGATCTCACCCGCATCGTCGCCGTCGACGGCGATCTTTGCGGCGACGCCGTGCCAGATCGTGCCTGATAGATCCGCGGCGCGTACGTAGGACGGCAGCACGCGCAGCAGCACGGCGGCCGGCAAGGCGGCGATCAGTGCGCCGGCCGCGACCAGCACGCCGATCGCGATCAGCGGCAGGAACCGAGGAAGGCGCGGCGGCGGCGCCTGCGGTTCAGTGCCGCGCCGTCGAGAAGGTGACGTTGGCATTGACGGTACCGGTTCTGGCGGCGCGGTCGACCGTGATCGATTCGACCGCCAGGCCGTAGCGCCGATCGAGCGTGCCGAGCCAGATCAGCATCGTGTCGAACGGCGCCCCTTCGAGCTGCACGCGCACGTCCGCGCCGCTCGGCTGCGTGCCGCGCAGCGCGGCCGCTAGCCCGGCTTTGCGCGCCGTGCGGTCGACCACGACGACCGGCGGCTCGCTCGCGGCGGCGCCCGCGAGCAAGGCGCCGGCGCGAATTTCCGCGGCGTTGCCGCGCATCCATTGCAGATCCCGGCGCCGCGCATCGCTGCGCCGCAAGGCCGTCGACAGCGCCGCATGCAGGGGCATCAGTACGGCGCCGACCAGCAGCAGCAGGGCGAGCGCCGCGCCGCCGGCGAGGAGGAGGCGCCGTTCGCGCTCCTTGAGCCCCGCGAACCAGAGTTTCAGCCGGTCCATCAGCGTGCCGGCGCGGCGCCGAGGGTGAGCCGCAGGTGCGCCTGAATGCCGCCGGCATTCGGCCTCGAGGACTCGATGGCCGCCGTCACGCCCTGCGTGCCGAGCGCTTGCACGAGGCGCGCGAACACGTCGATGCTCGCCGCGCTCGCTTGCATCTCGAGGCTGCGTTCGCGAAAGCTCAAGGCGTCGATGCGCGTCTGCGGGTTCTGGCCGAGCGCGCGGCCGAGGGCCTGCATCAGATGCAAGAACACCTGGGCTCCGCCGCCGCCGCGGCGAATGCTCGCGAGGCGCGCCTGCATCTGGCGGCGCGCGTCGCGCAGCGTCTCGTTCGGCAGCGTGGCCGCGAACAGCCGCGTGATCTGGCCGTCGAGCATCGCCGTCTGCTCGTTGGCATGATGAAGCTGAATGGCCTGCGCGGCGACGTGCGCGCCGAGCAGCCCGAGCGCGAGCATCGCCGCGACCCGCCATTCGCGCCAGCGGTTGCGGTACTCGCTGGTCGCCGCGAACTCGCCTTGCAGCAGATTCACGGCATCGCCGGCGTGCAATTGCCGCGCGAGCCAATGCAACGGACCGTCGGCGAGCAGCTGTATGCGCAGCGTCGCGAATTGTTCCATGAGGTCCTCGAACTCCGCCTGGATGCGCGTCCAGTCCTCGCGGGTGGCGTAGAGAATCGCGCTCTCCGCGAGCCGCGCGCCGGCCGCGGAAGGATCGGCATCGGGGTCGGCGATCACCCCGGCGATCATCAGCGCATCGGTGACCGGCGCCACCTCGACGGCAAACGGCAGCGCGCCGGGGCGGCGCACCGCGAGGCGCTCCCGTTCGAGCCAGAGCACCGTTTGGCCCGGATTGTCGGCCATCAAGGCGATGTCCGCATAGATCGCCGCAGGGGCGATGCCGGCCCCGCCGAGCACGGCGAGCCAGGCCTGCATCGTCGTGCGCGAGACCACGGCCACCGGCGTCGCGCCGCGCGCGTTGCGCCGGCCGATCGCAAAGCACAGCTGGTCGATGTCTTCGGTCAGTTGCTCTTCCAGCGCGAAGGGTACCGCGCGCGCCAGCCTCGCGCCGCTGCCCGGCGGCAATTCGGGCTCGGCGAGCAGGACCTGCGTCGCCGGCACCAGCACGACGACTCTGGCGGCCGCCGCCGCCGCCGCCGCGGCGTGGGCGAGCGGGCCGCGCTCGGTCGGGCCGAGCGCCGCGCCGGTTTCATCGACGCTCAGCCATTCGCCGGCAATTTCGCCGGCGGCGGCTAAGCGGAGCAGTAAGGTCTGCGTCATGGGTGTTATAGCGTCCCGAAACTGCGCAGCAATGGCGTGATTTTGCCGCCGGTGCCGCGCAACAAAAGACTGTACAAGGTGAACTCGGTAGTGCCAAGCGTTACCCGCGTCGTCAGGCGGAAATATTGGCTGCTGTCGGTGATCCACGGGGAGACCTGCGGCAGCTCCGCCGGCCCGACGGTGGCATCGAAGGTGTTCATGTCCGGGAAACAGCCGCTCTTGCGGCCGACGATCAGCGTTTGCGGGTTGAGGGAGTACTCGCCGGCAAGACTCGGGGCCAGGCTTTCCAAGACCAGCGCGGGCGCGGTGCAGATGTTGATTTTCGCGGTTGCCGTCGGCAGGGCAGTCACGTACGGCGCGATCAGCAGATAACGGTCGCGGCCGAAGCCGGGCAGCGCCATCAATTCGCTGGGGCTCGTCATCGGCCAGTTGCCGGTCCAATAGGGCGGCGTCTGCCGGCTGTAGACGTCGTCTTCGGCGCCGTCGGGATTGCCGGGGATATTGTCGGCGTCGATCCAGTCGCGCGCCATTTGCGCCCACTTCGGCTCCAGGTGCACGGACACCAGCAGGCGCTGAAATTGCAGCAGCGGCTGCGGATCCTGCGTGCCGTTTTGCAATACACGCCCCAGATTGTTCAGGTTGAAGAGCCCCTGCTGGTCCCCGATATAGCCCTGCAGGGTGCCGATCGGCGGCCCGTCGGGATTTTCCTCCGGCGTGATCGGCAAGGGCTGCGTCGGCTGCGCCCACGGCTGGGCGAGGTTCACCTGCGGGCCCTGCTGCAGCTGCCGGTCGAGCACGTCGGCGGCGAGCGCCTCGGCGCCCAAGCCGAATTGCATCGCTTGTTCGATCGCCAAAACGCCCTGCGTGCGGCGCCGCTCCAAAAAGCCGTCGAAGCCGATCTTCCATGCGAGAATCGTCGCCAGCGCGACGATCACGAGAGCGATGATCAGCGCGACGCCGCGCTGCCGCCGCGATGCGCCCGGCGCTCTCATCCGGCGACCTCGACGAGGCGGCGCACGCGGCCCCAGTCCTTGAAGGTGACGATGATCTCCACGGCCGCCGGCCGCGTCCACAGCCGCTCCGGCATCGGCAGATTCGCGGGTGGCCACTGATCGACCCAGTTCTGATTGGCGTCGAGATAATTGAACTGCACGCCGCTCACGTGGGTCAGCAGCTTCTGCACGACCGGCTGATCGTTCGAGGTCGGGTCGAGCACGCTGAAATAACTGCGCTCCAAGGTCGTGCCGACCAATTGATAGGAGACCCGCTGCAGGGTGCTGCGCTGCATGCCCGCGGTATTCGACCAGCCGTCGCGCGTCAAATCGACCAGCGAGGCCGCGCCGGGCACGGCGCTCAAGCACGGTTCGCGGTTCTGACCGCTGGGGTCGCGCACCGGCCGCGGCGCGAGCTCGGCGAAATCCTGGACGAGCATGCGCATGCCGAACTCGATTTCACGCGTACGGCGCATGGCTTGCATGGTGTGCTCGGCCGCAATGCGCGCTTGCCGATAGGTGCCGTAGGCGAGCGCGGACATGATCGCCAGGATCAGCACGGCCACCATGATCTCGATCAAGGTGAAGCCGCCCGCGGCGGCGCGCAGCGGTGCGCGGCGCTTCACGGCGTCGCTGCCGGCGTCGGCGGCGCAGCCGCGACGCTGTTCGGCGCGGCGGCGGCGCCCGCGGCGGGCTGGGTCGTCGCGGTCGGCACGCTGCCTTGCGTCCAGTCGACGTTCGCGCCGCCGGGCGCGGTCAGGTCCGCACCGAGAAAGCCGATCGCCTCGGCGAGCGGATTGCCCTTGGCGGCGGTCTTGCCCGCCCAGACGCGCACCACGATGCGGCGCATCGAGGGGATGCTGGTATCGAAGTAGCGCGTGTCGTAATGCCAGTCGCGTCCCGCGTAGCTGATTTGCCCTTTGTCCGTGTTGGCGCCGAAATGCTGCAGGTTCAAGCGCACTTCGACGATGCGGTTCATCGCGATCCATACGCCGAGCGTCTTGTCGCGCAGATAGCCGCTCGCGTCGGCCGCGCCGTTCACCGTCGTCATCAGCGCCGCCAATCCGATCGCGACGATCATCAAGGCGACCAGCACTTCGACGAGCGTGAAGCCGCGCGCGCGCCCGCGGATCATGACGCAGAGGCCGGGTGGTCGGCGCCCGCGAGGCTGATCTTGCCGAGCGCGTCGCCGCTGACGATGGCCTTGGCGCCGGTCGCCGCGCGCAGCAGGGTCAGGCGAAACGGCGTCCCGTCGCCGCTCGCGGCGATCACCAATTGCGGCGCCGGCGGCGGCGCATCGGCGGCGAGATTCGCCGCGGCGGCCGTCAACACGACCTGCTGGGAATCCAGGGCGAGCTGCAAGCTCAAGCCTTTCGGCAAGCTACGGCGGCGGAATTCGCTAGCCGTATCGAAAGGGCGCCATTGCCCGAGGACATCGTCGTAGACCAGGAATTCATACGCTTCGGGTTCGATCAGCAGGCCGAAGTCGCGGCCTTCGAGCAGCGCCCGATCGTGCAGCAGCCCGAGCAGTCCGACCAGGCGCCGGCCTTCCTGATCGATCTGCTGATCGCGTCCGCCGACGCCGATCGACAGCACGGCGATGGACACCATGATCGCCATGATGACGACCACGACCAAAATCTCGACGAGCGTGAATCCTTTGTGGCGCATGCCGTGGCAACGTTGCGGCCCTGGGGTGGTTCGTTCGGCTATTTCTGGTCGAGCGAGGAGCTGGTGATGTCCGCGTCGTAGCCTTCGCCGCCCGGCTTGCCGTCGCGCCCGTACGATGTGATCTCATAGTCTTGGCCGTCGGGGCCCGGGCTTGCGTATAGATACGGGTTGCCCCACGGATCCTTCGGCAGCGTCCTCAAGTAGCCGCCGGTGCGATAATTGGTGAGCGTCGGATCGGGCGGCTGCTTGACCAGCGCCTCCAGGCCCTGCTCGGTCGTCGGGTATTTGAAATTGTCGAGCCGGTACATATCGAGCGCGGTCTCGATCCCGCGGATATCGCTTGCCGCCCGCGCGACGCGCGCCTTGTCGACGTTTTCGAGGACTCTGGGCACGACCAAGGCGCCCAAAACCGCGAGAATGACGACCACCACCATGATTTCGATCAACGTGAAACCGCGAGAGCGATTCGGCATATATTGTCCTCGGTACCCGGCCAATGATGATACCAAAAAGGGGCGAAACCCATGCGTCGCGCCAAGCCCGCCGCCGTCGGTGAAATCGCCGCCGCCCTTCAATGGGATCGCGGCCGGTGGATTTGGCTGCTGCTGATCGTGCTGTGCCTCGATCTGCTGTCGGCCCTGGGCGACAAGGCGACGCTCTGCCTGCGCTACGACCGCGCCGCCATTGCCGCGGGCGAATGGTGGCGGCTGCTGAGCGCGCACGTGGTGCACCTCGATGCGCATCACCTGCTGCTGAACGAAGCCGGCCTGGTGCTCGTCTGGGCGTTGTTCGCCGGGGACTACGACGGCGTCGGCTGGCTGATCGTCGTGCTCTCGGGCGCGCTGGCGATCAGTTGCGGCCTCTGGTGGCTCTCTCCCCGGGTGGGTTCGTATCTCGGCGCCTCCGGGGTGCTGCACGCGGCGATGGCGGCCGGCACCGTGCGGCATATCGTCACGCGCCAGTGGGACCGCTGGATTTTACTTGGCGGGCTGCTCGGCAAACTGGCCTACGAGCAATATGCGCAGGCCGCCGCGCACGCCGCGCCCTTGGTCGTCGTCGATGCGCATTTGTACGGCGCGGCGGCGGGTTTTGCCGTCGGCGCCGCACTCTCGGCGCGGATGGCTATAATTCGCCACTTTGCGGCAGCGGTGAGGCGCTGAACCATGGCGATCGCATTCGTCTTCCCGGGCCAGGGCTCGCAAGCCGTCGGCATGATGCGAAGCCTCGCGGCGCGCCATCCGCTGATCGAACGGACGTTTGCCGAGGCCGCAGGGGTGCTGCACTACGATTTGTGGAAGATCTGCACCGAGGGCCCGGCCGATGCGCTGAATGAGACCGAGTGCACGCAGCCCGCGATGTTGACGGCGGCGATCGCCACCTATCGGCTGTGGCGCGATCTCGGCGGCCCGCAGCCCAAGCTGATGGCCGGGCACAGCCTCGGAGAATTCTCCGCCTTGGTGGCCGCCGGCAGCCTGGATTTCAAGACGGCGGTCGATCTGGTGCGATTCCGCGCGCAAGCGATGCAGTCCGCGGTGCCGCAAGGCGAGGGCGCGATGGCGGCGATTCTCGGGCTCGAGGACAGCGACGTCGAGGCGGCCTGCGCCGAGGCCGCGCAAGGCGAGGTCGTCGAGGCGGTGAATTTCAATGCGCCGGGCCAGGTCGTGATCGCAGGCAATGCCGCGGCAGTCGCCCGGGCGATCGCCGCGGCGAGCGCGCGCGGCGCCAAGCGCGCGGTGCCGCTGCCGATCAGCGTGCCCGCGCACAGTTCGCTGATGCGCTCGGCGGCGCTGCGCTTCGGCGAACGCCTGGCGGCGACCACGGTCGCGGCACCCGCGGGCGTCGCGGTTTACGGCGTCGACGTCAGGACGCACACGCATCCCGAGGAGATCCGCGCCGGCCTGGTCAAGCAACTGCATACGCCGGTGTATTGGGCGGCGACGGTGCGCACCATGATTGCGGCCGGCGCGAGCTTGATCGTCGAATGCGGTCCCGGCAAGGTATTGACGAGCTTGAACCGGCGCATCGACAAAAACAGGGAAATCAACACTGCAGCGCTCGAGGATCCGAAGGATCTCGACGCGGCGCTGCAGTCGGCGATCGGCGCATAAGGAAACACCACGATGCTGACAGGGGAAATCGCGCTGGTCACCGGCGCCTCGCGGGGAATCGGCGCGGCGATCGCGCAGCATCTGGCCGGCGCCGGGGCGCGGGTCATCGGCACCGCGACCACCGCCGCCGGCGCCGCAGGAATTGACGCCGCGCTCGGCGCGCATGGCGGCCGCGGCGCGCTGCTCGACGTGCTGCGGCAGGAGTCGATCGATGCGCTGCTCGGCGGCATCGAGGCGCGCGAGGGGCCGGTCGGCATTCTTTGCAATAATGCGGGGATCACCCGCGACGGCCTGCTGCTGCGCATGAAGCAGGAGGATTGGGACGCGGTCCTGCAGACGAATCTTGCGTCGGTGTTTCGCCTGTGCAAGGCGGTGCTGCGCCAGATGATGAAGGCGCGCAAGGGCCGCATCATCAACATCGCCTCGGTCGTCGGCCTCACCGGCAATGCCGGACAGACGAATTACGCCGCCGCCAAGGCGGGGATCATCGGCTTCACCAAGTCGCTCGCCCGCGAGGTCGGCTCGCGCGGCATCACCGCGAACGTCATCGCACCGGGCTTCATCGACACCGACATGACGCGCCACCTCGGCGAGGCGCAGCGCGCCGCCTTGACCGGGCAAATACCGCTCGGCCGCCTCGGGCTGCCGGCCGACGTCGCCGCCGCCGCCGCGTTTCTCGCCTCGCCCGCCGCGGCCTACATCACCGGCGAGACCTTGCACGTCAACGGCGGCATGTACATGGCATGAGTGCAGGAAACGCCCCAATTCGGCAGGTTTTGTCAAGGAATCAGTGGCATACGCGGCGTCATTTGCGCGTTCACGGTAGCCGTCGGCTCCGGGTTCACATAAAATACGCGCCCTGCCCGCGTCAGAGGCTGGCCGAAGGGGCCGCTTGCAAGCGGCGAGTCCCATAGAAACTGCGAGAGGACACCATAACGATGAGTACTGTTGAGCAGCAAGTTAAAAAGATCGTAGCCGAACAACTAGGCGTCAAAGAAGAAGAAGTAACCAACGATGCCTCGTTCGTCGACGATCTGGGAGCCGACTCGCTGGACACGGTTGAGCTGGTGATGGCGCTGGAGGAAGAATTCGAGACCGAAATTCCCGACGAAGATGCCGAGAAAATCACCACGGTGCAGCAGGCGATCGACTACATCAATTCGCACAAGAGCAAGGCTTGAGCCGACGGCGTGTCGTCATCACCGGGCTCGGCATCGTCTCGCCGGTAGGCAACGACATCGGCAGCGCCTGGACGGCGATCCTCGCTGGGCAGAGCGGCATCGCCACGGTGACGCGCTTCGACACGACCGCCTTTCCGGTGCATATCGGCGGCGAAATCCGCGGGCTGGATCTCGAGCCTTATATCAGCGCCAAGGAGGCGCGGCGCATGGACGCGTTCATGCAGTACGGCGTCGTCGCCGGCATGCAGGCGATGCGCGATTCCGGCCTCACCGTCGGCGAAGCGACCAGCGATCGGGTCGGCGTGCTGATGGGTTCCGGCATGGGCGGGCTCGAATCGATCGAGCAGACCTACGAGAAGTTCCTGGAAACCGGTTCGCCGAAGAAGGTTTCGCCGTTCTTCATCCCCGCGAGCATCATCAATCTGGTCAGCGGCCATTTGTCGATGGCGTTCGGCTTGAGCGGACCGAATTTGGCGGTGGCGACCGCCTGCACGACCTCGACGCACGCGGTTGGCCTGGCGGCGCGCCTGATCCAATACGGCGAAGCGGATGCGATGCTCGCCGGCGGCTCGGAAATGGCGACCTGCGTGACCGGCGTCAGCGGCTTCGCCCAGGCGAAGGCGCTGTCCTACCGCAACGACGATCCGCCGGGCGCGAGCCGGCCCTGGGACAAGGATCGCGACGGATTCGTCATCGGCGACGGCGCCGGCGCGATGCTGCTCGAGGAGTTCGAACAGGCCAGGGCGCGCGGTGCGAACATCTACGCCGAGGTCTTGGGCTTCGGCATGAGCGGCGATGCCTACCACGTGACCGCGCCGCCGGAAAACGGCGAAGGCGCGCGCAAGGCGATGGTCAAGGCGCTCGCCGACGCCGCACTGAACCCCGATCAGGTGCAATACATCAATGCGCACGCGACCTCGACCGAACTCGGCGACCGCGCGGAGACCACCGCGATCCGCCGCGCTTTCGGCGCCGCCGCCGACCGGCTCGCGGTGAGTTCGACGAAATCGATGACCGGCCATCTGCTCGGCGCGGCCGGCGCCGTCGAAGCGATATTCACCGTGCTCGCGCTGCGCGACCAGGTCGCGCCGCCGACGATCAATCTGCACGAACCCGGCGAAGGCTGCGACCTCGATTACGTGCCGAACACGGCGCGCCGCATGCCGCTAATCAATGCGTTGTCGAATTCGTTTGGCTTCGGTGGCACCAACGCTTCGCTCATTTTCCGCCGAGTTTGAACCTCTCGGCCTGGTTGCCCGGTTTCCCGAGCGCTATCCGGGGATCCTGCAAAGCGGCGAGGTTGCCGCCGGTCCTCGGGCAAAGAGCCGCTTCGACATTCTGCCGATCAGCAACGGCGAAGTGCTCGCCTACGGCGCGCCGCCGCGCGATCCGGCTCCGCGGGGGACTGCCGGCAAGGGCTTTCTCGACGGCTTCGAGCGCTGGTGGCGCGAACTGCAAACCGCCCGCGGCGCTCTCGATGCGCCGCTGCCGTTTGCCGGCGGCTGGCTGGTCTATTTGGGCTACGAGCTCGCCGGCGAAATAGAACCACGCCTGCGCCTGCCGCCTGCCGCCGATGCGCCGAGCGGCTTGGCCATTCGCACCCCGGCGGCCTGGGTCCGGGATTGTGCAACGCGGCGCGCGTGGCTGGTCGCCGAAATTGGCGCCGAGGCGCTGCTCGATCGCTTCGAGGCCGATGCCGCGGGTCGCGGGGAATTCTCGCGGGCGCCCGCGGCCGCCATCGTCGTGCGCGAGGAACCGGCCGAGCAGTTCCTGCAGGCCGTTCGTCGTGCCCTGGAATACACGGCGGCCGGCGAGGTCTATCAAACGAATTTGTCGCGGCGCTGGTGGGGCGAATCGGCGGCCTGGATCGATCCGGTCGCGCTCTACCGCCGGTTGTGCGCGGCGAACCCCAGCCCGTTCGCGGCGTTGTTGCGGCATGGGGATTTCGCGGTGGTCAGCTCCTCGCCGGAGCGCTTGCTGGCGATTCGCGGCGATCTCGCCGAGACGCGGCCGATCGCCGGAACACGGCCGCGCGGCGCATCCCCCGGCGAGGACGCGGCGCTGATACGCTCGCTGTTGGCGAGCGAGAAGGAGCGCGCCGAGCATGTCATGCTGATCGACCTGGAGCGCAACGATCTCGGCCGCGTCTGCCGCGGCGGCACGGTGCGGGTCGACGAATACATGAGCGTCGAGAGCTATGCGCACGTGCATCACATCGTCTCGAACGTCAGCGGGCGGCTGCGCGAGGATCTCTCGCCGATCGATGCGGTGCGCGCCGTTTTTCCGGGCGGTACGATCACCGGCTGTCCGAAAATTCGCTGCATGCAGATCATCGCCGAGCTCGAGGGCACGGGCCGGGGCGCATACACCGGTTCGATCGGCTACGTCAATCGCGACGGCAGCTGCGACTTCAACATCCTGATCCGTACGATCACCGCGAGCGGACCGCGGATCGAGTTGCGCGCGGGCGCCGGAATCGTCGCCGATTCGAATCCGCTGCAGGAGCTCGCGGAGACGCGCGCCAAGGCCGAAGGCCTGTTGCGGGCCTTGCAGGATTGTCCGTGACCGCCTGGGTCAACGGCCGGCGCGCTCGGCGGATCGATTGCCGCGACCGAGGGTTGCAATACGGCGACGGCCTGTTCGAAACGATGCGGGTGCGCCATGGCGTGGTGCGCCTGCTGGAATATCACCTCGAGCGTCTGTATTCGGGGTGCCGGCGCCTTGCCATCGAGCCGCCCGCGCAAGGGCGATTGCGCGGCGAGATCGCGCGGGTCGCGGCGCTGCGGCGCGACGCGGTGTTGAAGCTGATCGTCTCGCGCGGCGTCGGTGCGCGCGGTTATCGGCCGTCCGGACGCGAACGCTGCACGCGTATCCTCTGCCTGGGCGCGCTGCCGCCGCACGCGGATCCCAGGGCGCCGGTGCGCCTGCGCATCTGCCGCCTGCGGCTCGCCGCGAACCCAGGTCTTGCGGGCCTGAAAACCTTGAACCGCCTCGAATCGGTGCTGGCGCGCGCCGAGTGGCGCGACCCGCGCGTGCTCGAGGGCCTGATGCTCGACACCGACGGCAATCTCGTCTGCGGTACGATGTCGAACCTGTTCGTGCGGCGCGGCTCGCGCTTGACGACCCCGCTCCTCGATCGCTGCGGCGTCGAGGGCGTGATGCGCCGCTTCGTGCTCGAGCTGGCGCCGCGGCTCGGCCTTCAGCCGGCGATGCGCCGCCTGCGGCTTCAGGATCTTGGCGCGGCGGAGGAGATCTTCATGAGCAATGCGGTCGCGGGCATCATGCCGGTCGGCGAGATCAGGCAGCGGGCGCTTCGCATCCGCCCAGCAGGGTTCGAGGCGGCGCGCGCCCTGCGGGCGCACTTGGATGCGCTGTGAAGCGGCGCGCGCGCGCATCGCTGCTGGTTGCGGCGCCGCTGCTCGCGGCGCTGCTGATCGCGGCGGCGTCCGCGGCGCTCTGGCGCGGCGTGCAGGATCTGAACCGGCCGCTGCATCTGTCCGCGCTCACCGTATACCGGGTTGTGCCCGGCGCGAGCCTCGCGCACGTGGCCACCGACCTGGCGGCGCGCGGCATGCTGCACGATCCGCATCTGTGGGTTTGGTACGCCCGCTGGCACGGCCTCGCCGCCGCGGTCAGAGCGGGGGAGTACGCGATCCGGCCGGGGACGACGCCGCGCGGCCTGCTGCAACAGATGGTCAAGGGCGAAGTGCTGCTGCACGCCTTCACGATCGTCGACGGCTGGCGCGTCGCGGACCTGCTCGCCGCCCTGCGGCGCGATCCGTATCTCAGAGCGACCCTGCCGCCGAGGCCCGTCGATTTGATGGCCAAATTCGCCGCCCCGGGGCTAAGTCCGGAGGGCCAGTTTCTGCCGGAGACCTATAAGTTCCCGCTCGGCACGAGCGACGTCGCATTGCTCGCGATGGCGCACAAAGCTCTGCTCACCGAGCTGCAGGCGGCCTGGAAGCGCAGGGATGCGGATCTGCCGCTGCAGGATCCCGAGGAGTTGCTGACCGTCGCCTCGATCGTCGAGAAGGAGACGGCCTTGCCCGCGGAACGGCAAAAAATCGCCGGCGTCTATCTGCACCGCCTGGCGATCGGCATGCGCCTGCAGGCGGATCCTACGATCATCTACGGGCTCGGCGAGCGCTACGGCGGCAGCCTGCACAGCGCCGATCTGCGGCGCGACGGTCCGTACAACACCTACACGCGCGCCGGCTTGCCGCCGACGCCGATCGCCCTGCCCGGCGCCGCCGCGATTGAGGCGAGCGCCCATCCCGAGATCGGCGATGCGCTGTACTTCGTCGCCTCCGAAAAAGGCGACGGCAGCCACATTTTCTCGGCGACGCTCGAAGAACAGGATGCCGCGGTCGGCCGCTATCTGTCGCGATTGCGGCGCAAGGCGGCCGGGGGTGGCGAGCAGTGACGGCCGCCGCGCGCTTCGTGACCTTCGAGGGCATCGAGGGCGTCGGCAAATCGACGCAACTGCGCCTGCTCGCCGCGGCGCTCGGCGCGCGCGGCATCGACGCGCTGCTCACCCGCGAGCCCGGCGGCACGCCGCTCGGCGAGAAAATGCGCGCCCTGCTGCTCGAACCGGGCGGCGGGCCGCTGCCGCCGGCCGCCGAACTGCTGTTGATATTCGCCGCGCGCGCCGTGCATCTGCAGGAGCGCATTGAGCCCGCGTTGCGGGCCGGACGCTGGGTGCTCTGCGACCGCTTCACCGACGCCACCTATGCCTACCAGGGAGCCGGCCGGAGGCTGCCGGCCGAGGCGATCGGCATGCTGGAGCAGTGGGTGCAAGGCCTGCGCCGCCCGCACCTGACGATCCTGCTCGACATGCCGGTCGCCGCGGCGCTCGAGCGAGTGCGCGGCCGCGGCGGCGCCGCGGATCGCTTCGAGGGCGAGCAGCGCGAATTCTTCGAACGCGTCCGGCAGGCCTATCTTGCGCGGGCGGCGGCGGAACCGCGGCGCATCGTCGTCATCGACGCCGCGCGCGCCGCGGACGCTGTGGGCCGCAGCGTTTTCGGGGCTATCGAGGCCGAGTCGTGGATTTCCTGACGGCCGATTCTCTGCCGTGGCTCGCCGCGGCCGCCGCGCAGATCCGCCGCGCCGCGGCCGCCGGCCGCCTGCCGCATTCCCTGCTGATCCTGAGCGGGCCGGGTCTCGGCGATGCGCATCTGGCGGCGTGGAGCATCGCGTTCGCCCTGTGCGAAGAGCGCGGGCGCGCGCCGTGCGGCGCATGCCCGGCTTGTCTGCTGGTGCGCGCGGACAGCCACCCGGACGTGCACGTCGTGCGCCTGGAGGAGGACGCGCAGCAGATCAAAGTCGATCAGGTGCGCGCGCTGATCGACGATCTTGCGCAGACGAGCTACCGGGGCGGCTACAAGATCGGTCTGATCGAGGGTGCGGAGAGGCTCAACGCGAATGGCGCGAATGCCTTCTTGAAGACGCTCGAGGAGCCGACGCAGGAGACCATGCTGATCCTCACCGCGAGACCGAGCCACCGGCTGCCGGCAACGGTCGCCAGCCGCTGCCTGCGCATCGTGCTGCGCGCGCCGCAGCCCGCGCTCGCCCGTGCCTGGCTGCGCGCGCAATCGCCGTCCGCCGGCGACTTCGATGCCGCGCTCGCGCTCGCCGGCGGCGCGCCGTTGCTCGCCGCCGAGTTGGCGGCAGAGGGCATGGCCACGCTTGAAACCGACATGCAGCGCAGCGTCGGCCAATTGGCGGCCGGCAGCGTCGACATCACGGTGCTCGCCGAGCGGTGGTCGAAGAGCGATCCGCTGCTGCGGGTCCGGTGGCTTGAGAACTGGATCACAGCGCGCATCGTTGGCGGCCTCGCCGGCGCCGCCGGCGTCGGAACTGCGGAACCCGTCGGCTTGCCTGGCGCTTTACTTAAGGCCAAGATACGCGAACTGTTCGCCCTGCTCGATGCGGCCACGGAGTTCCGGCGCCTCGCATCGACCAGCATGAACCAACAACTGGCGCTGGAGGCCCTGCTGCTGGGCGGCCGGCGCGCTCTGTGGAAGTGACGTATCTCGTGAGATGTGACGCCATTGCGTAGTCCAAGCAACAAACCGGGTCTGCTGACGTTGACGATCAAGGATAAGAGCGCGCTGTATCTCGCGTACATGCCGTTCGTCAGGAACGGCGGCCTGTTCATCCCGACGAACAGCAATTACCGCCTCGGCGACGAAGTGTTCATGCTGCTCAATCTGATGGGCGAGGAGGAGAAGCTCCCGGTCGCGGGCCGCGTGATCTGGATGACGCCGAAGGGCGCGCAGGGCAAACGCACGGCCGGCATCGGCGTGCAGTTCAGCGATCAGGACCGCGGCAACACGCAAAAGAAAATCGAGAACTATCTCGCCGGCGCGCTGGGGGGAGACAAGCCGACGCACACGATGTAGGCGCCGGCGCCGCGGCCGAAGTGCACGCCGCGCGTTCAGCCGCTGTGCGTGCGCGCCGCTTCGCTGCCGGCGAGGCCGCCGCGCAGCACATAGGCTTCGAATCCGCGTTCGCTGAGGATGTAGGCGGCCGCGGAGCTGCGCCGGCCGGTGTCGCAGCAGACGACGTACGGCGTGTTCTTGTCCAGCGTGTTGAGTTTGAGGCGGATGAAATACAGCGGAATATTGATCGCCTCGTCGATCCGCAGATTCTGGAATTCGCTCGGCAAGCGCACGTCCAGCCATTTGCCGCCGCGGCCGATGATCTCCTTGGCCTGATCGTAGTCCAGCCACTGCAGCAGTGGCTCGTTCAACAGCGTCTGAAAATCCTGCTTGCCGAGGCGCATCAGCGAGCCTTCGGTCGCCATGACGACCGTGGCATTGCGCTTGGCTTCGGCGATCAGGGCCTCTTCGCCGAAGCTGTCGCCGGGGCCGAGCTCGGCGAGCTTGATGCCTTCCTTGTTGAGCGGCGTTTCGCGGGTGACGGTGCACTTGCCGGCGACGACGACGTAGAAGTAATCGCCTTCCGCGCCTTGTTTGATGACGACGTCGCCGGCGCGGTAATTGATGCGCTGCATGCGCATGAAGATCGCTTGAATGTTGGCCGGCGGGATGCGATGAAACGCCTTCGTCTGCAGCAGCGTGGTCATCCAATCGCCTTCGATGCCGAGGCTCTCGGCGTTCAGTTCCGTTACCTCGTATTGGCCGGTTTGATCCCAGGTCAAGAGCACGTCGAGCACGTCGCTGTCGATCAGGATGTATTCGATGTCGGTCGCGGCGCGTGCGCTGAATCGGCGCGGCAGTCCCGGCGCGAGCGCCGCGCGCGCTTCGGCGCTGCCTGCCCGCACCGAGCCGATCGCCCGGTCGTCGGCGCGGTAATCGACCGTGCCCGCGACCAGATAGAAGGTGCGCTTGTCGGTGTCGCCTTCCTTGAATAGCAGCCGCCCGGCATCCAGCGACTTCACCTGGGTCTTGCGCGCGAGCGCGCGCAGGTTCTCCGCCTTCAGGCCGTCGAGCGGCGAGAAGGTTTTGAGTACAGCAAGGTCGATCGGTCGTTCATCCATCGAGCGCTACGCCGCGGGCCACCGTTTGCCAAGGCTATGATTTTGTGTGCAAATGCTACCATAGCTGGGACCTATTCAGAGCGCGCAGTTGATTATGCCGGCAATTGCGACCAGCCCGCATCGGGTAAAAACCGTTCCCCATAGCGCTGCGCGAGCTCGCCGAGGCGCCTCTGCACCTCGGCGACGCCGCGCTCCCTGGCGTATTGCAACGGTCCGCCGCGAAACGGCGCGAAGCCGGTCGCGAACACCGCCGCGGCATCCAGCAGGTCGGCGTCCTCGATGACGCGTTCTCGCCAGGTCGCCACCGCTTCGTTGACCATCGGCAATATCAGTCGGTCGGTGAGATCCGGCGCTATCACCGGCGGCGGCCCGGCGGGGCGCAGCGGCTTGCCGGCGCGCCAGCTGTAAAAGCCCTGTCCGCTCTTGCGGCCGAATTTCTTTTCCTCGACCAAGCGCGTCAGCACCTCCGGCACGCGGCGCTGGAACGCGTCGGCAAGCACCCGGCCGACATGCAGCGCGACGTCCAAGCCGATGACGTCCGCGAGTTCGATCGGCCCCATCGGCATTCCGAATTGCTTGCCGGCGGCGTCGATCGCCTCCGCCGGTACGCCGTCCTCGTAGGCGAACATGGCCTCGTTGATGTACGGCACCAGGATCCGATTGACGACGAAGCCCGGCGCGCTGCGGCACGGCAGCGGCAGCTTGTCGATCCTGCGCGTGAAGGCGAGCGCGCGGTCGACGATTTCCGCGCGGCTCGACGTGCCGCGCACTATTTCGACCAGTTGCATCTGCGCGACCGGGTTGAAAAAGTGGATGCCGACCAGTCGGCCGGGGTCGCGCAGTTCTGCGCACAGCACCTCGAGCGTGATGCTCGAGGTATTGGTTGCGAATATCGCGTCGGCTTTCAGGCGCGGCTCGATGGTTGCATACAGGGCGCGCTTGGCATCGACGTCCTCGAATATCGCCTCTATCACGACGTCGGCATCGGCGATGGCCTCGCCGCCGACGTCCATCCGCAGGCGCGCGGCCGCGGCCGCGGCAGCCTCGGGATCCTTCAAACGCTTCTCGAACAGGGTTTTGGCGCGCGCCAACGCCGGCTGCAGCAACTCTTCGCTGCGATCCTGCAGCGTCACCTGCATGCCGCGCAGCGCCGACCAGGCCGCGATGTCGCCGCCCATGACGCCGCCGCCGATCACGTGCAAGCGTCTGAATTCCTGTTTCGACTTGCCGCCTTGCGCCTTCAGCCGATCCTGCAGCAGGAAGACGCGCACCAGGTTGCGCGAGCTCGGCGTGCACATCAATTCGGCGATCGAGTGCGCTTCGGCGAGGTAGCCGGAATCAGGCGAAGCGCCGTTCTTGCGCCAAAGATCGACGATCGCATAGGGCGCAGGATAGTGCGCGCGCGGCACGCGCCGCCGCAGCGCCGCCTGCAGGCGGCGCGCGACCAACGGGCGAAGCGGCGCTGCGTTCAGCAGTTTGTCGGCGAGCGGCGCCGACCTGCGCGCCGGCGGATCGGCGAGCAGCGCCTTGGCGCGAACCAGCAGATCGGCGGGGGGCACCAGCCGATCGATCAAGCCGCTCGCGAGCGCGCGCTCGGCGTGGAAGGGCTTGCCTTGCAGCATCAATTCCATCGCCGCCCGCACGCCGATCAAACGCACGCTGCGCACCGTGCCGCCGAAGCCGGGGTGGATGCCGAGCTGCACCTCCGGCATGCCGAGCGCGAGCTTGCCGTCGGCTGCGCCGATCCGGTAGCGGCAGGCAAGCGCAAGTTCCAAACCGCCGCCGAGCGCGAAGCCGTGGATCGCGGCGACGCTTGCACACGGCAGATCCTCGAGCCGCTGCAGGACTTGCTGGCCGGCGCGCACCAACTCGCGTCCCGCGGCCGGACTTTTGATCGTGGTGAATTCCTTGATGTCGGCGCCGGCGATGAAACCGCTCTTTTTGGCCGAACTGACGATCAGGCCGCGGCAACCCTTGCCGGCGAGCTCGTCGAGCCGCATGCCGAGTTCCTGGATGGCCGCTGCCGACAGGACGTTGACGGTGCTGCCGGGGGCATCGAAGAGGAGGTGCGCAATTGCGTCGCCGTCGATTTGCAAGCTCCAATTGGCGGCTGGCATGATTTCTCTCGCTGCCGGTAGCCGGCGCTACGCCGCTTGCAGAGCCTGCGCGTGAATCGTGAAATCGCAGATCAACGGCAGGTGGTCGGAGAGGCGGATATCGGGGATTTCAAAGCGGTTGATTTCGATCTGGTCGCTGTGCAAAATAAAGTCGATTTCCTTGCGCGGGCTGCGGCTAGGATAAGAGGGTAGGCCGCGCGCGTTGGCGCTGCGCAGTCTGGCGGCCTGCGTGAACAGGTAGATTTCGTGATCTCCCCAATAGGTGTTGAAGTCTCCGGCGACGATCACCGGCTTGCTGCAACTGCGCACCAGATCGTAAAGGTGGCGCAGCTGATATTGGCGATGGCGGAACTTCAAGGACAGGTGTACGAGGAAGATCGCGATATCGTCCAACTCCAGTTCGATGATCAGGCGTTTGATGCCGGTGTCGAAATAATGGAACCGCTCGCCGCGCACGCTCGGCGCGGCGAGAAAGGCGTTCGACTGTTTGCGGATGATCGGCACGAAATGATTGACCGAGGCGACGCCGTATTTGCATTCGTAGGTCGAATAATGGCCGAGCGAGCGAGCGATGAAATCCGCTTGATTGATCATGCCGGTGCGGATGGAGCCGGTATCGACCTCGATCAAGCCGACCACATCGGGATGCTGGGACTTGACGAATTCGGTGATCTGCGAGAGTACTTGGCGGCTGGAACGCAGGTAGCCGGCACCGGGGATCGGCAGGTGAAACGCCGGGCCGGTGCCGGTCGCGTAGCGGATATTGTAAAGCAGCAAGCGCACGCGCAGCATTGTATCCACGAGCGCCGCTTCGCGCATGATCTATGTCGGAATCCGCGATAAAAAGCCATGTCGACGTCCGCCAACCCGATCCGGTTATTCGTCACTCATAACTGGCTTGAAAACGACGATTACAGCCGTGTTTTCGAGTATCTCGAGGCGCTCGGAACCTTCTATTACAAGAATACCAGCCTGCCGCAGGCGCAGCGGCCGGCCGGCCGCGAGGCGGAGCGCGAGGAGCTACGCCGGCAGATGGCGCCCTGCGAAGTCGTGATCGTATTGCCCGCGGTATACCGCGCGGAGCCCGAGCTCGTGCTCTTTCAGATGAATTTCGCGAAGTCCGCCGACCGGCCGCTGGTCGCCATGGAAAATTTCGGCTCCGACGCGCCGTTGCCAAAGCCCATCGAGGATCTTGCCGAGGAAGTTTGCGCCTGGAACGCACGGGAACTGATCGATGCCCTGCGGCGGCAGGCGCGCCATCAGGAAACGACGCGCTGGGACAGCATCGACTTCAAGCCGGATTGAATATCAGTGGTTGGTATTGAAGACGGGCGCCGCGAACGCCGCCGCATCGTCGTCGACGCCATGCAGCTTGACGGCCGGATGTGCCGCGCGCAACGCCATGCTCTGCGCGCGGCACATCAGTCCGAACATTTCGACGATCAGCGCCGCGCATTCGTCGGCGTCCTGATTCGACATCTTGCGCACCGATGCGGCGACCGCATCCTCGCCGCGCAGCGGCCGCACTCCGCACAAGCTGCGCACCACCTGGCAGAAGGGCTCGCGGATCTCGCCGGGCAACTGCTCCTCGCGGACTTCCGCGAGGTGGCGCCGGTAGGCGCATATCAGGCGTTGTTTGATCGGCGCGGCACGCACCAGTTCGAGCGTTGCGTGGTGAAAGTTTTCCCATGCGTTGATCATGCCGGCCTCATCTCGTCGGAACATTGAAACCTTAAAGTGGTTTCTAAGCTGTCTCTTATCCGGGAGCCTTGATAAATCAAGACCCTATCACCGGAATATACAAGACAATTGACAAAACGCAACGCGGATTTTATGCAGAGGACGCGGGGGCGGCGGAGGTCTTGCGGCGGCCGGCGGGCGGCACGGCTGCAGCGCTGCCATTGTGACCGTGCAGCAGAGAAAGAATTGAGCTTAATTAAGTAACGTATCTTTCTAAATTATAACGATTTGCCGAAATTCACCCGACGACAGCAGCGGGTGGCGACAGCAGCGGGTGGCGACAGCAGCAGCCTGGCGACAGCAGCGGCGCGCGATGGCTGGCGGACGCTCAGCCTTCCGCGGGCCTCGCCGAAGGCTGCGCGCGGGCCGCCAGTTTCGAATGATCCGCGCCGACCAGCATGTAGACGCCCGGCACGACGAACAGCGTGAACATCGTGCCGATCGCAAGGCCGGTGGAGATGACGATGCCGATCGCGAAGCGCGACGCGGCGCCCGCGCCGCTCGCGAACACCAACGGTACGACGCCGAGCACCATCGCTGCCGTGGTCATCAGGATCGGCCGCAAGCGCGTGCACGCGGCGGCGACGATTGCCGCGGATTTGGATTTTCCCAGCTCCTGTTCCCGGTTGGCGACCTCGACGATGAGGATGCCGTGCTTGCTGATCAGGCCCATCAAGGTCACCAACCCGACTTCCGTGTAGATGTTCAGGCTGGCGCCGCCGATGCCGAGCGCGATGAAGATCAATGCGCCGGCGATCGACATCGGCACCGAGATCAGAATGACCAAGGGATCCCGGAAGCTCTCGAACAGCGCGGCGAGCGCCAGGAAGACGATGATGATCGCGAAGCCGAAGGTCCCGAGGATGCCGCTCGATTCCTGCACGAATTGGCGCGCCTGGCCGGCGTAGTCGACCGAGTAGCCCTGCGGCAGGTCGCGCGCCGCGAGTCCCTGCAGGTACACCAGCGCATCGTCGAGCGATACGCCCGGCGACATCACGCCGGAAATGGTCGCGGAATTCTGCTGTTGGAAGTGATTCAGCGTTTCCGGAACCGTTTCGGTGCGGATCGTTGCGATCGTCGACAAGGGGATCGAGACACCGCCGACGGCCGCCACCGGGTAGTCGAGCAATTGATCGACGTTCAAGCGCGAGACGCGCTCGACCTGCGGAATCACCTTGTAGGAGCGCGTATCCATGCTGAAGTAATTGACGTAGCCGCCACCGAGCATGCTGCTCAGCGCCGAGCCGATTTGACTCATCGTCAAACCGAGCGCGGCGGCCTTGCGGCGGTCGATCTCGATGATCGACTGCGGCAGGTCGTATTTCAGATCGGTATCGAGGAACATGAACTTTCCGCTCTTCAGCGCATCCTGCAGGAACCCGCTCGACACCTCGTTGAGGCGCGCCGCCGGGTCGGTCGTCTTGATGACGAATTGCATCGGCACGCCGAACGCGCCAGGCAAGGACGGCGGCTGGAAGGCGACGACCCGCTGCCCGGCGATCCCGTTGAGCTTGGTCTGCACGAGGCGCTGGATCGCGGTCGCCCCGAGCGTGCGCTGATCGCGCGGCGGCAGCACCAGGCCGGTGATCGACCGGCCGGGGCCGTCTACATGGAAGACGTGCCGGGGCTTCGCGATCGGCGTCGCCAGCGCGAACAAGGCATCGGCGTTGGCGACCTTCGACTGCAGCGTGGCGTCGGGCGCCGAGCTCGCCGAGAGGATGACGAAGCCCTGATCCTCCTGCGGCGCCAATTCCGCTTTGGCGTGGGTCGCGAGAAAATAGATGCTGGCGAGCACGATCAGCACCACCACGGCCGTGACCGGCGTATAGCCGAGACTGCGCTCGAGGCGCCGCTGGTACCAGCCGCGTACGCGCTCGAAGCGCCGGTCGATGAAGTGCACAACCTGCGTTTCCCAATGGCTCGATTGGGCGCGGTGCGAGCGCAGCAGTCGCGAGCACATCATCGGCGAGAGCGTCAGGGCGATGACCGCCGAAACGGTCACCGCGCCCGCCAGCGTGAAGGCGAATTCGACGAACAGCGCGCCGGTCAGGCCGCCTTGGAAGCCGATCGGCACGAACACGGCGAGCAGGACGACGGTCATCGCGACGATCGGCCCGGCGAGTTCGCGCGCGGCGCTCTGCGCCGCCGCGATCGGCGCCATGCCGCCCTCGAGATGGCGGTTGACGTTCTCGACGATGATGATCGCATCGTCGACGACGAGGCCGATCGCCAGCACCAGGGCGAGCAGCGTCAACAGGTTGATCGAGAAGCCGAGCGCCAGCATGATCGCGAGCGTGCCGATCAGCGACAGGGGAATCGCGACCACCGGGATCACGACCGAACGCGGCGAGCCGAGAAACGCGAAGATCACCAGCATGACGATGAGCAGCGCTTCGATCAGCGTGACCGCCACTTCGTGGATCGAGCTGTTCACGAAGTTCGTCGAATCATAGACGATGGCGCCGCTCAGGCCTAGCGGCAGCTGCGCCTGGAGTTGCGGAAAGATCTTTTTGACGCCGTCGATGACCGTCAGCAGATTGGCGTTCGGCACTATCTGGACGCCGACGAACACGCCGCCCTTGCCGTCGAACGCGACGCGCGATTCATAGCTGTCCGCGCCGAGGGAGACCTTGGCGACGTCGCGCAGGCGGATGTCGGCGCCGTTGACTTGCTTGACGACCAGATTGCGGAAGCCTTGCAGGCTGTGCAGATTGGTCGTCGAGGTCAGCGCGACCTGCACCATCTGGCCCTTGGTGCTGCCGACCGCGGATATGTAGTCGTTGGCGGCGAGTGCTTGGGAGACGTCGCTCGCGGTCAGGCCGTAGGCGGCGAGCTTTTTCGGATCCAGCCAGGCGCGCAGCGAAAAATACTGTGCGCCCAGCAGCTCGGCGGTCTGCACGCCCGGAACGGCTTGAATTTGCGGCTGCACGACGCGCTGCAGATAGTCGGTGATCTGGTTGCGCGCAAGCTCGGCGCTGGAGAAGCCGATGTACATCGCGTCGATGGTTTCGCCGACCTGCACCGTGATGGTGGGCTGCTGCGAGCCGATCGGCAGCTGATTGAGGACCGAGTTGACCTTGATGTTGATTTCGGCGGCGGCTTTCGATGTGTCGTAGTTCTGCCGCAAAACCACCGTGACCGAGCTGACGCCGCTCTGGCTGGTCGAGGTCATGTAATCGATGCCGTTCGCCTGCGCGACCGCCGCTTCGATCGGCGTCGTGATGAAGCCGGCGATCGAGTCCGGGTCGGCGCCCGGATAGGCGGTCGTGATCGTGACGACGCCGTTCTCGGTCTTCGGGTAGGCGAGCACCTGCAAAGACTCGAACGAGCGCAGGCCGACGACCAGGATCGCGAGGCTGAGGACGCTCGCGAGCACGGGGCGGCGGATGAAGATATCGGTGAAATTCACGGCGGCTTCTCGCGCTTATTCGTTCGGCGGCGTCGGCTTCGCGGCGTTGCTCGGCAGCAGGCTGTTGTTGACGGCGACCGGCGTGCCGGTGTGCAGCTTGATTTGACCGGAGGCGACGATGACCTCGCCCACGGCGATGCCGCGGAGCACCGCGACCTGGTCGCCGCGGGTTGCGCCGAGCGTCACGAAGCGCTGCTCGGCCACGAGCCGCGCTTTGCCCGCGGCATCGCCGCCCTTGCGCTGCACGACGAAAACGGTGTCGCCGTAGGGCGCGTAGGTGATCGCCGCCTGCGGCAGCGTGATGAAGCGCTGCGGCGGGCCATTGTCGATCTGCACGTTCGCATACATGCCGGGTACCAGGCGCCGGTCGGCGTTGTCGAAGCTCGCGCGCGCCTGCACGTTGCGGCTCGCCGGGTCCACCTTGGAATTGATCGCGGTGATCACGCCGTGAAAGACCGTGCCCTTATAGGTGTCGACCGTGGCATCGACGTTCTGCCCCTGGCGCAGGTGGGCGAGCGCTTGCTGCGGAACGTAGAAATCGATCAGGATCGGATCGAGCGCCTGCAGCGTCACGACGGTCGCGCCGGCGCTCAAGTATTGACCTTCGTCGACCTGGCGGATTCCCAAGCGGCCGGCGAACGGTGCCTTGATGATCTTCTCGTCGATCAAGGCCCGTTGCGCGGCCACTTGCGCGCGCGCCGATTTGAGGTTCGCGGCGTCCGCGTCGACCGTCGCTTGGCTGACCGCCTGGGCGGCGAGCTGCACGAGGTCGCGCCGGTAGGTCACGGCGGCGAGTCTTGCGAGCGCGCGCAGCTCCTCGAGCTTTGCCGGGTCGTCGTTCGGCCGCAGCCGCAGCAGCGTCGCGCCGGCGCGCACTTCCTCGCCGGAGTGAAAATCGACCCGGTCGACGACGCCGGCAATCTGCGCCGCAAGGTCCGCGCCGTGCACGGCGCGCACGCTGCCGACCGCCTGCGTTTGCAATTGCCAGGGTTTGCGCGTGGCGACGTAGGTCGATACCGTTTGCGGCGCGTTGGCGCTCGCCGCCATGAATTTGCCCATCATGCGCCCGACGAACATCTGGAAGCCCAAGATGCCGCCGAGAATCACGGCGGCGACGGCGAGCACGATCAGCAGCGGTTTTACCAGCGCCGATCGCGGCACGGAAGGTTGGCTGGCGTCGGCGCCGCCCAAGTCGATGTTGCTCACAAATGCCCCTTGCAGCAGTCGTTTGAATGTTTTTGCACGTCCGATCGGTGCCACCAGCCTCCGCCCAATGCCTGGAACAGCGCCGCGGTGTCGGCGTAGCGTTGTGCGCGCGCCTTCACCAGGCCGACCATGGCGCTCTCGGCGCTTTGCTCAGCGGCGAGCACCTGCGGATAGCTGGTCGCGCCGCTCTTGTATTCGACTTGCGCGAGGCTCAGGCTGCCCGCGGCGGCGCGCTCGGCCGCCGCCTCGGCGGTGAGGCTCCTGGCATCGGCCTGCAACGCGAGCAGCGTATCCGATACGTCCTGGAACGCCGTCAGCACCGTCGCCTTGTAGTTGGCGGCGGCTCCTTGCGCTGCGGCGATCGCCGCGCGGCGCGCATGCCTGAGCTTGCCGCCCTCGAAAATCGGCTGTGTCACGGAGGCCGCGAGATTCCAGACGACCGATGCGGGCGAAAAGAGATCCGCGAACCTGACCGCCTGGGCGCCGTAGGCGCCGGACAAGGTGATCTGCGGCAGCATGTTCGCCGTGGCGACGCCGACCTCGGCCGTCGCCTCATGCAGGAGCGCGGCATAGGCGCGTATGTCCGGGCGCTGTTCGACGAGCCGCGACGGCAGGCTGACCGGCAACTCGGCGGGCAGCGTCAAGGAGTCCAAGTGGAAGGCGGCGCCCGCGTAGTCCGCCGGCAGCGAGCCCGTGTAGGTGGCGAGCAGGTTTTGTTGTTGCGCGAGCGCATTTTGCAATTGCGGCAGGCCGGCGAGCGTGGCGGCGAGCACGGCTTTCTGTTGCAGCAGGTCGGCGCGCGAGGCGCCGCCCGCGGCGAGACGCCGGCGGATGATCCGCAATTGCGCGCGTTGTACCCGGACGATCTGCAGGGTCGCGGCGAGCTGATCGCGCAACGAGGCCTCGGTGACCGCCGCGGTGACGATGTTGGCCGTCAGACTCAAGTAGCTCGCCTCGAGCGCGAAGCGCTGGTACTCGGCTTGCGCGCGTAGCGCTTCGACCTGGCGGCGCACGCCGCCGAACGCATCGAGGGTGTAGGAGACGTTCACGGAGGCGCTGTTCAGCGTGTACAGCACGGGCCGCGGACTGCCGAACGCCGCGCCCGAGGCGCGTTCGCGCACGGCGCCGAGCGAACCGGCGACGGCCGGATAAAGGCTGCCGCGTTGCGCGGCGAGGTTCTCGTCGGCCTGGCGCAGCGCCGCTTGCGCCGCCTCGAGCGTCGGGTTGTGCGCCAGCGCACGGGCGATCAATCGGTTGAGCGGCGCGGACCGAAACAGCGTCCACCACTGTCCCGGCAGATCGAGGCCGGCGACGAAGCGCTGCGCGTTGCCGCCGAGGACGTCGCTCGCCGAGGTGCGCGCGGGCAAGGCGCCGCGCACGTACGCAGCGGCGCGGGGCAGAGCGGGCGGCCGATAATCCGGGCCCGCCGCGCATGCCGACAGCAGCGCGAGCGTGGCGAGCAGGCTAAAGGGCGGTCGGCGCCGCGGACGCACCGCGGTCGCTTCGCAGGGTGCTGATTCAATCACGGGGTAAAACGCATCGGTCGCAGCTCAGGTACTCGCCATTATTTGCGCAGTATATATTCTACGACTATAATATATCGCATCGAACTGTTAGAACACAAATGGATATCGTAGAGCGACAAATCGAACTGATCGAGGCGAGCTTGGGGCGCCTCGGTGCGCGCCTGCCGGATCTGCCGATCAACGAGGTCGTGGCGCTACGCTTGATCTTCCTGTTGGCGCACGAGTTCAGCGCCATGCTCGAACATCACATTCGACCCTATGGCCTCGGCGAGGGGGAGTTTCGGGTGCTGTCGGCGCTGTTTTCCCAGCCGGGCGGAACGGCGCATCCGGGCGATTTGTGCGCCAGAGCCTCGCAGAGCCCGGCCAACATGTCGCGCATCAGCGATGCGTTGGTGCGGCTGGATTTGATTACCCGCGACGCGAGCGCCGAGGATCGCCGGCGCATGGTGCTGCGCATTACCGCGAACGGCGAGGCCTTGGTGCGCCGGCTGTTGCCGCAGATCTTCGCGCCGCTGCGCGAGCTGTATCGCAACCACAGCGAAGGCGAACAGCGGCAATTGATCGATTTGCTGAAGCGGCTCGCCGGCCGTTTCGGGCAGGTGACGGCGTCCGCGGACGCGGACAGCGCCGTGGATGCAGGGACGGCGATATGACTCACGGGCGGCGGCGCGCGACCATGACGCTCGCGGCGCTATTGACAGGCTGCGCCGGCCTGCCGCCGAAGCCCGCGGCGGTGACCTTGCCGCGCGCAGCGCCGCTTGCCGGCATCGCGGCGGCCGGCGGTGCGTGGCCGACGCCGCACTGGTGGCGCCGCTACCGGGATCCGACGCTCGATCGGCTGATCGACATGGCGCTCTCCTCCTCGCCCTCGCTCGCGACCGCGGGCGCGCGCTTCGCATCGGCACGCGAGTCGGTGCGCGTGACGGCGGCGGCAAGCGGCGCGCATGTCGCCCTTAACGGCAGCTTCGTGCGCCAGCGCTTGAGCGACAACGGCTTGATATCGCCGAAATTGATCGGCTTCACGTGGTACAACCAGGCCGATCTCGGCCTGCAGGCGAGCTATACCTTCGATTGGTGGGGCAAGCAGCGGTCCGCCGTCGAAGCGGCGACGGACGAAGCGCAGGCGGCCCGGGCCGAACGCAGCGCCGCCGCGCTGTTATTGGCAAGTTCCGTGGCCGACGCCTATTTCGGCTGGCAGACCGATCAGAGCAGGCTCGGCATTGCCCGCCGCAAAATCGCGGCGCTGGAACGCGACGGCGCGATCGAAGAGGCGCGGGTGCGCGCCGGTCTGGATCCGGCGCAAAGCACGCAGCGCAGCGATAGCGCGGTCGCCGCAGCGCGCGAGGTGCTTGCGAGCCTTCAGGGTTCGGCCGAGATGCGCATCGTCGCCATCGCCGCGCTGGTCGGCCGCGCGAGCGCCGATCTGCCGAAGCTCGATCCGCGGCCGCTGCCGGCGGTTGCCGGCGCCTTGCCGAACGAAATCAAGATCGATTTGATCGCGCGGCGCGCCGACATCACCGCGAGCCGTTGGCGCGTCGAGGCCGCGGAAAAGAATTCCGCGGCGGCGCGCGCCGCATTCTTTCCGGATATCAGCGTCAACGCGCTCGCGGGCCTCTCCAGCATCGACGTCGGCAAGCTCCTGGAGTACGGCAGCCGCGCGCCGCAGGCGGGCTTGGCGTTGCACTTGCCGATCTTCGAATCCGGTTTGCTGCGCGCGCGCTATGGGGCGAGCCGCGCGGCGCTGCGCGGCGCGATCGCCGATTACGATCGGACGCTCGTCGAGGCGGCCCGCGAGGTCGCAGGCTACGCGGCCGCGCGCTCGCAAATAACGGCGCAGTTGAGGCAACGGAGGATCGAGGTGGACGCCGCGCGCCGGCTCGAGGGCGGCGCGGCGGCCGAGGTCCGCCAAGGCATCGCCGATGCGCGCATCGAACTGTCCGCGCGCCTTGCCCTGCTCGATCAGCAGGATGCATTGATGCGGCTCGATGCCGCCGCATTGTCGGCCGACGTCGGCCTGCAGCGCTCGCTCGGCGGCGGCTACCTCGGACCGCGCAGCCTCGCGCGGCTTGATGGGAGCGCCGCAAAGCGAGCGCCATGAACGCAAGCAATGAAACGGCGAGCGCCGCGCGGCCCCTCGGCCGGCGCAGGAGAATTTTGGCGCTGATCGCGCTCATCTTCATCGGCATCGGCATCTTGTGGGGCCTGTATTGGTTCTTCGTCCTGTCGATGCGCGAAGAAACCGACGATGCCTACGTCAACGGCAATAAAGTGGTGATATCCGCGCAGGTTCCCGGCACCGTGGTCGCGGTTCTCGCCGACGACACGCAGCTGGTGACAGCCGGCCAGGTCCTGGTGCGCCTCGATCCGATCGACGCCGACACGAACCTAGGGCGCGCGGCGAGCGCGCTCGCGCAAACCGTCCGCGAGGTTCGCGAGCGCCGAGCGATGGCCTCCCAATACGACGCCATCGTCGCCACGCGCGAGCTGCAGTTGCGGCGCGCGCGGGCGGATTTGGCGCGGCGCAAGCCACTGTTGGCGGCCGAGGCGATCGCGCCTGAAGAATTGCAGCACGCCGCGGACGCGGCGGCCATGGCGCGCGATGCCTTGACTCAGGCCGAGCGCGAGGCGCGCGCCGCGCACGCGCTCGTCGACGGCGCCGGCGTCGCCGATAATCCGGCGGTGCTGGTCGCCAAGGCCGCGTACCGCGACGCCTGGATCGCGGCGCGGCGCGACACGGTCGTCGCACCGGTCACGGGGTACGTCGCTGCACGCAGCGTGCAGCTCGGCCAACACGTCCAGGCGGGCCAGCCCTTGATGACCGTGATTCCGCTGAATGCTCTGTGGGTGGACGCGAATTTCAAGGAGGTACAGCTGCGCAATTTGCGCATCGGCCAGCCGGCCGAGGTGCAAAGCGATCTGTACGGCGGCGCGGTGATATTCCACGGCCGCGTGATGGGCATGTCGGCGGGCACCGGCGCGGTGTTCGCGCTTCTGCCGGCGCAGAACGCTACCGGCAACTGGATCAAGGTCGTACAGCGCGTTGCGGTGCGCATCGCCATCCTCGATCGGGATCTCGCGAAACATCCGCTGCGCGTCGGTTTGTCGGCGACGGTGACCGTCGATACCACCGACCGCAACGGGCCGGTTCTCGCGCCCGACGCGACCGACCAGTTCTCCGGCGGCACCGACGTCTATGCCGCGGATCTCGGCAAGGCGAACGCCGAGGCGGACGCGGTCATCCGCAGCAATCTCGGCGCCGCTCGATGAATTCGATCGATCGGCGTCGAACCGGCATCGTCAGGCCGGCGGCACCGGACCGGAAAACGGCACGGCGGTCGCGCCGCTGACGGCGCCGATCGTCGCCTTGTCGCTGACGTACAGGGCCACCTTGTGCCGAAAGCGCAGCTCGCCCTGGACGACGGCGCCGGGACCGATGACGATGCGCGGCACCGCATCGCTGATGTGAAAGAAGAGGCCGGACGGCCTTTTGACGGTGATGCCGCCTTCGACCACCGAATTGCCGAGGACCGATATATCGGCGTCGACGGTCGAGATGCCGCCGGTCACGTGCGCCGAGTAGAGCGTGACGATGCCGTTGACGTTCGTGACCATGCCGGACACCGACGCGCCGTCCTGCAGCGTCACGTTGCCGTTGACGATCGTCACCGTACCGGAAACCCGGGCGTCCGGCTGCAGGGTGATCGCGCCGTTGACGGTGCTCAGCGATTCGGCGGTGGCGTGCGCGCCGATGGTGATATTGCCGTTGACCGTGCGCGCCGACTTCATGATCGCGTAGCCGTCGGCGAGAATGGAGCCGTTGACGGTCGCGATCGCATTGGTCGGCCGGCCGGCGGGCACATGGACCCCGCCGTTCACCGAAATCATGCCGCCGCCGTTCGACGAGCCGCCGCAGCCCGCCAGGAGGCAGACGAGCGCGACTGGAGCGGCAACGGATGCGCTGCGCACGGAGCCTCTCAAGGCCGGGGCTTGCGGAACTTGAGCACGAAATTGTCGGCCTCGCCGACCGCGAGGTAGCGCGCCCGATCCTTGGCGCCCTGCGAAAGCGTCGGCGGCAGCGTCCACACGCCGTTCACCCAGTTCTTCGTGTCGCGCGGGTTGGCGTTGATCTGCGAGGAGCCGAGATATTCGAAGCCCGCCTTCTTGATCAAGGCGATCGCATAGTCTTCGCGCACGTAGCCGTCTTTGGCCCGCGGATCCTGCGTCCGGTCATTGCGGCCGCGATGCTCTTCGATGCCGAAGATGCCGCCCGGCTTCAGCGCCTTGAAGCAGGCCGCCAGCGCTTGCTCGGCATAGCCGCCGTACATCCAGTTGTGCAGATTGCGAAACGTGACCACCATGTCCGCCGAATCCGGCGGCGCAATGTCGTAATGACCGGGTCCCAGCATCGTCTCATGGATCGTACCCAGGCGTTGCTCCTGCGCCGCCATGCGCGCACGCCAATGGGCGACGCCCCGATCCTCCTCGGCATCGCCTGGCGCGGGCAGCGCGACGTAATAGCGGCCTTGCGCGGCGAGATACGGCCCGAGAATTTCCGTCCAGTAGCCGCCGCCGGGCCACAATTCGACCACGGTCATCGTCGGTTTGATGCCGAAGAAGGACAGCTCCGCGAGAGGATGGCGGGCCGCATCCCGCGCACGGAACGCGCCGCTACGCGCGCTGCTCGCGACCGCGGCGGCGAGCGCCGGGTCGAAGCGCGGCGCCGGCGCCGCCGCGGCGGCGGCCGCCGCCAATGCGAGAATTGCCGCCGCGACCCGGATGTGGTGCGGATGATGGGGCGGATGGCGGAGCGGTGCAGGCATGGCCGATTGCCTCCTGTGGCTAGAAGTCGGCCCGCAGTATCCCAAAATCACCCGCCAGCGTCATGTATATCGCGAATGACGCGGCGAGCGCGAGCGGCATCACGATACTGCCCACCAGCAGAAACCGCCAGGCGCCGACCCGCAGGCCCTCGCGGCGCAGAGCGAGCAGCCAGAGTATCGTCGCGAGCGAACCGGTCACCGAGAGATTGGGGCCGAGGTCTACGCCGATGAGCAGCGCACCGGTGAGCTTCGCAGGCAGATGGGCGGCACTCGCGATCCCGCCGGCGATCAAGCCGAGCGGCAAATTGTTGAGCAGATTGCTGGCGACGGCGGTCAGCGCGCCGGCCCAGAGCATCGTCCACCCGAGGGAAGCGTGCGCGTGCGCGGCAAGTGCGCGCGCGAGCGGCGCGAGTGCGCCGGTGTTCTCGATTCCCCGCACCATGATGAACAGGCCGGCAACCAACGGCAGAATGCTCCAGGAGATCTCCCTGAGCGCCGCCCACGGCGGCGCGCGCCTGACGGCCATGATCGCGAACCAGGTGCCTGCGCCGGCGAGAAACGTCGGCAGGCCGAGCGGCTGCGCGAGCGCCGAGGCGCCCGACAACAGCAGCGCCGTCGCAGCGATGCCGGCGGCGGCGGCGCGTCCGCCGGCGCCGAGCTCAGGCACGCCGACGGTGTGCGCGATCTTGGCACGCAGCGCCGCGCGCTGCGTGAAGCGCAGAGCCCAATAGGTCGCAACGATTGCCGCGGCGGAGGCCGCCGCGAATTGCAGCAGCCAGTGCCGCAGCGATGGCATGGCGGCGCCATATACCACCAAATTCGCGGGATTGGAAATCGGCAGTACGAAACTCGCGGCGTTCGCAATGAAGGCGCAGATGAACAGATACGGCAAGGGCGGCGCGCCGGCGTCCTTGGCGGCCGCATAGACCGCGGGCGTCAAGACCACCGCAGTGGCGTCGTTGGAGAGCAGGGCGGTGACGGCTATGCCGACCAGATAGATCAACAAGAACAATCGGCGTGCCGATCCTCGGGCGTGCCGCACCGCGTAGGCCGCGAGCCAGGCGAACAGACCCTCGCGGCGCGCGAGCGCGGCGAGCAGCATCATGCCGGTCAAGAACAGATAGACATCGCTACCCTTGGCCACGGCGGCGGCGGCATCGCGCAAGGAGAGCAGCGAAAGCGCCACCATCGCGATCGCGCCGAGCACCGCCCACAGCGCCTCGGAGATTCTCCAGGGACGCACGATGACCCCCGCGAGCGCCGCGGCGGCGATCAACCAGGCGGCGAGGTGCGCGGGCGGCAGCGAATGCAGCGCTGGATTCGAGGGCATTGGCCGCCAGCATAACCGAGCGCCGTCGATCCCGGTTGCCGCTCCCCCGGCAGTTGCGTCCGCAGGCCAAAGATGGCTGCGCCGATCGCTTAGCCGTTCAAATACTTAAGCGCTTGATTAATCATTGCCGGCGTGATACTAAAGGATATGCTTAACAAAGCGCCGCGTCTCGACGCCACGTTCCAGGCGCTTGCCGACCCGGCGCGGCGCGCGATCCTCGAGCGGCTTTGCAAAGGGCCGGCCTCGGTCAGCGAACTGAAGCGGCCGTTTGCCATTTCGCTGCCGGCGGTCATGCAGCACCTCTCGGTGCTCGAGGCGTCGGGTCTGGTGCGCTCCGAGAAAGTCGGCCGCGTGCGCACCTGCCGGATCGAGCCGAAGGCGCTGGTCGCCGCCGACGCGTGGATCAAGGCCCGGCGCAGCGAGTGGCACGAACTGCTCGATCGCTTGGCGGGTTATCTCGACGAACTTCAAACTCCTGGGGACGACAATGGATGAAACTCGTGGCGCCGGAGCCGCACCCGAAGTGGCGCCGGTGTTGCTATCGCGGCACCTCGATGCGCCGCGAGCGCTTGTCTTCGAGGCCTGGAGCAGCGCCGATCACCTGAAGCGCTGGTTCAGCCCGAAGACTTACACCGTGCCCG
>DATKSW010000026.1:0-6619 GCA_035531435.1 Steroidobacteraceae bacterium | reverse complement strand
AGAAAGCTCTCCTGCCAGGCATTCAAAGCCCGGTCCGCGGAGGGGCCCATGCCGAGGTCGAGCGCCAGCATCATCCACGCTTGGCCGCTCGTCAGGCGGTCGATTTGCTGGCGGTAGGTCATCGCGCCGGGGCGCGCGCTGAGCGCTTTGCGCAAGGCCCCGCCGAGCACCCGGTCGAGGGCGTCGCGGACGCGGGTCGCGCAATTGTCGAGCAGGTAATCGTAGTTGTAGCCGGCGTTTTGCGGCTGCAGGTTCCACAACAGGAAATCGCGTAACTTCGCCGCCTGCGCCGCGCTCAGCCGCAGCCGTTGGCTCGCGATCGAGCGGCCGCTGTCGCGGTAGAAGCGCTCGTCGGCGCCGGTGGGCTCGGCGTCGATCATGTAATGCATGTAGCCGCGGGCGAAGTTCAGGAGAAAGCCGCGCTCGTCGAAATCGAAGACGCCGTAATTGAAGCTCACCGCCTGCCCCGAGACTCTGTCGCGGATCTCGATCGCATCGTGGCCGAAGCGCTCCCAATAGACGTCGCCGGGTCCGTAGGTGATCAGCGAGACGGCAAGGTCCGCGCCGGGCGCCGTGACGATGCCCGCGTGCGCGGCGCCGGCCGCGGCGGCGCAAAGCAGCGTCGAGCATAGGAGGGAGCCGATCTGGCGCATGAACCATCACCCGGTGTTTGACGTGTCAGGGGAGGGCGGAGCATAAACGCCCCGGGCCCCGCCGCCCAGTGCGACGCGTGCCCGGCGCGCTTTGGGCATGGTCGGCGGTGCGCGGCGGACCTATAATTCAGCAATCCGGGCGGGGTTTGCAGGCGGGGCGCAAGATGCGTGGATGACGATGTCGGCCGACTTGTACAGCGAACAGCAGATCATCATTCAGAACGCGGCGCGCAAATTCGCCCAGAGCGAGCTTGCGCCGCACGCTGCTGAGTGGGACCTGGGCGGCTGGATCGCCGATTCGGCGGTCGCCGGGCTCGGCGAATCCGGTCTGCTCGGCATGATGGTGCCCGAGGAGTGGGGCGGCTCCTACAGCGACTATACCGCCTACGCGCTTGCGATCGAGGAGATCGCCGCGGCTTGCGCCGCGACCGCGGCGCTCGTCAGCGTGCACAGCTCGGTCGGCTGCGGGCCGATACTGACCTACGGCAGTGAGGCGCAAAAGCGCCGCTACCTTGCGGACATGGCGCAAGGGCGCTCGATCGGCTGTTTTTGCCTGACCGAGCCGCAGGCCGGTTCCGAGGCGAACAACTTGCAGACCCGCGCGCTCTTCGCGGACGGCGCCTGGGTGCTCAACGGCGCCAAACAGTTCGTCACCAACGGCAAGCGCGCGAAAGTGGCGATCGTCTTCGCCGTGACCGATCCGGACAAGGGCAAGAAGGGCCTGTCCGCATTCATCGTGCCGACCGACACCCCGGGCTTCATCGTAGGTCCCCCCGAGCACAAGCTCGGCATACGCGGCTCGGATACCTGCGCAGTCGCGCTCGGGGATTGCCGGCTGCCGGCGGACGCCCTGCTCGGCGAGCGCGGCAAGGGGCTCGCGATCGCCCTGTCGAATCTCGAGGGCGGGCGCATCGGCGTCGCCGCGCAGTCGATCGGCATCGCCCGCGCGGCGTTCGAGGCGGCGCTGGCCTACGCCAAGACACGGCGCCAATTCGGCCGGCCGATCGGCGAGTTCGGCAGCATCGGCGACATGCTGGCCGACATGCACACGGCGATCAACGCGGCGCGCCTGCTCGCGCATCACGCCGCGCGCCTGCGCACCGCCGGCATGCCTTGCCTGTCGGAGGCGAGCCAGGCGAAACTGTACGCATCGGAGATGGCCGAGCGCGTTTGCACCAAGGCGATACAGATTCACGGCGGCTACGGCTATCTGCAGGCCTACACCGTCGAGCGGCTGTATCGCGACGCGCGCATCACGCAGATTTACGAGGGCACGAGCGAGATTCAGCGCCTGTTGATCGCGCGCAAACTGCTCGAACGCCCGCAGCACGCCTAAACGTCCATAGCAAAGGAATCGCCTTCATGAGCACCGCATCCGCCAAGGTCACCGAGAGCGCAGCACGCGTCAAATTGCTGATCGACGGCCGCTTCGTCGATTCAGAGGCGAGCGAATGGCAGGAGGTCGTCAATCCGGCGACGCAGCAGGTGCTCGCGCGCGTGCCGTTCGCGACCGACGCGGAAATCGACGCCGCCGTGGCCGCGGCGAAACAGGCCTTCAAGAGCTGGAAGCACACGCCGCTCGCGGCGCGCGCGCGCATCATGCTGAAGCTGCAGGCGCTGGTGCGCGAACACCTGAGCCGCATCGCCAAGACGCTGAGCGCCGAGCAGGGCAAGACGCTGGCGGACGCCGAGGGCGACGTGTTCCGCGGCCTCGAAGTCGTCGAACACGCCTGTTCGATCGGCACGCTGCAATTGGGCGAATTCGCCGAGAACGTCGCCGGCGGCGTCGACACCTATACGCTGCGCCAGCCGATCGGCGTCTGCGCCGGCATCACGCCGTTCAATTTCCCGGCGATGATTCCCCTGTGGATGTTCCCGATGGCGATCGTCTGCGGCAACACCTTCGTCCTCAAGCCCTCGGAGCAGGATCCGCTGACGCCGATGCTGCTCGCCGAACTCGCGCTGGAAGCGGGGATTCCCGCCGGCGTCCTCAATGTCGTGCACGGCGGCAAGCGCGCGGTGGACGCGCTCTGCACGCATGCGGATATCGCGGCGGTCTCCTTCGTCGGCTCGACGGCCGTCGGCACGCACGTCTACCGCTTGGCGAACCAGCACGGCAAGCGCGTGCAGTCGATGATGGGCGCGAAGAATCACGCGGTGGTATTGGCGGATGCGAACAAGGAGCAAACGCTGAACGCCCTGGTCGGAGCGACCTTCGGCGCCGCCGGCCAGCGCTGCATGGCAACCTCGGTCACGGTGCTGGTCGGCGAGACGCGCAATTGGATCCCGGAGCTCGTCGCCAAGGCGAAGACGCTGAAAGTCGGCGCCGGCACCGAGAAGGGCGCGGATTTGGGGCCGCTGATCTCGAAGAGCGCGAAGGCCCGCGTTTTGGGATTGATCGAGGAGGGCGTCAAGGAAGGCGCCAAGCTGGAACTGGACGGCCGCGGCATCCAGGTCACCGGCTACGAACAGGGCAATTTCATCGGACCGACGATTTTTTCGGGCGTGACGCCGCGCATGAAGATCTACACGACCGAGATCTTCGGCCCGGTGATGGTCATCGTCGAGGCCCAGACGCTGGACGAGGCGATCGAACTCGTCAACCGCAATCCCTTCGGCAACGGCACCGGCCTGTTCACGCAAAGCGGCGCTGCGGCGAGAAAATTCCAAACTGAAATCGACGTCGGCCAGGTCGGCATCAACGTGCCGATTCCGGTGCCGGTGCCGATCTTCAGCTTCAGCGGCTCGCGCGGTTCGAAACTCGGCGATTTGGGTCCGTACGGCAAGCAGGCCGTGCAGTTCTATACGCAGACGAAAACGATCACGGCGCGCTGGTTCGACGATGCCACGACCGCGGCGTCGGTCAACACGACGATCAGCCTGAAATGATGATCGCGTTCATCGGGCTCGGCCACATGGGCGCGCCGATGGCCGGCAATCTGCTGAAGGCGGGGCACCGCCTGGTCGTACATGACCTGGTCGAATCCCAGGTCGCGGCGCTCAAAGCGCAGGGCGCGGCGGCGGCGGCCTCGGCGCGCGAGGCCGCCGCGGGCGCCGAGCTCGTGATCACGATGCTGCCCTCCTCGCCGCAGGTGCGCGCCGTGTACTCGGCAAAGGACGGCGTACTCGCCGGCGCCGCCCGCGGCGTGACGCTGATCGACTGCAGCACGATCGATCCGCATACGGCGCGCGAGGTGGCCGCGAGCGCGGCGGCGCAGGGCAATCCGATGGCCGATGCGCCGGTCTCCGGCGGCACCGGCGGCGCGCAAGCGGCGACGCTCACGTTCATGGTCGGCGCCGCGCCGCAGCTCTTCGAGCGCATCAAGCCCGTGCTCGCGGCGATGGGCAAGAACATCGTCGATTGCGGCGCCCCCGGCAACGGCCAGGTGGCGAAGATCTGCAACAACCTGCTGCTCGCCATTTCGATGATCGGCGTCGCCGAGGCGATGAACCTCGGCGCCTCGCTCGGCATCGATCCCAAGGTGCTTGCCGCGATCGTCAATACCTCGAGCGGCCGCTGCTGGAGCTCGGATACCTACAACCCCTATCCCGGCGTCATGGAGAACGTGCCGGCGGCGCGCGGCTACAGCGGCGGCTTCGCCGCCGAGCTCATGCTCAAGGACTTGGGGCTGGCGACCGACGCGGCGAAACAAGCGCGCCAGCCGGTGGTGCTCGGCGCCGCCGCCCAACAGCTCTACCAGCTGTTTTGCGCGCGCGGCGCGGGCGCCAAGGACTTCTCGGCGATCATCCAATTGTTCGCCGATTCGCGAGGGACCAACTCATGATCGACTGCACGATCGACGGCCATATCGCGACGGTGACGCTCGCCAATCCGCCCGCCAACGCGTTCACCGCCGAGGGGCTGCTGCGCCTCGCGGCGCTGGTCGATGAATTGAACCGCAACCGCGAGGTGCGTGCGCTCATCGTCACCGGCCAGGGAGATAAATTCTTCAGCGGCGGCGCCGACCTGAAAGCCTTCGCCGACGGCGACAAGGCGCGCGCGCGCCTCCTCGCGCAGCGCTTCGGCTCGGCCTTCGAGGCCCTGCAGAACGCCCGGCCGGTGGTGATCGCGGCGATCAACGGCTACGCGATGGGCGGCGGCCTCGAGTGCGCGCTCTGTTGCGATTTTCGCATCGCCGACCAACGCGCAACCATGGCGTTGCCGGAACCCGCGGTCGGCCTGCTGCCGTGCGGCGGCGGCACGCAGACGCTGCCGTGGCTCGTCGGCGAGGGCTGGGCGAAGCGCATGATTCTCGCCAATGAACGCATCGATGCGGCCACGGCGCTGAAAATAGGACTCGTCGAGCAGGTGGTCGCGGCCGGGGATGCGCCGAAGAGCGCCGCGGCGCTCGCCGCGCGGGTTCTCGCCGCAAGTCCGCGCGCGCTCGAATATTGCAAGGCCTTGATCCACGAACCGCGCTTGGGCACGCCGCGCAGCGCCGCGCTCTGCAGGGAGCGCGAATTGTTCGTCGACTTGTTCGACGGCGCCGACCAGCTCGAAGGAGTCAACGCGTTCCTCGAGAAGCGCAAACCCCGCTGGACGGGCGCCTGAAGGGCGCGGGCGCGGCCGCCGTTCATGGCTATCGACGTCGCCATTGGCGGCCGCGTGGCGTTCGTGACGCTGAATCGGCCGGCGGTGCTGAACGCGCTGTCGCTGCAGATGATCGGCGATCTCGAGCGCGCGATGCGCCGGGCGGCGGACGAGGAGCGCGTGGGCGCGGTGCTGCTGCGCGGCGCCGGTGAAAAGGCCTTCTGCGCCGGCGGCGACCTGCGCGCCCTGTACGAAAGCCACCGCGACGCGGCCGAACTGCACCGGGATTTTTTCATCGCCGAATACCGGCTGGATTACTTTCTGCATGGCTTTGCCAAGCCGCTGATCGCCCTCGCCGACGGCATCACGATGGGCGGCGGCATGGGCCTTGCGCAGGCCGCGGCGCTGCGCGTGGTCGGCGAGCGCACGCGCATGGCGATGCCGGAGGTCGGCATCGGCATGATTCCCGATGTGGGCGGCAGCTACTTTCTATCGCGGCTGCCGGGCGCGCTCGGGCTCTATCTCGCGCTGACCGGCACGACGATAGGCGCGGCGGACGCGCTCTTTGCGGGCCTTGCCGATCTATATTTGGCGCCGGCGGCGATGGCGCGCATCGAGGAGACCTTGGGCGCCTTGGCGGGCGGCGCCTCGCCCGGCGTCGCTTCGCCCGGGGGTGCCTTGCGCTGCGCCGACGTCCGCGCAGCGCTCGAGGCCGTTGCCGCCGCCGCGCCCACCGCCGCGCTCGCGCCGCTTGCGCCGCTTTCGCCTGCGATCGACCGGCATTTCACCCACGCCGGCGTGCCCGCGATCCTCGCCTCCTTGCAGGCGGAGGCCGATCCTCAGTTTGCATCGTGGGCGGCAGAGACCGCCGAGCTGCTGCGCCGCCGCTCGCCGACGATGCTCGCGGTAGCGCAGCGCCTGCTCGAACGCGGCAAGCGCCTGACGCTCGCCGAATGCTTTCGGATGGAGTTCGGCGTCGTGCAGCATTGCTTCCGGCAGGGCGATTTCCTCGAAGGCGTGCGCGCGCTGATCATCGACAAGGACAAGCGGCCCGTGTGGCGGCCGCAGCGCATCGAAGAGGTCAGCGAATCGATGGTCGAGGCGTTTTTCCGCGAGCCGCCGCCGCTCGCGCTCTAGCGCCTTATTATTGCGCTTTAACCCGGACCCATCGAGGTTCGCTGCCGAGAGTGCACGGTGAACGTCATGTACTCGGCTAGAATCCCCTCTGGCGCAGCGCCGGCGGCATTATGGCGAGCGATGAATTCAAACCATTGGAACATCCTATGAACTCGAAGAACCGCATTATGGATTCACAGAAACTGACCCATCAGGAGGAGATCGATCAGGAGCTTTGCGTCCATATCTTCACCGTCTCCGCGGGGCTCGTCGGCGTCTGCCTGACGGTGCTGGGCCTGTTCCGGGTAATCTTCAGACT
>DATKSW010000025.1:0-62766 GCA_035531435.1 Steroidobacteraceae bacterium | reverse complement strand
CGTGACGATGATCAACGCGGGTTCCGGCGCCGGTGTGTACTGGGATGTCGGCAGCTCCGCGACCATTGGTTCAGGCAGCATGTTCTTGGGAAACCTTCTCGCGTCTGCCAGCATCACGATGGGCACCGGCGCCACAGATCTTTGCGGCAGAGCCTTGGCGAGTACGGCCGCCGTGACTTTGGACACGAACACCGTCGCCTCCGGCAACTGCAGGGGCCTTCCGCCCGGCAGCGGCGGCTTGAGCGGCGGCTTGAGCGGCGGCTTGACCGTAACGACCACACCGGGTGGCGGGTCGGTGACCGCGATCCTTCCAGCGGTAGCGGCGCCCGAGATCAACGCGGCGGCTGCCGGCAGCGCCCTCATGTTGCTGTTCGGTTTCTTGGCGGTCGTGTTCGATCGACGACGGTTGCTGTTAAACCAGGCACAGCGATTGATGTAATTCGGGCCCATAGGCGGCATACACTCGTGCGATGAGATCGCAAGGTATTGCCGCGGCCACCCTCCCCGCGGGACCACAATTGCGAACGGATGCGCTCACGCCTCGGTGAGTCAGGCGCCGATCGGTCCGGCGGCCGCTTGCGCGGCGGTGCGCTGAACCTGATCGAGACCGTAGGCCAGTCGCTCGCGTTGGTGGCGCCGACGCTGACGCCCGCACTCAACGTCAGCGTGGTCGCGGGGCTTGCGGGTATCGGCTGCGCGATGGCGTACCTGATCGGCGCCTTCGGTGTCGTGATCGTGGCGGCGAGCATCGGCGTGCTGGCATCGCGGCACCCGGAGGCGGGCTCCTACTTCGTGTATATCGGCCGTAATTTCGGCCCCTATGCCGGCGCGCTCGCCGGCTGGGCGATGATCAGCGCCTATTTGTCGACGGCGATCGCGGCGTCCTTGTCGTTCGCGATTTTCCTCGGCGATTTTTTCGCCGCATTTTCGGTGCACGCGACAATGCCGGCATTATTGGCGGCCCTCCTCGGATTCATCGCGGCGATCACCTACGCGGCCTATCGCGACGTCAAGTTCTCCTCGCGCATGGGCTTGATCATGGAAGCCGTTGCGCTGTCGATCATCATCGGCATCACGGCCTTGATCATCCGTGCCAAGGGCACGCTGATCGATCCGGCGCAGTTGCACCTGTTTTCGCTGAAATACGGCGCGGTGCTCTCGGCGCTGCCGTTCGTCATCTACTGCTTCGTGGGGTTCGAGAGTGCCGCAACCCTGGCGAAGGAATCGGCAAATCCGCGCCGCAACATTCCGCTCGCGGTCATGGGCTGCGCCGCCTTCGCCGGGGTTTTCTTTACCCTGATCGCGTATTTCATGGTTTTTGGCATCGACGACGATGCCGCGGCGCTCGGCAGGAGCGCGGCGCCGTTCGGCGAGGTGGCCTCGAGGGCGGGATTGCATTGGGCTTCGGTGGTCGTCTATTTCAGCGCGTTGATCAGCGTCTTCGCCTGCAGTCTCGCCTGCATCAACGCGGCCGCGCGGTTGCTGTTTTCGATGGGCAGGTATCGCTTCCTGCACGCTTCGCTCGGCCGGGTACACGCGACCCATCACACGCCGCACGTCGCGGTCCTGCTCTGCGGGACACTGGTGGCCGCGATCGCCCTGTCGTTGCTGCCGCTCGGCTTTCTCGCCGGATACGGATACATGGGGACGTTCGCGAGCTTCGGTTTCGTCGTCGTTTATCTCGCGCTGTGCGTCGTCGCGCCGATCGATTTGCGCAGCACCGGCGAAATGAAGGCGTCGCACCTTGCCTCCGGTGTCGCCGGCGCCGCGCTGATGGTGTTCGTCCTCATCGGCAGCGTTTATCCGGCGCCGCCGCATCCCTACGACGTCCTGCCGTATTTATTCCTTGGTTATATGGCCCTCGGCGGCGTTTGGTTCGCGATATTGAAGCGGCAAGCGCCGCAAACGCTGATCGCGATTCAACACGACATGGAAGGTTGAGGCCATCGCCATGTGGCGATTGTCGCGCCGAATGCAATCTGTCGCTGAATGCACTCATGGGATTGCATCCAGGCGGTCCAAATGACTGGCGTACTCCGTCCGGATCACGGGATAATGCCGTCACCAGCGCGCGGCGAGTCCGGCCGAGGCCGGCTTGCCGGCGCTGCCGGAAGCTCAACTTGGAGGTGAGAGTCGATGAAAATGCTAGCCATCGTTGCTGCGGTGTTTGCCGTCGGCGCCAGCTCGAGTGCCGTCGCCGGCAATGTCGGCGTATCGATCACGATCGACAAGCCCGGCCTGTTCGGGCAGATCAATCTCGGCGGCATACCGACCCCGCAGCTGATATTCGCCCGGCCGCTGATCGCCGTTTCCCCGCCGTATGCCGTGGCGCCGCCGCCGATTTACCTGCACGTGCCGCCGGGCTATGAACGTCACTGGCGGCAGCATTGCGGCGAGTATCACGCGTGCGAACGTCCGGTCTTTTTCGTGCAGGACCGTTGGTATCGCGACGTCTACGTCCCGCAGCGGCGCGATCGCGACAGGCGGGACCACGACCGGCGTTACCGCGACCAGCGCGACCAGCGCGACCACCGCGACCACCGCGACTCCCGCGACCATCGCGACAATCGCGACAATCGCGACAAGCACGACAAACGCGACCATCGCGACCATCGTGACCATGGCGATCATGGCAATGACGGCAATCGCGGGGATCGTTAGCGCGGGGTCACCGGCCGGCGCGGGGTCAAGGGCGACGGCGATCAGCGGTTGATCGCCGGATTGATCGCCGGTCGCCGCCGGACCGATTCGGTTGTCTTGCGGCAGACGACCGCGGGCGGTTACGATCGGCCATCGCGCGGGGCGGCCGCGCGCAGCCGAGGTCAAACGTGGTTCCGAAGAGCGCGACAGTCGGTCGGGAGGGCGGCGGTGCGCCGCAACTGATCGAGAAGCGCTCGATCGATTACGTGCCGATCGCCGAACGCCACGGCAAAGTCTGGCATTTATGGCCGGTGTGGTTCTCGGGCGATGCGCATCTGGCGACCGTCGCGACGGGCGTCGTCGGCGTTGCGCTCGGCGGCAATCTGCTTTGGATGGCAATCGCCGTCGTTCTCGGCTGCGCTCTCGGCACGTTCTTCATGGCATTTCACTCGACGCAAGGCCCGCAGCTCGGCCTGCCGCAGATGATTCAGTCGCGTCCGCAGTTCGGCTACGTCGGCGCGCTGTTGGTATGGGGCGTCGCGCTGATCGCCTATATCGGCTACAACGCCTTCAATCAGATTCTGGCGGCGCAAACGATACACTCGCTGTACGGCGGCGAAGCCGCGCCGACCATGATCGTGTTTTCCATTCTGTCCGTGCTGATCGCGATCGCGGGCTACGATTTGATACACGTCGCGCAGCGGCTGGTCGCCTATGTGCTGATCTGCGCGCTGCTGGTATTTTCGATCGAGGCCGTCCTGCACTGCCGATTCGACGGTCGGGCATTCGATCTCGGCGGCTTCGACGCGGTGCCGTTTCTTGCACAGATTTTCGCTGCTGCTTCGTATCAACTTTCCTGGTCGATTTACGTATCCGATTATTCGCGCTATTTGCCGCGCGACGTCGGCGTCGGCGCATCGTTCTGGTGGACCTATCTCGGCGCGTTCGTCGGCGGCACCTGGATGATGCTGGTCGGCACGCTTGCCGCGGCGATGTTTCCGAAGCTCGAGGTGGCGACGGCTTTGCGCGCCGCGGCCGACGTGGCGCTGCCGGGCTACGGCAAGCCGCTGTTGATCTGTTCCCTGTTCGGCCTGGTGACGATCACCTCGCTGAACTTCTACGGCGCATCGCTGACTCTTCTCAGCGTTGCGGATTCGCTGCAGCCGAACCGCCCGACCATGCCGGTGCCGCCGGGCATGCGCAAGCGCCTATTGACGCTGTTGCTTTCCGCGGTGACGGCGACCAGCCTCGCGCTCGCTTCGACGCACGATTTCGTGCAAAAATTCGGCGAATTCCTCGCCGTGCTGCTCTATCTGTTCACGCCCTGGACGGCGATCAATCTCGTGGATTTCTATGTAGTGCGCAGGGGCCATTACTCGGTGCGCGAGATATTCAATGCGCACGGCATGTACGGCCGCTGGAATTGGCGCGGGCTCACGGCCTATGCGGTGGGATTCACGGCGATGATTCCCTTCTTCAGCACCGAACTGTACACGGGCCCGGTGGCGCGCTCACTCGGCGGCGCCGACATCGCCATGCTGGTTGGGTTGCCGGTGTCGGCGGCCGTCTACTTGTGGGCATGCAGATCGCTCGACCTGCAAGCGGATCGGTCAAAGGCAGAGCAAGCCGATCTCGGCCTGGATCCGCAGCAAGGCGTGCCGGCGGTCGCGCCGCAGACGATCGCCGCGGCGCCGGCCTAGCCGCAGCGGCGTTCGTCGAGAAAGCGGCGGCTTGCGCGCGGCCGTCAATTCTTCAGGCGGTAACCGCTGCGGAATATCCAGGCGACGACGCCCGCGCAAACCGCGAAAAAGCCGAGAGTGAACGCCAAACTGATGCCGATGCCGACATCCGTGCGGCCGTAGAAGCTCCAGCGAAAGGCGTTGATCAGATAGACGGCGGGATTGAACAAGCTGAACGTGCGCCACGCCGGCGGCAGCATGTCGATCGAGTAGAAGGCGCCCCCGAGAAATGTCAGCGGCGTCAACACCAGCGCCGGGATGACCTGCATCTGTTCCCAGCCCTTCGCCCAGATGCCGATGATGAACCCAAACAGGCTGAAGGTGGCGGCTGTCAGCGCCAACAATGCGACCATCGCCTCGGGGTGCTGGATGCGCATCGGCACGTACAGCGCGGCGGTCGACAGGATGACCAGCCCCAAGGTGACCGATTTGCTCGCCGCGGCGCCGACGTAGCCGATCACGATCTCGAGCGGCGACACCGGCGCCGACAGCAGTTCGTAAATGGTGCCGGTGAATTTCGGATAAAAGATGCCGAATGAGGCGTTGGTGATGCTCTCCGTGAACAGCGTCAGCATGATCAGACCGGGGACGATGAACGCCCCGTAGCTTACGCCGTCGACGCTGTGCATGCGCGAGCCGATGGCCGACCCGAAGACGATGAAATAGAGAGAGGTCGTGATCACGGGCGTGACGAGGCTTTGCACGAGCGTGCGCAGAGCCCTCGCGATCTCAAATTTGTAGATCGCGAGAACGCCGTACCGATTGAAGCGTGGCACGGCGAACGGCCGCGTCATCGGCGCTTGCTGACGAGACTGACGAATATGTCCTCCAATGTGCTCTGCCGCGTGTGCATATCCGAAAACTCGATCGACAGTTCGTGCAAGCGCCGCACCAGCGCCGAGATGTCGATGCTGTGGTCGATGTCGTAAGTGAAGACCAGCTCGCTGCCGTCCGCCTTCAGGTCGAGCCCCCATGCGGCCAAGTCCGCAGGAATGCCGCGTAGCGGCTCGCGCAGCTGCAGCGTCAGCTGCTTTTTGCCGAGCTTGTTGATGAGCGCCGCCTTGTCGTCGACCACTATCAGGGACCCGTCGTTGATCACGCCGATGCGGTCGGCCATTTCCTCCGCCTCTTCGATATAGTGGGTCGTCAAAATGATCGTCACGCCTTGTTCGCGCAAGCCACGCACCAGCGCCCACATGTCGCGCCGCAATTCCACGTCGACGCCGGCTGTCGGTTCATCGAGGAACAGAATCTCCGGTTCGTGGGACAGGGCCTTGGCGATCATCACGCGCCGCTTCATGCCACCGGACAAGGTCATGATTCTGGCATTGCGCTTGTCGTCGAGCGATAAGTCGCGCAGCAGCGACTCGATGTACGGCGGATTCGGCGCGCGCCCGAACAGTCCGCGGCTGAATGTCACCGTGGCCCACACGGTTTCGAAGGCGTCGGTGGACAGTTCCTGGGGGACCAGGCCGATTTTCGCGCGCGCCGCGCGGTAGTCGCGGGTGACGTCATGGCCGTCGGCGAACACTTTCCCGGCGCTCGCCGTGACGATTCCGCAAACGACGTTGATCAGCGTCGTCTTGCCGGCGCCGTTGGGGCCCAACAGCGCGAATATCTCTCCCTTGCGAATATCGAGATCGATGCCTTTGAGTGCCGCAGGCCCGGAGGCGTAGCGTTTGTGCAATTGTTGAATGCTAATGACGGGCCGCACGCCGCACCTTGGCTTCGCGTCGGCTCAGCCGGCGGCGATGCGCGCGACGAGCGCCCGCGTGAACTGCGCGGTCGTTGCGCGTCCGCCGAGATCGCCGGTCCTGACCTTGTCGATATTCAGGGTGGCGTCGATCGCGCGCCGCAAGCGCGCCGCCTCGCCGTGCAGCCGGCAATGCTCGAGCATCATCGCGGCCGCAAGCAGCAGTGCGATGGGATTTGCGATTCCCTTGCCGGCGATATCGGGAGCCGAGCCGTGCACGGCCTCGAAAATCGCCGTGTTCTCGCCGATGTTGGCGCCGGGCGTCAGCCCCAGGCCGCCGGCGAGTCCGGCGACCAGGTCCGAGAGGATGTCGCCGAACATGTTGGTCGTGACCAACACGTCGAATTGCCATGGATTCTGCACGAGCTTCATCGCGCAGGCGTCGATGATGACGGCATCCAGCGCGAATCGGCCCCGGTATTCGCGCTGGTACAGTTCGACGCCGGTTTCCAGAAAGATGCCCGTCAAGGCCTTCATGATGTTGGCTTTGTGGACGATCGATACCTTCTTGCGGCCGGCGGAGATCGCGTGCTCGAACGCGTAGCGCAGCAGCCGCCGGCAGCCTTGACGCGTGTTCGCGCCGGTCGCGATGGCGACCGCGTGCGGATCGTCGTCGATCTGAATGTAATGTTCGTGGCCGATGTACAGGCCTTCTAGATTTTCGCGGACGACGATCAGGTCTATGTCCTCGAAACGCCCGCCCGGCACCAGGGTGCGTGCCGGCCGCAGGTTTGCGTACAGCTTGAATTCCTCGCGCAGGCGCACGTTGACGGAGCGGTAGCCGCCTCCCGAGGGCGTTTCCAGCGGGCCTTTCAGCGCCAAGCGCGTGCGCCGGATGCTCTGCAACGTCGCCGCCGGCAATGGATCCGCGGCGTGCTTCAGCGCCTCGAGTCCGGCGATTTGCCGGTCCCAGCGGAACGGCGCGCCGAGCGCCTCGAGCGCCGTCAGGGTCGCCTCGACGATCTCCGGGCCGATTCCATCTCCGGCTATCAAAGTGGCGTCAATCGCTGGCGGCATGTCTTGCGGTCTCGAGGCGGCCGAGTGCGCGCTCTCACGCCGCCGCCGGTTGCCTCGACGCGGCGGAACGCAACATCGCGAACGCGGCGTAGGCGACGACGATGATCACAAGCCAACGCAGCGCGTGCAATGGCAGGGACTTGACGATGTACGCGGCGATCAGGACGCCGACGACGCCGCCGAGCGCGAGTCCGACCGACGGCCCCCAAGCGAAGCGGCCGGTCTGGAAGAATCGCAGGCTTGCCACCGGCTGCAGCAGAGCGCAGGAGCCCATCATGATCGGAAACGCGGCGAGCGGGTGCATGCCGAGCAGCGCCAGCGTGATCATGCAGGGAGCGTACAAGCCGATGCCGACGCTCATCAACGCGCCGAGCACGAAGTTGATGCCGACGGCGAGCGCGAATTTCCCTTCCGGGAGGCTCATGGCGACGCCGCCGCCCGGCAGAGCACCGAAGTTCATCGCCGCGAAAACGGCGCCGGCGATGATCAGCGCCAGGCCCATGAAGATCTGAATCGCCCGCCGCGGCAAGCGTGCGACGATGCCGGCGCCGAGCCATGCGCCCAGGGCGGCGCTCGCGACCATGGCGACCAACAGCGACGGATCGACGACGATCGCGGTCACGAATATCAGCGATTCGGTGAGCGCGGCCGGCGTATGGCCGACGTTCAGGCTGCCGGGAATCAGTTCATCCGCAACGACGCGGCGCAGCTTGAAGATCGCCGTCGTCGGCGCAAACGAGCCTATGCCGAGCGCATCGAGAAAATCGGTGAGCAAACCGATCGACATTTCGAACGGCGTTGGCCAGCGCACACCGGGTTGGGTCCGCGCGGCGCGAATACCGCCGTATACGAAAGCGATTCCGGCCGTGCCGACGGCGACGTAGAAGGCGATTTGCGCGGCGTTCATGCGGGCAATATACCGTGTGTCGAGCCGCTTTGGCGCCCGGCAGTGGAGAGAGTTGCCGGCATGACGTACACTTCGCGCCAAAAGGGATGATCTCCCGCAAGGCGATTTCGAGGAGCCGTGAGACCTCCATGAAAGTACCCAGCGTCCGGGCGCTGCCCGTGGTGATTTGCGCGCTATTGTCGGCGTCACTCGCGGGCGATGCGACGGCCGCTGCCGCCAGATTTGCGAAACCGTTGCCGGCCGAGCCGGTGCCCAATGTGCTGACTCTGCCGGCGCGGTATCCGCGCAGTTGGGCGTTCTTGAATTACGCATCCGACAGGATCGAGCTACGCGACGTCGGCAGCGATTCGCGCAAGATCAGGGGCCAGGTGCAGGCGCGCGATTCCTCCACGCTGCTGATGCCGAAGAACCGGCCGGAATTTTACGTGGCCGACACCGTGTGGTCGCGCTATACGCGCGGCGTGCGCACCGACTACATCAGCGTCTACGACACGCGGACATTGGATGAAATCGGGGAGATCGTACTGCCCGGCGCGAAGCGCGCTCTGATCACGGCGATGCAGGGTATGTTCGCGTTCACCGACCACGAGCGCATGGCGCTGGTATTCGATTTCACACCCGCCTCATCGGTCACCGTGGTCGATTTGCTGAAGCGCAAGGTCCTGAATTCGATCGACATTCCCGGTTGTTCGCTGATCTATCCGAGCGGCGAACGCGGTTTCGCGACGCTCTGCGCGAGCGGTACCTTGCTGTCCGTCAGCCTCGACGCCGCCGGCAAGGTCACGGGCCGGCACGAGTCGCGGCGATTCAATGCGCTGGACACGGATCCCTTGTTCACGGCCTCGGCCGCGATCCACGGAATACGCTATTTCCCGAGCCTGCACGGGATGTTGCGGCCGATCGACATGAGCGCCGCGCAGCCGGAAATTCTGCCCTCCTGGCCGCTGCGGTCGCCGCGGGAGGCGGCCGAACATTGGCGGCCCAGCGGCTGGCAACTGGTCGCCGGCGACGGTGCGCGGCTTCTTTACGTGCTGATGCAGCCGAACGGCCACCAGGGGACGCACAAGGATCCCGGCACCGAAATTTGGGTATTCGACGTCGCCGCCAAGGCGCGCGTCAAGCGCTTGCGGCTGGTGCGGCCGGGATCCTCGATCGCGCTGAGCGGCGGCTCATCGCCGCTGTTGCTCGTTCAAGCCGGCGAACGGCTCGACGTCTACGACCCGTCGAGCGGCAGCCTGATCCGCAGTTTGAATTTGCCCGGCTTCCATACGCGCATGTTGATTCAGCCGGTGCCGTGACATGAGCGGCGCCGCCATCGGCGGGTCGATGGTTGCCGCAGTGGCGCGAACCGCCGCGGCGCAGCTTGCGGCATTCCTCGCGCTGTTGTTGATCGTCTCCGCCGCGCACAAGGTGTCGCAACGGGCGCGCACGCGCCGCGCCGCGCAGCAGCTCGGCGGCTTGCAGGCGAGCCGCGCCGCGCTGCTCGCGTTCGGCGCGTCGGCCGCCGAGGCGATTGCCGGATCGCTGTTGTTGATGCCGGCGGCGCGTGCCGCGGGCGCCTGGCTCGCGGCGCTGATCTGGGGCGCCTATTGCGCCGCTCTGCTGCGCGCATTGCGCGCCGGCAGGACGGATGTGGATTGCGGCTGCAGTTTCGGCTCGGCGCATCGGCCGCTCGGCGCTTTCCAGTGGATGCGCGCGCTCGCGTTAAGCGTGCTCGCGTGCTGCGTGGGATCCGCGGCGATGGTCGGCGCGCCGTCCGCCTCTGCGGCCGCGGCTTTCGGCGCGCGCTCGACGCCCTTGTTCGCCGGACTCGGATTGCTCGGCGTGTACGTGGCGCTCGATCAATTGGCGGGACTGCGCCCGTTGCGTGCCGGGGGGGTGGCATGAATTTTCTGATCGGCTCGCAGATCCTGCTGTGGACGGCGGTGTTGGCGCTCGCTCTGATCTGCGCGGTGCTCGCCCGGCAGATCGGCGTTTTGCACGAGCGTATCGCGCCGGCCGGAGCGTTGACGCTGCGTCAAGCGCTGAAAGTCGGCGACGACGCGCCGCAGTTCGCGCTCCTCTCCTTGGACGGCGCCGCCGTACAGATCGGCGGTGTACGCGCGGCACGCAGTCAGCTGCTGTTGTTCTTGTCGCCGGATTGCGCGGTTTGTGAGGCGCTGCTGCCGTCGGTGCGCTCCGCGCAAGGCGCGGAGCGCACGTGGTTGGACATCATATTGGCGAGCGACGGCGATCTTGCCAGGCACACGGCGTTCGTGCGGGAGCAGGGGCTCGGCAAATTTCCGTATGTGGTTTCCGAACAATTGGGGCGCGGCTTCGGCGTCGCCAAATTGCCGTATGCGGTGTTGATCGACGAGGCGGGCAAGCTCGCCGCGGCCGGTCTCGTCAATACGCGCGAACATTTGGAGAGTCTGTTCGTCGCCAAGGAGAGCGGCGTCGGCAGCATCCAGCAATTCCTCGGTCGGCGTGAGCAGCGGCGGGCATCATCGGGAGAATAGCGTGGCGCAAATCGATCGATTGGCGGAAAAGGTGCTGCGCGGATTTGCCAGCCGCACGTCGCGGCGCAGCGTATTCAGCGTGCTCGGCGGTTTCCTCGCCGGCGCCGCGGCGTTGCCTTTGCTGCCGGTGGCGCATGCCGCGCAATCGGCTGCAGATGCGGTGCCGGGGGATCCGAACTCTGGCCGGGAGCCGCCGCAGCAGAGCGCCAATCCCCAGGATCCCGGCGACCCGACGCGCTGCGATTATTGGCGTTATTGCGGGATCGACGGGTCGCTCTGCACCTGTTACGGCGGTGCCGTCAACGCTTGTCCGCCGGGCACCGAGATGTCGCCGATCACCTGGATCGGCACATGCCGCAATCCGGCCGATCAACGCAATTACATCATTTCGTACAACGATTGTTGCGGCGGCGTGCTCTGGGGCCGCTGTAATTGCCAGCGCAACGACGGCGACCGCCCGGTCGTGCGTCCGCAGAACAACAATGAAGTCACCTGGTGCTTCGGCACCAAGAGCCAGTCGTACACTTGCTCGACTGCGGTCATACTCGGCGTGGCCGTCGATCGGCGCTAGACCATGAGGCGACCCTCGAGCGGCGGGCGCGCATCGGCGCACGGGCGCCTGCGATCCTGGACGGCCGTGGGCCTGCTGATCGGCGCAGCCGGCGTGATGCCAGCCGGCATCGCCGACCCGCAACATGCTTGGCAAAATTGGACCTTGAATTGCCAAGGCTGCCACCGCCCGGACGGCAGCGGATCGGCGGCGACGGCCCCGCCGCTGAAAGGCAGCGTGGCGCGGTTCCTGGCCGTGCCGGGCGGCCGCGACTATCTGGTACGCGTCCCCGGCGTCGCGACTTCGGCGTTGTCGGACGCCGATCTCGCCGAGGTGTTGAATTGGCTGCTGCGGCGCTTCGATCCGGCCGATATTCCGGCCGGCTTCAAGGCGTATACGGCCGCGCAAGTCGGCCGGCTGCGCAAGCGGCCGCTGCGTCTGCGGGCGGCGAGCGTCAGGCGCGAATTGCTCGCGAAGGCGGCGCGCCCGGCAAGCCGATGAGCGCTCGGCGGCCTGCCGCTTCAGGCCCCGTTGCGCGAATCGCGGCCGTAGTAATTCGGATAATCGGCGCTCAGGCCCTTGAAGCGCCGGTGCACCCATAGGTATTGCTCCGGCACGCGCCGAATCTGCGTTTCCAGCAGGCGATTGAAGCGCTCGGCGTCGCTGACCACGCATTCGCTCGGAAAATCGCCGAGGGCGGCGCCGATGCAGACGCGGTATCCGCGGCCCCGCGGCAGGCGCTCCGGAAAGTAGGTCAGCACCGCGGCGCCCGAAATTCGCGCGAGCCGCGACGTCGCAGTGGTGGTCGCCGCCGGAATGCCGAAGAAATTCACCATCGCCGCGCCCTTGTTGCGGTAGCTTTGATCCGGCGCGTACCAAACGACTTCGTTTCTGCGCAAGGCGCGGATCATCGAGCGGATATCATCGTGGGCGATCGGCTTGCCGTGCCTGCGAAAGCTCGAGTACATCGTCCGCGCCAAGAGCTCGTTCTTCGGCGGTCGATACACGACGTTCAGCGGCACGACCGTGCCCAGGATCCGCGTCGCGATCTCGATCGTCGTGAAGTGCCCGCCGATCATGATCGCGCCGCGGCCTTTGGCGAGCGCCGCCTGCAGGTGCTCGAGTCCCTGCACTTGCGCGCGCTTGCCGACTTTCGCATCGTCACTCCACCAGGTGTTCGCGGTCTCGCAAAAAGCCACGCCGAGACTTTTGCAGTGTTCGTTGAGCAGTGTTTCCCGCTCCGCCGCCGGCATGCGCGGATGGCACAGTTCGATATTGCGGCGCGCGATCCGCACATAGGCTAGCGGCAAGCGGCGAATCAGCATGCCGAGCGCGCTTCCCAACCGCAACTGAGCCTGAAACGGCAGGCGCTCCACCACGCGCATCGCGGCAAGGCCAGCCCACGTGGGCCAATAGCGCGGTGCGAGCAGGCTTAAGCGCACGGCAATTGCTCCCCCGCCGGAGGCGCACGCGTCCACTCGGCCGGGCCTGTTGAACGACGGATGATCATTGCAGGGGCTTGGTCGCCTGAATCCACCGAGTTCGGCCGCGCTGGCCGCGGGCCGCGGATATGCCCGCAGGGATGGCCGCAGGTGTGCGCGCAGGATAGCCGCGTTGCGCCGCCGCTGTCGAGCCGGAAAGTGCCGTCGACGCAGGGGATGCTGCGCCGCAATATTCGCGTTCCGGCAGCAATGCTAAATATTCCTATTCGTACAAAATTTCGGATTCCTGTATCATCCACGCCGGTTCGTGAAGTTCTACTTGGTACGTTTCTGGTCAACGCGCCGCTCCGGCGTCAACTTGGCCACAACCCACAAAGCAGGTTTCTTCGACCCAGGTGGCAGGCATATCGCGTACCGTTTTAAGGTGCACGCTTGACCGGCCGATAGTCTATTTTGTAGTAGGTATTCTTCAATGACGAAAATGTATGTTGGTAATCTCCCGTTCTCCATGGACGAGTCCGCGGTTCGGGCACTGTTCGAAAAACATGGTGCCGTACAATCGGTGGCGCTGATCAATGATCGCGACACCGGGCGTCCTCGCGGCTTCGGCTTCGTTGAAATGGCGAGCGCGGACGCTGCGCGCGCCATGCAGGCCTTGAACGGTCACGATGTCGAGGGGCGTGCGCTGAAAGTGAACGAGGCTCAGGAACGCACTGGCGGCGGCGGTGGCGGCGGCGGCGGCGGCGGTTCACGCGGGCCGAAGCGCTGGTAAGAGTCTCTTACCGTCTATAGGCCGAGGCCGCTTGCAAGCGGCCTCGGCCTTGATCGGCGGCTCGGGTTTACCCTCGCGTCGCCATTGCCTATAATCGCGGCCCTCGGCGGGGGCCCGTGATGGTTTCATGCTCCTGCGAACGGCCGCATCGGGGTCGTTCGGACGATGCTTTCTTGAAGAGCCCCCGCGACGGGGCTTTTTCGTTAACAGGGGGCCGATGGTCCCCTTTTTTGTCTGCGAAGGGTCCTTTGAAGATGCGCGACACGTTGATGCGCCTATTGGAGCCGCCGGTTGAGGCGCTTTTTTTTGAGCTGGTCGACGTCGAATTGGCGCACGCCGGCCGCGCAGGGGTGCTGCGCGTCTTCATCGATCGGCCGGCGGGCGATTCGGCGGCCGGCATCACGGTGGATGATTGTGCGCGCGTCAGCTACGCGGTCAGCGAGGTGCTCGAGGCGGCGGATCCGATCAAGGGTCGCTACACGCTCGAGGTCTCCTCGCCGGGCTTCGACCGCGTATTGCGCACGCGCGCTCATTTCGAGCGGTTCGTCGGCGCGCGCGTGTCGGTCGAACTGAAGCTGGCGCAGGACGGGCGGCGACGGTTTGCGGGAATGTTGAGATCGGTGGGCGACGCGGCGATCGTCGTCGATGTGGATGGGCGCGAATGCAGTCTGCCTTTGGAGCGCATACAGAAGGCGAGATTGCGGCCGGAGTGATTCGCAACACGCGACAGCCGGCACGTGCGTCGCGCTGATCAGGAGGCGAGTGCAATGAACAGAGAGATTTTGATGGCGGTCGACGCCGTTTCGAACGAGAAGGGCGTCGACAAGGAAATCATATTCGACGCGCTGGAAGCGGCGTTGGCGTCGGCCACCCGTAAAAAGTACGGCGAAGAACTCGATGTGCGCGTCGCGATCAACCGCAAGACCGGCGATTACGACACCTTTCGCCGCTGGAAGGTATTCGCCGACGATTCGACCGAACTCGAGGTGCCGCAGCGTGAATTGCGCCTGGACGACGCCCGCGATCTCGACAAGGACGTGGAGCCGGGCGGCTTCGTCGAGGAGCCTCTGGAATCGGTGCCGTTCGGGCGCATCCTCGCGCAGACCGCCAAGCAAGTCATCGTCCAGAAGGTGCGCGAGGCCGAGCGCGCGCAAGTCGTCGATGCCTACAAGGACCGCGCCGGCACGCTGGTGAGCGGCATCGTCAAGCGGGTCGACCGCAACGGCGTGTTCGTCGATCTCGGCGCCAATGCGGAGGGCTACATACCGCGGGAGGAATTGATTCCCCGCGAGCCGGTGAGGTCGCAGGATCGCATCAAGGCCTATCTGAAGGAAGTGCGTTCCGAACCGCGCGGCCCGCAATTGTTCATGTCGCGCACCGCGCCCGAATTCTTGATCGAGTTGTTCAAACTGGAGGTGCCCGAGGTCGGTCAGGGCCTGATCAATATTCTCGCCGCCGCCCGCGACGCGGGGGTGCGCGCCAAGATAGCCGTGCGCAGCAACGACCCGCGCATCGATCCGGTCGGCGCCTGCGTCGGCATGCGCGGCTCGCGCGTGCAAGCGGTCTCCAACGAGATAGCCGGCGAGCGTGTCGACATCATCCCCTTCGACGAGAACAGCGCGCAGTTCGTCATCAACGCCATGGCGCCCGCCGAGGTCACCTCGATCGTCGTCGACGAGGAGTCGCATTCGATGGACATAGCCGTGTCGGAGGACAAATTATCGCAGGCGATCGGCCGCGGCGGCCAGAACATTCGCCTGGCGAGCGAACTGACCGGCTGGGAATTGAACGTCATGAGCGAATCGCAGGCCGAAGCGAAGAGCGAAACGGAGTCGGTTGCGCTGCGCGAGACCTTCATGAAGCAGTTGGACGTCGATGCCGACGTCGCCAGTATTCTGGTCCAGGAAGGCTTTTCGACGATCGAAGAGATCGCCTATGTACCCGCCGGCGAATTGAACAGCATCGAGGAATTCGACGAGGAGATCGTCAAGGAGCTGCGCACGCGTGCCCGCGACGTGCTCCTGACGCAGGCGATCGCGAGCGAGGAGTCGGTGGCGGGCGTCGAGCCGGCCGCCGATCTGGTCGAATTGGCGGGCGAACCCCTCGCCGCCACTCTCGCCGGCCGGGGAGTGCGCACGCGCGACGACCTCGCCGATCTGTCGGTAGACGAATTGGTGGAATTGGCCGGCGTCGAGGAGAAGAAGGCCGCGGAATTGATCATGGAAGCCCGCAAGCACTGGTTCGCGGAAGAAGCGAAGGCCTAGGAGCAGGATTATGGCTGATGTCACGGTTGCCCAATTCGCCGAAGTTCTGAAGGTCCCGGTCGATCGGCTTCTCCAGCAGCTCGATCAGGCGGGGATCAAAGTCGACGGCGCGCAAGACATCATCAGCGAGGATGCGAAGCACGAGCTCCTGACCCACTTGCGCCGCAGTCACGGCCACGACGCAGGCCAGGTCGAGGCGGCGCCACGCAAGATCACCCTGCGGCGCAAATCGCAATCGGAATTGAAACTCGCAAGCCCCCAGGGCCGGGCGCGCACCGTCAACGTCGAGGTGCGCAGCAAGCGCACCTACGTCAAACGCGAGGTGCTCCAGGATCAAGTGCGCCATCAGCAGGAAGAGATCGACCGGCAAAGAGAATCGGAGGAACTGGCGAAGGTCGCGAAAGAGCGCGAAGAGAGCGATCGGCGCGAGCGCGAACGCGCCGACCGCGAGCGCATGGAGGAGGAGAATCGCCGCCGCACCGACGAGGAGGCGCGCAAGCGCAGCGCCGAGGACGATGCACGGCGTCTCGCGGAAACCGCCGCCCGCGCGGCGGCCGAGCGCGAGCGCAAAGCCGGGGTTGCCAAGCCGGCAAAAACCGCGCGCGACTCCGCCGACGACAAGGCGACGCGATACGGCCGACAGGAGCTGCACATCGTCGGCGACGTCAGTTCTCGGCACAAGAAGAAGAAATCGCGCGACGGGCGGCGCCGCTCGGTCGGCGAGAGCGACAGCAAACACGGCTTCGAAATGCCGACCGCGCGCGTCGTCCGTGAGGTGGCGATCGGCGAGGCGATGACGGTCGCGGAGCTCGCGCAAAAGATGGCCGTCAAGGCGACCGAAGTCATCAAGGTCATGATGAACATGGGCGTGATGGCGACGATCAATCAAATGGTCGAACAGGACGTCGCCGTGTTGGTCGTCGAGGAAATGGGCCATACGGCCGTATTGCGCAACGACAACTTGATCGAAGCGGATCTACAAGGCAGCGCGGACGGCGCACTGGAAATGATGCCGCGCCCGCCGGTGGTGACGGTGATGGGTCACGTCGATCACGGCAAGACCTCGCTGCTCGATTACATCCGGCGCACCAAAGTCGCGGCCGGCGAAGCCGGCGGCATCACCCAGCACATCGGCGCCTATCACGTCGAGACCGCGAAGGGCATGGTGACGTTTCTCGACACGCCGGGTCATGCGGCGTTCACCGCGATGCGCGCGCGCGGCGCGCAAGTAACCGATATCGTGATCCTGGTCGTCGCCGCCGACGACGGCGTCATGCCGCAGACGATCGAGGCGATTCAACACGCGCAGGCGGCGAAGGTGCCGATCGTCGTCGCGCTCAACAAGGTCGACAAGCCCGAGGCCGACGCGGAAAAGGTCAAGCAGGAGCTGACCAAATACGGCGTGATACCCGAAGAGTGGGGCGGCGAGAACATATTCGTAGCCGTCTCGGCGCGCACCGGGCAGGGCGTGGAGCAGCTCCTCGACAGCATATTGCTGCAGGCGGAGGTTCTCGAATTGAAGGCCCCCGCGCACGGCTATGCGGCCGGCTTCGTGATCGAATCGAGCATCGAGAAAGGCCGCGGCGCCGTCGCCACGGTATTGGTGCTGCGCGGCACGATGAAGCTCGGCGACGCCATATTGATCGGCCAGGAGTTCGGGCGCGTTCGCGCCTTGTTCGACGAGGCGGGGCGGGCGGTCGAGTCGGCCGGTCCGTCGATGCCTGTGGTGGTGTTGGGATTGTCCGGCTCGCCCAACGCCGGCGACGAGCTGCTGGTCGTCGAGAGCGAACGCAAGGCGCGCGAGGTCGCGATGCACCGCCAGGCGAAGTCGCGCGACGTCAAGCTCGCGAAGCAGAGCGCCAACATGCAGGACGTGTTCTCCAACATGGGAGAGAGCAAGCCCAATGTGGTTCAGTTGCTCGTCAAAGCGGATGTGCAAGGCAGCGTCGAGGCCTTGCGCGACGCGTTGAACGGCCTGTCCACCGCGGAAGTCGCGGTCAACGTGGTTGCCTCGAGCGTCGGCGGGCTCACGGAATCGGACGTCACGCTGGCGGCGGCGTCGAAAGCGCGCATCGTCGCGTTCAACGTGCGCGGCGACGCGGCGGCGCGCACCGCCATCAAGGATCACGGCGTCGACGTGCGCTATTACAGCATCATTTACGAGGCGATCGACGACGTGCGCGCATTGCTGACCGGTATGTTGGCCCCGGAGGTGAAGGAGCAGATCGTCGGTCTGGCCGAGGTTCGCAACGTGTTCCGCTCCAGCAAGTTCGGCACTGTCGCCGGCTGCATGATCGCGGACGGCTACGTGCGGCGGAACTTTCCGATCCGCGTGCTGCGCGACAACGTCGTCATCTTCGAAGGCGCATTGGAGTCCTTGAAGCGGTTTAAAGACGACGTCAACGAGGTTCGCGCCGGAACCGAGTGCGGCATCGGCGTGAAGAACTACAACGACGTGCGCGAGGGCGATCAGATCGAATGCTATTCGCGGGTCGAGGTCGCGCGCACGCTGTAGCGTGCGCCGGCCGCGCCGAACCGATGTCACGAGATAATCCACGCGCCAAGCGCATGGCCGCGGAGATCCAGCGGGAGTTGACCGAAGTGCTGCGCCGCGACGTCAAGGATGCGCGCATCGGCAACGTGACGATCACGGCGGTCGATGTCAGCGGCGATCTGCGCAGTGCGAAAGTCCATTATCTCGTGTTCGGCCGCGACGGCGGCGACCCGAAGGTGCAGCTCGGGCTTGAGAGTGCCGCCGGCTATCTGCGCAATGCCTTGTCGCGGGCGCTGATGATTCGCCACACGCCGACCTTGAGTTTCGAACTCGACACCTCGATAGAGCGCGGGGTGCGCCTCGCGCAGCTGATCGATGCGGTGAATAAACCCCGCGAAGACGGCGAGAGCGGCTGATGACCGCCGACGTCGACGGCATCCTGCTGCTCGACAAGCCGCTCGGCATGAGCTCGGCGGCGGCCGTTGCCTGCGCGAAGCGCTTGTTCGACGCGCGCAAAGCCGGCCATACCGGTGCGCTTGACCCGCTCGCCGAGGGTTTACTGCCGATCTGCTTCGGCGAGGCTACCAAATTCGGCGCCCATCTGCTTGCGGCCGATAAGAGCTACCGCGTGACGGCGCGCCTGGGCGAGCGCACCGCGAGCGCCGACCGGGAGTCGCCGGTCATCGAGAAACGGGAATTGCCCGACTTCTCGTCGCAGCAGATCGCCGCCGCGCTTGCCGAGTTTCCCCGCGACTATCTGCAAGTCCCGCCGATGCACTCGGCGATCAAACAGGGCGGCAAACCGCTCTACGCGTACGCGCGCGCCGGCATCACGCGCGAGCGTGCCGCGCGCCGCATCCTCATCCACGAGCTGATCATGACGGATTGGCGCGCCCCGGATCTGCATTTCGGGGTGCGTTGCTCCAAAGGCGCCTATATCCGGGCGCTGGCGGAGGATATCGCCGAACGCCTCGGCACGATCGCGCATTTGACCGGTTTGCGGCGGCTCGCCGTCGCGCCGTTCGCGAGCGAAGCGCAATCGACCTTTGCGGCCCTGGAGGCGCTCAGCATCGATGAGCGCCGCCGCTTGTTGTTGCCGGTCGACGCCGCGCTCGGGGCTTGGCGGCGCCTCGACCTGCAGGCGGACGGGGTGGCCGCTCTGCGCCGCGGACAGAGCGTCGAGGTCGCGGTCGAAATGCCGGGTGCCGTGCGTATCTACGCGGCGGGATTCGGATTTCTGGGTTTGGGCGAGGTCCGGAGCGCCGGCCGACTGGTGCCCGTACGGCTGATTTCGGCCTCCGCGATTCGTGCTTGAGAGCGCGTGCCGCGGCGCGTACAATGCGCGCCTTCCCAAAGGGTCTAAGTTATTGATTGAGGATTGATTTCAATGCCACTTACTCGAGAAGACAAGACGGGTATCGTCGGTAAATTCCAGCGCGGCGCGCAGGATACCGGCTCCCCGGAGGTTCAAATTGCTCTGTTGTCCGAGCGCATCAACGGCTTGAGCCAGCATTTCACGTTGCACAAAGCCGACCATGCTTCGCGTCGCGGGCTTCTGAAGATGGTCAATCAGCGCCGCAAGCTGCTCGACTATTTGAAGAGCAGGACGCCCGACAAATACGCCGAGGTCGTCGAACGTTTGGGGTTACGCCGCTGATCGGGCGTCGTCGCGGCCCGCTGGCGGGACCGCGCGCATATACACTTATCGAGTACTAAGGGGCAGCTGCCGTGAGCGCTATAAAAAAGAGTTTCAAATACGGGGACCACACGGTCACGATCGAGACCGGTGAGTTGGCGCGCCAAGCCGACGGCGCGGTACTCGTGACGATGAGCGAGACGGTCGTCCTGGTCACGGCCGTGGGTCTGAAAAAGGCCAATCCCGCGCGGGATTTCTTTCCTCTGACGGTCAATTACCAAGAGAAAACCTACGCCGCGGGGCGCATACCGGGCGGCTTCTTCAAGCGCGAGGGCCGGCCGACCGAAAAGGAAACATTGACCTCGCGCCTGATCGATCGGCCGATCCGGCCTTTGTTTCCCGAAGGCTTCAAGAACGAGGTGCAGGTCGTCGCCTCGGTGCTGTCGGTGAACTCCGAAGTGGATCCGGACGTCGCCTCGCTGCTCGGCGCCTCCGCGGCTCTGGCCATTTCCGGCATGCCGTTCCTGGGGCCGATCGGCGCGGCTCGTGTCGGCTATGTCGGCGGCAAATACGTATTGAATCCGACGGCGACGCAATTGCGCGAGTCGCAGCTCGATTTGGTGGTCGCCGGCACGGAGGAAGGCGTGCTGATGGTGGAGTCCGAGGCGTCCGGCCTGAGCGAAGAGACGATGCTGGGCGCCGTCATGTTCGGTCACGAGCAGATGCAGGCGGCGATCAAGGTGATCAAGGAACTCACCGCCGAAACGGCGAAACCGAAATGGATTTGGGCGGCCCCCGAAGCGAATACGGCGTTGCGGGAGGCGGTGCGCGCGCTGGCCGAGAAATCGCTGACCGAGGCCTACGCGCTCACCGAGAAGCAGCAGCGCCACGCCAAGATCGGCGAAATCAAGTCCGCGGTGCTCGAGACCCTGGCGGGCGGCGATGCGCCGAAGTACGCTGCCGAACCGGTCGGTGCGGAATTCTTCGATCTCGAATACCGCCTGGTCCGCGAGAGGATCCTCGCGGGTCATCCGCGCATCGACGGGCGCGACACGAAGACCGTGCGCGCGATCACCGTGCGCACCGGCGTGCTGGCGCGCACCCACGGCTCGGCCTTGTTCACGCGCGGCGAGACCCAGGCCCTGGTCGTCACGACCTTGGGCACCGGCCGCGATGCGCAGATCATCGACGGCCTAACCGGCGAACGCAAAGAGCCGTTCATGCTGCATTACAATTTCCCGCCGTTCAGCGTCGGTGAGACCGGCATGATGGGGTCGCCGAAGCGCCGCGAAATCGGCCACGGCAATTTGGCGAAGCGCGGCGTCAAGGCGGTCATGCCGGGCATCGAGACGTTTCCATACGTGATCCGCGTCGTTTCCGAAATTCTCGAGTCGAACGGATCGAGTTCGATGGCGTCGGTTTGCGGCACCAGTCTCGCGCTGATGGATGCCGGCGTGCCCGTCAAGGCGGCGGTGGCGGGCGTTGCGATGGGGCTCGTGAAGGAAGGATCACGCTATAAAGTGCTGACCGATATCCTCGGCGACGAGGACCATCTGGGCGACATGGATTTCAAAGTGGCGGGCACGAAGAGTGGCATCACGGCGCTGCAGATGGACATCAAAATCACGAGCATCACGCGCGAGATCATGCAAGCGGCGCTCGAGCAGGCGCGCGACGGCCGCCTGCACATTCTCGGCGAAATGAACAAAGTGTTGGCGAAACCGCGAGAAAACATGTCCGAGTGGGCGCCGACGATCATTACGCTGAAGATCGACCCGGAAAAGATTCGCGACGTGATCGGCAAGGGCGGAGCGGTCATTCGGCAAATCACCGAAGAGACGGGCACTTCGATCGACATCGAGAACGACGGCACCGTGAAGATCGCCTCGGTGCAAGGCGCCGCCGGGCGCGAAGCGCAACGGCGCATCGAACTGATCACCGCGGATGTCGAAGTCGGCCGCGTCTACGAGGGCAAAGTCGCGCGCTTGATGGATTTTGGCGCGTTCGTGACGATTTTGCCGGGCCGCGACGGCCTCGTGCATATTTCGCAAATCTCGGAGGAACGGGTCGAGCGCGTCGGCGACAAGCTCAAGGAAGGCGATGTGGTGCGCGTCAAAGTGCTTGAAGTAGACCGCCAGGGGCGGGTGCGCCTGTCGATGCGCAACGTCGACGCCGCTTAAGCACCAAGAGCGCGCGGCCCGCCCGAGCAAGACTGCCGGCTACTTTTGTTCGAGCCGATCCTTGTCGATATCGCGGCTAATTTCGCGCGCCAGATCTCGGCCCATTTCCCGCATGCGCACCGCCGACGGCGCGCGCTGCGCACTTTGATCGGCGCCGCTGCTTGCGTTGACACGATCGCGAATTTGCGTCTGGTGGCTCATGAAGTGCTTCATACTCTGTTCCAGATAGCCGCCGACGAGGTCTTGCAGATTGCCGCCGTGCGAGCGAATTATCTGGATCATGAATTCCTGAGTCAGGATCGGTTCGACTTGGTGCTCTTGTTCGGAAATCACCTGCAGCAGAATGCTGCGCGTGATGTCGGCATTGTTCTTTTTGTCGACGACGACGAAGTCGATTTTCTCCACGACCAGGCGCTGCACATCGGCCAAGGTGATGTACCGGCTCTCAACCGTATCGTAGAGCCGCCGATTCGGATACTTCTTGATGACTCGCGGTTCGCTCATGGGGCTCCTCGCTCATGCTGAGCCGGCCGAAGGCCGGGGACTGCCGATTACCGCCGAACACCCGTGCCACTATGGTGAACTTACTGGAAGGATAGCGCAATGCAGCGCGATGGCAAGTCGGCGATTTCCGACATCGCGCGGCTATTCCTGCAGGTCCGCCAGGGGCACCGATACGCGCGCCGGCACGCGTTGCAGGTCCCAGTGCGCGGCCGCCCACGCCCAGGCGGTGGCGATCGGCGCACGGCGCAATTCCCCGGGGGGCCTCAGTCCGAGCAAGCTGAATATCCGATGCAGCTGCGGGGCCGCCGAATCCGCATCCAAGCGCACGCTGCGGCGTGATTTGGCGAGCTTGCCGCCGTCCGCTTCGAGCAGCACCGGCAGGTGCGCGTAGCGCGGGGTGGGCAGACCGAGCAGTCTCTGCAGGTACACCTGCCGCGGCGTGCTCTCCAGCAGGTCGGCGCCGCGCACGACGTCGGTGACGCCTTGCGCGGCGTCATCGACGACGACCGCCAAAACGTAGGCGATGATGCCGTCGCGGCGCTTGACGATGAAGTCGCCGGCGGCCGCGGCAAGGTCCTGGCGGAAAATGCCCTGCAGCCGGTCGAATACGGCGATTTCCCCCGGCTCGACGCGCACGCGGACCGCGGGGCGAGTGCTCGCGGGCACCCCGCGCTCCCGGCAGGTCCCGGGATATCGCGCCTCCTCGCCGCGCCGCGGGCGGCTACAGGCGCAAAGGAAGCAATGTCCGCGTGCCTGCAAGGCATCGAGCGCCGCGGCATAGCGTTCGCCGCGCTCGCGTTGCCGGACCACGGGACCGTCCCATTCGAAGCCGAAGGCGTGCAGGGTCGCGAGCATGCGCGCCGCTGAGCCCGCGATTTCCCGCGGGCGGTCAAGATCCTCGATGCGCAACAGGAAGCGTCCGCCATGCGCCCGCGCATCGAGATAGGCGCCCGCGGCGGTGTACAGCGAGCCCAAGTGAAGATCTCCCGAGGGCGACGGCGCGAAGCGGCCAATGTATGAGCGTGGTCCGCGCGCCGCGGCGGCGTTCTCAGCGGTAGCGGTCGTCGCGGTCGCCGTACTGCTTTTCGCGGCGTTCGCGCCTCTCCTGTGCCTCGACCGACAGTGTCGCGACGGGCCGCGCCTCCAGACGTTTGATGCCGATTTCTTCGCCGGTTTCCAGGCAATAGCCGTAGGTTCCATCTTCGATGCGCTTCAATGCTTCGTCGATCTTGCGAATCAACTTGCGTTCGCGGTCGCGAGTGCGAAGCTCGAGGCTGAATTCCTCCTCTTGCGTCGCGCGGTCGTTCGGATCCGGAAAATTCGCGGCTTCATCCTTCATGTGCAGCACCGTGCGGTCGACTTCGACCATCAGGTCCTGCTTCCAGTTCTGCAGTATGCGAGCGAAGTGCTCCAACTGCTCCTTGTTCATGTACTGTTCGCCGCGCCGCGGAATGTACGGCTTCACATTGCGCGGACCCGCCAACAGGCTCGCGGTTCGGGAATCGAATTCGATGTCTTCGTCGCTGAGCGCCGGACGCGGCACCAGCAGAGAACGAACGTCGAATTTGATCGGCGTGCGCCCTTCGGCCTTCTTCTGCGGCGCGACGGCCTTGGCGGGCGCAGGCCTGGCCGGTGCGGCCTTGGCGGGCGCAGGCCTGGCCGATGCGGCTTTGGCCGGTGCGGCCTTGGCCGGTGCGGCCTTGGCGGGTGCAGGCCTCGCGGGCGCCGATCTCGCGATCATGGGCTTTGCGGCAGCCTTCTTGGGTTTCACGTTCGCCTTGGACGATGCGCGTTTTAGCTGGTGTTTCGTCGGTGGACGCGGCCGCTTCTTGGGCGCGACTTTCTTCGCCACGGCTTTCTTCGCCACGGCTTTGGCGGGCTTCTTCGCCGATTTAATGCGTTTCTTCGAGGGCATCTGCGTCTTTGCCTCCTAACGAAAGAGCGCGCGATTATACCGGTGCGGCACGACCTGTACAGGGCGGCGCGGGCAGATCTTTCGAGATTCTTCGCCCTCTTAAGTGTATGATCTCAAAGGACGGCGCCGGCGCGCTGTCGGCGGCCTATTGCGGCAATTCCACCGGCGCCGGCGCCGTCCAGCCCGGTTGCCTGTGTTCGGCGACGACCGTCGTGTAAATCCCGCCGCGGACGTTGAATTGCGCCGTCAGGCGCATGTACCTGGGCGCAGTCGCGCCGGCCAGATCCGCCAGGATCTGATTCGTGACCGCTTCGTGGAATGCGCCGCGACCGCGGTACGACCAAATATACAATTTCAATGACTTCAGTTCGATGCAGCGCTGATCGGGGACGTAGTCTAGCTTCATCGTCGCGAAGTCCGGCTGCCCGGTCTTCGGGCAGAGGCAGGTGAACTCCGGGATGGTCATGCGAATGCTGTAGTCGCGTTCGGGCGCGGGATTCGGGAAGGTTTCGAGAGACCTGCTGGGTTCTGTCATGAGCGCGCCCGGGGACATCGAGGCAGGGGTTTACGTAAGGTGCGATTACTTTACACTACGCGCCACATCGACGGCCATGCGCCCGGCCAGCGTGCGCCGATCCACTGCCCAGAGTCCAGCACCAAACAATGCGTCTAACGAAACTCAAGATCGCCGGCTTCAAATCGTTCGTCGATCCGACCACGGTCACCTTCCCGAGTCGCCTGACGGGCGTCGTCGGCCCGAACGGCTGCGGAAAATCCAACATCATCGATGCGGTGCGCTGGGTCATGGGCGAGATTTCGCCGCGGCATTTGCGCGGTGAATCGATGGCGGACGTCATCTTCAACGGCTCCGCCGCGCGCAAACCGCTGGGCACCGCGTCGGTCGAGATGATCTTCGACAATTCCGAGGGCAAGATCGGCGGTCCTTACGCGAACTACAACGAGGTGTCCTTGCGCCGCATGGTCAGCCGCGACGGCACGTCGGATTACTACATCAACGGCATAAAAGTCCGCCGCAAGGACATCACGCAATTATTTCTCGGCACCGGCCTGGGGTCGCGCAGCTACGCGATCATCGAACAGGGGATGATTTCCCGGGTGATCGACGCCCGTCCCGACGATTTGCGGGCATTCCTCGAGGAGGCCGCGGGCATATCGCGATACAAGGAGCGGCGCCGCGAGACCGAAAACCGGATCGCGCACACGCGCGAGAACCTGGATCGCTTGAACGATTTGCGCGAGGAGGTCGAAAAGCAGATCAGGCACCTGCAGCGGCAAGCGGCTACCGCCAGCCGCTATCAGGCCTTGAAGGCGGAACAGCGCAAGCTGCAGGCGGAGCTGTTGGCACTGCGCCTGCAGAGCATCGACGCGGAAGCCGCCGTCAGAGAGGACGCCGCGCGGCAATCCGACACGGCGATGCAGGCGGTGATTGCCGAGCTGCGCGCGGCGGAGTCCGGGATAGAGCGCATCCGCGCCGATCAATCGACGCGGGTCGACGCGCTCGGGGCGATACAGGCGCGCTATTACGAAGCCGGTTCCGAGGTCGCAAGGAACGAGCAGAACATCGAGCATGCGCGGCAGTTGCGCCAGCGCCAGCGTTCAGATCTGGAACTCGCCGGCGTGCAGGTCCAGGAGTTGCGCGACGGCATGCGCCGCGACCGCGACCAGGTCGAGGCGCTGCGCGCCGAATTGGCGACGTTGCAGCCGGGGCTGCAGGCAGCGCATGAGGGCGAGCAGTCCGCGCGGCTCGCTCTGGAGCAGGGCGAGCAGGCCCTGGCCGCATGGCAGCAGGCCTGGGACACCTACGCCGCGGCCGCCGCGCTCGGCGAGCGGCAAACGCAGGTCGAGCGCGCGCGCATAGAGCAGCTCGACAACCAGCAGCGGCAGTTGCTCGAACAGATCGAGCGGCGCCGCGGCGAGCATGCGCAGTTGGCCGCACTGAAGCCCGCGGACCCTCTGGAGACGTTGGCCGACCGGACGGCGCAGGCCGAAGCGGCCGGTCAAAGCGCCCAAGAAAGTTTGCAAATTCTCCTCGCGGAGCTGGGTTCGGCGCGCGAGCTCGAACGCGATCAGGCAAAGGCCGTCGATGATCTGCGGTCCCGTTGGCAGGCGGTGGTGAGCGAGCAAGTCTCCACCGAGGCCCTGCAGCAGGCAGCGCTCGGCAAAGCCTCCGGCAAGGTGGTGCAATGGCTGAAATCCCAGGCGCTCGATCAAAAGCCGAGGCTGGCGCAGCAGCTGCGCGTCGAGCGCGGTTGGGAGCGCGCCGTGGAAACCGTGCTGGGCTCGTATTTGGAGGCGGTTTGCGTCGACGGCGTGGACGCGGTGGCCGCCATGCTGGAGAGCTTCGACGGCGGCCATTTGGCGATCGTCGACGATCACGCTCCGGCCGCGGCCGCCGCGGCGCAGTCCTTGCAATCGAAGGTACAGGGCGCCGCGGTCCTCGGCTCGCTGCTGTCCTCGGTGGAAACCGCGGCCAGCTTGCACGACGCGCTGCGGCGCCGAGCGGGCCTCGCACCCGGTGAGTCGCTCGTCACGCGCGACGGCCTCTGGCTTGGACGCGACTGGCTGCGCGTGTCGCGCGAGCCCGATCCGCGTCAAGGCGTCATCGAACGCGAGGAGTCGCTGCGCGAAGTGCGCCAGCGAGCCGCGCGGCTGGCCGAGGAGCTCGCGGCACTCGAACGCCGGCACCGAGCGACGCACGAGCGCGTGCGCGAGCGGGAAGATAGGCGCGAGCAGCTGCAAGACGAGGTCAACCGGCTGCACCGCGAGCATTCGGACCGCCGCGCGACGCACGACACCGCCCGCGCGCGCGCAGAGGACGCGGCGCGCCGACTGGGCCAGTTGGACACCGAGCTCGCCGATCTACGCGCCGCGCTGCAGCGCGCCGATCTCGACGTGCGCAGCGCGCGCGCGCGAATGCAAAGCGCCATCGATGCGCTGGCCGCATTGGCGCCTCAGCGCACGGATCTGGAAGCGGCACGCGGCCGGCTGCGGGCGGATTTGGCTGCGGCGCGCGCGGCGGCACAGGCCGCGCAGCAGGCGGCGCGCGAGCTCGCCGTGCGGGTCGAATCGCGGCGCTCCATGCACGATTCCCTGGGCGCCGGCTTGCTGCGGGTGGAACAGCAGCTGCAGAGCCTGTTGCAGCGGCGCGACGAGCTGGCGGCGCAGCTCGCCGACGGCGATGAGCCGCAGCTCGCGCTGCAGGGAGAGATGGAAGCGGCGCTGCAGCGCCGAAGTCTGGTGGAAGGCGAATTGCATGCGGCGCGGCTCGCCGCCGAGGATCTCGACGCAGGCCTGCGTCAACGCGACGCGCAACGCGCGGCGATCGAACAGCGCGTCGAGGCCGCCCGCGCGGCGCTTGCCGAAGCGCGCCTGGTTGCCGGCCAAGTGCGTGTCCGCCGCGAGAGCATCGGTGAACAACTCGCCGCGACGACGTTCGAATTCGCCGCCTTGGTCGCCGGACTGCCGGCGGATGCCTCCGCGGAGGCCTGGGAATCCGACCTACAGGAGACCAACGCGAAGATCGAGCGCTTGGGCCAGGTCAATTTGGCGGCGATCGGCGAATTCAAGGAGCAGTCCGAGCGCAAGGAATACTTGGACCGCCAATTCAAGGATTTGACGGACGCGCTGGAGACGCTGGAATCGGCGATGCGCAAGATCGACCGCGAGACGCGCAGCCGCTTTCAGGATACGTTCGAGCGCGTCAATGCCGGCCTCAAGGAGAAATTTCCGCGTCTGTTCGGCGGCGGGCACGCGTATCTGGAAATGACCGGCGAGGATTCGCAGGCCGCCGGCATCTCCGTGATGGCGCGTCCGCCGGGAAAACGCAACAGCACGATCAGCCAGCTGTCGGGAGGCGAAAAGGCGCTGGCCGCGGTCGCCTTGGTATTCGCGATCTTCGATTTGAACCCGGCGCCGTTTTGCCTGCTGGACGAAGTGGACGCGCCGCTCGACGAGAACAATGTCGGCCGTTTCTGCGATATCGTTCGCGACATGTCGCGCAATATTCAGTTCATATTCATTACGCACAACAGGAGTACGATGGAACTGGCATCGCAACTCGTCGGTGTGACGATGAACGAGCCGGGAGTTTCGCGCGTGGTTGCCGTCGATGTCGACGAGGCAGTGCGCATGGCGGCGATGTAGGGAGTTGCCGCAATTGGCCGAGTTGCGCTGGATATTGTTGGCATTGGGGCTGCTGCTGATCGGCGGCATCTGGTGGCGCGGCACCCGCCGGACGGGACAGGCGCAGGGCAATTTCGACCTGCGCGATCTGGCGCCGCCGCAGGTCGCAGCCTACCCGCCCGTAGCGAGCGCGACCCCGACCGCGGCCGCGGCCGCGCGGCCGGGCGCCGCGCCGACCGCGGCGCGCGAATGGCCGGTATCGCCTCTCGATCCCTTACGCATCAGAACGGCGGATTTCGATAAAGTGCCGGTGTTGGATACGCCGATGGTCATCGTGCCGGGACCGCCGAATCACGTGTCCGAGGCTTTCGGCATCAGTGCGAATTTCGACGACGGCCAGAGCGGCGAAGCGCGCGCCGCAAGCGCGCGCGCACCGGCGCCGCCGTCGAGCCCGCCGCCATCCGGCCCACCGCCGGCGGCGCAGCGGCCGTCAGCGGCTGCGCAGCCGCCCGCGCCGAGCACGCCGAGCACAGCGCGGCCGACGCCCCGGGTCGAGCCGCGCACCGACCACAGCGATCGGTTCGCACCGCTTGCGCAGCCGAACGCCAATGCCAGCGAACGCCAGAAAATCATTTCCTTGCGCATATGCGCGTTGGCCACCGAGCGCTGGCCCGGAACGAAATTGCTGGAGGCGCTGGAACTGCAGGGTCTTGCGTACGGCCGCTACCAGGTGTTTCACCGCAATCACGTCGATGGCCGCAGCATGTTCTGCGTCGCGAGTCTGGTGGAGCCGGGCAGCTTCGACAAGGAGCGCATGGCGAACCAGGATTTTCACGGCATCACCGCATTCGCGGTGCTGCCCGGACCGCTCGATCCGGTGCAAACGGTCGAAGCCTTGATAGCGACCGCACGCCGGCTCGCCGAAAGCCTGACCGGCATGGTGCAGGACGCCAAGGGCATGCCGCTCTCGCCGCAGCGCGCCGCGGCGCTGCGGGAGGAGGCGGCGCGCTTCCAGGCCGAGCTGACTTGAGCGGACGCATGCGGTGAGCGCCCGCGGCAAGAGGATGGCGGATGCACGGGCGGCGAAGCGGGCGGCTGAACTGCGCGCGCTGATCGAGGACTACAATTACCGCTACTACGCGCTCGACGATCCGGCGGTATCAGACCATGAATTCGATGCACGCATGCGCGAGCTGCAATCTTTGGAGACGGAGTTCCCGCGGTTGATTGTCGCAGATTCGCCGACCCAGCGCGTCGGCACCGCGCCGCTGTCCGCGTTTGCCGAGGTGCGCCATCGTCTTCCAATGCTGTCCCTCGACAACGCCTTCAGCGACGCGGAAGTCCGTATTTTCGACCGGCGCATCCGCGAGCGGTTCGCGAATCCGCAGTCGGTGAGCTATTCCGCCGAACCCAAGCTCGACGGGCTCGCCGTCAGCGCAACCTACGAAGGCGGCTCATTCGTGCGCGCCGCGACCCGCGGCGACGGCGAAAAAGGCGAGGACATCACGCTGAACCTGAAGACCATCCGCTCACTGCCGTTGAAGCTGCGGGCGCCCGAGGTGCCGCGCATACTCGAAGTGCGCGGCGAGGTGTTCATGCCGATCGCCGGCTTCCAGGACTTCAATTCGCAGGCGGCGGCTCGCGGCGAGAAAACCTTCGTCAATCCGCGCAACGCGGCCGCCGGCAGCCTGCGCCAGCTCGACCCGCGGATCAGCGCATCGCGGCCGCTCGACCTGTTCATCTACGGCGTGGGTTTCGTCGAGGGCGGCGCGCTGCCGCCCCGGCAGGGCGAAATACTGCAGGTTCTGCGGCGCTGGGGCTTTCGGATCTGTCCAGAGGTGCGCGCCGTCCAGTCGATCGACGCGTGCTTGGCGTATTTCCGGGAGATCGGCGCTGCGCGCGCCAAGCTGCCGTATCAGATCGACGGGGTCGTCTACAAAGTGGACGATCTGGAAATGCAGCGCCAACTCGGCTTCGTCTCGCGGGCACCGCGCTGGGCGATCGCGCACAAGTTTCCCGCCGAAGAGGCCTTGACGACGGTGCGTGAAATAACATTTCAAGTCGGCCGCACAGGCGTGTTGACCCCGGTGGCGCGGCTCGCCGCGGTGCACGTCGGCGGCGTCACGGTCAGCAACGCGACTTTGCACAACATCGACGAATTGGCGCGCAAGGATGTGCGTATCGGCGATACCGTCGTCGTGCGCCGCGCCGGCGACGTGATCCCGGAAGTCGCGGCCGTGCTGCTCGAACGGCGCCCGCCGCAGGCGCGCGCCGTGCAATTGCCCAAGGCCTGCCCGGTCTGCGGATCGCCGGTGGTGCGCGAGCCCGCGCAGGCGGCCGCGCGCTGCAGCGGCGGGCGCAATTGCGCCGCGCAACGCAAAGAGGAAATCAAGCATTTCGCGTCGCGCCGCGCCCTCGATATCCAAGGGCTCGGCGACAAGCTGGTCGATCAGTTGATCGACGCCGGGCTCGTGCGTACCCCCGCCGACTTGTTCGACCTGGATCCGGCCAAGCTCGCCGAACTGGAACGCATGGGGGAAAAATCGGCGGGCAAATTGCGGGCGGCGATCGATGCGGCGAAACATACCAGCTTGCCGCGGTTTCTCAATGCGCTCGGCATTCGCGACGTCGGCGAGGCGACGGCTGCTGCGCTCGCCGACCATTTCGGCAATCTGCAGGCCTTGCGCGAGGCAAGCGAGAGCGACGTCCAGGCGGTCGCCGACGTGGGACCGACCATCGCCGCGCACGTCGTTGCGTATTTTCGCGACCCGCAAAATGCGGCGATGCTCGAGCGGCTGCTGGCGAGCGGCGTCCGCTGGCCGGCCGCCGCCGGCAATCGCCGCGGCCGCTTGGCGGGCAAGACTTTCGTGCTGACCGGCACGCTCGCAAGCCACTCGCGCGAGGCTGCCGCGCGGGCGATCGCTCTGCAAGGCGGCAAGGTGTCCGCCGGCATCTCCAAAAAAACCGCCTATGTGGTCGCCGGCGCGCAGCCTGGCTCCAAGCTCGATAAGGCGCGGGCGGCGGGGGTCGCGATTCTCGACGAAGCCGCGTTTCTGAAATTGCTGGCCGGCTGACGTTCAGCCGCGGATCGACGCGCTCAGAGATTCTTCTGGATGACCGCCGTCTTCTTCAATTGCGCGACATACGCCTGCAGTTTCTTCTGTATGACGCGGTTGCCGACCTGTTGCTTGACCTGATCGAAAGGCGGCGGAGTAACCGGCCGGGTATCTTCGAGCTGGATGATGTGCCAGCCGTACTGGGTTTGTACGGGTTGCGGGGTGACTTCGCCCTTCTTCAAGGACTCGACCGCGTCGGCAAACGGCTTGACCATCCGCGATACATCGAACCAGCCCAACTCCCCGCCGTTGGTTTTGGAGGGATCGATCGATTCGGTCTTGGCAAGTTGCGCAAAATCGGCGCCGGCCTTGATCTTCTTCGTCAACTCCTGCGCAAGCGCCTGGCTTGCCACCAGGATGTGACGCGCGCGGTACTCGGTCTTGTCCATGCCGGCGATCGCACTGGCGTACTCGGCATGCAGTTCCTGATCGGTCGGCGCCTTGCCCTGCAGATATTTTCGCGATTCGGCGTCGGCAAGCAAATGCATGCGCGCCACCTCGATCTGCGCCGCGGTCTCTTGATTCTTGTCGAGGCCATCCTTCACGGCCTGCGCCGCCATCAGCTGCATGCTGATCATTTCATCGAGGACCAGCCCCTGCTGTTGCGCAGTCAATTGCGCGGGGCTTTTGCCGCCGGTCAGCGATTTGACGTAAAAATCATAGTCGATGCGCGATATCGGCGTGCCGTTGACGACGGCGACCGGCGTCGGGCCCGCGGCTTTCGCCGCCGCCGGGGTCGCGGTTTGCGGCGTCTTGGCGCAGGCCGCCAGCAAAATCGTGAGTGCGGCGACGCCAACCAGGCGCGTCGGTGCTGTCGGGCGAATTTGGCTCATTGGAATCCTCTAACGGGGAAACACCTTGATAGGTTCATGGAAACCGAACGCGACGGGCCGTCATGCCGGCATCGGCCCAAGCGGCTGCGGCGCAGTGTATCCCGTGCCGCGCCAAGTCTCAAAACCTATCGTCGCCGCCGTCCGTCAGCGCGCTGCGCGCTCGGCCGGAGCGCGCGCCTCGACGTTCAGGGCGTGAATGTCCGTCTCCAGCATGTCGCCGACGGCCGCATAAACCTTGCGATGCCGGGCAAGCGCCGTCAAGCCCTGAAAGGCCGCGGCGACGATGACGATGCGGAAATGCCCCAGGCCGCCGGCGGCGCCGGCGTGGCCGGCATGCCGTGGGCTGTCATCGATGATCGTGAGCTCTTGCGGACTGAAAGCCGCCTGCAGCTTTTCGCGCAGCCGCTGTTCACGAGATGCGCGATGCACGGCGCCTCAACTCTGTTCCGCGGCCGCAGCCTTGGATTTGCCGTACAACCAGAACACTTGCGGCACCAAGAAGAGCATCATCGCCAGCGTCAGGCCGAAGACCTTGAAATTGACCCAAACCGCGTCGGAGAAATGCCGGGCGACGTAGATGTTGAGGGCCGCGAGAAACGCGAACCAGGCGCCCCACAGGGCGTTGATCAGCAGCCAGGTGCGTGCCGCAACGGCCAACCGCTCGGGATAGATGCCCTCGAGCACGCGGCGTGCGAGCGGCTGCCGGCCGAACAGGGAGCTGCCGAGGAAGGCGCAGGCCGCGAGGCCGAACAGCACGGTGGGTTTCCACTGGATGAAGCGTTTGTCATGCAGCAGCAGCGTCGCGGCGCCGAGGATCAGCGCCACGGCCGCGGTGAGCACATGCAGCGTCTTGTAGCGGCCGGTACGCACGCGGTGCGCGAGCATCAGCGCGACGCAGCCGATCATCAGTGCAGCCGTGCCAATGTAGATGCCGTAGAGTTTGAATGCCGTGAAAAACAGCAGCAGCGGCAGCCATTCGAGCAATGGATTCATCCACGTATTATAGCAACGACGATGAGCATCTACCTGCAACTGCATCCGGTCTCTCCGCAGCGGCGTTTCGTGCGCCAGGCGGTCGGCGTACTGCGCGCCGGCGGCGTGCTGGTCTACCCGACCGATTCGTGCTACGCACTCGGCTGCCACATCGGCGACAAGGCGGCGCTGCAGCGGATCAGCGATATCCGCGAAGTGGACCGGCATCATCACTTCACCTTGGTTTGCCGGGACCTCGCGGAAGTGGCCAGATATGCGTTGGTCGACAACTGGCAATACCGCCTGCTGCGCGCCTCGACGCCGGGACCCTATACCTTCATTTTGAAGGCCTCGCGGCAGACGCCGCGGCGCTTGAAGCACGAAAGGCGCGGTACCATCGGTCTGCGCGTCCCGGATCATCCGCTGACCGGCATGCTGCTCGCCGAGTTGGGCGAGCCGATCATGAGTTCGACCTTGCTGCTGCCCGGCGAGGAATTGCCGCGCACCGACGCGAAGGAGATCTATGAGGCGCTCGCCGGCCGCGTCGACATGGTATTGGACGGCGGCAATTGCGGCCTGGTGCCGACGACGGTGATCGACATCTCCGCGGATCGCGCCGTCGTCATCCGCGCCGGCCGCGGCGATGTCGGTCCCTTTGTCGACGCGGCGACCGTATAATGACCGGGCGACTCTCGTTCTTATCTTGATGTTAATTCTTTAAAATGAGTGTAACCATTGGATTTAACTGCGTTTCTTACAAAGATCTCGATTTGGGCTATTCCGGTCCTCTTCGCGATCACTTTGCACGAAGTTGCCCATGGTTGGGCGGCGCGCTATTTCGGCGACCGCACGGCTGAGCTGCTCGGCCGCTTGAGTCTGAACCCGTTGCGGCATATCGATCCGGTGGGCACGGTGCTCGTACCGGCGATCTTGCTGGCGATCGGCGGACCCCTGATCGGCTGGGCCAAGCCCGTGCCTGTGGCGACGCGCGCCTTGCGCAATCCGCGGCGCGCAATGATCCTGGTCGCTTTGGCCGGTCCCGCAGCGAACGTGGCGATGGCCGGCGTTTGGTGCGTCGCTTTGCTATCGGTTGCGCACATGAACGGCTCGGTCACTTTGGTCGGCTGGATCGCCTTGATGGCGCAGGCGGGCATCATCATCAACGTCGTGCTTGCACTATTCAATCTTCTGCCGGTTCCGCCGCTCGACGGCGGCCGCGTGCTCGGCGGCTTGCTGCCGCCGCCGCTCGCCGCCCGCCTGGAGCGCCTCGAACCCGTGGGATTCTTCATCGTCCTCGGGCTCGCCGCTGTCGGTCTGTTCGGCTGGTTGTTCGATCCGGCCTACCGGGTCGTCGGCCACGTCATCGGCGCGCTGCTCGGCAACCCGGCATGAGCACGACCTTACAGAATCGGCGCGTGCTTTCCGGTATGCGCCCGACCGGCATGCTGCATCTCGGCAACTATCACGGCGCGCTGAAGAATTGGATCGAGCTGCAGTACCAATACGAGTGCTATTTCTTCATCGCCGATTGGCACGCCCTGACGACCGGCTACGAGGATACGTCGCGGATCGAAGAGTACGTGTGGACGATGGCGATCGACTGGCTCGCCGCGGGACTCAACCCCGGCGTCGCGACTCTGTTCATTCAATCGAAGGTGCCGGAACACGCGGAATTGCATCTGCTGCTGTCGATGCTCACGCCCTTGGGTTGGCTCGAGCGGGTGCCGTCGTACAAGGATCAGCAGGCGCAGCTCGCCGACCGGGAACTCGCCACCTACGGCTTTCTCGGCTATCCGGTGCTGCAGTCCGCGGACATCCTGATGTACCGGCCGCAATTCGTGCCGGTGGGCGAGGATCAGGTGGCGCACATCGAGATCACGCGCGAAATCGCCCGCCGCTTCAATCACATTTACGGCCGCGAGCCGGAATTCGAGCAGAAAGTCGACAAGGCGATCAAGAGCCTCGGATCGCGCAACGCCGCGCTCTACCGAACCTTGCGCAAGGAATTTCAGGAGCAGGGCGATGGCGAGGCGCTCGCCAGGGCGCATGCGCTGGTCGTATCGAACGCGCGGCTGACGGTGGCCGACCGCGACCGCCTGCTCGGGTTTCTCGAGGGCGCGGGCATCGCGGTGCTGCCGGAGCCGGACGTGCTGCTGACGGCCACTCCGAAGGTTCCGGGGCTCGACGGCCGCAAGATGTCGAAATCCTACGGCAATACGATCGGACTGCGCGAGGACCCGGATGCCGTGGTCAAAAAACTGAAGACGATGCAAACCGATCCGGCGCGCATGCGCCGTACCGATCCCGGCGATCCGGAAAAATGTCCGGTGTGGGATTTGCACAAGATATATTCGGATGAGGCAACCCGGGCGTGGGTGCAGAAAGGCTGTCGCAGCGCCGGAATCGGCTGCCTGGAATGCAAGACGCCGCTGATCGAAAAGATCGTCGCCGAGATATCCGCGGTCACCAAGCGCGCCCAGGAATTCGAAGAGAATCCGGAACTCGTCCGCGGTATCATCGCGCAGGGCTGCGAGCGCGCACGCGACGTTGCGCGCGATACCTTGGACGTCGTGCGCCAAGCCATGTCCATGAATTACCGATGAAGCCGCAGTTGACCCTCGCGGAAAACGCCGAGCCGGCGCCGCTTACCCCGCCGAGTCTCGTCCCCGCGCAGGCGGAGATGCCGTTTGCGGTGGTCGACGGCCAGCCGATCACCGAGATGCCCCGCGATCTGTATATCCCGCCGCAGGCGCTCGAGATATTTCTCGAGGCTTTCGAGGGGCCGCTCGACATGCTGCTCTATCTGATCCGACGCCAGAATCTCGACATCCTCGATATCCCGATCGCCGAAATCACGCGCCAGTACACGCGCTACATCGAACTGATGCAGGTGCTGCAACTGGAACTCGCCGGGGAATATTTGCTGATGGCGGCGACGCTCGCCGAGATAAAGTCGCGGATGCTGCTGCCGAGGGTGCAGGGCGATGTGGCGGCCGAAGATGCCGATCCGCGCGCTGAGTTGGTGCGCAGGCTGCAGGAGTACGAGCGCTTCAAGCGCGCGGCCGAAGCCATCGACCGCCTGCCGCGCCTGCAGCGCGACACATGGATGGCGGCCGTGGAAATCACGGCACCCAAGGTCGTGCGCATGCCCCCGCAGGTGACGCTGCAGGAGATGCTGAGCGCGTTCCAGGAAGTGCTGGCGCGCAGCGAGATGTTCGCGCATCACCACGTACAGCGCGAGCCGTTGTCGGTGCGGCAGCGCATGACGGACGTCCTGGCGGCGCTCGGGTCGCATGAGTTCGTCGATTTTGTGCATTTGTTTCGAGCCGACGAGGGACGCCGCGGCGTCACCGTGACCTTCGTCGCGCTCTTGGAGCTGCTGCGCGAGGGATACATCGAGATCGCGCAGGCCGCGCCTTTCGCGCCGCTGCACGTGCGCATCGCCAGTGCCGCCAACCGCAGGACGCTGATCGCCGACGAGCCCGCGGCCAACGATGCGCTCGAGAGACCGTAAATGAACGAACCGTACGTGAAGAACGTGGTCGAAGCGGCACTGCTCGCCGCCGGTCGCCCGCTGTCGATCGACGATCTGCTCGCCGTATTCGACGAACGCGACGGCGCGAACGCCGCGGAGGTGCAGGCTGCGCTCGCCGCGCTGCGCGCGGACTATGTTTCGCGCGGCGTGGAATTGACGGAAGTCGCGAGCGGCTACCGGATTCAGGTCAGCGCGGCGGTCGCCGAGCCGGTCTCGAGGCTGTGGGTGGAACGCCCGGGGAAATACTCGCGCGCCTTGCTCGAGACGCTGGCGCTGATCGCCTACCGGCAGCCGATCACGCGCGGCGAAATCGAGCAAATCCGCGGCGTCGTCGTCAATCCCAACATCATCAAGACCTTGCTCGAGCGCCAATGGATCCGCGTCGTCGGCCATCGCGACGTGCCCGGCAAACCCGAGCTGCTCGCCACGACCCGCGAGTTCCTGGACTATTTCGGGCTGAAGAAACTCGACGATCTGCCGACTCTCGCAGAGCTCAAGGAGCTCGAGGACTTGCGTCTGCAATTGATCCTGCCGGGCGCCGAAGGGATCGCCGCGCCGCCGGCGGCGGCGGCCGCAGCCGACCGCACGAGCTAGATGCGTGCGCGCCCCACCCGCGGCGACCCGCGCCCGCCCCGCGGCGCATCGCCGCCGGCCGAGCGCGTGCAAAAAGTGCTGGCGGCGTCGGGCGTCGGATCGCGCCGCGAAGTGGAGCGCTGGATTCGCGAGGGCCGCTTGCTGGTCAACGGCGCCGTACCCCCGCTCGGCGCCAAACTGCTGGCGCGCGATCGCATCACCCTCGACGGCCGCCCGGTGCGCTGGCGCGTGCCGGCCGGCGGGGACGCGCAGGTGCTGCTCTATCACCGTTCACCGGGCGATGCGCTCGACTTGAAAGCGGCGACCTCGCGCGCCGCCGAGCATCTGCGCCTGCCGCGGTCGGCCGGCCGCTGGCTTGCAATCCAGCCGCTGCCGCCGGTCGATGGCGGCCTGGAAATCCTTTCCGACGACGGTTCCTGGGCGCATCGCGTCTCGCAGGGTGCGCACGGGCTCACGCAGGACTATGCATTGCGCGTGCGCGGCCCGCTCAACGACGGCCTGGTCGAGGAATTTCGCACAGCCGCCGATTGCGACGGCGAGGCGATGAATATTTTGCAGGCCGACGCCCAATACGGCGCGGGACTCAATCACTGGCTCTACGTCACGGTGCGTTCGACCCGCTCGCCTTTGGTGCGCCACTGGTGGGCGGCACGCGGCATCATCGTCAGCCGGCTGATGCGGGTGCGCTTCGGACCCATCCGGCTCACGCGCGAACTGCCGCGCGGACACTCGCGGGCGATGAGCGGCGCCGAACGCGGCGCCCTGATCGAGGAAATCGATGCGCCGTCGCGGGCGGCGCAATCCGCGCCGGCGCCGTAAGGCCTTCGCCGCACAGGCCCCGGCGGCGCAGTCACCGGGCAGGGCGCGCGGCTCGCCGGCTCGCAGGCGCTATTGCGCGTCGAAATACCGGCCGTCGATGGCGGCGCCGGCGGCGCTCAGCAGGTAGAGAAATGCGCCGGTTACCGATTCGGGCGCCGGCAGCGTGTTCGGATCCTCGCCCGGATAGGCGGCGAGGCGCATCGCGGTACGCATCGGCCCGGGGTTCACGCTGTTGAAGCGCACTTTGCTGATGGCCGCGAGTTCCTCGCAGAGCATGCCGCGCACCGCTTCCAAACCGACTTTCGAGACCGCGTAGGCGCCCCAGAACGGCCGCGGGCTTTTGACGACGCCGCTGCTCGCGAAAATGACCGAGGCGTGTGCGGATTTGCGCAAGCAGGGCAGCAGAACCTGCGTCAGTATGAACGGCGCCGTCAAGTTGACGTGCAGCACGCGGCACCAGGTCGGCACGTCGTAATTGGCCAGGGGACTGCGGTCGCCGAGCAGCGCGGCGGCGTGCACCAATCCGTCCAGCTTGCCGTATTCGCGCTCCACGGTCGCCGCCAGGGCGTCGTAGTCCGCCGCGGTGGCGGCGGCGAGGTCGAGCGGCGCCAGCGCCGGCTCGGCGGCTCCCAAGGCGGCGATCTGATCGTAGGCGCTCTCGAGCTTCGCGAGGTTGCGGCCCGAGAGAATCACGCTCGCGCCGGCGCGCGCGCAGTCTAGCGCGAGCGCGCGGCCCAAGCCGCCGCTCGCGCCCGTGATCAAGATCGTGCGTCCCTCGAGTGTGTCGGGACGCGCCTTGAACTCCTTCGGATCCATCGCTACCGACATTGGTTCTCCGTGTTCGTTCACGCGGTGCCGGCTCTAGGGGCCGCCTTCGAGGTCGTCCTCTTCGGCGAGGCTCGCGGTTCGCGGCGTGCGCGTCAAGTTTGCGAGCGGCTCGATGGGCTCGATTTCCCGGTTGACGCGCAGCCCGAGCTCCGGAAAGCGGCGCGCCGCCGGCAGGATTTGCTGTTCGAGCGATCCGACCGCCCTGTTGAACGCGTCGACGCTCATTCCCAAGGATTTGCCGAGCTTGCCGAGATGTTCCGCGAAGACGCTCAGCCGCTTGTACAGGTCTTCGCCGAGCTTGCGCACTTCGACGGCGTTGTCCGCCAATACCGATTGCTTCCAGCCGTAGGCGACCGCTTTGAGAAGTGCGGCGAGGCTCGTCGGCGTCGCCAGCATGACGTTTTGCCGCAGGGCCTCGTCGATCAAGTAGGGGTTTTCCTGCAGTGCGGCCGAGAGGAATTGATCGCCCGGCAAGAACAGCACGACGAAGTCGGGGCTGTGCTCGAACTGCGACCAGTACTGCTTCGCCGCCAACTCGCGTATTCTCGCGCTGACGGCCTGCGCGTGACGCCGCAAATGCGCCTTTTTTTCCTCCTCCTCCTGCGCCTCGACCGCCGAAAGATAGGCATCCAGCGGTGTTTTGACGTCGACGACGATGTCGCGCCGTTCGGGCATGTGCACGATCATGTCCGGGCGCACCGCCCCCGACTCGGTCGGCTGATGCGGCTGCACGCTGAAGTCGACGTGCGCCGTCATGCCGGAGAGTTCGACCACGCGCCGCAGCGTGATCTCGCCCCACTGGCCGCGGACATCGGGCCGGCGCAGCGCGCCGACCAGATTGCGCGTCTCGCGCGACAGCAGCGTCTGGCTGCTCGCCATCGACTCCATTTGGCTTTTTATCGTCGCGAACGCGTCGATCCGGCCGCGTTCCAAGGACTGCAGCTGCGCCTCGCTCTTTTCGAGCGCCGCGCGTATCGGCCCGACGATCGCTTCGATGGCGGTTTCGCGCTCCTTGAGCGCGACCTCGGCGTCCTTCTGTTGGCCGGCCAGGCGCTCGCGCGCTATTTGCAGGAACACTTCGCTGTTGCTGCGCAGCGACTCCCTGGCGAGTTCGCCGAAGACCGCCTGCAACTGCTCGCGCGCCCGTTCGAGCGCCTGATCGCGACCGGCGGCCAGCGCCTGTTCGGTTTTGATGCGCGCGCGCGAAAAGAGTCCGAACGGCGCGCCGAACCGCGCGCCGAGCAACGCGCCGAGCAACGCGCCGAGCAACGCGCCGGCGAGAAATACGAGGATGGCGGCGCCGATGATCATAGGCGCCCGCTGCGATCGATCCAGGCGAGAATTTCCACCGGGGCGGCGACGTCGCCGTCGCCGCCCCAGGCGTCGGCGTCGTCGTCGGCGTGCAGATAGCCGTAGCGGGCGATCAGCGCCTGCATGCCGGCCGCATGCGCGGCTTGTACGTCGCGCTCCGCGTCGCCGGCATAAATGCATTCGCCGGGAGCGGCGCCGAGCAGTTCGGCCGCGTGCAGCAGCGGCAGCGGATGGGGCTTGCGCTGCGCGACGGTGTCGCCGCTGACGACGCAGGCAAGGCGCGCCCGCAATCCGAGTTGCTGCAGCAGCGGCTCGGTGAACCGCGCCGCCTTGTTGGTGACGACGCCGGCCGCCAGGCGGCGCGCGGCGAGGCCGTCGAAGACCGCGTCCATGCCGGCAAAGAGCGTCGTCTCGACGCACAGCGCCGCCGCGTAAATCTCCAGGAAGCGCCGCTGCAGCATGCGAAATTGCGCCTCGCCGGCTTCGGCAAAGCCGACCCGGACGACGCCCGCGGCGCCGTGGCTGACGCGCGGCCGCACCGCCGCCAACGGCAGCGCGGCGCGATTCTGTTCGGCCAGCAGGGCGTTCAGCGCGCGGTGCATGTCGGGGGCGGTGTCGAGCAGCGTGCCGTCCAAATCGAACAGCACCGCGCGCAGCGGCGCCGCTTCAGATCGCGTCACGGCGGAAATGCGCGAGGTAGTTGACCGTCGTCTGCGCCGACAGCCGGAACGAGCGCGTCAGCGGGTTGTAGGCGATGCCGGTCAAATCGCGCAACTCGAGGCCCGCGGCCCGTCCCCATTTTGCGAGTTCCGACGGGCGGATGAACTTCAGGTACTCGTGCGTGCCGGGCGGCAAGACGCGCGCGACGTGCTCGGCGCCGACGATTGCGACAAGAAATGAGCGCCAATTTCGGTGCAGCGTGGAGACGACGAGATCGCCCTCCGGGCGCAACAGCGCGGCGAGTGCGCGCAGCGTGGCGCAGGGGTCCGGCACGTGTTCGAGCGTTTCCATGCACGTGACCAGATCGAAAGACTGCGGACGCTCCGCGGCGAGCGCCTCGGCCGAGATCGCCCGGTAGCTCACCGCAGTCTGCGTCTGCTGCGCATGCAAGCCGGCGACTTCGAGCACCGCCGGCGCAAGATCGATGCCGAGCACCCGCCCGCCGCCGCGGGCCATCGCCTCGGACAGAATGCCGCCGCCGCAGCCGACGTCGACGACCTCCTTGTCGTCGAGGCCGGCGATGCCCCGCAGGTATTCCAGGCGCAGCGGATTCAGATCGTGGAGGGGTTTCGAGGAGCCCCGTGGATCCCACCAGTTCTGCGCCATGTCGTCGAATTTTGCCAGTTCCGCGGGATCGACGTTGTTGTTCGGGACAGCCATCGGTTTCATCCTCCAGTCGTCGCAGCTTTCGCCCAGTGGCGCGCGGGCCGCTAAGCTCGCCCAATCGAGGCGCGTCAGGCGCCCCGCGGCGACCAGTTGCCGCCCGGCCACCCAGACATCGGTCACGATGTCACGTCCGCCGCAGAAAACCAACTGCGCCAGCGGTTCGCCGGACGCCGGCGTCGTCGGCCCGGACAGATCGAGGCAGCATACGTCGGCCCATTTCCCGGCGACCAGGGTACCGATCTCGCCGTCAAGTGCGAGCGCGGCGTGCGTATGCGCGTTGACGAGGCCGGGCAACAGCAGATGATGCGGCCGTTCGGCGACCGCGGTCGGCGCGACCCAGCGTGCGTCAATGCGCAAATCGACGAGCTCCTCGTGCATGTGTCAAGTATATCGGCTAATGCGCCCGTCACGCTGCGGGCAGGCTGAAGCAGGCGTGCATTCTGTGCTAGAATCGGCGCATGTACAGACGATCGCTCGCCGCACATAACCCCGTTGTTTGACAGCCTAAGCTAAGCCCTCCGGACTCTCGCAAATGGCCGAGATCGCACGCGAAATATTGCCCGTCAATCTCGAAGACGAGATGCGCAAATCCTATTTGGATTATGCGATGAGCGTGATCATCGGGCGCGCACTGCCCGACGTGCGCGACGGCCTGAAGCCCGTTCACCGGCGCGTGCTGCACGCGATGCGCGAACTCGGCAACGATTGGAACAAGGCTTACAAGAAATCCGCGCGCGTCGTCGGCGACGTCATCGGCAAGTATCACCCGCACGGCGACATTTCCGTGTACGACGCGATCGTGCGCATGGCGCAGCCGTTTTCGATGCGCTACCTGCTGGTCGACGGCCAGGGCAATTTCGGCTCGGTCGACGGCGACCCGCCGGCGGCGATGCGCTACACGGAAGTGCGCATGTCGAAAATCGCGCAGGAGCTGCTCGCCGATATCGACAAGGAAACCGTCGATTTCGTGCCGAACTACGACGAGTCGGAAAGCGAGCCCTCGGTGCTGCCGACGCGCGTACCGAACCTCCTGGTCAATGGGTCGTCCGGCATCGCGGTCGGCATGGCCACCAACATTCCGCCGCACAATTTGGGCGAGATCGTCAGCGCCTGCATCGCGCTGATCGAGGATCCGGAGTTAACGCTCGCGCAGCTGATGCAGATCGTGCCCGGTCCGGATTTTCCCACCGCCGGCCTGATCAACGGCGCACAGGAGATCGTGCTCGCCTACAAGAGCGGACGCGGGCGCCTGCATGTGCGCGCCCGTACGCATTTCGAGGACGTCGGCAGGGGCGATCGCCAGGCGATCATCATCACCGAGTTGCCTTACCAGGTGAACAAGGCGCGGCTGATCGAGCGCATCGCCGATTTGGTGCGCGATAAGCAGATCGACGGGATCGCTTCGGACGGCTTGCGCGACGAATCGGACAAGGACGGCATGCGCGTCGTCATCGAAATGAAGCGCGGCGAGATCGCCGAGATCCTCCTCAACAATCTGTTTGCGCAGACGCCGATGGAGACCGTGTTCGGCATCAACATGGTTGCCTTGGTCGATGGCCAGCCGCGGCTGTTGTCCCTGAAGGCGATGCTCGACGCTTTTTTGCGCCACCGGCGCGAAGTCGTCACCAGACGCACCGTCCACGAGCTGCGCAAGGCGCGCGACCGCGGCCACATTCTCGAGGGTCTGGCGATCGCGCTCGCCAACATCGATGCGATCATCGCCACGATCAAGGCATCGCCGTCGCCGGCCGAGGCGAAGAGCGCGTTGGCGGCCGGCCTGTGGGCCGGCGGGTCGGTTCCGGAAATGCTCGCGCGCGCGGGCGAGACCAGCACGCGCCCGGCGGGCGAGAGCGGCGGGTTCGGCCTGATCGAGGGCGGCTACCGGCTCACCGAGACCCAGGCGCAGGCGATCTTGGATATGCGCCTGAATCGGCTGACCGGACTCGAACAGGACAAGATCATCGCGGAGTTCCAGGAGCTGTTGACGCTGATCCGCGATTTAAGCGACATATTGGCGCGGCCGGAACGGCTGCTCGCGGTCATTCGGCAGGAACTCGAGTACATCCGCGACACCTTCGCCGATGCGCGGCGCACCGAGATCGTCAGCAATCACGAGGACTTGACGATCGAGGACTTGATATCCCCGGAAGACGTGGTGGTGACGCTCTCGCACAGCGGCTACGCCAAGGCGCAACCGGTGTCGGATTATCAGGCGCAGCGGCGCGGCGGCCGCGGCAAGGCCGCGACCAGCGTCAAGGACGAGGATTTCATCGACATGCTGTTCGTCGCCAACACGCACGACACGCTGCTGTGTTTCTCCGATCGCGGCAAGGTTTATTGGCTGAGGGTCTACCAATTGCCGCAGGCGAGCCGCGGTTCGCGCGGCAAACCGATCGTCAATCTGCTGCCGCTCCAAGAGGGCGAGCGCATCAGCGCGATGCTGTCGATCAAGGAGTTCGAGGAAGGCAAATTCGTCTTCATGGCGACCAGTTTCGGCACCGTCAAGAAAACCCCGCTGGCACTGTTCTCGCGGCCGCGCGCGAGCGGCATCATCGCGGTTGCGCTAGATCCAGGCGACCAGCTGATCGGCGCAGCGATCACCGACGGCTTGCGCGACATTCTTCTGTTCACGAGCGGCGGCAAGGCGATCCGCTTCGGCGAGGACGAGGTGCGGCCGATGGGCCGCGAGGCGGCCGGCGTGCGCGGAGTGCGTTTGGGCGCCGCCCAGCACGTCAATGCGCTGATCGTGGCGGATGCCGGCTGCATTCTGACCGCCTCGGAGAACGGCTACGGCAAACTGACGCCGCTCGAGGACTTCCCGCGGCACGGCCGCGGCGGCCAGGGCGTCATTGCGCTGCAAGGCAGCGAGCGCAACGGCCGCCTGGTCGGCGCCCTGCAGGTCAAGGCGGACGATGAGATCATGCTGATGAGCCAAGGCGGCACGCTGGTACGCACTCCGGTCAAGGACATTTCGGTGGTCGGGCGCAACACGCAGGGCGTGCGCCTGATGCGTCTGGAATTGGGCGATCAACTTTCCGGATTGGAGCGTATCGAGGGTTTGAGCGGCGATGCGCAAGGGGCCGCCGACGCTCCGGAGTCCGATCCCGACGTTCCCGCGGACGCCTCTTAAGGGCTCGGCGCGGTGCGCGTCTATAATTTCGCCGCGGGGCCCGCCGCGCTGCCGCTCGAAGTCCTGGAGGAGGCGCGCGACGAACTGCTCGACTGGAACCACGACGGCACGTCGGTCATGGAGATCAGCCACCGCAGCAAGGCGTTCATGCGGGTGGCGGCGCAGGCCGAGGCGGATCTGCGCGAGCTGCTGGCGATACCCGACACCTACAAGGTGCTGTTCCTGCAAGGCGGGGCGAGCGCGCAATTCTCCGCAGTTCCGATGAACTTGACCGCGCCGGGCGCCACCGTCGATTTCATCGATACCGGCCATTGGTCGAAGAAGGCGATGCAGGAGGCGCAGCGCCATTGCCGCGTGCACGTCGCCGGCGACGCCGGCGGCGCATACACGTCGGTTCCCGCGCAATCGCAACTCGCCTTCAGCGGCGCGGCGCAGTACCTGCATTACACGCCGAACGAGACGATCGGCGGCGTCGAGTTCGGCTATGTACCGCAGGCCGGCGTGCCGTTGGTCGCGGACATGTCGTCGAACATATTGTCCCGGCCGCTCGACGTGACGCAATTTGGATTGATCTATGCGGGAGCGCAGAAAAACATCGGCCCGGCCGGCCTCACCATCGTCATAGTGCGCGAAGACTTGATCGGCAGGGCGCGGCCCGGAACGCCGACAGTCTTCGAATATCGGGCGGTGGCCGCCGCGGGGTCGATGCTGAACACGCCGCCGACCTTCTCCTGGTACATGGCCGGACTGGTATTCAAATGGTTGAAGGCGCGCGGTGGACTCGCGGCGATCGCAGAACGCAACCGCTTGAAGGCCGAGAAATTATACGCGGCGATCGACGGCTCGAGCCTCTACCGCAACACCGTTGCCGCCGATGCGCGCTCGCGGATGAATGTCACCTTCCAACTGACGCGGCCGCAGCTAGATACAGAATTCCTGCGGCAGGCGGACGCCGCCGGCTTGAAGAATTTGCAGGGACACCGGATCGCCGGCGGCATGCGCGCGAGCATATACAATGCGATGCCGATCGACGGCGTCGCGGCTTTGATCGAGTTCATGCGCTATTTTGAGCGCGAACGCGCTTGAGCGAGGATGGCCATGGCGACAGCTAAACGCAAGGCCGCGAAATCGCGGCCCGGTGTCAAACCCGCCGCGGCGGATCTCGACGGCATCCGCGGCAGCATCGACGACATTGACGAGCGCATCCACGCCCTGCTGAACGAGCGCGCGCGCTGCGCGCAGCTCGTCGGCATTTCGAAGACGGCGGCCGGCAAGACCGTGGATTTCTATCGTCCCGAGCGCGAGGCGCAGGTGCTCAGAAAAGCGCTGCGCCGCAACCGCGGGCCGTTGCGCGACGAGGAAATCGCGCGTTTGTTCCGCGAGATCATGTCCGCCTGCCTCGCCCAGCAGGAACCCTTGAAAGTGGCCTTCCTCGGTCCGGAGGGCACCTTCACGCAGGCGGCGGTATTCAAGCAATTCGGCTCCTCGGTCCGCGCCTTGCCGCTGCCGGCGATCGACGAGGTGTTTCGCGAGGTCGAGTCCGGCAGCGCCGATTTCGGGGTCGTGCCGATCGAGAATTCGAGCGAGGGCACGGTCAATCACACGCTGGATATGTTTCTGAATTCGCCGCTGAAGATTTGCGGCGAGGTCGAGCTGCGGATTCACCATCACCTGATGGGACGCATGGCGGGACTCGACCCCATCAAACGCGTGTGCGCGCACCCGCAGGCGCTGGCGCAGTGCCGCGGATGGCTCGACGAGCAGCTCGCCGACGCCGAGCGAGTCGCCGTTTCCAGCAACGCCGAAGGCGCGCGCCGCGCACGCGACGAGCGCGGCACGGCGGCGATCGCGGGCCGCGCGGCCGCGGAGATCTACGGCCTGAATCTGCTGGCGAACGAAATCGAGGACCGGCCGGACAACACCACGCGGTTTTTGGTGGTCGGCCGCAAGCTGTTCGAGGCGAGCGGCGCCGACAAGACGACCCTGCTGCTGTCCGCCGCGGACACCGCCGGCGCCGGCGCGCTGTTCCGGCTGCTCGAGCCGTTGGCCGAACACAAAGTGAACATGACCAGAATCGAGTCGCGCCCCTCGCGCCGGCGCAAATGGGATTATGTTTTCTTCGTCGACGTCGAGGGGCACTGCACCGACCCGGCGGTCGCCGCGGCGCTCGCCGCGCTCGAGGAGCGCGCCTCCCTGTTCAAGATCCTGGGGTCCTATCCGCGGGCAGTCATGTGATGCAAAGCTACGAGGCGCTTCCGGCGCGCGCGCTCGCGGGCAGCATGACCGTTCCGGGTGACAAGTCGATTTCGCATAGGGCGCTGATGCTCGCCGGCATCGCCGAGGGACGCAGCGAGGTCAGCGGCTTCTTGCCGAGCGCGGATTGCCTGGCGAGCATGCGCGCGATGCGCGCCTTGGGTGTCCCGATCGAGCAGCCGAGGCCGACCCACGTCGTCATCGACGGCGCGGGCATGCACGGCTTGCGCCGCCCGGCCGCGGCACTCGACCTGGGCAACGCCGGCACGGCGATGCGCCTTTTCACCGGTCTGCTGTGCGCGCAGCAATTCGATTCGCTGCTGATCGGCGACTCCTCGCTGATGCGCCGGCCAATGGAGCGTGTCGCGGCGCCGTTGCGCGCGATGGGCGCCGATGTGCGCACGATCGGCGGCACGCCGCCCGTGCAGATCGTCGGCGGCCGCCGATTGCGGCCGATCGAATACCGCATGCCGGTCGCGAGCGCCCAGGTCAAATCGGCGATCCTGCTCGCCGGACTGTACGCGGGGGGGGCGAGCACCGTGATCTCGCCGGCGGTCTCGCGCGATCACAGCGAACGCATGCTGCGCAGCTTCGGCGTGCGCGTCGAGACCGACGATTTGACCGTTCGCGTGCATCCGCCGGCGCGCCTCGCCGCGCAGCGTTTGCAGATACCGGGCGATTTCTCGTCGGCCGCGTTCTTTATCGTCGCGGCGCTGCTCGCCGCGGACGATCGAGGTTTGCTGATCGAGAACGTCGGTGTGAATCCGTCGCGCATCGGCCTGCTCGAGATCCTGCGCCGCATGGGCGGCGGCATCGAATTGCTGAATCCGCGCGCCAGCGGCTCCGAACCTGTCGCCGATTTGCGGGTGCGCCGCTCGACGCTGCGCGGCATCGAGGTACCGGCCGCGTTCGTGCCGCTCGCGATCGACGAGTTGCCGGTATTGTTCGTCGCTGCGGCCTGCGCGCACGGCGAGACGCTGATCAGCGGCGCCGAGGAACTGCGAGTCAAGGAGAGCGACCGAATTGCGGCGATGGGCGCCGGGTTCGCGGCGCTCGGCGTTGCCCATACGGTGCTCGCGGACGGCATGCGCATCGGCGGCGGCGGCGACGGTGCGGCGTTCGGCGGCGGCGAAGTCGACAGTTGCGGCGATCATCGCGTGGCGATGTCCTTCGCGGTTGCGAGCCTGCGCGCGCGCGCGCCGATCAGGATCCGCGACGTGGCCAACGTCGCTACCTCGTTCCCCGATTTCGTCGCCTTGGCGCGGAGCGTCGGGTTCGATGTCCGCGAGTCCTGAAGGGCGCCGGCCGCGCGGTGCGCGCGGTGAGCGCGGGGCGCGCGCGGTGCGCGCGGTGAGCGCGGGGCGCGCGGGGCGCGTGGTGAGCGCGGCGCCCGTCATCGCGATCGACGGGCCTTCGGGCGCCGGCAAGGGTACGGTCAGTCGAGCGGTGGCGCAGGCGCTCGGCTGGGCCCTGCTCGATAGCGGCGCCCTGTACCGGCTGGTCGCGCTGGCCGCCCGCGAGGCCGGGGTCGATCTCGGCGATGCACTCGCGCTGGCGAGGATTGCGGCCGGCTTGCAGGTGCGCTTCGGCTCCGCCGCGGGCGGCCGGGAGGCGGTCTGCTTGGGCGGCCGCAACGTCACCAAGGGCATCCGGACCGAACAGGCCGGCAACGATGCGTCCATCGTTGCGGCGATTCCCGCCGTCCGCGCCGCCTTATTGGACCGTCAGCGCCGCTTTGCGGCCCCGCCCGGCCTGGTCGCCGACGGCCGAGACATGGGCACGGTCGTCTTCCCCGAGGCGCCGGTGAAAATTTTTCTCACCGCGAGCGCCGCGGAGCGCGCGGCGCGACGCCATAAGCAGTTGAAAGAACAAGGGGTTACTGCTAACCTTGCCGCCCTTTCGCTGGAGATAGCGGAGCGCGACTTGCGCGACAAAACGCGCGCCGCGTCGCCTCTGGTCGCGAGCGCGGACGCCGTCAGGCTCGACACGACGGCTATGCCGGTCGAGGCGGTGGTCGAACGCATTTTGCAGATCGCCCGCGGGCGGCTGACTATTTAGGGCGCGGTGATCATGGAACGATCGCCGCAATACTTGCAACCCCTGCGGCACACGGGAACCGTGCCGGGGAAAACATCGGGCCCTCCGGGGCTCGCACTAGAGACCACATGACAGAAAGTTTTGCGGAACTGTTTGAACAGAGCATTGCCAGCCAGAGAATTCGTCCGGGCACGATACTCAACGGACTGATCGTCGAAGTCGGCCAGGACTACGTCATCGTCAATGTCGGATTGAAGTCCGAGGCCGTGATTCCGGCCGACCAATTCAAGAACGAAAAGGGTGAGATCGAGGTGGCCGTCGGCGAAACCGTCGAGGTTGCGCTGGACAGCGTCGAGGACGGCTCCGGCGAGACGCGCCTGTCGCGGGAAAAGGCCAAGCGCGCGCGCACCTGGACGCGGCTGGAACAATCGTTCGAAAAGCAGGAAATCGTCATCGGCGTGATCACCGGTCGGGTCAAGGGCGGATTCACGGTCGAGATCGACAACGTCCGCGCATTCCTGCCGGGTTCCTTGGTAGATGTGCGCCCGGTGCGCGATCCGTCCTATCTCGAGAACAAGCCGCTCGAATTCAAGGTCATCAAGCTCGACCAAAAGCGCAACAACGTCGTCGTCTCGCGGCGCGCGGTGGTCGAGCAGGAATACAGCGCGGAGCGCTCCGCGCTTCTCGATAATTTGCAGGAGGGAGCGGCCGTCAAGGGCGTCGTCAAGAATCTCACCGATTACGGCGCGTTCGTCGATCTCGGCGGCATCGACGGTTTGCTGCATATCACCGACATGGCATGGAAGCGCGTCAAGCATCCCTCCGAGATCGTCAAGGTCGGCGAGGAAATCGACGTCCGCATCCTGAAATTCGACCGCGAGCGGCAGCGGGTTTCCCTGGGACTCAAACAGCTGGGCGCCGATCCGTGGCAGAACATCGCGCGCCGCTACCCGGCGAATACGCGCCTCTTCGGCAAGGTGACCAACATCGCCGACTACGGCTGCTTCGTCGAGATCGAAGAAGGCGTCGAGGGGTTGGTGCATGTTTCCGAGATGGATTGGACCAACAAGAACGTGAACCCGGCGAAGGTCGTGCACGTCGGCCAGGAAATCGAGGTCATGGTGCTGGACATCGACGAGGAGCGGCGCCGCATCAGCCTCGGCATCAAACAGTGCAAAACCAACCCGTGGAAGGAATTCGCCGAGAATTACAACCGCGGCGACAAAGTCAGCGGGCAGATCAAGTCGATCACGGATTTCGGCATATTCATCGGCCTCGCCGGCGGCATCGACGGTCTCGTGCACCTCTCCGACATCTCCTGGGACATGCCGGGCGAGGAGGCGGTGCGCAGTTATCAGAAGGCGCAGCAGGTCGATGCAATGGTCCTGTCGATCGATCCGGAACGCGAGCGCATCAGCCTCGGCATCAAGCAGTTGGCGAAGGATCCATTTTCGGCCTATATCGCCGAACATCCGAAGGGCAGCATCGTCCGCGGCGTGGTGCGCGAAGTCGACGCCAAGGGTGCGGTGATCGACCTCGGCAACGGCGTCGACGGGCAGCTGCGCGCCTCGGAGCTGTCGCGCGATCGGGTCGAGGATGCCCGCGTCCTGCTGAAGGTGGGCGAGGAAGTGGAGGCGAAGTTCACCGGCGTGGACCGCAAGGGGCGCAGCATTGCGCTGTCGATCAAGGCCAAGGACATTCACGACGAGCAGGAAGCGATGCAGAGCTACCGCACCGACTCGCCGACCGGAACCAGCCTGGGAGACCTGCTGAAAGAGCAGATTACGGGTCAGGATTGAGAGGATCAGGCGAGCGCGCGGCGGCGGCTCGGCGCCGCAAATATGACCAACGATGCGCATGGATCGATCATGACGAAATCGGAACTCATCGAAATTATTTCAGCGAAGCAGAAGCACTTGCCGGCGAAGGACGTGGAGCTCGCCGTCAAGCAGTTGCTCGAAATCATGAGCGACGCGCTGGCGACGGGTGAACGCATAGAGATCCGCGGTTTCGGCAGCTTTTCCCTGCATTTCCGTCCGCCGCGCCAGGGACGCAATCCGAAAACCGGCGAGGCGGTGGCGCTCGCCGGCAAGCACGTCCCGCATTTCAAACCGGGCAAGGATCTGCGCGAGCGCGTCAACGACGGCGCCGGCCAACCGATCCGCGACTGAACGCGCCGGGCTGGCAAGACGGCCACGGCAATATGTCAGAAATCCCGCCGATCGCCTGGGCCATGCTGGTCGTCGCCGCGCTGGTGATCGGCATACTCGCGGGTCATTTCGGCTGGGGCAGGCGCTGGCCGCGTCGCTTGCGCCTATTTCACGCCGACTACCTTGCCGGGCTGGACTATCTGATCAGCGAACAGCCGGACCGGGCGTTGGACACTTTCCTGAAGCTGATGGACACGAACCCCGATACCTTGGAGACGCATTTCGCGCTCGGCAGCTTGTACCGGCGCCGCGGCGAAGTAGAGCGCGCGATCCGCGTGCATCGCAACTTGCTGGCGCGGGCGCTTGCGCCGGAGCATCGCGAGCAGGCGCTGCTCGCGCTCGCGCAGGATTACCTGCGTGCCGGCGTGCTCGACCGCGCGGAAGGCTTGTTCCGGCAAATCTCCGAGGGAACGCGTCTGCGAGGCAGGGCGCTCGAGGCGCTGCGCGGCATCTACGAGCGGCAACGTGACTGGCCGCAGGCGCTCGATACCTATCGGCAGCTGGCGGCGCTCGCTTCGGCGCCGCCGCGCTCCGTCGCCGCGCACTATCTTTGCGAACTCGCGACCTATCGGCTCGAGCGCGGCGACCCGGTCGAGGCCCGCCGGCTGCTGCGCGAGGCGAGGCGCGAGGCGTCGCCGTTCCCGCGTGCCGCGCTGCTGCGCGCGCAGATCGCCGAGCGCGAAGGGCAAACGGCGCTCGCGGTCCGCTTGCTCACCTGGGCGCTGCAGGAGTCGCCGCGGCTGCTGTACGACGAACTTGCGCACTTGCTGAGCTTGGCCGGCGAGTCCGGACGCGACAGCGTGCTTCAGGGATTGGTGCGGTGGGCCGAGACGCGCGAATTCGGCGAACTGAAGGGTTTGGTGTTCGCGGCTCTCGCGATTTCGCTGGCGCATGCGCCGCCGCTGCGTGAATCGATCGACAAGGTCATCGCGCGGGAACCCGCCCTGCAAGCGGTGCGCCAGGCGGCGGGCGGCGCGCCGTTCGAATACGTCGCCGCCGAAATCGGCGCTTTGCTGGCGCGGGCGGAGACCTACCGTTGCGGCGACTGCGGCTTCGCGGCGCGTCGATTCTATTGGCAGTGTCCGGGATGCCATTCCTGGGACAGTTTCGAGACCTGCGTCGTCGTCAAGCTGCGCTAGGAGCGGCGCGGCTGCACCGAAATCCGCTATCATTCGCGTTTATTTCCGAGTTCATTGCGTGCATGACACATAAAGCCGTCAAGACTGTGGTATTCCCGGTTGCCGGACGCGGCACCCGCTTTCTTCCCGCGACCAAGGCGAGTCCGAAGGAGATGCTGCCGATCGTCGATAAGCCGCTGATCCAGTATGCCGTCGACGAAGCGCTCGCGGCCGGCGCCGACACGCTGGTGTTCATCACCGGCAGCTCGAAGCGCGCGATCGAGGATCACTTCGACACCAATGCCGAACTCGAAGCGGTGCTGCAAGTCCAGGGCAAGCAGGAATTGCTCGACGCTCTGCGCGGGATACTGCCGCCGTGGGCGACTTGCGTTTACATCCGACAGCCGGCGCCCCTCGGTTTGGGCCATGCGGTGCTATGCGCCCGGCCGGTCGTCGGCGACGCGCCGTTCATGGTGCATCTGGCCGACGACTTGATCGATGCGCAAGTCCCTTGTTTGAAGCAGATGGTCGAGGTATTCCGTACCCATGGCGGCAGCATCCTCGGCGTGCAGAACGTGCCCCGGGAGGACACCGACAAGTACGGCATCGTCTCGCTCGAGCGAGGCGCCACGGGGCGCATCGGCAAGATGTCGCACATCGTCGAGAAGCCGCAGCCGCATCTCGCGCAGTCGACCCTCGCGGTGGTCGGCCGATATCTGCTGTCGGCGTCCATTTTCGACGATTTGGCGCAAATCGGCGCCGGCGCGGGCGGCGAGATTCAATTGACCGACGGTATCGCGAGTCTGATGCGGCGCGAAACGGTGCATGCGTTCGAGTTCGAAGGCAAGCGCTACGATTGCGGCAGCAAGCTCGGCTATCTGCAGGCGACGGTCGAATACGGCCTGAAGCACGCGAGCCTGGGGACGGATTTCGCCGCGTATCTGAAAAAGCTGGCCGCGACGATCTGAGCGCCGGGCGTTTCCCTCACAGCGTCCGGCCGCGCGCTTCGGGACCGAGCGCGGTGACGACGATCAGCGCCGGCGCGACCAGCGCAATCGTCCATGCGAAGATGTACGCATAGTCTCCGCCGTGCGCCTCGGCGATGCCCGCCTGCAGGGGACCCATCTTGGACATCGCCAAATTGCCGAGCTGGTAGGCAAAGCCCGGCAGAATCGCGCGCACCGACGGCGGCGACAACTCGTTCAGGTACGCCGGCACGATGCCCCATGCGCCCTGCACCATGAATTGCATCAGAAACCCGCCGAGCGCGAGCATCAGCGCGTGTTGCGAATACGCCCACAGCGGAATCAGCGGCAGCGCGAGCGCCGCGGCGATGACGATCGCGCGCTTGCGGCCGATGCGCTCCGACACCGACCCGAAGAAGACGCCTCCGAGGAAGGCGCCGATATTCATGACGATCGCGATGCCGCCGGTCGTCTTCGCGGAGAAGCCGTGTTGGGTTTGCAGGAAGGTCGGATAAAGGTCCTGCGAGCCGTGCGCGAAGGCGTTAAAGCAGGCCATCAGCACCACCATAAAGGTCAGCGTCGGCAAATGCTCCCGGCAGGCCGTCCAGATCTGCCGCGCCGATGCGCGCTGCGGCGCGGCGCCCGCCGTCCAGCTCGGCGACTCCTCGACCGACATGTTGATGTAAAGCGCCAACAACGCCGGCACGCCGCCGAGAATGAACATGCCGCGCCAGCCGACGTGAACGAACAGGAACGCGAAGGCGACCGAGGCCAGCAAGTAGCCGACGACGTATCCCTCCTGCAGCAGGCCCGAAAAGAACCCGCGTCCTTTGGCGGGCAGCGTCTCCAGAGCGAGCGCCGCGCCGACGCCCCACTCGCCGCCCATCGCGAAACCGAACAGCGCGCGCAATGCGAGCAGCGTCGCCAGATTCGGCGCGAAGGCGCTCGCGAATTCCACCACCGCGAAACTGACGACATTGATCATCAGGATCGGCCGCCGGCCGTATTTCTCGGCCAGCCAACCGAACAGCAGCGCACCGAGCGGGCGGAAGGCCAGGGTAAGGAAGATGCCTTCCGCGACCGATTTGACGTCGGTGCGGAATTCGACGCTGATCGACTTCAAACAGAAGATGAAAATGAAGAAATCGAACGCATCCAGCGACCAGCCGGCAAATGCGGCGAGGAAGGCGTTGCGCTGCGCGCGCGTCAGTTGCGTAAAGTGACTGAACACGATCGGCTGAGATTCACCCGCGAGGGCCCGGGACCGAGATTAGCACGGCCCCCTCGGCAGTGGCCTAAGGGCTCACGAATTGCGGCCGCGCCATTGCCGTCCGCCGCCGCGCGCACCGCCGGCCGGATGGCGGTGCTTGGCGCTGCGATCCGCGCCGCCGCGCGTGCCGTGGGCGTTGCCGTGCTGGCCGTGCTGGCCGTGCCGAGGAGCGGCCGAGGGCGCGCGCCCTCGATCGGGCGCCGGCCTTGCAATGCTCTCGACGATCTTGAATTCAGGAGTCGGCACGGTAGGAATGGCGCGTCCGAGAACGCGCTCTATATCGCGCAGCAGGCCGTTCTCGTCGGCTGAGACCAGCGATACCGCGTCGCCGGTGGCGCCCGCGCGCGCGGTGCGGCCGATGCGGTGCACGTAATCCTCGGGGACGTTCGGCAGTTCGTAGTTGACGACCTGCGGCAGTTCCTTGATGTCGAGGCCGCGCGCAGCGACCTCGGTCGCGACCAGCGCGGTCACTTGACCGTGTTTGAACATTTCGAGCGCCTTGACGCGCGCCGCCTGGCTCTTGTTGCCGTGGATCGCCGCGGCGTGTATGCCGGCATCCTCGAGTTGCTGAGTTAGGCGATTCGCGCCGTGCTTGGTGCGCGTGAATATCAATACTTGCTGCCACCGACCTTCGCGAATCAGGTGAACCAATAGATGGCGCTTTTGCTCCTTTGCCACGCGGTAGGCGCGCTGTTCGACCAACTCGATCGGCGCATTGCGCGCCGCGACCTGTACCGACAGCGGATCGCGCAGCAGGCGCTCGGCGAGCCCGCGGATATCGTCCGAATAGGTCGCCGAGAACAGCAGGTTCTGGCGTTTGCTCGGCAGCAATTTGATGATGCGGCGGATGTCGGGAATGAAGCCCATGTCGAGCATGCGATCCGCTTCGTCGAGGACCAGGACCTGCACCTTGGACAAATCGACCGCCTGCTGCTGCGCCAGATCGAGCAGGCGGCCCGGCGTCGCCACCAGAATGTCGCAGCCATTGCGCAACGCGCTGATCTGCGGATTGATGTTGACTCCGCCGAACACCTGAAAGGTGCGCAAGCGCAGATACTTGCCGTAGCTGCGCGCGCTCTCGGCGACCTGGGCGGCGAGTTCGCGGGTCGGCGTCAGCACCAGCGCCCGGGGCGCGCGCGCGGAGCCCTGGACGGCGTCGCCGTTGAGGCGCTGCAGGATCGGCAATATGAAGCCGGCGGTTTTGCCGGTGCCGGTTTGCGCGCCTGCCAATACATCGCGGCCGCAGAGTACGGCGGGGATTGCCTGGGATTGAATCGGCGACGGCGTGTCGTAACCCTTATCGGCGACCGCACGCAGCAATTCGGGCAGGAGCCCGAGATCGGAAAATGACATTTGAAATCCTTACGAGAGAAAAGTGGTGACTCGCACGGCGGAGGGTTTGCGCTCCGCAGCGGTCAGCAGCGAGGGATGGCGAACATGACGAAGTGCGTCGAAGACGGACCGCGAGCCGAGGACGGCACTGACCGTGCGCCGATCCGATTCAGCTTGCCGCAGTGTACAGGGCGGCGGCGGCCGCGTCCAATCGGCGGCCACGGCGCGGCTTTCGTCAGCCGCCGGCGTCGGCCCGCTTTTTCTCTTTTCTGCGCGAGTGCAGGATCGCTTCCGTGTAGCCGTTGCTTTGCGCGCGGCCGGCGAACACCAGGTCGCACGCGGCCCGGAAGGCGATGCTGTGTTCGAGATCCGCGCTCATCGGCGTATAGGCGGGGTCGGCGGCGTTCTGCCGGTCGACGACCGCAGCCATGCGGCCGAGCGCCTGCATGACCGCATCGCGCGTGCAGACGCGATGATGCAGCCAGTTGGCGACGTGCTGACTGGAGATGCGCAAAGTCGCCCGGTCCTCCATCAGAGCGACATTGTAGAAGTCCGGCACTTTCGAGCAACCGACGCCGGAATCGATCCAGCGCACCACGTAGCCCAAGATGCTCTGCGCGTTGTTGTTGAGTTCCTCGTCGATGTCGGCGGCGCCCCAGGCGGGCTTGTCCGCAAGCGGCGGAGTCAAAATATCATCGAGCGAGGCGCGCCGGCGGTGCGCGAGGTCGCGCTGCACTTGTGCCACATCGACCGCGTGATAATGCAGCGCGTGGAGCGTCGCGGCGGTCGGCGAAGGCACCCAAGCGGTATTTGCGCCTGCTTGCGGGTGCGCGATCTTTGCGCGCAGCATATCCGCCATCAAGTCGGGCATCGCCCACATGCCCTTGCCGATCTGCGCGTGTCCGGGCAGGCCGCAGGCGAGGCCGATGTCGACGTTTTGCCGCTCGTAGGCGTCGAGCCACAGGGCTTGCTTCAATTCGCCCTTGCGCGCGACCGGCGCGGCCTGCATCGACGTATGAATCTCATCGCCGGTGCGGTCCAGGAATCCGGTATTGATGAACACCACCCGCATCCGCGCCGCGCCGATGCAGTTCGCCAAATTCAAGCTGGTGCGCCGTTCCTCGTCCATGATGCCCATTTTCAGTGTGTAGCGCGGCATGCCGAGCAAGTCCTCGATGGCGGCAAACAGACGATCGGCGAACGCGACTTCCTCGGCGCCGTGCATCTTCGGCTTGACGATGTAAATCGAGCCGCGGCGGGAATTTCGCAACGCGCCGCCGCTCTGCAAATCGTGCAGTCCGATCAGTGCCGTGAGGGCGCCGTCGATGAACGTTTCCGGTATCGGTTGGCCGTCCAGAGTAACCGCATCCGAGAGCATGTGATGGCCGACGTTGCGGGCGAGCATCAGGCTGCGTCCAGGCAAAACGAGTTCCGCGCCCGCCGGCGATCGATAGTGACGGTCGCCATGCAATTGGCGCATGAACCGTTTGCCGTCCTTGACGACATCGGTCTGCAGCGTACCCTGCATCAGTCCGAGCCAGTTGCGATAGACGACGAGCTTGTCGTCGACATCGACCGCGGCGACCGAGTCCTCGAAGTCCTGGATTGTCGTCAGCGCCGATTCGAGCACGACGTCGCTGATGCCGGCCGCATCGTTGCGGCCGATCGCGTGGCTGCGGTCGAAGCGAATTTCCACGTGCAGGCCGTGGTGCGTCAAGAGCACCGCGGCCGGTTGCGCCGGATCGCCGCGGGTGCCGGCGAGCGCGCCACGATCGCGCAATGCGGCCGTACGGCCGCTTGCGGCGCGAATCTCGAGTCCGTCGGCGCCGATGCGATAACCCACGGCGTCCCGGTGCGAGCCTTCGCCGAGCGGAAAATGCCGGTCGAGAAAATCGCGCGCCGTCGCGATGACGCGCTCGCCGCGCAGCGGGTTGTAAGCAGCGCCGCGCTCCGCGCCGCCGTCATCGGCCACGGCGTCGGTGCCGTACAAGGCGTCGTACAGCGAGCCCCAGCGGGCGTTCGCCGCGTTCAGCGCGTAGCGGGCGTTATTGATCGGCACGACCAGCTGCGGTCCGGCAAGTTGCGCGATTTCATCGTCGACGGCGGCGGTGCCGACTCTGAATGGCTGCGTTTCCGGCGCGAGATAGCCGATTTCGCGCAGGAATGCCTTATAGGCGCGCCGCTCAAAGCCGGCGCCGGGATGTGCGGCGTGCCAGGCGTCGATCCGCGCCTGCAGTTCGTCGCGCCGCCTCATCAACGCGGCGTTGGCGGGCGCCAACGCCGCGATCAGCGCGGCGAAGCCGGGCCAGAAATCCGCCTGGACTATGCCGCTGCCCGGCATGGCCTCGCGGCAGACGAAGTCATGGAGCCTGCTATCCACGTGGATGCGGCCGATCGCGACGCTGCGGTTCACAAATGGAATCCTGTATGATCCCGGTGCCGGCGAGTGTAATTGGCTTGATGGCTCTTGGCCATCGTGCGCTGCTCGTACGCACAGGCCGCTGCACACGGGGAATGCCAACGACATGAGACCAGAAGTCGGCGATGCACCGCGAGCTTGCGCGGCGCGTACCGGCGCCGCCGGCGGCGCGACCTATCCGCTCGAACTGCGTATTTTCGTCTTCGCCTTGTTCTTCATCTTCGGCGGCATCACGAGCTTGAACGACGTGATCATCCCGAAGCTCAAAGCGCTGTTCACATTGAGCTACGCCGATGCGATGCTCGTGCAGTCGGCGTTCTTCGCCGCCTATTTCATCATTTCGCTGCCCGCCGCGGCGGTCGTCGAGCGCTTCGGTTACATGCGCACGGCGGTCATCGGCCTCGCGCTGATGACCGCCGGCTGCCTGTTGTTCGTGCCCGCTTCGGCGTCCGGCCTGTTCGGCATGTTCCTGTTGGCGCTGTTCGTATTGGCCGCGGGCATCACGACCGTGCAGGTCGTGGCGAATCCGCTGATCTCGATGCTCGGAGCGCCGGCAACCGCGCATAGCCGGCTGACGTTCGCGCAGGCCTTCAATTCGCTCGGTACCACGGTGTTTCCCTACGTCGGCTCGATCCTGATCTTAGGATCGCTTGTCACCGTCGTGCCGGCGACGCTGTCGGCAGGCGCGCTCAGCGCGTTTCACGTCGCCGAGACGCGCGTCATCGAACACACCTACCTCGGGCTCGCGATCGCATTGGCGGTGGTCGCCGCGCTCGTCTGGATGCACCGCCACCGGCTGCGCGAGGAACAGGAACCGCCGAGAAACATCCTGCGGGCCTTCACGCTGCTCGGCCGCACGCGCTTCGGCCTCGGCGCGCTGTGCATTTTTCTCTACGTCGGCGCGGAAGTCTCGATCGGCTCGCTGCTGGTGAGCTACTTGATGCAGCCATCCGTGCTCGGCGTAGCCGCAGAGGAGGCCGGCAAGCACGTACCCTATTACTGGGGCGGCGCAATGCTGGGGCGCTTCATCGGCGCCTATTTCCTGCGCGTATTCTCGCCGGGCAAGATCCTCGCGGCCGTGGCGGGCATGGCGATGCTGTTGTTGCTCGTCTCGGCGAACACCGCCGGACTATGCTCGGGCTGGACGCTGCTCGCCGTCGGCCTTTGCAATTCGATCATGTTCCCGACGATATTCTCGCTCGCCTGCGAGGGCTTGGGCGCGCGCGCCGCCGAAGGTTCGGGGATCATCTGCATGGCGATCGTCGGCGGCGCCATCATCCCGTTGATCACCGGGCATACGGCGGATCTCTCGAGCTTGAAGATCGCGCTCGCCGTGCCCGCGCTTTGCTACGCGGTCATCTTGGCCTTCGGCGTCTACGCGCGGTACCCGGCGGGCGCGACCGCCAGTAGGAAAGCGTGAATGTCAATTCGATGAAAATTATATAACTATATGATTATTATATATTATATATCATTTAGCGTTGCCGCGTCGCCGCAACCCTAACACGCTGTTTTGTGCGCTTGCGCACACTGACGCCGCCAGTCTGGTATAATCGGACCCCGGTCGATTACAGCGGGCCCACGGGGGCGGACTTGGCCTCCCCGTCAAACGAAGGGAGCTAATGGCAAAAATCGCTACAGCCGGAAAACTTGCCAAATCCAACGGCAGCGGGTTGTCTGACCCGCTGCAGAATACCCTCCTATGGGCGCTGCCCGCGCATGCGCGAGAGCGCATTTTGCCTCGCCTCGAGTTCGTGGCGCTGCCTTTGGGCGAAGTGTTGTACGAGTCGGGAAGCCGCTTGCGGCATGTCTATTTCCCCACCAGCAGCATCGTCTCGCTGCTGTACGTCATGGAAGACGGCGCCTCGGCGGAGATCGCCATTGTCGGCAAGGAGGGCGTCATCGGCGTTTCGCTGTTCATGGGCGGCGAAACGACGCCGAGTCGGGCGCTGGTGCAGAGTGCGGGCAACGCTTACCGGCTACCAGGGGCATTGCTGAAGGCGGAGTTCCATCGCTCCGGCGCGATGCAGCACCTGTTGTTGCGCTATACGCAAGCGCTGATCACGCAAATGGCGCAAACCGCGGTCTGCAATCGGCACCACACGATCGATCAGCAGCTGTGCCGCTGGTTGTTGATCAGTCTTGACCGGCTGCCCTCGAACAATCTATCGATGACGCAGGAATTGATCGCCAACATGCTCGGCGTGCGGCGCGAAGGCGTCACCGCAGCGGCCGGGAAGTTGCACGATGCCGGCCTCATCAACTACCGCCGAGGCCGTATCGCAGTGCTCGACAGGCCGCAGTTGGAAGCGCGCGCCTGCGAGTGCTACGAGGTGGTCAAAAGGGAATACGACCGCCTGCTGCCGCACCTCGCCGAACCTTGATTTGCACGCGGCGGTATGTACGCCATCGCACCGCGAAGCAGCCCCGGGACGTGCTTTGATGCGCAGTGATCAAGAAAATACCGGCAGATTCCCCGAGCCGCCGTCGCGCCCCGAGGCCGAACGAGCTGCTCGCGCGGCTGAGCCGCGATGACCGCCGGCGACTGCTGCGCAACGACAAGCCCCTGGAACTCGCGTTCGGCCATGTGCTCTGCGAACCCGGAGAGCGCCTGCACTATGTGTATTTTCCGGTGGACAGCATCATTTCCCTGGTGACTGCGATCGACGGCCACGCCGGGCTCGAGGTCGGGCTGGTCGGCAACGAAGGCATGTACGGTGTTCCCCTCGCGCTCGGCGTGGACGTCTCGCCCCTGAAGGGATTGGTCCAGGGCTCAGGGACGGCTTGGCGCGTCGATGCGCTGCGCTTGCGGCGCCAACTGCAACGCAGTGCCTCGCTGCGCAATGTGCTGCATCGATACGCCGAGGTGTTGATGATTCAATTGTCCATGGAAGCGGCCTGTACGCGTTTCCATGTCGTCGAGACACGGCTCGCCCGCTGGCTGCTGATGACCGCCGACCGCGCGCATGCCGATGCCTTTCACATCACCCACCAGTTCCTTTCCTATATGTTGGGCGTGCGGCGCGTCGGCGTCACGCGCGCGGCGACCGCCCTGCGCCGGCGCAAGCTGATTCGCTACCACCGCGGCAACATTTCAATCATCGATCGGGCGGGACTCGAGGCCGCTTCCTGCACCTGCTATGCGACCGCGAAGCGGGAATACAAACGTACCATGAACGGTATGCGCCCGCGCACGGGCACGGTCAGCCGCGGCCGCGGCGCCGTGCGAGCGCGAACCTCGGCAAAGCAGCTCGGCTGAGGCCGCGACCGCAAGCGGTGCCGCGGCGTTCGCCCTCATATGTTCGACCCCGCACAGACGTAGGGCGAGCTTGCGGTACCATGCCCGCATGCATTCCGTACGTAAGCGCACACAACTTTCCTGCGCGAAATCCGGGCGGGGCGCGCCTCGTGCCGCCGCGCGCGAGCTGCGGGAACTCGGCCGCACGAACCTGCGCCTGACACGTCAATTGCTGAAGCTGAAAGCGGTGCTCGCGCGGGCACGCCACGATGCCTACCATGATCCGCTGACCGGGCTGCCCAATCGGACGTTGTTGCGCGACCGGCTGCAGCAGTCCTTTTTGCAAACCGCGCGCTCGAAAAAGCAGGGGGCGTTGTTGATGCTCGACCTGGACAGCTTCAAGGGAGTCAATGACCGCTTCGGACACACGGCGGGCGATGAGTTGCTGCGCCAGGCGGCGCGGCGCATGCTGCGCTGTGTGCGCTGCGGCGATACCGTTTGCCGATATGGCGGCGATGAATTCCTGATCATGCTGCCGGAAATCGACGACCCCAAATTCGCGCAATTGGTCCGTGCAAAAATCCACGCGGCCCTCGCCCGGCCGTACGCGATCGACGGCGCCATGGTCGTCGTCACCGCGAGCATCGGCATTACCATATATCGCGGCGTCAGCCATCGCGGCGGCGAGTTGATCGATCAGGCTGATGCCGCCATGTACCAAGCGAAAGGAAATCGCGCCACCGCCACGATCAACGGCTGACGGCCTCTACCGGCATCACGTCTGTCGGGAGTTCGAACGGATAGCGCGTGGCGACTCGAGGCGATTGGTCGTCCTCGGACCGCCCGATGGTGGCTCCCCGGGAGAGATTACTTCGGGGCCTGCGGCCCCTTCGCCCCTCGCTTGCGCTCGGGGTCGCCCTAAAGGGCGATCGCCGCCTTCGCTTGC
>DATKSW010000024.1:0-25773 GCA_035531435.1 Steroidobacteraceae bacterium | reverse complement strand
AACTACCGCCGGGGGCGTATCGCCGTGCTGGACAGGCCGCGGTTGGAAGCGCGCGCATGCGAGTGTTACGAGGTGGTAAAAAAGGAATACGACCGCTTGCTGCCGCATCTCGCCGAAGCTTGATTTGCGCCGGACGGTGTGTGCGGCAGCGCACCGCAAGACTGCCTCGAGACGTGCTTTGATGATCCGTGATCAAAAAAATACCGGCAGTTTCCCCTATCCGCCGCGGCGCTCCGATACGGAACGGGCTGCTCGCGCGGCTGAGCCCCGACGACCGCCGGCGACTGCTCGGCGACGATCAGCCCGTTGAACTCGCTTTCGGCGATGTGCTCTGCGAACCCGGAAAGCGCCTGCATCACGTGTATTTTCCGTTGGACAGCATCATTTCCCTGGTGACGTCGATAGACGGTCACGCCGGCCTCGAGGTCGGGCTGGTCGGCAACGAAGGCATGTACGGCGTTCCCCTCGCGCTCGGCGTGGACCTGTCGCCCCTGAAGGGTTTGGTCCAGGGCTCCGGGATGGCTTGGCGCGTCGATGCGTGGCGCTTGAAGCGGGAACTGCATCGCAGTGCCTCGCTTCGCAACATTTTGCATCGATACGCCGAAGTGTTGATGATTCAATTATCCATGGAGGCGGCCTGTACGCGTTTCCATGTCGTCGAAACACGGCTTGCCCGCTGGCTGCTGATGACCGCCGACCGCGCGCATGCCGATGACTTTCACATCACCCACGAGTTCCTTTCCTATATGCTCGGCGTGCGGCGCGTCGGCGTCACGCGCGCGGCGACCGCCCTGCGCCGGCGCAAGCTGATTCGCTACCACCGCGGCAACATTTCGATTATCGACCGGGCGGGACTCGAGGCGGCTTCCTGCACCTGCTATGCGACCGCGAAGCAGGAATACCAAATTACGATGAACGGTTCCGGCCGGCGCAATGGTGCGGCCAGCCGCGGCGCCGTGCGGGCGCAATCCTTCGAAAAGCGGGCTGCCTGACGCGGCAGCCGTTGCCGCCGGCGCGGCGCCAACGGGGCTGACCGCATATGTTCGACGGCGCACAGACGCACCGCGAGCTTGCGCTACCATGCCCACATGAATTCTGTACGTAAGCGCACACAATTTTCGAGTACGAATCCCGAACCGGGAGCGCCTGAAGCCACAGCGCGCGAACTGCGGGAGCTCGGTCGGACAAACGCCCTCCTGAAACGTCAATTGTCGAAGATGAAAGCCGTGCTCGCGCGGGCGCGCCACGATGCCTACCATGATCCGCTGACCGGGCTGCCCAATCGGATATTGTTGCGCGACCGGCTGCAGCAGTCCTTTCTGCAGACCGCGCGCTCGAAAAAGCAGGGGGCGTTGTTGATGCTCGACCTTGACAGCTTCAAGGGAGTCAATGACCGCTTCGGACACACGGCGGGCGATGATCTGCTGCGCCAGGCGGCGCAGCGCATGCTGCGCTGTGTGCGCTGCGGCGATACCGTATGCCGATACGGCGGCGATGAATTCGTGATCATGCTGCCGGAAATAGACGACCCCAAATTCGCGCAATTGGTCAGCGCGAAAATCCACACGGCGCTCGCCCAGCCGTACGCGATCGACGGCGCCATGGTCGTCGTCACGGCAAGCATCGGCATCTCCATGTATCGCGGCGCCAGCCGCCGCGGCGGCGAGTTGATCGATCAGGCGGATGCCGCCATGTACCAAGCGAAAGCAAACCGCGCCGCCGCCATAATCGACGGGTAGCGTCGGCTACTCGCAATACGCCTTTCCAAAGCTCGAACGGATGCCGTCTGCCGACGGCCGAGGCGCCTCGCGCAAGCACCGGATGGCGCGCCGCCGTCCCGGCAGGCGCGTGCGCCTGCGCCCGCGCATCATTATGTTCAATAGGCGGTCGTGCGTGCGGCGGGATTGCCACCACCCGTGACGCGTGCGAGCATCGCCATATGGGTCCGCGAAATCTGCGCGCGAGCACGGACACGCTGGAACTAGCAACAAGAAACGCGTCGACAACGCCATCGAAGGGGTCGAATCATGATGACACGTGAATCCCACCGGTTGAGGACAGGAGATGGGTTCCGCCGTGAGCGGACCGCGGCCGGTTTGGCGCCGCTCGCGATCGCGACCGCGGCCGCGGCGCTCGTATCGATGAGCGCGCTCGCCAACTCGTCGCATGCCGCGCCGGCCGCCGGCTATACGATTGCGCAGAACACGCCGGGCTTCATCAAGCGCGCGCAGGATTTAGGGCCGCTCGATCCAACGCAGACGATCGCGGTCACCGTGTGGCTGAAATTGCGCAACACGACGCAGCTCGACCGACTTGCGCAGCAGCAACGCACCAAGGGCAGTGCGGATTACCACCGGTGGATCGATCAGGCGACGTTCGACGGGACCTATGCACCTGCCGCGCAGGAGGTGAAATCGTTCGAGAATTTCGCGAGCGCGCACAGTCTCACCGTTCTGTATGCGGCCACCGACAATGCCTACGTGAAGGTCTCGGCGACGGTCGCGGCAATCGAACAGGCGTTCCATACCCAGATCGATTCGTTCAGCCTCAACCGTCGGACCTACTATGCGAACACCGCCGATCCGAGCGTCAATGACGCCTCCGGTGCGCATGTGGATGCGATCAGCGGTCTCGACGACTTCGGCTTCACGCCGGACCTTGCGTACCCGACCGCGACCGAAAGCGGCGCGGCCCAGCCCATCGCGGCGAGTTCGAGCCCGAACGGACTATTCTTCGAAAGCCAGTGCTTCACCGGCGTGCAAACCCAGACGTTCACGAGCACGAGCCCTGTGACGACGGCGACCTACAGCGGCAATCGCTACGGCGCGGACATCGCGAACAATCTGTACGGGCATCTGCCGCCTTGTGGCTATCAACCGAGCGAGTTACAGACCGCGTACGGGATGAACAGCCTGTATGCGGCCGGCTACGACGGCAGTGGGCAGACGGTGGTGATCACCGACGCGTTCGGCAGCCCGACGATCGAGTCCGACGCGAACGTGTTCTCAGCGCTCTACGGCCTGCCGCCGTTGAATGCCGGCAACTTTCAGGTAGTGAGCGCGCCCGGCACCCTGAATTTCCCGGGCAACAAGTACTTCGGCTCACCGAGCGGCTGGGCCGACGAAATCACGCTCGATGTCGAATGGGTCCACGCGATGGCGCCCGGGGCGAAGATCGTGCTGGTGGTCGGTCCGAACAACGGTTCGGACCTCGACGAAGCGGTCAATTTCGCCGTGGTCCATCATTACGGCAACACGATCTCGAACAGCTGGTCCGGCGTCGAAGGTTTCGGTAACCCGGCGCAGTACCGGCGCGATAATCGCATCCTCGAAGAGGCGGCGGTTCAAGGTATCGACGTGAACTTCTCGAGCGGCGACAGCGGCGACTTTGCGGCCGCCGTCGGCTTCAAGACGGTTGGCTTCCCGGGCAGTTCGCCGTACGCAACCGCGGTCGGCGGAACGAGCCTTGCGCTGAACCCGGATGATTCGATCGCGTTCCAGACCGGCTGGGGCACGAACCTGACGCGCCTCGCCGATCGCACCTCGCTCGGCAGCCCGCCGGACAATCCGCCGCTTTCGCTCGGCTTCCAGTTCGGCGCCGGCGGCGGCACCAGCCTGAGTTTCGCGAAGCCCGGCTTCCAAGCGAGCCTGCCAGGTACGATGCGCAACGTGCCGGACGTCTCGATGGTCGCCGACCCGTACACCGGCGTCGAGATCATCGAAACCGTGGGCGGCAACTTAAGCGTCGGCGTGATCGGCGGGACGAGCCTCGCCTGCCCGACGTTCTCGGCGATCATGGCGATCGCGGCACAAAAAGCCGGACATCCGCTAGGCCAGGCGGCACCGCTGATGTACGGGCTCGCCTCCACGACCGACAGCGCGCATCCGATCTACGATGTCACCGCCTACTCGTCGCCAACCAACGTCAGCGGCACGATCACCGTTGCGAGCGGCACCAGCAGTTATTCGGCGGACCAGCTCGCAAGCCCGTTGGACGGCACGACGAGCTATTACAGTGCGTTCTACAACAGCCCGTTCTCAACACGCTGGTTCGTGCTGACCTTCGGCACCGATTCGTCGCTGACGACCGGTCCGGGTTGGGACGATGTAACCGGGGTCGGCACGCCGAACGGCGCCAACTTCGTCGACGCGGTTTCGGGACTCTGATGCGGGGCGAGCGGTGGTCCGCGAACCGACCGATGGTGGCTCCCCGGGAGAGATTACGTCGGGGCCTGCGGCCCCTTCGCCCCTCGCGCAACGCTCGGGGTCGCCCTGGCGGGCGATCGACACCGCCGCTGCGCGGCGCTGTCGTCGAACTCGGCTTGTTGGTCTGTCGGGAGTTCGAACGGATGCCGTCTGAGGTCTCGGGGCGAGCGGTGGTCCGCGAACCGACCGATGGTGGCTCCCCGGGAGAGATTCGAACTCCCGACCAACGGATTAACAGTCCGTCGCTCTACCACTGAGCTACCGGGGAATCGTTTGGAGGCGCGGATTGTCGGGAAGCCGGGCGCCGAAGTCAAGGAATCGCCGCCACCGCGGCCTCAATCATGGCCGGCGGTGGCGCGCGCCGCATAAGGCGTTTCCAGCGACGCGATTTCCTCGCTGGTGAGCCGCAACGACAGGGCCGCGACGGCATCGTCGAGGTGCGCGGGCTTCGATGCGCCGACGATCGGCGCGGTCACATAAGGTTTCTGCGCGATCCACGCGAGCGCGATCTGCGCCAGGGGCACCCCTCTGGCGGCGGCAAGCGCGCCGACGCGCTCGACGATGTTGCGGTCGGCGGCCGCGGTGGCTGTGTAAAGAATGTTGCCGTACAGGTCGGTACGCGTGCGCGGCGTTTGCGCGGCCCACGGCCGCGCCAGTCGCCCGCGCGCGAGAGGGCTCCAAGGCAGCACGCCGATGCCCTGATCGACGCACAGCGGCATCATCTCGCGTTCCTCCTCGCGGTAAAGCAGGTTGTAATGGTTCTGCATCGTCACGAAGCGCGTCCAGCCGTGCCGTTCCGCGGCATGCAATGCCTTGCTGAACTGCCATGCGTACATCGAGGAGGCGCCGATGTAGCGCGCCTTGCCGGCCTTGACGATGTCGTCCAAGGCCTCGAGGGTCTCCTCGATCGGGGTCGTAGCGTCCCAACGATGGACTTGGTACAGATCGACGTAGTCGGTGCCGAGCCGGCGCAGGCTGGCATCGATCTCCGTAAAAATCGCCTTGCGCGACAGGCCGCGGCCGTTCGGCGCCGCGCTCATCGGAAAAAATACCTTGGTGGCGACGACGGCCTCCTCGCGGCGCATGAAATCCTTGAGGGCGCGGCCGAGAATTTCCTCGGACGTGCCGTCCGAGTAGACATTGGCCGTATCGAAGAAATTGATGCCAAGATCGACGGCTTGTTTGATCAAGGGGCGGCTGTCCTCTTCGCGCAGCGCCCAACGTTGATCGCCGCGCTCGGCAACGCCGAACGTCATGCAACCGAGGCAAAGCTCGGAGACTTTCAAGCCGGTACGCCCCAGGTTCTTGTACCTCATCGCGTTTCAGTCCTGGTTGTCGTTACGGCGGCGACTTTCGGCGCCTGAGGCAATGGCGCGGCTGCAGGCATCGGCGAGGCCGTTCAGGCGCGTTTGGCGACCGCGGCCAGAACGGCGCGGCGTATGCGCTGCAGCGCATCCTCCAACGTCTTCAGGCCGCTCGCGAAGGAGATGCGCATGTGGCCCGGCGCGCCGAAGCCGCTGCCCGGAACGACGGCGACGCCGGCTTCGACGAGTAGGTATTCGGCGAACGCATTGTCGTCGGCAAGGCCGAGCGCGCGCATCGCGCCTTCGACATTCGCGAACGCATAGAAGGTTCCCGCGCCCGGCAGGCAGGAGATGCCGGCAATCGCGTTCAGGCCGGCGACCACGAAGTCGTGGCGCTCCCTGAACGCCTCGTTCATCAGCGCGACACAGCGCTGATCGCCGTTCAACGCGGCGGCGGCAGCGTATTGCGAAATGCTGGATGCATTCGACGTCGACTGCCCTTGCACCGTGCTCATCGCCGCCGCCAATTCCTTGGGGGCGCCGCAATAGCCGATGCGCCAGCCGGTCATGGCGTAGGCTTTCGAACAGCCGTTGATGGTAACGGTTCGATCGTAAAGCTGCGGATTCGCCTGCGCGAAGCTCGTGAAGGGTTCGCGCGCCCAATAGATGTGCTCGTACATCTCATCCGCGGCGACGACGATCCGGGGGTGCTTCGCGAGCACCGCCCCGAAGGCTTGCAGTTCCGCCTTGGTGTAAGCCGCACCGGTAGGATTGCTCGGGCTGTTCAGGAACAGCAATTTGCTGCGCGGCGTGACGGCGGCGGCGAGTTGCGCCGGCGTGATCTTGTAGCCCTGTTCGGGTCCCGCATACACGCCGACGGGAACGCCGTCGGCGAGCAGCGCCATGTCCGGATAGGACACCCAATACGGTGCCGGGATGATGCATTCGTCGCCCGGATCCAGAACCGCCGCGCAGACGTTGAAACACGTCTGCTTCGCGCCGCAAGAGACGACGATTTGGTTGCGTTCGTAGCGCAGTGCGTTGTCGCGGGCAAATTTGGCGATGATCGCGTCCTTCAATTCGCCGGTGCCATCGACCGCCGTGTAGCGCGTCAATCCCTTGCGTATCGCATCCACGCCCGCATCTGCGATGAACGAGGGCGTGTCGAAATCCGGTTCGCCGGCGCCGAGTCCGATGATGTCCTTGCCTTCGGCTTTGAGCTTCGCAGCCCGAGCGGTGACCGCGAGCGTCGGCGATGGTTTGACTTTTTGTACGCGCTTGGAGAGGGACACGGCCAAGGGGGCCACCTATTTGCGAGGATCGGGCGCCGCAGTGTACGAAAAAGGACGGCGGCGCGCCAGATCGTAGGTTCGCCGGCGTCGCCCAACATGCGAGAATGCGGGCCATGAGTTTCGAGTTGCAAGCGGATTATCTGCCGGCCGGCGATCAGCCCGAGGCGATCGACAAGCTGGTCGAGGGCCTCGCGAGCGGCCTGGCACACCAAACGCTGCTCGGCGTCACCGGTTCCGGCAAGACCTACACGATCGCCAACGTGATCCAAAGGCTGCAGCGGCCGACGCTGGTGCTGGCGCACAACAAAACCCTGGCGGCGCAGCTGTACGGCGAGTTCAAGGTGTTCTTCCCGAAGAACGCGGTCGAATATTTCGTGTCGTATTACGACTACTACCAGCCGGAGGCCTACGTGCCGGCCTCCGACACGTTCATCGAGAAGGACGCCTCGATCAACGAACACATCGAACAGATGCGCCTGTCGGCGACCAAGGCGCTGCTCGAACGGCCGGATGCGATCATCGTCGCGACCGTCTCGGCGATTTACGGTTTGGGCGATCCGCAGGCCTACCTCAGCATGGTGCTGCACATGTCGCGCGGCGATCGGCTCGACCAGCGCAAGCTTCTGCGGCGCCTTGCCGACATGCAGTACACGCGCAACGAGTTGGATCTGCAGCAGGGCTGCTACCGCGTACGTGGCGACGTCATCGACATCTTTCCGGCCGAATCGGACCGCGAGGCGGTGCGCGTCGAATTGTACGACGACGAAGTGACGAACCTCAGCCTGTTCGATCCGCTGACCGGCGAAGTGGTGCGCCGCATGCCTCGCCTGACGATTTACCCGTCGACGCATTACGTGACGCCGAAGGAACGCATTCATCAAGCGGTCGACGAGATACGCGACGAACTGCGCGGCCGCCTCTTGGAGTTGCAGGCGGCCGGTAAACTGGTCGAAGCGCAGCGCTTGCAGCAGCGCACCTCATTCGATCTGGAGATGATGCAAGAGGTCGGTTATTGCGCGGGCATCGAAAATTACTCGCGATACCTGTCGGGCCGGGTGGCCGGCGAACCGCCGCCGTGCTTGTTCGATTACCTCCCGGAAAACGCGCTGCTGGTCGTCGACGAGAGCCACCAGACGATTCCGCAGCTCGGTGCGATGTACAAGGGCGACCGTTCGCGCAAGGAAACGCTGGTCGAGTACGGATTCCGCCTGCCGTCGGCGCTCGACAATCGGCCGCTGCGCTTCGAAGAGTTCGTGCGGATGGCGCCGCAGACGATCTACGTCTCCGCGACCCCTGCCGCGTACGAAAAAAAGATCTCCGGCCAGATCGTCGAGCAAGTCGTGCGGCCGACCGGGCTCGTCGATCCGGTCGTGGAGATTCGTCCGGTGCGCGCCCAGGTCGATGACCTGCTGTCCGAGATTCGCGGGCGCGTGCACCGCAACGAGCGGGTGCTGGTGACGACCCTGACGAAGCGCATGGCCGAGGATTTGACCGAATACCTGAATGAGCACGGCGTGAAGGTGCGTTACCTGCATTCCGACATAGAAACCGTCGAGCGCTCGGAGATCATCCGCGATTTGCGCTTGGGGAAATTCGATGTCATCGTCGGCATCAACCTGCTGCGCGAGGGGCTCGACATGCCGGAGGTGTCGCTGGTGGCGATTTTGGATGCCGACAAGGAGGGGTTCTTGCGCTCCGAAGGGTCGCTGATTCAGACGATCGGCCGCGCGGCCCGCAACATCGAGGGCAGAGCCATTCTGTACGCGGATCAACGCACCGGCTCGATCGAGCGGGCGATCGCCGAAACCGACCGGCGCCGCGCCAGGCAAATCGAATACAACGCGCTGCACGGCATCACGCCGCGCGGCATCGTCAAGGCGGTCGGCGACGCGATGGAGGGTGCGAGGCGGGTGGAGGAGCGCGAGCGTGCGCAGGGCGGCGCCGGCTACGCGCCGCTGGCGCCGGAACAGGCCGCGAAACGGATCAAGAAACTGGAAGCCGAAATGCAGCGTCTCGCGCGCAATCTCGAGTTCGAGGAGGCGGCGCGGCTGCGCGATGAGCTGCGCCGGCTGCGCCAGGCGGCGTTCGGCGTGCCAGACAAGCTGGTCGGTTGAGGACACGGCGGTGCGCGAGGAACTCGGTCGAGCGAACGACGGGGAGGACCCGGACCGCACCGACACCATGCCGCTTCTGCAGCCCACGGCGGCGGATCTGGATGTCGCCGACGATGCGGTGCCGCTGCAAGGGGATCCCCAAGGCGAGAGCGATTTGGCGCGCGCCGGTCATGCGCCTCGGGAGACCGCGCGGGCGGCGGCAGAGGCGGCGGCGCGGCAAGACGAGGTGGTACGCAGCTTGCGGGATGCGCTCGGCGCGCGCGAGGCAACGATCGCCGAGCTGCGCAAATCCCAGCGGGAGCGCGAGGCGCGCGAGGCGCGCGAGGCGCGCGAGGTGCGCGAGGCGCGCGCCGCCGCGCACTCCGCCGCCGCCGCGCAGCACGACGGCGACGCCGCGCAGCACCATGACCACGCCGAGGAACTCGCCGCTGCGCGCCGCGCACTCGGCCGCGCCCGCGCCCGGGCAACCGCATATTTTGAGTGCCTGCAGACGCGCGCATGGCGGCTCGACTATTTCCTCAGCATGTTTCCGGCCCGCGATGCGTCCCCGTTTCCGGCAGGCGATACGCGCGTCCTTCCCGCAGACGTTACGCCTGCCGGCCAGCAAACCGCCGCCGCGGAGGCCGGCGCGGAGCTGCCCATCTCGGTCGTGCCGCCGGCGGCCGAAGCGGACGGGCCGGCCCTGCAGGTCGCCGCTCTCGAGCGCGACAAGGCGCAGCTCGCGCACGCGCTTGCTGCCGCAACCGCGCGTCTTGCCGAGCAGACCGCCGAGATCGCCCGACTGAAGGGCGATGCGGAGAGAACCAATGAGGAGATGAGCGTCTTGCTCGCGCATTTGCGCGCGGCCCGCGGCCCGGCTCCGAGCGAATCGACGGCCGTGCAGCAGCTGACGGAGGAGTTGACGGGGGCGCGCGCCCGCCTGGATGCGATCGACAGGGAAAATCACGACCTGAAGGCGGCGCTGGAACGTTTGCACGCGTCCATGCAGGCTGCCGACGGATGGGGCGGCGGCGAGGGCGCCCTCGGCGAACCCGGCGGGATGGAGGATTACGGCGCAGAGCTCGTGCGGCTCGGCGACGACGCCGGGCAAGTCTTTGCGCTGGGCCGCCGCACGCGCATCGGCCGGGCAACGGGCTGCGAGATGCAGATCGAATCCTCGTCGGTGAGCCGCCATCATGCGCTCGTATTGATCGGTCCGCAGGGCGCCATCATCGAGGATCTGCACAGCACGAACGGCGTCTTTGTGAACGGCCGCAAGGTCATCCGTCAATGGCTGCATGACGCCGATATACTGACGATCGGAGAGTCGAAATTCCAATTTACGGCGCGGCCCGCGGCACGGCCGCGGGGGTAAGTGCGCGGCGGCCGACTCGCTGCCCTTTCACGGCGCGCGCGAATCCGGTATCTTTCGCGGCCTCCGACGCGCGCTTAGCTCAGCGGTAGAGCATCACCTTGACATGGTGGGGGTCAGTGGTTCGATCCCACTAGCGCGCACCACCTCTTTTGCGCGCGCACGGCCGGCGGGCCGAAAGGCGCGGCATTCCTTTTGGTAATATGCACCCCTATGCCTGAGATCACTCTTCCCGACGGCAGCCGCCGCCACTTCGACGGCGCCGTCACGGTGGCCGAGATCGCCGCGGCGATCGGCGCCGGACTCGCCAAGGCGGCGCTTGCCGGCCGCGTCGACGGGGTCTTGGTCGATGTGTCGCATCTCGTCGAGCGGGATGCCGCGGTCGCCATCGTCACCGACAAGGACCCGCAGGGGCTCGAGGTCATCCGCCATTCGACCGCGCATTTGCTCGCCAATGCGGTGCAGGAATTGTATCCGGATGCGCAGGTGACGATCGGACCGGTCATCGAAGACGGTTTCTATTACGATTTTGCCTACCGCAGAGCGTTTTCAAGCGACGATCTGGCGGCCATCGAGAAGCGCATGGCCGAGATCGCCGCCAAGGATCTGCCGATCCGCCGGCGCCTGCTGCCGCGCGATGCGGCAGTCCGGCATTTCGAAGGGCTCGGCGAACATTACAAGGCGCAAATCATCGCCTCGATCCCCGCCGGCGAGTCGATCAGTCTGTACGGTCAAGGCGATTGGGAGGATCTGTGCCGCGGGCCGCACGTGCCGTCGACCGGCAAACTCAAGGCGTTCAAATTGACCAAGGTGGCGGGCGCCTACTGGCGCGGCGACTCGCGCAACGAGATGCTGCAGCGGATCTACGGCACCGCATGGGCGAACGAGAAGCAGCTGAAGGAGTACTTGACGCGTCTCGAGGAAGCCGAAAAACGCGATCATCGGCGCATCGGCAGGGAATTGGACTTATTCCACCTGCAGGAGGAGGCGCCGGGCGCGGTTTTCTGGCATCCGAAGGGCTGGACCCTGTTTCAGTCGCTGATCGCCTATATGCGCGAGCGCCAGAATGCCGCCGGCTACCTGGAGGTCAACACGCCGCAGATCATGGACCGGGAATTATGGGTCCAGTCCGGACACGTCGAGAAATTCGGCGAGAGCATGTACATGACGAAGACGCCCGACGAACGGGTCTTCGCGATCAAGCCGATGAACTGTCCCGGTCACGTGCAGGTGTTCAAGCAGGGACTGCGCAGTTATCGCGAGCTGCCGCTGCGCCTCGCGGAGTTCGGCACAGTGCACCGCTACGAGCCGTCCGGCGCGCTGCACGGCCTGATGCGCGTTCGCGCCTTCACCCAGGACGACGCGCACATCTTCTGCACGACCGAACAGATTACCGAGGAGTCGGTCAAGGTCACCGAATTGATCTTGAGCATCTACCGCGATTTCGGCTTCGACGACGTGCGCATCAAGTTCTCCGACCGCCCCGCCCAGCGGGTCGGCGCCGACGACGTCTGGGACAAATCCGAAGCCGCATTGCGGCATGCCGCGGCAGCGGCCGGCATCGAAACCACCCTCAATCCTGGAGAGGGCGCCTTTTACGGGCCGAAACTCGAGTTTGCGCTGCGCGATGCGATCGGCCGCGATTGGCAGTGCGGCACGCTGCAGGTCGATCTGAACCTGCCGGCGCGGCTCGGTGCGGCCTATGTCGGCGAGGACGGCCAAAAGCATGTGCCGGTGATGCTACACCGGGCCATGTTCGGCTCTCTGGAGCGGTTCATCGGCATTTTGATCGAACACCACGCCGGCAGGCTGCCGACTTGGCTGGCCCCGGTGCAGGCCGTGGTCATGGGAATTACCGAAAGGCAAGAGAAATATTGCGTAGAAGTCACGGAAAACCTGAAAAATCAGGGGCTTCGGGTAGAATCGGACTTGAGGAACGAGAAAGTAGGCTTTAAAATCCGCGAGCACACAATTAAGCGCGTTCCTTATCTACTGGTCGCCGGCGATCGGGAAGTGGAGGGACGTACCCTGGCCGTGCGCACGCGCAATGGCAAAGATCTGGGCGTTGTCGAGCTACCCGCGCTCGCCGCCTGGCTTGCTGAGGAAGTCGCGAGCCGCGGCCGTCTTGTTTTGGAGGATCGCGTATCGCAACGTCGAAGCGCGTAAGGCGCAATGAGGAGATCTCCGCACCGTCGGTGCGTGTGATCGCGGCAGATGGAAGCCAAGCAGGAGTCATGTCGCGAGCGGAAGCGCTGCAGATGGCAAGCTCCCAGTCACTGGACCTCGTGGAAGTCTCGCCAATGGCGGAACCGCCGGTCGTTCGAGTGATGGATTTCGGCAAATTCTTGTTCGAACAGAACAAGAAGGCGCATGCGGCGAAGCGTAAACAGAAGCAGATTCAGGTCAAGGAAATCAAGTTTCGTCCCGGCACGGAAGAGGCCGATTACCAGGTCAAACTGCGTAACATCGTCCGCTTCCTCACCGAGGGTGACAAGGCCAAGGTGACGTTGCGTTACCGTGGCCGTGAGCTCGTGCACCAGGACATCGGCCGCAAGCTCTTGTCGCGGATTTCTGCGGATCTCGCCCCGTATTCGGTGGTGGAGCAGAATCCGTTGATGGAAGGCAAGCAGATGATCATGGTGTTCGGGCCCAAAAAGAAGTGAGCGGCAGACGCTAGGGTCTGTCACCCCGCCTGTAGCGGCGCCGGTCGGCAACTTTCGGGGTTGCGGTCCGCGCTTGCGAGCAGGGCCATAAAAATCAGGAGTCGATCATGCCCAAGTTGAAAACCAAGCGGGCTGCGGCGAAGCGCTTTCGCAAAACGGCGAACGGCTTCAAGCGCGGCCAGTCCCATCGTCGTCATATTCTGACGAAAAAGCCGAGCAAGCGGAAACGCCAGCTGCGCCGCGAGATGCAGGTCCACGAGACCGATCAGAATCGCGTCAAGCAGATGCTTCCCTACGCTTGAGACCAACGGAGTAAAAGAATATGGCACGAGTCAAACGCGGCGTCGTCGCCGGGCGGCGGCACAAGAAAATCCTCAAGAAAGCGAAGGGCTATTTCAACGCCCGGCGCAAGGTGTTCCGCACGGCGAAGCAGGCGGTCATCAAGGCCGGACAGTACGCGTATCGCGGGCGGCGCGAAAAGAAGCGCGAATACCGCGCGTTGTGGATCACGCGCATCAATGCGGCGGCGCGCTTGAGCGGGCTGTCGTACAGCCGCTTGATCGACGGCTTGAACAAGGCGGGCCTGGCGATCGACCGCAAGGTCTTGGCCGATCTCGCGGTCCACGATCTGCCTGCGTTCACGGCGATCGCGGAAAAAGCCAGGGCGAGCCTGGCGGCCTGACGGACGCCCGGGAAGGGTGCAGGGATCGGCGTCGCGCGCCGCTCCGCGCCCGCTCCCGCTGACGCGCATTTCATGGCCGCCGCCGAATCGCTGACAACGCTGGTCGGGCAGGCGCTCGCGGATATCGCCGCGTCCGCCGCTGTCGACGGTTTGGAGGAGATCCGCGTGCGCCTTCTCGGCAAGAAGGGCCTGTTGACCGAACGGCTGAAAACGCTCGGCACGCTGCCGGCCGCCGAGCGCCCGGCCGCAGGGGAGAGGATCAACGACGCGAAGGCGGTGATCTACGCCGCGATCGAAGCGCGCCGCGCAGCGCTCGAGCAGGTCGCGCTCGCCGCCTCTCTCGCCGCCGGCGGCATCGACGTGACGCTTCCCGGGCGCGGCCAGGAGACGGGCGGCATGCATCCGGTGACGCGCAGCCGCTTGCGCATCGAACAAATCTTCATGCAAGCCGGCTTCGACGTCGCGACGGGCCCCGAGGTCGAGGACGACTTCCACAATTTCGAGGCGCTGAACATTCCGCAGAATCACCCGGCGCGGGCAATGCACGACACGTTTTATTTTGCCGACGGCCGGCTGTTGCGCACCCATACCTCGCCGGTGCAGATACGGGCGATGCAGGCGCGCAAGCCGCCGCTGTCGGTGATCGCGCCGGGACGCGTGTACCGCCGCGACTCGGACGTGACGCACACGCCGATGTTTCACCAGGTCGAGGGCTTCGTCGTCGGCGAGACGATCAGCTTCGCGAACCTCAAGGCGATGCTGCATTCCTTCGTCGAGCGCTTTTTCGAGCAGCCGCTCGGCATGCGGCTGCGGCCCTCGTATTTTCCATTCACGGAGCCTTCGGCCGAAGTCGACATCGAATGCGTGTTCTGCCATGGCCGCGGCTGCCGGGTCTGCAAGCAGAGCGGCTGGCTCGAGATCCTCGGCTGCGGGATGATTCACCCGAACGTCCTCGAGGCGGCGGGCATCGACGGCGAGCAATGGCAGGGCTACGCGTTCGGCATGGGTATCGAACGCCTCTCGATGCTGCGCTACGGCGTCGACGACCTGCGCCTGTTTTTCGAGAACGATCTGCAGTTCCTGAAGCAATTCCCGTGAAAGTCACGCAGCGCTGGCTCGAGGAGTTCACGCCGCTCGGCGCATCGCCTGCCGCGCTCGGCGCGCAATTGACGATCGCCGGGCTGGAAGTCGAGTCGATCGCCGCGGCTGCGCCGCCGTTCTCCGGGGTCGTCGTCGGCGCGGTGTTGAAGTGCGCGCGCCACCCGGATGCCGAACGGCTGTCGGTTTGCGAGGTGACGACCGACGGCGACGACCGCCTGCAGATCATCTGCGGCGCGTCGAATGTGCGCGCCGGGCTGAAAGTAGCGGTCGCAAAAATCGGCGCGCTCCTGCCCGGCGATCTGCTGATCAAGCGCGCCACGCTGCGCGGGCTGGAATCGCAGGGCATGCTCTGCTCGGCGCGCGAACTCGGCCTCGGCGATGAGCACGACGGCATCCTCGAGTTGCCCGAGGCACTCGCGCTGAACCAGGATTTGCGCGCCGCGCTGGATTTGGACGATACGGTATTCGAGGTCAACGCGACGCCCAACCGGGGCGATTGCATGAGCGTATTCGGGATTGCGCGCGACTATTGCGCCGCCCAGCAGCGCCGCTATTTGACCTACGCGGCGCCGACCGTGCCCGCGGCCCACCCTGGCGGATTTCCCGTGGATATCGCCGTTGCCGCCGCCTGCCCGCTGTTTGCCGGGCGCCTGATCCGCGGGATTCGCCGCGGTGCCCACTCGCCGCTCTGGCTGCGCGAGCGGCTGCGGCGCATCGGCATCAACAGCATTTCGCCGGTCGTCGACGTCACCAATTACGTGATGGCCGAGCTCGGCCAGCCGCTGCACGCCTACGATCACGCGCGCCTCGCCGGGCGCATCGCGGTCCGCTGGTCGAGAGCAGGCGAGCGCATCACCTTGCTCGACGGCAAGGATTACGCGCTGGATGAGGATTTCCTGACGATCGCCGACGACGCAGGCCCGGTGGGACTCGCCGGCATCATGGGCGGGCAGCGCACCGCCATCAGCGAACAGACCAGCGACGTATTTCTCGAGGCCGCGCATTTCACGCCGCAGGCTATCGCGGGTCGGGCGCGGCGCATGGGACTCTTCAGCGAAGCGGCGCAGCGCTTCGAGCGCGGCGTCGACCCAAGCCTGCCGCCGCGGGCCATCGAACGGGCAACCGCATTGCTTCTCGAGATCGTCGGCGGAGAAGCGGGCCCCGTGCAGGTGCAAGGGGCGGGCGTGGCCGCGAACGGCGCACGCGTGCGCCTGCGCCGCAGCCGACTGGCGCGATTGCTCGGCGCGACCGTCGAGGATGCCGAGGTGCGCAGCTGGCTCGGCGCGATCAGCGACAGCGTTCTCGACACGGGGGACGGTTGGAGCGTCGCCTCGCCGCCGCACCGCTTCGATTTGTCCATCGAAGCAGATTTGATCGAAGAAATCGCGCGTCTACGCGGCTTCGACAGCATCGCCGAAAGTCCGGCGATCGCGCCGCAAGTGCCGGGCGTCGCCAGCGAATCGCGGGTCTCGAACGAGCGGCTGTTGACGGCCGTGGCCGATCGCGGCTATCGCGAAGTCATCACCTACAGTTTCGTCGACCCGGCGCTGCAGCGCCTGCTGTTTCCGGACAGCCCGACATTGGCGCTCGCCAATCCGCTGTCCGCCGAAAATAGCGAGATGCGCGTTTCCCTGTGGCCGGGTCTGTTGCAAGTCTGCCGCGAAAATCGGCGGCGCCAACAGGCGCGCGTGCGCCTCTTCGAGATCGGCCGCAAATTCTTGGTCCGCGGCGAGCAACTGACGGAAATCGAAACGCTCGCCGGCCTTGCGACCGGCGCACGCACGCCCGAGCAGTGGGGCGAGCGTGCGCAAGCGGTCGATTTTTACGACCTCAAGGCGGATCTCGCCGCCCTGTTCGCGCTGGCAGGCGATGCCGAGGCCGTGCGCTTCGAGGCCGCAGAACTCCCTTGCTTGCGGCCGGGAAGGACCGCGCGCCTGCTGCGCGGCGAGCAGCCGGTCGGTTGGCTCGGGGAGCTGCACCCACGGGTCGCGAAGGCGTTTGACATATCGCCGGCGCCCTTGCTGTTTGAAATCGAAACAAATTTATGTTTCGTTTCTAAGCCGCTGACCTTCAAAAAGATTTCTAAATACCCCAGTGTGCGGCGCGATCTGGCGGTGGTCGTCGACGAAAACGTCACACTGGCACAATTGCGGGAAAATGTTAGTGTTAGCGCTTCAGGCGTCCTCAATGACCTGCGGGTCTTTGATGTCTATCGCGGTCCTGGGATAGATTTAGGACGAAAAAGTATCGCTTTAGGCTTGATTTTACAGGATTCTTCCCGCACTCTTACTGATGTCGATGCAGATGCCGTGATGACGTCCGTAGTCGCACGCTTGCGGGATGTTTTGAGCGCCACGATAAGAGACCAATAAGCATGGCAGCCCTGACCAAGGCGGAAATGGCCGAGGCCCTATTCGATCAATTGGGGCTGAACAAGCGTGAAGCGCGCGAACTCGTCGATCTGTTCTTCGAGGAAATTCGCGCGGCCTTGTCCTCCGGCGAGCAGGTCAAACTGTCCGGCTTCGGCAATTTCGATCTGCGCGACAAGAATCGGCGGCCGGGGCGCAATCCCAAGACCGGTGAGGAAATTCCGATCAGCGCACGCCGCGTGGTCACGTTCCGTCCAGGCCAGAAATTGAAGGCGCGCGTCGAAGCATATGCTGGAAGCAAGCAACAATAGCGAATTGCCGGCGATACCCGGCAAGCGCTACTTCACGATCGGCGAAGTCAGCGACTTGTGCGGCGTCAAGCCGCACGTGCTGCGCTACTGGGAACAGGAATTTCCGCAGCTGAAGCCGGTCAAGCGGCGCGGCAATCGCCGCTATTACCAGCGTCAAGACGTGCTGATCATTCGCCAGATCCGCGGCCTGCTCTACGAACAGGGTTTCACGATCGGCGGCGCGCGCAATCGCTTGATGGGCGATGAAGCGCAGACCGACATCAATCAAAGCCAGCAGTTGATCCGCCAGATGCGCCTCGAGCTCGAAGAGCTGATCAAGATCCTGCGGCGCTAGGGCGCCAAGGCCGCTGCGCTCATGTGCGCCGGCTGCGCCTGCCATCCGCGCCTCGCCCTGAATCCGCCGCTCTTTTGAGCTATCATCCCCGCCCACGGTCGGGGCGTGGCGCAGCCTGGTAGCGCACTTGCATGGGGTGCAAGGGGTCGCAAGTTCGAATCTTGTCGCCCCGACCAATCAAAACAATGACTTATGATTCGGCGAAATCTGGCAAATTTCCATGGGGTACACCCGGGGGTACACTTCGCCGAATTTTCGTCCCATGACCGCTGAAAAACTACTGCCCGACCTCATGGGCGCCGCCGTCGAGTTAATCAAACGTACTGACAGGGGTGACAACCTTGCGGCCGCCCAAGTCTTGGAACAGGCGGCAGTTGGCCTCCGCGACGTAATCGCCGGTCGCCTGCCGGATGAGGAGCGGCGGGAGTATCTGCGGTTCTTGTTGCGCGCGCTCGAAGAAATTGCGTGTGGCGTCGCTTCAAATAAGGCGTTGGGACTTTGGTCGGACAACGCACCAAAGCGCGTTGGCGATGACAGGGACTTCCTTCTGTTTCTCATGGTTGGACAGCAATTGGATACACCTGATCCCGATGGCGGGCAGGTTACGGTGAAGGCCGCAATGTACGCTGTAGCAAACAACAAGCGAATCGGTTTTGACGTGGTGAAAGACGCCTGGGAAAAGATGGGCGCACGCGCAGCGTGGAAGGCGATCAGCGACGACGAGGGGAAATAAGGGGGGTATTTTTCCTCCCTTTTTGCATCGGTAGTTTGTTGATGCCGGGAATTATCCGGCACACAGCAAGGTACTCCGATGGCTTCAAGTCTAGGTCAAGAACATACCGGCATAGATGAGCCGGTTATCGACGGCGCATTCATAGACGCCGATCTGGGCGTCGTTTCCCGCACCCGGCGAAACTATCTAGCGAAGGGCATCCTGCCCGCGCCTGATGCGAACCTGCTCGGCCGCGACGTGTGGAAACTCTCCACATACCGCCAATTCAAGGCCGACCTTCTGGCGGGTAAGTTTGCGATTGCCAAGCGGCCGCCTCACCTGCGGGTAACGGAGGTGGCGCAGTGAATCAGGCAGCACGCAATCCTGAATGCTCGGAGGTCACGGCGATCCTCGCGCTACTTCCGCCAGTCGATCATACGAAACCCACCACAGTGCACAGGCGTTGGGTGCGATACACCATCAAGGCCGCGATCCTGGCCGCCATGCGGGCGAAGGCGCTGCATCCGGTGCACGCTGAGGAAGCATGGCGAGCGGTATCGGAGGGTGACGCGCGATGAATCCCAGGGACGAATTTCGCGCCGCGATGGCGGAACGTCAGATTGTGCCGCCGCAGGAAATCATCGCGGACGGAAAGATTCACCGTTGCGACGCTGAGGGAAAGAACGGACGCGGTGATGCGGCCTACCTTCTACACGGCGACGGGATTCCGGCGGGCGGCTTCGAAAATCATCGGGACGGCCAGGGCTGGCAAAACTGGCGGGCGAATCTTGGGCGCCATCTCTCGCCAGCCGAGGAAGCCGCTTTACAGGCGCGAATAAAGGATCACGCAAGGCAACGCGAGCGCGCGGAGGCTGCTCGATCCGCAGAGACAATGGACCGCGCTCACGCCATCTGGGATGCTGCCGGGCGCACTGTCGGGGATCACCCCTACCTCGCTGCGAGGGGAATCTGCTCTCATAAGGTTCGTGTGTTCGGAGGCGAGCTGACGATAGGAGGCGTGGATTGTTCCGGTGCGCTCGTGATCCCGATGCGGGATGCGGCCGGGGAGCTGCGCCAAGCGCAGCTAATCTCGCTGCAAGGGGAGAAGCGATTCCTGCCGGGGCCAAAGCCGGCGGGGTTGTACTGCTCCATTGGTAAACCGTCCGGGATAGTGTGCATCGTCGAGGGATTCGCTACCGGCGCCAGCGTGCACGAGGCGACCGGGTACGCCGTCGCGGTGGCCTTTGACTGCGGAAACCTTGCGGAGGTGACGAGGGTCATCCGATCCAAGATGCCGGATGCACGCATCATCCTGTGCGCTGATGACGATTACAAAACGGCGGGCAATCCTGGCTTGACCAGTGCGACCGCCGCCGCTCGATCGGTCGGCGCCGTTCTTGCGGTACCCGTATTTGGCAATAGCCGTCCCGATGGCGCGAAAGACTTCAATGATCTGGCGCGATTCAGCGGACATGATGTGGTCAAGGCGTGTATCGACGGTGCGACTACCGTGCAGATGCAAGGTGAGGCTCCGCCGATGGCCGGGCTGGTATGCGCTTCAAAGATCAAGCCGGAGGCGATCACTTGGCTATGGAAGGAATGGATTGCTGCGGGGAAGCTGCATATCCTCGCAGGCGCTCCAGGAACGGCCAAGACGACGGCCGCACTTGACTGGGCCTCGGTGATTTCGCGCGGCGGCCGCTGGCCTGATGGATCAATGTCACCCATCGGTGACGTGCTGATCTGGTCCAGCGAGGACGATCCGAAGGACACGCTGGTTCCGCGATTGACTGCGATGCACGCCGATCTAAGCCGCGTCCACTTCGTCACAACCGCCGCAGACGGCGACCGGCGCCGTGCGTTCGATCCCGCAACCGACATGGACCAATTGCGGGCGGCGATTGCACAGATGGGAATCCTGCCAAGGCTGTTGATAGTCGATCCCATTGTTTCGGCCGTTGGCGGCGACAGTCACAAGGGGAGCGACACGCGGCGATCATTGCAGCCGTTGGTTGACCTGGGCGCCGATAGAGGCTGCGCGATCCTGGGCATCAGTCACTTCTCTAAAGGCACTGCCGGCCGAAATGTAGTCGAGCGGGTGACAGGATCACTCGCCTTCGGTGCGTTGGCTAGACTCGTGTTTGCCGCTGCCAAGATGCCAGATGAGGAGGGCGGCGGGCGCTTCATCGCGCGCGCTAAATCCAACATTGGTCCGGACGGCGGCGGGTATCACTTCGACTTAGATCAGGTGCCCCTGCCGGATTTTCCCGCCATATCGGCATCGTTAGTTTCGTGGGGTGAGTCTATTGAGGGTAGGGCAGAGGACATTCTGGCTCGCGCGGAAACGTCGGAGGATGCGGAAGAACGGAGCGACCGGAGCGACGCTGAGGACTTCTTGCGCGATCTGTTAGCCGGCGGATGCGTCAAGGCACAGAACGCCATTAGGCAAGCGAAGGCCGCCGGGATCAGTGAGAAGTCTTTACGCACCGCCTGCAAGCGCCTCGGCGTGACGAAGAAGAAGGCCGACTTTTCTGGCGGGTGGACGTGGTGCGCGCCACATGCCGAAGGCGCCCGACGCTCCCAAGATGCCCAAGACGCCCGGCCTTTAAACCTGGGCACCTTGGGCGCCTTCGATGAGAAAGGGCATCTTGGGCATCCCATAGGACACGGCATTGACACTGACGCGGAGGTGTTCTGATGGACTGCGCGCTCCTGACCCGGTTGCGGGACGCTGGCTTGTCGGTCTCTCGGAACGGCGATCATCTGGTCGTGACGCCTCGGGAGCGGTTGACCGATGAACTGCGAGCCAGGATACGAATGCAAAAGGCGGAACTCTTGGCATCGATCTTGGCCGTACCGACCCCGGACGCTGCACCTTTGCGACGGACATCTGCCGGCCCATTGGCAGATTTCGCAGCGGCGATCCGTAGCGGGACCTTACAGGAATGCCATGCGTGCCAGCACTTCACAAAATTGATTCCGGCGGACGGCGACAATCTCGGCGTACCTGATGCGGGATGGTGTCGGCGATACAGCACGGTTACGCATCCCCTTACCCCGTTTTGGTGCGACGGCTATTCGCCCAGCGCCCGATCAACCCGAGGTGCCAAGTGATTAGGAAACCAAAGACGGCTACGGCGACATCGGCGGCAGGAAACCCGACGCAGCCGAGCGACAATCCCAACACGTTAACCGCGAGACCTCTCGATGGCGAAACCCAAGGCGAGACCATCGCGCGCCACGCGTTGCAGCCGGAAATTCAAGCAGCGTTGACCATCAAGCACTTCGAGCGCGGGGCTCTAGTTGGCGCGTCTCTAAATTCGCTGGTCGATCAATTGTCGGAACAATCGGTCTTTTCTAATAATGGAGACCTGAGTCGCTCGGAGGCGTTGCTCACGGCGCAAGCCCATACACTGGATGCGATCTTTCATGACCTCGCGCGCCGAGCTGCGGTGAATGCTGGCGAATACCTTAATGCCTGCGAAATATACCTTCGGCTGGCTCTCAAAGCGCAGAGCCAGTGCAGGGCAACTATCGAGACCCTCGCCGAGATTAAGAACCCCTCGCACGTAACCTTTGCGAAGCAGGCGAACATTGCCCACGGCCCGCAACAGGTAAACAACGGCGTGCCGTCGCGCGGGGAAAATAATATCCTACCAAGCAAACTATTGGAGCAAACGAGTGGCGAATGGTTGGACACAGGCGCGACGCGCCAAGCAATCAGCGGCGATCAGGCAATGGCGACCGTGGGAGCGGTCAACCGGACCTCGGACAAATGCGGGTAAGGCGCGCGTTGCTCGCAATGCGTTCAAAGGTGGGATAAGGTCAACACTGCGACTGCTTGCGAAGGTATTGCGAGCAAATGTTAATACAATTTGATAAGGGCTACATCGCTGCTGGCGATCCGCTCACTGCCAATTGGATTTGGACCTATTCGTTGTTCAGAGCGACGTTTTCGTCCCTGGGGCAGCTGCCCTGAGTTCATAGTTAGGCGCCGAAAGGAGTATTGGAGTTGACCGCAACCGAACGCGACGCAACCGGCGCCCTTCAGGCCATTGACGCCTGCGTAACTGCTGCCCGACAATTACTGGCGTCTCAGTTGCCCATTTCAGAGACTCGAAACTACGATTTCTTGCCGATCTTCAAGGAAATGAGTACTCAGCTCTATTTGGTCGGCTTCATGTGGCGCTTTGGGGAGCAGTTTGATCTGCCTACCGCACCTCGCGATCGAGGTTTCATCTGTCTGATGTCGATGCTCGTTGGCGACGGAATGAACGCCAAACAGGCGCAAAAACGAATTGCTTACTTAAACGAAGTGTCGCGCACGTCCACCGGCCAGGATATCCTCGCCATTACGGCAGGTTATAGAGCGAATAATGGAGATGGCTCACTTGCCGCTTTATTTGACACCTTTCGTGGTGTCGCTCAGGTCTCAGGCGCACCGTTTCGCCTCTTAAATCGCTCGAAGCCAATCGCTGCCATTCTTGCGGTTGCAGGTTTCGTCATCTCGTTAATTGTCGGAAGAACCTGGGCTGAATCCCTAGGCATCGGGGTTGTTCTCGCGGTCGCCACGCTCGCCATTGCCTTAGCTTGCTATCGCCAGGAATTGAAGGCGAAAAAATGGAAGCATTGAGCGGCGCGCAATTTTGTGGTGACCCTAACGTCGGATATCATCGGTTCTAGGATGAGCGAAACAAAGAAATTGGATTCTCCGACGCCTGCGTTGACAGACGAGAATTGCGACAAATTAGATGAGTTCCTCAAGCGACATTACTCTGAGAATTTAAACGAGGTCGCGCGGCCAGTCATCTTGGCGGAGTTAGACTGCAATATATTCCCATCCCTACGTGCGAACGCGCTCCGCAACGGATCGACGCTTGAGCAATATCGCCAAATGTTGAATCGCGCCGGGGGAGTTGTTGAAGAACTTTTTGATGGACTTCACGCGAACAAGTACCAACCAAAGGACGACGAAAAACCAAGAGGCTTTTGGTATCACCAGGACTTTGATCCTTTGCGGACTCAGGATCTCACGCGTGGAATCGACATCGACAAGGATCATCTGCTACAGGCTGCCGCCGTGTATTTAGGTTGCCCAGAAATTTGCTTAAACCGGCTAGACTGGATATTTCTCGACGCGATTATATTCGCGGAGCTTGACGCTTTCGGCGACTACCTACTCACGACCTATGGAGGTTTGGCCCGAATATTCGCAGGTCGAAGCCAAGGAAAGTACTTCGCATATAAGCTTCTATTTTCCGCCCTTGTGTTTTTAGTCAAATTTGTGATTCCGCCGGCCTTCGCCTACGAACTTGGAGTTAATGGTCACCAGACCGGAGCGATAATCGTTGTCGGTGTTTGGGCCTTGCTGATCGTGTGGGGACTTATTGGTTACCCATTCAGGTGGCGAGCCCGCCAAAAGGCCAAGAAACTACTTCAACAGCTTATCGATCTGTATGGACTCCTCGGGAGCAGTACGATTTCGCCGAGGAAGTTGAAAGAAAAATTGGACAATGCGGCAAACGCGGGCGTGGTTCTCGACGGTGCGGTATTTTCTATCGTTGATCGGATAATCGCCCGAGACGCGACAGCGTTCCTTCCGTCGCGGTTGGGGTAACGGGCTGGGACTGTGCCCAAATTAATCGTTGACGGCCCGGCGACCGAGGGTTTGATCCCGTTCCGTTTTTGCGCTGTGTATAGCGACAATTTTAGGGTTTTGGTTCGCAATTACAGCCTGTAGATGCTCGGCCCAGCGGTTGAGAGCGACCTTCTTTTCCTCGAAGTAGTCGTGCCGGTCATACACTTCGGCGATGTCCCCGGTTGAGTGGTTGAGTACCTTTTCGACGTGCAGCCGAGGAACGCCAATGGCGGTCATCATGCTCGCCGCCGTGCGCCGCAGGTCGTGGGGCGTGAAGTGAGCAATGCCGAAGTGTTCCTCATTTTCGCGCACAGCGCGCGACAGTACCCGCTCCGAGTAGGATTGATCCGGTTTCTTGATGCTGTGCTGCGACGCCAAGACGTGCGTCCGGTCGCCCGTAAGGCCGCGCAATTGTGTGAGAATCTGAATCGCGAGAGGGGAGAGGGGGACCTTGTGTTCCTTGCCATTCTTCGACAGCTCGGCGGGGATCGTCCAGATGGCGGCGTCAAGATTGAAATGTGGCCAGCGGGCGGCGGTAATTTCGCCCCGGCGTTGGCCGGTCACCAGAAGTAGTTTCAACGCCAACTTAGTGGGGTCCAACATCTTCGCGGAATCGACCTTGGCCCAGAAGGCGCGTACTTCGTCCTCGTTGAGGGTCCGATCGCGGGGCACTTCATCGCCGCCCGGGCGCAGAACGCCAGCCATCGGCGACGCCGGAATCAGGTCCTTCGACGCCGCAAACTCGAAACACTGTTTCAGGAGCGAATAGACACGGTTGGCGGTCACTGGCGCGCCCCTGTCCACGATATCGTCCAGTAGTTGGATCAACTGCCGGCGGGTTACGTCTCGGGCCTTTTCCTTCCCGATCTTGTCCACAAGGTTGGTCTTTAGGAGGGATTCGGCTACCTCTGGGCGCTTACGGGGTCTGATGCGGGCCTTTTTGTCCGCCTTGGTTTCTCTGAGCCATACCTGGGTTTCTTCGTCCCAGCGTTCGGCCCGGAGTTTCCGATGAACGAATTGATCGACGATATCGGCGACCGTACCAGCGGCTGCTCGGTCAACGCGCGCCTGCTCGATCGCGCGCAACCGTTTGGCTTGTTCCTCGATAGGGTCTAGGTCGCGCTCGATCTCACTCCGGGCCTGATCGTGCATCCGGTAGGCATCGGCGAGGGAGATTCCCTGTCGGCCGTACTCGCCGAGGACCATAACGAAGGTGTCGCCGGCCCGCTTATAGCGAAACCGGAAGCTAATGGTGCCACTGGGATGCACCCGGACCATCAATCCCTTGCGGTTGGTCACGGTCACGTCATAGCGGCTCTTATGCGGTTTGGCGTTCTGTAGCCAAGTGTCGGAAATCTTCATGCTGGACCTCGCGGTATCGGGGTACACCGTGGGGTACACTTTGAGCCATTCTTTGGATTGCCGCAAGATGCCGGACACGACCTAGCCAGTCTACTGAGAAATACCGCATAAAAGCGAGAAACGGATGAATATCAGTGCTATTGTCGTGCGGTAATTAGCGGAACTGACCGGAAGGAAATCAATGACACACCTAGCATGGGGTGCAAGGGGTCGCAAGTTCGAATCTTGTCGCCCCGACCATTTTTTCCTGCGAGCGACAGCCGCAGAGGCGCGGCGACCGGATCAAGCCTGCGGCTGGGACGGCTGGGCCGGGTGGGGCGGATGCAGCACGCGGT
>DATKSW010000023.1:0-21796 GCA_035531435.1 Steroidobacteraceae bacterium | reverse complement strand
ATAACGTCTACAACGCGTGCCACTGAGCGGAGGGATCATCATGTTCTCGCGCCCGTCGGCCCGTGTCGCGTACTTCCTCGGCATGCTGGTGGTCTTCGCCCTCACGGAGGCCTGGCTGCCGCCTCGCTTCTCGCAGTTCCTCAACGGGAATTGGGCCGGGGACCTGGTCTTCGGAGGGATGCTGCTGACGTTCGTCGGCACGACCGGCCCGTCACCGGACCGCGACGCCCTGTGGGTCGTCCCGCTGTACCTCGGGGCTCTCACCGCGATCGACGTGGCCTGCCATCGCGGCGGGGTCCCGATGGCGTGGGAGTGGGTGGCGATCGCGGGCGTCGTGGTTGGGATCGGACTCATCCAGCGGCTCCGCGGCCGTCGCGTGCTGCCGGCGTTCACCGGGACGCGCTGGCTCTCGCCGCCGGGGCAGCGCTGGCGGGACGTGCTCGTCCTGCTGGGACTGCTCACGATCGCCGGCAGCGCCCTGCTCGTGCGGCACTACCCGGTGCTCACGATGCTCGCGACGCCGGTGATCCTCATCGCGATCCTGATCCCGCTGAACGCGAAACTCCCGTGGTGGGTGGAGAAGGATCCTCGCTGAGGAGGTCGAATCGGTACCCCGGCGGACCCCGTCTTGCGCTCTGAGGTCGGACTCCTTCGGGGTTCGGGGCGGAGCCCCGGCAGCGTAACGCCGCGCACCGCGCGGCCGCGCCCGGAGTGGAGCGAGCTGGATCGCGAGCGGAACGAAGGGAGCCGGGGTTCGGGGCGGAGCCCCGATTAAGAGTGGAGCCGGCGCTCGGACTCGAACCGAGGACCTGCTGATTACGAATCAGCTGCTCTGCCAACTGAGCTACGCCGGCCGGCTGGAGGCTCGTCACGATCCGGCGCGGGCGGCCGGGTCGCAAACGATCCATTCTAGCACGACCGCTCGGCGCGCCGGCAAGCGCCCTCGCGCCCCCGACGGTTGATGAACCGGCACGGCCTGCGCTACGATACTTCGTTCAGCGATCCAAGTAATTCCTGGCTGAGAGCGCGAGGCCGATGTCAGAGCCGCTCGTCGCCGAGGCGCCCGCCATCGTGGTCCGGGGTGCCCGCACCCACAACCTCAAGAACGTCGACCTTTCCCTGCCGACCGGCGCCCTGATCATCGTCACCGGGGTGAGCGGCTCGGGCAAATCCTCCCTGGCCTTCGACACCATCTACGCCGAAGGGCAGCGGCGCTACGTGGAGTCGCTGTCGGCGTACGCCCGCCAGTTCCTCGAGCGGATGGAGAAGCCGGACGTCGACCGGATCGACGGCATCTGCCCGGCGATCGCCATCCGCCAGAAGAACACGATCCGCAATCCCCGGTCGACCGTCGGGACCACGACCGAGATCCACGATTACATGCGGCTGCTGTGGGCCCGCATCGGCCGGACGTTCTGTCGGTCGTGCGGCCAGGAGGTCATGCGGGAGACGGCCGAGGTGGTCGCCCGCCGACTGGCCGCCCTGCCCGAGGGGGCGCGCCTCCTGCTCGGCTTCGATATGCCGGTCGTCGAGGCGCCGGCGGAATTCGCCGCGGACACGGAGCCGGCCGACGGGGACGCCGACCCGGACGGCGAGCCGGAGACGGCGGCCGCGGCGAACGGCGCGACGGCCGCGCCGGCGCGGGTGACGCCGGCGGCGGTGCGTGCGACGATCGACACCCTGCGGCGCAAGGGGTTCGGACGGCTGCTGGCCGGCAGCCGGGCGGTCTCGTTCGACGAGGTCGATCCGGAGAGCCTGACGGGCGAAGCGACGCTGCAGGTGGTCGTCGATCGGATCCGGATCGCGCCGGACGTCCTCACGCGGCTGACCGACTCGATCGAGACGGCGTACCGCGAGGGCGGGGGAGCGGCCTTCGCGCTGGAGCTCCCGGCGGAGGGCGCACGGGAGGGGGCGGCGGGCGCGCCGCCCGTCCGGCACGTCTTCAGCGAGCGGTTCGAATGCCGGCGGTGCGGCATCGCGTACGAGGACCCGCAGCCCCGCCTGTTCTCCTTCAACAATCCGTTCGGCGCCTGTCCGACCTGCCACGGCTTCGGCAACATCATCGAGCTCGACCTCGACCTCGTGGTCCCCGATCCGGCCAAGTCGATCCAGCAGGGGGCGATCGAGCCCTGGACGAAGCCGCACTACCGGTCGCAGCTCGCGGAGCTGAAGCGGGCGGCGCGGAAGCGCCGGGTGCGCCTGGACGTCCCCTGGCAGGAGCTGACGCCGGACGAGCGCGCCTTCGTCATCGACGGCGACGGCGAGCAGTACGACGGCATCCGCGGCTTCTTCCGGTGGCTGGAGCGGAAGAAATACAAGGTGCACGTCCGCGTGTTCCTGAGCCGGTACCGCGGCTATCTCACCTGCCCGGAGTGCGGCGGCACCCGGCTGCGCCGCGAGGCGCGCGACGTGCGCGTCGCCGGCCGGACGATCGACGCGGTCGCGGCGCTGACCGTGCGCGAGGCGCAGGCGTTCTTCGGCGGCCTCACGCCGGTTGAGCGCGAGGCGGCGATCGCCGACAAGATTCTGAAGGAAATCCGGCGGCGGCTGTCGTTCCTCGCCGACGTCGGCCTGGACTACCTGACGCTGAACCGGCTGTCGTCCACGCTGTCGGGCGGCGAGTCGCAGCGGATCAACCTGGCGACGTCGCTCGGATCCGCGCTGGTGGGGACGCTGTACGTGCTCGACGAGCCGTCCGTCGGCCTGCATCCGCGGGACAACGGGCGGCTCATCGCCATCCTCCGCCAGCTCCGCGACCAGGGCAACACGGTGCTCGTGGTCGAACACGACGCCGACATGATCAATGTCGCCGACCATATCGTGGATCTCGGACTCGGGGCCGGCGAGCAGGGCGGCCGGATCGTCTATTCCGGGTCGCTCGAGGGCCTGCTGCTCGAGTCGCGGTCGCTCACGTCGAAATACCTCCGGCACGAACTGGCCATCCCCGTGCCGGTGAGGCGGCGCCGGGGCACGGGACAGCGGATCCGGCTGCTCGGCGCGAACGAGCACAACCTGAAGGCGGTCGACATCGCGGTGCCGCTCAACACGCTGACCTGCGTGACCGGCGTGAGCGGATCGGGCAAGTCCACGCTCGTCCACGACATCCTGTACGCGGCGGTGAAGCGGGCGAAGGGCAGCTGGGACCGGAAGGTCGGCGCGTTCGAGCGGCTCGAAGGGACCGAGTTCATCACCGACGCCGTGCTCGTCGACCAGGCGCCGATCGGCCGGACGCCGCGGTCGAACCCGGTGACGTACCTGAAGGCGTTCGATCCGATCCGCGAGCTGTTCGCCTCGACGAAGGACGCGCGGTCGCGCGGGCTCACCGCCAGCCACTTCTCCTTCAACGTCCCGGGCGGGCGCTGCGAGGCGTGCCAGGGCGAAGGCGAAGTGCGCGTCGAGATGCAGTTCCTCGCCGACGTCTTCGTCCCGTGCGATCAGTGCGACGGGAAGCGGTTCAAGCCGCAGGTGCTGGACGTCCGCTACCGCGGCCGGACGATCCATCAGGTGCTCGACATGACCGTGCGCGAGGCGCTGGCCTTCTTCAGCAGCTCGCCGAAGGTGCTGCGCCGCCTCCAGGTGCTCGACGAGATCGGGCTCGGCTACCTGCGGCTCGGCCAGCCGGCCACCACGCTGTCGGGCGGCGAGGCGCAGCGCATCAAGATCGCCGCCCACCTGGCCTCGCACACCGGCGAGCGCCTCCTGTACGTCCTCGATGAGCCGACGACCGGCCTGCACTTCGACGACATCGCGAAATTGCTGCGCGCATTCCGCAGATTGCTCCTCGCCGGCCATACTCTGCTGGTCATCGAGCATAATCTGGATGTCATCCGCGCCGCCGATTGGATCATCGACTTGGGACCCGAGGGCGGCGATGCCGGCGGCGCGGTGGTCTGCGCCGGCACCCCGCAGAAGATCACGCAAGATCCGGCATCGCATACCGGCAAAGCTCTGGCCGAGGCGCGCGCGGCCGCCGCCGGCGCGCGCGTCGCCGAACCGCCGCCGCCGGCCGGGATCCGGCGCGCCGCGGCCACGATCGAGATCCGCGGCGCGCGCGAGCACAATCTCAAGGACATCTCCGTCACGCTGCAGCGCGACCGATTCACGGTGATCACCGGGATTTCCGGCAGCGGCAAGAGCACGCTGGCATTCGACATCGTATTCGCCGAAGGGCAGCGGCGCTATTTGGAATCCTTGAACGCCTACGCGCGGCAATTCGTGCAACCGGCGTCGCGGCCGGACGTCGACGCCATTTACGGCATACCGCCGACCGTGGCGATCGAACAGCGCACCAGCCGCGGCGGTCAAAAGAGCACCGTCGCGACGCTGACCGAGATCTACCATTTCCTGCGGCTGTTGTACGCCAAACTCGGCGTCCAGCATTGTCCAACCTGCCGCGTGCCGATAGAGCCGCAGACGGAGGCGGCGATCGCCGCGCGCCTGCTGAAGGACTATCGCGGCAAGAGCATCGAGATGCTGGCGCCGCTCGTCGTCTTCCGCAAAGGACTTTATACCGCCCTCGCGAAGTGGGCGCGCAGCAGGGGCTTTCGGCAGCTGCGCGTCGACGGCGCACCGTTGCCGACTGCAAAGTGGCCGAGGTTGGACCGCTTTGTCGAGCACAACATCGAGCTGCCCGTATGCAGGCTCGCGGTCGCCGCCGCGAACGAACGCGAGCTTCGCGCCGGGCTCGCCGCGGCGCTGCAGTACGGGCGCGGCTTCGTGCAGATAACTACCGATGCGGCAGGTGCGCAAGCGCCGCCGCGGATTTTCTCCACGCAACGCGCATGCCCATCATGCGCCAGTGGGTTTCCGCAGCTCGAGCCGCGCTTGTTCTCGTTCAACTCCAGGCTCGGCTGGTGCGCCGCTTGCTTCGGCACCGGTCTGCAATTGGCGGGTTTCGACGGCGAGCAAAGCGGCGAGGAAGCTGCCTGGCGGGATTTTGCGGACGGTCGGCCGCGAACCTGCGAGAGCTGCGGCGGACGGCGGCTGAATCCCGTCGCTTTGCAGGTCTTGGTCCGCGGCAAATCGATCGCGCAACTGACGAATATGCCCGTGGAAGAATTCTCGACGACGCTGCGCGCGTTGCGACTCAAGGGGCGCGAACGCAGCATCGCTCGCGATTTGCTCGCTGAACTTGCCTCGCGGACGGCGTTCCTGCGGGCGGTCGGCCTGGGCTATTTGCAGCTCGACCGCGCAGCACCGACGCTGTCCGGCGGCGAAGCCCAGCGCATCCGGCTCGCCGCGCAGTTGGGCTCCAATCTGCGGGGAGTCTGCTACGTGCTCGACGAACCGACCATCGGCTTGCATCCGCGCGACAATCGCGCCCTGCTCGACACGCTCGACCGCCTGCGCGCCAAGGGCAACACCTTGATCGTCGTCGAACACGATGAGGATACGATACGCCGGGCCGACCAGGTCATCGACCTCGGGCCCGGCGCCGGCAGACACGGCGGCCGCGTCGTCGCTCAAGGCAGCGCGGCGCAGCTCGCGCGCCTCGCCGGCTCGGTGACCGGCCGCTGCCTCGCGCGGCCGTTGACGCACTCGCGGTCCCGCCGCAGAGCCGTCGCCCGCGACACGCCGGCGATCGAGGTGCGCGGCGCCGATCTGCACAACTTGCGGCAAATCGACGTGCGCATACCGCTGTCGCGGTTCACGGTCGTGACCGGCGTGTCGGGGTCCGGCAAATCCTCGCTCGCGCGGCAGATATTGCTCGCCAATTTGCAGCGCATCCTCGCGCGCCGCGGCGCAGACCGCAGCGCAGCGCCGTTCGGCTGCGCACAGATCAGCGGCTTCGAGCCGGTCACACGCGTTCTCGAGGTCGATCAAACGCCGATCGGCAGGACTCCGCGCTCTTGCCCAGCCACCTACATAGGCTTCTGGGACGCGATCCGCCGTTTGTTCGCGCAAACCAGCGAGGCGCGCATGCGCGGCTTCGGCGCCAGCCGTTTTTCCTTCAACACCGCGGGCGGACGCTGCGAGGGCTGCGAGGGCCAGGGTCAACGGCGCATCGAGATGTCCTTCCTGCCGGATGTACAATTGCTTTGCGACGTCTGCGCGGGCAGCCGCTTCAACGGGGAGACGCTGCATGTGCGCTTCAAGGGCAAGAGCGTCGGCGACGTGCTCGGCATGAGCGTCGACGAGGCTGCGGACTTTTTTGCCGCCCACCGCGGCGTGCACCACGCGCTGACGATGCTCGCCGATGTCGGTCTCGGCTATTTGAACCTGGGCCAAGCGAGCCCGACGCTCTCGGGCGGCGAGAGTCAGCGGATCAAGCTGGTCGCCGAGCTCGCCAAAGTCCGCACCGACGCAGAAGGCGGCGCGCAAGCGCGCCGCCGGCGACAGCATACCCTCTACGTCTTGGACGAACCGACGGTGGGTTTGCACATGGCCGACGTCGATAACTTGCTGCGTGTCATCCACCGCCTGGTGGACTGCGGCAACAGCGTGGTCGCCATAGAGCACAACCTGGACGTGATGTCCGAGGCCGACTGGATCATCGACTTGGGACCCGAGGGAGGAGGAGGAGGCGGCCGCCTCGTCGCGCAGGGGTCCCCCGAAGCGGTGGCGCGCAAGACGCCGCGCAGCCACACGGCGCAGTACCTGGGTAAATTCATGGCCGAACGCTGTGTGCCGTAGCACGGCGGCGCTGACTGCTTGCCTCGCGCTGGCGATTCTCGCCGCCTGGTGCGTCGGCATGTTCGACCGCGGCTATTGGACGCCGGACGAGCCGCGGGAAGCGGACATCTCCTGGCGCATGAGCTGGCAGAGCGCGAAGGCCGTGCCCTTGCTCGCGGGCGAAGCGTTCTGTGAAAAGCCGCCGTTCGCCTATTGGGTGGCCGGCGCGTCGATGCGTCGATTCGGCGTCGCCGCCTGGGCGGCGCGCCTGCCGAATCTCGTGTACGCGCTGATCACCGCCGTTGCCGTGCTGCTGCTCGCGCGGCGCAGCGCCGGAAACGTCGCTGGCATTGCCGCGGCGGCCGCGATCAGCACGTTCCTGCTCGCATACCAAGTGGCGATATGGCTCGCGACCGATGCGCCGCTGCTCGCCGCCGTGTCGGTCGCGCTGCTCGGCGAATACATCGGCTTCTACGCGAGCGGACGCCGCGAACGGCTGGGCGGCTATCTGCTGATGCATTGCGCTCTGGCGGTCGGCTTTCTGTGCAAGAGCGCCGCCGCCTGGATGGTGCCGGCGCTCGCGTTCGTGACTCTGGTCGCCTGGGAGCGGCGTTGGCGCGAGTTTCTGCGCTGGGAGCTGTACGCGGGCTTGCTCGTGCAATTGCTCGTCATCCTCAGCTGGGTCTGGTTCGTCTACACCGGCAGCGACGGCGTCGATCACCTCAGGGTGTTCTTTTGGAACAACCTGGTCGGCCGCTTTACGCGCATCAATGCGCCCTCCGGCCTGCAATACACCGCCGGACACCGCAATTCGCCGGGGAAATATTTCGTCGAACTACCGCTTTACCTGTGGCCGTGGACGCTGCTCGTCGCGGCGGCCGTGCGCAGCGCCTGGCGGCGGCGCGGCGCGGCTTCTCTTGACCTTCGCGCCGGGCGCTTTGCGCTCGCCTGCTTGTTGCCGACGCTCGCTGTGCTGTCGCTCGCCGCGACGGCGCGCAACATCTATCTCGCGCCGGCGCTGCCTGGGGCCGCGCTGCTGCTCGGCTGGTGGGTGGGGGTCGGCGTCGATGCGCGGGATCGCTGGGATTTGCGCGCGCTGCGCGGCACCGCGGCGATGCTGTTGATCGCGAGCGCGGTCGCCGCCGCCGCAGCCGCCTTGATCGGCTGGGATGCCTGGAACACCCTCGGCGCGCGCGCGATCTACGTGATCGTCTGCGCGTCGGCAACCTTGGCGGCGGCGAGCCTTGCGCTCTACGCGTGGTTCGCAGTGGCGCGCGGCCGCATCAACGGCGCCCTGTGCGCGCTGCTGTCGGCGTACGCCATCCTACTGTCCGCTGCCGCCTCGCAGGCGTATCCGCGGATCGACCGCTGGCAAGACCTGGCTTCCGTCGGGCGCGCGCTGAAAAGCGACATCGGCGCCGATCGGCTCGTCCTGATCGCGCCCGACGAGACCACCCGCGCGTGGGTCGATATGTACACCAGCACCGAGGTCGAGCGTCTCGCGACTCCGGCGAACGGCGCCGATCTCGCGCGGCTGCGCAGGTTCGCTGCGCGCGCCCCGCACAGCCGGTTTTTGCTGCAACTCGGCGGGCGCCGCTGGTCGCCGCGGATTCTCGCGCTCGCGCACCGGCTCGGCATCCACCCCGCGAGCGCCGGCCGATCCGCCGAACCCGCGTGGTTGGCGGACGCGCGCTTGCGCGTGCTCAAAATCTACGAGCTGCCGTATGGCCGCCGCTATGCGCTGCTGGCGCCGCGTGGCGAGTGGCGCGTGGCGCCGCTCTAGGTGCCCGGCGCAAGTGCGCCGACGCGCTCGTAGAGCGCCTCGTACTCCGGGATTCGAAGTCTCCAGGAAAAGTCCGCGGCCATCGCGTTTTGCATCAGCCGGCGCCACAAGGTTCGGTCGGCAAACCAATCGAGGGTGGTCTGCAGCGCCCATTCGACCGCGCCACCATCGAAGTCCTTGAATACGCAGCCGGTACCGATGCGGGTCGCTGCGTCGAAATGCACCACCGAATCCGCCAGGCCGCCGGTCTTGTGCACGACCGGGATCGTGCCGTAGCGCATGCTGTACATCTGATTCAGGCCGCAAGGCTCGTAGCGCGAGGGCATCAGGAACGCATCGCTCCCCGCCTCGATCAGATGCGCGCGCGCCTCGTCGAATCCAAAGTGAAAGGCGACGCGCCCGGGGAATCGCCCGGCCAACATCTCGAAAAAAGCGGCGTAGCGCGCTTCGCCGCTGCCCAAAACCAGCAGCGCGCAGTCGCTGCGCTGCAAGAAGGCAGGCAAAACCTGTAACAGAAGATCGATGCCCTTCTGTTCCGTCAGGCGGCCGACCATGCCGAAGAGCGGCACCGCGGGACCGATATCGAGGCCCTCGGCCGCGATCAGCGCGCGCTTGTTCGCGAGTTTGCCGCGCCAATCGCCGGCGCCGTATTGCACCGTCAAATAGCGGTCGTGCCGGGGATCCCAATCCTCGTAGTCGACCCCGTTGAGAATGCCCGTGACGCCGTCGACGCGCCGGCGCAGCGCCTTCTGCAAGCCCATGCCGAGCGGGCCAGCGCATATTTCGCGCGCATAGGTCGGACTGACCGTCGTCACGGCATCGGCGAACCTGATGCCGATCTTCAGCGAGTTGATGAAGCCTTGCGCCAAATCCTCGGGATCGAGCGGCGGCTCGCCCGGCCCCGATTGTAAATCCGCCGCCGCGTCTGCCGGCATGATGCCCTGGAAGGCGATGTTGTGGATCGTCAAGACCGTGCGGGAGTTTGCGAACAACCGGTCCCACGAATAAGCGCTCTTCAGCAGCAGCGGCAGCAGCGCCGTGTGCCAATCGTTGCAGTGAAAAATGTCCGGCGCGAAGGCAAGCCGCTGGCAACTTTCGACGACCGCGCGCGTGAACAGCAAAAAACGCCGATATTCGTCCGCGTCCTGCGTGTAGAGTGCACCGCGATCGAACATTTGCGGGCAATCGACGAAATAAGTCGTCCGATCCGCGCCGGGCCACGCCGCCGCCCGCAGGGAAAACTCATAATGCAGGGCGCCGATCGGCAGCGCGACCCGCGACACGGCGGCCACGTCCTGTAGCTGCCAGGGGCCGTCGCGCAGTGTGCCATATAGGGGCATGAAAGCGCGCACATCGTGGCCCGCATTGCAAAGTTCGCGAACCAGAGCGCCGGCGACGTCGGCCAAGCCGCCGGTCTTCGCGAAGGGCGTCATTTCCGAGGCCAGGAAACAAAGCTTGCGCGCGGCCATGCGCATAGTTTAGCAAACACAGGTTTGCAAAAGCGCGTGCGGCCGCCGAACGGTTATGGCAGTCTCCGAGTTTGCGGCACAGCTGGTTCTGATTCGCTTTACGCGGAAGGATGCCATGTCAAGTACTCGACACGCGGCTCGCAACAACACCGGACGCTACGTCAGCCGCTTGACCAGCGGCACGCTGGCGGTCGTCATGGCGGGCGGCCGCGGCGAACGCCTGAAAGCGCTGACGCTGCATCGATGCAAACCGGCGACCCCTTTTGGCGGCAAGTTCCTCATCATCGATTTCGTGCTGTCGAATTGCGTGAACTCGGGCATCCGGCAGATCGCCGTGCTGACTCAATACAAGGCCCAGTCGCTGATCCAGCATATACAGCATGGATGGAGCTACCTGCGGGGCGAACTCGGCGAATTCGTCGAGCTGATCCCGGCGCAGCAGCAAATCGGCGAAGTGTGGTACCGGGGTACCGCCGACGCGGTTTACCAGAATTTGGATTTCATCCGTTCTCACCGCCCGACGCATGTATTGATCCTGGCGGGCGATCACATTTACAAGATGGATTACGGCCCGATGATCGCCTATCACGAACAATGCGAGGCGGCCATTACCGTCGGCGTCGTCGATGTGCCGGTGGACCGGGCGAACGAGTTTGGCATCGTCACCACCGACGATACCGATCGAATAACGAAATTTGCCGAGAAGCCGCAGGATCCGGACCCGATTCCCGGTCGAGCGAATCTGGCGCGGGCCTCGATGGGCATCTACGTGATCGGCATGGAGCGTCTGGAAAAGATGCTGACCGACGATGCCGCCAATGAAGCCAGCAATCACGATTTCGGCAAGAACATCATCCCGCAGGCGATCCCGGCGATGCGCGTTTTCGCCTACCCGTTTCAAGACGTGGAAACTCGCGCGCAAAGCTATTGGCGGGATGTCGGCAATTTGGATGCATTCTACGAAGCGAATATGGAGCTCGTGGCGCTCAATCCGGAACTCAACATCTACGATCATCAGTGGCCGATCTGGACCTACCAGGCGCAGCAGCCGCCCGCCAAATTCGTGCTCGACGAGGACGGCCGGCGCGGCATGGCGGTCAACTCGATGATCGCGGGCGGCTGCATCATTTCCGGCGCTTACGTCAGGCAATCGCTGCTGTCCACCGATGCGCGCGTCGAAGAGGGAAGCCGCGTGGAGTCTTCGGTGCTGCTGCCATCGGTAACGATCGGCCGGCGCTGTTCGATCAAGCGCTGCATCATCGACGACAACTGCGTCGTCCCGGACGACACGCGCATCGGCTACGACGCCGCGCTCGACAAGCAGCGATTTTGGATGACGCAGGGCGGCGTCGTTCTGGTGACGGCCGACATGATAAAGGCGCTTAATTGAGGGCTGCGGCGATGCGCCGCCAGGCATCGACGACTTCGCCCGCTTCGATGCCGAGCATCGACGCCGCGCCGTCGACTTGACCGCACAGCAGCTGCACGGGCGCGCCGGCCGCGCCCCAGGGACGGTACAGCGACGGCAAGGCCTTGCCGAAGAGCACGACTTGCGGGCAACCGACCGCCGCCGCCGCGTGCGCCGGTCCCGAGTCCACCGTGATCAACGCGTCTGCGCGCTGCAGTAACGCGGTCAATCGGGGAATCGGCAGATCGTCCGCGGCGTTGTGCAAGCAGTCGATATTCGCGAGCGCGGCGACTTCCTGGTTCAGCGCGTATTCGGCGGCGGTTCCGAGCAGTACGATGCGGTGGCGCGGCCGATCCTCGTGCACCTGGCGAATCACTTCGGCCCAACGCTCATTGGGCCAATATTTTTGATTGACGGCGAGACGGCGCAACCCGCGGCGCATCGTGCGCTTGTTGCCGGCCTGAATCAAAACCAAAGGCGCGCCGGCGAGGCCGCGGCGGCGCAGCCAGACCTCGAGGTCGGCGCGCGCCCCCGCTCCGACCTCGAGGCTACATCCGGCGATTGTGGTGAACGTTCCCGGCGGCGTTCGCTCGGCCCAACAGGCCGGGGTGATGCGCGCCAGCCTGCGCCATTGTTCGAGCGCGTGTTCGCCGTCCTTTAGAGGATGATCTTTGACGTCGACGATATGCGCCGCGTCGATGCCGGCGCGGCTCAACAGGGTTCGCGCCGCATCGCTGGCGTCGCAGTACCATACGGCGCCGGCGCCGCGCGCGCGCAGCCGCCGCACCAGGCGGCGTTGGTCGGCGGCCAGCCAATACGGCATCTTGCGGCTGCGTATACACTGGATCTCGCCGACGCCGGGCTGGCCGTCGAGCAGCGGTCGGCTCCACGGACCGGAGGTCACGAGATCGACGGGGCGCAACCAACGCGCGCTGAGCTCGCGAATCAGCGCCGTCAACAGAACCATGTCGCCGAACGCCCCGCAGCGCACGACCAGGGGGCGATCGGTCGTTGTACCCGCGGCCGTCATCCGCTCAGAGGCCGCCGGCCGGCAGGAACGGGCCGAGAGTGCGAGGGTTCAGCGCATAAGCGATGCCGGTCAATGTGCCTCCGAGGAGAAAATTGTACGCGATCCCGGCATTCGCCTCGGCGCTATCGTTTGCGCCGACGCGTTCGTCACCAGCACCATCGTCGCCATCGACAGGCCGAGAATCGCCCGGGAACTTGCCGATCCAGGTGGCGTTTACCGAGCCGTTCAGGGACTCAAGGACGTTGCCGGCCGGTATCGGCAGCGAAAAGAACTGCAACGCGCGCAATCGACCCTTCGATCAGCGAAAGCTGGGTCTCACGGACTCTCCGGGTCGCGCGGCGCGCGGGCGCCGATAGTCTACTTGGGCCGCGCCGCGCCTGCGGCCCGCTTCGCGGCATCGGCTCAAGCGAAGCCGCAGTAGTGCTATCCTTGCGGGCTTTATCGCAGCCCGCGACGCCAGGAGAGCGGTGAGTCACGCATGATTTTGGTCATCGACGTCGGCAATACCCGCCTCAAATGGGCTTGGCTCACGGGCGCCGGTCTATCGGACCAACAGGCGATCGTGCACCGCGACGCCAAACCGGATCTTTGGGCGGCCGCTCTGTACGACTCGACGCAGAAGCCGGAACGCGTGCTGGTCGCCAACGTCGCCGGCGAGGCCATGGGCAAGAGACTTGCGCGCTCGACGAAAAAATATTTCCGCGTCAAGCCGGAATTCGTCACGCCGACGCGCACTTTCCGCGAATTGACCAACGGCTATCTGGACGCGACTCTGCTCGGCGCAGACCGCTGGCTCGCGGTCATCGGCGCGTGGACGATTGCGCGATCGGCATTGTGCGTGATCGACGCGGGGACGGCTGTGAAAGTCGACAGCGTCGACGCGGGCGGACAGCACCTGGGCGGACTGATCGCGCCGGGCATCCATATGATGCGCGAGGCGCTGCTGACCAAGACTGTCGATATCGCCGAGGCGATCGATCGCAGTACCCCATCGATGGCTGGAGTTCTCGCCAACAATACGATCGGCGCCATCTCGCGCGGCGCCGTGTTCGCCTTGGCGGGCATGGCCGACCGCGCCGCTGAAGCCATCGAACAGAGCACCGGCAATAAGCCGCGACTCTTCATCACCGGCGGCGATGCCGGGATGATTGCGGCGGCCATGCGCGCGCGCGGCGAGATCGTCCCCGACCTCGTATTGCAGGGGCTGGCCGTCATCGCGATGCAGCCGCGCTGAGTGGCGCAAGCGCGGCGGGCGGCGCCGGCCGGGTCCGGAGAGATTCATTGAAAACCGCGGATCAGGCTCCATACGTGGTCTATATGGGCAGACCCTTGATTGGCGGGTGAACAATGGCCGAGTATTTGCATGTTGTCTGCGGCCATTGCGATTCGGTCGTGCGCCTGGGGCGCGACCGTCTGAATGATGCGCCGCGCTGCCCGCATTGCCACCAGAGGCTGTTCGCCGGCAAGCCGCTGCCGCTGAGCGACGCGAATTTCGATAAGCACGTCGCGCGCAACGATTTGCCGCTGATCGTCGATTTCTGGGCCCCCTGGTGCGGGCCATGCCGGACGATGGCGCCGTTCTTCGAGGAATCGGCGCGCAAGCTCGAGCCGCAACTGCGCTTCGCCAAAATAGATACAGACGCCGCGCCGGCGGCGTCCGCAAAATATGCGATACGCAGCATTCCGACCTTGATCGCTTTTCGTGGCGGCCGGGAAATCGCCCGCGAATCCGGCGCCATGGATGCCGGGGGCCTGACCCGATGGCTGCAGTCGGCGCTCGCCTGAGGGTACTCGGGAAGCGGCCGGCGCGGCAGTTCAGCCGTTCAGCAAGCGCATGACGCTCGGGTGATAGCGCTGACCGGCGGCGACGCCGCGCGGCGCAAGCGCCTCGATGCGCGCAAAGTCCCGCGGACTCAGGGATACCGACGGCGCTTTGCAGTTCTCTTCGAGGCGCGCCCGATTGGTCGTCCCCGGTATCGGTACGATGGTCTTGCCTTGCGCGAGCAGCCAGCCGAGCGCGAGCTGCGCGGGCGTGCAGTCCTTCTCCAGCGCGATCCGCTTGATCTGCTCGACGAGCGCAAGGTTCTTCGCAAAATTCTCCGCCTGAAACCGCGGCGAGTCGCGGCGCCAGTCGTCCGCCGCGAGATCTTCCGGCTTGCCGAAGCGGGCCGCGAGGAATCCGCGGCCGATGGGGCTGTAGGCGACGAAACCGATTCCAAGCTCGCGCACGGTCGGTAAAATGGCTTCCTCCGGGTCCCGGCTCCAAAGAGAATACTCGGTCTGCAGCGCACTGATCGGATGCACCTTATGGGCGCGCCGAATCGTTGCGGGCGCCGCCTCGGATAGGCCAAGATAGCGGACCTTGCCCTGCCTGACCAAGTCGCCCATCGCGCCCACGGTCTCCTCGATCGGCACGCCGGGATCGACGCGGTGCTGGTAATACAGATCGATCGTGTCGACGCCGAGTCTGTGCAACGACGCCTCGCAGCTGGCGCGCACGTACTCCGGTCTGCCATCGACGCCGCGGGCGCCCTCGCCGGGCTCGCGCAAAATGCCGAATTTGCTCGCCAGCACGACGTTTGCGCGGCGGCCCGCCACGGCTTTGCCAACGAGGCGCTCGTTCGTGTACGGGCCGTACGCGTCCGCGGTGTCGAGCAGGGTGATGCCGAGGTCGAGCGCGCGATGGATGAGCGCGATCCCCTGCGCTTCGGTCGCGGCGCTGCTGGAATAGAAATCGGATAGCCCCATGCAGCCGAAACCGAGATCCGATACCTGCAGGCCTTGCGCGCCCAGCGGTCTGGTGTTCAATTCGCCGACCTCAGGTCTTCTTGAATCCGACCACCAACAATACGCAACCGGCACCGAGCGCGATCCCGCCGATCCACGGCGGCACGGGCTTCTGCTGCTGAACCTTGGCCTGAAAATCGCCGACTTTGAAGACGCTCTGTTCGCTCGCAAAACGCGGCGCGGCGATCATGATGTACAGGCCGCCGGCTATCAAAAGCGCTCCCAGGATCTGAAAAATTCGCATTTGCCGCACCTCATCCGTGGATTTTCGGGCCGAGTAGAGCCGATTCTAGCCTGCCGGCGCGCATTTGTTCGGGAGAATCGCTGCGCGTCGCGCCGGCGGTTGCGGCGCCATTTGCCCGCCGGCCCCGGTCTCGGTACGCTGAACGGCGTCGTTACGGTGTGTCACGGCGGCCGGGCGCCGCGGGGCAAGCGATGAAAATCGATACCAAGCGCTTCGTGGTCAAAGAACGCGCGGCGGTAAACCTGAAGAAATGGCCGACGCGCGTCGCACCGGTGTACAAATCGGCCGCGCATTATGAAAAGCTGCTGCGCGAACATGTGCAAACTCTCAGCGATCAGCAAGCGCGGCTGTACGCATCGTCCAGTCATGCGCTGCTGCTGATCTTTCAGGCGATGGATGCCGCCGGCAAGGACGGCGCCATCGCCCACGTCATGTCCGGCGTCAACCCGCAAGGCTGCCAGGTGTTCAGCTTCAAGCATCCGAGCGCGGCGGAACTGCAGCACGACTTCCTCTGGCGCACTACGCGCGACCTGCCGGAGCGCGGACGGATCGGCATCTTCAATCGTTCCTATTACGAGGAGGTCTTGATCGTGCGCGTCCACCCGGAAATCCTGCGCAGCGAGGGCTTGCCCGATGCGCCTGTGCAGGGCAAATCCATCTGGGCGGAGCGTTATCGCTCGATCGTGGATTTGGAGAAGCATCTTTACAACAACGGTACGCGCATCATCAAATTCTTTCTGCACCTCTCCAAGGAGGAACAACGCAACCGCTTCATCGAACGCATCGACGAACCCGCGAAGAATTGGAAATTTAGCAGCGCCGATATGCATGAGCGCAAATTCTGGAAGCGCTACATGGTCGCCTACGAGAAGTGCCTGCAGGCGACCAGCAGAGAGATCGCCCCGTGGTATGTGGTGCCCGCCGACGACAAAAAAAACGCCCGGCTGATCGTCTCGAGCGTCATCCTCGAGAACCTGGCCGCGTTGAAATTGGAATATCCGCACGCGACCGCGGAGCGGCGGCGCGAATTGCGCGCGCTGCGCCGGCACCTCGCCAAATAGCGCTCAAAGACTGAGCACCGCGGCCCCCTCGAATCTGCCCGCGCGCAAGTCCGCAAGCGCCCGATTGGCGTCGCGCAACGGATAGCTCGTGGTCACCGTGACGATGCCGATTCGCGGCGCCAGGCGCAGAAATTCCGCGCCGTCGCGGCGCGTCAGATTCGCCACCGTCACCAGCTCGCGCTCTTCCCACAGCAGCCGGTAGGCGAGGCTCGGGATGTCGCTCATGTGGATGCCGGCGCAGACCACGCGCCCGCCCTTGCGCACTGCCCGCAGCGCATGCGGCACCAAACCGCCGACCGGCGCAAAGATAATCGCGGCGTCGAGCGGCTCCGGCGGGCGATCTTCGCAGCTGCCGGCCCACGCGGCACCTTGGCGTACCGCGAATTCTTGCGTGGCGGCGTCGCCCGGCCGCGTGAACGCGAACACCGACCGATGTTGCCAGCGGGCGACCTGGATGAGTATATGGGCCGCCGCGCCAAATCCGTAGACTCCGAGCTTGCGGCCGTCGCCCGCAGCGACCAGGGACCGCCAGCCGATCAATCCGGCGCAAAGCAGCGGCGCCAATGCGACGTCGCTGCCGGCTTCGCCGAGCGGGAACGCGTAGGCAGCATCGGCGATGACGGAGGTTGCATAACCTCCGTCGCGCGTATAGCCGGTGAACAGCGGCCGATCGCAGAGATTCTCCCGCTGCATCGCGCAATAGGGGCAGGTTCCGCAGGTGCGTCCCAACCAGGCAACGCCGACACGCTCGCCGATCCGCAAGCCGTCGACGCCCGCGCCGAGCGCCTCGATGCGGCCGACGATCTCATGGCCGGGAACGAGCGGCAGCCGCGGATTCGGCAATTCCCCATCGATGACGTGCAGGTCCGTGCGGCAAACCCCGCAGGCGCCGACGCCTACGCGAATTTCGCCGGCGCCGGGCGCAATATCGGCAAGCTCCGTCCACGCCAACGGCACCCCGGGTTCCTTCAGCAACATCGCGTGCATGTATCACTCCGCGTTCGCCGCAGCCTAATTCAAAGTCCGCGCAGCGCGCACGGCAGCAGATCCGGCAAATCCTCCGCGATCAGGCCGGGGCCGAACGCGGCGGCGGCCGCGCCGTGCAGCCAGACGGCGGCCGCGGCGGCGTCGAACGCCTGCATGCCTTGCGCCAATAATCCGGCGACGATCCCGGCCAATACATCGCCCGAGCCCGCCGTCGCCAGCGTCGGCGGCGCATTCGAGTTGATGATCGCGCGGCCGTCGGGCGCGGCGATGACCGTGTCGCTGCCCTTCAAGACGACGACTGCGCCGACCTGCGCGGCGGCACCGCGCGCGCGCGCGAGCTTGTCGCCCGCGCATGCAAACAAGCGCCGGAATTCGCCTTCATGCGGCGTGATCACGCAAGCGCCGCCGCGCGCCCGCAGCAAGCGCTTTGGGTCGCCTTGAAGCACCGTGAGTGCATCCGCATCGAGTACCGTGGGCCGGCCGCTCTCGAGCATCGCAAGCGCCGCCGCCAGCGTCTCGGGGCCGACGCCCGCGCCGGGTCCGACCAGGAACGCCGAAACCTTCGCGTCCGCGATCAATTCCTGCAAATCCTGCGGCGTCGCCACCGGTTTGACGATGATGCTGGTCAGCGCGGCCGCATATACCGCGAGCGCCGCGGGCGGCACCGCCACCGTCACCAGCCCGCAGCCGGCGCGCGCGGCCGCGCGCGCCGCCAAACGCGCAGCTCCCGTCATCGGATAACCGCCGACGATCAAGGCATGGCCGCGGGTATATTTATTGCTACCGGGCTCCGGCCTAGGCAACGCGGTCGCCCACAGCACGGGATCGTTCTCGAAGGTATTCGGCGCCACCTCCGCGAGCACGCTTGGCGCAATGCCGATATCGGCGACCACCAGCTCGCCACACAACGCCCGCCCGGGCAGCAGCAAGTGACCGGGCTTCTTACGGAAAAACGTCACGGTCAGCTTTGCGGCGGCCGCCGCCGATGCCGCGCCGCTGTCGCCCAGCACGCCGCTCGGCACGTCGACCGCGACGATCGGGATCATCCGCGCCGCCGCCGCCGCCAGGGTATCGCGCGCCGCACCCTCGAGCGCGCGGTTCAAGCCCGCGCCGAATACGGCATCGACGATCAGCTCCGCGCCATCCAGCGCCGCGGGTACCAACGCCTCCATCGGCCCGCCCCAGCGGTCGGCGTGTTCGCGCGCGGCGCCGCGCAAGCGCTCGCGCGATCCCAACAGCGCGACGCGCACCGGCCAGCCGTCCGCTGCGAGCTGCCGTGCGGCCGCGAACCCATCGCCACCGTTATTGCCGGGCCCGGCGAGCACGAGGACCTGCCGCGCCCGCCAACGCCGGTGGATCTCGCGCGCGACCGCCCGGCCGGCATTGTCCATCAATTGAACCGTGGACGTGCCGGCGGCGGCCGTGCGCCGGTCGGCCTCGCCCATTTGCGCGACGTCGAGCACGGCGGCGGCTGAACGCGACGGCTTCATCATGCATCGAGTGTACCGCGGACGGCGTGGATCCGGCCGGACAACGGCGGACCCAGGCCGACACGAGGCGCTACACTATTCGATCGGCTGAATCGCGGAGCGGAAATGGACGACGTCATACCGTGCATCGACATCGAACCCCTGTTCGGCGAGCGCAGCGCGCAGCGGGATCGCGCCGATCGGGCGATCATGGCGGCCGCCGCCGACACGGGATTTTTGTTGGTGAGCGGTTTGCCGGCCGACATTCCGGTCGATGCGTCGAGCCGCGCGGATTTGCTGCGCCTGTTCCAGCTCCCGGAAGCGGAAATCCGCAAGCTATGGCGGCAAAAGTTCGACCCACGGCAGCGCAATGTCTATCGCGGCTGGTTTCCGCTGCAGCCGGGGTTCTTGACCAGCAAGGAAGGCATCGATCTTGGCGCGGACGTCGCCTACGGAGCGACCGTCGTTTGCGCAGGCGATCCCCTGCGTGAAGCGACGCCGTTGCCGCCCGCGCATCTGCTGCCGGGCTGGCGCGAAGCCGTCGCGGCCTATTACCTCGCCATGGAAAAAGTCAGCGGGGCGCTGATGCGCGCGATCGCCCGCGGCCTGGGTTTGCCCGAACGATATTTCGACCGGGCGTTCGACCGCGGCCTGTCGACGCTGCGCCTGCTGCGCTACCCCTTGCGCAAGGATGCGGAACGCGTCGCCGAATCCGATCCGGGGGTTTGGGTCACGCACCGCAACCAACGCTATTACGTCACCGGAGCGCCGCACGTCGACTCCGGGTTTCTGACCCTGCTGGCGCAGGACGGCATCGCCGGACTGCAAGCGCATCACCGCGGCGGGCGATGGGTCGACGTGCCGCCGACCGAGGGTGCGCTTGCGGTCAATTTCGGCAAGGTCCTCGAGCGCTGGTGCGGTGCTCGAATCAAGGCCACCTTGCATCGAGTGATCGGCAGCGGCCGCGAGCGCATGTCGATTCCGTTCTTTTATGAAGCGCGCGCCGATGCCGAGATCCGGCCGCTGCCGATCGCCGGCGCCGCCGAATTCGAGCCGTTCCTGTTCGGCGATTATCTGTGGGCGACGACGACGCAGTTCGTCGAGTTCAAGGGGCTCGAGGCGCTGCGCAAACCGCTGCGCGCGGCGCTACACGCCGTCCCGCGGGCATGACTCGCCGAGCGGCGGGAGTCGAGTATAATTGGATTCATTGCCAGCCGACTTAGCACAGTGGTAGTGCAACGGTTTTGTAAACCGTAGGTCGCAAGTTCGAATCTTGCAGTCGGCACCAGACTCTTGTTTGAGGTATCCGACCTCAAACGTGTCGGACACCGGTCGAGAACCGCTAAAGGCATGCAAAGGCCCGAAATTTGAGGGCACCTGTCATGGCGGGGACGCGCGCGCTTCACCACTGCACGGGGCGCCGTTGATGGCAGTCAAGCTCGACTTTATCAACCTCATCGTGCCCAACATCACGCTTGAAGCGGTAATTATCAAGGAAGGCGGATTCAATTTCTTCAAGCAATCATACGGCATGTTGCGAGAGATGGTCTGGTACGACGATGCTATCTGTCGTCTCGACGGTGATATGAATTGGCTTGATGTGGATGACTTAGTTGATTGCTGGGTGGAGAGGGGACTTGCCGGACTCGTGGATTTGGACGCTGGCAAGCAATGGAAGGATTTTTGCAAGGACCGATTGTGGGGAAAGGATAGCCGCACAATTAAAGCCGATTCGGCCTTCACCGACGCGGCAATCATTAGCGAAGAATGAAAGCTCCGACTCCGGCAACAATCGCTGCTGCACATCCTACGAATAGCGCCACGCGCCAGACGCGTCCGCCGCGACCGGAATTTCCCGGTACCCATCCGGGAATTACCATTATGTAGAAAAGACAGAACACGATCGGTACCGCTGCTATCGCGAGCAGGATCTTCTGTCCAATTAAACCTAAGCGCGGCATGAGAACGGCTAGCGCGACCACGAGAATGAATAGCATGATGGGTATCTCGAGGAGATACCCGCGCTGTGAATGGCGCGACGACAGGCTGTTAGCCAACCCTACAGTAGTGATCCGGCGCGCCCTCCGAAGCTGATGTGACAAGTGCCTGTGCTCCTGAAGCGCTATGTGTCATCGCACCGCCTCGCGACGTCTGTCCGTGATCGTCCGCCGATGTAAAGGCCAATCGGGCCGCTCTCAAGCTTGGATCTTAGTGCAAACGACACCACTTTGTGAAATGCCATCTTGCGCCGGCGCCGCGCCTGCGAAGGTCCATTGAATCATGGAGAAAGTCAGAGGCCGCGCCAGACTCACCAGTACCGGCGCTGTCGCCTGGGTTCGTTCAATTGATCCCGGACCAAGGAGGTCGCAATGCGTACCCTCGTCATCATGGCGCTACTCGCTGTGTTTGTCTCTGCAAGTGGATGCGCGTCCAATTGCTACAATAACCCCGGATGGCCTCAAGGATGCGGTCACCCGCCGGCCTAATTGGGTTTGGCTTCGGGAATAATGGTTCACGGCGTTGTGAGTGGCGCGGGGACCGCTGCGGCGTCGGCGAGAGCGGTGGTTTGCGTCAACCGCGTAATAACCTCGCCGATTGCTTGACGGCGCAAATGCTTACACCATTGACCTGGCGCCATCTCGTAGGATCAATGCCTGCCGTGGAAACCGCGATCCTCTCTGGCGCTGACCGCGGCGAGCATGGGATGCTGGCTTGAACGAGCCTCGGAACCACATAAACCCACGCCCAAAGAGGAAGCCTATGCTTGCCGCACTTCGCAGCTTGTCGGACATTTTGCTCGCCAATCTCGGCCACTGCGCCAAATGCATGAGAACGTCCTTGATGGCTGCCATGGCGGCATGGATGATCTTCATGGCGGCCTATGTAATAGCGCCTTCCGCGATCGTCATGCTGGCAGAACTAATCGCGATCTCATTGAGTGCTCTG
>DATKSW010000022.1:0-91381 GCA_035531435.1 Steroidobacteraceae bacterium | reverse complement strand
GGTGGAACCGCGAGGTACAGCCCGAAACGCGTATCGCCAGATCCATCGTCCATCCCGTGAATGCGCAAGTGTGCGCGTCAGATACCCGCTCGCCTCGAGTTCGCTTAAGAATCGTCGAGCTCTATCGCGCCCGATATGCCCTGATCGGATCTTCAGTAACGAGGGTAACGCGCGCGCCCGTATCTCCCAGCCGTCGGGCTTGGTTAGCAGCCACACTGCAAAGGCACGCGTGTCCAATCCGAGCTGCGAATCGTTGATCAACGCAACTGGAATCGCTTCCCAGCGACCCAACTGTTTGTCGACTCGCAGTACTGCGTACTCTGGCGTATTTTCTGGTTTAAGCCCTCTGGACTCACTCATAACCGTCTTCGATCGAAGCCGCCAATGCGGTACTCATTGCACACCGATCGCAGCTCTAGTCGGCGCTACGGGCCAATGGGCGCCGGTCCAAGGCGTGATGTCGGGGGTGAAGGCTCGCATCGCAACTATGATAGGCTCCTCGCGGCTTGCGGTTGGGTCGGACATTCTGTGACGTAGCGCTGAAGTTCACACGCACTGATGAAGGTCCGCCGGCCATCTTTTTGAGGGACGATCAAACCTGCGTTGATTCGCTCGTACAGCGACGCACGACTGATGCGAAGAATCGTTGCGGCTTCGGCGATGTCGAAACGTAGATTGGGGAGCGGCGCAATCGATGACATGGATGTCTCCGTGCACTAGCGAGTACGAGTGTGAATACCTAGATGCATGTCAAAATAAACAGCAAAAATGATCTCAGCGCAAACTCGCATTTCAATTCTGCAATCGATCTACGCTGGTCTTGGTTGGAGTCCGCTGAGGCTCGATGTCAACGATAGTCCGACGTCAGAGTTGCGCAAATAATCAATGCTTGAGCGTGTCGTCAAACTTGTCGTGGGACGCGTCTCGAACCCACAGGGCTGTGCGGCGGCCGTCGGTATGATCGGTGTGGTGGTAGGCATGATGTCGACGGTGATGACGATCATCGCCGTGGTGGTGACGGTCATGGTGGTGGCGATGGTCGCGGTGCTGGTGATCGTCGTCGACGGCGACCAACCCACATCCGTGCTTCCGGGCTACAATCACGCCACCCCCTGATGGCCACCAACTGGAAAAGCCGTCTCACACATTGGCAGCCGCACCGAGAGGGCGGGACAGTGTTCAGTCTTGCGCATCTGCACCCGTTTTCTTTCACATTGGATCTTGCGGCAGCCGGCGGCCATGCCGCGCGAAGAGTCGAGATAAGAGTTGGGTTCTCGAACCACACGTTCACGCGAAAGCGAACTAACCAAGACAGCACGGCCCAGCGCTACGCCGATCGGACCTTTTGCCGCGAGCGGTATCCCTTGTCGCTCTCACTGCCGGCGATCATAAGGAGCTTGGATGGAAAGAACTGCTTCTATGCCGCTCAGGATAACTACTTCATCGTGGAGGCACCGAACGGCAGTGAGTATTGGATTTTCTTTGATGTACGCCCAACCGACGAGCCGGATGCCGTGCTATTGTTTTTGCAGAGTGCGTACCCGCCGGAGGCCGCCCCAACACCGCGCGGCAGGCGTCGTAAGAAGGTTGGATTCAGGGTGCTCGTGAATCTTGCGCTTCGGCGCAAGCGACCGACTCCACCCGCCTAAAATGCAAACCCCGCAATGAAGCGGGGTTTGTACGCCGATCCTCTTGGTTATCCCACGCTTGGTGTGGACCCTTGCGGGCGGGCTGACGCCGAGTCGGCCATCGCGTCAGGGACACATTCTACGCTTCCCCATGGCTACATCAACCCAGCTTTCAGAACTGAGAAATGGTACCAGGAAATTGCCCTAAATTTGCCCTAAGTGTCAATTCTGCTCTCTGTTGCCTTCGTAACCTATTGATTTAATGGCGCTCCCTACGGGATTCGAACCCGTGTTACAGCCTTGAGAGGGCCGTGTCCTAGGCCTCTAGACGAAGGGAGCCTTGAGCGAGACCGGCAGCGGATCCGGGCCGCCGCCGGTGCAAGAGGGCTGGTAGTATACGGGCCAATTTTTTGGACTCAAGCGGAACCCCAATTTTTGAACGAATCCTCGACGCCCGGCTCGCCCGTCATCATCCCACGGTCTTTGCATACGATTTCGCGCGCCGCGATTTCGCCTAACGCCCTGAAAGTGCTCTACCGGCTGAAAGACGCGGGATATCAAGCGTTTCTCGTCGGCGGCGCGGTGCGCGATCTGCTGCTCGGCATCACGCCGAAGGACTTCGACGTCGCGACCAACGCGCTGCCGGAGGAGGTGCGGCGGCTGTTCCGCAACTGCCGGCTGATCGGCCGGCGATTTCGCCTGGCGCACGTGCACTTCGGTTCCGAAATCATCGAGGTGGCGACCTTTCGCGCCGCGGCTGCGCCGGAGCGCGAGGCCGATGAGGACGGCGACGCCGATGCCGACGCGCCCGGCCCCGCCGACGACCTGGAGCACCGGGCGGTGGACACCCGGGGGCGCATCCTCAGGGACAACCTCTACGGCACGATCGACGAAGACGTCTGGCGCCGCGATTTCGCCGCCAACGGCCTCTACTACAGCATCGACGATTTTTCGGTTTGGGATTTCGTCGCCGGCGTCGCCGACGTGCAGGCGCGCCGTTTGACGATGATCGGCGATGCGGATGCGCGCTATCGCGAGGACCCGGTGCGCATGCTGCGCGCCGTGCGCTTTGCCGCCAAGCTGGATTTTTCGATCGAGCCCGCCACTGAAGAGCCGATCCGGCGTCTTGCGCATCTGCTCGACGGCGTGCCGCCGGCGCGCTTGTTCGACGAATCGCTGAAGCTGTTCTTGTCCGGCTTCGGCGCGAAATCCTACGGGCTGCTGCGCCATTACGGGCTGTTCGAACATCTCTTCCCGCGATCTGCGGCGGCGTTCGCGCTGCCGCCGTACAAATACGCGGAGCAGATGCTGCAGCTCGGCCTTGCGAACACGGATGCGCGCATCCTCGCGGGCAAGGCGGTGACGCCGACGTTTCTGTTCTCGCTGCTGCTCTGGGGCGCCGTCTTGCGAGAAATGAACGAGCGCCAAGTCGGCCCGGCGCCCGACATCGCACAGCTGCTCGAGGCCTGCGACGTCGTGCTCAAAGGGCAACAGATGCGCGTGGCGATTCCGCGCCGCTTCGCCGTGCCGATGCGCGAACTGCTGATGCTGCAGCCGCGCTTCAATCGCCGCTCCGGCGTCAAATCGCTGGGTCTTCTGCATCATCCGCGGTTTCGCGCGGCGTTCGATTTCCTGCTGTTGCGGGCGCAGGTCGGCGCCGCCGATCCTGAATTGGCCGAGTGGTGGACGGACATTCAAGTGCTGCCGCAGGAAGAGCGCGTAAAGCGCGTGCAGGCGCGCCCGCAACAGGCGTCCGTGGAAACGGCCGGCGCGCCGCCTGGCCGCAGGCGCCGCCGCCGCCGCGGGTCGCGCGGCGGCGCGGCGCCCGCTTGACGGTGAGCGAGTCCGCGTGAGCGCGCCGTGGCGTCCGGCGTACGTGGCGATCGGCAGCAATCTTCAGGACCCGCGGGCGCGCGTTCGCGAAGCCTGCGAGAGGATCGGCGCGCTGCCGGCGACGCGGCTGCTCGGGCGCTCGCGGGCGTATCGATCGCGGCCCTTGGGTCCGCAGGATCAGCCGCAATTCATCAACGCCGCGGTGGGCGTCCTGACGATGTTGGACGCGCGGGAATTATTGGCTTCCCTGCTCGCGATAGAGCGGGCGATGGGACGCGATCGGCGCGAGCGCTGGGGTCCGCGCGTCATCGACCTGGATTTGATATGGATGAGCGGTGCGCCGATCGACGAGCCGGGGCTGTGCCTGCCGCACCCCGGTGTACGCGATCGCAACTTCGTGTTGTATCCTCTTGCCGAGATCGCACCGACGCTCGACATCCCCGGATGCGGTCGCGTCGCGGAGCTCAAAGAGCGCGCGGGCGATGCCGGGCTGTGGGTTCTGAACGAAGAATAGAGTGCAGCGTTGAGCACAAATCTACACCGATTCATTGTCGTCGAAGGGCCGATCGGCGTCGGCAAGACGAGCCTTGCGCGCCGCCTGGCGCAGTCCGTCGACGGGCAACTGATCCTCGAGCAGGCCGACCAGAATCCGTTTCTGGAACGCTTCTACCGCAACCCGCGCTCCGCGGCCTTTCAAGCGCAGCTGTTCTTTTTGTTTCAGCGCGCACGCCAACTCGAGGAGGTGCGGCAAGCGGACCTGTTCGATTCCGTCAGGGTTGCGGACTATTTGTTGGAGAAGGACCGGCTGTTCGCGCGGGTCACGCTGGATGACGCGGAATTCGCTCTTTACGAGCGCGTTTTCGAGCGCGTGGTCGTCGACGCGCCGCGGCCGGATCTGGTCGTCTACCTGCAGGCGCCGGTCGACGTATTGTTCGATAGGATTGCGAAACGCGGCATCCGCTACGAGCAGTTCATCGAACGCGCCTACCTCGAGAAGCTCACCGAATCGTACGCCCGGTTCTTCCATGCCTACGACGCGGCGCCGCTGTTGATCGTCAATTCCGCGGCGATCGATCCGGTCGGCAGCGAGACCGATTATCAGCAACTGTTGGCGCAGATCGTCAAAACGCGGCGCGGCCGGCATTTCTTCAATCCGGCAGGCAGCAGTCTATTGCCCGCGCTGTGAGCGCGCGGCGCGCCCGCGCCGGGCCGGCAAACTCAGCGCTGCCCCCGATCGGGCGGTTTCGACGCCTGCTCGGCGAGCGCCCAGTGGACATGTTCGCGCACCATATCCGAGGGGTCCGCGGCGCGTCGCTTGAGCGCTGCGACCACCGCCGCGGATCGCGGCGCGTTGCCGAGCGCAATGGCAATGTTGCGCAGCCAGCGTCGATGGCCGATGCGCCGCAGCGCGCTGCCCGCCGTTCTTCGCAGGAATTGCGCTTCGCTCCAGGAGAACAGCTCGATCAGGCCGGCGCGATCGAGGCCGTGGCGCGGCGCGAAGTCCGCATCCTGCGTAGGCCGCGCGAACTTGTTCCACGGGCATACGAGCTGGCAGTCGTCGCAGCCGAAAATCCGATTGCCGATCGCGCGGCGGAATTCGAGCGGTATCGATCCGCTCAACTCGATCGTCAGGTAGGAAATGCAGCGCCTGGCATCCAGCCGATACGGCGCGACGATTGCTCCGGTGGGGCAGGCGGACAGGCAGGCGCTGCAGGAGCCGCAGTGCGCGCTGCTCGCACGATCGGGCGGCAGGTCGAGGTCGCAATAGATCTCGCCGAGGAAGAAATACGAGCCCGCCCCGCGATCGATCAAATTCGTGTGCTTGCCGATCCAGCCGAGGCCGGCGTTGCGCGCCAGCGCCTTCTCGAGCAGCGGCGCGCTGTCGGCGAATACCCGATGCCCGAAGGGTCCGACTGCGGCGCCGATGCGGTCGCAAAGCTTTTGCAAACGCCCACGAACCACCTTGTGGTAATCGCGGCCCAAGGCATAACGCGAAATGTATGCGCGGCCGGCATCTCGCAGCGCCGTGTGCGCATCGGCGGCGGCGGCGGCCCAGTAGTCGATGCGCACGCTGATGCAGCTTAGCGTACCCGGCTGCAGCTCCGCCGGGCGCGAGCGCCGGCAGCCGTGGCGCTCCATATAGGTCATCGCGCCGGCAAAGCCGGCGCGCAGCCAATCGAGGAAATGCGCCTCGTCGGCCGCCAAATCGATCTGCGCGATGCCGGCGCCGGTGAAGCCGAGTTCCGCGCTCCAACGTTTGATATCGGCGGCGAGCGCCGCGCGGTCCGGGATCATGACGGGGCTCACGCTGCGTATAATGCCCGATATATGTGCGCGATGAGCTTCGAACTGCGCGATGCCGCTGCGACCTTGGAGCTCGGCGCGGCGCTTGCCGGGAGTTGGCCGCAGGCGACGCGCGCATGCACCGTCGTCCATCTGCACGGCGAGCTCGGCGCCGGCAAGACCACCTGCGTGCGCGGTCTGCTGCAGGCGCTGGGCGCCGCCGGCCCGGTCCGCAGTCCCACCTACACCCTGGTCGAAACCTACCCGACGAGCCGTGCGACCTGCGTGCATGTCGACCTGTACCGGCTGCAGGGCGGCAGCGACGTTTTCGAGCTGGGGCTGCGCGATTACTTGCTCCCGGGCCAGCTGCTGTTGATCGAGTGGCCGGAACGCGGCGGCTCCTCGTTGCCGGCCGCCGATCTGGAAATGGCGCTGGATTATGCCGACGGCGGACGCCGTGCCCGGCTGCTCGGCCGCGGCGAAATCGGAAAGCGCTGGCTGGAAGACCTAGCAAGCAACAGTAGAATAATATCCTATCTACCTAATTTGACTTGAAAAAGACACCTTATCGGCGTTAAGGTACGGCACCATGAGATCGCCGCCGCCGAGCACCGCCTGGCTTTTCCTGCTTGCCACGGCGCTCGCGCGGCCGGCGGCGGCAGTCGACGTGCGGCATATTCGCTTGTGGGCGGGCCCCGATAACACGCGCGTAGTCTTGGACTTGTCCGGCCGTGCGCGGCACGACCTTTTCTTGTTGCACAACCCCGACCGAGCCGTGCTCGACATTCCGGCGGGACGCTTGCAGGCGGGCGCGCTCGGCGCCCCGGCTGCGGCGGGCATCGTCAAGGACATCCGCAGCGCGCTGCGCCCGACGGGGCAATTGCGCATCGTCCTCGATCTTAACGGCGCGGCTCGTGCGAAGAGCTTCCTCAGCCCGCCGAACCATCGCTACGGTTACCGGCTGGTACTCGACTTGGCGAATACGGCGCGTGCCGAAATGCCGGTCAAGGTCGCGCACCAGCCGCCGCGGGCGCGCTACGTGGTCATCGCCATCGATCCGGGTCACGGCGGCGAGGATCCGGGCGCGATCGGCGTGCACGGCACCCGCGAAAAGGACGTGGTGCTCGCCATCGGCAAGGATCTCGCGGCGCTCGTCGACGGCCAGCCCGGGATGCGCGCATACATGACCCGCGACGGCGATTATTTCGTACCGCTGCGCGATCGCATGCGCCGCGCGCGCGCCCACAATGCCGACTTATTCGTCTCGATCCATGCCGACTCGGTCCGCAACCACAGCGTCGACGGCTCCTCGGTGTACATCCTCTCGCAGCGCGGCGCGAGCGACGAGGCGGCGCGCTGGCTGGCGGAACGCGAGAACGCGTCGGATCTGATCGGCGGCGTCTCCCTGGAGAACAAGAGCCCGGTATTGGCGTCGGTGCTGCTCGATCTGTCGCAGTCGGCCTCTCTCAGCGCGAGCGAGGCGGCGGCGCAGCGAGTCTTGCACGCCTTGAATCGCATCGGCGAGGTCCGCAGGCCGGTCGTGCAGCAGGCGCGGTTCGTCGTCTTGAAATCGCCGGACATTCCGTCGATGCTGGTGGAAACCGCCTACATCTCCAATCCGCGCGAGGAAAAGCGGCTGCGCGACCCCGCCCATCAAGAGAAGATCGCGGCCGCGATCCTGCAGGGGGTGAGAAATTACTTCTACGCCAATCCGCCCGCGGGCTCGCGCGTTGCGCAAATGATCGCCGCGCGCGCGCCCACCACCCTGATGGCGGAGGGCTCCGGCCGCTAGCGGGCCGCTGCGCCGGCGGGGCGCCCGAGCAGGCGCCGGGCCCCCGCAATATGCGAACATGCAATGTTCGCGAGGTGGCCTTTGCCGATTCACGTCTTAGCCGAGGAATTGATCAGTCAAATCGCGGCCGGCGAGGTGATCGAGCGGCCGGCTTCGGTGGTCAAGGAATTGGTCGAGAACGCGCTCGATGCCGGCGCGCGGCGCATCGATGTCGAACTCGATCACGGCGGCAGTACCATGATTCGAGTTCGCGACGACGGCTGCGGCATCGCGCCGCACGAGCTCGCCGTGGCGCTCGCGCGCCATGCGACCAGCAAGATTGCCTCGCTCGCGGATTTGCAGAGCATTCGCAGCCTCGGGTTTCGCGGCGAGGCGCTGCCCAGCATCGCCGCGGTATCGCGGTTGCGCCTGACTTCGCGCGCCGCCGATCAGCAGCACGGCTGGGCGGTCGATGCGCGCTCGACGCCGGCGCCCGCCGCGGCTCCCGCGGCGCACCCCTTGGGCAGCAGCGTCGAGGTGCGCAACCTGTTCTTCAACGTCCCCGCACGGCGCAAGTTCCTGCGCGCCGAGCGGACCGAATTTCAACACATCTTGCGGATGCTCGAGCGGCTCGCGCTGTCGCGCTTCGACGTCGCTTTCACGCTCGCGCACAACGGCAAGAGAGTCTGGAGTCTGGCGCCGGCGGCCACGCCGGCCGAGCGGCTGCTGCGCGTGGCGCGCGTCTGCGGCGATGAATTCGCCGAGCACCTGGCCGAAATGGAGCACGCGACCGAAAGTCTGAGGCTCGGCGGCTGGCTGGGGCTGCCGACCTTCTCGCGCGGGCAATCGGATTTGCAGTTTTGGTTCTTGAACGGCCGCCTGGTGCGCGACAAATTACTGGCGAGCGCGGCGCGGCTAGCCTACCAGGACGTGATGTTCCACGGCCGTCACCCGGCCTACCTGCTGTACTTGGATCTCGATCCGGCGATGGTCGACGTCAACGCCCATCCGCAGAAGCTCGAAGTGCGCTTCCGCGAACCGCGCAGGATTCACGATTTCGTGTTTCGCACGCTCGAGCAGGCGCTCGCGGCCACGCGGCCTCGCGAGCAGTCGATGGGCAGCGGCGGCGCCGACTGGCTGCGCGGCGCCGCCGCAGAGGCCGCGGCCGCGCGCCCGCAGCAGGCGGGGCTCTATCTCGCCGCGGCGCAACCGGCGGCGGCGCAGGCCGTCCGCGAGGAAGCCGCGTCCGCGCCGCCGCGCGCGGCCGATTCGCAGGCCCCGCTGGGCGAGGCCATCGCGCTGTTGCACGGCGCCTACATCCTGGCGCAGTCCGCGCAAGGCATCGTCCTCGTGGACATGCACGCCGCACACGAGCGCATCCTCTACGAACGCTTGAAGAAATTGTTGGCCGGACAAACCGCGCGCCAGCAATTGCTGGTGCCCGAGGTCATCCGCGTGAGTCCCGCGCACGCCGACGCCGCCGCGGCGCACGCCGAGGAGTTCGCGGCGCTGGGCTTCGAGTTGACGCGCATGGCACCCGGGGAACTCGCGCTGCGCGCGATACCCTGCCTGCTCGCCGGAGAGGACGCCTCGGATCTGGTGCGCGGCGTGCTCGCCGACCTCGCGGACCAGGGGCGCTCGCGGCGCGTCGAGGAAGCGGTCAATCGCCGGTTGGCGACGATGGCCTGCCACGCCGCGGTGCGCGCGCAGCGCCACCTGAGCGTGGCGGAGATGAACGCCTTGCTGCGCGAGATGGAGCGCACCGATCGGGCGGATCAGTGCAATCACGGCCGGCCGACCTGGGTGCGTCTGTCCCTCGCCGATCTCGACCGCTTGTTTTTGCGTGGCCGCTGATGCGCCGCGTGGCGGTGCTGCTGATGGGGCCGACCGGCGCCGGCAAGTCGGAGGCGGCGATCCGGCTCGCGCAGCGGTTTGCGCTCGAGATCATCAGCGTCGACTCGGCACTGGTGTATCGCGGCATGGATATCGGTACGGCGAAGCCGAGCGCGGCCACGCGCGCGCGCATCGTCCACCACCTGGTCGACATTCGCGATCCGGCCGAGAGCTATTCGGCCGGTGAATTCGTGCGCGACGCCGAGCGGGCGATGCAGGCCATATGGTCGCGCGGCCGCCAGCCGCTGCTGGTCGGCGGGACGATGCTGTATTTCCACGCGTTGACCGAAGGAATCGCCGCGCTGCCCGCGGCCGATCGCAAACTGCGCGCCGAAATCGACGCCATGGCGGCGCAAGCCGGTTGGGCGGCCGTGCATGGCGAGTTGGCGCGCATCGATCCGGCCGCCGCCAGCCGCATCCACGCCAACGACCCGCAGCGCATACAGCGCGCCATCGAGGTGTTTCGGCTCACCGGCACGACGATCACGCAATTGCGCGAGCAGCGCCGCGCGCCGATCGACGACGTGCGGTTCGTCGAGCTGGCCCTGGCGCCGGCCGAGCGCGGCGCCTTGCACGCCGCGCTCGCGCGGCGCTTCGAGGCGATGCTCGAGGCGGGATTACTGGAGGAAGTGCGCGGCTTTTATCGGCGCGGCGATCTCGGCGGGGAACAACCGTCGATGCGCGCGGTCGGATATCGGCAGTTATGGCAGCACTTGGCGGGCGAGTTTACTCTGCAGCAAGCAACGGACAGGGCGATTGCGGCGTCGCGGCAACTTGCGAAACGGCAGTTCACGTGGCTGCGGCGGCGAACGCTCGCCCGCTGGTTCGACTCGGGGCAGCCAGAGGCGGCGTGCGCGATGGGCGATGCGCTCGCAGAGTGCCTGGCGCCTCTGCGCAACCGCAAACACTTGTCAAATGAATGATTACAGTGTGCTCACACGCTTACCGTCGGCAGAACCCGCTGTGCTAGCATTCCCAGCGGTTTGCCTGGTGCCGTAAGGAAGTGACACGACAGGACAAATGACGTCAAAAAATAAGGAGTTTTACTCATGGCCCGCGGTCAATCTCTGCAGGATCCATTTTTGAATGCCCTGCGCAAGGAACGGGTGCCCGTCTCGATCTATCTGGTGAACGGCATCAAGCTGCAAGGTCAGATAGATTCGTTCGATCAGTTCGTCGTGTTACTCAGAAACAGCGTGAGCCAGATGGTCTACAAGCACGCGATTTCCACGGTCGTGCCGGCGCGCAACGTCCGCTTGCCGACCGGCGAGGACGGTGAAGTCACGGAACCGGCGATCGTCGAATGAGCGGCAGGCGCTGCGCCGTTGTTTGACCGCCCCGGCCGCGGTGAACGCGCGGTATTGGTCGCCGTCGGCATCGGACACGCGGTCGAAGCCAGCGACATCAGCGAATTCCAGGCGCTCGCCGCCTCGGCCGGCACGCAGCTCGTCGGCCTGGTGTGCGCTGCGCGGCCGCGGCCCGATCCGAAGTACTTCGTCGGTTCCGGAAAGGCCGAAGAAATCAAGGCCTGCGCCGAGCGTAATGCCGCGGATCTGGTGCTCATCGACCGCAGCCTGAGTCCGAGCCAGGAACGGAATCTGGAGAAATTGACCAATCGCCGCGTGTTGGACCGCAACGGCCTGATTCTCGACATATTTGCGCAGCGGGCGCGAAGCTTCGAGGGCAAGCTGCAAGTCGAGCTGGCGCAGTTGACGCACCTGTCGACGCGGCTGGTGCGCGGCTGGACCCATCTGGAACGGCAAAAGGGCGGAATCGGCCTGCGCGGCCCCGGCGAAACGCAGCTCGAAACCGATCGGCGCTTGATCGGCAAACGCATACGCACGTTGCGCGCACGCCTCGAGAAGCTCGCGCGCCAGCGCGACACCGGCCGGCGCGTACGGCGCGAGCTGCCGGTGCCGACCGCCGCTCTGGTCGGCTACACCAACGCCGGCAAGTCGACGCTTTTCAATGCGCTGACCGGTTCCGCGGCGTACGTCGCGGACCAACTGTTCGCGACTTTGGATCCGACGGTGAGGCGCTTCAAACTCGAAGGCATCGGCGAGGTGGTGCTCGCCGACACCGTCGGCTTCGTACGCGAATTGCCCCATGAACTCATCGCCGCTTTTCGCTCGACGCTGCTCGAGGCGCAGGACGCCGACCTGCTGCTGCATGTCGTCGATGCCGCCGATCCGCTGCGCCAGGAGCGCATCGCGCAGGTACGCGAGGTGCTGCGCGGCATCGGCGCCGGCGAGGTGCGTGAACTGCTGGTCTTCAACAAGATCGACGTCAGCGGCGAAGCGCCGCACGTGCAGATCGATGCCGACGGCCTGCCCGCGCAGGCATGGTGCTCCGCGACCACCGGCGCCGGCCTGGACGCTCTGCGCGAGGCGGCCGCGCGCAACGTACGCCCCGGCCTCGTCAGGGGCAGGTTGCACATTCTGCTCGCGGCCGCGGCGGTGCGCTCCGCTCTTTACGGGCGCAACGCGGTGCGCGGCGAACGGCAGTGCGACGACGGCAGCTGGGATTTGGACGTCGAGCTCGAGCCCCGCGAGATCGCGGTGCTGGTCGGCGGCGCCGGCGTCGAACTGCTGGCGGATTCGGCCGGCGCCGGGCCGCGCGCCGAGCAGCAGGTCGCCTAGTCGGGAGGCGAATGAAGCGGCCTCGACTTGTGAGCGGCGTACCGTCTGCCTAGAATGATCGGCTCTTCAACAGTCATTTGTCCGAAGCGGCATTAGGCACAACGATGGCTTGGAACGACCCCGGCGAAAAGCGCAATCCCTGGAATCGCCAGAAGCCGCCGAACGACCTGGACGAGATATTGCGCAACGTCCAGCGGCGGCTCGCTGCGTTGTTCGGCCGCAAGGCCGGCGCTGCGGGCGGCGGCGCGGGCGGCGCCCCGAGCGCGGTGAACGTCGGCCGCGGAGTCTCGATCGTGCTCGTCACGATCGGCGTAATATGGATCGGCAGCGGCGTCTACCGCGTCGATGCGCAAGAGCGCGCGGTCATCCTGCGCTTCGGCAAGTACGAGCAAACCACGGGCCCGGGCTACAACTGGCATCTGCCGTGGCCGATCGAGCGCAAGATCATCGTCAACGTTTCGCGCCTGTACAGCGTCACCGACGAGACCAGCATGCTCACCGCGGACACGAACCTGGTCGAAGTGAAATCCGCGGTTCAATACACGCAACCCGATCCGCTGAGGCTGCTGTTCGAAGTGCGCGACGTCGACGAGACTCTGGCGCAGGCGAGCGAAAGCGCGATGCGCGAGGCGATCGGACAAGCGACGCTCGACAAGGCTCTGGCGTTCGATCCGTCGATCACCGATCGGGCGCACACCCTGCTGCAGCGCACGCTCGACGGCTACGACATGGGCATTCATATCGTCAGCGTCAATCTCACCGACGTCAATGTGCCGGAACCCGTGCAGGAAGCGCAGCGCGACGCGATCAAGGCGGACAAGGATCGGCAGCGCTACCAGCAGGAGGCGGAACTGTTCCGCAACGACATTCTGCCGCGCGCGCGCGGCGCGGCCGCCAAGGCGGTGCAAGACGCCGAAGCATACCAGGCGAAGGTCGTCGCGCTCGCGCAAGGCGATAGCGCGCGCTTCGATCAGGTGTTCGCGCAGTACCAGCGGGCGCCGGCGGTGACGCGCGAGCGCATGTACCTCGGAACGATGGAAGAGGTGTACAAGAATGCGCGCAAAGTGCTGGTCGACACCAAGGGCGCCAACAACGTGATGTATTTGCCGCTCGACAAGCTGATCGCCGCGCCCGCGGCGGCGGTGACGGGCGCGCAGGCGGGCGCGCCGAAGAGCGACGCGGCGGCCGCGCCGGCGGCCACTCAGGATGCGCAGGCCGCGGCCGGCGACGGCAGCCCGCGCGTGCCGGGAGCGCCATGATGCACAACAAGATCTTGTACATCCTGCTGGCCGCGGTGGCTTCGATCCTGGTGGTGCGCGCGAGCGTATTCACGGTCAGCGAGGGGCAACTCGCGATCAAGTCGGTCGGCGGCGAAATCGTCGATTCGAATTACAAACCGGGGCTGCATTTTAAAATTCCGGTCGTCAACGAGGTTGCCAAGTTCGACAAGCGCATCATCACCCAGTTCTATCCGGCCGAGCGCTTCCTGACGCACGAGCAGGAACAGCTGATCGTCGATTTCTACGTCAAATGGCGCATCGACGACCTGCGTCGCTATTACGAAACGACCGGCGGCTCGGAGGACGTCGCCAACGCGCGCCTCGGCGAGACGATCAAGGACAGCATCAAGACCGCCGTGACGCAGCGTACGCTGCAGCAGGTGATCACCGCGAACCGCAAAGAGTTCACCAACGCGATGATGAAACACGCGCATTCCGCCGCGCAACAGCTCGGCATCCAGCTGGTCGACGTGCGCATCACCAAGATCGAACTGCCGCGACAGGTGCGCGACTCCGTGTACGATCGCATGCGCGCGACATTCAAAGCGCAGGCGGCGAAGCTGCGCGCCGAGGGCGCGGAAACGGCCGAAGCGACGCGCGCCATGGCGAGCAAGGAGCAGACCGAGATTCTCGCCGACGCGGCGCGCCAGGCCGATCAGATTCGCGGCGCGGGGGACGCGGCGGCCAGCCAGATCTACGCGGCCGCCTATTCGCAGAGCCCGGAATTCTACGCGTTTTATCGCAGCATGCAGGCGTATAGGCACTCGGTCGGCACGGCGGGCGACCTGCTGGTGTTGTCGCCGGACAGCGCCTACTTCAAGTATTTCAAACAGCCGCAAGCGCCGCGCTGAGCGGCTACGCTCTGCACATGCAAATCGGCTGGAGCGAATTGACCCGGTACCTGTGCGGCGCGTTCGCGCTGTATCTGGTGCTCGAGGGTATTCTGCCGTTCCTGAATCCGGCGGCGGCGCAGCGCTTGATGGCGAAATTGGCGGCCATGGAATCGGTGCAGCTGCGCCTTGGCGGCTTTATCAGCGTGATCTTCGGCCTCACCCTGCTGTGGATGGCGCGCCATGGGTAGAAACGTCGTCGTCATCGGCTTGCAGTGGGGCGACGAAGGCAAGGGCAAGGTCGTCGATTTGCTGACGGATTCGGCGCACGCGGTGGTGCGCTTCCAGGGCGGACACAATGCCGGCCACACCCTGGTGATCGGCGGCAAGAAGACGGTCTTGTCGTTGCTGCCGTCCGGCATATTGCACGAGCGCGTGCAGTGCTTGATCGGCAATGGCGTGGTGCTGTCGCTGGAGGCGCTCTTCAACGAGGCGCAGATGCTGATCGGGCAGGGCGTACCGGTGTACGAGCGTTTGCGCGTCAGCCCGTACTGTCCGTTGATCCTGGCCTCGCATGTCGCGCTCGACAGAGCCCGCGAAAAGGCCCAGGGAGCGAACGCCATCGGCACGACGGGGCGCGGCATCGGCCCCGCCTACGAGGACAAAGTGGCGCGCCGCGCCGTGCGGGTCGCCGATTTGTTTCACCGCGAGCGCTTCGCAGCGAGGCTCGGCGAGATCCTCGACTTCCACAATTTCGTGCTGCAACGCTATTTCAATACGGCGCCGATCGATTTCCAGCAGGTTCTCGAATCCCACCTGGAACTCGGCGAGCGCCTGCGGCCCCTGGTCGCCGACGTCACGGGCATCCTCGAAGGCTTGAGCGCCGAGGGAAAAAATGTGCTCTTCGAGGGAGCGCAAGGCGCGATGCTGGACGTCGATCTCGGCACCTACCCATTCGTCACCTCATCGACGACCACCGCGGGCGGCGCGGCCGCCGGCACCGGCATTGGGCCGCGCCGTCTGCACGAGGTGCTCGGCATCGTCAAGGCGTATACGACGCGCGTCGGCTCCGGGCCGTTTCCGACCGAATTGTTCGACGCGTTCGGCGAGCATTTATCGCGCGTCGGCCACGAGTTCGGCTCCGTGACCGGCCGGCGGCGGCGCTGCGGTTGGTTCGACGCCGTCGCCCTGCGCCGCTCGGTCGTGCACAACAGCTGCTCCGCGCTGTGCGTGACCAAACTCGACGTCCTCGACGGACTCGATACGCTGCGCATTTGCGTCGGCTACCGAATCGACGGCGAACTCGTCGATGCGCCGCCGGTGCTCTCCGGCGGGATCGGCGAGTGCGCGGCGGTGTACGAAGACGTGCCGGGCTGGAAGCAGAGCACGGTCGGCATTGCCCGCTACGATGAACTGCCGGCCAATGCCAAGAGTTATCTCGCACGGCTGCAGGCATTGGTCGGCGTGCCGATCACGATCATATCGACCGGCCCCGACCGCGAGCAAACGATTCTGCTGCAAAATCCGTTCGCGTGAGCGGGCGCGCGCCGCCAGCGCTAGTGGAATAGATGCATCGCGTTTTGCAGCGTGCGCGCGATGCCCCACAGCAGGGGCAGACCGACGACCAGCCACAGGGCGAGCAGGCGTATTTTCGTCATGCCGGCACCGGTTCCCGGGAGTGATGGCGTTCATCGACCGCGCGAACGCCCAAGTTGCACAGCAGGCCGAGCAATAGCAGTACGCACATGATGTACATCGTAACGGAGTAGGCCTGCGCCTTCGGTACGCCGCTGTGGATTTGGTATTCGCGGATGTAGTTGATCAATACCGGTCCCAGGACGCCGGCGGCCGACCAGGCGGTCAGCAAGCGCCCGTGGATCGCGCCGACGTGCATCGTGCCGAAGATGTCGCGCAGGTAGGCGGGGATCGTCGCGAAGCCGCCGCCGTACATCGACAGGATGACGACGAACGCGGCGACGAAAAGGCCGATCGACCCGAGTCTGCCGATCGCAGGCACGGACGCATACAACACGATGCCGAGCACGAAAAACACGCAATAGGTGACTCTGCGGCCGATATAGTCGGAAATCGTCGCCCAGACGAAGCGGCCACCCATGTTGAAAAGACTCAGCAGGCCGACGAAACCGGCGGCGGCGGCGGGCGAAACCCGGCCGCTGAACATCTCCTGGATCATCGGCGAGGCTTGGCCGATGACGCCGATGCCGGCGGTGACGTTCAGGCACAACACGCCCCACAGCAGCCAAAACTGCGGCGTGCGCCAGGCGGTATCGACCTGCACCTGAGCATTGGTGATCAATTTTTTCGGCAGCGCCGGCGGCGCCCAGCCGGCCGGCCGCCAGCCTTCCGGCGGCACGCGCACGGTGAGCGCGCCGATCATCATGAACGCGAAATAAATGCAGCCCATCGACAGGAACGCGCCGGCGACGCCGTTCGATGCCGCCGATTTGAAATGATTCATCAAGATCAACGACAGCGGCGCCGCGATCAAGGCGCCGCCGCCAAAACCCATGATGGCCATGCCGGTCGCCATGCCCGGCCGATCGGGAAACCACTTGATCAGCGTCGAAACCGGCGAGATGTAGCCGATGCCGAGTCCGCAGCCGCCGAGTACGCCGTAGCCGAGGTACAAGAGCCAGATTTGGTGCAGGTCGATGCCCACGGCGGAGACCACGAATCCGCCGCCGAAGCAGGCGGCCGCGACCGCCATCGCCTTGCGCGGCCCGGCGCTCTCGACCCAGCGGCCGAACACCGCGGCCGCTGCACCGAGGAACAGGATCGCGGTGGAGAATATCCAGCCGATCTCGGTCAACTTCCAGTCCGCCGGCAGCGCATGGCCGATCCCCACCAGCCTCGTCAGCGGCAGATTGAACGTCGAAAACGCGTATACCTGGCCGATCGATAGATGCACGGCGAGCGCCGCCGGCGGCACCATGAAGCGATTGAAACCCGGCCGCGCGGCTGTGCGCCGGCGATCCCAAAAGGAAATCCCGCCGGCCGCCGCGTCGCCGTTCGTGCGCATCGTCATCATCGTTACTCCCCTCGCCCGCCCCAGCCAGGGGCATCCCAGCCGCGTCATGCAGAGGGCATTTTTCGCCTTTATACGCGCTCGCCGGCGCAGGGGCCAGCGCGCCGTGCGGCCGGTAATGCCACCGATTTCACGCTTCCGGCGGCCGAATCGTGACGTCGCAAGACGTGCGGCGGCGGCCCTCGGGCTATTTTACGGGTTCCCATGGATACCCTACGGCATCGCGGTCGCGCGGCCGCGAGCACGGCGGCGCTGCTCGCGTGGGCGGCGATCTCGGCGGCGGCGTGGCTGCTGTCGTGGCCGGCGCACGCCGATTGCCTGGCGAGCCCTTATGCCGCGGTGCGGGCGCTGCAATCGCTTGCCGCGACGGACGCCGTGCAGGCTTCGCGCCGCGCCCGAAGCATGCTCGCACCCTTGCTGCGCGCGCCGAATGCCGATCCCCGCCGGATCGCATCGCTGTACGCGGTGATCGCGCAAAGCGACAGCCGCCTCGAACTCGACGTCGATGCGCGCGCGGCCGCGCGCAGCGGCCTGCGCTTGGTCGGCGGCGCCAGCGACCCGGTGCGCCTCGATTTGCTCGCCGCTTATGCGGAGAACGTCTACGACGAAGCGGGCATGCACAAGGCGCTGCAATCGATCGTCGCCGCGCGCTCGGCGCAGCCGCCGCGATCCGCCGCCGACATCTGTCTGCGGATCACCGAGGGCCTGCTGCAGTATCGCTTGAACCAGGAGGATCGGGCGATCGTCAGTCTGAGCGAGGCCTACCGCGCAGCGAGTTCCCAGGGGCTCGCCGAGCCGCGGATGCTGGCCGCCGACTCCCTGACCGCGGTGATGCGCGCGATGCGCGATTACCCGCAAGCGCTGACGCTGAACGATGAAGTGATCGCCTGGGACCTGGCGCACGACGCGACGCTCAGCTTGTCCGTGTCGCGCTACGTGCGCGGCACCATATTGAAATTGATGGGCAATTACCGCGGCGCGATCGCCGAGTTCACGCAGAGCCGCGCGCTCAGCGTGCCGCTGCACGATGTGCAGGGGATCGCCTTCGAAGACCTGCGCATCTGCGAGACCCGCGTCGAATTGAAGCAGTGGACCGCGGCCGAGCGCGAGTGCCGCGGCGCGCTCGCCACGTTCACCGCCGCAGGCTCGACCGACGTCGTCAAGGAAGCGCGCGCGGTGCTCGCGCTCATCGACCTGGATCAGGGCCACCCGGCGCGCGCGCGCGCCGCGCTGAACGGCGTGCTCGCTCGCGGCGGCGCCGACGTTCCACCGCGGCGCGTCGCCGCTTTTTATCAATGGCGGGCGCGCGCCGACGCCGCCTTGGGCGACTACGGCGCCGCCTACCGGGACCTCGGCGAGTATGTGCGCCGCACGGCGGTCGAAACCGATGCGGAGCGCATCAGTCTGGCGGCGGCGATGCGCGCGCGCTTCGCGACCGACCGCGAAATAGAGCGCAACGTCTCCCTGCGGCGCAAGCTGGCGCTGTCGATGGAGCGATCGCGGCGTCAAGCCGAGGAGCTTAATCTCATCGTCATCGCCTCGCTATCCGCTTTGCTGCTGATCGTCCTGTTGATTTACATCCTGACCGCGAATTTGCGCCACCGGCGCGCACTGCAGCGCCTGGCCGCCGAAGACGCCTTGACCGGCTTGCCAAACCGCCGCGCCACGTTCGAGCGCGCGTCCGCGGCCTTCGATCTGGCGCTCGCGGCGCACGCCCCGCTGACGATCGCGATCATCGATCTGGATCATTTCAAGCTGATCAACGACCGTTGCGGACACGCCGCGGGCGATCAGGTGCTGCGCGAATTCGCCCTGGCCGGCGCCGCCGCCCTGCGTGCGACCGACGTGCTGGGCCGGTGGGGCGGCGAGGAGTTCCTGTTGGTCATGCCGGATACGCCGCTCGAGACGGCGGTCGGCACCCTCGAGCGGCTGCGCACGCTGCTCTGCAAAATTCGCCTGCCCGCCGTGGGCGCGGATTTGCGCGTGAGTCTGAGCGCCGGACTCGCGACCATGGATGAGAAAGTCAAATCCCCGGACGAACTGATCGCGCGCGCCGACACGGCGCTGTACGAGGCGAAGGGCCGGGGACGAGACTTGCTGCGCGTGGCCGAAGAAAGCTATCTGACGGCCTCGACCGGCGCGCGGCGCGCGCTGCGTCAATGAGCCGCAGCGGCGCGCGCCGATAGCACGCCGCCTCGCTACGCAGGCCGGACGGGCGGCTGTGTTACGCTAGCGGCGCGGCATGGCCGACGGCTCGAGGCGTGCAATTGGTGCCCAGGAGAGGACTCGAACCTCCACGAATTTCTCCACTGGTACCTGAAACCAGCGCGTCTACCAGTTCCGCCACCTGGGCATGAGGGGCTCGCCATCGGCGCAGGCGGCGAAATGTACGCACACGCCCAGGGCTTGTCAATCGATGCACGGCCTCCATACAACTCGATAATTACTGAATCGGCGACAAACAATGGCGAATAGAACCGGCGGTCCGCGTACTCAGCCGAAATCGGCGCAACCCCGGGACTGGCGCGACGCGGACCCGAACCTCGAATTGGAGAAGATGCGCTACGCCGAGCCGATTGCGAGCCGCGAACTGCTGCTGAAGCACCTGGCGGAGGCGCCGGAGCCGCTGTCGCATGCGCGCATCGCGCAGCGCCTCGGCCTCGCGACGGATGCGCAGCGCGAGGCTCTGGCGAAGCGCTTGACGGCGATGGTGCGCGACGGCCAGGCGACCGAGGGGCCGCAAGGCTATGCCGCGGTCGCGGCGGCCGAACGCGTCGGCGGGCGCGTGCGCGGCCGCGCGAGCGGCGAAGTGCTGATCATGCCGGACGACGGCAGCGCGCCGCTGGTGCTGGCGCGTTCCGATACGGCGACGCTGATGCACAACGACCGGGTCGAAGTCCGTGCGGTCGGCATCAACGAACGCGGCAGGCGCTTGGCGCGCCTGATCCGCCGTACCGGCGATGCGCCGGCGAGGATCGGCGGAGTTTGGCATACCGGTCCCGGACACGGCCGGGTGGTTCCCGAGGACCCGGCGCATTGGTATGCCGTCGAAGTGCCGCTGGGCGACCGTCATGGGGCCAAGGACGACGACTACGTGATCGTCGAGATCACCAGGCGGCCGCAGGGCGAGGTGCCGGCGCGCGGCCGCGTCGTCGAGATCCTCGCCGATTTGCGCCCGTCGGAACTCGCCGCGCGCTTTGCGATCCTGCGGCACGATCTGCCGCAGGAATTCGCGGCCGAGGTCATCCGCGCGGCGGACGCCTTCGGGCCGGCCGTCACCGCTGCCGATCGGGCCGGCCGCGAGGATCTGCGCGCATTGCCGTTGGTGACGATCGACGGCGCGGATGCGCGGGACTTCGACGACGCCGTGTTCGCCGAGACGCTGCACGGCGGCGGCTGGCGGCTGGTCGTCGCGATCGCCGACGTCAGCCACTACGTGCGTTTCGGCAGCGAATTGGACGTCGAAGCGCGCGCGCGCGCAACCTCGGTGTACTTCCCGGATCGGGTCATGCCGATGCTGCCCGAGCATCTGTCCAATCATCTGTGTTCCCTGATGCCGCAGATCGAGCGCCTGGCGTTCGTCTGCGACATGCGCATCGGCAAGACCGGCAAGCTCGGCAAGGCGCGCTTCTACGAAGCCGTGATCCGCTCGCACGCCAGGCTCACCTATGACGATGCCTGGGCGTACTTGCAGAGCCGCGCGGCGGGCGGGCGGCCGACGCAGGAGGAGCGCGTGGGCGAATCGCTGCAGACCCTGTACGCCGTCTACCAGGCGCTGAAAGACGCGCGCGATGCGCGCGGTGCGCTCGATTTCCGCGGCGGCGAGGTCAAGGCGCGCATCGGCGAGGACGGCAAGATCGAGGGTTTTTACGCGCTGGCGCGCAACGATGCGCACCGCCTGATCGAAGAATGCATGATCGCGGCCAACGTGCAGGCGGCCGCGGCGCTGCGGCTCGCCAAGGCCGGCAGCTTGTACCGCGTACACGGCCAACCAGAAGACAAGCGGGTCAGCGAACTGCAAAAAATCATGAATGCGCTGAAAGTCGGTGCCGTATTCTCCGAACGGCCGACGGCGCGCGAATTCCGCCAGCTGATCGAGCGCCTGGTCGAGCGTCCGGACGGCGCGCTGCTCGAAGGGTTGGTGATTCGCGCGCTCGCGCAGGCCGTCTACCAGCAGACCAACATCGGCCACTTTGGCCTCGCGCTCGATGAGTACGCGCATTTTACCTCGCCGATCCGCCGCTACCCGGACCTGCTCGTGCATCGGGCGATCAAGGCGGCAACGCTGCCGTCGAGCGCCTCGGGCCGCCGCTACGGCGTCGCGGAACTGCAGGCGCTCGGCCAGGAGAGTTCGCAGCGCGAACGGCGCGCGGACGAGGCCGCCCGCGACGTCATGAGCTACCTGAAATGCCTGTATTTGCAGCCGCGGGTCGGCGAGAGTTTCGAGGCGACGATTACCAGCGCGATGGAATTCGGGCTGTTCGTGCAGCTCAAGGAGATGCCGATCGACGGTCTCGTGCATATATCGGCGATTCCCGGCGATTATTGGGAACTCGACGACAGCGGCATGGGCCTCGCCGGCCGGCGCAGCGGCCGGCGCTGGAAGATGGGCGATGCGGTGCGCGTACGCCTCGGCCGCGTGGACCTGGCGCTGCGCCAGATCGACTTCGAACTGCTGGACGCCGAGCACGGCGCGCAAGGGCTCTCGCGCGGCGCGCCGCGCCGCGAGGGCCCGAGACGCCAAGGCGGCGGCGGGCGGCGCGGCCGGCGTGGCTGAGGCGAAACGACAAATCGTTTACGGCCTGCATGCGGTTGGCGCCGTCGTCGAGCGGGCGCCGGAGCGGGTGCTGGAGCTGTGGATTGCGCTGCCGCGCGACGATCAGCCGATCCAGGCGCTGCGGCGGCTTGCCCGCGAGCTCGGCTTGCGCGTGCAGAGCGCCTCCGGCGAGGTGCTCGCCGGGCTTGCGGGCGGCGGCGTGCACCAGGGGGCGGTGGCCGTGGTGCGCCCACGCAGACCCTGGGACGAGAACGAGCTGTTGGCGGCGCTCGACAGTGCGCCGGCCGATCCTCTGTTGCTGGTGCTCGACGGGGTCACGGACCCGCACAATCTCGGCGCCTGCTTGCGCACGGCCGACGCCGCCGGCGTGCTGGCGGTCGTGATCCCGCGGGACCGCGCCGCGGCGGTCGACGGCGTGGCCCGCAAGGTCGCGGCCGGCGCCGCCGAATACGTCGAATTGGCGAGCGTGACGAATCTCGCCCGTACGCTCGATAGGCTCAAGCAACGACGCATTTGGGTGGTTGGCGCCGCCGGCGACGCCACGCAGACGCTGTATGCGGCCGATCTGCGCGGACCGCTGGCGCTCGTGCTCGGCGCCGAGGGCGCCGGCATGCGCCGCCTGACCCGCGAGCGCTGCGATTTCCTGGTGCGCATCCCGATGGCCGGCCGGGGCGAATCGCTGAACGTTTCAGTCGCCGCCGGGGTCGCCCTATTCGAGGCGCGCCGACAGCGCTTGGGTTGACCGCGGCCATGGTGGGCGCGTATCCTTCGCGCTCTTTTCGCCGGGCGACCGGCTTTACTCCTTGCCTCACCGCTCGCAACGGGAGGCTGTACCCGTAGGGAGCCTAGAATGCGGCATTATGAAATCGTGCTCCTGGTTCATCCGGACCAGAGCGAGCAAGTTCCGGCGATGGTGGATCGCTACAAGGGCATGGTCACGGCCGGCGGCGGCCTCGTGCATCGCTTCGAGGATTGGGGCCGGCGCCAGCTGACGTTCCCGATCTCCAAAGTCCACAAGGCGCACTACATATTGCTGAACATCGAGTGCGACCAAAAGATCCTCGACGAACTGAACGGCTCGTTCCGCTTCAGCGACGCGGTATTGCGCCACTTGGTCGTGAAAATGGAGGATGCCGTCACCGAACCCTCGCCGATGGCGCGCGCGCCCGATGAGAACGCGCGCCGCCACGACGATTTCGGCGACGATGGCGACGACGACGACCTGCCGATGGGCGCACGCTAAATATTCCGAGGAGTTGCCGATGGCACGTTTTTTCCGCCGCAAGAAATTCTGCCGATTCACGGCCGACGACGTCAAACAGATCGACTACAAGGATCTGGCGACGCTGAAGAGCTATATCACCGAGACCGGCAAGATCGTACCGAGCCGCATCACCGGCACCCGCGCGCATTATCAGCGGCAGCTGCAGCTCGCGATCCGCCGCGCGCGCTTTCTTGCCCTCCTGCCCTATACCGATCAGCACTGAGGCGCGGGCTAATCCATGGAAATCATTCTGTTGCAAAAGGTCGCGAACCTCGGCCAAATCGGCGATCGCGTCAAGGTGAAATCCGGCTACGCGCGCAACTTCCTCGTGCCGACCGGGCGGGCGACGCTGGCGACGGCGGCGAACGTCGCGAAGTTCGAAGCGCAGCGCGCCGAGCTCGAATCCAAGGCCCAGGCGCATCTGGCGCAGGCGCAGGCGCGGGCGGCAAAGTTCGAGAATTTCAAGCTGGAATTGACGGCCAAAGCCGGCTCGGAAGGCAAGCTGTTCGGCTCGATCGGCACCAGCGACATCGCCGAGGCCGCCGTCAAGGCGGGTCAGCCGATCACGCGCAGCGAAGTGCGCATGCCCCTGGGGCCGATACGCTCCACCGGCGATCACCAGATCGAATTGCACCTGCACGCGGACGTTGACGTGACGCTCACCGTCACGGTCGTCGCCGAAGAGTAGCGGCCGCCGAAGCCGCGCAAAGCAGGCTTTTCACGTGGCCGAACGCCAGTTCAATCGCTTCGCGGGCGACGGCGTGCGTCTGCCGCCGCATTCGGTGGAGGCCGAACAGTCGGTGCTCGGCGGCCTGATGCTGGATACGGCGGCCTGGGATCAAATCGCCGACCGCGTGGTCGCCGAGGACTTCTATCGTCACGACCACCGTTTGATCTTCGCCGCCGCCGCCGCTTTGGTCGAACGCGGCCAGCCCTGCGACGCGGTGACCGTCGCCGGCCAGCTGGAGAGCCAGGGGCAGGGCGATCAGGTCGGCGGCTTGGCGTATCTCGGCGCGCTCGCCCGCGACACGCCGACCTCCGCCAATATTCGCGCCTACGCCGACATCGTCCGCGAGCGCTCGATCCTGCGGCAATTGGTCAGCGCCGGCAACCGGATCGTCGCCAGCGCCCTGGAGCCCGAAGGGCGGGAGGCGCGCGAAATCGTCGATGACGCCGAGCGCGCCGTCTTCGAAATCGCCGAGCGCGGCGCGCGCAACAAAGCCGGCTTTCAGGCGATCAAGACCGTGCTGCCGGGGGTGGTCGATCGCATCGACGAGTTGTACAACTCGGACGGCAAGATGACCGGCATTCCGACCGGCTTCAAGCAATTGGACGAAAAGACATCCGGATTGCAACCCGGCGATTTGATCATCATCGCCGGCCGTCCGTCGATGGGCAAGACGACGCTCGCGGTCAATATCGCCGAGAACGCCGCGCTCGGCTCGGGCAAGTCGGTGGCGCTCTTCAGCATGGAGATGTCGGCCGAATCGCTGACGTTGCGGATGATCTCCTCGCTCGGCAGGATCAATCAGAGCAATCTGCGCTCCGGGCGCCTGCACGAGGATGACTGGCCGCGGATCGACTCGGCGATGACGCAGTTGTCGAACGCGAAAATTTTCGTCGACGAATCGCCCGCGTTGACGCCGACCGAGGTGCGCGCCCGGGCGCGGCGCTTGAAGCGTGAGGGTGGCGTGGACCTGATCGTCGTCGATTACCTGCAATTGATGCAGGTTTCCGGCACGAAGGAAAACCGCGCGACCGAGATCTCGGAGATATCGCGCTCGCTGAAGGCGCTCGCCAAGGAATTGAAGGTGCCGGTGATCGCCCTGTCGCAGCTGAACCGCGGCGTCGAACAGCGCGTCGAGAAGAGGCCGGTCATGTCGGATCTACGCGAGTCCGGCGCGATCGAACAGGACGCAGATGTGATCCTGCTGATCTACCGCGAGGAAGTCTACGAGCCGAACACCACCCGCAAGGGCATCGCCGACATCATCGTCGCCAAACAGCGCAACGGCCCGACCGGCGAGGTGCAGCTGACCTTTCTCGGCCAATACACAAAATTCGAGAATTTCGCGCCGGAGTCGTACGCCGAGGGCGTGTTTCGCTGAGCGGTCCTGCGCCGCGCGTTCAATAGTGCCGCGACAGCAACCAATTGGACAAGTGGCGCAGCGGCGCGGCGCCCGCGCCGAACGGCGCGAGCGCGTCGAGGGCCTGGTCGTGCAGGCGGCGCACCCGCTGCTGCGAGGCCGCGACGCCGATCAACGCCGGGTAGGTCGGTTTACCGCGCTCGCGGTCCGCGCCGGTCGCCTTGCCCAAGGTCGTGACGTCGCCGATGACATCGAGCAGGTCGTCCTGGATCTGAAAGGCGAGGCCGATGGCGCCCGCAAAGCGCTCCAAGGCCGCATAGCGCTTCGGGTCGGTCGCCGGCGCGCATTCCGCGGCCATCAGCACGCTCGCGCGAATCACCGCGCCGGTCTTGCGGGCGTGCATGTCGTCGATCTGCTCTAGGCTGAGCTGTCGGCCCTGCGCCTCGAGGTCGATCGCCTGGCCGCCCGCCATGCCGAAGGTGCCGATCGCATGCGTCAGCAGATCGATTAGCCGCAGGCGGATGGCGGGCGAGGCGGGCAGCGCCGGATCGCTCGCGAGCCACTGGAAGGCGAGCGGCTGCAGCGCATCGCCGACCAGCAATGCGGTCGCCTCGTCGAAGGCTTTGTGGCAGGTCGGCCGGCCGCGCCGCAAATCGTCGTCGTCCATCGCCGGCAGGTCGTCGTGCACCAGCGAGTAGACGTGCAAAACCTCGATCGCGCAGGCCGCCGCTTCGACCTCGTCTTCGGCAAGCCCCAAGCTGCGGGCGGTCGCGAACAGCAGCGCCGGCCGCACGCGCTTGCCGCCTTGCAAGACGCTGTAGCGCATCGCCTCGTGCAAGCGCTCCGGTACGGCGGACGCCGGCGGCAGCCTCGCCGCCAGAGCGCGCTCCATGCGCAGGCGCCAAGATTCCATCTCGGCGTCGAATTCAGCGGGGTACTCGCCAGCTTGCAACGCGGCGGTCAGAGCAACTCTGGGGCGCGCCGCTCGTCGGCGGAATCGCGGCGCAAGCCCCGCACGTCGGCGAGGGCAACCGTCGCGACGTTCAGATATTCGCCGCCGCCGGAGTATTCGATCGGCATGTCGGGCGCCATCGGGCCCGCGACTTTCGGCCCGCGCAGCGCCGCCAGCATCGCTTTGAATGGATGGCTGAAGGCGTCGTTGACGGCGGTGCCCTCGAAGCCGCAGTGGGCCATGCAGTTGTTGCAGCGCGGATTGCGGCCGACCCCGTAGCGCTGCCATTCGGTGTCCTCGATCAACGAACGGTAGCTGGGCGCATAGCCTTCGTCGGAGAGCAGATAGCACGGGCGCTGCCAACCGAAGACGTTGTAGGTCGGATTGCTCCACGGCGTGCACTGGTAGCTTTGATTGCCGGCGAGGAAGTCGAGGAACAATCCGGAATGATTGAACGACCAGCGAGTGCGGGCGCCGCGGCGGCGGCGGAAGATTTCGCGGAACAGCTGCTTGCTCGCATGGCGGCCGAGGAACACGTCCTGGCGCGGCGCATGGTGGTAGCTGTAGCCGGGCGAGACGGTGATCCCCTCGATGCCGAGGCTCATCGCGGTGTCGAAGAAATCGGCGACGTCCTGCGGATTCTCGCCGCTGAACAGCGTGCAATTGATCGTCACGCGAAAGCCCTTTTCCCGCGCGAGGCGGATCGCCGCGACCGCCTTGTCGAACACGCCTTCCTGGCAGACCGACTCGTCATGGCGCTGCCGGTTGCCGTCCAGATGGATCGAGAACGTCAGGTACGGCGACGGCCGGTACTCGTCTATGTGCTTGCCGAGCAGCAGCGCGTTGGTGCATAGATAGACGAATTTCTTGCGGGCGACGATGCCGGCGACGATCTGAGGCATCTCCTTGTGGATCAAGGGTTCGCCGCCCGGGATCGAGACGATCGGCGCATTGCATTCGTCCACTGCGCCGAGCGCCGCCTCGACGCTCAGCCGCTGCTGCAGGATCTCCTTCGGGTAATCGATCTTGCCGCAGCCGGCGCAGGCGAGATTGCATTGGAACAGGGGTTCCAGCATCAATACCAAAGGATAGCGCTTGTCGCCGCGCAATTTGCGGCCGGCGAGATAGCGCGCGACCCGATAGACCTGCAGCAGTGGAATGCCCATGGCTCATTCTAAACGGATTGCGCGCTCGATGCTGCAATACAATGGCGCTGCGCCGGACGCCGCGGCGCTGCGAGCGCCTCCGCAACGCGGTCGCGCCAAGCCCCTGCCCATTGCAGCAGGAACGGCGTGACAAAGCGATTGGCGCGAATTGGCGACAGCGCGGCGCCGCGGCCGGACGCAGCGGCCGCGATTCCGAGCCGTGGAATCTTCTATAATGGAAACCGCCACTGCATGAATACTGGTGCGCAAATGACGGATTTTCGGAAAGCCGCCGCCCGGTCACGACCGGCGCGCGGCCGCCGCGCGACCGTGGGAGGCTGATTGAGCGCCACTTTGCACGCATGGCTGATCGATTTCGGCACCTTGACCGCGACCCTGGCCGCCCTCTACCTGACCGGCGCGTGCTTCGCGGTGCAGAGGCGCTTGCCGCCGTGGCCGCGCACGCCGCGCGAATGGCCGCCGGTGACGGTGTTGAAGCCGCTGTGCGGCGTCGAAGCGGCGACCTACCAGTGCCTGCGTTCGTTTTGCGTTCAAGCCTATCCGCGCTATCAGGTCCTCTTCGGCGTGCACGCCGAGACCGATGCCGCGGTCGCGATCGTCAATCGCCTGCGGCGGGAGTTTCCCGCCGCGGATTTGCGCTGCGTCGTCGACGGCAGGGCGCATGGCGGCAACCGCAAGGTCGGCAATTTGCTAAATATGATGCGCGCCGCTCGCTACGACTACCTGGTGATCGCCGACAGCGACATACGCGTGCCGCCGCAGTATTTGCGCACCGTGGTCGCGCCGCTGCTGGATGACGGCGTCGGCATCGTCACCTGCGCCTACCGCGCCGATCCGCAGCCGGGTCTGTGGTCGGTGATCGGCGCGTGTTTCATCAACGAGTGGTTCCTGCCGTCGGTGCGCATCGCCGCCTGGTTGGGGTCGCGTGCGTTCGCGTTCGGCGCGACCATCGCCATACGCCGCGGCGTATTGGAGGAAATCGGCGGCTTCGAGGCGTTGGCGGGGCAATTGGCCGACGATTATCGTCTCGGCGAATTGACGCGCAGTATCGGCCTCGGCACGGTGTTGTCGCAGCTCGAGGTGGAAACCTCGGTCGAGGAGCGCAGTTTCGCCGAATTGCGCGGCCACATGCTGCGCTGGCTGCGCACGATTCGCGAGGTCCGCCCCGTGGGCTATGCGCTGTCGATCGTGACATTCGGGGTGCCGGTCGCCGCGATTGGCAGTTTGCTCGCCGGCAACGCGCCGCCGGCGCTGGCGATGCTTTGCGCCGCCGCCGCCGCGCGCATCATGCTACATTGGACGATGCGCAGGCCGGCTGCGCCCTTCTGGCACTGGCTGGTGTTGCCGCTCGGCGATTTGCTGAGCCTTGCCCTTTGGTGCTGGGGGTTCGCGGCACGCAGCGTGCAATGGCGGCATGACCGCTATCAGTTGACCGGTAATGGCTCCGTCCGCCGATGCGAGGATTTGAATCCATGAGAACGCTGTTTCTACACCCGCCGTCATTCGACGGATTCGACGGCGGCGCCGGTGCGCGCTATCAAATGAAACGCGAGGTGCGCTCCTTCTGGTATCCGACCTGGCTCGCCCAGCCGGCGGCGCTCGTGGAGAGTTCGAAGCTGATCGATGCGCCGCCGCACGGCCTGACGTTCGATGACATTGCCGGGGAATTCAAAGACCGCGACCTCGTCGTGATGCACACCTCGACGCCGTCCTTCAAATCGGACGTGCGCACGGCCGAGATGATCAAAGCGATCAATCCGCAGATCAAGATCGGCTTGATCGGCGCCAAAGTCGCGGTGGAACCGGAGAAGAGCCTGATCGCCGGGCGCGCCGTCGATTTCGTCGCACGCAACGAATTCGATTTCACGATCAAGGAAGTCGCCGACGGCATGCCTTGGAGCGGCATCAAAGGACTTTCCTACCGCAACGCCGAGGGCGTCATCCTGCACAACGAGGAGCGCGCAATTCTGGAGAACATGGATGCGCTGCCCTGGGTGACGCCGGTCTACAAGCGCGATCTGACGATCGAGAAGTACTTCGGCGGCTATTTACTGCATCCGTATATCTCGTTCTATACGGGGCGCGGCTGCAAATCGCGCTGCACGTTCTGCCTGTGGCCGCAGACGGTCGGCGGCCATCGCTATAGGGTGCGTTCCGTCGCCAACGTCGTCGACGAAGTCAAATGGGCGAAAGCGGCCATGCCGCGGGTGAAGGAATTCTTTTTCGACGACGACACCTTGACGGACAACGTTGCGCATGTCGAAGCGCTGGCGCGCGAGCTCGGCAAGCTCGGTGTCACCTGGTCGTGCAATGCCAAGGCCAACGTGCCGCGCAAGACCCTGGAAGTCATGAAGGACAATGGCCTGCGCCTGCTGCTGGTCGGCTACGAGTCGGGCAATCAGCAGATCCTGTTCAACATCAAGAAGGGCATGCGCGTGGAGTTCGCCCGCCGTTTCACCAAGGACTGCCACGAGCTCGGCATCGTCATCCACGGCACGTTCATCCTGGGCCTGCCCGGCGAAACCAGGGAGACGATCCAACAGACGCTGGATTTCGCCAAGGAAATCAATCCGCACACGATACAAGTGTCGCTCGCGGCGCCGTATCCAGGCACATTCCTGTACCGGCAGGCGAAGGAAAACGGCTGGCTCTACAACGAGGAAATCGATCTGCTGACGCAGGAAGGCACGCAGATTGCGCCGCTGAATTACCCGCACCTCAGCCACACCGAGATTTTCGATTCGGTCGAGGCGTTCTACCGGAAGTTTTATTTCCGTCCGTCGAAGATCGCCTCCATCGTGGCCGAGATGATCGCCAGTCCCGATATGATGAGGCGCCGTTTGCGCGAGGGTGTCGAGTTCTTCCATTTCCTGCGGTCGAGGCACGACGCGGCTTGAAGAGGCTGATCGTCACGGCCGATGATTTCGGCGCCGCTCGCGAAGTCAACGACGCCGTCGAAGCGGCCCATCGCGACGGCATTCTCACCGCGGCGAGCTTGATGGTCGCGGCTCCGGCGGCCGCCGACGCGATCGCCCGCGCTCGGCGCATGCCTTCCTTGAGGGTCGGCCTGCACCTGGTTCTGGTGGAGGGCAGGCCGCTGTTGCCGGCGTCCGCCGTCAGACGGCTCGTCGATGCGCGCGGCTTCTTTCGCACCGACATGGCCGTGCTCGGGGCGGTGCTCGCCTTCGACAGGCGGGCGCGCCGCGAGCTTGCCGCCGAAATCACCGCTCAGTTCGAGGCATTTCGCGCCGCCGGACTCGTCCTCGATCACTGCAACGCGCACAAGCATTTCCATCTGCATCCGCTGATCGGCGGCTTGCTGACGGCGATCGGCAGCCGCTTCGCGCTGCGTGCGGTGCGCGTTCCGCTCGAACCGGTGCGCGTGCTGCGCAGGATCGAGCCTGGCACCCCGGCGGCGCCGGCGTCGCTGGCGGCGCCGTTTGCGCTGCTGCTGCGCCGGCGTTTACGCCGCGCCGGGATCCTCGCGGCCGATCGACTCTTCGGCCTACGATGGTCCGGGCAAATGACCGGGGACCGGCTGTCCGGTCTGATCCGCAATCTGCCCGATGGCCTCAGCGAGATCTACCTGCATCCGGCCACCGGGCCGTACGCCGGCGCCGCAGCCGGCTACCGCTATCGCGAGGAACTCTCTGCGCTGATCGCGCCAGCTGTCGTCGCGGCGGTGCGCGATGCGTCGCTGCGGCTCGGCGGCTTCGGCGATTTCCTGGGCGCCGAGGCCGAGGTGAGGCCGGGCGCTGCGCACGGCGAGGCGGTCGAGAGGAGCTTGCCGCCGTGAGCGATCCGCTGCCGACGGCCCGCGAATCCCCGCTCGCGGCGCCCGCACGCGACGGCGGCCCGTTTCAGATCGGCGGCGAGGCGCACAAGGAACTGTTCTGCCGGATGCTGCTCGACACCTTCGATCCGTACAAACCGGCCGTGATCGACTGGCCGCCGCTGCAGGCGCAGGCGCGGGCGCGGCTCGCCGATCTGCCGATCTGGGACATCGCGGTGCAGACCGAGGGGCGCGCCCGGCTAAACGTAGCCGCCTATGCCGCGGTCACCACCGATCCGCTGTTGCGCCAAGCAATCGAGCTCAATGCCTTCGAGGAGGGCCGCCACAAACGCGTGCTCTCGAATCTGGTCGCCGCCTATGGCATTGCACTGGCGCCCGAACCGCAATACGTCGTCCGCGGCGACCCGCAATGGGCCTTCATGGTGACCGGGTACAGCGAGTGCATCGACAGTTTCTTCGCGTTCGGTCTGTTCGAATCGGCCAAGCGAAGCGGATTTTTTCCGCAAGCGCTGGTGCAAACCTTCGAACCGGTGATCCAGGAGGAGGCGCGCCACATCATCTTCTTCGTCAATTGGGCCGCGTGGCATCGGCGCACCATGCCGCTTTGGCGGCGGCCGTTCTTCGAACTGAAGGTGCTCGCCGTCTGGATCTTTCTGATCTGGGAGAGGATCGGCATCGCCCGCGACGTGAACGGCGGCGCGCAGGACAATAATTTCACGGTCACCGGAGCCAAATCGGTCGGCGACGACATCGACGTCGCGGAGCTGATCGATATCTGCCTCGCGGAGAACGAGCGGCGCATGCACCCTTATGATCGGCGCTTGCTCCGGCCGCGCTTCGTGCCCGCCGCGGCCGGATTGGCGCGCCGCTTCATGCGAACCAAGGCACAACGGCGCGCATAGTCCCGCCGCGCCGGCATGAAAATACGCGTCGTCATCATCGCTGCGCTCGGCTTCGCGCTCGCGCTCTACGTCGTCGAGTTCGTCGGCATCCGCAGCGTATTCGCGGCCGCGCTCGCGGTCGGCTGGGGCGGTTTTGCGGTTCTTTGCCTGTATGCGTTGGCGCTGTTTCCGGTCCTCGGGACGGCCTGGTACGTGTTGCTGCCGGTCCCGTGCGCCACGCGCTGGCGGGTTTGCGTTCGCGCCCGCATGGTTCGGGATGCCGCTACCGAAGTGCTGCCGTTTTCGCAGTTCGGCGGACTCGTGTTCGGTGCGCGCGCGGCGACCCTGCAGGGCATCCCTGCAGCCATGGCGTTCGCCTCGATGATCGTCGATGTGACGAGCGAAATGCTCGCGCAGATCGTCTATATAGCGCTCGGCCTGGCGATATTGAGCCTATTCATGCCGCGAACTCCGCTGTCGGCGTCGCTGTCGACGGGCGTCTTGATCGGCCTCGCGCTCGCCGCGGTCGCCGGCGGCCTGTTTCTCGCGTTGCAGCGCTACGGCCACCGGTTCACCGAGAGGCTCGCCACGCGCCTGCTGCCGCGAGCCGTCGCGACCGCGGCGAGCGTGGGCACCGCGCTGGATGCGATCTATCGATCGCGGCTGCGCGTCGGCCTTTCTCTGGCGCTGCATCTGGGCGGATGGATCGCCAGCGCGATCGGCGTGTGGATCGCCTTTCGCCTGATCGGGGCCCGCGTCGGTCTTGCAGCGGTGATCGGCATCGAAAGCCTGATCGGCGCGGCCCGCAGCGCCGCGGCCTTCGTCCCGAATGCGCTCGGCGTGCAGGAGGCGGCTTACGCGATTCTCGCGCCGCTCTTCGGGATCTCGGCGGAATTCGGCTTGGCGGCATCGCTGCTGAAAAGAGCGCGCGACATCGCGATCGGCGTGCCGATCTTGCTGGTCTGGCAGGCGGCGGAGAGCCGGCGCGCGCTCGGCCCACGGGTTTGAATGAAGGCGCCGGCGCCGCGCTCTCAGCCTCAGCGCAGATACCCCGCCTCGCGGAACCAACGGACGGCATCCTCGAAGGCGAGGGCCGGCGGCCGCCAGCGATAGCCGAGTTCGCGCTGCGCCTTGAGACTCGAGAAATACATGCGCTTGCGCGACATGCGTACGCCTTCCAGCGTCACCCGGCCGCTGCGGCCCGAGATCGCGGCGATCGCTTCGGCGGCGTAGGCGATCGGCAGCACCGCCGCGTACGGCAGGCGCACGCGCGGCGGCTTGCGGCCGGCGAGGCGCGCGATTTGCCCCAATATCTGCCGCAAGCTCATGTCCTCGCCGCCGAGGATATAGCGCTCGCCGGGTCGGCCGCGCTCGAACGCCAGCAAATGACCGGCCGCGATATCGTCGACATGCGCGATGTTCAGGCCGGTGTCGACGTAGGCGGGCATGCGGCCGCGTGCGGCGTCGAGGACGAGGCGGCCGGTCGGCGTCGGCTTGACGTCCCCCGGGCCGATCGGCGTCGACGGATTGACGATGATCACCGGCAGGCCCTGGCGCGCAAAATCTCGCGCGACTTCCTCGGCCAGATACTTCGAGCGCTTGTAATGGCCGATCATCGCGCCGAGGTCGACGGCGGTCAGTTCATCGCCGGGCGTGCCGTCTGCGGGGATGCCGATGGTCGCGACGCTGCTCGTGTAAACGATGCGCGCGACCCCGACGGCGCGGGCCGCGGCGAGGATATTGCGCGTGCCGTCGACGTTGGTACGGTACAAGTCGCGCGGCTCGCGCGCGCCCAATCGATAGTCGGCGGCGGCGTGATAAAGCGCCGAGCAATCGGCCAACGCGCGCCGCAGCGACGCTGCGTCGGCGAGTTCGCCCTCGGCCACCTGTACGTCGAGTTGCCGCAGATTGCTGCGATCGGAGCCGGCGCGCGCGAGCACGCGCACTTGCCAGCCGCAGCTCGTCAGGGCGCGCGCGATCGCGGCGCCGACGAAGCCCGTGGCCCCGGTGACCAGCGCTCTCACGGCGGCGGCAGCGGCAGGCCGGCGCGCGCGGCGGCCGCGAGCGAAGCGAGCGCCGAGCGGTAACGGCCGGCTAGGCGCATCAGTCCCGCGATTTCCCAGGGCGCGCGCGCGATGCCCGCGGCGAGGCGCGCGAAGCGCAGCTCTCCGCCGCGGCTGGCACGGACGACGGCGCGCGGCAGACTGTCGCCGGCGGTATCGACGATCACGCGCACCGCGAGAAACGGCAGCCGGCGCTCGGCCGCAATTCTGGCGATCGCCAGGCTTTCCATGTCGGCGGCGACCGCGCCGGTGGCGGCGAACGCCTGTGCTTTTGCCGCGCTGCTGTCGATCGCCTGCACGCAGCAGAGCAGGCGGCCGCTGGCGGCCGCGGCGCGGCCGGCGGGGGAGGCAAGGGCGGCGAGGGCGCCAAGCTGGCGCTCGCGCCAGGCGGCAGCGGTCGCGTAGCGGCTGCCGTCGCTGCCGATCACTTCGCTCGGCAGGACTATCGCCCCGGCGCGCAGCGAGGGATCGAGTCCGCCGGCGATACCCCAACTGACGAGCGCCGCGGCTCCGGCATCGGCGAGCCGCTGCGCCGCGCTCTCGGCCGCTTGCAGGCCGATGCCGCTGACGGCGAGCAGGCTGCCGTCGGCGAGCGTTCGCAACTCACCGCGCGCACTAGCCCGCCTTGCGGCCAAAGTGCGTGCCTCCGCGGCGAGCGCGGCGACGATGCCTTGCGGCGGCCTCAATGGGCGGTATCTCGGCGCGACAGCGTGCGGTAAGCGGCAAGCGCCCAGAGCGGAAAGTATGCCGCGTAGCCGTGATAGCGCAAATAAAATACCCGCGGAAATCCGGGCGCGGTGAAGCCCGGATCGCTCCACAGCCCGTCGGTCTGCTGCTTGTGCAGCAAGTACGCCGCGCCGCGCTGCGCTGCGCGCGAGCCTGCCTGTCCCGCTGCGAGCAGCGCGAGCAGCGCCCAGGCCGTTTGATGCGGCGTACTCGCCGCCGCCGCCGAGCCCGCTGCCGCGCCCGCTACCGCACCCGCCGCCGCGCCCGCCGGCACACCCGCCGGCGCCCCGGCCGCCGCGGCAGGCTGCACGTAGCTGTCGTTGCTCTCGCCCCATCCGCCGTCGGCATTTTGGCGCCGCTGCAGCCAGTCCACGGCGCGCACTACGGCCGCATCGCCCACGCCGATTCGCGCTTGCGCGAATGCCGTCAATACCGACCAGGTGCCGTAGATATAGTTCGTGCCCCAGCGGCCAAACCAGGAACCGTCGGCTTCCTGCCGGTCGCGCAGATACGCGATCGCCCGCTCCAGGGCCGGCTTGTCGGCGCTGCGGCCGACGCACGCCAAGACGGTCGCGACGCGCGCCGTGACGTCGCTCGTCGGCGGATCGAGCAGGGCGCCGTGATCGGCAAACGGGATCTGATTGAGGTAATAATGGGTGTTGTCGACGTCGAACGCGGCGAATCCGCCGTTCGAACTCTGCATGCCGACCAGCCAGTCGAGCGCACGGTCGATGTTATGCGCATAGTCCGCCGATTTGCCGGACTGGTACATCGCCCATGCGACCACCGCGGTATCGTCAAGGTCCGGGTAATGGCCGTTCGCGAATTGAAACGCCCAACCGCCGCCTGGCAATGCCGGGCGGTTGACCTGCCAGTCCCCGGGCTCGTTCAGCAGCTGCCGCGATTGCAGCCAATCGAGCGCGCGGTTCGCCGCCACGGCGGCCGCCGCGTCGCCCGCCTCCTGCATCGCGAGCGCCGCGAGCGCGGTGTCCCAGACCGGCGAGACGCAGGGCTGGCAGTAGGCGCTCGCCGCATCCTCGACCAGCAGTTTTTCGAGGGCGCGTTTGGCGGTAATGCGCCGTGGGTCATCCCCGGGATATCCCAAAATTGCCATGACTTCCAAGGCGTTGACCATCGCGGGGAAAATGGCGCCTAGGCCGTCCTCGCCGTTCAGGCGTTCGATCATCCAGGTTTCGGCGCGCCGCATCGCGCGCCCGCGCAGCCACGCCGGAATCAACGGATCGACCGCGCGGAACATCCGGTCGATCCACAGGAACGCGATCGGCAGCGCGCCGCCGCGGCTGCGGGTGTCGCGAAAATAATCCCGCTCGAGCTCGGGCGGGGTCGTGAACAGTTCGCCGATATGCACCTTGCGCGGGTTCCTGGCCACGGGCTTGCGCGTGCACAAGATGAACAGCGGCACCATCACGGTGCGCGACCAATAGGAGACCTTGCCGAGATGAAACGGGAACCACTTCGGCAGCAGCATGATCTCGACGGGAATATACGGTACGCCGCGCCACGGCAGTTCGCCGAACAAGGCGAGTGCGATGCGCGTGAATACGTTCGAGCGCGCCGCGCCGTCCTGGCGCAGTATCGCTTCGCGGGCGCGCCGCATGTGCGGCGCATCGGCGCCGTCGCCGGCGAGCTTCAGCGCGTAGTAGGCCTTGACCGAGCAGCTCATATTGAAGGCGCCACCGTGATAGAGCGGCCAGCCGCCGTGCGCCGCCTGGCGGGCGCGCAGGTAAACCGCGATCTTGCGCTCGAGTGGGCCGTCGATCTCGTCGAGGAAATGCATCATCATCACGTACTCGGCCGGGATCGTGCAGTCCGCTTCGAGTTCGAACAGCCAATGCCCCTCGGCATCCTGCCGCGCGATCAGCGCGTCGCGCGCGGCGGCGATCGCTCTGTCGAGGCGCGGCGAGACCGTGAGCGTTTGCGGCAGGACGCCCGCCTCGGGCTGCGCAGCCGGCAGGCTCCGCCCGGGGCGCGGATTGCTCATAGGCCTGAACTGCCGTAGCGGCGCCCGCCGTCGGCGGCGCGCGCGTCGGTCGGGGGCGCCGCTTCACGCGCGACGCCGGCTTGCGGCGGCGGCCGGCGTTCGGCAGGCAGGTCGGCGAGCGGCAGCCCGCGCGCGGCCTGCGCAAAGAGCCGCCGCAGCATCCAGTCGCTGCGCAGCGCGACTTCGGCGAGGATGCGGGTCAGCGCCACGCTGCGGCGGGAAACCTTCACCTGCGCGGCGGCCGTGAAGCGCAGGTTGCCGTCTATGTTACGCAAGGTCAGCAGCGCGAGACCGATCGCCCACAGGCAGAAGCGGCGAATTCCGCCCTCCGCGGCGGGGATCAGCAGCGTGTACTCGAGGGCGCGGCGCAGGTGCGCGTGCGCGACGCCGACCAGTTCGTGCAGGCCGGCGCCGAAGCCCTGCACATGCGGTTCGGCCGTGATCTGCGCCAGGTCGACGCCGTGGCGGCTGAACACTTCCTGCGGCAGCCAGCAGGCGCCGCGGCTGCGGTCGTCCCAAACGTCCTTGAGAATGTTCGTCATCTGCAGCCCTTGCGCGAATGACACTGCGCGGCTCTCCAGGCCGGCGCGATTGCGCGCGATCGCCGGCGAATACTCGCAAAACAATTCCGTGAGCATCTCGCCGACGACGCCGGCGACGTAATAGCAGTAGTCGTCCATGTCGCTCGCGCGCGCGAGGCCGCGCACGCTCGCGCTCGCCTGGAAGCGCGGCATGCCGTAGCACATCAGTTCGACGCAGCGCTGGATCGCCGCCCGCTGCGCCTCGCCGAGCCGCGCGGTGAATCTGATGACGGCCTCCATGTGGCCGACGAGATCGCGCTCCTTCGCCAGGGTCCGCTCGGTGAGGCGCATGACGAGTTCCCGGGCGAGCGGTGTCGGCTCGCCGCGGCCGGCGACGGCGTCCTTGAACCGATCCAGGTACGCGAGCGTCTCGGCGGGCCCGATCGCCGGCTCATCCTCGATCGTATCGGCGATCCGGCACAACAAATACGCGCAGGTCACCGTAGCGCGCAGCGGCGGCGGCAATTGCGGGATCGTCAGCGCGAAGGTGCGCGAAACATGCGGCAGGATCGCTTGCTGATAGGCGTCGTCGGATAGGTCGGAAGCCATGCGGACAGTATCTCGGAAAGTCGGCGGGATAGCACCACTCGCGCGGCGGCGGCGACCGGCCGGGTGGCCGCCGGCCGGCAGGAGCGCACGGCGCGCCCGCCGATCGGCCCGGGCCGGGGCCGCCGCGGCCGGTGTTCAGGCCGAGGCGGCGGCTTTGCCTTTCTCGGCGATGACTTCGTCGGCGACCTGGCGCGGCACCGGCTCGTAATGCGAGAACTCCATCGTGTAGGAGGCGCGGCCGCTGGTCATGCCGCGCAGCTGGCCGATGTAGCCGAACATTTCCGACAACGGCACGTCGGCCACCACGGCGATGTTGGCGCCGCGTTCCAATTGCTCCCGTATCGAGCCGCGCCGGCGGTTGATGTCACCGATCACATCGCCGAGATAATCGCCCGGCGTGACCGTCTCGACCTTCATCACCGGCTCCAGCAGGATCGGCGAGGCCTTGCGGATGCCCTCGCGGAAACACGCCTTGGCGGCGATTTCGAAGGTCAGCGCGTTCGAGTCGACGTCATGGTATTTGCCGTCGATCAGGGTCGCGCGAAAATCCACGGTCGGATAGCCCGCCAGCACGCCGTCCTCTTTCTGTATCCGCAGGCCCTTTTCGACGGACGGCACGAATTCCTTGGGCACCGACCCGCCGACGGTCTCGTCGACGAACTCGAAGCCCGCGCCGCGCTGCAGCGGTTCGAAGACGATCCACACTTCGGCGAACTGTCCGGAACCGCCGGTCTGCTTCTTGTGCGTGTACGCCTGCGTGAGCTTCTTCGTGAAGGTCTCGCGGTAGGCGACCTGCGGCTCGCCCATGACGCCCTCGACGCCGAATTCTGTGCGCATGCGGTCCAGCGTGACGTCGAGATGCAATTCGCCCATGCCGCGCAGGATGGTCTGGCCGGTCTCGCGGTCGGTTTCCAGGTGCAGCGATGGGTCGGCGCGCACCATCTTGCCGAGCGCGTTGCCGAATTTCTCCTGCTCCGCCTTGTTCTTGGGCGCGACCGAAACGCTGATCACCGGATCCGGAAAGCGCATGCGCTCCAACACGACCGGATGCGCGGCGTCGCACAGGGTGTCGCCGGTTTCCGTATCCGCCAGCGACACCAGCGCGACGATGTCGCCGGCGCGCGCCTCGTCGATCGGATTGGCTTCCTTGGCGAACATCTCGACCATGCGGCCGATCTTCTCGCGCTTGCCGCGCGTCGTGTTCTGCACCGAGGCGCCCTTGGTGAGGACGCCGGAATAGACGCGAATGAACGTCAGAGCGCCGTAGGCGTCGTTGATGACTTTGAAGGCGATCGCGGCGAACGGCTCGTCGTCCGAGCATTTGCGGGTGCCGACCGGAATGCCGTCGGCGTCGACGGTGTTGATCGCGGCGACGTCGGTCGGCGCCGGCAGGTAGTCGACGACCGCGTCGAGCACCTGCTGCACGCCCTTGTTCTTGTATGACGATCCGCACAACACCAGGTTGAATGCCGAACTCAAGGTCCCCTTGCGCAGGGCCGCGCGCAGCACGTCGGCCGACGGCATGACGCCGTCGGATATGTAGGCTTCCATCGCAGCGTCGTTCTGTTCCAGGCAGGTATCCACGAGTTCGGTGCGGAACTTGTCGACGTCGGCGAGCAGTCGCCGGTCCTCCGGCGCCGCGATCTGCAGCTTGTCGGCGAGGTCCGGCGTGACCTCGAGAACCTGCCAGACGGAGTCCTTGTCGTCCGAGTCCCAAACCAGGGCCTTCATCTCCACCAGATCGATCACGCCCTTGAAATTATCCTCCGAGCCGATCGGCAGCTGCACCGGCAGCGGCCGCGAGCCGAGCCGTTTCTTGATCATCTGCACGCATCGCAGGAAATTCGCGCCGCTGCGGTCCATTTTATTGACGTAACAAATGCGCGGCACGCCGTAATTGTCGGCGAGTCGCCAATTGGTTTCCGATTGCGGTTCGACTCCCGCGACGCCGTCGAATACGACGACCGCTCCGTCGAGCACGCGCAGCGAGCGGTTGACTTCGATCGTGAAGTCGACGTGGCCCGGGGTGTCGATCAGATTGATCTTCTTGTCCCGCCAGAAGGCCGAGACGGCGGCGCTCTGGATCGTGATGCCGCGCTTCTGCTCCTGTTCCAGATAATCGGTCGTCGTCGAGGTCTTCAAGTCCTTGGTATCGTGAATGTCGATGATCGTGTGCTTGCGCCCCGTGTAATACAGGATGCGCTCAGTCGTGGTCGTCTTGCCGGCGTCGACGTGGGCGATGATGCCGATATTGCGGATATCGGCGAGCGGCGTTTGGCGGGGCATAGCAATTTTCCATGGCAAATTGAAGTGACGACGGGCTTTATCCGTCTCGTGGCACGGCGCCACGGGCGCGGAGTCTGACACGGCACCACCTCGCCTGTCGAAAAAAATTGCGCCGAGCGGGCGCCGGGCCGCTCGGCGGGCAAGCGAGGCTCGCCTATACTAACGCCCCCTGATTGCGGAGCCCGAATGCCCGAGGCGCTCATGCCGATGGTCAGCGCGACGATCGATGCGGCTGCGCTGCGCCATAATCTGCGCGCGGTGCGCCGGCGGGCGCCGGACTCGCGGGTCATGGCCGTGGTCAAGGCCAATGCCTATGGGCACGGCCTGGTCGCGGTCGCGCAAACGCTGTGCGACGCCGACGCCTTTGCGGTCGCCCGCGTCGATGAGGGGCTCGCCTTGCGGCGCGCCGGCATCGTCAAGCCCGTCGTGCTGCTGGAAGGAGTCGTCGATGAGGGGCAACTCGCCGCCGCCGCCGCCGCCGGGTTCGAATTGGTCGTGCACCAGGCCGAGCAGATCGAGCTGCTGCGCGACTGCGGTGCGCCGAGGCCGTTGACGGTTTGGCTGAAGCAGGACAGCGGCATGAATCGCCTCGGGCTGAAGGGCGCCGAGTTCGGCGCCGCGCTCGAGGAGCTGCGCGGCGTGCCGTCGGTACGGCAACCCGTGAATCTCTTTACGCATCTGGCCTCGGCCGACGAGCCCTTGAGCGAGGTCACGGGCGAACAGTTGCAGCGCTTCGCGGCGGCGACGCGCGGCCTGCCGGGCGAGCGCAGCATCGCCAATTCAGCGGCGTTGTTGAATTACCCGCAGGCGCACGCCGACTGGGTGCGGCCGGGCTTGCTGCTCTACGGGGTATCGCCGATGGCGGGCGCGATCGGCGCGGACCATGGGTTGCAGCCGGTCATGTCGCTGCAATCGCGCGTCATCGCGGTCAAGCGAGTCGCGCGCGGCGAACGGGTGGGCTACGGCGGCGCTTTCTGTGCGGCGCGGCCGACGCTTCTCGCGGTGGCGGCGATCGGCTACGGCGACGGCTACCCGCGCAGCCTGCGCGCGGGCGCGCCGGTACTCGTCGACGGCCGCCGCGGCGCGCTCGCGGGGCGCGTATCGATGGATATGATCGGCATCGACGTCACCGATTTTGCGCCGCCGGCGCGTCTAGGCGATCCGGTCACGCTCTGGGGGCCGGGGCTGCCGGTCGAGGAAGTGGCGCTTTGGGCGGCGACGATCCCGTACGAACTGCTCTGCGGAGTCAGTCAGCGGGTCGCCTGCGAGCTACGCTAGTTCGCGCCAATTCTCGCTAATTCTCGAAGAACCCCATTTTGACGCCGGCCAGTTGCACGACGTCGTTGTCGTTGAGCCGGCGCGCCTGCGGACCGATGGCGACGCCGTTGACGAGCGGATAGTCGTTCTCCTTGCCGCTGTCGACGTGCACGATGAAGTAGCCTTCGGCACGCCGCGTGATGGCCGCGACCTGGATGCCGGGTCGCCCGAGCGTCGTCAGGGCTTTCGTCAGTTCGAGTTCGCGGCCCGCGAACGCCCCGCTCAATACCTGCAGCTTCGCCTTCGGCAGCGCCGTCGGCGCATCCGCGGCGCGCTTCGCGTCGATCGCTTTCGCGGCCTGCTCGACCGCCTGGCCGACGCGGCGAATGCGCTCCTCGCCCTGCGAACTCGAGGAAATGACCATCGTTTTCTCGAACTCGTCCTGAACGGCGTCGCTCTCCTGGCTGTCGACGAAGCGCAGCTGGTGGTGGCCGACGGTGATCACGTCGCCGTGCTGCATGGCGTGCTTTTTGATCAGCTTGCCGTTGACGTAAGTGCCGTTGGTGCTGTTCAAATCCTCGAGAAACGAATCGTTGAGGATGTTGATGATCAGGGAGTGGTGGCCGCTGACTGCCGGATTGTCTATGCGAATGTCATTATCCGGCAGGCGCCCAATCGTGTAGCGCTCCTTGTTCATGTTGTATTCTGCGAGGACTTGACCGTCCAAGCTCAGCATCAGGCGTGCCATTCAGTCTCCCAGTTGAGCTAGCCAAACCATCCCAATATTTTGTCAAATATACGCCGGTGCGCCGGAAACGGTTCGCTTATGTGCGCCATGATGACCGACACATTGTCCCGCCCACCATTGTCGTTCGAAAGCTGTATCAGTTGCTTAGCAACCATCTCAAGATTAGCACTAAAGGTGCTGATTGTTAAATGAATATCCTCGTCTTCGACCATGTCCGGCAGGCCGTCCGAGCAGAGCACGTAGTAATCGCTCTTCTGCACGGCTTCCTCGTGGATCTCGACTTCGACGTTCTGTTCCACTCCGAGCGCCCGGGTCACGTAGTTCTTGTTGGTGGCGCGCTGCGCCTCCTGCTGCGAGTAGAAGCCCCGGTCGACGAGTTCCTGCAGCAGCGAGTGATCGAGCGTCATCTGTTCGAAGCGGTTGTCGCGCAGGCGGTACAGGCGCGAATCGCCGACGTGGGCGATCGACACCTTGTTGTCGTGGAACAGGCAGGCAACCACGGTCGTTCCCATGCCCTCACATTGCGGCTGGGTCTTGGAAGTGTGGTAGATGATTTTGTTGGCCCTGTGGATTGCGTCACGCAAGATGATGCTGCGGCGGGTCAGGCCCGTCTTGGCATCGCGCGCCGATAGGTCCTCGCGCGTCACGGCCTCGCGCACCAGGTTGGTGATCGTCTTCACCGCGATGCCGCTCGCGACCTCGCCGGCGTTGTAGCCGCCCATGCCGTCGGCGAGCACGAACAGACCGATGTCGGTCTCCGCGCCGATCATGTCTTCATTATGTTCGCGCACCTTGCCGGTGTCGGTCAGCGCCACGCTGTTGATCTTGCCTCGTAGGCTCATGTTCATTGTTACGCTCTATCTGCCGAGGCTTGCGAATGGTTTCATGGCGTCCCGCTGGGTATTCTCAGTTTGCAGTCTTCCAGCGCCGCGGCCATCTGCGCTCCGGATTCGAAGCGCGCATCCGGATTCTTGGCGAGCGCCCGATCGATGATCGCATCGACGCACGGCGGCAGGTCCGGGCGGAAAGCTCGCACCGGCGGATGCGGGGTTTCCGCGATCTGCTGCATGAGTCCGGTCATCGAATCGGCCGTGAATGGCAGGTGGCCGGTCAAAAGTTGAAATAGGCTAACACCGAGCGAGAACAAGTCCGAGTGACCGGTCACAGTTCGTCCCTCGAGCTGTTCGGGCGACATGAACGACGGCGTGCCGAGTACGATCCCGGTGCGCGTGCTGCCGGCGCCGGTGAGGCGGGCGATGCCGAAGTCGGTGATTTTCAGGGTGTCGGTGGCGGGGTCGTACATCAGATTGGCCGGTTTGATATCACGGTGCACGACCTGCTGTTTATGCGCAAATCCCAGGGCATCCGCCGTGCGCCGCGCCAGCTCAAGCACCTTGCGCGGCTCCAACAGATTGTCGGCACGCGAATACTCGCTCAAGTGATTGCCTTTGAGATACTCCATCGCGATGTACGCGAGTCCGCGTTCCTCGCCGACGTCGTAGATCGTGACGATGTTCGGGTGATTGAGCCGTCCGGCGGTCTCGGCCTCGCGGAAGAAGCGCGACCGCGCCTCGGCCAATTCGGAGTCGCTGAACTCGCTCGCCAGCGGTATCGCCTTGATCGCGACCAGCCGGTTGATCGCGAGGTCCCGCCCCAGATGGACGACGCCCATCGCGCCGCGGCCGATTTCCCGCTCGAGCCGATAGCGGCCGAGTTGCGTAGGCGCGGCGCCAACCGGCGCCGCGACGGCCGCCTGCTCGGCTGGCCGCGCCGCCGGCGAGGCGGCGGCAGGGCTGGCACCGGCGGCGGAGCCGGGAGCAGCGGCGGAGCCGGGAGCAGCGGCGGGGCGAGCGCCGGGGGCAGCGGCGTCACCAAGGCCGGCGCCGCTGCCTGCGATGGCGGCGGCGACCGGAGCCGCTGGGCGCTCGCCGGAGCGCGCCGGCTGAGGATTTGGCGGCGCCAGGGCCGCTGCCGCCGCGCTGCGCCGCTCGGTGTCCATCAGCCGCGTGAGGCGTGCGGAGACATCGCGATAGCCCGTGTCGATGCGCGCCAGGTGCCGGAAGACCGCAGTCGCCTGCGGCGCGCGGCCGCGCTGCTCCAGTTGGCTGGCGAGCGTATACAGGTCGCCGAGAACCGTCGAATTCGGCTTGCGCGCCTTGAGTTCGGCGAAACGTTGTTCGAAATTATCGAGCAGCCGCGCCGTATCGGGGCCGGGAACCGGCCGTGCGCGCGCGGCGAGCGCCCGCGCGGCGCGCGCCCGCCACTGCCCGGCGAGCAGCAGGGTGAGGCCGGCCGCCAATAGCACGAGCGCCGCGAGCCAGATCCAGGCATCACGGCCGGGGTAGGCACGTACGGCGAGATCCAACGCGAGTATGGCGCCGCCGCTAACGGCTGCGATCAGGCCAAGTTTTCTCATGCAATAACATAATCCGATCCTACGGCAGGCGAAGTATAGGGGATCAGGCGGCGCCGGCTGCAATGCTAAGCTCACAATTCAACGTCAAGGAGGCGCATGGCGAAGTCCAAAGAGGTCTATGTTTGCCAGAATTGCGGCGCGGAGTCGCCGAAATGGCAGGGGCAGTGCGGCGCCTGCGGCGAGTGGAATACGCTTGCGGCGCAGACCTTGCGGCCGCGCCGGGCAGGTGATGCGCCACGCCCGGCCGGCGCGCAGCCGACTTCGACCTTGGCCGCCCAGTCCGGCGCCACGCCCGCCCGCCTCGGCACCGGCTCGGCGGAACTCGACCGGGTCCTCGGCGGCGGCCTCGTCAGAGGTTCCGTCACCCTTCTTGGCGGCGACCCGGGGATCGGCAAATCGACATTGATGCTGCAGGCGGCGGCCGGATTACAGCCGGTGGCGAGCGTCTTGTACGCGACCGGGGAGGAGTCGCTACAGCAGGTGGCGATGCGCGGCAGCCGTTTGGGGCTCGATGCGGCCGCGGCGCGTCTGATCGCGGCGACCTGCGTCGAGGAGATCATCGCCGCCGCCGCCGAGGCCGGCGCCGGGGTGCTGATCGTCGACTCGATCCAGACGATGTACTCGGAGCACATCGAATCGGCGCCCGGGGCCGTGGGGCAGTTGCGCGAGTGCACGGCGCTGTTGGTGCGCTACGCGAAGACCTCGGGTACCGCCGTGCTGCTCGTCGGCCATGTCACCAAGGACGGGCAGATCGCCGGCCCGCGCGTGCTGGAACACATGGTCGACACGGTGCTGTATTTCGAGAGCGACACCGGCAGCCGCTTTCGCGTATTGCGTTCGGTGAAGAATCGCTTCGGCGCGGCCAACGAGATCGGCGTGTTCGCGATGGCCGAGCAAGGCCTGCGCGAAGTCAGCAATCCGTCGGCGATTTTCCTCTCGCGCCACGCCGAACCCGTGCCGGGCAGCGTCATTACGGTGCTGCGCGAGGGCAGCCGGTCGCTGCTGATCGAGGTCCAGGTGCTCGCCGACGGTAACGCCGGCGGCAATCCCCGCAGGGTCGCCGTCGGCATCGACGGCAACCGCATGACGATGCTGCTGGCGGTCGCCCACCGCCACGCCGGTCTCGAATTACAGGGCCAGGATGTGTTCGCGAACGTGGTGGGCGGCGTGCGCATCGCCGAAACCGCCGCCGATCTCGCGATCGTCCTCGCGGCGCGTTCGAGCCTGCGCGACGAGCCGGTGGCTCAGTCCCTCGTGGCATTCGGCGAGCTCGGCCTCGCCGGTGAAATTCGCCCGGTGCCGTTCGGCGAAGAGCGCCTGCGCGAGGCGGCAAAGCACGGCTTCACGGCGGCCATCGTGCCGCAGGCGAACGTGCCGAAGCGGCCGCCCGCGGGCATGCGCGTGCAGGGCGTGACGCGATTGCAGCAGGCCTTGAACGCGAAATAGCGCGGCGGGGCTACTGCGGCGGCACGGCGGCGGCCTGCGGAGCGGCGGCCGGCGGGCGCACCCGCACGGTCTTGATCGCGTTATCGCCGGTTTGCAGGACCTCGATCATGTAATCGGCGAGTTTGAGCGTCGTGCCGGGCTCGGGAATCGCTTCCAAGAATTCGACGATCAAGCCGTTCAGGGTCTTCGGGCCGTCGGTCGGCAGGTTCCAGCGCATCGAGCGGTTCAAGGCGCGCACGGTCGTCGTGGCGTTGACGACGAAGCTGCCGTCGGTATCCGGGTGCACGTCCTTGTGCATCATCGTCGCGGGGTCCGTCGTGAACTCGCCGACGATCTCCTCCAGTATGTCCTCGATCGTCACCAGGCCCTGAATATCCCCGTACTCGTCGACGACGAACGCCATGCGCCGCTTATCGCGCTGAAAATTCAGCAATTGCATGTTCAGCGTGGTGCCCGAGGGGACGAAATAGGTGTCGCGCGCGGTTGCCGCCTCGATCAGAGCCTGACGATCGAAGTGGCCGCGCACCAGTTCATGGACGACCCGCTTCAGGTGCAGAACGCCGATGATGCGGTCGATTTCTCCTTCGTAGACCGGCAGGCGGGTATGTTGGCTTTGCCGCAATTGCTCGACAATCTCGTCCCATTCGTCGTTGACGTCGATGCCGAGGATTTCGTTGCGCGGCACCATGATATCTTCGACGGTCGCTTGTTCCAGATCCAGAATGCTGACCAGCATCTGTTGGTGGCGCTGCGGGATCATCGCGCCGGCCTCGGCGACCACGGTGCGCAATTCATCGCGGCTCAAGGATTGCGCGCCTCGGCGCGGGGCGACGCCGAGCAGGCGCAAGGTGCCGTTGGCGAGCAGATTGGTCGCCCAGACGAACGGCCGCAGCACGCGCAGCAGCGGCGTATAGACGTAGGCGGCCGGCAGGGCGACGCTCTCCGGGTAGAGCGCGCCGAAGGTCTTCGGCGCCACCTCGCAAAAAATCAGCATCACGAAGGTCAATGTGACGACGCCGATCGCGACCAGGAAATTGCCGCCGAGGCGAAAGGCGATCAGCCCGACCAGCGTCGGCGTCACCACGTTGACGACCGTGCTCAGCAGCAGGATCAGGCCGATCAAGCGGTCCGGCTCCATCAGCAGCTTCTCGGCCAATCGCGCGCCGCGGTGGCCGGCCTTCGCCAAGTGCCGGAGGCGGTAGCGGTTCATGCTCATCATTGCCGTTTCGCTGCCGGCGAAGAATGCGGCGAGCAGCAGCAGAGCCGCCAGCGCGAAGAACAGGGAGCCGAGTGACGGGTGAGGCATCGGGTGCGGCGCTCAGCCCCAGTGCCGTCCCATGATGTCCTCGAGAACGAACTTGGAGCCGAAATAGGCGAGCACCAGCATGCCGAAGCCGGCGAGCGTAAAGCGCACGGCGAAACGCCCGCGCCAACCGTAGCGCGTTCGGCCGATCAGCAAAATCGCGAACAGCATCCATGCGGTCAGCGACAATACCGTTTTATGCACCAGATGCTGCGCGAACAAATTGGTGACGAACACGAAGCCGGTGAACAGCGCCAGAGTCAACAGCGAGAAGCCGATTCCGATCAGCCGGAACATCACTTTTTCCAGCACGTCCATCGGCGGCAACAGCGGCGGCAGATCGGCGATGCGCCTGGAACGCAGGCGCCGATCGAGCAGCACCAGCAGCATGGCGGTCACGGCCGCGCCGAACAGCAACGCCGCGGCCGCCATCGACAGCAGAATATGCGCGGACAGTTCCCAAGCCGGGGCGGCATCGACGCGGAATTTGTGGGCGCTGCCGGTGGCGGCGGCGCCGGCCGCGGCGCAAAACAGCAGGATCGCGCTGAGCACGCGATACTGCCGTTCGATCGCGATCAGGCAGGCGAGGACCGCGAGGGTCCAGGCGAGCAGTGAGACCGCCTCCAGCAGGCCGATCGAGAACGGTCCGACGGAGCGCATCAGCTGTACGATCGCGGCGCTGTGCGCGCCGATCGCGCCGAGCGACAGCGTCCAGGCGTACAGATCCAAGCGCCGTTTGGTCACGCTCTGCAGCATCAGCCACGCGCCGGCCGAATAAAGCAGGAATAATGCGATGGGCAGGATCACGGCTGACCTGGTCATTGGATCGTCGGATCATGACACAAGCGCCGAGCGCCTCCTAGCCGCATATACTAGCGCCATATGTTCGACCAACTCGGCGCGAGACTGTCGGCGGCGCTCAAATCCCTCTCCGGCCGCGGCCGCCTGACCGACGACAACATCGCCGATACGCTGCGCCAGGTGCGCCTCGCCCTGCTGGAAGCGGATGTCGCGCTGCCGGTCGTCAAGACCTTCACCGACGCGCTCAAGAAGCGCGCGGTCGGCACCGAGGTGACCAAGAGCCTGACGCCGGGACAGGCATTCATCAAGGTGGTCCACGAGGAATTGACGCGCCTGATGGGTGCGCCGAGCACGGGCTTGAATTTACGTGCGCAGCGGCCGGTCGTCGTCCTGCTGGCCGGATTGCAGGGCGCCGGCAAAACCACCAGCGCCGGCAAGCTCGCGCGTTGGCTGATCGAGAAGGAACGCAAGAAAGTCCTGCTGGTAAGCACCGACGTCTACCGGCCCGCCGCGATCCTGCAGCTGCAATTGCTGGCCGCGCAGGTCGGCGCGGGCTGCGCGGCGGCGGCGGCGAGCGAGGCGCCGCTCGCGATCGCGACAAGAGCGCTCAGTCAGGCGACGCTGCAGGCCTACGATGTGTTGCTGGTCGATACGGCCGGCCGTTTGCACGTCGACGCCGAGATGATGGCCGAGATTCGCGAACTCGAGGCGGCGATCAACCCGCATGAGCGCCTGTTCATCGTCGACAGCATGGCCGGCCAGGATGCCGTCAACGCCGCCAAGGCGTTCGACGAGGCCCTGAGCTTGACCGGCGTGATATTGACCAAGGCCGACGGCGACGCGCGCGGCGGCGCCGCCCTCTCGGTCCGGCAGGTGACCGGTAAGCCGATCCTGTTCATCGGCACCGGCGAGAAGAGCGAGGCGCTGGAATTATTCCTGCCGGAACGCATCGCCGCGCGCATCCTCGGCATGGGCGACGTGCTCTCCCTGGTCGAGCAGGTGGAAGAACAAGTCGACCGCGAAAAGGCGCAGAAACTCGCCAACAAGATCGGCGCCGGCAAGTCCTTCGACCTCGTCGACCTGCGCGATCAGCTGGGTCAGCTGCAGCGCATGGGCGGCATGGCGGCGTTGCTGGACAAGCTGCCGGCGCAGCTGCAGAGCAATGCCGCGAAGGCGGCCGGCAGCGTCAACCCGCAGGCGCTCAAGCGCCAGATAGGCATCATCGATTCCATGACCGCGCGGGAGCGGCGCCGGCCGCAGAGCATCGACGGCTCGCGCAAGCGGCGCATCGCGCTCGGCGCCGGCGTCCAGCTTGCGGAAGTCAACCGGTTGCTGAAGCAGTTCGAGCAGATGCAAAAGACGATGAAGAAGCTCTCCAAGGGCGGCATGCTGAAGAACATGATGCGCGGCATGTCCGGACGCGGGCCGCCGGGATTGGGGCCATGAGCGCCCGAATGGCGCCTATTCGGCCGAACCCCTTGGATTTCTTGCCCTGAGAGGCTGATGACCGCTAGAATAAGCGGCTCGGCATTGCAAGGTGACTTAACGATGGTGACGATCCGTTTGAGCAGGCGCGGCGGCAAGAAGACGCCCTTCTATCACGTCGTCGTGACCGACAGCCGTAAGCGCCAGGGCGGTACGAGCCTCGAGAGCGTCGGCCTATTCAACCCGGTCGCGCGCGGAGCGGAAATCAAGCTGCGGCTGGACGTCGCGCGCATCGAGCACTGGCTCGGCGAGGGCGCTCGTCTGTCGGAGCGCGTCAAGCAGCTGCTGACGACGTTCCGCAAACAGGCCGCCTGACGGCGCAGCGCCATGGGCGACGAACCGGCGCCGCTCGTCGAACTCGGCGCAGTCACGGCGCCCTACGGCGTCAAGGGCTGGGTCAAGGTGCGCTCCGACACGCAGCCCGCGGAGCGGCTGCTGGAATATCGATGCCTGCGGCTGCTGCAGGGCGGTTCGGCGCAGGTCTACAGGATCGAGGCGAGCGGCCAAAGCGGCGGCCAGCTGACGCTGAAGTTCGCCGGCGTGAGCGACCGCAATCAGGCGCTTGGCTTAAGCGGCGCCAGCATTTGCGTGCCGCGCAGCGAACTTCCCGCCCGGGCCGATCGGGATTACTACCGCGCGGATTTGATCGGCTGCGGGGTGGTCAACCTCGGCGGCGAGGAACTCGGCACCGTGGCGCATTTCGTCGAGACGCCCGCGCACGCGGTCATGGTCGTGCGCGGCGCGAAGGAGTATTGGGTGCCTGCCGTGCCGAAGCATCTGCGTCGAGTGGACTTGCAGGCGCGGCGCCTGCTCGTCGATTGGGTCGATGCGGCGGAATAAGGCGATGCGCATCGCCGTGGTGTCCCTGTTCCCGCGGATGATCCGCGACGCGCTGGCCCACGGCGTCGTCGGCCGGGCGCTCGAACGCAAGACGCTGCAAGTCGAGACCTTCGATCCGCGGGACTTTACCGACGATGCGCATCGCAGCGTCGACGACCGCCCGTACGGCGGCGGTCCGGGCATGGTCCTCAAGGTCCTGCCCCTCTCGGGCGCGCTGCGCGCCGCCACGGCCGCGTTGCCGCCCGGCGCGCGGCGCGTCTACATGGGCGCGGACGGGCGGCGCTTCGAGCAGAGCTTGGCGCGCGAGGCCGCCGGCTGGCCGGGACTGGTGCTGATGGCCGGGCGCTACGAGGGCGTCGATGAACGCCTATTGCAGAGCGAAATCGACGAGCGCTGGTCGATCGGCGATTACATCCTCTCCGGCGGCGAATTGCCGGCCTTGGTGGTCATCGATGCGATCGCGCGCTTGATTCCCGGCACCTTGGGCGCGGCCGAATCGGCGCTGCAGGAATCCTTTAGTGACGGCCTGCTCGATTGGCCTCATTATACGCGGCCGGCGCTGGCCGGCGGACGGCGGGTGCCCGAGGTGCTTGCCTCCGGCGACCACGCGGCCGTGGAGCGCTGGCGCTTGCGCGAGGCGCTCGGGCGCACCTGGTTGCACAGGCCGGACCTGCTCGCGCGCCGCGGCATGAGCGCGCTGGAGAGGTCGCTGTTGGAAGAATTCAAGGCCGAGCGCGAGAGCGGCGCCGGTCGAATCGAGGATAACCCAGAGAGATGAGGTCGCGGCAGTGAACAAGATCATTCAACAATTGAACGCTGAACGGGCTAAGCCCAAGTTTCCGGATTTCAATCCGGGCGACACGGTGGTCGTGCAGGTCAAGGTGGTGGAGGGCGACCGCGAGCGCATGCAGGCCTACGAAGGAGTCGTGATCGCCAAGAAGAACCGCGGTCTGAACTCCTCGTTCACGGTGCGCAAGATCTCGCACGGCGAGGGGGTCGAGCGCGTCTTCCAGACGCACAGCCCGTCGATCAGCGAAGTCAGCATCAAGCGCCGCGGCGCGGTGCGCCGCGCCAAGCTCTATTTCCTGCGCGACCTGTCGGGCAAGGCCGCGCGCATCGACGAGAAGATCTGAAGCAGAGCGGCGCAGTTTGCGCTCGCGGCAGCCCCGGGAGGCGATAGATGGGTTTTGGGTCGACGCTGCGGGGGTTCCTGCGAGCGCTATGGCGCATCCTCGACGCGGTTCGCAGGACTCTGCACCTGCTGTTGCTGCTGGCGATCTTCGGCTTCCTGCTCGCCGCGCTGCACACATCGATACCGATCGTGCCGAGGTCCGCGGCGCTGGTGCTCGCCCCGCGAGGCGAGCTCGTCGAGCAACTGTCAGGCGATCCGCTGCGCCGCGCGCTCGGCGAAGTGTCGGGCGGAACGGTCCGCGAGACGCTCCTGCGCGACGTCGTCGACTCCATCGAAGCGGCGAAGAGCGACCCCAGGATCAAGCTGCTGGTCCTGAATCTCGACCGCCTGGCGCCCTCGGGCTTGTCGAAGCTGCAGGAGGTCGGCGCGGCGATCCGCGATTTTCGCGCGTCCGGCAAACGCGTGATCGCCGCCGGCGATTCGTTCGACCAAACCCAGTACTACGTCGCCGCGCAGGCGGGCGACGTATACCTCGATCCGCTCGGCCAGGTGGACATCGAGGGTTTCAGCTATTACCGCATGTACTTCAAGGACGCGATCGACAAGCTGGGGGTCGACGTCAATATCTTCCGCGCGGGGACCTTCAAGAGCTACACCGACCAGTATTCGCGCAACGACATGTCCGCCAGCGAGCGCGAGGAGAGCGCCGCATGGCTCGCAACGCTGTGGAGCGCCTACCAGCGGGACGTGACGCGGGCGCGCTCGCTGCCCGCCGGCGCATTGCAGGATTACGTGCAACAACAGCCGGCGCAGCTTGCCGCATTGCACGGCGACGCCGCGAAACTCGCGCTGCAACACGGTTTGGTCACGGCGCTGAAGAGCCGCTCGCAGCTCGCCGACGAATTGCGCAAGCTGGTCGGCGAGAACACGGATAGCCATTCGTTCAATTCCATCTCGATGGACGAGTATCTCGAAGCGGTGCGGACCAAGCATCTGTTCCGACACAAGCCGGACGCGCGCATCGCCGTCGTCGTCGCCGCCGGCGAGATCCTCGACGGCCGGCAGCCGCCCGGTACGATCGGCGGTGAGAGCACCTCGGCGCTGCTGCGCCAGGCCCAAACCGACCCCGCGGTCAAGGCGGTCGTGCTGCGCATCGACAGTCCGGGCGGCAGCATGTTCGCCGCGGAGCAGATATTGCGGACGGTGCATCGCCTGCGCCGCGCCGGCAAGCCGGTGGTCGTGTCGATGAGTTCCTATGCGGCGTCCGGCGGCTATTACATCGCCACCGGCGCGAACCAGATCTTCGCCAGCCCGACGACGTTGACCGGATCGATCGGCGTATTCGCCGTCTTGCCGACCTTCCAGCGCACGCTGCAAAAACTCGGCGTCTCGGTCGACGGTCTCGGCACGACGCCGCTCGCCGGCATGCTGAGCTTCGGAAAAGCGCTGACGGCCGACGAAAAGCAGTTGCTGCAGAGCTCGGTCGATTTCGCTTACCAGCAGTTTTTGCAGCGGGTCGCCGACGGGCGCAAGAAAAGCGTCGCCGACGTCGATGCGATCGCCCAGGGACGGGTTTGGTCCGGAGTCGACGCACAGCGCCTGGGGCTCGTCGATCATTTGGGCGACTTGCAGGATGCCATCGCCGCGGCGGCGAAACTCGCCGATCTGCCCGGCAAGTACGGCGTCGATTACATCGAGCCGGAGCTCGGTTTGCGGGAGGAATTGCTGATGCACTTGCGCGCCAACGTGCTCGACTGGGGCCGGCTCGCCGGGCTGATCCCGAGCGCAACGCCGTTCGGCCGGGTTCTCGCGCCGATCATCGAGCAGGCGCGCGAGCTGGCGCGCTTCAACGATCCGCGCGGAGTCTACGCCTACTGCTGGTGCGCTCTGCCCGGCGGCTGAGTCACAGTGCCGACCAGTCCAGGATGACCTTGCCGGATTTCCCGGAATTCATGATCTCGAAGCCTTCGCGGTAATCGCGGATGCCGAGGCGATGGGTTATGACCGGGCGCACGTCGAGGCCGCTCTGCAGCATGCTCGCCATCTTGTACCAGGTCTCGAACATCTCCCGTCCGTAGATGCCCTTGATCACCAAGCCCTTGAAAATGACCTGGTTCCAGTCGATCGCCGTCTCGCCGGGCGGTATGCCGAGCATGGCGATGCTGCCGCCGTGGTTCATGGTGCGCAGCATCTCGCGCAACGCCGTCGCGCTTCCCGACATCTCGAAGCCGACGTCAAATCCTTCCTCCATCTTCAGGTCGCGCATCGCCTGATCGAGATTCTCGCGCGCGATGTTCAGCGCCCGCGAGGCGCCCATCGCGGCCGCGAGTCCCAGGCGGTAGTCGTTGACGTCGGTGACGACGATGTGCCGCGCTCCGCAGTGGCGCGCTATGGCGACCGCCATGATGCCGATCGGCCCCGCGCCGGTGATCAGCACGTCTTCGCCGACGACGTTGAACGCGAGCGCGGTGTGCGTGGCGTTGCCGAACGGGTCGAGTATCGAGGCGACTTCGTCGTCGACGCCCGACGGCAATTTGAAGACGTTGACCGCCGGAATCGCCAGATATTCGGCGAATGCGCCCGCGCGATTGACGCCGACGCCTTGCGTGTTGCGGCACAAGTGGCGGCGCCCGGCGCGGCAGTTGCGGCAATGCCCGCAGGTGATGTGCCCTTCGCCGGATACCCGGTCGCCGACGCCGACGCCGCGCACCTCGCCGCCGATCTCGACGATTTCTCCCGAATATTCATGGCCGACCGCCATCGGCACGGGAATCGTCTTCTGTGCCCACGCATCCCAGTTGTAGATGTGCATGTCGGTGCCGCAGATCGCCGAGCGGCGTATCTTGATCAGCACGTCGTTGTGGCCGACCTTCGGCAGGGCGACGTCGTCGAGCCAAATTCCGGGTTCGGCGCGCGCTTTGACCAGTGCTTTCACGGCGTTCCTTTATGCAATGATGCCAAGATCGCGGGCCGCGCGGCCGAACGCGTCGGCGACGTAGTCCAATTGCCCGATCGAATGCGCGGCGCTCATCTGCGTGCGGATGCGCGCCTTGCCGTGCGGCACGACCGGATAGGCGAAGGCGACCACATACACGCCCTCGGCGAGCAGGCGTTCGGCGAGCCGCACGGCGCGCGGCGCGTCCCCCAACATGACCGGGATTATCGGGTGCTCGCCGGCGATCAGATCGAAGCCCAGGGCCTGCAGGCGCGCGCGAAAATGACGGGCGTTGGCGTGCAGCCGCTCGCGCAACGCCGCAGAGCGCTCCAGCAGGTCGAGCACCTGCAAGGTGCCGGCGGCGACCGGCGGGGCGATGCTGTTGGAGAACAAATAAGGCCGCGAGCGCTGACGCAGCCAGGCGACGATCTCCTTGCGAGCGGCGACGTAGCCGCCGCTCGCGCCGCCCAGGGCCTTGCCGAGCGTGCCGCTGAGGATGTCTATACGGCCGAGCACGCCGCAGTGTTCGTGCGTGCCGCGGCCGTGCGCACCGATGAAGCCGGTGGCGTGCGAATCGTCGACCATGACCAGCGCGGCGTATTTGTCGGCCAGATCGCAGATGCCCGCGAGCTTGGCGATCGAGCCGTCCATCGAGAAGACGCCGTCGGTCGCGATCAGGCGCACGCGTGCATCCCGCGATTCCTGCAGGCGGCGTTCGAGTTCGTCCAGGCCGCCGTTCGCATAGCGCAGGCGGCGCGCCTTGCAGAGGCGGATGCCGTCGATGATGCTGGCGTGGTTCAGGGCGTCGCTGATCACCGCGTCGCGCTCGTCGAGGAGGGTTTCGAACAACCCGCCGTTGGCGTCGAAGCACGAGGAATACAAAATCGCATCGTCCATGGCGAGGAACGCGCACAGCCGCCGTTCGAGCTCGCGATGCACGGTTTGCGTGCCGCAGATGAAGCGCACCGAGGCGACGCCGTAGCCGAATTCATCGAGGCCACGATGTGCCGCGGCGACCACCGCCGGGTCATTGGCAAGACCCAGATAGTTGTTGGCGCACAGATTGATCATCTCGCGGCCGTCGGCGAGTTTCACGACCGGCCCTTGCGCCGAACCGATGATGCGCTCGCGCTTCAGCAGGCCGGCCGTATCCAGCGCTTCCGTGTCGCGCCGCAGCGTGTCGAGAAATTCCGCCCTCACTGCGCTCCCCGATGCGATCCGCCGTCGCCGTGCCGTCCGGTCGGCAATTATAGCCGTTTGTTCCCGTCTCCCCGCTGACGCCGCCTCGCTACGGGATCTCATCCGACAGCTCGGCCGCGTCGTCGGGGTCGATAATCTCGCAATGCACGGCGTCCTGCGGTTCGAGCAACCGCCAGTCGCCGTCCTTCCAAACGGCGCTCGCCAGCCCCGCGGTCGCCAGGCGCAGCGGCTTCGGCTTCGGGCCGAAGCGGCTTGCGAGCCCGCTCAACCCCGGGTTGTGGCCGCAGATCAAGACGTGCCGCAGCGTGGGCTCGCATTGGCCCGCGATCCGCCATATCGCCTCCGGCGAGGCGAGGTAGAGTTCGCGCGCGGCGCGCAGCGCTTTCGAATCGAGTTCGCAGCCGCGCGCAAGGATCTCGGCCGTCACCCAAGCGCGCTCGGCCGGGCTCGCGACGATCAGGTCCGGCCGCCAATCGCGAAAAACCAGCCGTTTCGCCATTTCCTCGGCCTCGCGGATGCCGTGGCGGGTGAGCGGCCGCTCGAAGTCCTCGGCGTAGGCGTCGGCGGACCCGGCCTGGCCGTGCCGCAACAGGGTCAGGCGCCTGTGCGCACCCATATTCGTCCGTCCTCGATCTTGGTTTCGAAGGTACGCAGGTCCTCGTAGGCAGGCGGCGTCAAGGCTGCGCCGGTGCGCAGGCAGAAGCGCGCGCCGTGGCGCGGGCAGACGATCTGGTCGCCTTCGATCGCGCCGCCGGTGAGTTCGGCGCCGTCATGCGTACAGACGTCCTCGATGGCGTAGAGGCGGCCGGCGCTGCGCACGAGCGCGATGAATCGGCCGTCGGCCGCGATCGCGATCGCGTGCCCCTCCTCGAGCGCGGACTCAGGACCGGCATCGACCCAGTGCATGGGCCGCACCTTGACCTACAGCATTCCGGTTTGCAAGCGGGCCTCCTCGGACATCATCGTGTGATTCCACGGAGGATCGAAGACCAGCTCGACGTTTGCGCGCACGACCGTCGGCACGATTTGCACCTTGTCGCGCACGTCCTGTACCAATACCTCGCCCATGCCGCAGCCGGGCGCGGTCAGCGTCATCTTGATGTCGACGCTGCGGCCGTCGGCGTCGTTCTGCACGTCGCATTCGTATATCAACCCCAAGTCGACGATATTGACGGGAATTTCCGGGTCGTAGCAGGTCCGCAGCTGCTGCCAGACGACTTTCTTGATGTCCTCCTCGGAGGCGCCCGGCGGCACCTCGGGGGGCTGCGCGGCGCTCATGCCGATCGCGTCGGCGTCGGCGCCGGCGATGCGGAACAAGTTGCCGTCGACGTACACCGTGAAACTGCCGCCGAGCGCCTGCGTAATGTAGCCGACGGCGCCGATCTTCAGATTGACCTCGGCGCCGGCGGGAATGGCGATCGCCTTGACCTCGCGTTGCACGACGATCGGTTCGTTTTCATGGGCGCGCATGGCGGTCCCCGCTCATTCAGTAGACACGGCGGGCAGGGTATGCGCCGCCGGCGATTGCAATGCGCCGCAGAGCGTGTGCCAACAAAGACTCGCGCACTTGACGCGCGCGGGAAATTCCCGGACCCCCGACAGCGCGGCGAGCTTGCCGAGGTCGGCGTCGGCATCGGCGCCGCCGGCATCGTCGGTCAGCAGCCGGTGCACGCGCCCAAAGATGGCGAGCGCCTCGGCGCGCGTCTTGCCCTTGACCGCTTCGGTCATCATCGACGCCGAGGCCGTCGAGATCGCGCACCCCTGCCCTTCGAAACGAATGTCGGCGAGCCGGTCGTCTACCAGGCGCAGGCGCAGCGTCAGGCGGTCGCCGCACAGCGGATTGAATCCCTCGAGGCTGACCGTGGCCTCGTCCAGCGCGCCGAAGTTGCGCGGGTTGCGGTTGTGATCGAGGATCACGTCCCGGTAAAGATCTTGCAGATGCATCTTGGCACTCTTCAGGCAAACATGCGGCGGGCGCGTTCGACCGAGGCCGCGAGCCGTTCGATTTCGGCGAACGTATTGTAAAACGCGAACGAAGCCCGCGCCGTCGCGGGCACCTTGAAGTACTCCATGACCGGCATCGCGCAATGATGGCCGGTGCGGATCGCGATGCCGTCTTGATCGAGTACCGTGCCGAGGTCGTGCGGATGCACGCCGGCGACCACGAACGAGACCAGGCCGATTTTCTCGCGCGCGTTGCCGATCACCGCAAGCCCGGGGATCGAGCGCAACGCCGCGTGCGCGCGTTCGAGCAGCGCCCGCTCGTGGGCATGCGCCGCGTCCAGATCCAGCGCGGCCAGGAATTCGACCGCCGCGCCGAGGCCGATCGCCGCCGAGATGTTCGGCGTACCGGCTTCGAATTTGTAGGGCAGCGCATTGTAGGTGGTTTTGGCGAAGCTGACCGCGAGTATCATGTCGCCGCCGCCCTGCCACGGCGGCATGCGCTCGAGCAGCGCTTCGCGGCCGTAGAGAACTCCTATGCCGGTCGGCGCGAACATCTTGTGGCCGGAAAACGCGTAAAAGTCGCATTGCAGCGCACGCACGTCGACGCGCATGTGCGGTACCGCCTGCGCGCCGTCGATCAAGCTCGGGATGCCGCGCGCCCGCGCGCTCGCTATCAAGCGCTCGATCGGCAGCACCGTCCCCAGGGCGTTGGAGACATGCGCGCAGGCGAACAGCCTGGTGCGCGGGCCCATCAGAGCTTCGACTGCCTCCGCGGGCACCTCGCCGCGCTCGTCGAGCGGCGCGACCACGAGCCTAGCGCCGGTCTGTTGGCAAACCTGCTGCCACGGCACGATGTTGGCGTGGTGCTCCAGATGCGTGATCAGTATCTCATCGCCGGCAGCGAGCAGCGGCCGGGCATAGCTTTGCGCGACCAGGTTGATCGCCTCGGTCGTGCCGCGCACGAAGATGATCTCACGGCGCGACGCGGCGTTGACGAAGCCGGCGAGACGATCGCGCGCCGCCTCGTAGGAGGCGGTTGCCTCCTGGCTCAAGGCATGGACGCCGCGGTGAATATTCGCATGATGATGGCGCACGTAATCGTCGACCGCGGCGATCACCGCGTTCGGGCTCTGCGCCGAGGCGCCGTTGTCGAGATAGGCGAGGGGGCGGCCATTGACGGTGCGCGCCAGGACGGGGAACTCGCGGCGCAGCGCCTCGACGTCGAAGGCGGGCGGCGCGCGCAGGCGGGCGGCGCCGCTCATCGGAAGCTCCTCAACAGCTCGGCATCGGGGAGCTGCGCGATCAGCGCGTCCTCGATCCTCGCGCGCGCCTGCGCCGAGGACATCCCGGTCAGTACGTCGTCGAGAAACGCGTACACCAGCAGGCCCTGCGCGGTCGCGAGGTCGAGGCCGCGCGACAATAGATAAAACAACATATCCGCATCCAGCCGTCCGATGGTCGCGCCGTGCGCGCACTTGACGTCGTCGGCATGGATTTCCAATTGCGGGCGCGTGTCGATTTCAGCGGTCGGCGCGAGCAGCAGGCCGCGGCTCGATTGCAGCGAATCGGCGCCCGCGGCGCCTTGCTCGACGATGACCTTGCTGTTGAAGATCACGCGGCTGGTGCCGCCGGCGATCGCGCGTGCAGTCTGGCGGCTCTTGGTCCCCGGGGCGGCGTGCACCGCCGTGGCTACGCAGTCGACGTGCCGCGCTTCGTGTCCTGCGAGCAGCGCATAGGCTTCGTGCAGCGCGCCGGCTTCCTCGAGATGCGCGTCGAGATTCGTTCGGACCAATCCGCCGCCCAAGACGATCGTGAACTGCCTGCAGCGGCTCGCCCGCGCCTGGCGGATGTCGAGCGAATCGAAATGGGTCGTGCCGGCGGGCGTCGCGATCACACGGTAATGCTCCACCGCGGACTCGGCGGCCAGCAAGATCTGCGTCGTCGAATTGCACAACGCAGGCTGTGCGCCGGCGCCGATGTGGTGTTCGATGATGGTCGCGGCGCATCCGGGCATTGCCTCGATGATCACGCGCGAATGCACGGTCGCATTCGCCGCGCCGCCCGCGGCGACGTGCACGATCAACACCGGCGCGGCGGCCGCGGCGTGGATCCTGAGGTACAGCCCGTCGGCGAACAGCGCGGTGTTCAGCAGCGCCCAGCGCGTTTGCTCGGCATCGCCCTGCGGCGCCATGCGGCCGAGCAGGGCGGCCGCGTGGTCCTCGGCGAACGCCAGCAAACTCGAGATCTCGACGCCTCGCGGCGCATCGCGCGCGGCATGCGCCAAGTCCGGGTAGCCGTTGACGATGACGATCGGCGCCGTCGCCGCGGCGCCCGCGAGCCAGGATTGCGGCAGCGCCCGCAGCGTGGCGGCATCCGCTATTCGCGGCGCCTCGACGAAGGTCTGCGCCGCCAAGGCGCGCAGGCTCGTGTAGCGCCAGCTCTCGTCGCGCGAACTCGGCAAGCCGAGCGCGAGCAGCCGCTGCATCGCCTGTCCGCGCAGCGCTGCGAGCGGGCCCGCAGCGCGTGCGCGCCACTGCGCTTCGAAGGAGCGCAATGCCGCCGACGGCGCCGCCACCGCGCTCATGCGACTTGCCCTGCTTGCAGCCAATCGTAGCCGCGGCGTTCCAATTCCAGGGCGAGGTTCTTGTCGCCGGACTTGAGGATGCGGCCGCCGCAGAACACGTGTACCTGGTCCGGCGCGATGTAATCGAGCAGGCGCTGGTAGTGGGTGATCAGCACGATCGATCGATTGCCGTCGCGCAGGCTGTTGACGCCGTGGGCGACGACTTTCAGCGCATCGATGTCGAGTCCGGAATCGGTCTCGTCGAGCAGCGCCAGCTTCGGCTCGAGCATCAGCATTTGCAGAATCTCGTTGCGTTTCTTCTCGCCGCCGGAAAAGCCCTCGTTGACGCCGCGTGTCAGGAACGATTCGCTGATGTCCATGAACTTCATTTTCTGCTTGATCAACGCCAGGAATTCATAGGCGTCGACCTGCGGTTCGCCGGCCGCCTTGCGCTTCGCGTTGAGCGCCGCCTTCAGCAAATAGACGTTGTTGACCCCGGGAATTTCCACCGGATACTGAAAGCCGAGGAACAAGCCGCCGCGCGCCCGCTCCTCGGGTCGCAGCGCGAGCAGATCCCGTCCGTCGAAGATGACCTCGCCGCCGGTGACTTCGTAGTCCTCGCGGCCCGCGAGGACCTGCGCGAGCGTGCTCTTGCCGGAGCCGTTCGGCCCCATGATGGCGTGCACCTCGCCGGCGCCGACCTCGAGGTCGACGCCGTTGAGGATGCTCTTGCCCGCGACGCGGGCGCGTAGATCGGTGATCTTCAGCAATGGCTTCCCCGACATAGACCTAACCCACGGCGCCTTCGAGGCTGACGCAGAGCAGGTTCTGCGCCTCCACCGCGAATTCCATCGGCAGCTCCTTGAACACGGTCTTGCAGAAGCCGCTGACGATCATGTTGACCGCATCCTCGGCCGAGATGCCGCGCTGCAGGCAATAGAACAATTGGTCCTCGCCGATTTTCGACGTGCTCGCCTCATGCTCGACCGTCGCGCTCGGATTCCTGACCTCCATGTATGGGAAGGTGTGCGCCGCGCAGCGGCTGCCCATCAGTAGGGAATCGCACTGTGTGAAATTTCGCGCCCCGGCCGCGCTCGGCAGAATCTTCACGAGGCCCCGGTAGGTATTGGCGGCGTGTCCGGCAGAGATGCCCTTGGAGACGATGGTGCTGCGGGTGTTGCGGCCGAGATGAATCATTTTGGTGCCGGTGTCGGCCTGCTGGTAGTTGTTGGCGACCGCCACCGAGTAGAACTCGCCGACCGAATTTTCGCCTCGCAGCACGCAGCTCGGGTATTTCCAGGTGATCGCCGAACCGGTCTCCACCTGGGTCCAGGAGATCTTCGAGTTGCGGCCGCGGCACTCGCCGCGCTTGGTCACGAAGTTGAAGATGCCGCCGACGCCGCGCTCATCGCCGGGATACCAATTCTGCACCGTCGAGTATTTGATTCGCGCGTCGTCCAGGGCGACCAGTTCGACGACCGCCGCGTGCAGCTGGTTCTCGTCGCGCATCGGCGCCGTGCAGCCCTCCAGATAGCTGACCGAGGCGCCCTCGGCGGCGATGATCAGCGTGCGCTCGAATTGTCCGGTCTTGGCCGCGTTGATGCGAAAATAGGTCGACAGCTCCATCGGGCAGCGCACGCCCGCCGGCACGTAGACGAAGGAACCGTCGGAAAACACCGCGGAATTCAGCGCCGCGAAGAAATTGTCGCCTGCCGGCACGACGCTGCCGAGGTAGCGCTCGATCAGCTGCGGATGTTCGCGGACCGCCTCCGAGAAGGAGCAAAATATGACGCCCGCCTTGGCGAGCTTGTCCTTGAAGGTCGTCGCCACCGATACGCTGTCGAACACGGCATCGACGGCGACGCCGGCGAGGCGCGCCCGTTCGTGCAGCGGAATGCCGAGCTTCGCGTAGGTCGCGAGCAATTTGGGATCCACGTCGTCGATGCTCTGCGGCGCGTCCGCCGGCGCGCGCGGCGCCGAATAGTAGGAGATGTCCTGGTAGTCGATCGGCTTGTAGTGCACCCGCGCCCAGGATGGCTCGCGCATCGTTTGCCAGTGCCGGAACGCCTGCAAGCGCCAGTCGAGCAAAAACTGCGGTTCACGCTTCTTGCGCGAAATCGCCGCCACCACCGACTCATCGAGGCCGGGCGGCAGACTGTCCGATTCGATGTCCGTGACGAAGCCGTGCCGGTATTTCTGGCCGAGCAGCGCTTCGACTTCTTGGGATTTGCCTGACAAGATGTTGCCCGCCGTTCGTTCTACGGCTGCGCGGCGCCGATGCGGATATCCGAGGCGAGAGTCGCGACGCGCAGCACCGCCGAATCCAACCCGGCCAGCTGCTGCAAGGTCACCTCGTCGAGCGCGCGGCGGATCGCGGCATTGATTCTGCGCCAGGCGCCGCCGACCCTGCACACTTTCTCGATGCCGCATCGGCTCGAGGCCGCGCCGCATTCGGTGATCGCGATCGGACCCTCGAAAACGTCGAGAATCTGCGCCGCGCTGATCAAATCGGCACGCCGCGCGAGCCGGTAGCCGCCGTGCGCGCCGCGCGAGGAAATCACCATGCCCGCGCGCTGCAGCTCCTTCAGCAGCTTGCTGACCGTCGGGGGGTTCAGGTGGGTACGCTCCGCCAGATCGGCGGCGGCGCAGTGACGCTGCGGCTCTTGCGCCAAGGCCGCCAGCACGACCGTCGCGTAGTCCGTCAATTTACCCATGCGCAACATGATGCATCGCCCCTTTTGCGTAGTCCGTCACGGCCGCAGGCGCCAAGAAATCCATGTAGGACTAGTTTAGTCCTGATTAGCACGAATTGCCACCGGGGCGCGGGATCGCCGTGATTTTGCTATCCTTGACGCCGATTGCGAAGCACCCAGGCGAACGAGAGCCCCGAAACATGAATCGTCACGAGTTGCATGCCACCGCGCGGGCGATGGTCGCGAAAAACAAGGGCCTGTTGGCCGCCGACGAGAGCGGTGGGACGATTGCCAAGCGCTTCGGCGATATCAAGCTCGCCTCGACGGAAGAAAATCGACGGCGCTATCGGGAAATCCTGTTCACGGCCCCGGGCGCGGGCGAGTACATCAGCGGCGTGATTCTCTACGACGAGACGATACGCCAGCAGACGCGCGACGGACGGCCGTTTCCGGCCTATCTCGCCGCGCACGGCATGCTGCCGGGCATCAAGGTGGATCTCGGCGCCAAGGCGCTCGCCGGGTTCGGCGGCGAAACGATTACCGAAGGCCTCGACGGCTTGCGCGGGCGGCTGGCAGAATACCGCGGACTCGGTGCCCGCTTCGCCAAATGGCGCGCCGTGCTGAATATCGAAGCCGGCATTCCGACGCTTTACGGTATCGATGCGAATGCCGCGGCGCTCGCGCGCTACGCCGCACTCTGCCAGGAAGAGGATGTCGTGCCGATCGTCGAACCCGAAGTGTTGATGGACGGCGGCCATGATCTGCAGCGCTGTGAAGAAGTCACCGCTGCGGTGCTCGAACGAGTGTTCGCGGCATTGTACGCGGCGCGGGTTTTCCTCGAAGGCATGATATTGAAGCCGAACATGATCGTCGCCGGAAAAAAATCCGCCGCCAAAGCGCCGCCCGAACGCGTCGCCGAGGCCACCGTCCGCTGCCTGCGGCGGTACGTGCCCGCGGCGGTGCCCGGCATCGCGTTTTTGTCGGGCGGACAGGGTCCGACGGAGGCCACCGAGAATTTGCAGGCGATCAACGCCGCCGGGCCGCTGCCTTGGGCCGCGACTTTCAGTTTCGGCCGCGCACTGCAGGCGGATGCGCTCGGCGCCTGGGGCGGCCGGGAAGCGGCGGTCGCGGCGGCGCAGGGCGCGTTGATGCAACGCGCGAAATTGAACGGTTTGGCATCGACCGGGTCTTACCGGGCATCGATGGAGACCGCCGCCGCGTAGAATCATTCGTTGACGACATCATTGAATCAAACCTCCGCCATCATCGAGATCCGCGACCTAAGCTACGCCGTCGGCGGCCGTACCATCTTCGATAAATTCGACATGGACGTCGCGCGCGGCCGCGTGACGGCGGTCATGGGCCCGAGCGGCACGGGCAAGACCACGCTGCTGCGGCTGATCACGCGGCAGGTCAGAGCCGATTCCGGTTCGATCCGCGTGGCCGGAGCGGAACTCGGCGCCTTGACGCACGCGGAGATTTTCGCGCTGCGCCGGCGCATGGGCATGTTGTTCCAGAACGGCGCGCTGTTGACCGATCTCAGCGTGTTCGAAAATGTCGCTTTCCCGCTGCGCGAGCACACCCGGCTCGATGAGCGCCTGATCCGCAATCTGGTGCTCACCAAACTGCAGGCGGTAGGCCTGCGCGGCGCGGCCGAATTGGGGACCGCGGAGCTCTCCGGCGGCATGGCCCGCCGCGTCGCCTTGGCGCGTGCTATCGTCATGGACCCGGAGATATTGATATACGACGAACCCTTCGTGGGCCTCGATCCGATTTCCAAGGGGGTCGTCCTGCGCCTGATCCGGCGCCTGAACGATGCGCTCGGCCTGACCAGCATCCTCGTTTCGCACGACGTGCATGAAATAGCCTCGGTGGCGGATGCGGTATTTCTGTTGTCCGGCGGCAAGGTCGTCGCCCACGGCACGCCGCAAGAGCTGCAATCCTTCCCCTCGGAAGTCGTCAAGCAATTCGTCGGCGGGCTTGCCGACGGTCCGGTGCCGTTTCACTATCCGGCGCCCGATTACTACGGCCAGTTGCTGGCGCGCGATGGCGCGCCGTGAACCTATTTGCCGATTTGTGGGCGAGCATGAGCGATTCCCTGGTGCGCCTCGGCGACATCGTCGGATTCCTCGGGCGCATCATGCTGCAGGTGCCGCGCGCGCTGCTGCGTTTTCAATTGATCGTCGATCAGGTCTACAATGCCGGCGCGCTGTCCTTGGTCATCGTCATGTTGTCGGGATTGTTCGTCGGCATGGTCCTCGGACTGCAGGGCTTCGAGCTGCTGCAGCGGTTCGGTTCGGAGCAGGCCCTCGGCACGGCGGCGGCGATCGGTCTCGTCAAGGAGCTGGGGCCTGTGGTCACGGCGTTGCTGTTTGCGGGGCGGGCAGGCACGGCGCTCGCCGCCGAGCTTGGCCTGATGCGGGCAACCGATCAATTGTCGGCGATGGAGATGATGGCCGTCGACCCGATAAGACGCGTGGTGGCACCGCGGTTTCTGGGCGGCGTGATCGCGATGCCGCTGCTCGCGGCGATCTTCAGCATGATCGGCATTTACGGCGCGCAGCTGGTCGGCGTGCAGATCATGAAGGTCGACGCCGGCAGCTTCTGGTCGCAAATGCGCGCCTCGGTCCATTTGATCGATCTCAACGAAGGCATCGTCAAGAGCTGCGTGTTCGGAGTCGCTTGCAGCTTGATCGCCGTCTACGAGGGCTACCACGCCGCGCCGACGGCCGAGGGCGTCGGCGCGGCGACGACCAGAACGGTGGTGACCTCGGCGGTGATCGTGTTGTTCCTGGATTATCTGATTACGGCGTTTTTTCTGTAAGAGGGAATTTTTATGCGCAAGTCGCGCGCGATGAATCTAGGCACCGGCCTGTTCGTACTGCTGGGATTTGCGGCCTTGTTCTTCCTGACGACGCAGACGACCAACCGCGGCGTGTCGTTTCACAGCGAACCGCATTACCGGGTGACGGCGAAGTTCGACAATATCGGCGATCTGAAGGTCGGCGCGCCGGTATCGATGGCGGGTGTGGAGATCGGCAGGGTCGTCGGAATCGGGTTCGATTCGCGGGACTACAAGGCGGTCGTCGCGATGAATTTGAACGCTAAATACAACCAAATACCGACCGACAGCGATGCCAGCATCTACACGCAGAGCTTGCTCGGCGGCAAGTTCGTCGGCATCAGTCCGGGCGGCGCCGAAACTTATCTGAAGAACAACGATCAAATAGCCTTTACGCAGTCGGCATTCGTGCTCGAGAATCTGATTGGGCAGTTTCTCGCGAATTTCGGCAAGAGTTCCGATCACTCCAAATCCGCCGCCGGCGCCGGAGGCCAGGTAAAATGAAACCAGATAGGCGCATCGCCAGCCAGTTACTGATCGCGCTATGCATCGCGGCCGCGCCGTGCGTGGCCGCCGCGCCGCCGGCCGCCGCGCCGCCGCTGCCGGCCGCAGCGCAGACCGCACAGGCCGCGCCGGCGATGGGACCGGAGCAGATCGTCGCCGATTCGGCCAAACGCATGTTGACCGAACTGGACGCCAACCGCCCCATGTATGCCAAGGATCCCGCCAAACTCGATGCGCTGGTGGCCAACGTGCTGCTGCCGAAATTCGACAGCGCCTATGCCGCGCGCTTGGTGTTGGGCCTGGCGTGGCGCAAGGCGACGGCCGAGCAGCGCAAGCGGTTCGTCGCCGCGTTCTATCACTCGCTGCTGCACAACTACGGCGCCGCGCTGGTCAATTTCACCGCCGACCGTTTCGTGATTCTCCCCTACCGCGGCGACCCGAACGCGACCCAGGCGACGGTGCGAACCGAAGTGCGGCGCGATTCGGGCGAGATGGTGCCGGTCAATTTCACGCTGCACCGGACTCCGACCGGCTGGAAGGCCTGGGATGTGGTCATCGACGGCATTTCCTACGTGAAGAGTTTCCGCACCGATTTTTCATCGGAAGTGGAGCAGAAGGGACTCGACGAAGTGATCGAGCGCCTGGAGCGCGAAAACAGCGGCGCGCCGAAGGCCGCCGGCGCGACCGCCGGGAGCAAAGGCGGTTGAGCGGCAAGCCGCGGGCAAGCGCCAGCCTGGATCTGCAGGACGGAGCGCGTGCGTTCGTCAAAGGGGCGCTGCACTTCGACAGCGTCGGCGCGCTGCTCCCGCTCGGCACCGCCGCGATCGCGGGCGAACGGGCGTCGGTAATCGATCTGGCCGGCGTCTCGGCCGGCGACAGCGCCGGCCTTGCCTTGCTGATCGAGTGGCTGAGCGTCGCCCGCGGCTTGGGCCGCAAGCTGCGTTATGAACACATGCCGCGGCAGCTGCAACAATTGGCCGACTTAAGCGAAGTCGAGGAGCTGTTGCTCGCCGACTAAGGGGACGGCGCTGCGCGAACGCCGGCGCCGCAGATACCGGTGCCGTTCATGGCGGTTGCGCGCCGGCGTCTGGGTCCGCCGGCGGCTCGTCATTGGTGTCGACTTTGCCGTCGGAAATCTGGTACGCGCGTCGCTCCAAGTAGGCGTTGCGAATGAAGGCGTACGGGTCGAAAACGTTCTTCAGCGTCGCGTCGAGCGGCAGCAGGGCGGCCCGGGTATTGACGAGGCCGACTCCCCACAGCGCGTATTTCACGCCCGTGTTGCGGATGTATTGCCGCGGATTCATGTAAGAATCGACCACGGCCGCCGGCGCATCGCGCAGGTCCGATGGCCCGAACAAGGGCAGTTCCAGGAACGGCCCGGCGTGAACGCCCCAGACGCCGAGAGTCTGCCCGAAATCCTCGTCGTTGCGGATCATGCCGATCTGCGTTGCCGGGTCCAGCAGGCCGCCGACCCCCACGGTCGAGTCGAGCAGGAAGCGGCCCAAATCATCGGCGGCGGCGCGCACCTTGCCCTGCAGGGCGTCGTTGATCATGACGTCCGGCATGTCGAGGTTTTTGAAGAAGTTGCGCACGCCGATGCGGATCGGATGCGGCACGAAACGCACATAGCCGCGCGCGACGGGCCTCGCGACGGCTCGATCGAGTACGTCGTTGAACTTGTAGACGCCGCGGTTCCAGCGTTCGAACGGATCCTGCCGCGAGCGCGGCGCGTTCGGCGGCAAAGTCACGCATGCGCTCAAATTGAGCGCAGCCATCAGACTGAGCACCGCGAGCGCGGGCCGGGTTTTCCAGATCATCGATTACCTACGTCAATGTTGGCCGTTGTCGGCGCTTTCTCTGGCCTTTCTGCGTTTGTCCTCGGCCATCGCCGCACGTACTTCCTCGAGGCGCGCGCTGAATCGGGCGCGCTGAATCGGATTCAGCTTTTTCATGGTAAGCGCGAGCCGCAACTCATTCGAGGAGCGTTCCAGTTCGCCGTTCATGATATAAAATTCCGACAGATAATAGTACGAATCTGCGATATCGCCGGCCGCATGTGCGGCCTTCGCGATCAGTTGCGTCTGCGCGGGCGTCGGCTCGACGACGTTGAACAGATCGAGCAGCAGGCGATGGGCGCGTTCGTTCTCGCCGGCCTGCATGTAGGTCTGCGCGAGGCGGATCGTGATCGGCACGTTGCGCGGGAACAGATCGACGGCCTGCTCCAATAGCGCTTGCGATTCCTTCAGCTGGCCGTTCGCGAGGTACGCCTGACCCAAGGCGCCGTACAGTTGCGTGATCTTCGGATGCTCGCGCAGCAGGACCTGCAGCTCAGCTATCGCCGGCGCCGGATTCTTGGCGCGCGTTTGCGCGACGGCCATGCCGTAGCGGTCGTCGAGGTCGCGGCCGCCGCCGTTCTTCAGCAAATCGGCATAGTAGGCGACCGCCGCGTTCGGATCGCCGACCAGCGATCTTAAGCGCTCGCGGATCAGGCCGTAGCTCACCGAGTCGACGTGGCGGATGCGGCCGATCTGCTCGGCCCTGTTGCGCGCTTCGGCGATGCGGTCCGAGGTCACCGGGTGATCGAGCAGGAAGCCGATCGCTTGAATCCTGCTGGGATTGGCCGAATCGCGGTTCATGTCGGCAAAGAATTTTGCCATCGCCAGCGGATCGTAGCCGGCGCTCGCCATCGTGTAGATGCCGATGCGGTCGGCTTCGGCCTCCTGCGAGCGCGAGTAATTGATTTGATGTTGAATCGCCGCGCCCTGGGTGGCGGCGATCGCACCCTCCATGGCGCTCGGCGAGCCGCCGCCCGCGGTCGCGCCGACCAGAATGGCCGCGAGCATCGCGGCGGTCGACACTAGACCCGCGTGCGACCGATCGACGATGCTGCGGGCGATGTGCCGTTGCGTGACGTGCGCCGTTTCGTGCGCGAGCACGGCGGCCAGTTCGCTCTCGTTGCTGGTGGCGAGAATCAGGCCGCTGTTGACGAACACGAAGCCGCCGGGGATGGCGAAGGCGTTGATGCTCGGGTCCTTGATCGCGAAATAGGAAAACTGATGCCGCCCTTCCTGGGCGTAGCTCGACAGGCGGTGGCCGATGTCCTCGATGTATTCGCTGACCTCAGGGTCGTTCACCACGACGCCCTTCTGGCGCAATTCGCGGCTCATCATCAGGCCGGCTTCGTACTCGTCTTCCAGGCTGACGGCCGCATTGGCCGCGCTGCCCAGGTTGGGCAGTTCTCCCTCCGTGCCGACCGCCCGCAGATCGATCGGCGGAGTATCGACGGACTCGGGTTCGGCGAGCGAAACGTCCGCGGGCCGAGCGCCCGGGGCGCCGGCTGCGTAGGCGACACCGAGGCCAAAGCCGACGGCCAGCGCCGCGCAAAACGCGCACAGCGAACTCAAACGCCTGTTTGCTCTGGCCATGGGTTCAATTTGGAGTCGATCGCTGCGCATTAAGTTCGCCGCCCGCGCGGCATTATTCAGAGGACTTCGGAGGCGTAATCGGCCAAGCGCGAGCGTTCGCCGCGCACCAGTGTGATGTGGCCGGCATGGTCCCAGCCGTGGAACCGGTTGACGACGAAAGTCAGCCCGGAGGTCGTTTCCGTCAAGTACGGCGTATCGATTTGCGCGATGTTGCCCAGGCAGACCATCTTCGTGCCGGGGCCGGCGCGGGTCACCAGGGCTTTCATTTGCTTCGGCGTCAAGTTCTGCGCCTCGTCGATGATGATGAAGCGGTTCAAAAACGTGCGGCCGCGCATGAAATTCAGGGAGCGTATCTTGATGCGATGGCGCAGCAAATCGGTGGTCGCCGCGCGGCCCCAGCTGCCGCCCGATTGACTCTGCGTCAGAACCTCCAAATTGTCCATCAAGGCGCCCATCCAGGGCTCCATTTTTTCCTCTTCGGTGCCCGGCAGGAAGCCGATGTCCTCGCCCAAGGGTATCGTCACGCGGCTCATGATGATTTCGCTGAAGCGGTTGTGGTCCAGGGTCTGCGCAAGCCCGGAGGCGAGCGTCAACAGCGTCTTGCCGGTGCCGGCGGGCCCCAGTACGGTGACGAAATCTATCTCCGGGTCCATCAGCAGGTTCAACGCCAGATTTTGCTCGCGGTTGCGCGCGCTGACGCCCCAGACGCTGTTGCGCTCCGTGCGGTAATCGACCGTCAATTCCAGCACCGCCGCGTCGTCTTCCAATTTGCGCACGATCGCTTCGACGCCGTTGTTGCCGGCGTCGTAGAGGAACTGGTTGGGCTGCCATTCGCGCAGCAACGGCCCGCGCACTCGGTAAAAGGTCCGGCTGTGCTGCTGCCAGGATTCCATGCCCCGGCCGTGCCGGTCCCAGAAGTTCGGCGGCAGCTGCTGCACGCCGCTCGCCAATAGATCCGCATCCTCGATCGTCTTGTCGCTCGAATAATCCTCCGCATGCACGCCGACGATGGCCGCCTTGATCCGCAGATTGATGTCTTTGGAAACCAGGGTGACGCCCGCGCTGCAGAACTTTTGCTGCAACGCAAGCGTGTGCGCCAGGATGGCGTTGTCGGCTCCGTGTCCCGGCATGCTGTCCGGCAACGCCGATTCCAGCAGGGCCGTCTGGAAGAACAGCCGTCCGCCGGGGGGCCGCTTGCCGTGATTGATCGGTACCGCGCAGGGCAGCAACAGGCCGCGTTCGATCTGCTTCTTGGTCGCGCCTTGCATCAGCTCGTCGAGAAAGCGGCTGACCTGGCGAACGTTGCGGGCGGCCTCCGATGAGCCCTTTTTGCCGGCGTCGAGTTCTTCGAGCACCGTCATCGGAATGTAGATGTCGTGCTCTTCGAAGCGGAAAATCGCGGTCGGATCGTGCATCAGCACATTGGTGTCGAGCACGAAAATGCGCCGCTGCGGCGCCGATTGGCGCTTTTTCGCGGCGGCGGCGGGCGGCCGCGTCCTGCCGGTCACAGCGACGTCGCCGCCGCCGGCACCGCTTTGGCGTGAGCGTCGATTTTGCCCTTCAACGCGCTCAATTCTTCACCGGTTCGAAAATCGCATCGAGGTTCTGGTGATCGCAGAAGTCCATGAATTCCTCGCGCAACACGCCGATATGCAGGCGGCTCGGCACATTGACGATCATTTGCACCGAAAACATCGGCGCGCCGGTGTGCGCCGCGGCGTAGGCGCGGGTCGAGAGCTCGGCAACATCGACGCCGCGCTGCGAAAAGAAGCCCGACATGCCGGCGACGATGCCGGTCTGGTCGAGGCAGACGACGTCGATCGAGTAGGGCAGCATGTCGTTGCGCGCCGCGCGTGCCTCGGTGCGGCGCAGCTGGATGTTCATGCCGCCGGCGTCGGCGAGCTTCTTGAACTCGCCCTCGAGTTTGGCGAGGGTATGCCAATTGCCGGCGACCAGCAGCAGCATCGCGAACTCGTTGCCCAATGCGGTCATCCGACTTTCGCTGATGCTGCCGCCGCAATCGGCGACGGCTTTGGCGAGTTCGTGGACCATGCCGATACGGTCCGCGCCGACCGCCGAAATCACGATGTGTTGTTTCATTGACGCAAATTCTACTCAGTATCGCTGCGGCTGGCGATGTATTGCCGAACGGCGCGCTTGCCACGGTGGCCGCTGGCGACATATGGTACGAGGTTTATGGCGGTGCCCGGGCGCCGCGGAGTGAGCCACATGTTTTCTGGCAGCTGGGTCGCAATTCTCACGCCGATGACGGCCGACGGCGCGCTCGACTGGCCGGCATGGGAGCGATTGCTCGACTTTCATCTGCGCGAGGGCACCGACGGCATCGTTGTCGCAGGCACCACCGGCGAGTCGCCGGCCCTCACCCTCGAGGAGATCGCCGAGTTGACCCGCCGGGCGGTCGCGCGCTGCCGCGGCAAGATCCCGATCGCCGTCGGCGCCGGCAATAATTCGACCGCCGATACCGTCGCGCGGTCCAGAACTCTCTCGCGCCTCGGCGTCGATGCCATCATGCTGGTCGTGCCGTATTACAACAAGCCGCCCCAGGAAGGATTGTTCCGGCACTTCAGCGCCGCCGCCGACGCCTCGGGCGCGCCGGTGATTCTATACAACGTCCCGGGCCGCACGTCGGCCGATCTGTTGCCGGCGACGGTCGGCCGCCTCGCGCGCCATCCGCGGATCGTCGCGCTGAAGGATGCGACCGCCTCGCTGGAGCGCGGCCGCGAGATATTGCGCGCCTGCCCCGAAGGCTTTGCGCTGCTTTCCGGCGATGACGCGTCCGTGATCGATTTGCTCGGCGTCGGCGCGCGCGGCGTCATTTCCGTGACCGCCAACGTCGCGCCGAGAGCCATGCATGATGCCTGCGCCGCCGCTTTGGCGGGGGATGCCGCCGCCGCGCGCGCGATCGACGCAACGCTGCAGCCCCTGCACCGTGATTTATTCGTCGAGGCGAGCCCGATTCCGGTCAAATGGGCTGCCGCGCGCATGGGGCTGATCGGCCCGACGATACGCCTGCCGTTGGTCGAGTTGTCCGGCGTGCATCAAGAAACCGTGCTGCGCGCAATGCGCGCGGCCGGCATCACCCTGAAGGATCAAGCGGCATGAGCATTCGTCGAACCCTCTTCTGTCTGTGCGGCGCGCTGCTGTGCTCCGGCTGCCATATGCTGCAGGTGGACTGCCGCGCGCCCCAGGATTACCAGCAGGCGAAGGAGGTTCCGGTGCTGCGCGTGCCGGCGGGCACGGATTCGCCGGAGGTGAAGAGCGCTCTGGTGATTCCGGCGGCGGCCCTCGCCGCGCCGCCGGCTGCGCAGGGCGGTTGTCTCGACAAGCCACCGCGGTTCAAGCGCAGGCCGCACAGTATCGCCGCCGGCAGCAGCGGCTAGATTTGCCGGATTTGCCCGTCCGCGGCGCCTCCGGTACCCTTGCGAGCCGCCGCGGGTGTAGTGTGGAGAGGTGGCCGAGTGGTCGAAGGCGCTCGCCTGGAAAGTGAGTAACATCCCAAAAGATGTTCGAGGGTTCGAATCCCTCCCTCTCCGCCAATCGCCGGGTTGAGTCTATGGCGGCTCGCGTTTGCATCTTCGCGACGACTGGTCACGAACCCCGTCAGGCCCGGAAGGGAGCAGCGGTAGCGGCTTTAAGTCGGGCGCCGAAGTCCTGCTGACGCGGGCCGCCTCCTCGAAGCATTTGCCGCGCGCCGGCCGGTTCCCGGCTAAACTTCACGCATGAGCTATATCGTCCTGGCGCGCAAGTGGCGGCCGAAGAAATTCTCGGAGATGGTCGGGCAGGAGCACGTGCTGCGCGCGCTCGCGAACGCCCTGGACAGCGGCAAGGTCCACCACGCGTTCCTGTTCACCGGCACGCGCGGCGTCGGCAAGACGACCGTTGCTCGCATACTGGCCAAGTCACTGAACTGCGAGACCGGCGTCGGCGCGAATCCCTGCGGCCTCTGCGCCGCCTGCCGCGAAATCGACGAAGGCCGCTTCATCGACTTGATCGAAGTCGATGCCGCATCGCGCACCAAGGTCGACGATACCCGCGATTTGCTGGATAACGTGCAGTACGCGCCGACGCGCGGCCGCTACAAGGTTTATTTGATCGACGAAGTGCACATGCTGTCGAATCATTCGTTCAACGCGCTGCTGAAGACGCTGGAAGAGCCGCCGCCGCACGTGAAATTCCTGTTGGCGACCACCGATCCGCAGAAATTGCCGGTTACGGTGCTGTCCCGCTGCCTGCAGTTCAGTCTCAAGCGTCTGTCGGCCGGATTGATCGGCGAGCGCCTGCAATTCATCGTCGGCGCCGAGAATCTCGACTGCGAACCGGCTGCCCTCACGCTGATCGCGCGCGCCGCCGACGGCAGTATGCGCGACGCCTTGAGCCTGCTGGATCAGTTCATCGCCTTTGGCGGCGGCGCCTTGAGCGAACGCAACGCGCGAACGATGTTGGGAACGATCGATCGCCGGCAGATATCGCGCTTGATCGACGCCTTGGCCCGCGGCGACGGCGCGGGCCTGCTCGCGGTGGTCAGAGAATTGGATCAGGATGCGCCCGACTATGATCGGGCGCTGGTCGAAATGGCGGCTTTTTTACAGCGCATGGCGATCGCGCAAGTCGTGCCGGAAGCGGCGCAGCAGGACGCGGAATTCGCCGACGCCGAATTGGCGCGCCTCGCTCAGGCGGTGTCCCCGGAGGATGCGCAGCTTTATTACCAGATCGCGCTTGCCGGGCGCCGCGACTTGAACGTCGCGCCCGATCCGCGCATCGGCTTCGAGATGACGATGCTGCGCATGATCGCATTCCGGCCGGACGGCGCCGCGGCAAGCGGCGGAGCGACGGCGGCCGGCGCGCCGACCGCCGCCGCGAAACCGGGCGCCGCCGCCAAGCCGGACGCCGCCGCCAAGCCGGACCCCGCCGCCAAGCCGGACTCCGCCGCAGGCGCGGCGCGGCCGCCGCCGGACGCCGGCGCGATCGGCGCCGACAATTGGCCGCAGGTCGTCGAGGCTGCTCATCTGAGCGGCATGGTGCGACAATTCGCGTTGAATTGCCTGCCGTCCTCGTTCGCGCAAGATTTGCTGCGTTTGCGCCTGGATGCAGCGGCGGCCGAGAGGTGCACGCGGCAAATGGAAGATAAACTGGTGCAGGGATTGAGCAAGTATTTCGGCCGGGAGATCCGTGTGGCGTTCGAGACGGCCGCGGCCGGCCTGATCACTCCGGCGCGCCAGCGCGCGCTCGCCGAGCAGGATCGGACGAGCTATGCGGCGGCCGCATTCGAAGAGGATCCGGCGGTCAAGGGGCTGCGCGAGCGCTTCGGCGCGGACGTCGATGCCGCTTCGATCAAGCCCGGCCACTGACGACATGAGGAAATCGCGATGATGAAGGGCGGACTAGGCAACCTGATGCGCCAGGCGCAACAGATGCAGGAAACGATGAAGAAGGCGCAGGCCGAGCTCGCCGACCTCGAGGTGACCGGCGAGTCCGGCGCCGGCATGGTCAAGGTCGTAGTGAACGGCCGCCATGAGGCGAAGCGGGTGACGATCGAACCGCGGCTGCTCGGCGAAGACAAGGACATGCTGGAAGACCTTCTGGTGGCGGCAATCAACGACGCATCGCGAAAAGTCGCCGCCCGCACCGAAGAGAAATACTCCGGACTGATGTCCGGGCTGAATCTGCCGCCGGGCATGAAGTTGCCGTTCTGAGGCGCCCCGGCGCAACGAGCGCACACCGCCATCGATGCAGTACACCCCCGCACTAGCCCGCTTGATCGAGTCTTTGCGCTGCCTGCCGGGAGTCGGTCCGAAATCCGCGCAGCGCATGGCGTTTCACCTGCTGGAGCGCGACCGCGACGGCGGCCGGTTCCTCAGTCAGGCGCTCGCCGATGCGCTCGCCAAAGTGGGAAATTGCGCGCGCTGCCGCATGCTGAGCGAGGAGGAGCTATGCATGATCTGCGCCTCGCCACGGCGCAACGCGGCCGAGCTGTGCGTCGTCGAGTCGCCTGCCGACGTGGTCGCGATCGAACAATCGGCCGGTTTTCGCGGACGCTATTTCGTGCTGATGGGCCATCTGTCGCCGCTCGACGGCATAGGACCCGCCGAATTGGGGCTCGATGAATTCGAGAAATTGCTCGACGGCGGCGGCATCGGCGAGGTCATTCTCGCCACCAATCCGACCGCCGAGGGAGAAGCGACCGCGCACTATCTCGGCGAGCTCGCATTGCGCCGCGGCGTCAAGGCTTCGCGCATTGCGCACGGCGTGCCGGTCGGCGGCGAATTGGAGTACGTCGACGGCGGCACCATCGCACATGCGCTCGCCGGACGAACGGCGGTATCGTAGAGTCGGCGCGCGGCCGGCCGGCGCGCGGCGCCGCGCGGACTCAAGGCGCCAATGCCTCGTACAGCCTCGTCAGGCGCCGATAGCTTTGGTAACGCCTCGGCGAGATCCGCAGCGCCAGGGCGGCGGCGCGCACGGCGCAGCCGGGCTCGTCGAAATGCCGGCAATCGTTGAATCGGCAAGCGGCGCTCTCGGAAAGAATTTCCACGAAACCGCGCTGCGCTGCGCGCGCGAACTGCGCCGGCGGGGCAAAGTCGCGCACGCCCGGCGCATCGATGATTGCCGCATCGGCGCCGAGCCGGTAGCGGCGCGCCGTCGCGGTCGTGTGGCGGCCCTCCTTGTCGCGGCCAATGTCGGCGGTCTGCGCGGCGGCCTGCGGCACGAGCGCATTGACGAGCGTGGACTTGCCAACCCCGGATTGGCCGACGAACAGCGTGGCGGCGGCGCCGAGCGCTGCGTGCAGCGCGCCGATGCCGGCTTGCGAGCGGCAGGATACCTCGGCGCAGTGCAGGCCAAGGCGCCGGTAATTCGCCAATTCCTCTGCGATCGGCGCCGTTTCCGAGTCGCACTTGTTGACGATCAGCATCGTCTCCATGTCCTGTTGCAGCGCGCCCGCCCAATAACGGTCGACCAGGAACCAATCCGGCCGCGGCTCCGGCGCCACGATGATGCCCAGTCGGTCGAGGTTCGCGGCGACCGGTTCGGCGCGCCCGCGCGCATCGATGCGTTCGATGCAATTGCGGCGCGCCTCGATCCGCTCTATCGAGGGGCCGTCGGCCGACGGCTGGCGCCGCCAGTGCACGCGGTCGTTGCAGACCGGGCGCAATTTGCGCCCGAGCAGGCTGCAGTGCAGGATTTGCCCGTCCGCCTCGACCAGTGCGCCGCGGCCGTAGGCGGCGAGAACCACGCCGCGCCCGGACTCGGGCGCGCTCATGTTTTCGTGCCGTCCGGCTCTGCTACCATGAGGTCAACCCGTTTCGCAGAGAATACGCGATAGCCGCCGATGAAATCCGCCGAAAATTTGCTGTGGATCGATTTGGAAATGACCGGTCTGAACCCGGAATCCGACTTGATCATCGAGATCGCGACGATCGTGACCGACAAGCACCTGAACGAGCTCGCGCAGGGGCCGGTATTGGCCGTGCACCAGAGCGACGCGGCGCTCGAGAGGATGGACGACTGGAACCGCCGGCAACACGGCGGTTCCGGCCTGACGGCGCGCGTCCGCGAAAGCGGCATCGACGCGGCGCACGCCGAGCGCGCGACGCTTGCGTTCGTCGAGGCGTGGCTGCCGGCCGGGCGCTCGCCGATGTGCGGCAACAGCGTCTGCCAGGACCGGCGTTTTCTGGCGCGCTACATGCCCGCTCTGGAGAGATTCTTCCACTACCGTAATCTCGACGTCAGCACCTTGAAGGAACTCGCGCTGCGTTGGGCGCCGCAGATCGCGCAGGGGTTCCAGAAATCCTCCGCCCATTTGGCGCTAGACGACGTGCGCCAGTCGATTCACGAACTGCAATATTACCGCGAACGGCTGCTGCGACCGCTGTAATCTGCCGGCGCAGGTCAGCGCGCATCCGCGGCAAGGAACATCCAGGTCTCGACGACGCTGTCCGGATTCAGCGACAAGCTGTCGACGCCCTGATCGACCAGCCAGCGCGCGAGTTCGGGGTGGTCGGACGGGCCCTGACCGCAAATGCCGATGTACTTTCCCTGCGCCTTGCAGGCGCGGATCGCCATCGCCATCAAGGCCTTGACCGCGTCGTCGCGCTCGTCGAAGAGCTTGGCGACGACCGCCGAATCGCGGTCTAGGCCCAGCGTGAGCTGCGTCATGTCGTTGGAGCCGATCGACATGCCGTCGAAGAACTGCAGATAGCGCTCGGCGAGCAAGGCGTTGGTCGGCAACTCGCACATCATGATGTGCTTCAGGCCGCCGACGCCGCGCGGCAGGCCGTTGTCGCGCAGCAGACCGCTGACGGTCTCGGCCTCGGCCAGAGTGCGCACGAAGGGCACCATGATCTGCACGTTCGTCAGCCCCATCTCGGCGCGCACCCGCAGCAGGGCGCGGCACTCGAGTTCGAAGCAGGCGCGGAAGTTGTGATCGATGTAGCGGGACGCGCCGCGAAATCCGAGCATCGGATTCTCTTCGTGCGGTTCGTAACCCCGGCCGCCGATCAGATTCGCATACTCGTTGGATTTGAAATCCGAGAGGCGCACGATCACGGGTTCCGGCGCGAATGCCGCCGCGATCTGCGCGATGCCTTCCGTCAGCTTGTCGACGTAAAAGCCGACCGGGTCGGCGTAGCCCGCCATCTGCCTGGCGATCGCGGCACGGACTTCGGCGCTTTGCTTGTCGTGTTCAAGCAGGGCGCGCGGATGTACGCCGATCATTCGATTGATGATGAATTCGAGGCGCGCGAGGCCGACCCCCTTGTTCGGAATGCCCGCAAAATCGAAGGCGCGGTCGGGATTGCCGACGTTCATCATGATGTGCACCGGTATCTGCGGCAAGGCGTTCATCTCGACGCTGCGCTGGTCGAAATCCAGCATGCCCTCGTAGACGTGGCCGGTGTCGCCCTCGGCGCAGGACACCGTGACCGCCTGGCCCTCGGCGATCGCCTTGGTGGCCGTGCCGCAGCCGACGACAGCGGGTATGCCGAGTTCTCGAGCGATGATCGCCGCGTGGCAGGTGCGGCCGCCGCGATTCGTGACGACCGCCGCGGCGCGCTTCATGACCGGCTCCCAATCCGGATCCGTCATGTCCGCGACCAATACGTCGCCGGCCCGCACTCGTGCCATGTCCTTGACGTCTTTGACCAAGCGCGCGTGCCCGGAGCCGATGCGCTGGCCGATGCTGCGGCCACTGACCAGCAGCTTGGAGCGCGTCTTCAGCGTAAATCGCAGGACCGCGCTGCCGCTGCGGCTTTGCACGGTTTCCGGCCGCGCCTGCAGGATATGCAGCTTGCCGGTGGCGCCGTCCTTGCCCCACTCGATGTCCATCGGCGCGCCGTAGTGTCCTTCGATGATCAGCGCCTGGCGGGCGAGCTCGAGTATCTCGGCTTCCTCGAGCGAGAAGCGTTGCCGGTCGCCGGCGTCGACGTCGACCGTGCGCACGCGCTTCTCGCCGCCCGGCTCCGCGTACACCATCTTTTGCGCCTTGCTGCCGAGATTGCGCCTCAAAATGGACGATCGCCCGGCGCGCAGCGCCGCTTTGTAGACGTAGAATTCGTCCGGATTGACCGAGCCCTGCACCACCAGTTCGCCGAGACCGTAGGAGGCGGTGATGAATACCACGTCGCGAAAGCCGGAGTCGGTATCCAGGGTGAACATGACGCCGGCGGAGCCGAGGTCGCTGCGCACCATGTGCTGCACTCCGACCGACAGGGCAACCGCCGCGTGATCGAAATGATTGTGGACCCGATAGGCGATCGCCCGGTCGTTGAACAGGGAGGCATACACTGCATGGACGCATTGCAAAAGATGCATCTCGCCGCGCACGTTCAAGAAGGTCTCCTGCTGGCCGGCAAAGGAGGCCTCCGGAAGGTCCTCGGCGGTCGCCGACGAGCGCACGGCCACCGCGAACTGGGCTCCCTGGCCCATCTCGCGCCACGCCTCCAGCAACTCCTCGCGCAGCCGAGCGGGCAGCGGCGCAGCGAGCATCCAGCCGCGAATCTGTGCGCCCACCGCGGCGAGCTCGTCGGTGTCGTCGACGTCCAGCGCGGCGAGCCGCACGCGGATCCGCTCGTCGAGTCCGTCCTGCGCCAGGAAGTCCCGATAGGCGTGCGCGGTCGTCGCAAAGCCGCCGGGGACCGAGACGCCGAGCGCCGCCAAGCTCGATATCATTTCGCCGATCGAAGCGTTCTTGCCGCCGACCAAATCGACGTCGCCTTTCTTGAGCTTATCGAAGGGGACGATATACGGCTTCATGGAACTCCGCTTGTCGGCAATTGGCTTAGGTGAAACACTCCGCAGCTGCGCCGCAGCCAGCGCGCAACCGCGAGGCACAGCCCTTGAATAAACGCACCGTGTTTTTCGTTTCCGATCAGACCGGGGTTACCGCGGAAACAATGGGGCACAGTCTAATGACGCAGTTTGACGGCATCGAATTCCGTCAGGTCACTGTGCCATTTATCTCGACGATTGACAAGGCGCTGGAAGCCGTGCGCAAGATCAATTCGCTCGCCGAACAGGAGGGCGTGCGGCCGATAGTTTTCAGCACCTTGGTGCAGGAGAACGTGCGCAACGTGGTTCGCGGCAGCAACGGGTTTTTCCTGGATTTCTTCGATCCATTCCTCGCGCCACTGGAGCATGAATTGAACACTCAGTCGAGCCACGCGATCGGCCGCGCGCACCGCATGGCCGACGCGCATGCGTATGCGCTGCGCATCGACGCCACCAATTACGCCATGGCTAACGACGACGGTTCGGCGACCGGCAGCTACGGCCGCGCGGACATCATACTCGTCGGAATTTCGCGCTCCGGAAAAACGCCGACCTGCCTTTATTTGGCGATGCAGTACGGGGTCTTCGCCGCGAACTACCCCCTGACCGAGGACGACCTCGAGGTCGGCAACTTGCCGCGGGCGCTCGGGCCGCATGCGAAGAAATTATTCGGCTTGACGATCGCCGCCGATCGCCTGCAGCAAATTCGCAACGAACGGCGGCCGGACAGCCGCTACTCGTCGGCCGCGCAGGTCGCCTTCGAGGTGCGCGCCGCCGAGTCGCTGTTTGCGCGTTACGGGATTCCGATCATCGATTCGACGGAATGTTCCATCGAGGAAATGTCCAGCAGGATCCTGGAGCGGACCGGGGTCGAGCGGCGCTTGCGTCCCTGAATTCGCCGCCTTGCGTGTTATAGTCGGCGCATGGTCACGGATCAATGGTGCCTTGCCTCATGGCGAGCCGAGCCGGGCAGCTTCGTCAGCCTGATGACGCTGTACGAAAGCAATTTCGTGCGCCTCGGCTGGCTGATCGGCGACTTGCGCACGGTGCTGAAGGGCGCGGTGTCGCGCGTCGCCGCGGACTGTGATCTTCATCTCATGCCGATCGAGAGCAGCCGCTATACGAGCGCGTTCCGGCTCACCTATGAATTCGATAGCGGCGGGGCCGCTCTGCAGGATCCGGATCTCGAGATCTGCGTCTATCACGATGCGCGCCTGGCGGAAGTGCGCAGTTTCCGCGGATTCCGCCGCCACCCGCAACTGAAGCGGCTGCACGGCGGACTCAAGCGTGAACTGGATCAGCGCTGGACCCGGAACATGATGTTAAATAAGTGGCTGGAATATTGCGCCGAACGAGGACACCGTTTCTAACCAGCAAAACCGCGTGGGTGGCGTCCCATATGCTGGTGGCGCGCGGGGCGGGACATTGATCGACAAGTTGAATTTCCTGAAGACCGTCGGCGACCGGGGACCCGGTAGCATGGAAGAAGAGCGGCTGATGCAGCTCTTCCAGAATCGCGCCGGCCTGAAGAAGGCGTATGCCGATTTGCAGGACGAGTTCCACTTGATGCGCGATCGACTCAAGCAGCAGGAAGGCGCGACGATAAGAGTTCAGGAACAGCTCGATGCCCTCGGCGACCTGCTCGCCGATCCGCAGAGCGGTTTCAGCGCGCTGGTTTTCTACCAGCTGCGCGCACTTTGGAAGACTTGTCATCAACGCCTCGCCGCGTTCGCCGCGGATTTGTCGCATCAGCAGGAGGAGCGCGAGTCGGCGAAATTCCACGAACTCTGCGCATCGCAGCGCGCCGCGCGCATGACTGAAGCCGACGATCGGCTGCGGGCGTCGAGAAGCGCCGCGGACGATTTGCGCGCACGCCTGTCGGCGCTGGAAAGCGAGTTCGGGGAGTTGGGCGCGGCCTGGCATTATTTCAAGCGGCGCAGGCTGCAGAAGGTCATGCAGACGCTGCGCGTCGAGGTTGCCGCCGCCGATTCCGTCGTGCGCGACCTGCAGCTCGCGCGCACCGCGATCGTCGGCGAGGCCGCGGAACCGTTTCCGGGAATCTCCCTGGCCGCACGCCGCAACATCAATCTGGCGATCATCGGCTATGCCGAACTGTTGTGCGAGCAGGTCGATGTCTACGGGGTCGCCGCGCGCGCCAAGGAGGCGGTGGCGCGGCGCGTGCACGAGATGAGCTTCGGCTCGCGCGCCGATTGCGAGGCGTACATGGAGCGGTTGCAAAAGGCGATCGCGGCTGCCAATCAGCGCCAACCCAACAGTGCCGTGAAGCAGAAGCTCGATCGCCTGCGCGGCAGCTGCGACTACCGCAATTCTGCCGATACCGTGCCGACCGCCGATTCGCTCGCCGCCGCGGCCGGCGCTCGCGGCAAGGACGCGAAGGCCGCAGCTCCGGCGACGGCCTGGAACGTGCTCGCCGAGGACTACTGGGACCTGTACACGCTTTTGCTGCACTAGCCGCGGGCCGCCGGCCGGCGCGCGGCTCAGCCGCTATTGGCGCGGTTCGCCTCGGTGGGCGCGGCGGGCGCGGCGGGCGCGGCGGGCATCAAGGCGTAATCGGCGGCGATTTGCGAGGTTTCGCGCAGCAGGATGCCGGCCGACTCGTCCTTCTTGATCTGCCCGACATTGGCAAGCGCCGGCAGGCCGCGGGACTCGCGCCAGGCGTTCTCCAGCGCGAGGCGCGCGTGATCCTCGCGCGTGCGCTCGGCCTCGCGCACCTTCAAGGAGAGCGACAGACTCTTTTGAGCGCGCATCGCGTCGAGCGCGGCGATGTCCGCCAGCAAATAGCGGAAGTCGGCGCTGTCGCCGATGCGCGCCACATGCAATTTATCCAGCGCCGCAATATCGGTCTGCAAACTGCCCTCGATCGTGAAGTTCGCCGATTGGATGTGGTCCCAGGGCAGGGCGCGGTCATGGGTGCTCTCGCCGACGTCCTTGACGTCGATCAGCGACGGCAGCGTGATGTCGGGGGTGACGCCGCGATCCTGGGTGCTGCCGCCGGTCACGCGATAGTATTTGCCGATCGTGACGTTGAGTTGTCCGAGGTCCGGCTTGCGCCCGAAGAGCGTGTAGTTCAGGGGGTGGGCGTTCTGCACCGTGCCTTTGCCGTAGGTCTGTTGGCCGACGATCAGCGCGCGACCGTAGTCCTGCAGCGCACCCGCGAAGATCTCCGACGCGGATGCGCTCAAGCGGTCGACCAGCACGACCAAAGGCCCGCTGTAGAAGATGCCCCGGTCGGGGTCGTCGTCGACCTCGATACGGCCGGTGGTGTCGCGCAACTGCACCACCGGGCCGCGGTCGATGAACAAGCCCACCATCGATTCGGCTTCCGGCAAATAGCCACCGCCATTGCCCCGCAAATCCATGATCAGCACTTGTGCGCCCTGTTTGCGCAGCTGCGTTATCAGGCGCTTCACGTCGCGCGTCGTACTGCGGTAATCCTTCACGCCGGCGCGGTGGGCGTCGTAGTCCTGGTAGAAGCTCGGCACCGTGATGACGCCGACCTTGATTGCGCGGCCGTTGCGCAGCACGGTGCGCAGCGCGGCGTGCGCCGCCTGAGCGTCCAGCGAAATGCGGTTGCGCGTGAACTCGACGATTTTTTGCGCCGAGCCCGGCGCGGCGCCGGCGGGCAGCAACTGCAGGCGCACGTGCGTGCCGCCGGGGCCGCGGATCTTTTGCACGACGTCGTCGAGACGCCAGCCGATGACGTCGGTCAATTCGCCGGTTTTCCCCTCGCCGATCGCGGTGATGCGGTCGTTGGCGGCGAGCTTGCCGCTGATCGCCGCCGGACCGCCGGCGATCACGTTGATGACCGTCACGTAGTCGTTCTTAAGCTGCAGCGAGGCGCCGATGCCCTCGTAGCTCAAGCTCATTTGTATGTTGTATTCCTCGGAGTCGCGCGGCGAGAAATAATTCGAATGCGGATCGAGCGACAGCACATAGGCGTTCATGAAGGCTTCGAAGACGTCTTCCGGTTCGGTCTGCTCGATGCGCTTGACGACGTGCTGATAGCGTTCGCGCAGAATGCGCACGGCGTCGGGCCATTTCTTGCCGGCGATGACCAGCGACAGCGCGTCGTTCTTGACGCGCTTGCGCCAAATTTCGTTCATCTCGGTGGTATCGGCGGGCCAGGGTTGTTTTTCACGGTCGAAGTCGAAGGACTCGGCGATGTTGAAATTCGGTTTCGTCGCGAGCAGGCTGATCGCGTAATTCATGCGTTCGCGCGTGCGCCGCTGATAGCGGCGGAAGATCGCGAACGCGGGCTCCATGTCGCCGTCCTTGATGGCTTCGTCCAGCTGGTAGCGGTACCGGTCGAAAGCCGCGATGTCGCTCGCAAAGAAATAGCTGTGTTCGCCGTCCAAGGTGTTCAGGTAGCGGTCCAGGATCAGGCTCGACAGTTGATCGTCGAGCGGTTCCTGCCGGTAGTGTTCGCGCGCGACGATGTCGGCGACGCGCCTCGCGACGTAGCCCTCCTGCGCCGTCGGCTGCAGCTCGGTGGCGGTGGCGGCGGAAGCAGCGGTGGCGGCGGAAGCAGCGGTGGCGGCGGAGGCAGCGGTGGCGGCGGAGGCAGCGGGCGGCGCCGGCGGCGATGTCATCGCCGCGCCGAGCAGCGCGGCGAGCGCGACGGCGGCGGCGGCGGCAACCGCGATTCCGATCCTGCAGCGCGCGCGCGCGGTCGTGGGCCTATGAGTGATCACCGTTGCGATTCTCCTGTAAACTGCTTGGCCATTCGCATCAGGCTAGAGAGTGCATGGGAAACCTGTAAGTGTATATGAGATCCAAGGTATGCGACCGCTCACGGTGCTAATCGCGATCCTGCTCGGCTCGGCGGTCTCGATCACCTTCAGTCTGACGGCCGCGCTGATCGTCTCGGCGCTGCTCTCGGGCGCGCACCCGCAACTCGCCGCAGGGTTGCCGCACCTCCTTGCCAGCCTATCCTGGTTCGCCGTTTTGACCGCGGCGAGCGCCGGCAGTTTCCTCGGTCAGTTGCGCCTGCGGCGCTGGCGCCGATACGCGCATTTGGCGACCGCCGCGATTCTGGCGGCGATCGCCTTGCGCTACTGGCCGGCGGCCCGTTGAGAGTGCCGGCCGCTTTCACGGTGCACCGCCGCCATTGGCGCGCATGGCTGTCTTGCGGCATGTCATTGCTGTGCGCCTGTTCGAGCACCCCGCGGCACCGGCCGCCGCCGTCCGAGTTCAATGACGACGGTTTCCGCGCCGAGATGCGCAATCTGGCGGGCGAAGGGTTCGACGGACGCATGCCGGGTACGGCCGGGGCGCAGAAGACGGTCGATTACATCGTCGCCGAGTTCAAGCGATTCGGCTTGAAGCCCGGCAACGGCGACAGCTACCTGCAGCAGGTGCCGATAGTGGAGATTACCGCCGGCGCCGATACATCGCTTTCGGTATCGGCGGACGGCCGCGCGCAATCGTTCGTTTACGGCAAGGATATGGTGATCTGGACCGCGCGCGAACGCGGCGAGTCGGCGGTCGTGCACAGTCCGATGGTGTTCGTCGGTTACGGGATCGTCGCCCCGGAATTCGGCTGGAACGACTACGCCGGCATCGACGTGCGCGGCAAGACGGTGGTCGCTCTGGCCGGCGATCCGGGGATAGCGAGCGGCGATCCGAAAATGTTCGATGGCCCTGCGATGACGCGCTACGGCTTGCTCGACTACAAGGTCAAGGAGGCGGCGCGGCATGGCGCCGCCGGCGTGCTGCTGATCCGCGAGGCGGGCGCGTATGCGTCGAGCTGGGAGGCGGTGGTGAATGCCTACGCGGGCTCGAGGCTCGAGGCGCCGGCCGCCGACGGACACGCGGCGCGCGCCGCGATCGAAGGTTGGCTGAGCGATGCTTGTGCCCGCGAACTGTTCGCACAGGCGGACCTCGACTTTGCCGCCGAGGCGTCCAAGGCGGCCCGGCGCGGGTTCCATGCCGTGCCGCTCGGCTTGTATGCCGATGCCGAGGTGCACAACAGCTTGCGGACATTCGATTCGCCGAACGTCATCGCCTGGTTGCCGGGCCGCCGGCAACGCCGCGAAACCATCATTTACACCGCCCATTGGGATGACTTGGGGCACTCGCGCGGCGCGGCCGGCCCCCGCCTGCTGCCCGGCGCGGTGGACAATGCCTCGGGCGTGGCCGGATTGCTGCTGCTCGCGGAGGAGTTCAGCCGGACGCGGCCGCCGCCCGACCGCTCGATCGTCTTCATGGCGCCGACCGCGGCGGAATACGCCTTGCTGGGTTCGTCCTACTACGTCCGGCACCCGCTGTATCCGCTTCGAGACACGGTCGCCGACATCAATCTCGACCAATTGCACATCGGCGGGCCGACGCGCGACCTTTCGGTTATTGGCCTCGGCCAGTCGCAGCTGGACCGCTACGCGAGCGCGGCGGCCGACCTGCAAGGGCGCCTCGTGCATGCAGAGCCGAATCCGCAGCGCGGGCGGTTCTTTCGCTCCGACGACTTCAGTTTTGCCGAAGCCGGCGTTCCCGCGCTGTATGCGGTCGGCGGCATCGACGATACGGCCCTCGGGCCGAAATGGGGAGAGGCTGAGCTCGACGGCTACTACGCGCAGCGTTACCGCCGGGCGGGCGATGCCTACTCCGCCGCATGGGACGTGCGCGGCACGCTCGAGGATTTGCATCTGTACTATGAGGTCGGCATGCGCCTCGCGCAAACGCGCCGCTTTCCGCAGTGGTACGCGACCAGCGAGTATCGGCACGCGCGCGAACGGAGCCGCGGCGGCACGGGCGATTAGCGCTTACGAATTCGCGCCCAAGCCTGCTTGATCTCGAAGCTGTCCGTGCTGTTGTACGGATCGAAGCCTTGAGTATCGCCCGCGGCCGGCGAGGCGGGCGCCTCGCCGCCCGTCGGTTCGGCGCTCGCGATCGTCTCTTGCGCGCCTTGCGTCTCGTGCGTGTCTTGCGTGTCTTGCGTGTCTTGCGACGCTTGGCCGTGCGCGCCGTCGGCGCGCTCCAATTCGCGGACCCCGAAGCTGAACTTCGCCTCGCCTCGACTGCGGGCTGCATCATTGCTCGGCATCTACTCTCTCCAACGGACGGTTGTGCGGTTCCCGTGGGTCGCCACTACGCCCTCACATGGATCTCGGCCGGTGCGTCATGTTCCCAGATTGGGCGAAAGCGCGGGTCGTCACGATCGCAAACCGTGAGGTGCAGCACGTGCCGCGCGCAATTATGTCCGCCGCGGCTTTACATAATCCCGCCGACGGGCCAGCGGGAGCTCAAGGCTGCCCCCTCAGCTGCGGGTCGTGCCCAGCCGCCAGCAGACGCGCAAGGCGCGCAACAGCTGCAGCCAAAGATAGGGTCCGAGGAAGACGATCCAGGAGGCGCTCGACTTGTTGCGCAGGCCGAGGAGGATCGTCGCGAACGTGCGGCCGAGGCCGGCGCCGGGATAGCTGCCCAGAAATGCGATGCCGCAGACATAGATCAAGACCGGCAGCAGCAGTGCCCCCGCGAGCAGGCCGAGCGCGAGGATCCATGCCTCGCGCGCCCAGCCGCGCGCCGCGCGGCCGCGTTCGATGATGCCGGAAAGACTCATTACCCTTGAATTGTAAACGAAACCGGCCTGAAATCGCCCGCGCACGGTAGAATCGCCCGATGAATATCGGCCCATCGCCCGGGCAGCGGTACGCCGCGAAAGCTCCTTAACGATGCGCACCGCGGTCGTCGGTGTCGGTTATTTGGGGCGCTTTCATGCCCAAAAATACGCGAATCTCCCGAACTCGACACTGATCGCGGTCGCCGACGTGGGCGAGGCCGCGCGCCGGGCGGTCGCCGCGGAACTCTGCGTCGCCGCCTACGCCGATTACCGCGATCTCGTCGGCCGCGTCGATGCGGTCAGCGTCGTCACGCCGACGCCGACGCATCATGACATTGCCAAGGCCTTTCTCGAAGGCGGCGCGCACGTGCTCGTCGAAAAGCCGATGACCGTCAGCGCCGCCGAAGGCGAGAGCCTGATCGCCGCCGCGCAACGCGCCGGCAAGATTCTGCAAGTCGGCCACCTGGAGCGATTCAACGCGGCGGTGCAGGCCCTGCAGCCCATGTTGGGCACGCCGCGATTCATCGAGTCGTCACGCCTCGCGCCGTTCAAGCTCCGCGGTACGGACATCGACGTGGTCCTCGATTTAATGATCCACGACATCGACCTGATCTTGAGCATCGTGCGTTCGCCGGTCATCGCGGTCGACGCGGTCGGCAGCAGCGTGTTCTCCCCCGAGATCGACATCGCCAACGCGCGCTTGCGCTTCGCCAACGGCTGCGTCGCCAATGCCACCGCGAGCCGCGTGAGTCTGAAGACGGAGCGTAAGCTGCGCCTATTCCAAGACGATGCCTATCTGTCGGTGGATCTGCAGCAGAAAGTGCTGACCGTGATTCGCAAGGCGGCGGCGGCGGTGCCCGCGGACGGCATGCCGCAAGTGGCGATCGAGGAAACCAACTACGAACAAGGAGATGCGCTGCGCGCCGAAATCGAGGCGTTTCTCGCGGCAGCCGCCGGCGACGCGGCGGCGCCGGTCAGCGGCGAGGACGGGCTCCTGGCGCTGCAAACCGCGATCAGCATCACCGATCAGGTGGCGCGCTCCCGCGAGCGCTTGCGGACGGCGCAGCGCGGCTGAGCGGCGCGCGCAAATGGTGGAGCCGGGGGCTACCGAATAGTCGCCGTGACCCACGGATAATACGGATTAAATTTTTCGCCAAAGCATAAGTTGCCCCCAAAGTTGCCCCGCCCAAACGCTCGTGCCTGCGGGGTGTCGAGGTTCGATGGGCTCCTGATTCGCTGTGACCAAATCGCACAACTTGGAGCTATTATCGTGCGAGGATAGGGTCGCCCCCGCAAAGTCGTGTTAACGTACTGTATTATAAGCAATAAATGGAACTGACCTGTCGCTAATACCCCCATACCTACCCCGTCCCACTACGCCCTAGTCTCTTCGCGTTGAAAAGAAATACCAAGCCGAGGGGCGCATGAGCCTAGGCGTAACGGGCGCCGTTAGTCACCCGCGCGCCGGGCGCTACAAGGGAGACCCGCGACGTATTTATCGACATACGCATCGGATATGCGAGATGTCGCGCGGGGGTACCGGGTGTTCGGTGAGTTCTTATTTGCAGACCGCCGGACAATTCTGTCCCGTACCGCCTGGACCCGCATAGCAACGACCACCTGGGCCGTCATAACACGCCCCACCCGGACCTCTATAAGCAGGACCACCGGGGCTATTGTCGGCTGGACCGCCGGGACCACTAAACCGTGGACCACCCGGCCCGCTGTAGGCTGGACCGCCGGGGCCGGAATATTGGGGACCACCGGGACCCGTATAACATGGACCACCCGGCCCGCTGTAGGCTGGACCGCCGGGGCCGTCGTACGCTGGACCTCCGGGGCTCCGAGAACAAGGGCCACCGGGTCCCGCATAGCCGTGACAATGGCATACGTCCTGCGCTGCTACCGGCTTACATGCGGATGCAACGGTCGAAAGTAGCGCCGCCGCGAACATCGCCAGTGTTGTTATGCGCAATTCCCTAATGGCGAACATATAAGGACTCCTGTTTCGATGCGAAGCATTCGCGTAAACGTAAGTCAAGCAAACAAGTCAGACCATTCAACGACCCTTGCCGTGATTTAGATTCGGTTGCGCTTCGCGCTTCTGCATCTCCTGAAATTGATCCATCAACTGCTCTTGCTCACTTGGCACATTTTTCTCGATGACCCGCCACGCCAAAATAGAATCTCTCGTTGTGGGATCAGCGGACGCATACACGCCATTAATGGTCGTGCCGTAGTTGTAGTTCTTCGATCCCGCACCGTTGATAATGTCATTGCGAAGCGATTTATACTCGACGTTACTCGCTTTTAAATACCAACGCAGACCTTCCCAATCGCGCGCCGCAAGCACCTCTCGTTCTGCGGGGAGTCCAATGGCCTTCTGCAGCCAAATCGCCTTCTCTTTGTCGGGACTTGGGAGTTTCTGTGGATCTAGAACGCCAGGAACTTTGTACTTTCGACGCAAATCAAGCCACATATGCATCTTAGGGGAACGGAGATAGTTCGCCAATCTCCTCATGCTTTGTTGCTCCTCTTTGAAAAGCGCCAAATCAATACTGCAAATATTTGGATTCGGATTAGGCAACGAGTCCTTACTGTCTCCCGTGAGCACTTTGCGCATAAGCCCAAGTAGCCCTGCACCCTCTCCGCTTGGATCGTTCTTGGTCTTTAGCTCTGCTCCGCCCTTACGCATAATCTCCAACGCATCTGCGGCGTCAATCATCACAGCATCGTCACGCTGTACTCGACTCTCGGCTAGCTGGTTTAGATTTCCAATTCTGATAGCGACAGAGAGTCGCGTAAACTGTGCGGATTGCGTGGCATTCATCAGCTTGGAAACAGGGACGTTGACGTGCGGTAAAGAATTCGCCAGCTTCTCTAGCTCGCCGGTCGCGCGCAAAATCTCTCTTGAAGAATTGGCTTGTCGATCCACACTACGCAGATAATTCGCATTCAATGCTTGATCTGGGCTGCATTTTGCAAGAGGTATATCCGACACGGATATGGGTGGACGAGTGTCGTGTGCCGGGCGCTCAAGTGTTTCTGCGGCTCGCACCTCAACTGGCGAGAGGTAGTGCCACGTTGCGACGATAACGGCACCGGCAACTATTAACTTTCCAAGAGACATTTCGACCTCCCCTTAGTGCCGCAAATAGACCTTACAGCCAAACTAATTATGCACAATAGTCACCTGGCAGCATGGTCAAAGCGAGTAATTGCGAGTAGAGAGCTACTGCTCCATGTTTCCACGTTCCTCTAGCTCACGCAGGGTGCGCGCCAGTTCTCTCAGTTGCGAGCGCACCCCGCCCGCCCAGGCGTTTCGGCTCGAGGCGTGTTTACCTAGCGCAGTTCGGGGTCCCGTGGACCGCTTCCATGGTCGCCAATTGCGAATCAACACCGCTTGCCGTGCCCGTCGCTCGGGTGTCCAGCCGTTCGCCATTGGTCGCCTTACATAGTCACTTCCTTCGGCCAAAAGACGCCTCGCAATTTGCCTCCGCAATTAGCTGCTGAAATTGCGCATCGACGGCATCGCCACCCTTCGCCGGCGACGCGAAACGCGACTCAAATGCCGGATTTTCGCAACAAAGGCGACCCGCCGCGTCACGTGTATTCAAGATGCCTCGGCGGATGGACACCACAGAAAGTATAAATTTA
>DATKSW010000021.1:0-72266 GCA_035531435.1 Steroidobacteraceae bacterium | reverse complement strand
ATCGGTTCGAGCAGTGCAATCTGCTCAGAGGGGCGTAAGCCGGTGAAGAAGCGGAATTCGTCGTAGTTGCCGATCGCCTCGCCCCAGTCGGCATGCAGCCTCGAAATCAGCAGCTCGGCTTCGGGAATTGTGAAGGGGGCGACGGCGGGGCGGTCTTTCCTGGTCATTCGTAGACACGTGAGGCCCGAGGCGGGGTTGTGCTTCTCCGGCTGATCCCTGTACCCGTACTCGACGGCGCAGCGAACCACGCTAATCGCGTGGTTGTAGGTTTTCTTCGACCACTGGTATGCGTTCGCGATCTTGGCAAGTTCGGAATACCGGATTTCGTCGAAAATCTTGGGCCAATCTCGGGAAATTCTTCCGCAAAGACGAAGGTGGCGGCGGCGATGCGCTGTTTGATTTCGAGGAGCTGTTTGCGCGCGCGCTTGAGATTCGCTTCGGTGGGGCTGCGCTTCAACGTTGGACGGTAGCGAACGCCATCGAACTCGAAATCGAATTGGATGCGATCGCTCCCGAGGGCATTTACTCCACCATTAATGGACTTACGGCCCACGACGCGTTCCTACTCTCGCGCCGTCATACGGATCGGGTGAGGGGTCTGACTGTGCCGCATTTAGGAATACCTGCACCTTCGCACTTCCGTCCCCCTCGATCCCCGTCTCGCGTCTGAGAACCAGGTCCATCTGCGCGCGGAGCCGCGCCTTCTGGCGCTCGACCTTACGCTCCATGGCCTTGACGGAGTATCCAGTGAGCTGATTCGCCAGTATTTCCCCAAGGGAGCGGATCTATCGGATGTCACGCAATCGCAATTGAACAAGGTCGCACTTCGCCTGAACCAGCGACCCAGGAAGACTTTGGGATTCAAAACCCCAGCTGATAAGCTTCGGGCCTGTGTTGCGCCGAGCGCTTGAATCCGCCTGCTTAAAAGCGCGAATCGTAAAGCGGAGATCTCCACATGACCTACGAACTCTATTACTGGCCCGGCATCCAGGGACGCGGTGAATTCGTACGCCTTGCGCTGGAGGAAGCCGGCGCCAGCTACCTCGATATGGCCGTCGTGCCGCAGGCGAGTGGCGGTGGCGTGCCGGCGATTCTCAAGGTGCTCGAAGCGCGGGGCAGCCGCTTGCCGCCCTTTGCGCCGCCGGTCCTCAGGGCCGGGCGGCAGCTCATCGCGCAGACGCCGAACATCCTGCTGTTCCTGGGCGGGAGACTGAAGCTCGCGCCGACGGGTGAGCCCGGCAAGCTGTGGACGCATCAATTGCAGCTCACCATTCTGGATTTCTACCTGGAGATCTTTCACACGCACCACCCGCTGGGCGACGGCTATGCCTACGAGGAACAGAAGGCCGCGGCCCGGCGGCGCACGAAGGATTTCCTGGCGGTGCGCCTGGCGAAGTTTCTCGGCTACTTCGAGCGCGTCCTCGATCTCAACCGTGCGCGCGGTCGGTGGATGGTCGGCGCACGGCTGACCTACGTGGATCTGTCCATGGCGCAGGTGATTGCGGGTCTGCGCTATGCCTTCCCCTCGGCCAGCCGTAAAGCATTTCGCCACCGCCCGCGGCTGTGCGCGCTGCACGACGCGGTCTTCGATCGCCCGCGAATTGCGCGCTACGTCGCCTCGGACCGTCGGCTGGCCTTCAATAACCAGGACCTGTTCCGGCACTACCCGGAGCTGGATCGCTGACCTGCCGGCGAAAATCTACGGAGCACCTCCGGGGCGCGCGATGTTCCGGTTGCGCGCTGACCAGCGCAACAATCCGATCGCGTGGCCAGAGTAATAGCCCGCAAGCGTGCCGAAGAGCAGCAGCGTCAGCGGTGTGAGCGTACCCGGGATCTCGGGAACAACAGAACAGAAAGCCTGGTTAAGCGCCGCGCGGTTGCTGCAGTGGCCGTGTGACGGCCGCCTGGTGAACCACGAATGGTTACGCGGTGGCGCGGGCGGTTTTCTGCGGCACGCCGCATTTTTGAGCTTGGCGCGGAAAATCGACCGCCCACGATTCGATTGCAGCGGCGATCGCACCCCACCTCTGGACGTTGGTACCCCCGGAAAATGAGTAGACCGATTTCCCATCGGACGGCATCACCGCTTACTTCGCCAACGAGACGATTGTTTTGCCGAGCGGGTACTGATCCCGTTTCCCCGCCGGCGTCGCCGGCGTCGCCGGCGGCGAGACTGTGAGCCTCGCCGAAAAGGGGGTTCGTTAGGGGGCTTCGGCCCCTTTTTTCGTTCGGTTGTTTGAGTGATTTGATCTCGCAGCTGCGGACATTGTTTCCACGGCGTGCGGAAGATCAATGCGACGGGGACGAGGAGCAGCGCCAGGACGGCGGGAATTGCGGGTGTCAAATTTCACATTTTGACCGGCAGCTCTAGCCTCCAGGTACCGGCCGTTCCGCGACGCGACCGGCCACAAGCGGGCGTTGGAGGCACCGAATCGACCGCCACGAAGCGGTCGTTCACAGGTTGGTGTAGGCTTTGCTCATGATGTCCAGCGCTCCGATTGATCGCCGCTCAATATCCCGCGTGCGGGGAGTTTTCAGGCGAAACCCGCGAAGCATTATTGAGTGGATATTTCCGCTTGCGATGGTAGCGGCACCGATGGCCCTTCCGGTCGGGATCTACTTTTTCATTCCGCCGCAATCACCACCGATGATTATCAACGTAATGCTTTTTGGACTCCTACCTGCGGTAACCCTTTTTGGCGTGTATATGTTGACGACAAGCTACGAGTTTGACGGCCAAACCATTACGTGTCGCCGTCTTGATTTCCACATCGCTTGGCAGCATTCGGTCTCAGATATCGAAGCTGTCCAAATTGGTTCCGAGATAATGGCAGCGTCGATAGGGACGTTGAATTATTTCCGTATTCGGTGGCCCGACGGGAAACGTTCATTGATACTTACATCTGATTTGAGGCAAGCGTTACGCCAATGCCACAACAACGTCTAGCAATCTGATTCGATGCATCGCCCGTCAGAGTGCTGCGGAGTGGTCGGTGACCAGGGGCGGCTTGGGGTCAGGACCCGTCTGCCGCCGCTGAGGGGGAGACTTCCCGCACGATGCGCCTTGCATTGCTAATTTCCGCAATGCGCAAATCATAGGCTGTCTGCAGATTCAGCCACGAACGCGCATCCCCGCCAAAATAGCGTGCCAGGCGCATGGCCGTATCCGCACTCACACCGCGCCGCTTACGAACGACATCATTGATACGAGGTGTCGGTACATGCAATGCCTTAGCCAAAGCATTGGCACTCATCCCAAGAGGCTTCAGAAAATCCTCCTGCAGAATCTCGCCAGGGTGTACTGGCCGCATACCGTTCTTGAACATATCTCGATAATCCTTAGTGGTAGTCCACAATCTCGACGTCGGTGGGTCCTTCGGTCGTCCAACGAAAACAAAGACGGAACTGATCATTGATCCGGATGCTGTGTTGACCCTCGCGATCTCCCGCCAGCGCCTCGAGTCGGTTTCCAGGTGGCGAACGCAAAAACTCTAAAGTATTTGCCGCGTCCAACTGAGCCAGTTTGCGGGTTGCCACCTTCGCCACATTGGAAAAGCGCTTACTCTTGCCGGTCTCGAACAATGCCTGCGTATCCGGGCATCGGAAACCTTTTACCATGTTCATAGGTTATAACGCCTAACGTTAAGCGTCAAATAAACGACGGAATGGTATTTGGTTGTAGGCGCTTCCGATCGGATCCGCTGTATGCCAATTTCCAATGCCACATACCGGACGTCCACGGGTGCCTGCTTTGGGTCACTTTTACCCCTCGGCGGACGGAGGCAAGATCGCGACTGTTAAATGGCTGATCTGGAACGACCGCTCTGACCTCCTGGCACCTGCCGTTCCGCAACGCAACCGGCTAGTATGAGACTTTCGAGTAGCCGAATTGCCAGCAAGAAAGCGGTCACTCGGCGATTCGGGCAGGCTTTAGGGAATGCAACGAATTGCCTGCGCATGATTGACCGCGCCAAACCAGAAAATCGCCGGGGTTCGGACGCAGCGGGAGCACAGTGACTGATCCGGGCAACGCCGTGTTTCTGAGCTATGCGTCCCAGGACGCCAAAGCGGCGCAGCAGCTGTGCAATGCGCTACGTGCAGCGGGCGTCGAGGTGTGGTTCGACCAGAGCGAGCTTCGCGGCGGCGATGCCTGGGATGCATTGATCCGCAAACAAGTCAGGGACTGTGCGCTGTTCGTGCCCCTCATCTCTGCCAATACCGAAGCGCGCAGCGAGGCCTATTTTCGACGCGAGTGGAATCTTGCGGTGAACCGCATGCTGGATATGGCGGAGGATCAGTCGTTTCTGCTGCCAGTGGTGATCGACGAGACACCCGAAAATACAGCTCGCGTGCCAGAACGATTTCGCGAGCGGCAGTGGACACGCCTGCCGGGCGGATTGCCGTCTGGCGAATTTACTGCACGCGTAGCGCAGCTGCTCGAAACGGATCGGCCGATTGCACCGACGGCTTCCGGGGTAGCCAGACGAACTGCAGTCGCCGATCCTGGCCGCTCAGAAGAGGGCTTTTGGGTTGCCGTACTCCCCTTCAAATGTGCCGGCAGCAACGCGGATCTCGCGGCCTTCGCCGAAGCGCTCGCGGACGAGATCATCACTGGACTTTGCCGCTTTTCCTATTTGAGGGTAATTGCGCGTAGCTCAACGTCACGCTATACCGGCGGCGCCGCTGATGTACGAGCAGTCGGCAGAGATGTTGGCGCGCGCTATGCGATAGAAGGCAGCTTGCGGCAGGCGGGACCCAGGCTGCGGCTGGCGATGCAACTCGTCGATACTGTCTCCGGCGCGCATCTTTGGGCCGAAAGCTACGAGCGCGGCTTTAATTCGGAAGCGGCGTTCGAACTGCAAGACGAGTTGGCTTCTCGCATCGTATCTACGATAGCGGATCTGCATGGGATTTTGCCCCGGAGCTTGAGTGAACTCGTGCGCAGCCGCCCTCCCGAGGAGTTGAGTCCCTATGAGGCGGTACTGCGCAGCTTCAGCTACCCGCAACGTCCGTCGCCGGAGGAACTCGCGCCAGCTCGTGCGGGCTTGGAGTCCGCCGTGCGTAAGGCACCGTCCAACGGCGATGCCTGGGCAATGCTTTCTTTTCTGTGTGTCCAGGACTATGCACACGGGTTCAAACTTCAGGTTGATGCGCTAGCTTGCGGTTTGGCCGCCGCGCAGCGGGCCGTGGAAGCCGCGCCAAATAGTCATCTCTCCTATTACGCCCTCGCACAGGCTCTGTTTTTCCACAAAGAAATTCAAAGCTTCCGCAACGCTGTTGAGCGAGCCATCGCACTGAATCCTATGGATGGCAATTCCCTTGCGTTTCTTGGCGAAATGCTCGTCTACAGTGGTAGTTCGGAGCGCGGCCTTGAGCTTGCCACGCGAGCCAAGCGGCTAAATCCCAGTCACCCGGGATGGTATTGGTATGTTGATGTCTACAACGCTTATCGCCGTGGTGACAATACGAGGGCACTCGGCTTCGTACTCAACGTAAATCTGCCGGACCACTGGCCGATGCATATGTTTCTGATTGCGGTTTATGGACAGCTAGCGGATACGGCGGCGGCCAGCAAGGCAGTACGACAATTGCTCCGAATACGGCCCGATTTTCCCGCCACTGGGCGCGCGGACGTTGAGAAATGGTGGGATGCTGGATTTGTCGCGCAATTGGCGGATGGTTGGCGCAAGGGCGGTCTGAAGATGGAACCGGCAATCGCGACTCATACATCACTTTGACCGCCTAGGGCGGCTCGTCGTTGCCGCGGACTTTACCGATGACATCGACGTAGCGCGCGCCCCAATGACTTCGATTTAGAGAGCCTGATACCGGTCAGCCGTGAGTGACGGCGACGGGTCACGTCCAGTCATTACAACAAGACCTTCGTTGGTTTAGACTTTCTGTCGCTCCGCAGAACAGCGGACGTTACCTAAGAGAGCGGTGTAATGAATGACAGGTCGCTTCGAGTTCTGGCTTCGATCGGACTCGGTGTGGGTGGCGCGCTGGGTCTGGCGGGGTCGTTCGCACCGTCGGCGTCACTGCGCGGGTTGGCATGGGGCATCGACGGCATCGCACTAGTGATGGCGTGCCCGTTGCTCGCGCTCCGCTTCTTCAGAATCGGCAAGGAGATCGTCGCGGCTGGATTTCTGGTTTTCGCCATTGGCGAAAGTCTTATCGTTTCGGGCTCGGCTATGGAATTGACGCGCGGCGTTCCATCTTTTGGCAGCGGAGCCGGCCTGTGGGCAGCGGGGCTTGCATTGGTAAGCGCTCCGCGCGTCTTCCCGATGGTGGTGCGAATACTCGGCCTTGCGGCGGCAGTCCTGTTCGCGGCAACGGCCTGCCGCATCTTCGCAGGCGCACCGATCACGGCCTTGTCGCGGCCGCTTCCTTTCTTTGCCTATCCTGTCCTGGTCGCGACGTTCGTGGGGTGGATTGTGACGCTGTTGAAGGACGGTGCCGCGGGGGCTCTTCCGTCCGTGTGACGCTATCAGGACAGAGTTGTAATCACAAACGTCGCGGAACTTCACTGAAGGTGCAGAGGGATTCTGCGGAAACAATCGATTTGATATCGGATTTCGCATTTGCGCCGTCGCGTAACGACGGCTCCCCGACACTCCCCTCGGTGATAAGGCGCGCGAGCGACGCAAGGGAACCAGTTGGATTGCGCGGAAGCCGCCGTACGCGGGAGTCTGCTTTGGGTCAGGATCGTCGATTGCCGGACGACGTTAATCCTGGCGCTGTTAAATTGCGCGATTCAAGCGGCCGGTTGCCGCGCTACCAAGGAGTCGTTCACAATCGTTCCCGGCCAAGACCAGTCGTCCGGACTCCCGGACTGGCCGCCAGGAAGCTGCCGTTCGACTGGACTCGATATGACCCCGGTTATTCACCTCACGCGGAACGCCGAAAGCGGTTGCGCCACGCAAGTTGATCTGCTAGGTTACATGTAACCACCGGGAGTAAATCGATGCTCACTAATGCGCGTTCGTCGAGGGATAAGGTGCGATTACATCGAGAGCGCCTGCGCGCGCAGGGGTTGCGGCCGGTGCAGATATGGGTGCCGGATGTCCATGCACGCTCCTTTGCACGCATCGCAAGTCAGCAGTCCAAAGCCGTTGCTGCCAGCAAGCGAGCGAAGGGCGATCAGGGATTCATTGACGCCATCTCGGATCACGCTGCCGAATGAAGCGTGGGGAGGTATGGACTGTGTCGGGCGGTGGCCCGTACGCGGGCAAGCCCCGCCCTGCAGTGATCGTGCAGGAGGATCGCTTTGATGCCACGAACTCAATAACTCTTTGCGTATTTACCACCGACCCAACCGAAGCGCCGTTACTACGGATGCTGGTCGAGCCCACGGATCGCAACGGTCTTTCGAGTGCTTCGCGCTTGATGATTGACAAGCTCACCACCGTCCCGAAGGCGCGACTCGGCAAGCGAATTGGAAAGCTCAACGATGAGGATGTCGTCCGATTGAATCGAGCGCTGACCGTGTTTCTCGGCCTCGCACGATGACCGACAGCAGGAGTCTCGGGGCGGCAGTCGGCCAAAACCGGACCTTCAACCCGGTAGCTTTGAAACTACGCCAAATCGTCGGATTTCTAAGTTTTGCAGCTACTCTCGGTGCTCAAGGAGACGATATGCGATCCGAATCATCGGGGATTGAAGTGGAGCGCTCGACGATTTCCAAGGCGAGTTGGCGTATCTTGCCTCTGCTCGGACTGGGATACCTGGTCGCCTATATCGATCGGGCGAACATCAGCTTCGCCGCGACGCAGATGAACAGCGACCTGCACTTTAACGCGACGGTCTATGGGCTGGGCGCGGGCTTATTCTTTCTGAGCTATGCCCTGTTCGAGGTCCCCTCGAACCTATTGCTCATTCGGTTCGGCGCGCGGCGCTGGATCGCACGGATCATGATCACCTGGGGCTTACTTGCCATGGCGATGATGTTGATCCGGACTCCGGTGCAGTTCTATGTAGTTCGCTTCCTGCTGGGCTTCGCCGAGGCGGGGTTCTTCCCGGGCGTTGTATTTTACTTAGCCCATTGGTTCCCGGCGGCCCAGCGCGGGCGGGCGGTTAGCCGATTCTATGCGTCGGCACCGCTCAGCATGATTCTGATGGGGCTGATCTCGGGCTCGCTTCTCAAACTGGATGGGTTCGGCGGTCTGCGCGGATGGCATTGGCTTTTTCTTCTCGAGGGACTGCCCGCTGTGCTGACAGGCGTCCTAATCCTGTTCCTGCTGCCCGATACGCCTGCAACTTCAGGGTGGCTGACACCTAAGGAAAAAAACTGGATCGCCGGGGCGCTTGCCGACGACGCCATCAGACTTGGCGAACCCAAGCGTCACGGCGTCCTCAGCGCGATGCGTGAGCCGGCGGTCTTACAACTCGGGGTGATCGGGGCGTTGAGTATCGGCTGCTTCTATGCCCTGAGCCTGTCGGCCCCGGCGTTGCTCATTGCGGCGACGAAGTTCGACATCACCACGATCGGCTATCTGACGGGGATCGGGGGCATGCTGAGCATGATTGGTATGCTGATCACCGGCTCGCTGTCTGACCGCATCGGGAGCCGCTTTGGCGTACTGATCGGCGCGCTCTTGTTGCTTGCATCAGGCTGCGCCACGATGGCATTTGCGATATCTCCGACAATGGTGATCGCGGGTTACCTAATGTTCATGCTGGCTTGGATGAGCGTGACGAACAGTCAAGTGCTGCTGTGGGCCGATCTGCTGCCGTTCAAGATCTTGGCTGTGGGGTGCGCGGCGATAAATTCGATGAACTTCGTCGGCGGTTTTGTTGGTCCCTATCTTTGGGGGTGGGCCAAAGATGCCACGGGAAGCTACACTCTTGCGCTTACCGTCATGAGCGGTGCGCTGCTTTTGGCGGCGGTGATGGTCCTAGCCCTGCGCGCGCAATCTAATCGCCGCGACGCCCTGAGAGTCGCTACCCAATCTGTTTAAACACCAGACGAACCTGGTTGCGCGCTGGTTAACTGTTTATGCAGCAAAGAACCCCGGACGGGGCATGTCCGCTTCGGGTCAATTTCGACAGCAGCCCGCAGGTTCAAACTGGTTCCGGGATTTACCAACCTGGGGAGGCGTCATGGACCAGTCCAACTGCATTGCGCCTGAATATCGGGAACCGTGGAACAAGGGCAAGCTCGTCGGCTAGAAAGGGCCGTTGCCTCTGAAGGAGATCTGGGCGATTCGCATCCGCCTGCAGCTCGCGCAGAGGACGCGCGAGACTCTCGCCGCCTGGATTCGAACGCGGAGCCTCAAGCAAGAGGCCTTCCTGTTTCCCAGTCGACTCCGTGCCTCACCGCACCTCTCGACTCGTCAGTACGCACGCGTCGTCCGAGGTTGACTGATCTATCGTCGGACGAAGAACCTACGGGCGGTACAGCCGCTTCTTGGACACACCAAGCTCGAGAGCACCGTGCGGTTTCTGGGAATCGAGGTCGATGACGCTCTGGAGATGGCTGAACAAACGGAGGTCTGACTCCTGCTACGGTCGGCGGCCGCGGCGGCGGTCGCTGGCCGGCCAATGCCGGTCAATGGCAGTACGGGAATGGCTGCCCTGAAACGGCCATTCGCCATCGGCAGCTCCGCCAATTCCCGACACCGCGTGTCGAATCGAACCTGACCCGTCAGATCGCTGTCCGGTCAGGAAGCAGACGGTCATATTCCTTCTGGACCACCTGGTAGCACTCGCAGGTGCGTTTTTCGAGCCCCGCGCGATTTAAAACGGTGATATGCGCACGCCCACAATCGATGAGGCCCGCACGGTGCAATTTGCCGGCTGCTGCCGTTACGCCCTCCCGCCGGACGCCGAGCATATTTGCGATGAGCTCGTGCGTCATGACCAGCTCATTGCCTTGCAGCCGGTCTAGGCTTAGCAAGAGCCATCGACAGAGCTGTTGATCCACAGAGTGATGCCGATTGCATACCGCGGTCTGCGCCATCTGCGTGATCAATGCCTGCGTGAACCGCAACATCAGGTGCATGATCGGCATCAGCGCACGAACTTCGTGCTTAATGAAGTCCGCCTTCACCCGCCACGCTTCTCCAGAGATCAGTACCACAGCACGACTGGGAGTGGATTCGCCGCCCAGGACCAGCGGAAATCCCACCATCCCTTCTTTGCCGATCAAGGCGCTCTGCGCCGATGCGCCACTTTTCAGCAAATAGAGCTTGGCGACAATCGCGGTGATCGGAAAGTACGCATAAGGCACGCGGCCTTCGGATTCGTGAAGGAGTTGTCCTTGCTCCAGATCCACAAGCTCAAGGTGCGGTACCCAGAGGGCCCTCGCCGTTAGTGGCAGGCTTGCGAGCAATTCGTTCTCGCTGATGGCATTGGGAGGTGCGCGGACAGCATATCGAGCGGGAATGACTGACGTCATCACGGAGATACTCCTTCCTCGTTTTGTCCAAGGTCCACAGCTATGATAGAAAAAAGATATGATCAAACAATCGGGGGAACTACTTACGGGCCGATATTGAGGCGATTGAAAGCTGCGTGTGAACTGTTGGTGTCGGGCGTGCGACGCTACATGTACGTTCGCGCACGGACAATCGATCTCAATGCGGTTACATACAAGTGTTGATGGAAGAACCCGAATGGCTTGCTGAAGACATTCGGGCCCTTTTTTTCGCCCACTCCGGCGCGACCCGGCGACCGAGGCCGGGACAATACGAGGAGAATGCAATGGCACGCGCGTCCATGAAACTGGATCTGAAGAAGAATCAACTGCACAAGGACGTCGGCAAGGCCCCTGGGGCCAAGATCACCGAGGCTGACATCGCGAAGGAGAAAGCGAAGGGCGGCGTTTTCGCCAAGCGCGCGCAGTTTGCCGAGAATGCCAAGAAGTGGAAACACTCCGCAAAGGGGCAACGGTAGCGCGAGACCTGCTGCTCCCGCAATCCACGCCTTCCAGCCAGTCGTAACCATGGTTCGGCATTGAACGAGGCCAGCGGAGGCTTCAGCAGGGCTTGTCGCGGAAGGCCATCGATTACGGACCGCGCACCGGCGATCAGTGGCACGCGAGGGTCAGGACATCGGTCAGCAGTTTGCTGCCGACGGAGGTCGCGAGTGCGCTGTGGCCGCGGCGTCAGGCCGCGTGCAGTCGTCGCGCGCCCTCGATCAGCGTCGCGTCGTCCTTCGAAAAGCTGAGTCGGATGAAACCGAGATCGGTCGCGTCGCTGTAGAACGCGGAAAGCGGGATCGTCGCAACGCGATGATCACGGATCAGCCGCAGTGCGAATTCAGTGTCGCTCTCGCCCGAGAACCCGCGAAAGCGCGCTAGCATGAAGAACGCCCCGGCGCTCGGCAGCAACTCGAAACGCGAGCCGCGGAGCTCGCGAGCGAGCAGGTCGCGCTTGTGCTGGTAGAACGCCGCGAGCCCGCGCCACGTCGTTTCGTCGGCCAGCATGTCGGCGAAAGCGTACTGCATCGGCGTGTCGGCCGCGAACATCATGAACTGGTGGATCTTGCGGATCTCGACCGTGAGTGCCGCCGGCGCCAGGCAGTAGCCCACGCGCCAGCCGGTGACGTTGTACGACTTGCCGAACGACGAGACGATGACGCTGCGGGCTGCGAGCTCGGGGTGCTGCGCCATGCCATGGTGGGTGGCGCCGTCGAACACGACGTGCTCGTAGACCTCGTCCGACAACACGACGATGCCGGTGCCACGCGTCAGCATCGCGAGGCGCTCGAGGTCGCCGGCGCTGAGCACGGTCGATGTCGGGTTGTGTGGCGTGTTGACGATGATCATCTGCGTGCGCGGCGTGATGGCGGCCGCGACCATGTCCCAGGGGATGCGAAAACCCGCGGCAGTCAGCTTTATCGCGATCGGCGTAGCGCCCTGCAGGCGGATTGTCGGCGCGTAGCTGTCGAAGGCGGGATCAAAGTAGATCACCTCGTCGCCGGGATGCACGAGGCCGCTGATCGCCGCGTACAGGCCCTGGCTCGCGCTCGCGACGACGGTCACTTCCTCGTCGACGTCGTAGTGCCGTCCGGTGATGCGCGCACACTTTTCGGAAATCGCGGTGCGCAGTGCCGGCAACCCGGTCATCGGCGCGTACTGATTGCGACCGGCACGCATCGCCGCGACGGCACGGTCGATGAGCCGCGGGTCGCAGTCGAAGTTCGGCGCACCCTGGGACAGGTTGAGAGCCTGGTGCTTGGCCGCGAGGTCACCGATGACCGTGAAGATCGTCGTGCCGACGTCGGGCAGTTTGGAGCGCGGCGCTGCAGGGGTGTCCATGGAGAATCCTCGGGTTGTTCGTCGCGGAAGTTTAGATTGAGAGCGCCATCGAGGTAAGGGTCATCATGCAGCGGACCGGGTGACTGAACCTCGCCCCAAGGGCGCTCATGCATCTGTGCGGCACCGCATCCTCGAGGCCGAGTCGGCAGAAGCAGCGGTAGGCCGAGTTCAGGTGCAGCTCTTCGGCAATAGCCGCCGATTCACATCCGGATCATCAGCTGCGGATCGATCGAGGGTCGAGCGGTGTGGCTGTAGAACGGGGCGGGATAGGCGTGGAGGTCGGTCAGGTCGAGATATTGATCGATGCCGCGCAGAAGGTGATTTGCCTGATAAGTCGGGCCATCAATGACACTGTTTCGCTGCAAAGATGGCGCCTGCGGGTTTTCAGATTGCCTAATCGCAGCACACAATCGCCAGACCGGCTGTCGCGCGAGTATCGAGCGAGCCCGACGGGATCGGGCCCCACGGCGTGGGTTCGACAACGTCGCTGCAGCAACTTTCGCGCTAGCTGATCGAGTAGGTGAATACGTGCTTGTAGGTTCCGAGGTACATGAAGACAACCGTGTCGGCGACGCCGCTCAGGCCGCGAATCTTCTCGTTCAGAACTTGCAGCAGATGTTCATGGCTCTGGCAAACGATCTCGACCATCAGGTCGAAGCTGCCGGTAGTCGCCACGACGTAAATCGATTCGGGAATACCGCTGATTTCCTTCGCGACCTTGCGGGCGTCGCCGCTGGTGCGCACGCAGACCATCGCCATGATCTTCGATCCTAGTTGGATCGGGTCGGTCACGGCGACTATTTGCATGACGCCGCGATCCAGAAGTCGCTGCACGCGTTGTCTGGCGGCGGCCTCCGACAGCCCTATCGCCGGCGCGAGCTTGCTGTAGGGCAGGCGCCCATCCTTCTGCAATTCATGGATTACGGCCACGTCCGTGGCATCGAGCTTCGTTTTGCCTCGGGGCGCGGATTTTGCGACTCCCGTCTTTTCTCTTGCTGTCACTGCGCATCGGCCTCTTTTGCGGTGACCGTAAGGTCACGAATTTGCGTGCGTGCACTATAAGCCGTGGATAACCATGGATATTCCATTCGTCGCATTTGCCAACGATATCAACGCCATATGTGCGAAAGATTAGCACCATAAAGTTGTCAAAAGATTTAAATCAACTGATATCATTGTTTTTCGATAATTATACTGCTGCATTCCAAAGCCGGGTGTCGGGACGACGACAGGCATCCGTCGAGGCGTCATGAAGCGATGAAAGCGCCGCCGCAGAAAAGCGATCATCGGGGGCCAGCTCGGCCCGGCGCGCCGGCGCTCGACCGGGGACGCTTGCAAAAGCTGCACGCCCGCGAGGTGCAGCGGTTCGTCTCGCGGCATCCGGTTTCGCAGGCGCTGCATGAGCGGGCGCGGCAATCCATGGTCGGCGGCGTGCCGATGCCGTGGATGGCGCGCTGGCCCGGCGGCTTTCCCGTCTACGTGAAGCAGGCGCACGGCTCGCGAATCGTCGATGTGGACAACCACGGGTACGTCGATCTGTGCCTCGGCGATACCGGCGCGATGAGCGGCCACAGTTCCGCCGCGCTCGTTCATGCATTGCAAGCGCGCATAGAGCGCGGCTTGACGATGATGCTGCCGACCGAGGACGGCATCTGGGTCGCGGAGGAACTCGCGCGGCGTTTTGGCTTGGGCCGCTGGCAGTTCACCTTGTCGGCGACCGACGCAAACCGCGCCGCGCTGCGCATAGCGCGGCAGATCACCGGCCGAAAAAAAATCCTGGTGTTCAGCTATTGCTACCACGGCACCGTGGACGAAGCCTTTGCCGTGCGCCACCGCGACGGTGCGACGCTCTCGCGCGCCGGCAATGTCGGGCCCGCGGTGGACCCGGCGAGCACCACGCGCGCCGTCGAGTTCAACGATATCTCGCAGCTCGAGCAGGCGCTTGCGGATCGCAGCGTCGCCTGCGTATTGGCTGAGCCGGCCATGACCAACATGGGCATCGTGCTTCCCGCGCCGGGCTACCACCAAGCGCTGCGCGAGCTGACGCGCCGCCACGGCACGCTGCTGATTCTGGACGAGACGCACACTTTCTCGGCCGGTCCGGGCGGCTGCACGCAGGCCTGGGGTCTCGATCCGGACATGCTCACCATCGGCAAGGCGATCGGCGGCGGCATCCCTTCGGGCGCCCTCGGCATGGCCGCCGAGGTCGTGGAGCGTCTCGCGCAACAACCCGGCTGCGATTACGAAGATTGCGGCGGCGTCGGCGGTACGCTCGCGGGCAATGCGCTGTCCGCCGCCGCCATGCGCGCGACGCTCGAGCATGTGCTGACCGCGGCGGCTTTCCGCCACATGATTGCGCTCGCCACCAGCTTGCGCGCGACGATGGAGCGGGCGCTCGAGGCGCGCGGTCTGCCCTGGACGGTCACGCAGCTCGGATGCCGCGTGGAGTACGGCTTTCTATCCCTTCCCGCATCCAACGGCACGCTCGCCCACGCCGGCGTCGACCGCGAGCTCGAAACCTATCTGCATCTGTTTCTGCTCAATCGCGGCGTACTGATCACGCCGTTTCACAACATGGCGCTGATCTCCCCCGCATCGGTGGCCGCGGACGTCGCGGTGCACGACCGCATCTTCACGGCAGCGCTCGACGAGCTCACTCTGCCGCCGGCGGATACGCACGACCACGGCCCCGGACCCGCAAACCACGCTCACTGAGGCCGCCGAGAGCGACTCATGAGGCGAAGTCGCAAGAGAAAATTGCTGCGCGCAGCCGTATTTCCGGGGCATCGCTCAGGAAATGACGACGACATTGCGGCCGGCGCCCTTGGCCCGGTACAGGGCCTCGTCCACCCGCCGCAGCAGATCGTCGGTCGTCGTTGCTTCAGGAGGCGCGTGTACGTAGCCGCCGAGGCTCAGCGTCAGGTGCACGTCCTGGCCGCGAACTCGTACCACCTGAGCCGCCACCTGCGCTCTCACCCGCTCGAGCAGCGCGGGCAGCTGACTCGCCGTCACGGCGGGAAATATCAGCAGGAATTCTTCGCCACCCACGCGGCAAACCATGTCGCCGGGACGAACGTTGTCGACCAACGCGGCGGCGACCTTCTTTAGCGCGAGATCGCCGCCGGCATGGCCGTAGGTGTCGTTGACCTCTTTGAACCGATCCAAATCCGCGATGCACACGCCGAGATTCGTCTTCAGGCGGGCGCTTTCGGCGATCGCGTGTTCCAGGAGCTGCAGTGCGCCGCGCCGGTTCCAGAGCCGCGTGAGGTCATCGAGCATCGCCTGGCGGCGCGCCGCGCCCAACTTCAGCAACAACTGATCCTGGGCGCTGCTGGCGTCCGCCAGCAGCAGTTCGCGCTGCACGAAATAGCCGACGTCGGCGAGAATCCCCGGCAAGCTGCCGTCCGCCGACGGGCGCGGCTCGGTATCGTAGGCGGCGAACGCGCCGATCACGTGCTCGACGCGGTCCCGCAGCGGGAAGACGGCGCAGAATCGCACCCGCGGGGGGTGCGTCACCAGCCGGTTTTCGCGGCAGCGGTCGTCCTGCTGCGTATCTTTGATGATCGCCGGAACCGCGCCGCGCGCAATCTGCGCGGCGAGACTTTGCGAGAGCGGCAACTGCCGCAGCTCCCAGCCGTCGGCGGCCTTGATCCACTCGCGTTCCTCGTCGAACAGGCCGATCGTGGCGGCGCGTACGCCAAGCGCCTGCCGCGCGAGGCGCACGATCCGGTTGAATCTGGATTCCAGCGGAGTATTGAGTAGGTCCGCCTTCTGCACCGCGACCAGCCGCAGCGTCTCGGTCTGCAGAAAGTCAGGCTGCGGCATGGATGCCACTGGATTTCGTTTTTATGGCGCGAACCACGGACATATCACCGGTTGCGGGTCCCGCGTATGCAAAGGATAAACGCGTGAACGATCACGGGGGGAGCCGGAACCGAACCTCATGGGACTAACAAAGCACTCAGTCCGGCTCCGGTGTCTCCTTGCAGACGCCCCATCATGGGCTGTGTTGCCGGTGATTTGCAAGTGCTCCTGGTGGCGCGCGGCCGATTCGTCAGCCCGGATCGGCCAACGCCAGCGATTCGATGGGCACCGGCGGCGCGAGCATTTTCGACTGGATGAAGTCCACGCCGAGCGTGGTCAACCACTGCCGCTCCTGCGCCGAGTCGCTGTGTTTGGCGACGGTGTGCATGCCGAGGACGCGCGCCATCTGCACCAGCGCCGTGATCGCCGCTTGCGCGAGCTTGTCGGCGCGCATCTGCGCGGTGATCGCCGGCGCCAATTTGATCAGCTGCACGCTCGGAATGCGCAGCAGATCGAAGCACTCGGTGCGCAACGCGAAATTGTCGAGCACCAGCGGACAGCCATGACGCTGCAGGCCGGCCGCGACGGTCGGCAAATCGGCGCCGAGCGCGACCGCGCTCGGGACGTCGATCTCGAAGGCAATCGTACCGTTCGGCAGCGACGCCTTGCCGAGGCACTGGGCGACGAACTTGATGAAGTGTTCGTCGCGCAGCGCCGTGTCCGTCAAATTGACCGAGAACTGAGCGCCGTCGTCTTGCCACACCTGCGGATGGTGCGTCAACCAGGCGATCAACTCGCCGACCACGCGCCGGTCGATCATCGAACCGAGACCGTGATCGACCGCAGCCTTCAGCATGGCGTGCGGGGTCGAGTTCGGCGCTGCCGCGGATTTGAATCGCAGCAGAACTTCGTAGCGCTTGAACTTGCCGCCCTTGGTCAGCGGCACGAGGCGCTGCACGTACAGTGCGAGCGGCGAGCGACGCAAAGCGGCCTGCAGACGGTCGATGGCGGGAGAAACGTCGGCGCCGCCGGCGCCGCCGGCGCCGCCGTCGCCGCCGGCGCCGCCGTCGCGCCGGCCGGACGGCGGCGCGGGCGCGGGCGCGGGCGCGGGCGCGGGCGCCTGCGCCGGGCAGAGCATCGCCGCGAAATCGGCCAGGGCGCCGAGCAGCTTCGGCGTCGTCAGCGATGCGGCGCCGTCGGCATCCTGCTTGACGATGCGCGCATCGACGATCGCCATCGCGGCGCCGAGCAGGGCGCGCTGCGCGTTCGCGACCTGAAACACCACCGCCGCGCGGCCGTCGCCGAGTTCGTGGGTCCACAATGCGGGGGAGGCGGGATTGGCGAAGACCTCGAAGGCGAGCCTGACGGCGTCGTGTTCGTCGGGGCCCATCGTGCTCTCGCTGAGCCACAGTAGATCGCCGCGACGATCGTGCAGCGACACGGCATGCGCGCGCGCCGGCTCGATCGCCGCGCGTATCTGCCGGCACACCGCGTCGAATTCTACGCGTGGCGCGGCCGACTCCGAGGGCTTGCCGGTTTGCATATGTCCGATTGTGGCGATGGGATGCCATTCATACCGCAAGAAGCGCCGCCGCCGCTGTGATCGTGTTCGCCAAACGGGCCAAGAGCCGCGCCGCGGGAGCGGCCGGCGCGCCGACGGCCCTGCGCCCACGGGCCGGTATGACATATGATCGGCGGGGCGCCGGCTCGGCCGCTCGAGAGGATGGGAAGCGATGTCCGCGACGACACAAAATCGGCAATACCGCTATTACGACTTCGTGATGGCCGCATACGTCTGCGTGTTGCTGTGCTCCAATCTGATCGGGCCCGCGAAGGAAACCTCGATCCACGTGCCGCTGCTCGGCACCGTGACCTTTCTCGCCGGCGTGCTGTTCTTCCCGATCTCCTACGTCTTCGGCGACATTCTCACCGAGGTATACGGCTATGGGCGCGATCGGCGCGTGGTGTGGGCGGGATTCGCCGCGCTGGCATTCGCAGCGACGATGGCGGCGATCGTCGTGCATCTGCCGGCGTCCGAGCAGGGCCGGGCCAATCAGGCGGCGATCCAGACGATCTTCGGCAACACGCCGCGCATCGTCGCCGCCTCGATCATCGCCTTCCTTTGCGGTACCTTCGTCAACAGCTACGTGCTCGCCAAGATGAAGATCTGGAGCAGCGGCCGCTGGCTGTGGACGCGCCTGGTCGGGTCGACGCTTTGCGGCGAGCTGGTCGATTCGATGCTCTTTTACTCGATCGCCTTCTATGCGCGCATGCCATGGGCGCACTTGCAGGCGCTGATGCTGACGCAGTATCTATTGAAGAGCGGCTGGGAGATCGTCGTTGCGCCGCTGACCTATCGGGTCGTGGCTTTCCTGAAGAGAGTCGAGAATGAGGATTATTACGACATCGGCACGAATTTCACGCCGTTCTCGCTCGCGGCGTAGCGGCCGATGAGCACCGGCAAGAAAATAGTCGTTCTGCAGCGCTCCGCGAGCGGCGAGCCGGCCAATCCGTCGCCGGAAAACATTCTCGCCGGCATTCCGCGGGCGCGTGCCGCGAACCAGTATGCCGATGCCGGCCAGGAGTTCTTCTGCGGGCTGTGGACGAGCACGGCGGGCAAATGGCGCGTGCGCTACAGCGAGCACGAGTTCTGCGTGATCCTCGAGGGCCGGGTACGCATCGAGTCCGCCGACGGCGAGCGCCACGACTTCGGCGCCGGCGCAGCATTCGTCGTGCCCGCGGGCTTCGAAGGCAGCTGGGAAGTCCTCGCGCCGTGCAAGAAATGGTACGCGATCTTCGAGCCGAAGCGCTGAACGCGGTCGGGCCGCCTGAGCGGCGCGCCGCTCAGGGGGTATCGCCGATCGCCGCCGCCAAACCCTCGACTATCCGCGCGATTTGCGCCGGCTCGACGATCAACGGCGGCGACAGCGCGATGATGTCGCCGGTCTGACGCACCAGAACGCCGCGTTCGAAGCACTTCAGGAACACCTCGTAGCCGCGGCCGCCGGGTTTGCCGGCGCGCGCTTCGAGCTCTACCGCGCCGATCAAGCCGTAGTTGCGGACGTCGACGACATGCGCCAGCCCGTGCAACGAGTGCATGGCATCCTGCCACTGCCGGGAGAGCGCCGCGGCGCGCGTGAGCAAGCCCTCGCGCGCATAGATATCGAGAGCCGCGAGGGCGGCGGCGCAGGCCGCCGGATGGGCCGAATAGGTGTAGCCGTGAAATAATTCGATCGTGTTTTCCGGGCCTTGCATGAAGGCCTCGTAGATCTCGCGCGCCGCGAATACGGCGCCCATCGGTATGGCGCCGTTGGTCAGCCCCTTGGCCGTGGTCATCAGATCCGGCGTCACCTCGAAGGCCAGCGCGGCGAAGGGCCGGCCGACGCGGCCGAAGCCGGTGATGACTTCATCGAAGATCAGCAATATAGAGTGCTTGTCGCAAATTTCGCGGATGCGCTTCAGGTAGCCGACCGGGGGCAGGACGACGCCTGCCGAGCCCGCCACGGGCTCGATGATGACCGCGGCGATCGTCGAGGCATCGTGCAACGCGACCAGCCGTTCGAGCTCGTCGGCGAGATGCGCGCCCCACTGCGGCAGGCCGCGCGAAAAGGCGTTGTGCTCCAGGTCGAGGGTATGCGGCAGGTGATCGACGCCCGGCAACATCGAGGAGCCGAAGAATTTGCGGTTGTTGGCGATGCCGCCGACCGACATGCCGCCGAAGCCGACGCCGTGATAGCCCTTCTCGCGGCCGATCAGGCGGGTGCGCGTACCGAAGCCGCGCGCGCGCTGGTAGGCGATCGCGATTTTCAGCGCCGTATCGACCGACTCGGAACCGGAATTCGTGAAGAAGATCCGATCGAGGCCGGGCGGCGCAATCGCGGCGAGGCGATTGGCGAGTTCGAATGCGCTCGGGTGGCCCATCTGGAAGGTCGGCGCAAATTCCATCGTGCTGAGCTGCGCGGCGACGGCCTCGGCAATTTCCGGCCGGCTGTGACCTGCGTTGACGCACCACAAGCCCGCCACCGCATCGAGGATCTCGCGACCGTCGGCCGTCCAGTAGTGCATCCCAAAGGCGCGCGTCAGCAGGCGCGGATTGGCCTTGAACTGGCGGTTGGCGGTGAACGGCATCCAAAAGGCCTGCAGTTCGCTCGCTGCGGGAATCGGCGACGGTTTTGCGTTCATGGACTCATCCTACGGCATGCGGGCGGACGGGATCGGGGCGCACGAATGATAAGAAAAATTGACACTTTCCTCAATTCTCGGCGAAATAGGGCCCCAACCGTTTAAAATCCTCAACACTATGAACCTCGACGTGGGCGCTCACTTGAAGGCCGTGCGGCAGATGTACGGGCTGTCGCAGCGTGAACTCGCAAAACGCGCGGGCGTCACCAACGGCTTGATCTCATTGATCGAACAAAACCGCGTCAGCCCGTCGGTCAGCTCCTTGAAGAAGGTGCTGGACGGGGTGCCGATGGCGCTCGCCGACTTCTTCACGCTGGATCTTGCGCGCCGGCCGCAAGTCTTCTTTCCGAAGGACGAGCTTGCGGACATCGGCGCCGGCAGCGTCGCGCTGCGCTTGGTCGGCAGCGGCCTCGCGAAACGCAGCATGTCGATACTGCACGAGTTCTACCCGCCGGGCGCGGATACGGGCGAGGAGATGTTGACGCACGTGGGCGAAGAGGGCGGCGTCGTGGTGCGCGGCCGGATCGAGCTCGCGGTCGGCGGCGAAACGCGGCTGCTCGGCGCGGGCGACGCCTACTACTTCAAGAGCACGCTGCCGCACCGCTTCCGCAATGTCGGTCGAGAGGATTGCGAAATCGTCAGCGCCAGCGCGCCGCCGACGTTTTAGGCGCCGCTTGCGGTAGCATAGCGCGCCATGAGCATCGTGACGGTCGCGGCGGCGCAAATGGCGTGCGATTGGGATCGCGACGCGAATGTCGCGCGCGCCGAGAAGCTGATCCGCGAGGCGGCGAGCCGCGGCGCGAACATCGTGCTCATCCAAGAGCTGTTCGAAACGCCGTATTTCTGCAAGGATATCGATCCGCGCCATTTCGAGCTGGCCAAACCACTCGCGGGCCATCCGGCGGTTGAGCATTTTCGCGCACTGGCGCGCGAACTCGGCGTGGTGCTGCCGGTCAGCATCTTCGAGCGCGCCGAGCAGGCGTTCTTCAATTCGGTCGCGATTGTCGACGCCGACGGCAGCGTGCTCGGCAGCTACCGCAAGTCGCACATTCCCGATGGGCCCGGATACCACGAGAAGTTCTACTTTTCCCCCGGCGACAGCGGCTTCCGAGTCTTCGCGACGCGCTTTGCGAAACTCGGCGTCGCGATCTGCTGGGACCAGTGGTTTCCGGAGGCCGCCCGCGCGATGGCCCTGCAGGGCGCCGAGATCCTGTTGTATCCGACGGCGATCGGCTCGGAGCCGCAGGCGCCGGCGCTCGACTCGTGCGGTCATTGGCAGCGCACGATGCAAGGCCATGCCGCGGCGAACGTCATGCCCTTGGTCGCCGCCAACCGGATCGGCCGCGAAGTCGGCGAGAAAACCGCGATCGACTTTTACGGTTCCTCGTTCATCGCCTCGCCGACCGGCGAGAAAATCGCCGAGGCCGACCGCCGCAGCGAGACCGTGCTGACGGCGCAATTCGACCTCGACGAGGTGCGCCGCTACCGCCAAGCCTGGGGCGTGTTCAGGGATCGCCGGCCAGAGCTGTATCGACCGCTGCTGTCGCTCGACGGCGGCAGCTGACGATCGACGGCCGCGAGTCCCGCAAAGCGGCCAGTGAGAGAGGACGACGTCCGCTATTGGATCGCGACCGCGCCGGTCGGCGCCGCCGCGGTTCTCGCCGAGGAATTGGCGCTATTCGGCGCGAGCGATCTGCGCGAGCGCAGCAACGACGTCAAATTCCAGGGCACGCTCGAGACCGGCTACCGCACCTGCCTGTGGTCGAGGTGCGCGACCCGCGTCTACCTCTCGCTCGGCTCGATCGACGCGGCCAGCGCCGCGAGCCTCTACGGCGCCGTCAAGCGCATCGATTGGCGCGCACACCTGCGCCCCGGCGCGACGCTCGCCTGCGCCTGCAGCGGCGGCAACGCGGCGATCCGCCACACTCTGTACGGCGCGCAACTGCTGAAGGATGCGGTTTGCGACCAGCTGCGCGAGTCGACCGGCGCCCGTCCGGATATCAGGCCCGAGCGCCCGGATCTGCTGCTGCACCTGCACGTCGAAGGGCCGACGGCGCTGCTGTCGGTGGATTTCTCGGGCGAGAGTCTGCACCGGCGCGGCTATCGGCTCGCCGGCGGGCGGGCGCCGCTCAAGGAGAATGTCGCCGCGGCGGTGCTGATGAGGGCCGGCTGGACGCAGATCCTCGAGCGCGGCGGCGCGCTGGTCGATCCGATGTGCGGCTCGGGGACGTTTCTGACCGAAGGCGCGCTGATCGCCGCGGACGCCGCGCCGGGGCTCGAGCGCGGCTACTTCGGGTTCACCGGCTGGGCGGGCCACGATGCCGCGCTCTGGGAGCGCCTGTGCGCCGCGGCGCGCGCGCGGCGCGCCGCACGCACGCCGCGGCGCTGCATCTTCGGCTTCGACGCCGATGCCGATGCGGTAGCGATGGCGCTCGCCAACGCCGAGCGGGCCGGGGTCGTCCCGTGGCTGCAGGTGCAGCAGCGGGCGCTCGCCTCGCAAACCCGGCCGCCGGCGCCGCAGGGCCTGATCGTCTGCAATCCGCCGTACGGCGAGCGCATCGGCGCCGAGTCCGCGCTGCCCGCGCTCTATGGCGAGTTGGGGCGCGTGCTGCGCGAGCAATTCGGCGGCTGGCAGGCGGCGGTACTGACCGGCAATCCGCCGCTCGCGCGGCATCTCGGGATCCACGCCAAGCGCAGCCACCGCTTCTACAACGGACCGCTGGAATGCCGCCTGTTGCGCTTCGATCTCGATGCGGCGAGTGCACGGCGTCCGGCCGAGGAGTTGCGCGCCCTGTGGTCGAGCCGCGCGGGGGCGCAGATGTTCGCGAACCGCCTGCGCAAGAACCTGCGCCAGCTCGAGCCGTGGGCGCTCGAGGAGCAAATCGACTGCTACCGCCTGTACGACGCGGACATGCCTGAATATGCGTTCGCGATCGACCTCTACGGCCGGGCGCCGCGGCAGATCTACGTCCAGGAATACGCGGCGCCGAAGAGCGTCGATGCCGAGGGGGCGCGCGGGCGGCGGCGCGAAGCGCTCGCGGTTCTGCCGCAGGTGCTCGCGGTGCCCGCTGCGCAAATGCATACGCGGCTGCGCAAACCGCAGAAAGGCGCCCGGCAATACGAGAGGCGCGCCGCCACCCTCGAGCGCCACGAAGTTTTCGAAGGCGGCCTGAAATTCTGGGTCAATTTCCGCGATTACCTGGATACCGGCTTGTTTCTCGATCACCGGCTGACGCGCGCCATGCTGCGCTCCTGGGCCGGCGGCGGCGACTTCTTGAACTTGTTCTGCTACACGGGCAGCGCGACCGTGTATGCGGCCGCGGGCGGCGCCCGCTCGAGCGTGAGCGTCGATCTATCCAACACCTATTTGGGCTGGGCGCACGACAATCTGGCGCTGAACGGCTACGCGACCTTGCAGCACGAGCTGCAGCGGGCGGATTGCCTCGAGTGGCTCGAGCGCCGCGCGGCGGGGGGACCCTGCTTCGATCTGATTTTCATCGACCCGCCGACCTTTTCGAATTCCAAGCGCACGCCGGGCGTCATCGACGTGCAGCGCGATCATGCCGGCATGATCCGCCGCGCGATGGCGCTGCTGCGCGGCGGCGGCCGGCTGGTGTTTTCGACCAACTACTCGCGATTCAAGCTCGACGCCGCGTCGCTCGCCGACTGGCAGGTCGCCGATATCAGCGCGCAGACGATCCCGCGGGACTTCGAGCGCAACCCGCATGTCCATCGATGTTATGTCGTGCGCCATCCCGACGGCCGGGGCGCGGGCGCGACGGATACGCCGACTTGACAACTCGCGGTAATTCGGGTGTTTAAGATTCTATGTGTATTGACAGAATTTCGGGCTTGTGGGCCTTACCGCCCGGCCCTTGGCAGCGCTGCATATTGCGACGCACCAAACGAAGCTAAGTGCTGGAAATGCTTAAATCTTAGCCAATTGGCGCCGGCCGGCCGGGACGGCAAACGTCACTTTGTGGTCTAATGACTCCGTTGCAAAGGCCCGGGGCTCTTCCCAGGCGTTTAACATCTTAAACATGTCTCGCAAGCCGCACATCGGAATTCCAGCCGATCGCCGGCTGTTTGGAAAGCACCACTTCCATATGGTCGGCGAGAAGTACATCGCAGCCGTCGCCGCCGGCGCCGATTCGCTGCCGGTGCTCGTTCCGGCGCTGGGGCCGAAGCTCGATGCGGCCGAGTTGCTCGAGGTCTGCGACGGGCTGCTGCTGACCGGGAGCGAAACGAATGTCGAACCTCACCACTACGGAGGCCCGGCGAGCACGCCGGGTACCCTGCATGACCCAAATCGGGATGCTACGACGCTTCCGCTGATTGCACGGGCGGTCGGCGCCGGTTTGCCGGTGCTCGCGATATGCCGCGGCTTTCAAGAAATGAACGTCGCCTACGGCGGCACGCTCTGGCAGCGGCTGCACGAAGTGCCGGGCCACCTCGACCACCGCGACGATCAGTCCCTGCCGCTCGAGGAGCAGTACGGGCCGGCCCACGAAGTGTCGTTGGATCCCGCAGGGCTGCTGCGAAAAATTGCCGGCGGCGACCGCTTGCAGGTCAATTCCCTGCATTCGCAGGGAATCCAGACGCTCGGCCGGGGCTTGCTCGTCGAGGCGCGCGCGCCGGATGGCGTCGTCGAGGCCTTCCGGGCCGCGGACGCGGAGCATTTCGCCGTCGGCGTGCAGTGGCACCCCGAGTGGCGATTCGAGAACAACGCATTTTCCCGCGCACTGTTCGCCGCCTTCGGCGCGGCCTGCCGACAGTACGCAGAGTCAAGGTGATTCATGAGCAGCACGATCCAGCAATTCTTGAAGGAACACGGCATCTCGGAAGTCGAAGCCATCATCCCGGACATGGCGGGCATCGCGCGCGGCAAGCTGATGCCGGCGGAGAAATTCGCCGAGGAAGAGGGCATGCGCCTGCCGGAGGCGATTTTCCTGCAGACCGTGACCGGCGACTACCCCGACGATCAGAGCGCGATGAATCCCTCCGACATCGATATCGTCCTGAAGGCGGATCCGAAAACCGTGCGCGTCGTGCCGTGGGCCGCCGAACCCACCGCACAGGTCATCCACGACTGCTTTTACGGCGACGGCCGGCCGGTGACGATGGCGCCGCGCTACGTGCTGCGCAGGGTGCTCGATCTGTACGAAGCGCACGGCTGGGAGCCCGTGGTCGCGCCGGAACTCGAATTCTTCCTGGTCGAACCGAACATCGATTCGGACTATCCCTTGAAGCCGCCGGTGGGCCGCTCCGGCCGCCCGGAAATCGGCCGCCAGGCGTACAGCATCGCCGCGGTCAACGAGTTCGACCCTTTGTTCGACGACATGTATTCGTTTTGCGAAGCGCAGGACATCGAAATCGACACCCTGATCCACGAGTCCGGCGCCGCGCAGATGGAAATCAATCTGCTGCACGGCTATCCGATGAGCCTCGCCGATCAGGCGTTCCTGTTCAAGCGCACCGCGCGCGAAGCGGCGATGCGCCACAAGATGTACGCGACCTTCATGGCGAAGCCGATGGCCAAGGAGCCGGGCAGCGCGATGCATCTGCATCAGAGCATCATCGATGCGAAGACGCGCAAGAACGTCTTCAGCAATGCCGACGGCTCGCCCTCGGCGCTGTTCTTCGGCCACATCGCCGGCCTGCAGCGCTATCTGCCGGCGGCGATGTCGCTGTTCGCGCCGAACGTCAACAGCTACCGGCGCATCAGCCGCTACTCGTCGGCGCCGATCAACGTGCACTGGGGGTACGACAATCGCACCGCCGGCCTGCGCGTACCGATGTCGGGCGCCGAGGCGCGGCGGGTCGAGAACCGCGTCGGCGGCGCCGACGCGAACCCCTATCTTGCGATCGCCGCCTCGCTCGCCTGCGGCTATCTCGGCATGGTGGAGGGATTGAAGCCGTCGGAACCGATTTCCGGCAGCGCCTACGACCTGGCGATCGCCCTGCCGCGTTCGCTCGCCGAAAGCCTGCGGCTGCTGCGCGAGTCGAAACCCCTCGTCGACCTGTTCGGCGACCGCTTCGTGCTCGCCTATACTGCGGTCAAGGACGCCGAGTACGAGACGTTCGCGCAGGTCATCAGTTCCTGGGAGCGCGAACACCTGTTGCTGAACGTCTAGCGAGGGCTCGATGCGAAGCGCCATGCGATCGACGATTTTGCTGTTCGGCTGCGCGCTGCTCTGCGCCTGCGGCGGCTCCGGCGCAAATTCCGCGGCCGACCGCAAGGTTCTGAATCTCTACATATGGTCGGATTATCTCGCGCCCGACACGCTCGCGAATTTCCAGAAGGCGACCGGCATCGAGGTGCGTGCGGCGTATTACGATACCAATGAGACGCTCGAAACCAAGCTGCTCGCCGGCGACAGCGGCTTCGACATCGTCGTGCCCACCTCCTCGTATTTCGAGCGGCAGATCACCGCGGGCGTCTACCTGAAACTCGACGATTCGAAGCTGCCCAATCTGAAGTACATGGACCCGAAGCTGATGCGGCGCGTCGCGGCCTACGATCCCGGCAATGCGCACGGCGTGATCTACATGTGGGGCACCAACGGCATCGGCTACAACGAAAAAATGATCAAGGCGCTGATGCCGGACGCGCCGCTCGACAGCTGGCGGCTGGTGTTCGATCCGGCGGTCGCCTCGAAAATCGCCAAATGCGGGATCAGCGTGCTCGACTCCCCGGCGGAGATGCTGCGCGGCGTGCTCAGCTATCTCGGCCGCGACCCGAATTCGCAAAAGCAGGCCGATCTCGACGCCGCCATGGCGGTGCTGATGAAGATCCGCCCCTATGTGCGCAACATCAATTCCTCGGAATACATCCAAGCTCTCGCCAACGGCGACCTGTGCGTCGCGGTCGGCTACAACGGCGACGTCATGCAGGCCCGCGACCGCGCGCGCGAGGCCGGCAACGGCATCGACATCCGTTACGTCGTGCCCAAGGAAGGATCGATCCTCTGGTTCGACATGATGGCGATTCCGAAGGACGCGCCGCATCCGCAAAGCGCCTACGCGTTCATGAACTACATGATGGAGCCGAAGGTCATAGCCGAGGTCTCCAATTACAAGCGATACGCCAATGCCAACGCCGCCGCCGCCGCCTACGTGCTGCCCGCCGTCAAGTCGGACCCGGGGATTTATCCGACCAGTGAGCAGGTCCGCGATCTCGCGGTGCAGCTCGCCGATACGCCGCAACACACCCGTGCGATGACGCGAGCCTGGGAAAAATTCAAGACGGGGCAATGAGCGATGACTACCTCCGCAGGCCAGGCGGCGAAGTCGACGCCGTGGAACGACCCGAACGCGCAGGCGTACCTGCAGATCGAACGCGTATCGAAGAGCTTCGGCGATTTCAAGGCGGTCGACGACGTCAGCTTGAAGATCTACAAAGGCGAGATCTTCTGTCTGCTCGGCGCCTCGGGCTGCGGTAAGACCACGCTGCTGCGCATGCTCGGCGGCTTCGAGAGGCCGAGTTCGGGGCGCATTCTGATCGACGGCGAGGACATGACCGAAGTGCCGCCGTACGATCGGCCGGTCAACATGATGTTCCAGTCGTATGCGCTCTTTCCGCACATGAACGTCGAGCAAAACGTCGCCTTCGGGCTGAAGCAGGACCGCGTGCCGAAGGCCGAAGTGCGCGAGCGGGTGCGGGCGATGCTCGAGCTGGTCAAGCTCGGGGACTTCGCGAAGCGCAAACCGAGCCAGCTTTCCGGGGGTCAGCGGCAGCGCGTCGCGCTCGCCCGCTCGCTGGTCAAGCGGCCCAAGGTCCTGCTGCTCGACGAACCGCTCGCCGCGCTCGACAAGAAGTTGCGCGAACACACGCAGTTCGAACTGATCGGCCTGCAGGAGCAGCTCGGCGTGACTTTTCTGGTCGTCACCCACGACCAGGAGGAAGCGATGACGCTCGCGAGCCGCATCGGCGTCATGGATCACGGCGAGATCGTGCAGGCCGGAACGCCGTCGGAGATCTACGAGTTTCCGAATTCGAAGTTCGTCGCCGACTTCATCGGCTCGGTGAACATCTTCGAGGGGACGCTGATCGAGGACGAGCCGGAGCACGTGCGCATCCGCTCGGCCGAGCTCGGCGGAACGATTTACGTCAGTCACGGCATCAGCGCCGCGCCCGAGGCGGTCGTCTGGGCGGCGCTGCGGCCCGAGAAGATCCTGATGTCGATACAACCGCCGCCGGGCGCCGACAACGTCGCGCGCGGCGCGGTGCAGGACATCGCCTATCTCGGCGATCTGTCGATCTACCTCGTCAAGCTGCCCACCGGCAAGGTGGTGCGGGTCACCCAGCCGAATACCTCGCGGCACGGCGAGGCGATCGGCTGGGACCGGGAGGTGTATCTCTCCTGGGATCATTCGAGCCCCGTCATCGTCACGCGTTGAGCCGATGAAGCGATCTCGATTGCAGCGGCGGATCGGCATTTCGGGCCGCGGTCTGGTCGTGGCGCTGCCGTATCTGTGGCTGCTGCTGTTCTTCGCGGTGCCGTTCGCCATAGTGCTGAAGATGTCGTTCTCGGCCGTCGCCATGGCGATTCCGCCGTACCGGCCGCTGATCGTCTGGTATGCGAAGCACGCGCTCGAGATCAAGCTCAACTTGAATAATTACGCGTTCTTGTTCACCGACAAGCTGTACGGCGACGCCTTCTTGAACTCGATCAAGGTGGCGTTCGTCTCGACGGTGTTTTGCCTGCTGATCGGCTATCCGATGGCTTATGGCATCGCGCGCGCCAAGGCGAAGACGCGCAATATCCTGCTGGTGCTGGTGGTGCTGCCGTTCTGGACGTCGCAGCTGCTGCGTGTCTACGCCTGGATCGGCTTGTTCAAGGCGAACGGCGTCATCAACAACGTGCTCATCCGCCTCGGCGTGATCCACAACCCGCTGACGATGCTGTTCACGCCCTTCGCGATGTATGTCGGCATCGTCTATTCGTATCTGCCGTACGTGATCCTGCCGCTGTATGCGAACCTGGAAAAAATGGACTGGCAATTGATCGAGGCGGCCGAAGACCTCGGTTGCCGCCCCTGGGCCGCGTTCTGCAAGGTCACCTTGCCGCTGTCGCGCAACGGCATCCTCGCCGGCTCGATGCTGGTGTTCATCCCGGCGGTCGGCGAGTTCGTGATCCCGACGCTGCTCGGCGGCCCCAACTCGCTGATGATCGGCAGGATTCTCTGGGACGAGTTCTTCGCCAACCGCGCCTGGCCGGTGGCGAGCGCGGTGGCGATTCTGATGCTGCTGCTGCTGGTGCCGTTGATGATGTGGTACCAGAGCATCCAGGCGCGCGAAACGGCGGGTGCGTCGTGAGCCGGCGCTCCATATTCCTGATCAGCTGCCTCGCGTTCGGCTACGCGTTTCTCTATATCCCGATCTTGTCGATGGTGGTGTTCTCGTTCAACGCCTCGCGGCTCGTCACGGTCTGGGACGCGGCGCACTCGCCGACGATGAAATGGTTCTACGCGCTGTTCCACGACGACGAAATCCTCGGCGCGGCGTGGATATCGCTGAAGGTCGCGCTGACCAACGCCTGTGGATCGGTGATTCTCGGCACGCTCGCCGGCTACGCTCTGGCGCGATTCCCGAAGTTCAAGGGGCGCTTCACTTTGAGCGCGATGACCACCGCGCCCCTGGTGATGCCCGAAGTGATCACCGGCTTGTCGCTGCTGCTGCTGTTCGTCGCCTTGGAGCAGACGATCGGCTGGCCCGCCAGGCGCGGTGTCGGCACGATGATCATCAGCCACATGACCTTCTCGATGGCCTACGTCACGGTGGTCGTGCGGTCGCGTCTCGCCACCTTCGATATGTCGATCGAGGAGGCGGCAATGGATCTCGGCGCGCGCCCGTTCAAGGTATTCTTCCTCATTACGCTGCCGATCATCCTGCCGGCAATCCTCGCCGGCTGGCTGCTCGCCTTCACGCTGTCCTGGGACGACCTGGTCACTTCGAGCTTCACCTCGGGGCCGGGCAGCAGCACCTTGCCGATGGTCGTGTTCTCGAAGGTCAGGCTCGGCGTAAGCCCGGAAATCAACGTGCTGGCGACGCTGACGATCGCCGCCGTGACGCTCCTCGTCGTCGGCGTGAGCCTCTGGGTGGCGCGCGCCGAGCGGCTCGCGAAGACGGCCGCTTAGCGCGGCGCCGGCGGCGGCGGCCTGTTCAGCGCAGGCCGGTTTCCAGGCGGGCGATGACCAGGCGCTGGATTTCGCTCGTGCCTTCGTAAATCTCCGTGATTTTGGCGTCGCGGAAGTAGCGCTCCAGGGGCATCTCCTTGCTGTAGCCGACGCCGCCGTGGATCTGCAGGGCGGCGTGCGCATTGAACATCGCCGTCTCGGAAGCGAACAGCTTGGCGATGCTGCCTTCGGTCGTGGTGCGCGCGCCGCTTTTTTTGGCTTGCTCCTTGGCCCAGGCCGCCTGCAGCATCAGCAGGCGCGAGGCCGAGAGGCGCACCTTCATGTCGGCGATCTTCGACTGAATCATTTGAAACGAGCCGATCGGCGCGCCGAAGGCGCGGCGCTCGCGCACGTAGCGCAACGAGGCCTCGTAGGCGGCGCGCGCAATGCCGTTCGCCTGCGCCGCGATGCCGACGCGCCCCTGGTCGAGAATCGCCATCGCGATGGAAAATCCCTGGCCCTCGCGGCCGAGGCGATCGGCCGCAGGGACGCGGCAATCGAGGAACTCGATCTCACAGGTGGCCGAGGCACGGATGCCGAGTTTCGGCTCCACCTTGCCGCGCAGCAAACCCGGCTGGCGGCAATCGACGATGAACGCGGTGATGCCCTTGGCGCCGGCGCCGGGCCCGGTGAGCGCGAACGTCACCATGTAGTCGGCGACCGGACCGGAGGTGATCCAGGACTTCTTGCCGTTCAACAGGTAGTGTTCGCCGCCGGCGTCGCGTACGGCCGTGGTGCGCATGTTGGCGGCATCCGACCCGGATTGCGGCTCCGTGAGCCCATAGCAGCCGAGCGCCAGGCCCGAGGCCACCGGCGTCACGAAGCGGCGCTTCTGCGCATCGCTGCCGAACTGCAGGATGCCGTTGTTGTACAGAGAATTGTTGACCGAGACGATGGTCGCGTGGGCCGCGTCGGCGCAGGCGATCTCCTCCATCATCAACGCGAAACAGACCGAATCGAGGCCGGCGCCGCCGTACTCGGCCGGCACTTCGACGCCCATGAAGCCGAGTTCGCCGGCGCGGCGCACGGTCGCCGCCGGAAATTCCCCGGATGCGTCGAATTGCGCGGCGACCGGCGCGATCTCCCGTTGCGCAAAATCCCGCGCGGCGGATTGAATCATCAATTGATCTTCGCTGAGGGAAAAATCCATGCCGCATTCTCCGCCGCGCCGCCGGCGCTTTCAATGCGCGGCGGACTCGATTATCGTGCCGTCATGAAAGGCAATACACGCGTCAACCATCCGCCCGCCGTGCGGCTGCCCGCCGACAATCGAGCCTTGGTCGCGCCGATCTATCAATCGGTCAAGTTCGCGTTCGACGACGCGCTTGAGACCGAGCGCTATCTGCGCGGCGAGCGCGAGGGATACTTCTACAGCCGCTCCTCGAATCCGACGCTGCGGCAACTGGAATTGCTGCTCGCGGAGCTGCAGGGCAGGGACGCCTGCCTGCTGACCGGATCCGGCGTCGCCGCGATCGCCGCCGCGCTGCTCGCGCTCTGCAAGAGCGGCGATCACCTGCTGGGGTTCATCGAATCCTACGGACCCACCCGCCATCTGCTGCGCCGCCTGCTCGCCCGCTACGGCGTCGCCCATACCCTGTTGTCGATCGAAGACCGCGCCGGCATCGAGCGGGTTCTCGGCGAAGTGCCGACGCGGCTCGTCCTCTTCGAGAGCCCGACGAATCCGGTCACGAAGATCGCCGACATCCGCCACCTGTGCGAATGCGCGCGCCGCGCCGGCGCCCTGACGGTGCTCGACAATACCTTCGCCGGCTTCCACAACCACGGTCAATATCCGATCGACGTGTTCCTGCACAGCCTGACGAAGTACGCATCCGGCCACGGCGACGTCATGGGCGGGGCGATCATCGCCGCCAAACCCCTGATCGCAGCGATGCACAAGGACGTCGTCACCATCGGGCCGACGCTCGACCCGCATGCGGCGTTCCTGATCCAGCGCGGCATGCGCACCTATTTCCTGCGCTACGAGCGGCAATGCGCGAGCGCGCTGCGCGTGGCCCGTTTCCTCGCGGCCGACCGGCGCGTCCGCCGGGTCTTTCATCCGGGGCTGGAGAGCCACCCCCAATATGCCTTGGCGCGCGCCCAGATGAGCGATTTCGGCGCCGTCGTCACCTTCGAGCTCGACGGCGGCCTCGCCGAGGGCGACCGGTTCGCCGCCGCGCTGCAATACTTCGCGATAGCCGCGAGCCTCGGCTCGACCGAGTCGCTGGTGATGCCGTCGCGGCTGCTCGGCGCCGCCGATCTCACGGCGGCCGAGCGGCCGGTCTCGCTGATCACCGCGGGCACCGTGCGGCTGTCGATCGGCATCGAGGACGCGGAGGATTTGACGGCGGATCTCGAGCAGGCGCTGGAGCGCGCGTTCGCCTAAGCGAAGCTGCGCAAGCGTACGCGGCGCCGCTATAGATTACGGACCAGGATGTCGCCGAACTCGCTGCACTTGACTTCGGTGGCGCCCTTCATCTGGCGCGCGAAATCGTAGGTGACCTTCTTCTGGGCGATCGATTTGTCCATCGCGAGGAGGATCGCGTCGGCCGCTTCGGTCCATCCCAGGTAGCGCAGCATCATCTCGCCGGACAAGATCACCGAACCGGGATTGACCTTGTCGAGGTCGGCGTATTTCGGCGCCGTGCCGTGGGTCGCTTCGAATACCGCGTGGCCGGTGAGGTAATTGATGTTGCCGCCCGGCGCGATGCCGATGCCGCCGACCTGGGCGGCCAGCGCATCGGAGAGGTAATCGCCGTTCAAGTTCATCGTCGCGATGACGTCGAATTCGTCCGGGCGGGTGAGCACCTGCTGCAGCGTGATGTCGGCGATCGCATCCTTGACGATGATTTTGCCGGCCTTCTTGGCCGCGTCCATCGCCGCATTCGCCGCTTGCTCGCCGCTCTCGGCCTTGAGGCGGTCCCATTGTTCCCAAGTGAAGGCGCGCTCGCCGAATTCGCGCTCGGCCAACCGGTAGCACCAGTTGCGGAACGCCCCTTCGGTGAACTTCATGATGTTGCCCTTGTGCACGATCGTCACGCTCTTGCGCTCGTTGGCGATCGCGTAAGCCATCGCCGCGCGAAACAGCCGCTCGCTGCCCTCCTGGGAGGCAGGCTTGAGGCCGATCGCCGAGCTCGCCGGGAAGCGGATCTTGTCGAACTGCTTCGGAAAATTCGTCTTCAGCAGGTCGAGAAACTTGAGGCACTCGGCGGTTCCGGCCTCGAATTCCATGCCGGCGTAGATGTCCTCGGTGTTCTCGCGGAAGATGACGACGTCGACCTTTTCGGGCGCCAGCACCGGCGAGGGGACGCCCTTGAACCAGCGTACCGGCCGCAGGCAGACGTACAGGTCCAGCAGCTGGCGCAGGGCGACGTTCAAGGAGCGAATGCCGCCGCCGATGGGCGTCGTCAGCGGGCCTTTGATCGACACCAAGTACTCGCGGCAGGCGGCGACCGTCTCGTCCGGCAGCCAGGAATGGTAGCGCGTGTTGGCTTTTTCGCCGGCAAAAATCTCCAGCCAATGAATCTTGCGCCGGCCGCCGTAGGCTTTCGCGACGGCGGCGTCGAGCACCCGCACGCTCGCCCGCCAAATGTCGCGGCCGGTGCCGTCGCCCTCGATGAACGGTATAATGGGATTCTGCGGGACGTGCAGTTTGCCGTTCGCGACCGTGATTTTCGCGCCGTCCGTGGGCGGCTTCAAACTGACGGGCTTCGCCTCTGGCATGCGCTTCGCTCCTATTTCGCGGGGCCGCAATGCTAGCATGCGGGCACGGAGGCTCGCATTGCTGACACGCAGAACCAAACCCGCCAACGACGGATTTTGGATGCCGGCTGAGTTCGAGCGCCACGCCGGTTGCTGGATGCTCTGGCCGGAGCGAACCGACGTCTGGCGCTGCGGAGCGAAGCCCGCGCAGGCGGCGTTCGCGGCGGTCGCCGCGGCGATTCATGGCGGCGAGCCGGTGACGGTCGGCGCCTCCGCCGCGCAGTTTCATAACGCCTGCGAGCGGCTGCCGCGCGGCGTGCGCGTCGTCGAGATCTCGGCCAACGATGCCTGGGCGCGCGATACCGGCCCGACGATCGTCATCGACGCCAAGGGCCGGCGGCGCGGCGTCGACTGGATCTTCAACGCCTGGGGAGGCCTGCAGGGCGGCGCCTACTTTCCATGGGACCGCGACCAGGAGGTGGCCGGCAAGATCCTGCAGATCGAGGGCCTGGACCGCTACCGCGCGCCGTTGGTGCTGGAAGGCGGCGCGATCCACGTCGACGGCCAAGGCACCTGTCTCGCCACCGAAGAGTGCCTGCTGAATGCGAATCGCAATCCGCACCTCTCGCGCGCCGAAATCGAGGCCCTGTTGCGCGCCTATCTCGGCGTGCGCAGCGTCGTCTGGCTCGGCCGGGGCGTGCATCTCGACGAGACCGGCGGGCACATCGACGAGCTTGCCTGTTTTGCGGGTCCGGGGCATGTCGTGCTCACCTGGACCGAGGATCGGCACGACCCGCAATACGAGATTTCCCACGATGCCTACCAGCGGCTGCGCCGCGCGCGCGACGCCCGCGGCCGCACGCTCTCGATTCACAAGATCCATCAGCCCGGACCGCTGTGCATGACGGCCGCGGAGGCCCGCGACATCGATGCCTGTGCGCACAGCCGTGCGCGGCGCGCCGGCGACCGGCTGCCGGCCTCGTACGTGAACTTTTACGTCGGCAACGGGCAGGTCGTCATGCCGCTTTTCGACAAGCGCTGGGACGGCGCCGCGCGGCGCATGCTCGGCCGGCTGTTCCCGAGCCGCCGGGTCGTCGGCGTCGACACGCGCGAGGTGTTGCTCGGCGGCGGCAATATTCACTGCATCACGCAGCAAATTCCGCTGCCGGCGGCCAAGCGCAGCGCCGCGGCCGCCGTGCGGCGGAACTTTAGCCGCACGCGCGGCCTCCAAAGCCATTATTCTACGAATCCATAATCCTCACCCTCCGACCACCCTCACTGGAAGTTCCCGTGTACTCATTGCTTCGCTTCTTGGGCGCGCTGCGCGCGCGGCGGCCATCCGCCGCCGCCGGCCGCAAATTCGTCGGTGTATGCGTTTGCGCGGCCGCGGTCGCGGCGGCCGGCTGCCACAGCAACAACAACTACGCCAGCGGCTACGGCGTGGCGTGGGTCACGCTCACCGCCGAGCCCGGGGACTTCGCCAGTTACGTCGTCAACGTCGACTCGATCACGCTGACGGACAAGACCGGCAGTATCTTCACGGCGCTCGCGACGGTCGAACCGGTGGACCTCGTCAAGCTCGGCAATTTCGCCGAATTGTGGGGCAGCGCGACGATTCCCGCCGATACCTACGTGTCGGCGACGATCACGCTGGATTACACCAATGCGGCGATCTCGGTGATGCAGGGCGGCGTGCCGCAGAAGGCGAAGATCGTCGGCGCCAACGGCGCCGCGCTGACCACGGTCACTTTGACGGTGAAGCTCGATCCGAACCGGCCGCTGACGATTGCGCAGAGCTACGCGAGCACCAATGCCGGACTGCTCGCGCTGGATTTCGATCTGCCGGCCTCGAATACGATCGACTACGCGACCTCGCCGGCGACCGTCACGGTCAAGCCGTTCATCACGGTCGGCACGGCGCCCGCCGACTCGAAACTGATTCGCGTGCGCGGCCCGTTGATCAACTCGAGCGTCGCTTTGGGCACGTACACGATCTATGAGCGGCCGTTCTACGACGAGGTGAACAACATCGGCTCGCTGACCCTGTTCGGCGATCAGAACACGATCTATACCGTCAACGGCACCACCTACGTCGGTACGCCGGGCCTCACCGTCCTGTCGCAGACTTCCGCCGGCTCGACCTTGACGGCCGCCTATACGAATTTCCTACCGACCACGACGTCGACCGGCATGGCCGGCAAATTCAACGCCGTCTACATCGTCGCGGGTTCGAGCCTGGAGTCGTTTTACACCCAGAATCTCACGGGCGAGGTCATCGCCCGCAGCGGCAACACCCTGACGGTGCGCGGCGGCACGCTGTTGGGCGCGGCATTGAGCCTCACCAACGGCTATTTCGCCTTCGAGGACGCCGACTGCCACGTTCTGCTCGGCCCCGGCACGATCGTCACGGCCGACGACAATGCCTCGCTCGGCAATTTGAATTACCGATCGATCGCCGTCGGTCAGCGCATCGACGCGATCGGCACCTACAGCCTGCCGAGTTCCGGCATCGTCACGATCGATGCGACCAGCCCGACGGCGGGTCAAGTGCGGCTGCAGTCGACGCAGGCGTGGGGCCAGCTGCAAAGCGCCGCCGCCGGCAGCGCGCTGCTGACCCTGCAAACGCTCGACGGCTGGCCGGCGAGCGCATTCAACTTCGCCGGCAATGGCACGTCGGCGGCGCAGGATTCGTCCGCGGCCGCGTACCGGATCAACACCGGCGCGACCGACCTTTCCGGCACGGCCGCCGGCACGCCGCTATGGATCGACGGGCTGGTCAACGGCTACGGCAGCGCGCCGCCGGATTTCAACGCCGGCGCGGTGACGCAGGAAGCCGCGGAACCGGCCAGTTTGCGCGTCGTCTGGACGGCTGCCGGGACGACGACGCCGTTCACCGCATTAGGCAGCGGCGGCTTCTCGATCGACCTCGCGAATACCAGCCTCGCGAGCGCAGCGATTCGAATTGGGGCAGAGTCGATCGATGTGAGGTCTCTGCCCGCCTCGCCGCAGATCGTGCCGACGGCGACAGCGGCGTCGGCGACGTTTGCGCCGTCGTTCGCCGACGGCAACGCCGTGAGCGGCATCAGGGCGTTCGCCACGTTCTCGGCCTTCGCGGCCGACTTCAATGCGTCCATCGGCGGCGCGAACGCCGCTACACAGTTGGAAGCGCGCGGACTGTATGACCGGGCGACCAACACCTTTACTGCCGACACGGTCAACGTAGTGCTCTAGAATCCCTCCCCAGCATGGGGAAGGTCGCCGCAAGCATCGTCGGATTCTGCGCTCTGCTTGCCGGCTGCGCGTGTGCCGCAGCCGGCACCGCCGCTGCCACCGCGACCGCCACCGCCACCGCAACCGTAACCGCAACGCCTTCGGTGTCGCCATCGGCGAGCGCCACGGCGGGTGCGCGGCGGCCGCGGATCTGCCTGGTCCTGTCGGGCGGCGGCGCGCGCGGGCTCGCGCACGTCGGCGTCTTGAAGGTGCTGGAGGAGCTGCGGGTGCCGATCGATTGCATCGCCGGTACCAGCATGGGCGCGATCGTCGGCGGCCTGTATGCGAGCGGCATGAGCGCCGCGCAGATCGAGGCGGCGGTGCGTACGGTCGATTGGCAAGAATCCTTCCGCGACCGGCTGCCGCGCCGAGAGTTGGCGTTCCGGCGCAAACAGGACGACCGCAATTTTCTGGTGCCGCTGCCGATCGGCCTGAAGCATGGCCGATTCCTGTTCCCGACGGGCTTGATTCAGGGCCAGAAGCTGCAAGCGACGCTGCGCCGCATGACGCTGCGTTACGACGATACCGGCAGCTTCGACGACCTGCCGACGCCGTTTCGGGCCGTGGCGACGGATTTGGAAACCGGCAAGACGGTCATCCTCGACCGCGGCGACCTTGCCCTCGCGATGCGCGCGAGCATGTCGGCGCCGGGCGTGTTCGCGCCGGTCGAGGAGCACGGCCGGCTGTTGGTCGACGGCGGCTTGACCGACAACCTGCCGGTGGACGTGGCGCGCGCGATGGGTGCCGACGTGCTGATCGTCGTCGACGTCACCTTTGCGCTGCAGCCGCGCCAGCGCCTGACTTCGGCGCTGGCGATCTCCAATCAGACCCTGGCGATACTGGTGCGCCGCAACGCCGAGCAGCAAAAGGCGACGCTCGGCCCGCGCGACGTGCTGATCGAGCCGGATCTCGGCGGCACGGGTTCGGCGGATTTCTCGGTCGCCGCGCAGATGATCGAACGCGGCGAGCAGGCCGCGCGGGCGCTGCGCGCGAAGCTCGGCGTCTACGCCGTCGACGCCGCGACCTACCGGCGCTACGTGCTGCGGCGCGCAGGAAAGGCGCCGGAGCCGCCGCTGATCCAATTCGTGCGGGTCGATGCGCGATCGAAGCCGTATGCGCGCACCATTCTCGCGACCATGCAGCCGCTGGTCGGCAAGCCGCTGGATCCTGAGGAGGTGTCGGCGCGCATCGCCGAGATCTACGGTCTCGGCTTGTTCGAGACCGTCGACTATCGCCTCGTCAAGCAAGGCGGCGGCGCGGCTCAAGGCACCGGCATCGAAGTGCGCGCGCGCCGCAAGTCCTGGGGACCGAATTACGTGCGCTTCGGTTTGAGCCTGGAGGACGATTTCCAGGGCAACAGCAACTACAACGCGGCGGTGCGCTTTCTGGTCACCGAAATCAACGATCTGGGCGCCGAATGGCTGACCGACCTGCAGATCGGCAGCAATCCGAAAGCGGTCAGCGAGTTCTACCAACCGCTGTCCGCGCGCCGGCTGTGGTTCGTCGCGCCGAGCGCCCGCGTCGAGGTGCAGGACCTCAGGGTCTACTCCAAGGACGTCGAGATCGCCGATTTTCGCGAACGCCAGGCGGAGGCCGACCTCGACATCGGCCGCGAGCTCGGCAATTGGGGCGAGATTCGCGCCGGGCTGCACCGCATCAACGGAGATTCGCGCGCGCGCTTCGGCAATCCGAACCTGGTCGACCGGCAATTCAACAACGGCGAGCTGTTCTTCAAGTTCAGCTACGACCGCCTGGACAGCGTCGATTTTCCGCGCGAAGGCCAAACCTCGTTCCTGCAATGGGATGCGTATCGAACCGACTTGGGTTCGGACGTGGCCGCCGACCGCCTCACCGCCGATTGGCTGATGGCGCGCTCGCGCGGCCGCAACACCCTGTTGCTGTGGACCTCGGCCGGGACGACGCTGCGCGGCACGCTGAATCCGACCTCGCTGCAGGATTTCTATTCATTGGGGGGATTTCTCAATCTGTCGGGACTCGCGGCGCGCTCCTTGACCGGTCCGAATTTCGCGATCGGCCGCGCGGTCTACTTTCGCAAGATCGGCCACGGCGGCGAGGGCCTGTTCGAGTTTCCGGCCTACCTCGGCATGTCGTTCGAGGCGGGCAACGTCTGGGACCGGCGCGGACAGATCAGCTACGGCTCGGCGCGCAAGGATATTTCGTTGTTCCTGGGGCTCGATACGTTCCTCGGTCCGCTGTACCTCGGCGGCGGCTACGACTCAGCCGGCTACAGTGCCTACTATTTGTTCCTCGGCCGCACCTTCTAGTGGGCTGCAGGTGGCGGCTAGAGGCCGCGGCTCTCGGCGAGTTTCTCGATCTTTTCGAGCACCAGCGCCGGCCGGTCGCCGATCCGCGAGTACTCGTGCCGGCGCGCCATGTCGGCGAGCACCCGATCGCGCTCCGCGGCGCCGAGGAACCAGTGCGTCTTTTGCCAGTGGGCACCCAGGATCTTGCGAAGCGGATCGTCGTGGCGCAGTTGCACGAGGATGCCGTACGGGCGCGGCAATTGCGGTACGGCCGCGGTCAAATTCTGTGCGTTCGCGATGCCCATCGTGGCGCGAACGATAACGCAACCGCCGCCGCGGCACCAGCCGATCCAACTCCGCGGAGCGCGTGCTAGACTCCGCGGCCGATTCCAAGAGGTCAGCGATGGCATCGTCGTACAGCGCGTCGGACATCGAGGTATTGAGCGGCCTGGACCCGGTGCGCCGGCGCCCGGGCATGTACACCGATACCAGCCGCCCGAATCATCTGGCGCACGAAGTCCTCGATAATAGCGTCGATGAGGCCTTGGCCGGATATTGCGAGAACATCCGCGTCAGCCTCTTCCAAGACGGCTCGGTCGAGGTCGAGGACGACGGCCGCGGAATGCCCGTCGACGTGCATCCGCAGGAGAAGATCAGCGGCGTCGAGCTGATCCTCACGCGCCTGCACGCCGGCGCAAAGTTCAACGACAAGAACTACCAGCATGCCGGCGGCCTGCACGGCGTCGGCGTCTCGGTCGTCAACGCGCTCAGCAGGCATCTCGAATGCTGGGTGCGCCGCGGCGGCAAGGAATACAACATCAGCTTCGCGAACGGCCGCACCGCCTCGAAGCTCGAGGTCGTCGGCGACGTGCCGAAATCGCGGACCGGCACGACGATACGCTTCTGGCCGGATCCGCAATATTTCGACACCGACAAGTTCGCCGTGCCGAAGCTCAAGCAGGTGCTGCGCGCGAAGGCCGTGCTCTGCCCCAACTTGCGCGTCACGCTCTACAACGAGGCGAGCGGCGAGCGCGACGAATGGTTCTACACCGGCGGCCTGCACGAGTATCTCGCCGAGCAGCTCGGCAAGGGCAAATGGCTGCCGGCGGAGACTTTCTACGGCAAGCGGGCGATCGAAGGCGGCTCGCTCTCCTGGGCGTTCGCCTGGGTGCTGGATGCCGAAAGCCGAGTCGCCGAGAGCTACGTCAATCTGATTCCGACGATCGACGGCGGCACCCACGTCAACGGCATGCGCGCCGGCGCGGCGGATGCGGTGCGCGAGTTCTGCGAATTCCGCAACCTCGTGCCGCGCGGCGTCAAGCTCGCGCCGGAGGATGTTTGGGACGGCGTCAGCTACGTGTTGTCCATGAAGATGCGCGAGCCGCAATTCGTCGGCCAGACGAAGGAAAAGCTCTCTTCGCGCGAGTCGGCGGGCATCGTCCAGGGCGCGATCCAGGATGCGTTCGCACTGTGGCTCAATCAACACGCGGATCAAGGCGAGCAGATCGCGCAGCTCGCGATCGCCAACGCGCAGCAGCGCCAGAAGGACAGCCAGAAGATCGCGCGTAAGCGCGTGGTCGCGGGACCCGCTCTGCCGGGCAAGCTCGCCGATTGCGTCAGCCAGGACCCGGCGCGCGGCGAGCTGTTCCTGGTCGAGGGCGATTCGGCCGGCGGTTCGGCGAAACAGGCGCGCGAGCGCGTCACGCAGGCGATCATGCCGCTGCGCGGCAAGATACTGAACACCTGGGAGGTGGAGGCGCATGAGCTGCTGCAATCGCAGGAGGTGCACGACATCAGCATCGCGATCGGCGTCGAGCCCGGCGCCGCGGATCTGGCCGCTCTGCGCTACCACAAGATCTGCATCCTCGCCGACGCCGACAGCGACGGCCAGCACATCGCGACGCTGCTATGCGCGCTGTTTCTGCGCCATTTCCGGCCGCTGGTGCTCGCCGGGCACATCTACGTGTGCATGCCGCCGCTGTTCCGCATCGACGCCGGCAAGCAGGTGCTGTATGCGCTCGACGAGGCGGAGCGCGACCGGGCGCTCGCGCGCCTCGCCGCGGAGAATGCGCGGCTGAAGCCGGTGGTGACGCGCTTCAAGGGCCTCGGCGAGATGAGCCCGCAGCAATTGCGCGAGACCACGATGGCGCCGCAAACCCGCCGGCTCGTGCAGCTGACGATCGACGCGCGCGACAGCCCCGATCAAATGCTCGACATGCTGCTCGCCAAGAAGCGCGCCGGCGACCGCCGCGAGTGGCTCGAAACCAAAGGCAACCTCGCGCGGCTATGAAGGAGCAGGAGCTGAACTTCGAGGGCATCGAGTCCGAGCCGCTGAAGGCGTTCGCCGAGCGCGCGTACCTCGATTATTCGATGTACGTGATTCTCGACCGCGCCCTGCCGCACGTCGGCGACGGCCTGAAGCCGGTGCAGCGGCGAATCGTCTACGCGATGAGCGAACTCGGCCTCGCGGCCGGCGCCAAGCACAAGAAGTCGGCGCGCACGGTCGGCGATGTGATCGGCAAGTTCCATCCGCACGGCGACTCCGCCTGCTACGAGGCGATGGTGCACATGGCGCAGGATTTCGCCTACCGCTATCCGCTCATCGACGGCCAGGGCAACTGGGGCTCGACCGACGACCCGAAGTCCTTCGCGGCGATGCGCTACACCGAGTCGCGCTTGACGCGCTACGCCGCGTTGCTTCTGCAGGAGCTCGGCGCCGGCACCGTCGACTGGGCGCCGAACTTCGACGGTTCGCTCGAGGAGCCGACGATGCTGCCGGCGCGCGTGCCCAATCTGCTGCTGAACGGCGGCTCGGGAATAGCCGTCGGCATGGCCACCGACATTGCGCCGCACAACCTGCGGGAAATCGTCGCCGCCTGCATCGAGCTGCTCGCGGATCCCAAGCTGTCGACGCGCAAACTGATGAGCACCGTGAAGGGGCCGGATTTGCCGACCGGCGCCGAGATCGTGTCGCCGCGCGCCGAATTGCTGCAGCTGTACGAGAGCGGCAGCGGCGCCTTCAAGGCGCGCGCCACCTATACGGTCGAAGACGGCGAGATCGTCGTCGACGCTCTGCCGTTCCAGGTGTCCGGCAGCAGGATTCTCGAACAGATCGCCGCGCAGATGCGCCTGAAGAAGCTGCCGATGGTCGAGGACCTGCGCGACGAATCGGACCACGAAAAGCCGACGCGCCTGGTGATCGTGCCGAAATCGAACCGCGTCGACGCCGATGCGCTGATGGCGCATCTGTTCGCGACCACCGACCTGGAGCGCAGCTACCGGGTGAACTTCAACGTGATCGCCCTCGACGGCCGGCCGCGGGTCATGGGTCTGAAGGAACTGCTGCTCGAATGGCTGGAATTCCGTAAATCGACGGTGAGGCGACGCCTGGCCCATCGGCTCGCCAAGGTCGATGCGCGTCTGCACATCCTCGACGGCCTGTTGATCGCTTACCTGAACCTGGACGAGGTCATCCGCATCGTCAGGACGCAGGAGCAGCCGAAGCCGGCGTTGATGCGCCGCTTCGCGCTGTCGGACCCGCAAGCCGAAGCGATCCTCGAGACCAAGCTGCGCCACCTGGCGCGGCTCGAGGAGATGAAGATCAAGGCCGAGCAGAAGGAACTCGCCGAAGAGCGCGACGGCATCGACAAGACCTTGAAGAGCAAGGCGCGCCTGACGAAGCTCGTGCGCGCGGAGCTCGAGGAGGACGCCGAGGAGTACGGCGATGCGCGCCGCACCCGCATCGTCGAGCGCGCGGCCGCGCAAGCGATTGCGGAGACCGAGCTGTTGAGCAGCGAACCGGTGACGATCGTGCTGTCGCGCCTCGGCTGGGTGCGCGCGGCCAAGGGCCACGACATCGATCCGCGTGCGCTCGTCTACAAGAGCGGCGATGAGTTCCAGGCGGCGGCGCGCGGGCGCAACCTGCAGCAGGCGGTGTTCATCGACTCGACCGGGCGCGCCTACAGCCTCGACGCCCATCAATTGCCGGCGGCGCGCGGCTACGGCGAGCCGCTCTCCGGCAGCGTCGACCCGCCGGACGGCGCGACGTTCGCGGCGGTGTTGATCGGCGAAGCCGAGGACCCGTGGCTGCTCGCGAGCGACGCCGGCTACGGCTTTCGCGTCAAGCTCGGCGAATTATACTCGCGCACCAAGAAGGGCAAGGCCGTGCTGAAGCTGCCGGACAACGCGCGGGTGCTGCCCGCGCAGCCGATCGCGGGCGCGGACGCGCTCGCGGTGTTCGTCAACAACGACGGCGAAGTGCTGTCGCTGCCCTGCGGGCAGATCGAAGAGATGAGCGCCGGCAAGGGCCAGAATCTCTACGGCATCGCCGGCAAGAAATCCGCGGAGCGCAAGGAATACCTGGTGGCGATGGCGGTGGTCGCGCCGGGAGAGCAGCTGACCGTCTACAGCGGCAACAGCGCGCCGATGAAGCTGAAGCACGCGGATCTCGGCGCCTTCACGCACCGCAAGGGCCAACGCCGCCGGCGCTTCTCGCGCGCCTATAAGCAGGTGGACCGGCTCGAGGTGACGCCGCTCTAGCGGTCGCCCGACATCGTCACCGCCTCCGGGGCGTTGACGAAATATCCCTGGATGAATTCGATGCCGAGCTGCCAGAGGACCGCCATCGTATTGGCGTCCTCGACGCGCTCGGCGATCGTCTCGACGCGTTTGCCCTTCGCTGCCTCCACGAGGTCCTTGACGCGCCGCTGCTGCAGCTGATTGGTCGACAGCCCCTGCATCAGAGAGCCGTCGATCTTGATGAAATGCATGTTGATTTCCGCGAGCAGCTTCAAAGAGTCGTGGCCGGTGCCGACGTGTTCGAGCGCGAAGCGAAAGCCGAGCTTTCCCAGGGTTTGCGACAGCTCCTTGGTTTGCCGCAGGTACTGCGTCGCGAGCTCCTCGGAAACCTGGAAGCACAGGCGCTTCGGTTCGACGCGAATGGAGCGCAGCTGCGTCCCGAGCCACGCGGCCAAGGTCTTGTCGAGCACCGTGTCCTTGGAGATGCGCAAAAAAATGCATTCCGCCTTGCGATTGGCGCTGAAGGACATCGACGCGCCGATCACCCAGCGGTCGATGTTCTTCATCAGTTCGTTGCGCTCGGCAGCGGCGATGAATTCCGCCGGCAGCACCTCGTTGCCCTGCTCGTCGAGCATGCGCACCACCACGTCGAACATTCCCTTGTCCGCGCCGAGCAGACTGGCGATCGGCTGCTGCACGAGCCGGAAGCGGTTCTCCATCAGCGCCGACTTGATGTGCTTGACCCAGATCTTGTCGTAGGCTTGCACGCGGGTATCGGTGTCCGATTTGATGTCGGTGTGCGCCTGATTGCCGCCCTCGGCGCGGCCGCGCCGCAGCGCCGAGACCGCATCCTCGACGGCGCCGTGGAAGTCGCCGGTCCCGGCCGGCAGTACTCCGAGTCCGACGGTGACGGTCGCCGAAACCGTTTTCTGTTCGCTGGAGAACATGTGCTGATTGACCCGCTTGACGACGTTTTCCGCCCAGGCGTCGACGTCGCGCAGCGTGCCGCGCTCCAGCAATACCAAAAAGCCGTTGCCGCCAAAGCGCCCGCAAAGATCGCTCGGCGTCAGCTGGCTGCGCAGCAGACTGGCGAGCTGGGTCAGGAAATCCTCGCTCGCGAGCACGCCGATCGCCTTTTGAATGTCCGCGAAGCGGTCGGGCTTGACGTAGGCGAATATTCGCACGCCGCCCTTTATCGGCTGGTTGCAGCGTTCGCGCAGCGCCGCGACCAGGTGGCGCTGCTGCAGAAAGCCGGTCGAGGCGTCGGTCTTCAGCGCGTCCGCCAATTGAAGTTCGAGGTTAAGATCCTTCTTCTGCCTCGCGGCGATGCAGATGCGCACGGCCGGCTCGCTGTCGTGGTCGACCTTGGCGAGCGCCAGCTCGAGCGGCAGGCTCGAGCCGTCGGAAAGCAGCGCCTGGACTTTCAGCGCATGGTCGGTCCATTTGCCCTGCAGGCAGGCGACCAGCGCGCCCTTCAGGGCGACGTGCGTCTCCTGTTCGAACAAATCCATCAGCGGCATGCCGACCAGCGCCTCTTCGCCGGAGTGGCCGAAAAGTTCGAGCCAGGCGCGGTTGGCGTCGACGATGATGCCCTCCTTGACGTGGGTGATCGCGTCGGCGGAGCCGTCGAGGAAATTCTGCAGTTGTTCGCGGTATTCGCGCGCCGAGGAGAGCGTCGTGTTCAAGGCTCTTTCGAGCCGGTAGGCGCGCAGTTCGCGGGCGGCGACCGACTGCAGGCGGTCGCGATTGGCGATCGTCACGACGTCGTGCGCGCCGAGCGCCATCGCCGCGGCGATCGCCGCTTCGTCGACCGCCTCGCGCACCACCAGTACCGGTATCTCCGGCGCGCTCTGCGCCTTCACTTTCATCACCGCGCCGAGATCGACGTCGAGTTCGTCGATGAACACCAGCAGCATCTGCGGATTGAGTTGAGTCAGCGCATCGCCGAGATCGTGCGCGTCCGGCAGCCAGGTGCAATGCACCGGGTGGCCGGCGTTGCGCAGCGTGCTGTTGACCGCCTCGACGTGGTCCTGCGAGCGCGTCATGACGATCAATGGCACCGCACTCAGGTCTTTCACCGCTCGGAATCCTGCTTGCACATCGGCAAAGTGTAACATCCGCAACGCGGCGTATCCGCGACTCGAGTTGCCGGCCGCCGACAGTGCGTTGTGGCCCCGGGCCGCCATTGCCGCTATCATACGCGCCCGCCGAGAAGCCCGTGGTTGCGGGCCGGCGGCCCGGGGCAGCGCATGGCGAACTACAGCACGAATGAATTCAAATCCGGCCTGAAGATACTGATCGACGGCGATCCGTACGTGATCGTCGACAACGAAATGGTCAAGCCGGGCAAGGGCCAGGCCTTCAATCGAGTCCGCGTGCGCAATCTGAAGAGCGGCCGCACGATCGAGCGGACCTGGAAATCCGGCGATACGGTGGAGGCGGCCGACGTCGTCGACACCGAGATGCAGTATCTGTACAGCGACGGCGATTTCTTCCACTTCATGGCGCCCGAGACCTTCGAGCAGATGACCGCCTCCAAGCAGGCGGTCGGCGACGGTGCGCAATGGTTGAAGGACGGCACGCTATGCACCGTCACGCTGTGGAACGGCGTGCCGCTGCAGGTCACGCCGCCGGCCCACATGGAATTGAAGGTCGTCGAGACCGACCCCGGGGTTCGCGGCGACACCGCGACCGGCGGTTCGAAACCGGCGAAGCTCGAAACCGGCGCCGTGGTGCGCGTGCCCCTGTTCATCAACCAGGGCGAGATACTGCGCATCGACACCCGCAGCGGCGAATACCTGTCGCGCGGCAAGGGCTGAGCGGCGCCGCGCGCGGGCATCCGCCCTCAGGCGCGCTCGATCGTGAAGGCCATCGCCGCCTCCAGTGCGTCGGCGCCGGCGGCGATCGCCGCGAGGCGGTCGAAACCCAGCGCCACGCCGGCGCAATCCGGCAGCCCGGCGCTCAACGCGGCGAGCAAACGCTCGTCCATCGGCGGCGCCGCCTGGCGGCGCGCGCGCCGGGTTGCGAGTTGCCGCGCGAAGCGCGCGCGCTGCAGGTCCGCGGACGCCAATTCGTGGAAGCCGTTCGCGAGTTCGATGCCGTCGAGGTACAGCTCGAAGCGCGCGGCGAGGCCGGGCGCGCCGGGCTTGAGGCGCGCGAGCGAGGCCTGCGAGGCCGGGTAATCGCAGACGAAGCTGGGGCGCCCGCGGCCGAGCCGCGGGCCGACCACGAGGCCCATCAACAGGTCGAGGCGGGCGTCTCGATCGAGAGCGGCGTCGCAGTCGACGCCGTGCGCCGCCGCTGCCTGCTGAAGCTCGCGCGGGCTGGCGCCCTCGGCATCGACGCCGGCGTGGCGCAGCAGCGCCTCCCGGTAGCTCAGGCGCTCCGCCGCGGCGAGGCTGCGCCGCGGCGCGAGCAGCCGGGCGAGGAACGCCTCGACTTCGGTCATCAGCGCGGCATCGTCGAAGCCCAGCCGGTACCATTCGACCAGCGTGAATTCCGGGTTGTGCCAGCGGCCGCGCTCGCCGTCGCGAAACACCTTGCAGATCTGGTAGATGTCGCCGCTGCCGGCGGCGAGCAGGCGCTTCATCGCCGATTCCGGCGACGTCGACAGGTAAAACGGCGCGGCGAAGCCGGCGATGCGCGTGGTCAGCGACTCGACTTGCGGGTCGCTCGCGCCGGCTGCGCCCGCGATCGGCGTTTCGACTTCCAGCACGCCGCGCTCGGCGAAGAAGGCGCGCGCGCGGGCGAGCATCGATGCGCGCAAGGCGAGCATCGGCGCGGCGGCGGTCGGCCGCCAGTCGCCGCTCATAGCAGGGTGCCGATCTGCGCACCCATGCGCAGGCTCGCCCGGCGCGCGCAGGCCGGCAGCCAGCGCACGCGGTTCGGCTCGAACAGCAGGATGACCGTCGAGCCCATGTTGAAGCGGCCGAGTTCGGCGCCCTTTTGCAGCCGCACTTCGGTTTGCGGCAGGCGCGTCACGGCGCGCCGCTCGCGCGGCGCGATCTCGCCGGCCCACACGGTCGCCATGCTGGAGACGTTGAGCGCGCCGACCATGATCAGCGCGAAGCGGCCGGTTTGCGCTTCGAACAGCGTCAATATGCGCTCGTTGCGCGCAAACAGGCGCGGCACGCAGGCCGCCGTCGAGGCGTTGACGCTGAACAGCCGGCCCGGCACGAACACAGTATCCAGCAGCCGCGCGGCGAGCGGCATGTGCACGCGGTGGTAGTTGCACGGCGCGAGATAGATCGTCGCGAATGAGCCGCCCGCGAAGCGCTCGGCCCAGGCTTGCCCGGCGAGCAGATCGGCGAGCGCGTAATAGCGGCCCTTCGCCTGCAGCAGCCGGCCGCCGTCGATCGCGCCGCACTCGCTGACGGTGCCGTCGACGGGGCTCGCCACGGCGCGCGGATCGGGGGCGATCGGCCGCGCCCCGGGCTTGAGCGCGCGCGTGAAGAGCTCGTTGAAATTCGCGTAAGCCCGAGGGTCGGGCTCGGCGGCTTCCGCGAGATCGACCCGGTAGAGGCGTAAAAATCCGCGCGCCAACCAGTTCTTGAACCAGGGCGTCGTGGCGTGCGCCGCCGCGTGCACCAGGCGCGAAAGGGCGCGCTGCGGCAGCAGGTACTGCAGCCAGGCGAACAGCCGGCCGCCGGCCGACGGCGGCCGGCCCTCGGGCGGCGCCGCTGCGCTCACGAGCCGGCGGCGGCGCGCGTAAATGCCCGGCCGCGCCCGTCGATCGGGCTAAAATCCGCCCGGGCGCGCCGCGGTTCGAGCACCGCGGACCAGCATCGGGATCGAGTCAGCATGAATTCATTATTGCATAGTCGGCCGGAGACGGTCGGCGAGGCGATCGCGCGCTGCGCAGCGGCGCTGCGCAAGGCGCGCGTGCATTTCGGCCACGGCACCGACAATCCGCGCGACGAGGCGGCCGAGCTCGTGTTCTTCGCCGCCGGCCTCGCGCATGCGCGGGGCGCGCGCGCGTACGGCGCGCCCCTGACGCAGCGCAGCCGCGCGCTCATCGGGCGCCTGCTGCGTCGGCGCACGGCCGAGCGTGTGCCGCTCGCGTATCTGACGCACCGGGCGTTCTTCGCCGGCCTCGAATTGTACGTCGACGAGCGCGTCTTGGTGCCGCGCTCGCCGATCGCCGAGCTCGCGTTGCAGCGCTTCGCGCCGTGGATCGAGGCGCGGCGCGTGCGCCGCATCCTCGATATCGGCACGGGCTGCGGGGCGATCGCGCTCGCCTGCGCGCGCGCCTTTGCGCGTGCGCGCGTCGATGCGCTCGACATATCGCCGCAGGCGCTCGCGGTCTGCCGCCGCAACGTGCGCAAGCTGGGGTTAAGCGGCAGCGTACGGGCGATGCGCTCCGATTATTTCGCCGCCGTCGCCGGCCGCCGTTACGATATCATCGTCAGTAATCCGCCGTACGTCGGCCGCCGGGAGCTGGGCCGTTTGCCGCGCGAATATCGGCACGAACCGGCGCTCGGCCTGGCCGCCGGCGGCGACGGGCTGTCGTCGGTGCGGGCGATACTCGGCGGCGCGCGCGCCCATCTGAGCGAACACGGCATCCTGGTCGTCGAAGTCGGCAATACCGAGCGGGCGCTGATGCGCGCTTTTCCGCGCATGCGCTTCATCTGGCCTCATCTGCAGAGCGGCGGCGGCGTATTCTTGTTGCGGGCGCGGGATCTGGAGACATAAAGGCAGTGGCAGGCAACACATTCGGGCGGATTTTCACCGTGACCAGTTTCGGCGAGAGTCACGGCCCGGCCTTGGGCTGCATCGTCGACGGCTGCCCGCCGGGGCTCGCGCTCGGCGAGCCGGATCTACAGGCCGATGTCGAGCGGCGGCGGCCCGGCACTTCGCAGTTCACGAGCCAGCGGCACGAGCCGGACCGGGTGCGCATCCTCTCCGGCGTGTTCGAGGGCAGGACGACCGGCGCGCCGATCGGCCTGCTGGTCGAGAACGAGGATCAGCGCTCGCGGGACTACGAGAAGATCAAGGACCGCTTCCGGCCGGGACACGCCGACTACACCTATCAGCAAAAATACGGATTCCGCGATTACCGCGGCGGCGGCCGTTCCTCGGCGCGCGAGACGGTCATGCGCGTCGCCGCCGGCGCGATCGCGCGCAAGTATCTCGGCGAACGGCTCGGCGTGCGCATCCACGGCTATCTGGCGCAGATGGGCCCGATCGTGCTGCAGCCGGTCGATCCGCCGAGTGCCTACCTAAACCCCTTTTTCTGTCCGGATCCGGCGCGCGTCAAGGAACTCGAGGAGTTCATCTGGAAATTGCGCGAACAGGGCGATTCGATCGGCGCGCGCGTGACCGTGCAGGCGGACGGCGTGCCGCCGGGCTGGGGCGAACCCGTGTTCGAGCGGCTCGATGCGGACCTTGCGAGCGCGATGATGGGCATCAATGCGGTCAAAGGCGTCGAGATCGGTGCGGGGTTCCGCTGCGTGCTGCAACGGGGCTCGGAGCACCGCGACGCGCTGACGCCGCGCGGCTTCAAATCCAACAATGCCGGCGGCGTGCTCGGCGGCATCTCCTCGGGCCAGCAAATCGTCGTCAGCCTCGCGCTGAAGCCGACGTCCAGCATCACCCTTGCGGGCGAGACGATCGACGTGCAAGGCAACGCGACGACGGTCGCGACGACCGGCCGGCACGACCCCTGCGTCGGCGTGCGCGCGACGCCGATCGCCGAGGCGATGCTCGCGCTCGTCTTGATGGACCATTACCTGCGCCACCGCGCGCAATGCGGCGACGTCGTCTCGATGACGCCGGTCATCACGGCCGATCCTTGAAGAGCGCCGCGCTCGCGCCGCGCATCGCGCTCATCGGCGCCGGCAGCCTGATCGGCGAGGCGATCCTCGCCGAGCTGCGCCTGCGCAAGCTCGCCGGCGGCGCGCTGCACGCGCTCGACGATGCGCGCGACCTCGGCCGTCCGCTGGAAATCGACGGCGAGCCCGTGGCGGTACGGGACGTCGCCGGCTTCGATTTCTCGCAAGCCGACATCGCCTTCTTCTGTTCGCGCAGCGCGGTATCGCAGACCTATGCGCAGGCGGCGGCCGCCCATGCCTGGGTCATCGACGGTTCCAGCGCCTTTCGCGGCCGGCTCGACGTGCCGCTGATCGCCGCGGACGTCAATCCGGACGCGCTGCGCGAAGTCGGTGCGCACGGACTCATCGCCTTGCCGGGAAGCGCGAGCGTCGCACTCGCGACCGTTCTTGCGCCGCTGCATGCGCTTGCCGGGCTCGAGCGCGTCGAGGTCGCGACCTACCATGCGGTTTCCGGCAGCGGCCGCAAGGCCGTCGCCGGCCTCGCCGCCGAGGCTGCCCAATTGCTCTCCGGTCGGCCGGGACGCTCCGCGAGCTCCGTGCGGCAAATGGCCTTCAACGTCGTGCCGCTCGTCGATACGCTGGACGCCGACGGCGTCTCGGCGGAGGAGCGCCGACTGCAGGCGGAGACGCGGCGCGTTTTGGGGCTCGCCGATCTGCCGATCAACGCGACGGCGGTACGCGTGCCGGTATTCTTCGGCCACGGCCTGGCGGTTCACCTGCGCACGGCGCGCGCGCTGACCGCGGCTGCGGCCGCCGCTGCATTGCAGTGCAGCAGCGGCGTGACCGTGGTCGACGCGCAGTCAGGCGATCCCCTACCGACGCCGGCGATGGCCGCTCTCGGCCCGGATCGGGTCTATGTCGGCAGGCTGCGTGCGGATACGAGCCGTGATCGATCTCTAAATTTCTGGGTGGTGGCCGATAATGTTAGGAAATGTGCGGCGCATAACGCAGTTTCGGTCGCCCAGATTTTGGTAAATAGATCGCAGTGAGCTATAGTTCAAGGGTTAGCTTATGGCCGGGCGAGAATTGGTTCACAAAAATTCATAACTCAATGAACTTTCAGCGATTACTTGCCGGAATTGTTGGAGTAGAAATGTCCGCGAAGATGCCTCGATTGATTCTGCTGGCGTGCATTATGTGCCCGGCCATGTCTTGGGGCCTCGGCCTCGGCCAGATCCATTTGCAGTCGGCGCTGGGCCAACCGCTGCGGGCGCAGATCGATTTGATCTCCGTCGGCCCGAACGAGCTCGGCGCGGTGCACGCGCAGCTCGCGCCGGTCGATGAGTTCACGCGCTACGGCATAGAGCGGCCGCCGTTCCTCGCGACGATGACATTCAAAGTCGGCAAAGCGAAAGACGGCCACGCGGTGCTGCTGGTCAACTCGAGCGATGCGATTCCCGAACCGTTCGTGACCTTCCTCGTCGAGGTGGATTGGGCGCGCGGCCATTTGATGCGCGAGTACACGGTGCTGCTCGATCCGCCGGGCTTCAGCGACACTGAGCGCGCGGCGCAAGCGGCGGCGGTCGAAATGCCGCAATCCGCGGCGCCGACGCCCGCAGCCACGGCGCCGACGCCTGCAGCCACGGCGGCGCCGGCCGAGACGCAAGCCGCTGCTGCCGCTCCCGCTGCCGTCGCGGAGCCACAGCCGGCCACGACCACCGGCGCGACCGTGGCCGCGGCGCCGGCGATGCGCGCCGGCAGCGTGCGCGTCGGGCGCGGCGATACGCTCTCGAAGATCGCGCTGCGCGTGGGCGCCGGCGGCGCAGGCGCCGTCGACCGTACGATGATCGCTTTGTTCCGCGCCAATCCGGACGCCTTCAGCGGCAACATCAATGTTCTGCATCGCGGCGCGATCCTCAGGATCCCGGGCGCCGATCAAATCGCCCTATTGAACGAAAGCCAAGCGATCAAGGAAGTCAGTCGCCAGTATCGCGCCTGGCAGTCGAGCGGCGCCTCGGCGGCGCACGGCCATCTGCGCCTGGTCGCGGCGAATGCCGTCGCCAGCGGCGGCGGAGGATCCGGCGCTCAAGGCGGCGCTACGGGCGGCGGCCGAGCCGGCGCCTCGACGACGGCTTCGCTGCAAAATCGCGTCAAGGATCTCGAGACCCAGCTCACGGCGGCGCGCCGGCTGGTTGATTTGCGCAACCAGGAGCTCGCCGACCTGCAACGCAAACTCGGCGTCACGGCGGCGCCTGTAGCGGCTGCAGCACTGCCCGCTGCGGCTCCGGCGGCGAAGGCACCGGAGGCACCCGTGCCGGCGCCCGCCGCGGCGCCCGCGCCGAAGCCCGCGCAGAAAGCGCCGATGGTCGCGCCGACCCCGGCGCCGGTCTCCGTTTCCTTGCTCGATCGGCTGTCGGCGAACTGGTGGTTGCCGGCCGGCGTGCTGATTGCCCTGCTCGGCGGCCTCGGGTTCGCCGCGTTCCGGCGCCGCCAAAACGAACGGATCGACGACTTCGCCGCGATGGCGGCCACCGAGGTCTCCACCGGCGTGAACGATCATGGCGGGCGCATCGTCGCGGGCCGCAAACCGGTGGACGATTCCTTCGTCGTCGAGGAGTCGGGTCCGCACAAGGCGCCGGATTTCGTCGACCGCGGCGCGGCAGGGGAAACCCCTTCGGCCGACGACACGATGTCGAGCGAAAGCGCCGTGAACCTCGACCAGGGCGACCCGCTCGCCGAGGCCGACTTTCACATGGCCTACGGCCTCTACGACCAGGCCGCGGATCTCGTGCGCATCGCGCTGGAACGCGAGCCGGAGCGGCGCGACCTGCGCCTGAAGCTGTTGGAAGTGTATTTCGTTTGGGGCAACAAGGACCTGTTCCTGCAAACGGCGAAGGTCCTGGAGGCGACGCGCGAGCGCGCGTCGGCCGGCGAATGGGACAAGATCGTCATCATGGGCAAGCAGATCTGCCCGGACGAACCCTTGTTCGCCAAGGCCGAAGGCAGCGGCCGCGGCGCGGGCGCCCTGGTCGATTTGAATCTCGAGGGCGGCGAGAATCGCGTCGACGTCGATTTGTTCGGCGAGCCGGGCGGGGAACGCAGCCGCCTCGAGCCGACGCCCGCCAAAGTGGCCGACAAGGCGGCGGCGGGCGGCGCGGCCGCGCAGTTGCACGACGACAGCGCGCTGGATTTCGTGTTGGATGCGCCGGAACGCGGCGCGGACGATTCGCCGACTCGCGACATGCCGCCGCGCGACGAGCCGACCGTGGAATCCGAAATGATGGCATTCACGGAGTCGCCGACGATCGAGTCGCCGACGGCCGAGTCGCCGACGGCCGAATCGCCGCTGCTCGCCGACGGCGCGCGGGCCGACCGCCTTGCGGCGAAGCTGCCGCCGCCCGGCATCGAGCAAACGGCCGAGGTGTCGATCGACGACCTGGGTCTCGATCTGGACGGGCTCGACGACACCGGCGCTCCGGCGTCGAGCGGCTCGCACCTGGAGCAGACCGACCATCCGTCCGATGCGCCGACGATGGTCGCGGGCCTCGACGAGCGATCGCGGCGGATGATGGCGGATGCGGAGAGCCGCTCGCGCGACCGCGACATGACCGAACTCGAACGGGAACTCGAAGCGTCGTTCATTTCCGAATTGGAGACGAGCCACGAGGGCATCAAGACCGCCGTGATCGGGCCGGAGTCGGCGCCGACCGTGCAGATGCCGCAGGAGATCGACACGGGCGCCACGGCGAATTTCCGGCAGATCGCGGGCGACGATACGCAGGAAGGGCAGCGCCCGGACACCGACTCGACCTCGCGGCTGCGCGCCATCGCCGCCGACAGCATCGACCTGGACTTGGATCGCCTGGCGGGGGCGCTCGGCGGCGGCGATACGCTGGATCAACCGCGCGCCGTCGAGGACAGTTTTTCGAGCGAGGTGTTCGAAGCGAGTCAGCGCAGCCGGCGCGTCGATCTGGATGTCGGCGATTCGCTGAACAGCGCCGATTCATCGACTACCAGGACGCAGACGCAGGGCGCCACGACCAAGCTGCAGGCGAACGGCGACGTCGTCCAGGAATTCGAACCGGTCACCATGAGCGAGGTGGGCACCAAGTTGGATTTGGCGCGCGCTTACATGGACATGGGCGATCCGGAGGGCGCGCGCAGTATCCTCGATGAAGTCGTGCAGGAAGGTTCCGCCAGCCAGAAGCAGGAAGCCGAGCGCCTGATCCAGACATTGCCCGGCTGACGTGGCCGCCGCCCGGCGCCGCGTCGCCGCCGTCGTCGAATACGACGGCACCGGCTATGCCGGCTGGCAGTCTCAGGCGCACGCCGGCTCGATCCAGGATGCCGTGCAGCGAGCGCTCGGCTTCGTCGCCGGCCACCCCATCCTGGCGGTCTGCGCGGGGCGCACCGACAGCGGCGTTCATGCGGTCGGGCAAGTCGTGCATTTCGATGCCGATGCCGCGCGCACTGCGCGCGCCTGGGTGCTCGGCGCGAACACCAGGTTGCCGCCGGCGATCGCGCTGCAATGGGCGGGCGAAGTGGACGCGGGTTTTCACGCGCGGCATTCGGCGCTGCGGCGCACCTATCGGTATTGCATTCTGAATCGCAGCGCGCGCTCGGCGCTCGCGCGCACGCGCGCCGCGTGGATCCACCGGCCGCTCGACGCGGCGGCGATGCACCGTGCGGCGCAGGCGCTGATCGGCGAACACGATTTCTCCGCGTTCCGCTCCGTCGAGTGCCAATCGAATACGCCGCTGAGGCGCATCGACGCGGTGCAGGTTCGCCGCGACGGCGATTACGTGTGGCTCGAACTGACCGCGAACGCCTATTTGCACCACATGGTGCGCAATATCGCCGGCACCTTGCTCGCGGTACAGCGCGAAGCGGACCCGGCCGCGGCGCTCGCCCGGATATTGGCCGGGCGCGACCGCCGGCGGGCGGGCATGACGGCGCCGGCGGCCGGACTTTACCTGTGGCGCGTGGAGTATCCGCCGCACTACGCGATCCCGGCGCCGCAACCGGGGCTTTTTCTGCGGCCGTTCGGCTGATCTGCTTTAATAGGCGCCATGTCCTGGTTCGAACGGATCGTCCCGTCGCGCATCAAGACCGAACGCCGCACGCGCTCGGTGCCCGAGGGCTTGTGGACCAAATGTCCCGCCTGCGATGCGGTGCTGTATCGCGCGGAGATCGAGCGCAATCTGCACGTCTGCCCGAAATGCAGCCATCACATGCGCATCGGCGGCCGCGAGCGCTTGGCTAAATTTCTGGACATCGGATCGGCGCTCGAACTGGCGGCGAAGGTCGAACCGGACGATCCGCTGAGGTTCAAGGACTCGAAGCGCTACAAGGACCGGCTGCTGCTCGCAAAAAAGCAGACCGGCGAGCGCGACGCGCTGATCGTCATGGAGGGCAAGCTTGGCGGCATGCCGGTCGTCGCCTGCGCATTCGAATTCCGCTTCCTCGGCGGATCGATGGGTTCGGTGGTCGGCGAGAAGTTCGTGCGCGCGGTGGAGCATTGCCTCGAGCACCGCATGCCGCTGGTGTGCTTTTCGGCGAGCGGCGGCGCGCGCATGCAAGAGGCGCTGTATTCGCTGCTGCAGATGGCGAAGACCGCCGCGGCCCTGAAGCGACTGTCGGAGGCGCGCCTGCCGTTCATCTCCGTGATGACCGATCCGACCACCGGCGGCGTGTCGGCGAGCCTCGCGATGCTCGGCGATGTGAACATCGGCGAACCGAAGGCGCTGATCGGCTTCGCCGGCCCGCGCGTGATCCAGCAGACCGTCCGCGAGACCTTGCCCGAGGGTTTTCAGCGCAGTGAATTCCTGCTCGAACACGGCGCCCTGGACATGATCATCGACCGGCGCGAGATGTGCGAGCGCATCGCCTGCATGCTGCGGCTGTTGAGCGGCAAAGAAGCCGCCGCCGCTTGACGTTTGGCCAGTAAAATACCGTCCACTCTCGATGAATGGCTCGCCTACCAGGGACGGGTATACCCGCGGGCGATCGAATTGGGCCTCGGCCGCCTCGCCGCGGTCTTGGAGCGCCTGCGTTTTCGCCGGCCGCCGGTGCCGGTCGTCAGCGTCGCCGGCACCAACGGCAAAGGGTCGGTGGTCGCGACCTGCGCGGCCATTTTGAGCGCCGCGGGCCATCGGGTCGGCGCCTTCAGCTCGCCGCATCTGCGCGATTATCGCGAACGCATCCGTCTCGGCGAGCGCCTGGTCGAGACGGAGCAATTGCTATGGGCGTTCGAGCGCATCGAGCGGGCGCGCGGCGAAATCGGCCTGACTTTTTTCGAGTACAACACCTTGGCGGCGTTCTTGATCTTCGAAGCCGCCGCGCTCGATGTCTGGGTTCTCGAGATCGGCATGGGCGGCCGCCTCGACGCGGTCAACGCGATCGATCCGGACGCGGCTGTCGTCGTCAGCATCGGCTTCGACCACCAGGAGTTCCTCGGCAGCACGCTCGCGGAGATCGGCCGCGAGAAGGCGGGCATTTTCCGGGCCGGCCGGGCGGCGGTGCTCGGCAGCCGCTCGTTGCCGCCCGTGATCGCCGAAACGGCGCTGCAGATAGGCGCCAGGATCAAGCGCATCGGCGGCGAATTCGATTACCGCCGCGAGGGTGCGGCCTGGCATTACCGCGGCCCGCATTGGGATTTGCCGGGCCTGCCGCCATCGGCACTGCGCGGCGAGGCCCAATACGACAATGCCGCGACCGCGATCGCGGCGCTCGAGGAAATCGCGCCGCCGCTCGCGGTGCCGCCCGCGGCGGTCGCCGCGGGGCTCTTGGCGGTGCGCCTCGCGGGGCGCTTCCAGGTGCTGTTCGCCGACGATCCGATGCGCCCGGCTTGGATCCTCGACGTCGCCCACAATCAGGATGCGGCGCGCATCCTTGCGCGCAATCTGCGCGCGCTGCCGGCGCGCGGACGCACGCTCGCGGTCTGCGGCGTGCTCGCCGACAAGGACGCGGCGGCGCTCGTCGCCGAACTCGCGGGCGACATCGACGCCTGGTGGTTCGCATCGACCGACGGCGAGCGCGGCCAAAGCGGCGCCGCGCTGGCGGCGCGCGTCGCCCCGTTCCTCGCGGCGCCGGCGATCGCGGCCGGCGCCGTCCCCGCGGCCTGCGAAGCGGCGCTCGCGGCTGCCTCTCGCGGCGACCGCATCGTCGTCTTCGGCTCGTTCCACATCGTCGGGCCCGCGCTCGACTGGCTGCAGTCCAAAGGCTTGCTGCCCGGCGAAACCGCAAGCGCATATACTGCTGCGCCACGCAGTATTGGCTGAGAGGCGGGTCACGGCATCATGGAGCGTCGCGTCAAAGAGCGCTTGATCGGCGCCGCGATTTTGGTCGCGATCGTCGTGCTGGTCGTCCCGGCCTTGTTGTCGGGAGCAGGGCCGCATGCGCCTCCCGCAGCCCCGCCGGCGCTGCCAGTCACGGGGGTCGGCGCACCCATGCGCACCGTCCGGGTCGATCTGGCCAAGAGCGCCCCGCCGGCGCCGCAGGCGCCTGCCAGCACGCCGGCGGCGCCCAGTGCGGCGGCGCCCAGAGCGGCGGCGCCCAGAGCGGCGGCGGCGCCCGCGCGACTTGAAAGCGCCGATTCCTCCCCGATATCTGCGACATCGAGGCCGCGGCCGGCGGCACGGGCTTTCGCCCCGCGCGGCGCCTGGGCCGTGCAATTGGGCAGCTTTTCGAGCAAGGCGAATGCGCAGAAACTCTCCCGCAAATGGCGGGCCAGAGGCTATGCCGTCTTCATCTTGTCGAGCGGCCGGGGGTCGAAGTCGCTGCAGCACGTGCGCGTCGGCCCGTACGCCAACCGGGCCGCCGCGCAGGGCGCGGCGGCCACGCTGAAACGCGAGGGGCAAGCGGCGACAGTGGTGGCGCCGCCGCGTTGAGGGATTGGCGCAAACGCTCGCGGCGCCGCGCCAAGGGCGCGCTGCTCGGGTAGACTATCTTTTTGCGAAGGGCGGCGTACTGCGGCCGCTCGTGACCGGAAGGATCGAGTGAACGCGGCCGATCTCGTGATTTTGGCGCTGGTGTTGGTCTCGACGGTGGTCGGCACGATCCGCGGCTTCGTGCGCGAGGCGGTGGCGCTCGTGTTCCTGCTCGGTGGGCTGTACGCCGCCTGGGCGTTCGGTCCCGCGGTGGAGCCGCATCTCGGCGGCTATCTGGCGCTGCCGGCGGCGCGCCCGTGGATCGCGCGGCTCTGCGTGCTGGTGGTCGTCTTGCTGGTCGGCATGGCGGTCGGCGCTCTGCTCAGCATGCTGATGCGCAGCTCCGGCCTCGGCGCGGTCGATCGGCTGATCGGCATGATGTTCGGCGCGCTGCGCGGAGTAGTGCTGGTTGCGCTGCTCGTGATCTGCGGCGAACTGGTACATTTGAATCACGAGATCTGGTGGAATCGTTCGAAGCTGGTTCCGTACTGTGAAATGCTCGGCGATTGGCTGCGCGACATAGCCGGCGACAAGAGCGGACCCTGGGGCAGACTCGAGCGGCTGACCGGAGTTCACGGCAACTAGAGCGGAGGTCCTGGATGTGCGGCATCGTCGGAATGGTCGGAGTCGAAGCGGTCAATCAGCGGATCTATGACGCGCTGACCGTTCTGCAGCATCGCGGCCAGGATGCGGCGGGAATGATGACGAGCGAAGCGGGCGCCCTGTACATGCGCAAGGATTCCGGGCTGGTGCGCGACGTCTTCCAACAGAAGCACATGCTCAAGCTGAAGGGCAACGTCGGCATCGGCCACGTGCGCTATCCGACCGCCGGCTGCGACAGCGCCGACGATGCGCAGCCGTTTTACGTCAATTCGCCTTACGGACTGTGTCTCGCGCACAACGGCAATTTGACGAACGCGCGCGAGCTCACCGAGGTGATGGTGCACGAGGACCGCCGTCACTTGAACACCGCCTCCGACTCCGAGGTATTGCTGAACGTGCTGGCCTCGGAGATGCAGCGTGTCGGCACGCCGAGGGTGACGCCGGCCGACATCTTCGCCGCCGCCAACGCCGTATACCGCCGTTGCCGCGGCGGCTACGCCGTCGTCGCCATGGTCATCGGTCACGGCATCCTCGGGTTTCGCGATCCGAACGGCATTCGTCCTCTGGTCGTCGGCAAGCGCGACACCAGGAAGGGCACGGAATGGATGCTGGCCTCCGAAAGCGTCGCGCTCGACATGCTGGGGTTCAAGCTGGTGCGCGACGTGGCGCCGGGCGAAGCGGTGTTCATCGACGAGCAGGGCCGCTTCTACGCGCAGCAGTGCGTCGCCGTGACCCGGCACACGCCGTGCATTTTCGAATACGTCTATTTCGCGCGCCCCGACTCGATCATCGACAACATCTCGGTGTACAAGGCGCGCCTGCGCATGGGCGAGCACCTGGCCGAGAAGATCAAGCGCGAACGCCCCAATCACGACATCGACGTGGTCATCCCGATTCCCGATACCAGCCGCACCAGCGCGGTGCAGGTCGCCCAGCTCCTCGGCGTCAAATACCGCGAAGGCTTCATCAAGAACCGCTACATCGGCCGCACATTCATCATGCCGGGCCAGGACCAGCGCTCGAAATCGGTGCGCAGCAAGCTCAACGCGATCGACCTGGAATTCCGCGGCAAGACCGTGCTGCTGGTCGACGACTCGATCGTGCGCGGCACGACCTCGGCGCAGATCATCGACATGGCGCGCGAAGCGGGCGCCAAGAAGGTGTATTTCGCCTCGGCCGCGCCGCCGGTGCGCTACCCGAACGTCTACGGCATCGACATGCCGAACGTCACCGAACTGGTCGCCGCCGGCCGCACCGACGAGGAGGTGCGCGCGCTCATCGGCGCCGACTGGCTGATCTATCAGGACCTCGACGCCTTGGAACGCGCGGTGCGCCACGACAACGCGAAGATCGAGAATTTCGACACTTCGTGCTTCTCCGGCATCTACGTGACCGGCGACGTCACCGCGGAATATCTGGCGCGCCTGCAGGACGAACGCTCGGACGCGGCGAAGAAGCAGCGCCGCGAGACGGACGGCCGCGGATTCAAGCCGGTTCGCGCCGTCTAGGGCGGCTCGGCATGAGCCTGCGGCTCCTGGTCATGGCCGCGAGCTCCGAGCAAGGGCTGCTCGTCAGGAAGCACGTCGAGATCGAGTGGCCGGACGCCACGGTCGTGGAATTTCGCGTCGGCGAGGATAGGCCGCTGGAGGAAGAATTCACCGCCGCCGGCTTCGATGCGGTGGTGATCGTCGCGGCGCCGCCGGCCGAGGCGCTGCGGCGCGTTGCCGACGATTTCAGGAAGCGCCCGGAATTCGCGCCGATCGTCTTCGTCTGCCTGCAGCCGGCGCCGCAGCAGGAGCCGGCGCCGCAGCGCGGCCTGCATGCGGTCTACGGCAGGAAGATCGACCGCGGCGCGCTGCTCGCGGCGCTGCGAGAGTCGGCGCGGGAACGCCGCCAGGCGCTCACCGCACTGCGTGCCAGCCCCGACTACGAGCGGCGCTACCGTTTCGGCTCCGTGACGATACGCGGCCACCGCTGCATCAAGACCGTCGGCAGCGGCGGCATGTGCTCGATCTACCTGGCGGAGAGCGAGCGTGCCGGCCGCGTCGTCGTCCTCAAGGTATTCAATCAGGTCCCGGACGTCTCCGACCGCATCGTCGGCTTCGACCGCTTCATCCAGGAGTATGAAATCGTGGCCGCCCTCGACCACGAGAACATCGTGCGCATTTTCGATCTCGGCATCGCCGACGATCACGCCTACATCGCGATGGAGCATTTCCCGGCGGGCGATCTGCGCCGGCGGATGAAAACGCCGCTCTCCGGCGCCGAGGCGCTCGACTACCTGAGGCAGATCGCGAGCGCGCTCGAGGCGATTCATGCGGTCGGCGTGTTGCACCGGGATCTGAAGCCCGCCAACGTGATGCTGCGCGACGACGGCTCCTTGTGCCTGATCGACTTCGGACTGGCGAAGGCGAATGCCTCGGACGCCGAATTGACCGGTGCGCGGGAAATCTTCGGTACGCCGTATTACATGAGCCCGGAGCAGGGGCACGCCGAGCCGATCGACGTGCGCAGCGACTTGTACAGTCTCGGCGTGATTTTCTACGAGATGCTGACGGGGCAGAAGCCGTTCAAGGGCGCCACGGCGATGGAGGTGATCTACAAGCACAAGCGCGCCGATCTTCCGGAGCTTGCGCCGGAATTCGCCGCCTACAAGCCGATCCTGGTGCGCCTGCTCGCGAAGTCGCCCGCGGATCGATTTCAGTCGGCGCGCGAGCTGCTGACGGCGATCGACGCAGCGGCGCTGCCCGCATGAGCGCCGGGCGCGCGCCGCCGCCGCTGCTGCGTGCCGCCACGCCCGCGGCATGGCTGCAGGCGGCCTGCGCGGCGCGCGAGGTCCTCGTCATCGATCACGCCAACTGCGAGAAGAAGGCCGCGTCCACGGCGCTCGCGCTGATGTTCGCCTATGCCGAGGATCTGGAACTCGCGGTGCGCATGTCGCGCCTCGCGCGCGAGGAGCTGCGCCATTTCGAGCAGGTCGCCAAGCTCGCGGCCGTTCTCGGCATAGCGCCGCGGCGCCTCGGGCCCGGGCGCTACGCCGAGGGGCTGCGCCGCCTGGTCGCGCGCCGCGAACCGCAGCGGCAAACCGACCTGCTGATCGCCGGCGCCTTCATCGAGGCGCGCTCCTGCGAACGCTTCGCCGCGCTCGCGCCGGCGATCGGCGCGCCGCTGGAGGCGCTGTTCCGGAGCCTGCATCAGGCCGAGTCGCGGCACTTCAATACCTATCTCGACCTTGCGCGGCGCGCCGCCGCGCGCGCCGGCGTCCCGATCGAGACGCGCATCGAGGAGTTCGCGACCGCCGAAGCCCTGCTGATCACGCAGCCGGACGAGCTGTTCCGCTTTCATTCGGGGCCGCCGGCCTAGGCAAAGCGCCGAGATCGTGGCCGTCGGCGCTCCACCGCAGCACGCTGCCCTGCGTGTACCAGTCGCCGAGCACGATGCGCGTGCAGGCGCGCCCATCGACGTCGACGGCGTGCATCGCCGGCCGGTGCGTGTGGCCGTGCAACAGCGTGGCGGCGCCCGCCGCGCGCAGCACCGCCTCGACGGCGGCGGCGTTGACGTCGGCGATTTCGTATTGCAGAGCCGCGGTATGCGCGCGGCTGCCGCTGCGGGCCGCGGCGGCGAGCGTACGCCGCTCGGCCACGCCGAGCGCGAGGAAGCGCCGTTGCCAATCCGGGTCCCTGACCGTGGCGCGCAGCCGCTGGTAGGCGGTATCGTCGGTGCAGAGCGCGTCGCCGTGCATCAACAGCAGCGGGCGGCCGTACAGCGTCACGAGCAGGGGATCGGGCAGCAGCAGGGCGCCGCTCGCCGCCGCGAAGCGCTCGCCCAGGAGGAAATCGCGGTTGCCGTGCATCACGAAGCACGGCACGCCCGCGCCGGTGAGCGCGCGCAAGCCCTCGATGACGGCGCTTTGCGCCGCATCGGCGGCATCGTCGCCGATCCACGATTCGAATAAATCGCCGAGGATGTACAAGGCGTCGGCGGCGAGCGCGTCGGCTTTCAGAAAGCGCAGGAATTGCGCGGCGATGGCCGGCTGCGCGGCGTCGATGTGCAAATCCGATATGAACAGCGTCGTCACGCGGGTAGAGCGGCGGCTCCTCAAGGACTCTTTACGCGGACGATGCGCTTGATGATCACCGGCGTGACCGGAAAGTCCCGCTTGAACGGCCCCTTCGAGCTCGTCGGCAGGTTGCCGATCGCATCGACGACGTCCATGCCTTGCACGACCCTGCCGAATACGGCATATCCCCAACGCGCCGCGCTCGGATCGAGTTCGCTGTTGTCGTACAGGTTCACGTAGAACTGGCAATCGCCGCTGTGCGGCGCCGCGCCGCGCGCCAGGCCGACCGTGCCGCGCTGATTGGTCAGGCCGTTGCCGGATTCATTGAACGTCTTTAGCGGCGCCGGTTTCAGGTGATAGTTCGTGTCGTAGCCGCCGCCCTGGATCACGAAGTTGGCGACCACGCGCTGGAACAGCGTGTTCGTGTATTGTCCGCGGTCGACGTATTTCAGGAAATTGGCGACCGTCAACGGCGCGCGGTCGGCGAACAATTCGATCGTGAAGTTGCCCATCGAGGTGTGCACCTCGACGAGCGGCCGGGAGGCCGCGCCGCCCTTGGCCGCGGAGCTCTTCGCGGCCGCCGCCGGATTCGAGCCGACCAGCGCCGCCGATACCAGAATGATGCCGAGTAGGAGTCGCTTCATGCTTCGGGATTCCGCTTGAGAAGGTACAATCTTCCGCCATGACCACACCTGCCGTCACGCGGTTCGCGCCGAGTCCCACGGGTTCACTGCACCTCGGGAACGTACGTACCGCTCTTTTCAGCTTCCTGTGGGCCCGCAAAAGCGGCGGCCGCTTCATTTTGCGCATCGAAGACACGGATGTCGAGCGCAGCCGGCGGAGATTTCAGGACGAGCTGCTCGCCGAGCTGCGCTGGCTGGGGATCGACTGGGACGAAGGCCCGGACATCGGCGGGCCATCGGCGCCCTACGCGCAGTCGCAGCGCCATGGCCTGTACGCCGAGCTGTTCGCGCGCCTGCAGGCACAGGGGGACGTCTACCCCTGCTACTGCAGCGCCGAGGAACTGGAATTGTCGCGCAAGCTGCAGCGCATGGCGGGCAAACCGCCGCGCTACCCGGGCACGTGCCGCGCGCTCGGCGCGGCGCAACGCGCCCTGCGCGAGGCGCGCGGACCGCGGCCGACGCTGCGCTTCGCCGTGGCGGGCGAAGGGGCCGTCGAATTCGTCGACTGCGTGCACGGCCCGCAGCATTACGAGGCAAGCGACATCGGCGATTTCATCGTCCGCCGCGAGGACGGCAGCGCCTCGTTCTTCTTTTGCAACGCGGTCGACGACGCCCTGATGGGCGTCACGCAGGTGCTGCGCGGCGACGATCATCTGACCAACACGCCGCGCCAGCTGATGGTGCTCGACGCGCTCGGGCTGCGGCGGCCGAGTTACGGCCACGTCGGCCTGCTGGTGGGCGCCGACGGCACGCCGCTTTCGAAGCGCCACGGCAGCAGCAGCGTCCAGGAATTCCGGCAGCGCGGATTCTTGAGCGCGGCGCTGCTCAATCAGCTGTTTCGTCTCGGCCACAGCGGCGACGTCGACGGCTGGATTGCGCCCGCCGAAATGCCGGCGCATTTCCATGCGCAGCATCTCGGCAAGGCGCCGGCGCGCTTCGACGAGGCGCAGCTGATCCATTGGCAGAAGGAGACCCTGGCGCGCATGTCCGCCGCCGAGATCGGCGCGTGGCTGAACATCGCCGACGGCGCGGCGTTCGTCGAATCGATCCGCCACAACATCGTGCTGCCCGCCGACGCCGCGCCGTGGATCGCCGTGGTGCGGGGCGAATTGCCGCCGCTCGGCGAGAACGAGCGGCGCCTGATCGCCGCCGCGGGCGCCGAGTTCTTCGCCGCCGCCGCCGCCTCCCTGGGCGAGGCGGGCACGGACTTGAAGCGCCTGACGAAGCTGCTCGCGGCGCGCACCGGGCGCAAGGGCGCGGACCTGTTCATGCCGCTCAGGCTCGCGCTCACCGGACGGACCCACGGCCCGGAGCTCGCAGCGCTCCTCGAACTGATCGGGCCGGAGACGGCGCGCCGGCGCCTGGAATCGCATGCTCAGAATCCATAATTCCCTGACCGGGGTCAAAGAGGAGTTCAAGCCGTTGCGCGCCGCCGAGGTCCGCATGTACGTCTGCGGCATCACGGTCTACGACCACATCCATCTCGGCCATGCGCGCATGCTGACGGTATTCGACATGGTGCAGCGTTATCTGCGATCCATGGGATTCAAGCTCACCTATGTGCGCAACATCACCGATATCGACGACAAGATCATCGAACGCGCGGCCGTCAACGGCGAGGATTGGTCGGCGCTCGCGCGCCGCTTCACGGCGGCGATGCACGAGGACTGCGCGGCGCTCGGCCTGGCGGCGCCGGACCTGGAGCCGCGCGCGACCGACTTCATCGATGCGATCATCGCCATGATCAAGACGCTGATCCGCAAGGGCTACGCCTATGTGGCGCGCGACGGCGACGTCATGTACGCGGTGCGCCGCTTCGCCGGCTACGGCCGCCTGTCGGGAAAAAAGATCGACGATCTGCAAGCCGGCGCGCGCGTGCAGGTCGACGGCGCGAAGCTCGATCCCTTGGATTTCGTGCTGTGGAAGTCTGCCAAGCCCGGCGAGCCCGCCTGGGCCTCGCCGTGGGGCGCGGGGCGTCCCGGCTGGCACATCGAGTGCTCGGCGATGTCGACGAGCCTGCTCGGCAGCCATTTCGACGTGCACGGCGGCGGCGTCGACCTGAAGTTTCCGCATCACGAGAACGAGATCGCGCAATCCTGCGCCGCTTGCGGCACGCCGTTCGTGAACGTCTGGATGCACAACGGCTTCGTGCGCATCAACGAGGAGAAAATGTCGAAATCGCTCGGCAATTTCTCGACGGTGCGCGACGTGCTGGCGACGCTGCGTCACCCCGAGGTCCTGCGCTTCTTCTTGATCAGCAGCCATTATCGCGGGCCGATCAATTACTCCGCGGCGCAACTGACCCAGGCGGACGAGACGCTCCTCGGGCTGTACCGCGCGCTCGAGGACACGGGCCCGGGCGGCCAGGTCGATGCGGGGGCACTCGCCGAATTCCGTGCGGCGATGGACGATGACTTCAATACACCCGCGGCTCTCGCGGTCCTGCAGGGAGTGGCGCGCGACTTGAACAGCGCCAAAGCCGCGCAGCGGCGCGATGCGGCCGCCGACGGCGCGGCGACGCTGCGCGCGCTGGCGGCGCTGCTCGGGATCCTGCAACAGGATCCCGGTGCGTATTTACAGCGCGGCAGCGGCGCGCAAACGCTCGCCGATCCGCACGTAGAGGCGCTGGTCGAGGCGCGGCGCGGCGCCCGTGCGGCGAAGAATTTCGCCGAAGGGGATAAAATCCGCGATGAGCTCGCAGCCGCCGGAATTCTCATCGAGGACAAGCCCGGCGGCGTCACGCACTGGCGGCGCGCCTGAGCGAACTTGCCGGCCGGGCGGCTGCGCCGGGCGGGGCGACTCCGCTGCTCGGGCGCCTGCGCCGCGCGGGCGACCCGGCCACCGCCAGGGGGGCGGCCCACGATGGCTTTGCCGGCAAATTGACGCGCCCGGGCGCCCCTCGTATCATTCGCGTCCCCGAGCCGGCGTCGCCGGCGGGCGGGCGTGCCGGGTAGGGTGTTTGTCGGCGGGGCATGGCGCAGTCTGGTAGCGCATCTGCTTTGGGAGCAGAGGGTCGGGGGTTCGAATCCCTCTGCCCCGACCAAGGCGCCCGTAGCTCAAGTGGATAGAGCACCGGCCTTCTAAGCCGGCGGTTGCAGGTTCGATTCCTGCCGGGCGCGCCATCTCGAGTCGGGGGTACGACGATGGTGGACGTAGCTCAGCTGGTAGAGCCCCGGATTGTGATTCCGGCCGTCGCGGGTTCGAATCCCGTCGTCCACCCCAACTCAAGGGATTGAGTCGGCGCATTTGGCATCGCAAGGACTGGGTTCATATTGGGCCGTTAGCTCAGCTGGTAGAGCAGTTGACTCTTAATCAATTGGTCGTAGGTTCGATCCCTACACGGCCCACCAATACCCCACTTCCAAGGACTTCCAGCCACGTCCAGTCGCCTCTGAATATCCACGCAATTACCGGGAATTATGGGACTTTTATCGTCCAATGATGTCCTGAATCGATGCTTGACAGCCAATTTCCGGAGGGGGCATATTTGGGGGCATCCTAAGATCGCGAAAGCAGGATGCCCCCAATGCCCCTTACCGACACGATCGTGCGGAACGCCAAGCCGCGCGAAAAGCCCTATAAACTCGGCGATTCCAGGGGCCTGTACCTGCAGGTAGAACCCAGTGGCTCCAAACTCTGGCGGCTAAAATACCGGTTCAACGGCAAAGAGCGGCGGCTCGCGTTTGGCATCTACCCCGACGTGACGTTGTCGCGGGCGCGTGAGCGGCAGATCGAGGCGCGGCGGGTTCTCGATGAGGGTATTGATCCCGGCGAACTCAAGAAACAGGCGAAGCGGGCGGCGATCATCGCCGACGCCAACACGTTCGAGGCGGTGGCACGCGAATGGTTCTTGAAGCACTCGCCGGGGTGGGCGGAGTCCCACAGTTGCAAGGTGCTGTTGCGGCTCGAGAACGATCTTTTCCCGTGGCTTGGGCATAGGCCGGTGTCGGGCATCGAGGCGACGGAATTGCTGGAAACGATTCGTCGGATCGAGGCCCGCGGCGCGCTCGATGCCGCGCATCGGTGTCTCGGCTACTCGAGCCAGATATTTCGATATGCGATCGCGACCGCCCGATCAAAGCGCAATCCCGCGTCCGATCTGCGAGGTGCCCTTCCGCCGACCAAGGGTAGTCATTTCGCCAGCATCACGGATCCCGGGAAGGTCGGCGAATTGCTTCGATCGATCGAAGGTTACGAAGGCGCGCTGATCACCCGATGCGCGCTCCGACTTGCGCCGCTGACCTTCGTTCGCCCCGGCGAGCTGCGCACCGCTGAGTGGTCGCACGTCGATATCGCCGCCGCCGAATGGCGGATTCCGGCCGAGCGCATGAAGATGCGCGAGGGCCTGATCGTCCCGTTGTCGCGTCAGGCATTGGCGGTCATTGAGGAACTAAAGCCGGCGACTGGCCGCGGCCTATACCTTTTCCCGAGCGTGCAAAGTCCCGGGCGGCCGATGTCGGAAAACACGATCAACGGCGCGCTGCGACGACTCGGCTATGCCAGCGATGAAATGACGGGTCACGGCTTTCGGGCGATGGCGCGCACAATACTGGATGAAGTGCTGGAGTTCAGGGTCGAATGGATCGAGCATCAGCTTGCGCATGAAGTCAAAGATCCCAATGGCCGCGCTTACAATAGGACGGCGTTTCTCGAGGGAAGAAGGAAGATGATGCAGTCATGGGCTGACTACCTTGACGGATTACGCGCATTAAGAAAGGCGGAATCGTACGCTGATCGGGCAGCCTGAATAAGCCAGGCGAATCTGATTGGGAGCCGGCGCTGATCTTGGTCGCCGGCAGGTCGTCAGGCCGCGGCTCCTAGCCGCAGAGTTGACTCAAGGCGTTTTCCGCCGGTCGCCGACTTTGGGTTACTCGATCCGCTTGCCATTGCTGAACTTCTTAATGCGGCCAGCCAACCGCAGGAGTCCGATCCGGGTGCGGCGAGGGAACCGCTCGGCAGCCTCAACCTGGTAGATCATGGTTCGACAGAGGCCGGTTGCTTGAATCAGCTGGGGCTAGGGGAGAACCTGCATGCTTGAGATGGGCAGAGTGGTTGCGCTGTTCATGAGCGACCTATTCGGCAACGTGCGGTTCCGGTCGCTCCGGGACGACTTGTCACTCAATGACAAAGTGATCCAATCCTGGTCCGCCTGTATTGACGCGCGGCGTGCCGGCAGGATCTATCTGCCTCACGGGCGGAGGGACTAAAGTGGAAGCGCGCTTACGTCGAGTGCCGGACGGTCTTGCGACACTGCTCGATGCGCTGCCTCACCCATTGCTGAACTTCTCCGTCGATCCAGCCGACCGCACGGACGCCAATCTTTATGCGGCGAGGAAATCGCTGTTCCGCTTCCAGTTGATAGATCATCGATCGTCGCAAGCCGGTCACCTGGCAGACTTGCGGAAGACGCAGAAGTTGAACGTACGCATTGGCAGCGGGCTCCGAATCATTCGTGGGCGGCTCTCTCACGATGTGCGGTTCCAGTCGTTCAGGGCCGAGTTGCCGCTCAGGTACCGGTTATTCAGCCGAGACGCAACATATGCAATGTAGGTTCTACCGCGAATTGCGGCGATACGCACCGCACGATCATTTCCGCCGCCGCGCAGGGTCTGGTCGGAACCTTGTGCGACCGCAGAACGAGGACGAGCCATTGAAGAGCCGCCGCCGTTTCCCTCCGTATAAGTATGGTCTGTTGTCACTGCCGATTCCAAGGTGCCGTCTACCGTCCAATCCTCATCGTGGCAACCGCGGCGACAAGCGCAGCGCGGAGACCGGTGAGGAGGTCGCGGCGGCCGCATGCGAAGGGGTGTCGGGGCGTAGCCCTGACCATGGTGGGTTCGTAACGATTCCGGACTTGTTCCGGAATCGTTTAACGAACCCCTACCTTGTACACACTGTGCACCAGCGTCCGCGTCGGAGTCCTCTCGGACGCATCGCCGTTGCTGGCCGGGGGATTGAGGATATGCCCCGGAAGCAACCCAAGACCGAGTTCGTCGGTATCCGGATGCCGCCGGTCGATGTGGAGGCGCTTCGCGTCGAGGCGGGCCAGTGCGGAAGGACCATGTCGGAACTCATCCGCCGTCGGATCACGGCACAACTCGTCACCAGCCGCACCGATCAGGAGACCTCGGCGAACACTGATCGGCTCCATGCCTATGATGCCGGCGTGCCGCCGAATCCGGAGCTCATCGCCGAGGCGGTCAACGTCATTGTATCGATCCGTCGCACGGCGACTGGGCGGCGGGTGGAAGAGGTGGCGGCCGTCCGAGGCTGGACGGCCGGGGGTGGCTTTCACATCGCGCGACTGGCGTGAGTGCTAAAATACCCACTATGGTTGCCCCGTCCACAAGGCCTCGGTTGAAGGTGGTCGATCCGGCGATCGCGCCCGCCGTTCGCCAGTTTCTGGAGAAGGTCTCGCGCTCGTTCAACGTGACTGGAGCCTTGTTGTACGGTAGCTATGCCCGCGGCGACTTTCATGATGAGAGCGACGTCGATGTGGCGGTATTTCTGAACCGCGAGTCGCGAGGTCAGGGCCTCCTGCGCACCACCTGGGCCATGGGTGACGCGGCGATCGACGTTTTGCTGGAGACGGGGGTCTATATCTCGCCGCTACCCATCTGGGAAGACGAGTGGGAGCACCCGGAGAGCTATTCCAATCCCATCTTGCTGCGCAACATCGCGGCAGAAGGCATTCGACTGTGAGCGGCGCAATGGCGCCGAAGGCGCTCTTGGAAAGGGCAGACCAGTCAGCGAAGTCTGCTCGCTTGCTTCTGGAGCATGGCGATACGGGCGGCGCTACGAGCCGCGCGTATTACGCCATGTTCGATGCGGCCCGCGCGGCGTTGGTGGCCACCGGACATGAGCTTACGAAGACACACCGCGGGTTGATCTCGGCATTCAGTCTGCACTTGGTGAAAGGCGGGCTGATATCGATTGAGTACAGTCGCGATCTCAACCAAGCCGAGCAGCTCCGTTTGATCGCCGATTACATCGGAGATCCGATCGAACGCTCGGCCGCGTCCGAAATGATCGCGAGGGCGGAGCGGTTCGTGGCAGTCGTGCGCGAGCGGCTCGTCTCGAATCAGGAACTGCAGAAAGCGCCCAGTCGGCACCGAGACCGGAGCCCCCAGCGATGAGGGACGCACGATAACGGTCCTATCGCAGTGCCTTTGCCGGCGTTGAAGTCGACAGGTCGCCCCCACGAGGTGTCAGGTAGTGGGCGAAACTGCAAGGAGACTGTGGTGCCATCCAGCGGACGATGCCTGTGCGGAGCCATCCGCTACGAGCTGACGCCGGCTCGCGAATGGAGCGCCGCCAAAGCGCAATTCGCGGTGGTGTTCGGAGATCGGTTTCAGGTGAATCAATAATCAACCGGCTCAGAACACACAAAATTCATGACAGGCCCCGACGGCAAGGTCGGCGCCGAGAGCCGCGCCCTGATCGAGGCGCTGCTGATGCTGATGCAGGTGCTGATCGCGGTCTTCATGGAGAAGAACACCCCAAAGAGCAGCACGAACTCCAGCAAGCCCTCCTCCAGAACCGAGAAGGATGAGAGCGCGCTCAGCCACGCCGGCACCCATACCAAGGGCAAGGTCTACGACCCGAGCCGCTCGGCGAACACCCGAACCGTCGAGAGCGTCGAGGTCTCCAAGGTCAGCGCCTGCGAGGAATGCGGGGAGGACCTGCGCGAGGTGCGGCCTCACGGTCACGAGCGGCGCACCCAGATCGATATCGTCTTCGAGAAGGTCTTGAGCCATGTCGATGCCGAGATCAAATCCTGCCCGCACTGCGGCAGCGACACCCGCGCGCCCTTCCCCGAGAGCTTCTGCGGTCCCGTGCAGTACGGCTCGGGGCTCAAGGCGTACGCGCTGACCCTGCTGATCGCCCAGATGATCTCCCTGAAGCGCGTGCAGCAGTCGATCCAGACCCTGGTTGGCCTTGCGATCTCCGAGGCCACGATCCTGAAGTACGTCCTGCAGCTGCACCTCTCGCTCGAGCGCTGGGAGCGGATGGCCATCGAGCGGATCCTGATCCAGCCAGCGAT
>DATKSW010000020.1:0-9616 GCA_035531435.1 Steroidobacteraceae bacterium | reverse complement strand
CTGCAGACCTTGGCGCCGCTCTGCGGCGCGTCGGTCAGGCGGTCGTAATGCGCGTCCATCATCGCCTTCTGTTTCCGCATGGACGCGTCTTTTTCCACGGTCTTGCCGGCAGTCTTCGCCGCCGCGGTCGTCGTGTTCATTGTGAGCTCCACAGTTTGATCGAATCGGCGAATGTTCCGGCCTGCTCGCGGATGGGCTGCATCTGCCCCGAGTTCTCGGAGTACTTGAACATCACGTAGGGGACTCCCGCCGCGCCCAGCACGTGCTGCAGCATGGGCCGATCGAGCAGCGCCGGGTCGCAGAAGCTCGGGCTTGCGAAGATCACCCCCTCGGCATTCGCGCGGCGCACGGCGCGCACCAAATACTGACCCTTCTCCTTCTGGCTGGGCTCGTACTTGGCCGCAGTCGACTCGGAGTGGTGCAAGAAGGCGAGCGCCAGATTGCGCAGCGGATCGCCCTGCGTGGGGACGTCGGCCGTCAGCCAGCGGGTCACCAGCAGCAGGTCGTCGTCGACCACATAGCATCCCGACAGTTCCAGCGATTTGATCAGATTGAGGGGTGGTTGTTCGCAAAACACTCCGGTCAGCACGATGCGGCAGTTGTCGCGCCGCGGCCGCGCGCGCCGCCGCGCCGCGCCGAGGTAATCGCGCAGCATGTCCGAGTGCTGCTCGACCGGCAGCACGAGGCCGGCGCGCATCAACAAATACACCTCGGTCGCCGGAACCTGCCAGGGCTCGGCGATGCGGTAGCCGTACAGTTCGTTGACCAGGCCGCGGTTCTCGTTGTAGACGGCGATCGATGCGTTGAGCTCGTCATCCGTGATCGGCGCGCCGCGCAGAGTCCCGAGTTCGTGGCGCAGCTCGGCGAGTTCGTTGACGTAGTAGTTGCCGCCGATGTCGTCGCGGTAATTTTGCGGTACGTCGAAATAGCGCGTGTAGACCTGCGGAAACATCAGCTTCCACATCCCCGACAGGTTGCGCATCACGTCGCAGATCGACGGGAACAGCATCGCGTCGACGAAATTCAGCCTGCCGGACACGCCGAGCTCGATCGTCGAGCGCGGGATGCGGCAGATGTAGCTCTGGTAGTAGGCGTCGCCGTGGATGACTTCGAGCTGATCGCCGCCGCCGACGATGCCGAGAGGCAGCATGCCGGCCGCGTGGATCAGCTCGCGCGGCACGTAGATCGGCAGATAGCCCACGACCTTGCGGCCCGGCTCGGCGGCTTTCCATTCCCGCGCCGCGCCGAAGTTCAGGTCATCGAACAGCGCGGTGGCCCGATCGATGATGGCTGCGGTTTCAGGCATGGCTAATGGTGCTCCCAGCGGGCGGGCCGTTTGCCGAGGAAGGCCTGCAGGCCTTCGACCGCATCCCGCGTGATCATGAGTTCCTCGAGATAGAGCCGCTCCACGGCATCGAGCTTCGCGCCGACGCGCGCCGCGAAATCGAAGCGGGCGGCGCGCACGGCATAGCGCAGAGATGCCGCGCTTTGCGGCTGCAGATGCGCGGTGAAGTAGGCGAGCGCCGCGGTCGCCGGCTCGGCGCCGATCGCTTGGGCCAACCCCAAGCCGATCGCTTCGGCCGCGCCGATCGTCCGGCCGGACAACAGCAGGTCCGTGGCCCGTGCCACACCGATGATTTCCGGCAGCAGACAGGACGCGGCCGGCGCGAAGACGCCGAGCCGGATTTCCGGCTGGCCGAGTTCTGCATCCTCGGCGACGAACAGCCGGTGTCCGGCGAGGGCGAGTTCCAGACCGCCGCCCAAACACTTGCCCTGTACGGCGATGAGCACCGTCACCGGTGACTCGATCAGGCGCTTGAGGACGCGGTGCAGGCTCGCGAGCATCGCGGCGCAATGGGCTGGCAGATGTTCCTCGACCCTCGCGCCGAAACTGAAGTGCGGTCCCTCGGCATCGATCAGCACCGCCGTCAGCTCGGGCGCGGCCAGATGAGCGGCGAGCGCCGCATCGAGAGCGGCGATCAGCGGCGCGTCGATCAGATTGGCCTTGGGCCGCGCCAGCCGCAGCCGCAGCAGCCGGTTCTGCTCTTCCAGCCAGACGGTGAGCGGGGCGTTCATGGCGCAGGCGGCCCGGGCACCAGCACGGCGCGGCGTTTGAGCTCGCCGCGGTGGACCGCATCGAACACCGCATTGATCTGCTCGAGCGGCCGGTGCTCGATGAAAGGACTGACCCGCACACGGCCGGTCAGCACGAGTTCGATGGCCGGCGGATACAGGGCCGGCGGACAGCCCCAGTTGCCCAAGGCGCGCGCATGGAAGGCCATGAGGTTCGACAGCCGCACCTGCACCTTGTCCATCGTGAAACCGACGACGGCCAGCGTCGCGCCGTGGTTCAAGAGACCGAACGCGGTCTCCTGACCGGCCCGCGTGCCGGAGCATTCGCATATCGTCCACTCGGATCTGTCGCGCAGCCCGCGCGCCTTGGCGAAAGTCTGGATGGACGCCTTCAGATCCCGCGGCGCCGCGCCGCGCGCGTTGATCCGCAGCGCGGCCGCCGGTTCCGGCAGCGCCGCGAGCTTCTCGTCGTCCACGTCGATGACGACCACCGTGGCGCCGAACGCCGCGGCAATCTGCGCGCAGTAGCCGCCGACGCCGCCGACGCCGTTGACGATCACGAGGTCGCCCGCGCCCACGCCGGCCTGGGTAACGGCTTGGTAGGGCGTCGTCACGGCGTCGGCGATCACGCAGGCGCCGGCGAGGTCCAAGCCCACGGCCGGCAGGCGTGCGGCGTCGATCGGGCATAGCCCGCGGACCGGCACGACGACGTGCGTGGAGAAGCCGCCGTGCAGATCGTTGCCCGGCATTCTTTGCCGAGGGCAAATGGTTTCCCGGCCGCGGCGGCAGGCATCGCACTCACCGCAAGGAATCACGGCGGCGACGATCACCGATTGGCCCTGCCAGGCTTGCGCGCCGGGGCCGCAGGCCACGACCCGGCCGCTGATCTCGTGTCCGAGGCACAGGGGCAGCGGATGATTGGTGCGCACGCCCTCGTAATAGAAACCGAGATCCGTATGGCACACGCCGCAGCCGGCAACCGCGACGATGACCTCGCCCGCGCCCGCCACGGGCTCGAACTCGGCCGCCGCCAGCGGCGCGCCCGGTCCGGTCATTTGCCACCGTGTCGCTTTCATCGCCCCTCCGCCCTGCGGCTCCCGAACTACCCTTGCCGCGGCTGGGTATCCGTATTAAGGTATTGAAGTACCAGAATACTCTATATTAGTCAAGAAAGCACGCGGCGGCTGCCGTCATTCACGAAAACCGCGCCGGCTCAGTCGACCGCGAGCGGCGGGTCCGGATCGTCGGCGTCGGCCGCGCCGGCCGTCGGCGAGTAGCGCAGCAGCAGCCGGTGGCACAGTTCGACGTGTTCGCGTTCCTCCTCGGCGAAGTCCGCGGCGAGTTTCTTCACCAGCGCATCGTTGCTGGCCGCGGCGAGCTCGGTGTAGAAAGCGAGCGCACGCTGCTCGCCGGCGAGGGCCATCAGCAACGCGTCCCGCGGCCTCATGAGATAATGGGCCGAACTCAAATCGGCGGACTCCGGGCTGTCGGTGCGCCAGGCGCCGATCGGGCCGCGGCGCGCTTCTACGCCCAAATCGCCGGCCGCGCGCCGAATCTGCTCGGCGTGCAGCCCCTCGGCGCGCGCCAGATCGAGAAAGATGCGCACCAGCTCGGGATTGTTGTGCGTTTCCATCTGTTCGGCGAGCAGCTTGTAGCGCTCCACCGCATCGGTTTCGATTTCATAGGCGACTGCAATGAGCGTCGCCGGGGAGTCAATCGCCTGGATGGCCGCCGCGTCGCTCATATTTCAAATCCCTTCTCGAGATCGGCTCGATCGGCGCGCGCGACGGCTGCCGCCGGCTGGAAAGGATGGCGATCGCCGCGGAAGAGCACGCCCAGATTGAAGCCGTCGTCGGTCATCAGGCGGCGTGCGGCCCGCGCTGCGTCGTCGGTTGCCTCGACCGGCGCCGTATGCACGCGCTCTTTCCACGCCCGCTGGTCCGGCCGGTAGGTGACGCACGGACTGAGGATCTCGACGAACGAGAAGCCGGGGTGGCGTACCGCCGAGACGATGATGTCGGCGGTTTCGCGTGGATTGCCGGCATAGGCCCGGGCCACGAAGTTGGCGCCCGAGGCGAGCGCAATCACGAGCGGATTGAAAGGCCTCACGCCCGTGCCGCCCGGCGTCAGCGCGGTATCGAAGTCCGGCTCGGTGGTCGGCGACGGTTGACCCTTTGTCATGCCGTAAATGTGGTTGTCCATCACCAGGTAAGTGAGGTCGACATTGCGCCGGCACGCGTGCAGGAAATGGTTGCCGCCGATCGAATAGCCGTCGCCGTCGCCGCTCGCTACGATGACGGTCAGATCCGGACGTACGATCTTCAGCCCGGCGGCGAGGGGCAGCGATCGTCCATGGACGCCATGGAATCCGTAGCAGTTGGTGTAGGCCGGAATCCGCGAAGAGCAGCCGATTCCGGAGATCACGGCGATCCGTTCCGGCGGCAAGCCCAGCGCCGCCAAGGCCCGGGTCAGCGCCATCAGTACATGGTAGTCGCCGCAACCGGGGCACCAGATCGGCTTGATTTGCGATTTGTAGTCGCCAGGCTTGCAGGCAAGCGGCGCGGTGGCGTTCATGGGCTCGCTCCTGCGGTGAGTTGCCGATAGATCTCGCCAGGGCGGATCGGCAGCGGCCCCGGCCGATGGAAAACCGACGTCTCTTGCGGCAGCGTGTAGTGCGCGCGCAGAAAGCGGTGAAATTGCGCGCTGTGGGTCTGCTCGACGACCAGCAGGCGCTTGACTCCGTCGAGCGCCGCGGCCATTTCGTCGGCGCGCGTCGGCAACAGCAGGCGCGGTGCGATCAAGCGGACCCGGTGGCCGTCGGCGCGCGCGCGCGCAACGGCCTCGCGCGCCACGCCGGTCAGCGATCCCCAGGTAATCACGGCGGCGTCGCCTTCGCCTTCCAGCGTTGCCCACAGCGCGCCGTACGCGTAGCGTTCGATTTTCTCCCGGCGCTTGTCGAGCTGCGCGCGGTGCTCGCGGGCGCTGCTGGTCGGAATGCCGCGTTCCGTGTGGGTCAATCCGTCGGCCGTGTACTGGCCGCCCGCTGTCCCGGGGATCGCCATCGGCGAGACGCCGCTGCCGCCGAGCGCATAGCGCAGGTAGGGCGTCGCGAAATCGGTGGCGCGCAGCCGCTCGCCGATGAAGGCGAGATCGGCGGGCCGACTGACCGCCGCCTGGGTCTGGCCCAGGGATTGATCCGACAAGACGATCGCCGGAGTTTGCAGCGTCTCGGCGAGAAACGTGGCCCACTGGGTTGCGAGCAGGCAGTCGGTCACGGATTGCGGCGCAATCACCAGATGCGGCGCGTCGCCGTGCATCCCATAGACGGCGATATTCAGATCCGACTGTTCGGATTTGGTCGGGATGCCGGTGGACGGCCCGCCGCGCATCACATCGACGACGACGATCGGTATCTCGGCGGCGGTCGCGAGGCCCAGCGCCTCGACCATCAACGACAGCCCGGGCCCGGACGTTGCCGTGAGCGCGGGAACGCCGCCGTAAGAGGCGCCGATGATCATATTGATGGAGGCGAGCTCATCCTCCGCCTGCACCAGCGACCCGCCCACCTCGGGCAAATTGGGTGCGAGCCATTCGAGAATCTCCGACGCCGGCGTGATCGGATAGGCGGCCGCGAAACGCACGCCGCCGCGCAAGGCACCGAGTCCGGTGGCCTCGTTGCCGGTGATCAGCCAGCGCTTGCCGTTCGCTTGCGCCGGCCGGGCGAGGCGCAATTCGCCGGTCGCCTCGGTCATGGCGCGGCCGCCGGCTTGCGCCGCCGCCACGCTGGCGGCGACGACGTCTGCGCCTTTGGCTTCGAAGTGCAGCCTGATGACGCCCGCCAGATCCCGCTCATCGAGTCCAAGGAGCTGAGCCGCGGCGCCGAGCGCGATCATGTTGGCGCGCCATGCGGGATTGGCTTTGGTCATTTCCGATAGCCGCAATTCGATGAATCGCGCGCCGCTCGGGCTGAGCGCCGGCGGCGGCGGTCCGGCGCCCGGGTCGCTGACGATCAGACCGCCGGGGGCGAGTTCGATTTCGGATTCGAAGCGCTGCGCGCTGACCCAATCGATGCCCACCAGCAGATCGACGTGGTCGGCGAGACACTCGACGGGGTGTGTCGCGAGGCGCAGCAGCGCGGCGGCCTCGCCGCCGCGGATCTGCGGTCCGACCGAGCGCGTCAGCAGCCCGTTCCAACCGGCCGCGCAGGCCGCCTGCAGCAGCATGGCGCCGGTCGTCAACACGCCGGCCCCGCCGCTGCCGACCATTGCCACCGAGACACCGGTTCTTTGCGCCATCGCCATCTTTAGATCGACCGCCGCGCGCCACAAGCGCCGCGCGCCGTGTTGCGGCGCCGTTTCGAGCGCCCGGGGCTGCGTCGATTGACTCTCCTTTCGTATTCTGGTACTAGATTACCTTAATGCCGATCGCGCGCACTGTCAAGCAGCCCCGACCCGGCGGGCGGCGGCCGGCGGGCGCAGGGCGGCGGGCGGCGCGCGGCGGGCGATCCGCGAACAACCCGAGGGCGGACTTTTACACGTTGCATTTACGGAGGACTCAACATGGCGCTCGAATGGCTGCGCAGGGACGACGAACTCAAGGATCACGCGTTGCTCGGCGAGGAGCATTTCGGCAGCGCACCGCCTTCGGTAATTTACGAAAAGCGCGCCGTGACCGATCCGCAGGGCGGCGCGGTGCCGGGGCTGTTTGCGGCGTGGATCATTCTCAACAACCCCGCGCAGTACAATTCCTACACCACCGCGATGGTGAAGGCGGTGATCGCCGGTTTCCAGCGTGCCTCCAGCGACCGGCAAGTGGTGGCGGTGGTGTTCACGGCCGTCGGCGACAAGGCGTTCTGCTCCGGCGGCAACACCGCTGAATACGCGGCCTACTACTCGCGCCGTCCCAATGAATACGGCGAGTACATGGACTTGTTCAACGCCATGGTCGACGGCATTCTCAATTGCAAGAAGCCGGTCATTTGCCGCGTCAACGGCCTGCGGGTGGCGGGCGGTCAGGAAATCGGCATGGCGACCGATCTTTCGGTCGCCTCGGACCTGGCCGTGTTCGGCCAGGCGGGCCCCAGGCACGGCAGCGCGCCGGATGGGGGTTCGACCGACTTTCTGCCTTGGTTTCTCGGCATGGAGGACGCGATGTACAACTGCGTCTCTTGCGAGATGTGGAGCGCCTACAAGATGAAGGCGAAGAATTTGGTCACCAAGGTGGTGCCGGTGCTCAAGAGGGACGGAGAGTGGCTGCGCAACCCGCTGGTGCGCACCGATGCCTATGTCGACGCGGGTGAAATCGTCTACGGCGAGCCGGTGACGGGCGATCAAGCCCGGGCGGCGAAGGAGCTGATTGCGCGGTGCAAGACGGATTTCACAAAACTCGACGCGGCCGTGAACGAACTGGTCTGGAAGTTCACGAATCTCTTTCCCGGTTGCTTGATCAAATCCATCGACGGCATCCGCGCCAAGAAGAAGTTCTTTTGGGACCAGATGAAGCTCGCCAATCGGCACTGGCTCGCGGCCAACATGAATCACGAGGCGTGGCTCGGTTTCAACGCCTTCGATGCCAAGAAGGCCACCGGCATCGACGTCATCGATTTCGTCAAGTACCGGCAGCTGGTCGCGCAGGGAGCCGCGTTCGACGAGGGTTTCGCAGAGCAGGTGCTGGCCAAACCCAAGGCCTGACGGCCATGCGCCGTGGCGCGCGCCGCGAAGCCATACGGAGGCCGCTTCCTAGGCCGCGGCGCGCCTCACGGCGACCCGCACCAGGTCCGCGCCCGAACCGTTTTCGTCGGTGAGATCGAGCGAGAGCGGCGCCACCGTGTTGAGGCTCGGAGCGCCGAGGTCCTTGGCGTAGGGCGTAGCCCAATGGTCGAATTGGCCGACGATGACGAGCGTGTCCGGCCGTATGCCTTGCACCGGGACGGCCGGTCCGCAGGTGGTCGCGATCGGCGAGGAAATTTCCAGCCGATCGCCGGCATTGATGCCGAGACGCGCGGCGGTGCCGGCGTTGATGATGATGCCGAGGTGACCGCGAACGTTGCGCCCGACCTCGTCCATCAGGGCAATTGCCGCGTTGCCGCCGGCGTGGTACTGCATGCTCTTGGTCGTGATCAGCCAGAAAGGGAAATCCTCCGGTCGCCCGCCGCGCCGCAGCAGGTCCTGCTCCCAGAGGCCAGCGAAGTCGTGCCACACCGGCAGCGGCTGGTACTCGCGCAACTGCCGGTCCCACCAGCTGATGCCGCTCTCGTGCAGGCGCCGCGCGAGTTCGCGTCCGGAGCGCATCAGCCGCTCCTGGTAGGGGAGCTCGAAGCGCAGCTTCTGGCGCCGCAGGGTCGGGTACAGGTACCAGTTCGACTGCGCAAACGGCGTCGTCAGCAGCCCATGTTCCTTGAACCATGCAAGTCCGTGACTGGACTCGCCGCGCGTGAGATCGTAGCTCGCCGCCAGGCAGACCGCATCCCAGATCTCGTCGACCGAATGCGGTCGCGTCGGCTCGAGCGAGAAGTCGCGCAGGGGCGTCTTCAACTTCGCGCCGCACACGCCGCGATTGATCGCCGTGTTGTACGGTTCCAGCAGCCCGGTACGGCGTGCGAGTTCGGTGGCGATCCAGGTGAAATCCCGCGAATCGCCGCGCGGCGCGACCGCCGGCTGGCGCAGCACCCAGCCCTCGTGGTGCCAGAACTGCTCCACGAATTTCGTCTTGCCGAGACGGATCAGCTGCGTGGACTCGAGATCGGTCGCATCCGGCAGCAGGATGTCCGCCATGTGATTCGTTTCGTCGGGCGTGAAGGCGAAGCAGACCGTGAACGGAAATGTCGCCATCGTGTCGGCGATGGCGTGCGTATCCCAGAACGAGATCGCCGGGTTCGTGCGGTAGGCAATCCAGATCTCCGGCTTGGTCGGCGTCGGCCAGTTTTCCGGCACGTGCGTCTGAAACATCCATGCAAGGTGCGTGGGCCCGAGCGCCTGGCTCCATGCGCCGCTGTCGCCGCTCAAGGGCACCAGGGTGCGGTGGCCGTTGCGCCCCGCCGGCGTCTTCACCCAGGACTCGCGGCGGGTCGGGTTCAGCGTGTTCTGCATGAAGCCGTCCGCGCCCGCGACGACGCTCTGCAGCCGATCGGTGTGCGGGCGATTGATGCGCACGGTCGTGCCGAGCGTGCCGCCCGGCACCTCGAGCGCGCCGACCAGCACCGCGAGCAGCGTGCGCGCCCAGCAGCACTCGTAGGCGCCCCAGCCGTTGTTCACGGTCTTGCCGAGAGTGACCGATACCGGCCGGAAGGGCAACGTCTCGCCGTCGATCTCGATCGTGCGGCCGACGCAGGCCTCGTCCAGGTACTCGTTCGCGATTCGGCGAATCGTCGCCGCGCTCACCTCGCAGATTCCGGCCGCCCACTCCGGCGAGTATTGGCGCATGTGCGCGAGCAACTTGCCGAAGGCGGTTTCGGCGGCGACGTCCGCGTGCGTCCAGCGCTCATCGTCGGCGCCGATCTCGACGGCGGCGGCGACCCGTACCTCCGCTTCGAGCAGCGGCTGCG
>DATKSW010000019.1:0-20844 GCA_035531435.1 Steroidobacteraceae bacterium | reverse complement strand
CTCGGCCACTGCGCCAAATGCATGAGAACGTCCTTGATGGCTGCCATGGCGGCATGGATGATCTTCATGGCGGCCTATGTAATAGCGCCTTCCGCGATCGTCATGCTGGCAGAACTAATCGCGATCTCATTGAGTGCTCTGTGGGTCTCCCATATTCTCGTATTCGCCTGGAAAGCGACTAAATGGCCACCCGCAGCGGCGAATATTGACAAGCGCGCTTCGGGGAGCCCGTCCTTGTCACGGCGCAAGTTCTTGCCTGGTTTCCTGCGAACATTGGCGATTGCGGCAGTGATGACCGCCTCTCCGAGCGCGATCGTATCCGGCATTGGTCAGGCTCAGGGTCCCTGCGATGGTTGTTCGCGCTACAGGGGCAGCAACACGTGTTGGACATGCTGCAGCTGTCAGAACTCAAACTGCATTACGGGATGCAAGAACAGCAGCGGCGGAAATCCTGACAGATACAACACGTGTATTGGTAACTGCTCGGCAACATTCGCGAGCTGCAATCGAGCCTGTCAGTGACCGTAGGATAGAGAGAAGTACCTTGAATCGTGCAGATTGTTCGTCATTTCGTGTATTGCCACGCACAAACTCGTTCATCGGTTCGCCTACCATGGCGTTTGCCGATAGAAATTCGTTTTGGCCATCGAAGATACTGCAGCACTTGGGGCTTGGCGCCGCAAAACGAGCGCTGAAGAAGCCGTTTGGAGCTTGGGACGCCGCTCCCGCTATTTTCAGCGAGCGGCTCGGCTCTAATCGTCCGGCAGCTCGCGCCGAAGCCCTGCTAGAATTTAAGCACCTTGACATAGCGCACGTGGGGCAGCGCCCGCAGCTTCTGCTGAATGACCTCGGGCACGACCTGATCGACGCCCACAATGGCGATAGCGTCTTGCTCTGCGGCCTGGCGCCCCAGGTGGAAAGTCGCGATATTGATGTTGGCGGCCCCCAATATCGTGCCTAGGGCGCCGATGAAACCGGGTTTGTCTAGATTGTTGATCATCAGCATCACCGGATGGAAGTCCGCTTCCAGAGCCATGCCCTTCACTTCGACGATCTTTGGAGTACCCGCGTTGACGACACCGGCGAGCGTGCGCCAACGCCCGCCGGTGAGCACCTTGATCCGGATCAACGATCCATAGATCGGGGAGGTTTCGCGTCGGGATTCGGTCAGCGGAGCACCCTTCTGCTTCAACACGGCCGGCGCGGACACCATATTCACGTCGGGCATCAGCGGTCTCATCAAGGAAGCCAACGCAATCGCGGTCAGGGGTCGAGTGTTGAGGTGCGCGACCTCGCCTTCGTACTCGATCTCGACCGCCTCGAGGCCGTCGTCGGCAATCTGACCCGCAAAAGCGCCGAGCTTGTCGATGAGACCGATGAAGGGCTTCAGACGTGACGCTTCCTCCGCGCTGATTGAAGCCATGTTGAGTGCGTTGGTGACCGCGCCGGACAGCAAGTAGTCCGATATCTGTTCGGCCACCTGCAGGGCGACGTTCTCTTGCGCCTCGTTGGTGCTCGCGCCTAAGTGAGGCGTGGCAACGAAATTCGGCGCGCCGAAGAGTACGCTCTCTTGGGCCGGCTCCGTCACGAAAACGTCGAAACCGGCCGCGGCGACATGCCCATGGTCGAGCGCTGCGCGCAAGGCCGCCTCATCGACGAGCCCGCCCCGGGCCGCATTCACGATGATGACGCCTCGTTTGGTCTTGGCGAGCGCGTCCGCCGAGAGGATGTTCTTCGTCTTTTCGGTCAACGGCGTGTGCAGCGAAATCAGATCGGCGCGCGCCAGTAAATCGTCCAGCTCGACTTTCTCTACACCGAGCTTGACCGCGCGCTCCGGCGAAAGGAAGGGATCGTACGCGATCACCTTCAATTTGAGGGCCAACGCCCGTTCCGCGACCAGCGCGCCGATATTGCCGCAGCCTATCAGGCCCAAGGTCTTGGCATAGAGTTCGACTCCCATGAAGCGGTTCTTTTCCCATTTCCCGGCCTGGGTCGAGACGTCCGCTGCAGCGATCTGGCGAGCGGCGGCGAACAAGAGCGCAATCGCGTGCTCGGCGGTCGTGATCGAATTGCCGAATGGAGTGTTCATGACCACGATGCCACGGGCGGTGGCCGATGGGATGTCGATGTTGTCGACACCGATGCCGGCTCGACCGATGACTTTGAGTCTCTTCGCGGCGGCAATGACCTCCTTGTCCGCCTTCGTCGCGGAACGCACCGCCAGGCCCTCGTAATCGCCGATGATGCTCAGAAGATCGGCTTTCTTCAGACCGATGCGCACATCCACCTCCACACCGCGGCCGCGAAAGATATCGAGGGCTTTCGGGCTCAACTCATCGGCAATGAGAACCTTGGGCACGATAGATCCTTATTTGTTGATATCGAGTGACGCAACGCAGCGGTCAAATGCCCAGTCGAGCCACGGCGTCAGGGATTGCAGATCGCTTTGTTCGATCGTGGCGCCGCACCAGATGCGCAAGCCCGGAGGCGCGGATCGATAGGATGCTGTGTCGAGCGCGACACCCTCCTTATCCAACAGCGCGGCTAGATTTTGCGCAAACTGTGCTTGACCGGCTTGCGGTCGGGAAACCACGCGTTCGTCGACCACCTTGAGGCAAACGCTCGTGTTGCTGCGAATCGCGGCATCCGACACGAGGAAATCCACCCAGGGAGTCCGTGCCACCCATTCGGACAGCACCTGGGTATTGGCGTTGGCGAGAGCTTGCAGCGCCGCAAGACCGCCGATGCGCTGCGCCCATTTTAGGGCGTCGATGTAGTCCTCCGTGGCGAGCAATGACGGTGTGTTGATGGTCGCGCCTTCGAACAGTTCCTGATCCAGCTTCCCCTTCTTGGTCATGCGAAAAATTTTCGGCAGCGGCCGAGGCGGCAGGTAACTTTCCAATCGAGCCACCGCGCGCGGCGATAGGATCAACATGCCGTGCGCGGCCTCCCCGCCCAGTACTTTCTGCCAGGAGAAAGTCACCACATCGCATTTGGACCACTCGATGGGCTGAGCAAAGGCGCCGCTGGTCGCATCATTGAAGGTAATGCCGTCGCGATTCGCCGGTATCCAATCGAAATTGGGGATCCTCGCACCCGAAGTCGTTCCGTTCTGCGTGAAGACGATGTCCGCCGTCGTGCGCGCAAGCGACAGATCCGGCAGCTCGCCGTAGGGCCGGCCGACATGAATGCGGCAATCGGCAAGCTTTAATTGCTCGACCGCATCGGTCACCCACTCCTCGCCGAAGCTTTCCCAGGCGAACACATCGACGGCGCGCGCGCCGAGCATCGACCACAGCGCCATTTCCACCGCGCCGGTGTCGGATGCCGGCACGATCGCGATCTTGAAATCGGCGGGTACGCCCAATACCGCGCGCGTGCGATCGATCGCCTCTTTCAGCTTGGCTTTCCCGGGTTTGGAACGGTGCGAACGGCCCAGCAACGCACCCTCAAGGGCTTTGAGATTCCATCCCGGACGTTTCTTGGTCGGACCCGATGAAAATCGGGCATCAGCCGGACGGACGTCCGGCGGCGGTATGCGTGTCATCAAGTCGTACTCCCATCCTTACAGATGAGCGTCCGCCGTTGGGAGCGGATGGCCCGCCAAGAAGGATAGAGAAACTTTCCGATCTGTCAACCACTAACCGCTTCCAGCGGCATCAGAGTAAGGCATCGCGCTTATTCGAATCCCTCAGCCGCACCGGACCCCATGGGCGCCCCTTGAATCGCAATGCCTAGATCGTGAGCGAGGCCGCGAACCGCGTGCCGCTTGTACGGCAACGAACTGCGGTGGGGAATCGACCGGCTCACCATGCCCGAGCAGGCCTGCGCAAACGACTCGATGGTATCGTTGTTCAGCGGCTTATCCAGCAGAACCGCCGCCACGCGGTCATCCACGAACGCCGCCGGCCCGATGGACCCGAAAGCGATTCTCGCTTGCGTTATGGTGCGTTGCGTTTCGTCCAATTTCACTATCATTGCGCCGTTCAGTTCGGCAACCGCCACCGACGAGCGCGCGCCGAATTTGCCAAATGCGCTGCGTTGATTCGCCGACAGCGCTGCGAAAGAGAAATCGACGATCGCTTCGTCGGTGCCAAGGGTCGTCGTGCCAGCCTCCGCCAAGAGGTCCCGCAGCGGACGCCGCTCGATGTTCCCGGCGCGATTCAGGACCCCGACCGAGGCATCGAGGACGAGCAGGGCGGGCATCGCGTCGGCACACGGGGAGGCGTTGGCGACGTTCCCGCCGATGGTGGCCACGTTGCGGATCTGCACGGAGCCCACGTGGGCGGCGGCACGCGAAAGACAGCTCGCATGAATCGCGAGCATCGCATCCCGCTGTATCTGCGCAAACGTCGTCATGGCGCCAATGCGGACCAGACCGCCCTCCTTGCGAATGAATGCGAGCTCGCGCAAGCCCGAGAGATCAATCAGCAAGTCCGGGCGGATCCCTGAAGCGCGCAGTCGCAGCATCAGGTCCGTGCCGCCCGCGATCAGGCGACTGTCGGGCGTTGCGCGATGTAAGGCCGCCGCCAGAGCGGCGAGGTCGCGGGGCGCGAGTAGCGCAGGCCGGTTCATTGCGCGCTTCCTCCTTCATCGGCAGCCGCCGCGACCGCCTCGATGATGGCGGCGTACCCTGTGCAACGGCACAGATTTCCGGCAAGCGCCCGTCGGATCTCGTCATGCGACGGCTTGCTGTTGCGCGCCAACAAGGCGGTCGCGGACATCAGCATTCCGGGTGTGCAGAAACCGCACTGGATCGCGCCCAGCTCGACGAACTTTCTCTGCAGCGCGTTGGCGTGGCCCGCGCTCGCCAGGCCTTCGACGGTCAGCACCGATTTGCCCTGCACCTGCGCTGCGAGCACCAGGCAGGCATTGACCGCTACGCCGTCGATCACGACCGTGCAGGCGCCGCACTCGCCCTCCGCGCATCCCTCCTTGGTGCCGGTCAATTCCAATTCGTTGCGCAGCACGTCGATCAGGCGGGCGTCGGGCGCGATGTCGAGGCTGACCTGCCTCCCATTCAGGACGGTGCTCAGCTGCATGAGGCGTCCCACCCGCCGACCTCGGCGACCTCGGCGACCTCGGCGACTTCGGCGACTTCGGCGACTTTGCCGAGCGCCGCCACGATCCGCTCCGGCGTCAATGGAAGCGTCGTCATCGCCGTGCCGAGCGCACGGTTGACGGCGTTGACGATCGCGGCGGCCGTCGGCACCGTCGCGATCTCGCCGACGCTCTTCGCTCCGTATGGCCCATCGTCGCCGTCGTGCTCGACGAGCAGCACCGTCACCGGAGGCATGTCCGCTGCATTCACCAGATGATAGTTCTTGAACCCGCCGGTGCCCGCGCGGCCGGCGCCGTCCAGCACGACCTCCTCGCACAGCGCGCTGCCGATGCCGGCCTGAATGGCGCCGCGACACTGTCCTTCGACCATCCCCCTGTTGATCGCCCGCCCGATGTCGACAGCGGTCAGCATCCGGATCACGCGGGTGAGGCCGGTGAGCACATCCACCTCGACTTGCGCGAACTGAACGCAGTACGACCCTGGGTTGGACGTTCCCTTATAGGTGTGCGTCACGATCATGTCGCGCGCATGGCGCATTCGCGAGCCCCGCACGATCTCGGGATAGGAGAGGTCCGAGCCCGCGACCCCGATGCGCCGCACTCGGCCGTTGACCGCCTCGAGGATCATGGGAGAGATCTGCAGTAGTTCCGCCGCCGCCGCGATCAGGCGGTCGCGCAGCTTCGCGGCCAGCGCGCGGGCGCCCGCTCCGCAGACATAGGTCATGCGGCTGCCAAAGCAGCCGAAGTCATAGGGCGAGGTTTCACTGTCGGCCTCGCGGGCGGAAATCGTTTCCGGCGCCACGTCGAGCTCTTCGGCGATGATGGTCTTCAGCGTGACGACGCTCGCCGCACCGACCTCGTGAATGCTCGCGTTGAGGTCGAGGCTGCCGTCCTCGTTCATCTTCAGCGTCATCGTGCATACATCGGGGAATGCGCCGCTCAATATGCCGTTCTTGTGGGCACCGCAAGCGAGCCCGACGGCCCTTCGAATCCGGCCGGGTCCGGCAGGCATGGCGGCTCGCTCGCGCCAACCGAAGGCCTCGGCCCCTCGCTCCAGACATTCCCGCACCCTCGCCTCACCCACCGAGCGGCCGGTGATCGGGTCGATATCGCCCGGATGGACGAGGTTCCGCAGCCGCAAGTCGAAGGGGTCAAGCCCTAAGCGCCGTGCGATCTGGTCCATGTGAATCTCGGCGCACGTCGCGACGTCCGGTGCGCCCCAGCCACGCATGCCGCCCGCGACCGGGGCATTGGTGTACGCGACCCGGCCCCGGTGTCGGTAGCGCCCGACTCGATACAGCCGCGTCAGCTTGTGGGCCATCGCTTGCGCGTAGTCCGGGGAGCTGCCGGCGTAGGCGCCGGCAGCCAGTAAGGTGTCAACCTCGAGGGAAAGCAGCACGCCGTCGGCACGGACCGCGCTGCGTACGACTGAACGCTGTTCCGGCCGAACCGTCGTCGCGCGGATGCATTCCTCGCGATCCAGCGTCAGCGAGACCGGCCTCCCGGTCTGCATGGCGAGGTAGGCGGTCACGGGTTCGAGGATGAATTCCTGCTTGCCGCCAAAGGAGCCGCCCGTCGGCACCTTGACGACCCTGACCCTGTTGTACGCTAGTCCCAGAAGGTCGGCGACCACCGTGCGAGCCCCGTAAACGCTCTGGCATGGACTGTAGATCGTGAGCTTGCCCGAGGCATCGAAATTCGCGAGGCAGGTGTGCGGCTCGATCGCCGCGTGATGCAGCATCTGAGTATGCACGGCGGTGCAGGTGGTCACCGCGCCGGCGGGCAACGCCGCCGGCTCACCGGTCGCGTGATCGAATTGGTGCACCAGGTTGCCGCCGGGATGCACGCGTGTCGCGCCGGATTCGAGCGCCGCATCGGCGCCGAACACCGGCGGCAGCTGCGTGTATACGACTTCGATCAGCCGCGCAGCCTCGCTCGCCGCCTCCAGGCTCGAGGCAACGACCGCGGCGACCCGGTCGCCGACGAAGCGCGCCGTCGATGCAAACAGCATCTCATCGTCGATGCAACCTGCCTGTCCCGGGACGATCCGGTAGCGGCAATACGGCGTGGACGGCGCATCGTGGTAGGAGTAGACGCCGACGACTCCGGGCACCGAGAGCGCCGCCTTCGTGTCGATCGCGCCGACGGCCGCATGCGCGTGCGGGCTTAAGACCAAGCGCGCATACAGCATCCCCGGCAGCCGTAGGTCCGAGCCGTATAGCAATTCGCCGCTCGCCTTCCTGAGCGCATCTGGCGCCGGGTAGCTTCGTCCGACGTACTTGAATGCAGTCGCCATCGATGCTGCTCACGCAGAGCGCGTCGACAGGTTTTCCGCAGTTCCCCCGGGCAGTCGCCTCAAAACGACCTCTGAGCGCGAGAAAACTCGGCACGGATCGCCGCCGATGTCCGGCCGCGCCCGTCGGCGCGCCAGCCGGGCGGTCCAAAGACCACGCCGGCGGTTTCGCGCAGCGATCGTGCCGCGCAAAGATCTCTAAAGATCGCGAGCCATTCGTGAAAGGCGATGCGGATCGGATTGAACGTTCGGATGTTCTCGACGATGCCGTAGCGCGCGGGCTCCGCCGCACGCTCCGCGGCGAACGTCCCGAACAGCCGGTCCCAGACGATCAGCACGCCGCCGTAATTTCGGTCCAGATACGGCGGATTGGCTGCGTGGTGCACACGGTGATGGGACGGCGTATTGAAAAGATACTCGAACCATGCCGGCATGCGGCGGATCGACTCCGTATGTATCCAAAATTGATAAAATAAATTGAATCCCTGTTCCGCCAGGATCATCGCCGGCGGGAAGCCGAGAATGGCCAACGGGATCCACGGCGTCCAGGTGCCGACGATCACGCTGGTCCAGGATTGTCGAACGGCCGTCGATAAATTGTATTCCTGCGACGAGTGATGATTGACGTGCGCGGCCCACCAAAAGCGGCACTCGTGGCTGATGCGGTGAAACCAGTAATAAATGAAATCGTCCAGAACGAATATCGACGCCCACGCCCACGGCGATGCCGGCGAGATCGTCATCAAGCGCAGTCGGTAACAGGCGGTCAGTCCCGCGAACACGGTCCCCGCCATCATCAGGTTCATCAGCAAGTTGCCGGCGGTCATACCGATCGATGCGAAGGCGTCGCGTGCCCGGTAACGTGCTCTGAGGATACCGTAACGGGCGAGAGTCGCCTCGACGGCAATCGCGGCCAGCGAAATACCGAGAAACAGATTGGGCAATGCGGGCTTCCAACTCATGGGCACCCGAGGATAGTGGCGAGGGCCGGGCGCCGCGTCAACCGCCGCCGCCGCCGAAATCCGCATCCGCGATCTTATTTTCAGGATTGCCGGCCACTTGAGGTACGATTCGGGCGTGTCCCCTCGCTCGCTAGGTAAACGCCGGATCGTCGCGCAGGTCGCGCCACTTGCGCTGCTCGCCGCGGCTGCGGGGCCGCTCGTCCACGCCGCCGCGCAAGCGCCGTCCGCCGTACTTGCGCCGCTCGACGGGCAGCAGGTGGTCACGCTTCTCGATCAAACGATCGATTGGTACCGCGCGCAGGGCACGGCACGCAGCCTCGCAACGCGACCCGGCGAATTGTTGTTCGTCTCCGAGGATCGCCAGGCGACGCGGCAAATCATCGGCTTGGCGTTTGCGATCGCGCGCACCGATGCCGAACTGCTCGCCAAGGGCGCCAAGTCGCCGGCGGCCGCGGGCGCTGCCGCCTCGCCGGCGAACGGACTGATCCGCCTGAAGAAGAAATTGAGCGCCGACGAGAAATCGATCGACGCGGAGATGGCATCGGCCCGCGAATCGCTAGCACGGGCGCGCGGCAAGCAAGCAGCCGCGCTGCGGTCGAAAATCTCCGAACTGCAGGGCGAACGCGACTTAGCGGACGCCAGAATCAGCATTCTCGATACGATGGCCGCGTTCATCGACACGAACGACAGCTTCGGCACGGGACCGAATGCGCTGAAAATGCGCATCGAGGCGATGGCGCTCGCCCTGCCCGGAGCGGGATCCGCCGCAGCTACCGCCGCGCCGCTCGCCGAGCCCGCGGCGGACGGCGCCGCGGCCGCCGGTGGCGGCCTTTGGCATCTCGCCGCCAACGTTTTGCGGCTGGCCAACAAGGAACGCAGCATCGGCGCGTTGGACCGCGGCACCGCGGCCTTGCAAGATGCCTTCACGCGGGTACGCGCGCCCCTGATAAGCCGCGTCAAGACGCTGGCGGTGCGCGGCGATGCCTTGGCGGCCGAGGCCGACACGGCGGACACCGCGACTTTGGGCGCAATGCGCCCGCAACTCGACGCGCTCGCCGGCCAATTCAAGCAGATCTCCGTGCTCTTGATCCCGCTCAGCAAGGCCGAAGTGCTGTTCAGGCAATACCGGGCAAACCTCGGCAGTTGGCGCGCTGCCGTCGAGCGCCAATACCGCGAGGCCCTCACGGCGCTCGGCGTTCGTATCGGCGTGTTGATCGTGCTGCTCGTGATGGTGTTCACCGCCGCGGAATTCTGGAGGCGCGCGGTAATCCGCTACGTCCACGATTTGCGCCGCCGTCACCAGCTTCTGTTGCTGCGCAATATTACGCTCTGGTCGCTCGTCGCCATCATCATCGGCTTTTCCTTTGCGAGCGAAATCGGCTCCATCGCGACGTTCGCCGGACTGATCACCGCAGGCGTCGCGGTGGCGATGCAAAGCGTGCTGGTGTCGATCGTCGGCTACTTCTTCCTCATCGGCAAGTACGGCGTGCGCGTCGGCGATCGCGTACAGATCGGCGATGTCACCGGCGAAGTCATTCACTTGGGATTGGTGCGGCTGCATTTGCTGGAGCTTGGCGCGCAAGGCAAGCTCGGACCCACGGGCCGTGTCGTCGCCTTCGCCAATTCGATCGTCTTTCAAGCATCCGGCGGACTGTTCAAACAAATCACCGGTGTGAACATGGCCTGGCACGAGATCAAGCTGACGCTGCCGGCGGGCGTCGATCCGGCCGCGGCCAAGAACCTGCTGCTGGCCGCCGTCAACGGCGCGCTGGCGGATTACCGCGGCGAAATCGATCGTCAAGCGGGCGAAATCAACAAAGCCACCGCATTCCAATCCGGCGGCGGCGCCGAACCGCAAGTCCAGCTGCAGTTCTCGGCGTCCGCCGTGGAGGCGCTGGTGCGCTACCCCGTCCATTTGTCGCAGGCGGCGGAAATCGATGAGCGGGTTTCCAAAGAATTGATCCGCGCGATCGGACGGCAAGACGCCGACGGCGCCTCCAGCCGCGGCGAACGCTGAGTGCCGTTTCCTTAACTACAGGCCGAGTTCGGACAAGCCGGGGTGCTCCGCCGGTCGAGGACCCAAAGGCCAGTGGAATTTGCGCGCTGCCTCCGCGATCGGCAAATCGTTGATGCTGGCGACGCGGCGGCGCATGTAGCCGACCGCATCGAATTCCCAGTTCTCATTGCCGTACGAGCGAAACCAATGGCCCGAATCATCGTGCCATTCGTACGCGAATCTCACGGCTATGCGATTGTCGCGGTACGCCCACGGCTCCTTGATCAGGCGGTAATCGAGCTCCCTGTGCCACTTGCGCAGCAAAAACGCCACGATCGCCTCGCGGCCACAGAGAAATTCGCTGCGATTGCGCCACTCGCTCGCCGGCGTGTAAGCGCGCGATACCCGGTCCGGATCGCGCGTGTTCCACGCGTCCTCCGCCAAGCGCACCTTGCGCGCGGCGCCGTCGGCATCGAATGGCGGCAAGGGCGGCCGCGGCTGTTCCGGCTCGTTCATGCGTCACCTGTCGATTCGTCATCGTTCAGTCTATCGCCGCCGTATACGAATGCAAAATTGCCGATGACGCTGAGCGCAAACAGCCCGAGTGAGGCCGGAATCGCCGCGAGAATCTTGTGCCAACCGAGCCAATCGTCGGGCGTCGCCAGCCAGTGCGCGAGCCGCGCCAGGCGGCCGGCGCCGCCGTCCTTGACGCCGCATTGGTGCAGCAGCGCGAGCATGCCGTCGCTCACGCCGATGGACGTCCATTGTCCCTCGCGCAACCACCGATACAGCTGCACGCCGACCACGCCGATGAAGGCGGCGAGACAGCCGTAGGCGAGGATCGCGCCGAAAACCCGCAGCAGCAGCGCGCGCGTTTTCACGGCAGCGGGCAGCCGATGACCTTGAGCCTGACGATGCGGTCGCTCCCGCCCTCCAATTGCGCCGGATTCAAAGCAGCATCCGTCGGTTTCAGGCCGATATCGACCCAATAGACGTCGCCGGTTCGTTTGCGTTCGGAAATGACCGGCTTGAAACCGAGCGATTGCGCCAGTTGAACCCGGCCCTCGGCGCGCTTCGGCTCGCTGAAGAGTCCGAGCGACAAAACCGGAAGATCGTTGGGTCCGGGCATCTCCAGGGCATCGTCGATGCCGCCGGCCATGAGCTTGGCGCGCATTTGCACCGCGGCCGCCGCAGCCGTCGGCATCGGCAGATAAACCCAAACGCCGGCCCATACATCCCCGTTAGCGACCCGCTGACGCGGTTGATAGCCGCCGCCGCGCAAGGTCGCGGCTGCACGCGCTGCTTCGGCGACATCGAGAAATGGGCCGATGCTGATGCAGCGCGTCGCGGCAGCGGCTGCGGCGGCGCCGGGCGCCGGCCTCTGCGGCGCGGCCGCTGCGCCGCCACTCGGCGCAATGGCGTCGGCGGCGGTTGCCGGCCGCGGCGCGAGCGCAGGCGGCGGCGATGCGGGCGGCGACGCGGATGCGAGCTTCAAGGTCGGTGCCGCCGCCGGTGCCGCCATCGGCGGCGGCGCGGCGATGCCGCGGGCCCACAAAAAGTAGCCGATGTTGGCAAGAATCAAGGAAAATACGATGCCCTTGAGAATCGTCAAACTGCGCCACCCGCTGCCCGCAAACTGACATCCGCCGATACGAATCGCTGCATGCTGCCGCCGACGTCGAGCTGCAGCGCGCCGTCCCTATCGATTCCCTGCGCCGTGCCGACAATACGCCGTGAGCCGACCACGACTTCGGCGCGGCGGCCACGGAGCACGTCGAGCGCCGTCCACGAGCCGCGAAACGGCGCAAATCCATCACGCCCGAACTCGGTCAGCATACGCAACAATTCGTCCAAAATCGCGCCGGCCGCGCGGTTGCGCGAGGGCGCCGCAGCGCAAGCTTCGTCGAGCGCCGCCGCTTGCGCCCCCGCGGCTGCGAGCGCCGCCCGCTGCTCGGCCGACAAGCTCATGTTGATGCCTATGCCGATGACGACGAACGCCGGACCATCGGCCTCCGCGCGCAGATCGATCAATACGCCGCCGATTTTCCTATCGTCGAAACAAATGTCATTGGGCCACTTGAGGCCGATACCGCGCGCGCCGATGCCGAGCAGCGCCCGCGATACCGCGACGCCGACCGCCAAACTCAAGGCCGGCAATCCGCGGATTGCATCGCGAAACGTCCAGCCGACCGAGATCGCGAGACCGGCGCCGAACGGCGCGATCCAGTGCCGGCCGCGGCGGCCCCGCCCTGCGCGCTGCAATTCGCACAGGCAAACGTCGGCGCGGCCGTAGGGCGGGGGTTCCCTGGAAATCAAGTGCGTATTCGTCGAATCGGCTGCGAACAGCACCTCCAGCGTCCGCAGCTCCTGCCTGCGGGGTGCGCCGAGCTCGGCGGCGATGCGCGTTGCGTCCAATAATTCCACCGCCGCCGGCAAGCGGTAACCGCGGCGCGCCAGCGCCTGTATTTCAATGCCGCCGGCACGCAGCCGCTCGACGCCTTTCCAGACGGCCGCACGCGAGATGCCGAGTTCGGCGGCGAGCTGCACGCCCGAATGCAGCCGGCCGTCGGCGAGCCGCGCGATGAGCGCGCGATTCGTCAAACCGCCCGCGGCCGAAACAGCCATAAACGCCGCACACGGTTTTCCTTGCCGGCGCGCATCCGCGCGATATTGCTGCGGTGGGTAAAGACCATGAAGCCGGTGAGCACGGCACAAAAGCCGAGCAGCGGCCAATTGCCGGGCCGCAATACGAGGACCGCGGCCGAGAGCCCGACGCCGGCCAGCATCGTCGCAAGTCCGACGTACCCCGTCAGCATGACGACGGCGAGCCAACAGATCGCGAGCGGTACCAGCAGGTGCGCATCCAGCGCCGCGATGACGCCGGCGATGGTCGCCGCGCCTTTGCCGCCGCGAAAGCCGAACCACAGCGGATAGACATGGCCGACGATGACGGCAAGCCCGCACGCCAGGGTTAACCATTGCCGGGAGACGTCCGGATCCGCGCCGACCCCGGGGAGCACGGCCTCGGGCAGCCACCAAATCATCAATGCGCCCTTGGCGAAGTCGACCGCGAACACCAGCAAGCCGAACATCGTGCCTTGCGTGCGCATGGCGTTCGTCGCGCCCGCATTGCCGCTGCCCATCGCCCGAATATCCACGCCGCGCAAGGAGCCGAGGATCAGGCTGCCGAGCAGCGAACCGCCTAAATAAGCCAACAGCGTCTTCAGCCCGAGTTCCAGCATCCGTCGATTATGACACCGGACGCGCCACGCGCCCTACCGGCGCCTCGGCAAATGGATCTCCGCCATCATGCAGCGTACGCCGCCGCCGCCGATCCGCTCGATCGTCGGTATGTCGAGGGGGAGAATTTCGCCATGCCGCTCCAAGACCTCGCGTTGCGGGCCCCGCAGAGTCTTCCACGCCGTGGACGACAAGGCAATCCGTTTGTGGCCGGCCGCTTCGAGTTCCAAGCAATTGCCGGCAAAGGCGCGCATTTGCTGCCGTGATATCTCCAGGACCTCGTGCCCGGTGGATGCCAATTTCGAACAGACGGCCGCGCGATGCCGCGGCTGCGTGATCGCTTCGCCGCAAACGACCGCGAAGCGCTCGCCGACGGCCATCAACACGTTGGTATGATAGACGGGCAGCCCGCCTTCGTCCGCGGCGTCGAACGCCACGACCTCGTAGTCCAGCCGTTGCCCGAATTCGCCGAGCACATCAAGATCGGTGCGCTGCGACAGGGCGGCGTACGCGATGCGCGCGCCGCGGTCGAGCACCAGACTGCCGGTGCCTTCGAGGTATTTCTCCTCCTCCTCGCGGCCGCTCAGATCGACGGTCCGCGTGGCGTGAAAGCCGCCTTCGCGGACGACTTGATCCAGCAGCTCTTCGCGGCGCTCCGCGCGCCGGTTCGGCGCCAACATCGGATACAACACGATGCTGCCGTCGCGATGAAAGCTCAACCAGTTGTTCGGGAAAATGGCGTCGGGCTTGACGGGCAGAGCGGTGTCCGCTGCGACGATGACGCCGATCCCGGCCTGCTGCAGCGCACGCACCGCCGCGTCGAATTCGGCGACAGCGGCCACGGCGTCGGCCGGCGCGCAATCCGGCTGCGGCGCCTGCTGAAATGCATTGCTCGCCGCCGTTTGCGCGTTGAAGCCGAAGCGCGCGGGCCGCACCATGAATACCGCGTCTGCGCTCTGCGGTTCGCGACTGGACATGCCGGCACGCTAGCACAGCGACGCGCGGAAAATCATCGCCCGTTGACACGGGCTGCTGCTTTGATCATCGTACGTGCTCGCTGCGTGCGGGGATTAACGGGCGGCCCCGGCAAGCCCATGGGTTTGGCCTGCGGGCCTTGGGGAGTAGCGCGTTGCCGGTGTCATTTGCGAAGTCGTTGTCGACGCTCTTTCTGTCCGCGGCCGCAGTTTGCACGGCCGCGGCACAGCAGCGTGCGCCCGCAGCGCCGCGCGCACCGGCGGCCGCACCGGCGCCCGCACCGTTGCCCGCACGGCGCCTATTCACGTTCGACACCGTATTGGCGGACGCCAAACGCCGCGCCGCCCTGCCATTTGTGGCGCAAACCGCCCCTTTGCCGGCGTGGTTGGACAAGCTCGGCGCGGAACAATACCGCAGCATCCGCTTCGATCCGGACGCCGACATCTGGCGCAGCGAGAAATTGCCGTTCCGCATGGAACTGCTGCCGGCCGGCTTCAATTTCCATACCACCGTCAAAGTCTCGATCGTCGACGCCGGCCGCGTGCAGGACGTCGCCGCGACCCCGGCGATGTTCCACTACGGGCGATCGGTGCCGCCGCCGGCAAGCGACCTGCCGCTTTCCGGATTTCGGATTCGCGGCCACATCAATTCGAATAAGATCTGGGACGAATTTCTGGTCTTCCAGGGCGCGAGCTATTTCCGCGCCGTTGCGCGACACCAGGTCTACGGCATGTCAGGACGAGGACTGGCGCTGAACACCGCCGAACCGGCCGGTGAGGAGTTCCCCGCGTTCACGCATTTTTGGATCGAACAGCCCGCGAGGAAAGCGGCGGCAATCGTCGTCTACGCGTTGCTCGAGAGCCGTTCGACGACCGGCGCCTACCGCTTCGTCGTCACACCGGGCCGAGAGACTTCGATGGACGTCGACTTGACGCTGTTTCCGCGCGCCGAATTGCGCATCTACGGCATCGCGCCGCTGACTTCGATGTTTCTATTCGACCAAACCAACCGCGGCCGCCTCGATGATTACCGGCCCGAAGTGCACGACTCCGACGGCCTGCAAATCACGACGAAGTCGGGCGAACACATCTGGCGGCAGCTCGCCAATCCCGCCAAGCTGCAGGTGTCGACGTTCACCAGCGAGGCGCCGCGAGGATTCGGTTTGATGCAGCGCTCGCGGCGAGAAAGCGATTTCGACGATCTCGGCGCCCAATACGAGCGGCGACCGAGCGTTTGGGTCGAACCGCGCAGTGACTTTGGCCCGGGCGCAGTGGAACTCGTCGAAATCCCCTCGGGCCGCGAGACCAACGACAACATCGTCGCGTTTTTCCGGCCGGCACGCGCCCTGCCGGCGGGAAGCAGCGCGCATTTCGCCTACCGCCTGACTTGGCTCGCGCAAACGCCGGCGCCCAAGGGTCTCGGCGAGGTGAAAGCGGCCCGTTCTGGCGCGAGCCTGGACGGCAAGCGACGCGTTTTTCAGGTCGATTTCGTCGGCGCGGGCGATAAGACCGCCGGCTTGCAGGTCGATCTGTCGGCGTCGGCCGGTAGAACCTCGCGCGTCGTGCTGTCGCCCGACCCCGCGATCCACGGCATGCGCGCAGGATTCGAACTCGACCCGAAGGGCGCCGACTTGATCGAACTGCGCCTGCAAGTCGCGCGCGCCGGCCGCCCCGTCACCGAAACCTGGTTGTACCGATGGACCGCGAGCTGAACCCGGTAGCGGCATGCGAACCGCAGGCGCCGTCGATCGGCATGCCGGCCGAATCGCCGATGGAGATGCCGGAACAGGACTTGCAACGCCGGCCGACGCGCCAGCGCCGCCAGAGGATCGACGTCGCGGTCCTGTTCGCACGCGGTATTTTGCTCTTGGTGACCGTGGGCGTCGGCGCCTACGGCGTTTATCAAATGCTGCAAGCCGTGCGCTTCGCGAGCATGACGCTGCTGCAGGGTTTGATGATCGTCTTCTTCGCGATTTCCCTGGGGTGGATCGCGTTCGCGGCCGGCTCCGTGCTCGCCGGATGGTCGAAACACCGCGAAGCGGCACCGAAGGCCGACGCGCCGGATGGCCTGACGCTGACCGCACTGGTGATGCCGATCTACAACGAAGACGCGCTGCGTACCACGAGCGCGCTGCAGGCGATGGCCGAAGCGCTCGCCGCGAACGGCGAAAACACCGGCTTCGAGATCGTCATGCTCTCGGATTCCACCGATGCCGATGCATGGGTCCGCGAAACCACGGCGGTCGACCGGCTGCGCGGCGCGCTGACCGGCATCATGCCTGTGTGGTACCGGCGCCGCTGGCAAAACAGCGCGCGAAAATCCGGCAACGTGGAGGACTTCGTCAAGCGTTGGGGCGGCCGCTACGAGCATATGATCGTCCTCGACGCCGACAGCCTGATCGAGGCCACTACATTGAGCGCTCTTGCGCGAGCCATGCGCGCCGATCCCGCGCTCGGCATCCTGCAGACGGCGCCCGGATTGATCGGAGCGCAAACCTTCTTCGGCCGACTGCAACAATTCGCCGCCCGCGTCTACGGCCCGGTGATCACGCGCGGGCTTGCGGCGTGGTCCGGAAACAGCGGCAATTACTGGGGCCACAATGCGATCATCCGCATCAGCGCCTTCGCGCAAAGTTGCGGGCTGCCGCAATTACCGGGCGCTGCGCCGTTCGGGGGATTCGTACTGTCGCATGACTTTGTCGAAGCGGCGCTGATGCGGCGGCGCGGCTGGAAAGTGCGCATGACGAGCGAATTCGGCGGCTCCTGGGAAGAAGCGCCGCCGACGCTGATCGATATCGCGGTCCGCGATCGGCGCTGGGCGCAGGGCAATCTTCAGCATATCAAGGTTCTCGGCACCACGGGCTTGCGCTTCACCAGTCGCGTACACCTCGGCATCGGCATCATGAGCTATCTGTCCTCGCCGCTTTGGCTGGTGCTGCTCACGATCGGCTTCGCGCTCGCCGTGCAATCGCATTTGATTCGTCCGGAGTACTTCACCCAAGACTTCCAACTGTTCCCCACTTGGCCGAGATTCGATACGCAATTGATGATGAATCTATTCTGGTTCAGCCTGGTCGTGCTGTTGGTTCCAAAAATGATCGGACTCGTCGGCGCGCTGTTTTCGAGACGCATACGCCGCGGCGCCGGCGGCCTGATCGGCGTCGCCGCGAGCGGGCTTCTCGAAATCGTCCTGTCGGCGCTGTACGCGCCCATATTGATGCTCATTCAATGCGGGCACGTCTTCGAGGTGCTGACCGGCGGCGACTCGGGCTGGAAGACGCAACGGCGCGGGCCCGGCGCCAATAGTTGGCGCGAGGCTTGGGACTATCACAAGAGACACTTTCTTCTCAGCTGCGTAACGGCGGTGATCGTCTGGTTCCTGTCGCCGCCGATGCTCGCCTGGGTTTCACCGGCTCTGCTCGGCCTGTTTCTCTCGGTGCCGCTGTCGCGAATCAGCGGCAGCGCGAGCGTCGGCGGCGCGCTCGCGCGCGTCGCTTTGCTGCGCACGCCGGAAGAGGCGGATCCGCCGGCATTGGTGTTGCGCCGCCAACAGTTGATGAACGATGCCGCCGCATTGCCGCGCGACGGGCTGCGCTACTTGGCGCGCGACGCCGCAGCGCGCTGGGCGCATATCCACGGCAACCTGCCGAGCCCGGCGCAGCCGCGCGGCGAACCGAATCCGCACGCATTGACCGCCGAACAGAAGCTGCGGGACGCGCGCTTCCTCGAAGAGGCGCTCGACTGGCTGACGCCGCCGGAGCGCGTGCAGGTCGCCGGCGACCCGCGCATGCTTGCGCAGCTGGCGCTGTTGCCCGACGCGCCGCGGCCGAGTTTCGTCATCTAGACGTAAGCCAACGGGGGACATGATGCTGCGCCGACGCGAAATCCTGAAGACCGCCCTGGCGATCGCGGCGGGTCAATGGCCGCGCATCGCGCCTGCGGCGGACGCGCCGTTGCCGCAGGCCGGCGCGCCGCAAATCGTCGACTTCGCATGGCTGAAGGGTCAAGCCCGCTGGGCGGCCGGCCGACCCTATTTGCCGCCGCAGCCCAAGCTGCCGGCGGCTCTGGCGAAACTCGGCTACGACCAATACCAGTCGATTCGCTACCGCGGGAAGCGCGCGCTGTGGGCCGACGACGGTCTCGACTTTCGGCTGCAGTTCTTTCATGTCGGCCGCGGCTTCACGGAGCCGGTGCGGCTGTTCGAAGTGGTAAACGGCGCGGCGCGCGAAATCCGCTACGATCCGCGGCTGTTCGATTTCGGCAACAGCGGCATCGACCCCTCGTCGATGATCGGCAAACACGGATTCGCGGGCTTTCGCATCCAATTCGTCACCGATTGGCAAGCGGACGTCGCCGCGTTTCTCGGCGCGAGCTACTTTCGGGCCGTCGGCGAAGATACGCGCCAGTACGGGCTATCGGCGCGCGCGCTCGCCCTCGACACCGCCGTCGCCGACCGCAGCGAGGAGTTTCCGCGCTTCACCGCGTTTTGGTTCGAGCGCCCCGCGAAGAACGCCGGAACATTGACGCTTTACGCGTTGCTGGATTCGCCGAGCGTCGCCGGCGCGCTGCAGATGAAAATCGCGCCGGGCGGCACCGAGATCATGGACGTCGACAGCGCATTCTATCCGCGCAAATCGATCGAGCGAATCGGCATCGCGCCGCTGACCAGCATGTTTTTGTACGGCGAGAACGACCACCGCGAAGCGTACGATTGGCGGCCGGAGATTCACGATTCGGACGGCCTGTCGCTGTGGACGGGCGCCGGCGAATGGCTCTGGCGGCCGCTGACCAACCCCGCGCAACTGACGGTCAACTCCTACTTCGACGATGCTCCGCGCGGCTTCGGCCTGTTGCAGCGCGACCGCAACTTCGATCACTACCAGGACGACGGCGCCTATTACAACCGCCGTCCGAGCCTCTGGGTCGAACCGCTCGCGGCTGCCGGCGGCGGCTGGGGACGGGGCGCCGTGCAACTCGTCGAGATCCCGACGGTCGACGAAACCTTCGATAACATCGTCGCCTTCTGGAATCCCGCGGCGCCGGCCGCCGCGGGCGCGGAACTGCTGTACAGCTATCGCCTCTATTGGGGCACGCGGATGCCGTACGCCACGCCGCTCGCCCGCACGATCGCCACGCGCACCGGCCTCGGCGGCATCATCGGCCAACCGCGACGCTATTATTCTCGGCATTTCGCCGTCGACTTCGCCGGCGGCGAACTCGCCACTCTGGCGCCGAACGCCGCGGTCGAGGCGCTCGTCAGCACTTCACGCGGCGAGATCCTGAACGTTACCGCGCACTACGTCGCGCAGTTCAAGGGGTATCGGGCGCTGTTCGACGTCAAGCCGGACCAACTCACCCTGCCGATCGATCTGCGCCTGTATTTGCGCATTCGCGGATGGCCGTTGACCGAGACTTGGATTTACCAGTGGACGCCGCCGTCGCTGAAGGAGCGCAGACACGCCCTGCTGCATGGTTAAGAAAAAAAAGAGAAAAAAAACCCCCGACGGCTGCCCGGCGGGGGTTTCTCGCTTCATCAAATCAAGAGCCTGGCAGTGACCTACTTTCACATCGACAAAGTCGACACTAGCATCGGCGCAGAGCGTTTTCACTTCCGAGTTCGAAAAGGGATCGGGTGGTTCCCACTCGCTATGGCCGCCAGGCATACCGGTCGCAACGGGGGCGAGTCATGCCTCGCCCCCTTGGCTATTCGGACAATTTGTTTCGACGTTTCGTCGCATTCAAGTCAGTTATCCCATGCACGATTTGCCGACGTTAAAAGCAAATCGCTTGGGTGTTATATGGTCAAGCCTCACGGGCAATTAGTACTGGTTAGCTGAACGCATTGCTGCGCGTACACACCCAGCCTATCAACGTCGTAGTCTTCGACGGCCCTTTAGAGACCTTAAAGGTCTAGGGAGAACTAATCTTGGGGGGGGCTTCCCGCTTAGATGCTTTCAGCGGTTATCCCGTCCGCACATAGCTACCCGGCGGTGCCACTGGCGTGACAACCGGAACACCAGAGGTGCGTCCATCCCGGTCCTCTCGTACTAAGGACAGCTCACTCTCAAATCTCCAACGGCTACGGAAGATAGGGACCAAACTGTCTCACGACGTTTTGAACCCAGCTCGCGTACCACTTTAATCGGCGAACAGCCGAACCCTTGGGACCTGCTACAGCCCCAGGATGTGATGAGCCGACATCGAGGTGCCAAACTCCTCCGTCGATGTGGACTCTTGGGAGGAATAAGCCTGTTATCCCCGGAGTACCTTTTATCCGTTGAGCGATGGCCCTTCCATACAGAACCACCGGATCACTAT
>DATKSW010000018.1:0-256484 GCA_035531435.1 Steroidobacteraceae bacterium | reverse complement strand
TCAGAACTTGCAATCGGTCGCCAACGAACAATCGGCGGAGACGCAGCGGCGCGCCGGCGAAATGCACAGCATGCTGCATTTCACGCGCATGGAGGAGATTGCCGCGGCCGGCGTGCCGAATTTTCTCGAGCGCTTTCTCGTGCGCCTGCGGGATTTGGGCGAGCGCATCGCCTCGGATTTCTTGGTGCCCCCGGCCCAGGCCTGAACCGATGCAATTGCACATTCGGCATGAGACCCGCTATCGCTACGATCGGCCGGTCAAATATAGCGTGCAAAGCCTGCGGCTGACGCCGCGCCGCGACCCGAGCCAGCGCGCGCTCGCCTGGAGCATGAGCGCGCCGGGGCGGCGGCTCGAGCAGGTCGACGCCTACGGCAACATCGCGCATTTGCTGACGATCGAGGAGCCGCATCGCGAAATCTGCATCGTCGTCCGCGGCGTCGTCGAGACCGCCGACGCCGAGGGGCGCCAGGACGACGGCCCGCTCTCGCCGCTCGCCTATCTCGCGCCGACCTCGCTGACAGCGGCGAACGAAGACTTGCGCGCGTTTGCGCAGGAGATCGTGCGCCATCAGGACGCGCCGGGGGCGCGCGCCGCGGCATTGGCGGCGGCCGTATTCAGGACGGTGCGCTACGTGCCCGGCAGCAGCGACGTGCAGGACAGCGCCGCCGCGGTGTTCAAGCGCGGCGCCGGCGTTTGCCAGGACCACGCGCATGTATACCTCGCCTTGGCGCGCGCCGCCGGGCTCGCCGCGCGCTACGTCAGCGGCTACCTGTATACCGGCGATTCCACGCAGATCGCGAGCCACGCCTGGGTGGACGTGTGGCTCGGCGCCGAAGCGGGCTGGCAGAGCGTCGATGTCACCCATCAGCGGCCCGCAGTCCGTACCTATTGCCGGCTCGCGGTCGGACGCGACTACCTCGATGCGGCGCCGGTGCGCGGCGTGCGCCAAGGCGGCGGCGGCGAGCAGATGAGCGCGAGCGTGCTGGTCGCCGACTCCGCGCAACAACAGTAGTCGGGTGGAATTTCGCGACATGACTTAGTGCGTCGGCTAATTGGTCGATACCGGACTCGTGCAGCCCGGCGATCGGGCGCTGGTATTGCTGTCCGCCGGCATCTTGCGGTCACGCAGGCCGTGCTGCTCAAGGATCAGGGCCACGAATTCAACGCCGCTTTCATACTCGGCGGCCAAGTGCGCGCTGATCTCCATGAATTCGGCCATCCGCCGCGACGAGCTCAAGATCTCCACGCATATCAGCATCGATATGGAGCACGAATATTTCAGGAAAATACGCGCCGGCTGGGGTTTGGCGCTGCGCGACGCGTTCAGCGCGTTGCCGGATCCGAATTGGTGAACCCCGCCGGCGGCGGCGCTCTGTCCGCGCCACACTTCGTTTATACTGCGGCGGATGGCCGATTACCGCTCCCGGAGGCGCTCCGCATGAATGCCAATATCCAGCCGGCGCAAGCGCAGGCTGCGCGGCAGGCGAAGATCGACCTGGCCGCCTGCCACCGCCTCGCGGCGCGTTTCGGCTTGTGCGAAGGCATCGACAATCACTTGACGCTGCTGGTGCCGGGCTGCAGCGACCGCTTTTACCTCGCGCCGTTCGGCCTGCACTGGTCGGAAGTGCGCGCCGCGGATTTCATGGAGATCGACTTCGACGGCCGGCTGCAGAGCGGCCGCGGCCCCGTCGAGGATACGGCGCTGTTCATCCATCTGCCGGTGCATCGGCTCGCGCCGCAGGCACGGTGCGCGCTGCATACGCACATGCCCCACGCGACCGCGCTCGGCATGCTCGAGAATCCGCGCCTGGAGATGGCGGTGCAGAGTGCGCTGATGTTCCATGACGACATTGCCTACGACGCCGGCTACGGCGGTCTCGCTTTCGACCAGGCCGAGGGCGAACGCCTCGCCCGGGCGCTCGGCGGCAAGTCGGTGCTGATGATGCAAAACCACGGCGTGCTGGTCACGGGCGAGAGCGTACCGCAGGCCTTCGAGCGGCTCTACTTTCTCGAGCGCGCATGCCAGGCGCAGATTCTCGCCCTGTCCACGGGCCGCGCGCTGCGGCCGCTCCCGGAGGCGGCGGTGCGGGCGACGGTCGAGCAGTTTCGAACCGGCGCCGCGGTCGGCGGCCGGGACCGCGCGGAATTGCACTTCGCCGCGCTGAAGCGCCTTCTCGACCGCAGCGAACCGGACTACGCGACCTGAAAAGTTCGGGCGCCGCGCCGACGCCAGCGCCGCGGGTCGCCCGCAACCCGTACGTATGGCTGCTCGCCGCGGTATTGTTCATCAATTATGTCGACCGCGGCCTGTTGCCGACCGCCGCGGCCTCGATGCAGACGGATCTGCACCTCAGCGAGGCGCAGCTCGGCGTATTGATGTCGGCCTTCTTTTGGTCCTACGCCCTGGTGCAGGTCCCGATCGGCTGGGTCGCGGAACGCTACGGCGCGCATCGCGTCCTGGCGGGCGGCTTGATCGTCTGGGCGGCGGCGACGATCCTGGTCGGCGTGAGCTTTGCGTACGCGACGTTGATCGCCTTGCGCCTGTTGCTCGGCCTCGGCGAGAGCACCGGCTTCCCGTGCGTCTCCAAACTGCTCGTCGAAGCGGTGCCGACGCAAAGTCTCGGCACCGCCAACGGCATCGTCGGCTTCGCGTATTTGTTCGGGCCGGCGCTCGGCACGTTCTTCGGCGGATTGACCATGGCGCGCTACGGTTGGCGCGCCGCCTTCGTCTGCTTCGGCGCGCTGTCTCTGCTGTGGCTCTGGCCGTGGATGCGCCTCGTCAAACGGCGGCGCATCGTACACGCCAGAGATGCGGGCGGCCCCACCTTCGCGATGATCTTGCGCCAGCCCGCGCTTTGGGGCGCGGGCCTCGGCCACTTTTCCAGCAATTACACGTTCTATTTCATGCTTTCGTGGCTGCCCTTCTATCTGGTGCGCGAGCGCGGCTTCTCGACGAGCAGCATGGCCGAACTCGCCGGCGCGGCGTATCTGGTGACGGCGCTGTGCGCCCTCGGCGGCGGCTGGTTGATCGACCGCTACATCGAGCGCGGCGGATCGGCCAACTTCGCCTACAAATCCGTCATGGCGGCCGCGCACGGCGGCGCCGTGTTGTGCATGATCGGCATGGCGCAGGGACCGCGCGCGCTCGCGATCGCCTGCATATTCATCTATCAAGCGCTGTGCGGCGCCTCGTCGCCCGGCGTCTACGCGATCGCGCAGATTCTCGCCGGCCCGCAGGCGACCGGCCGTTGGGTCGGCATCCAGAACTCCCTCGGCAATCTCGCCGGCATCGTCGCCCCGGCGCTCACCGGCCTGATCATCGAGCGCACCGGCCACTTCACGGCGGCGTTCATGCTCGCCGCCGCGGTCAGCTTGCTCGGCCTGGTCGGTTGGATCGCGATGTTGCCGAAACTCGCCGAATTGCCATGGGCAAACCCGCCGGCAGCTGCAGTCGGCGCATCGTAACGCGCGCGCCTGCGCACGCTCAAAAGCCGGCGGCGTACAATGCGGCGACGGCCGCGGCGGCGGCGAGGCAATAGATGCCGAACCAGTACCAGCGCCCCCGCTCGAGCCAGCGGCTGAGCCACTTGAGCGCGAGCAGTCCGGCGAAAAAAGCGACGACGGCGCCGACTGCGCAAAGCCCGGCGATCGAGCGTACATCCAGATTGTGATCGACGCGCTGCTCCTCGAGGAGACGCCAGATTTCGCGCGCGACCACCGGCGGCGTCAAGACGACGGCGAGTGCGAAGCTGAACGCCTCGGCGCGCGTCTTCGAGACGCCGAGCAGCATGCCCGCCGAAATCGTCGCGCCGGATCTGGAGAAGCCGCGAAACGGCAGGCACAATCCCTGCACCGCGCCGATGATGCCGGCTTGCCGCAGATCCGGGTCGCGCTCGGTGCCCTGCATGGGCGCCGCCGCACGCTTCTCGCGCAGGCCCGTCAGCAGAATCAGCACGCCGCCGACCGCGAGCGCCGGCGCGATCCATTCCAGATGGCTGAACAGATCCTCGATTTGGGCGTGCGGGATGCTGCGCAGCACGGTCTTTTCAATGATCTTGATCAGCACCTCGCCAATGACACCGGTCAGCGCGGTCGCGAGCACGATCGGGCCGGCGATGCGCTTGCAGGCGGCGACGCTCTGCAAATAGGTGCTGCGCCATTGGCGCCAGAAATAGACAATCACCGCAAACATCGTGCCGGTGTGCAGCATGACCAGCAGCAGCGTCATCGGCGGCGAGGACGGGTCGAGCCCGAGGAGCTCTTCGGTGACGACGACATGCGCCGAACTCGACACCGGCAGCAGTTCCGCCAGTCCCTGTACGATCGCGAGAACAATGACGTGAAATAGGTTCATGCAGGACAGGCAGCCGGCGCGCGCCGGCGGACTCCTTCGTTTGGAAACCGCGGCGATTGTACCCGGCGGCCGGCGATTTGCGCGTCAATATCGGCCGGCGCGTCCGCTATAATGGCGCCCGCGGGGTCATGCGAATCGATTCCCCTGCAAGCCCTTTCGAGGATGCGACTGCCGATGCCGACCTTGTTCGATCCCATACGCTTCGGCGACATTGCCGCGGCCAACCGCATCGTCATGGCGCCGTTGACGCGCGACCGCGCGGGTCCCGGGCAGGTGCCGACGCCGTTGATGGCCGCCTATTACGGGCAGCGCGCCAGCGCCGGCATGATCGTCTCCGAGGCGACGCAGATCTGCGCCACGGCTCAAGGTTATCTCGATACGCCGGGCATCCACAGCGCCGCGCAGATTGGCGGCTGGCGGCGGGTTTGCGAGGAGGTGCACCGCAGGGACGGCAAGATCGTCCTGCAGCTCTGGCACGTGGGGCGCATCTCGCACGTATCCTTGCAGCCGAACGGCATTGCGCCGGTGTCGAGCACTTCGCGCCGCGCCAACGCCAAGACGTTCACCGCGCAAGGATTCGAAGAGGTCTCGGCGCCGCGGGCGCTCGCCCGCGAAGAGTTGCCGGGCATCGTCGAGCAATACGCGCAAGCTGCGCGCAACGCGATCGCCGCGGGCTTCGACGGCGTCGAGGTGCACTGCGCGAACGGCTATCTGCTCGAACAGTTCTTGCGCGACAGCATCAACGACCGCGACGACGACTACGGCGGCTCCAAGGAGAATCGCGTGCGCCTGCCCCTGCAAGTCATGCGCGCGATCGCCGCCGCCGTCGGCGCCGGCCGCACGGGGCTGCGCATCTCGCCGGTGACGCCGGTCAACGACGCCGGGCTGGACAGCGACGCGCAAGGTCTGTTCAACCATTTCCTGGAGCAATTGGCGCCGCTGAAGCTCGCGTTCGTCCATGTGATCGAAGGCGCCACGGGAGGCGCGCGCGATGTCGCGCCGTTCGATTACGGAGCGCTGCGCGGGCGATTCAAGCGCGGCCACGAGCACGGCGCCTGGATCGTCAATAACGGCTATACGCGCGCGATGGCGCTCGCCGCGGTGGCGGGCGGCGAGGCCGATCTGGTCGCGTTCGGCAAGCCGTTCATCAGCAATCCCGACCTCGTGCGGCGCCTGCAGCTCGACGCGCCGCTGAATCCGCTCGAGCGCGCGACGCTCTTCGGCGGCGGCGCCGCGGGCTATACGGACTACCCGACCTTGGAAATCGCCGCGGCAAAATAGCGCGCACAGGAGACATCATGGATTTAGGCATTCAAGGCAAGCACGCGATTGTCTGCGGCTCGAGCCAGGGACTCGGCAAGGGCTGCGCGGTGGCGCTCGCCGCCGCCGGCGTCTGCCTGGTGATCAACGGCCGCAACGCCGACAAGCTCGAGGAGACCGCCGCGGAGATCCGCCGCACCAGCGGCGTCGAGGTGACGGCCGTCGCCGCCGACGTCGGCGACCCCGCCGGGCAGGCGGCGCTGCTCGCCGCCTGCCCCGAGCCGGACATCCTGGTCAACAACAACGGCGGCCCGCCGTTCCTGGATTTTCGCCTCCTCGACCGCCGCGCGATGCTCGCCGGCGTGACCAAGAACATGGTGACGCCGATCGAGCTGATCCAAAAGGTGATCGACAAGATGGCGGCGCGCAATTTCGGCCGCATCGTCAACATCACCTCGATCAGCGTCAAGATGCCGGTCGCGGGCCTCGATCTGTCGAGCGGCGCGCGCGCCGGGTTGACCGCGTTCGTCGCCGGCATCGCCCGCACCGTTGCCGGCCGCAACGTCACGATCAACAATCTGCTGCCCGGATATTTCGACACGCGCCGTCTGCGCGAAGGCTTCGCCGGCGCCGCGCGCAGTTCCGGCAAGAGCGAAGGCGAGGTCGCCGCCGGCGAGATGGCGACGATTCCGGCGGGGCGCTTCGGCACTCCCGCCGAATTCGGCCAGGTCTGCGCGTTCCTGTGCAGCGCGAATGCCGGCTACATCACCGGTCAGAACATCCTCTTGGACGGCGGCCTGTTCCCCGGCGCGTTCTGAAAGACCGGCCGCCGCATCCCGCCTAGACCGCCGCGACCGACTCGATCAGCGCGCGGTATTCATCGAGGCTCGCCGTCGCGAGCCCGGCGACTTTGCCCTGATCGTCCCAGCGGCGCACGCTGACCGCGTCGCGGTGGAACGGCTGCCGCTCGAACGCCGCGCACTGCTCGGGCGACATCGGGCCGCCCTGCAATTTCAGCGTCAGCACCGACGCCGGACTGAGGCGGGAGAAATAATCCGCATCGGTCGCGCACAAATAGCGCTTCGCCGGCACATGCAGGCGCACGGGCTCGGCGATGCCTGTGCCGAAGCGCGCGCGCAGCCAACGGCCGCCGCTCTCCTCGTGGCGCGCATCCGCGCTCCAATCGGCGATGTCCTCGGGGACCGGCGCGAGCAGATGGCCGATGTCGTGCAGCAGCGCGGCGACGATTAGCGCGGGCGCGGCGCCCGCCGCCCGCGCGAAGTGCGCGGCCTGCAATCCGTGTTCGGTCATCGACACGCATTCGCCGAAATACGCAGAGGAACCGCGCCGCGCATAGATCGCGAAGATCTCGTCGGCGACGCTCACCGGCGGCTCTCGCGCTCTGGCGGCCGCCGCAGCAGCGCCGCCTCGCTATAGACGCTGTCGCGGCTCAGGTAGCAGCCGCGCAGGTGCCGCGGATATTTCGCCGACGAGAAGCCCGTGCGGCCATGCAGGATCCGCTGGTTGTCGAACACCGCCAGATCGCCGTCGCGCAGCATGAATCGCAATTGAAATTGCGGATCGCGCAGCAAGCAGGCGAAGCGCCGATAGGCCGCGTAGAACGCCTGGGTATCGCCTGCGCCGAGCCGCAGCGGCGCGATCGAACGGCTGTTGTAATGCACACTGCAGACCGCGCCATCGCAGGTCAACTGAATCAGCGGCCGCTCGGCATAGAGTTCGGCGTCCTTGGAGCGGTACAGGAACGGCACCGCCGTCTCGCTTAATCTGGCGAACGCCGCGGCGTCCGTGTGCCGCAGATGCAGGGCGAGCGCGCAGCCATCCGCGAACAAGCTCTCACCGCCCGCGGGCGATGCGACCAGCACGTGCAGCGCCTGAAATCCCGGCACTGGTTCCCGATACGGATTATCGGTGTGCAGGCCGAGGCCGCGGTCCGAATACGCCAGGTTTTCCGGTTGTGCCACGGCGCGCACGTCGAATACCGCGCCGTAGTTGGTCTCGACGATGCGCCCGACCAGCGACATCGCCTCGAGGATCGCCGTCTCGGTCGGCGGCACCTCGTTGAAGAATGCGAGACCGTCCTGCAGCAGGCGTGTCAGCCACGCGCCGCGAACGCGCGGTTCGTTTCGCGCCTGCGCGAGGCTCGCCCACGCGAAATCATGCGCCGCATCGAGCGCGGCGCCGTTCAGCCACGGCTTGCGCAGCAGCTCCGGCCGCTGCAGCGCCGCGGCGCCGGCTTGCGCGGCGAGCCAGTCGAGGTCGAACGCGGCGCCGGCTCCGTCCTGCCATTCGATCCGCAGTTCGCCGCCCAGCGCGATCGCCGATCGCAACCGCGGCTCGACCGGCAGATCGGCGACGTCGATCAGCCGCTGGCCGCTGTGCGGATCGCGCTCCGCGCGGTCATTGTCGCGCAGCCAGACGCTCGCAAACTCGCAGGCTGTGCCGTCGTCCCAGGCAAGGACGAGCGCCTGCGGTTGGCAATCGATGCGCGTTACGCTGCGCGCGCCGCCGTTCATTGCAAATGCCCCCCGCTTGCCCGTGCACGCGCACCGAGCAGAACCAAGGCGCCCGCGCCGAGCGCCGACAGCGCGCTGACGCCGGCGAGCGCGGCGAAGACGCCCTTCCAGCCGACCGCCACCGAGATCTTGGCGACGCTCGCGCCGGCGAACACCGCGCCGAGATAGCCGACGCCGTCGATGATCCCGGAGGAGACCGCGCCCGCCTGCTTGCCGCCGAAATCCAGCGCGAACGCGCCGCCGAGGTAAGAGTAAGGTCCCAACAGGCAAAAAGCGATGCCGCCGATCGCGATCAACGGCAGCGTCGAATCGCCGCTACCCGGCGGCATCCACATCAGCGCAAGCAGGCCGACGGCGGTCGCCACGAGTCCCGTGAACAACAGCAGCGCTCTGCCGTTGACGCCGAGCCGATCGCTGAGCCAGCCGGTGAACACGACCGACACGGCGCCGACGGCGGGAAAGATGGCGCTGGTGCCGGCGGCGCTGCTGACACTGAACCGCAGATAGTCACGCAAATAGACCGGCGTCCAGTTGTTGAACGTTTCTCGTATTATCGTACAACCGAGCGACAGCAGGCAAACCAGCAGAAACGCGCGGCTGCGCACCAATGGCGCGAGCAGGCGCGCGATGTTTGCGGGCCGCGTCTCGGAGCCGGCAAACAGATTCAACGGGTTGGGCCTCGCCTCGCGGTGACCGGATGCCGTCCGCGATTCGCGCAGCAGCAGGAAATTGGCGATGAACAGCACGCCCGCGACCGCCGCCGCAAAATGAAAAAGGCTGCGCCAATCCCAGCCGCGCGCGATCAACATGCCCATCCACTGCCGCGCGATCGCATCGCCGATCAAATAGCTGACGCTCAAGATGCCGATGACCGCGCCATACGAGGAATAGTCGAACCAGCGGCCGGAGACCTTGAGCAATCCCGCCCAGGCGAGCGACTGGGTCAATCGATTGCCGATCCATGCCAAGGTGAAGATCGGCAGTCCGCCGCCCATCGCGAACATCACGGTGAACGCCGTCGCGCCCGACAAGCCGATCAGGAAATTGATCCGGCCGCCCCAGAAGTCGCCGAGACCGGTGAAAAAAAGCTTGCCGAGCGCATAAGCGAGTACGCCGTAAGAGCTGATGTAGCCGACGCGCACGATCGCCGCGCCGTGGCTGACGCCCTGCCGGCCCAGCTCGCGGATCAGCAGCGGCGACGCCACGGACAAATCCGCGCGGCAGAAATACAGCGAGGCATAGCCGCCGAAGAGCAGAATGACGGTCAGGATCTGCCGGGCGAGCAGCGGCAGATCGCGGGCGCGGCGCAATATTTCGCTCTTGCCGGGCATGCGCGGACGCGGCGCTAGATCAGCACGCCGCGATCGACGCTGCGTATGTCGGTGCGTCCGCAGAACGCCATCGTCAAATCCAGCTCGCGGTGGATGAGTTGCAGGCATTTCGTCACGCCCGCCTCGCCCATGGCGCCGAGTCCGTAGAGGAACGCGCGGCCGATCAAGGTGCCGCGGGCGCCCGACGCAACCGCCCTCAACACGTCCTGGCCGCTGCGGATGCCGCCGTCCATCCACACTTCGATGCGCGAGCCCACCGCGGCGGCGATTTGCGGCAAGGCCTCGATCGACGATGGCGCGCCGTCGAGTTGCCGGCCGCCGTGATTGGAGACCACCAGGGCATCGGCGCCGCTATCGGCCGCGAGCCTCGCGTCCGCGACATCCATGATGCCCTTCAAAATGAGCTTGCCTCCCCAGCGCCGCTTGATCCAATCGACGTCCTTCCAGTTCAGATGCGGATCGAACTGTTCGTTGGTCCATTCGGTGAGCGACCGCGTCCCCGTCACGCCGCTGACATGGCCGACGATGTTGCCGAAACTGCGCCGCGGCGTGCCGAGCATCCCGAGGCACCAGCGCGGTTTGCCGGCAAGATTGAGCAGGTTGCGCAGCGTCGGCATGGGCGGCGCGCTCAGTCCGTTCTTCAGGTCCTTGTGGCGCTGGCCGAGGAGCTGCAGGTCGAGCGTCAGCATCAGCGCGGAACAGCGGGCCGCCCGGGCGCGCTCGATCAAGCGTTCGACGAAGCCGCGGTCGCGCATGACGTACAGCTGGAACCAGAACGGCGCCTGCGTATGCGCGGCCACCTCTTCGATTGAACATATGCTCATGGTAGACAGGGTGAACGGCACGCCGAACTTCGCGGCCGCGCGCGCCGCGAGAATCTCGCCGTCGGCGTGTTGCATCCCGGTGAGCCCCGTCGGCGCGAGCGCCACGGGCATCGCCACGTCCTCGCCGATCATTTGCGTGCGCAGCGAGCGGTTGGCGATGTCGACCGCGACCCGTTGGCGCAGCTTCAGCTTGGCGAGCTCCGCCTCGTTGGCGCGGTAGGTTTTCTCGGTCCACGACCCCGAATCGGCGTACTCGTAGAACATGCGCGGCACGCGCCGGCGGGCAAGCGCCTGCAGATCATCGACGCAGGTGATCACGCTCATCGTTGCTGTTTCCCCATTCGTTCGCCTAAGCTCACGCCGCGTTCAGTGTAGCGAATCGCGGTGCTTGCCGTCTGCGCGGCAAACGGCGCATGCTGGCCGGTGAATTGCGGAGGACGCCCCGATGAGTGAACCGGAATCGATCGTAGTGCGCCGCGGCGCGCGCGCCGCGCGGCACGCCGCGCGCGCCGCGCCGCTGCCCGAGAACCTGCGGCCGGTGATCCCGGGGATGCCGGGCGGCCTGTACAAGCCGCTCGCCGATGCCGACGTGCTGCGCATCCATCGCGCCGCGCTCGACGTCCTCGAACAAATCGGCTTGGCGGATGCGACGCCGTCCGGAGTCGAATACATGACGCGGGCGGGCGCCGAACTCAACGCGCGCGGCCGGCTGGTGTTTCCGCGCGCACTGGTCGAGGACACCCTGGCGCACGCCGGTCGGCGCTTCGTGCTGCACGGCCAGGAGGCGAAACACGACATGGAGCCCTGGGGCTCGCGCGTGTATTTCGGCACCGCCGGCGCGGCGGTGCACATCGTCGACGGCACGACCGGCGCGTACCGCGATTCGACCACCAAGGATCTGTACGACATCGCGCGCGTCGTCGATACCCTCGAGCATCTGCATTTCTACCAGCGCTCGATCGTCTGCCGCGAGCTCACGAGCCCGCTGGAACTCGACATCAATACCGCCTATGCCTGCGTCGCCGGCACGACCAAGCACGTCGGCACGAGCTGGGTCCGCCCGGAACACGTCGCGGCGAGCCTCGAGATGCTCCACATGATCGCCGGCGGCGAGGACAAATGGCGTGCGCGGCCGTTCGTCAGCCAATCGAACTGCTTCGTCGTACCGCCGCTGAAATTCGCCTACGACGCCTGTCTGTGCCTCGAGACCGCGGTCAAGGGCGGCATGCCGGTGCTGCTGTTGTCGGCGGGCCAGGCCGGCGCCACCGCGCCCGCGGCGCTCGCCGCCGCGCTCGTCCAGGAAGTGGCCGAATGCCTGGCGGGACTCGTATATGTCAACGCGATCAAGCCCGGAGCGCCGGCGATTTTCGGGACCTGGTGCTTCGTGTCGGACTTGCGCACCGGCGCGATGTCCGGCGGCAGCCCCGAACAGGCGCTGCTGTCCGCGGCGAGCGCGCAGCTCGCCCGCTATTACGACCTGACCGGCGGCACGGCCTCGGGGATGAGCGATGCGAAGCTGCCGGACGTGCAATCGGGGTACGAAAAGGCCTACAACCACGCGCTCGTCGGCAACGCCGGCGCGAACCTGATCTACGAGTCGGCCGGCATGCTGGCGAGCCTGCTGGGGTTCAGCATGGAGAGCCTGATCATCGACAACGACATCATCGGCGCCGTGCAGCGCACGATCAAGGGCATCGACGTCAGCGACGAATCCCTGTCGCTGGAGACGATCCGCAAAGTCTGTCTCGAAGGACCGGGCCATTATCTCGGCGCCGATCAGACGCTGCAGCGGATGCAAAAGGAATACGTGTATCCCTGCGTCGGCGACCGTTCGAGCCCGAACGAGTGGCAGATCCAGGGCCGGCCGACGGTCATCGAGCGCGCCGTGCGCAAGCTTCACGGCATCCTCGAAAGCCACTACCCGACGCATATTCCCGCGGCCGTCGACGAAGCCATACGCGCGCGCCTGCCGATCCGGCTGCCGCGCGAATCGATGCGCCCCGCGGGCCGCTGAGATCTCTCATGCCGGCGGCGGCGGCGAGGCGCATGTGGACGACATCCGTCGACCGCAGGTTGATCTCGGCCGGCGAGCCCGCGCCGCTGGTCGTGCCGCAATCCATGACGGCACGGCGCCGTCTAGTCATGTGCGCCCGCTTCGAGCGCCGGCCGCCACAGCGGCACGCCGGCATGGTCGACGACGTCGATGCGCTTGCCAAACGCCTGCGACAGCCAGTCGCCGTGCAGCGCTTCGCGCACCGTGCCGTGGCCGACCACGCCGCGGGCGCCGAGAACGATCAGCCGGTCTGCGGTCAACGCCAGCGACAGCTCGTGTATCGCGCTGACCACCGAGACGCCGCAGCTATGCGCTTGCCGGCGCAGCAGTCGCGCGATGTCCTCCTGGTGCGGTGGATCCAGGTGCGTCGTCGGCTCGTCGAGCAGCAGAACCGGGGCTTCGACCGCCAGCACCCGCGCCAGATGCACGCGCTGCCGCTCGCCGCCCGATAAGGTCGAGACGCGCCGCGCGGCCCATTCCAACGAGCCGGTCGCGCGCATCGCCCGCTCTATCGCGGCATCGTCGTCGACGTCGCGGTGCGCAAGCCAGCCGCCGTGCGCGAAGCGGCCGAGCGCGACGACTTGCGCGGCCGTCAGATCGGTCGTCGCCGCCGTCTGCGCGAGCCAGCCGAGCCTTCGCGCCCGCTCGCGCCGCGGCCAGGCCGCGAGGCTGCGCCCTTGCAGCGTGATGACGCCGCTCTGCGCCGCCTGCAGGCCGGCGAGCACGCGCAGCAGCGTCGACTTGCCGCAGCCGTTCGGACCCACGACCGCGGTCCAGCGGCCGGCGAGAATCTCCAAGGAGACGCCCTCCAGCACGGTGCGCGCTCCGTAGGCGACCGCAAGATCGCGGCACGCGAGCGCCTGAGCCTGAGCCGGCGGCACGGCGAGGGCCTCAGGCATTGCGCGACCGGCGCCACAACAAGAACGCGAGGTAAGCGCCGCCGAGGCAGGCCGTGACGGCGCCCACGGGCAGTTCCGCGGGCTGGATGATGAACCGGCTGACGAGGTCCGCGGCCTGCAGCAGGGCGCCGCCGCAGAGCGGCGATGCGATCAGCAAAGGCCGGTGATTGACGGAGAGCGTCTCGCGCACCAGATGCGGCGCGACCAATCCGACGAAGCCGATGATGCCCACTTCGCCGACCGCCGCCGCCGTCGCCAGCGAGACGATGCCAAGCAGCGTCAGGCGCAGCGCCGGCAGCGACAGCCCGAGGGATTGCGCCGTGTCCTCGCCGAGCGTCAGCGCATCGAGCCCGCGCGACAAGAGCGTCGCCGGAATCGCGCAGACGAAGAACACCGCGGCGAGCAGCGCGACCGACGGCCAGCCGAGAAAGCCCGTGCTGCCGAGCAAAAACACCTGCATCGTGCGCCACATCTGCGGCTTCGAAAGCAGCAATAGCGCGGTCACCGCGCTCAACAAGAAACCGACGACGATGCCCGACAACAGCAGGCTTGCCGTCTGCAGGACGCCGCGCGCCAGCAGGATCGTCAGCGCCATCGAAGCGCAGGCGCCGATCCAGGCCGCGCCGGTCAGACCGAGCCGATCGGCCCAGGCGAATGCGCCGACCGATGCGCCGCCCGCAAATAGACTGAGCGTCACGCCGAGCGCGGCGCCCGATGCGGTGCCGAGCAGGTACGGTTCGGCGAGCGGATTGCGGAACACGCCCTGCGCGATCGCGCCGGCGAGGCCGAGTAACGCGCCGGCGAGCCACGCGCCGACGGTGCGCGGCAGGCGTATCTGCCATAGAACGATCGAGGATTGCGCGTGCGGCGCGAGGATCCAGCCGATCGAGGTGTGAATGCTCGAGGCGCCGACCAGCAGGCCGCCGAAGGTCAGCGCAAGCGTGATCGCGAGGCAGCCAGCGAGCCACAGCAGGAGCGCGGGCTGCGCGCCGCCCGTGCGCCGCGCCGGCGCCTCCTCGAGCGTCGATCGCGTCGCGCTCACGGCGCCTCCCGCTTAAGACAATCGGCGATCGCGCGCATGCCCTCGGCGACGCGTGGGCCGGGGCGCATGATCAAATCCCGCGTCTTTTGCGAAAAGCTGCAGAGCCGATGCTCGCGCACGGCGGTGATCCCCGCCCACCCCGGCCTTGCGGCCAAATGCGGCGCATCGGCGCGCGCAACGAAGATCACGTCCGGATCGCGGCGCACGACATATTCCGGATTCAAGAGCGGAAACGCGCCGAGAGCGGCGCCGACGATATTGCGCGCGCCGAGCATCGTGAGCAGCTCGCCGATGTAGGATGCCGGACCCGCGGCGTAGGGCGCCGGGTCGACCTCGAAATAGACGCGGGGCGCCGCGCCGCGGCGCGCGGCGAGCGCCTCCGCACGCACTTGCGCGACCTCGCGGCGAATGCGTGCATTCAGCGCGGCGGCCCGCGCGGGCACGCCGAGCAGCCGGCCGACGATGCGCACCGTGCGGCCGATGTCCGCGTAGCGGTCGGTCTGCAATGCAAAGGCGGCGATGCCAAGCTCGCTGAGACGGGCGCCGACGCGCTGTGCATTGCTGTACAGGACCAGGTCGGGATGCAATTCGACGATTTGCTCTATGTTGACGTCGCCGAGGCCGCCGACCTTCGGCAGCTTTACGATCTCCGGCGGCCAATTGTCGAAGCGTCCGGTCGCGACCAGCCGATCGCAGGCACCGAGCGCGCAGACCGTCTCGGTCAGCGAGGGCAGCAGCGTGATGACGCGCCGCGGATCGTTCGGCGCATCGACGCTGCGCCCCAAATCGTCGCGCAGCACGAGGGCTACGGCCGCCGCCGCATGGGCGAGCGCAAGCACGCCCGCGCCGAGCGCGAAACCCCGAGCCCGGCGCCCCGGCCGCCACGACCTCGAATTGCCGATCATCCGCCTCTCCACCGCGCACCCGCCGTGCGCCCGCCGGATCCCATGGCCCGCGCACGAGGGGAGTGAATGAGGTGGCGGAGAAGCAAGGTGATCGACACCGGCCGTTCCGCACCGACGTCGCCCACCGCAACACGTGCCGCCGCGTTGCAGGTCGGTATACGGGCTCGCGAGTGGATGATCCCGGCCGGGTCGCCTTCCCACGCCGAAGCGCAGTGGCAAAAGGACTCGGCTTAGCTCGCTCTCCGTTGCGGGGGCAGCGCCGGAATCACCCTGGCGGGCTTCACCGGCTTCCCGTTTCACCCATCGGCCGTGACCGCCGATGGACTCCTGAACGCGCCGCCAGTCTGCCCGCGATCGGACCGCGGGTCAACGCGGGCCGCCGTGCGCGCCTGGCGCGCCGCCGCGCCGCCGTCAGCCGGCGCCGGCCGTTCTCAGCAGCAGCGTACCGAAGAGTTCCGCGGCGCCGTTCCACAATACCTGGATGCCGATGCAGAACAGCAAAAACGCCGACAAGCGCACGACGATCGTCGTGCCGGTCGGGCCGATCAGGTCGGCAAGCCGCGAGGAGTGGCGGTAGAGCAGATACACGAGCACCGTCAGCAGCAGGACGGCGGCCAGTGTTTCGACGAAAAAGACGAGCAGCGGCGCGTGAAATCCGCTCGGCCGGCTCGCGCCGAGCGAGATCGCCACCGAAATGGTTCCCGGCCCGGTCGTCAGCGGCATCGTCAGCGGATAGAACGCGAGTCGGCTCGGTGCAACGTCGATCGAGCGCGGATTCGGCGTCTCGCTGCGCCGCTGCTCGGTGGCGTCCGGCTCGGTCAACATGCGCCAGCCGGACATTGCGATGACGATGCCGCCCGCCACCCGCAGCACCGGGATCGAAATGCCGAAGAAGCTGAGCACGTAGGCGCCGATGTACAGCGAGGCGGTGACGATTGAAAACGCGTAGATCGCGACCCAGCGCGACACCTGCGCACGCACGCGCGCGTCCAAGCCACGGGTCGCGCCGAAAAAAATGAACGCCCCCGACAACGGGTTGACGATCGAGAACAAGGCGCCGAATGCGAGCAAGAATGCCGTCAATTCGATTCCTCCGCAAAACCCGCACCGATCCGCACTTCTTCGAGGCCGTGAGCGCGCGGACCCGATTCGCGGCGCCATAATAAGGCAATGGCGACGAAGGCGATGAAGCTCAGCACGCCGAAGAACCACAGCATGCCGGCGTAGCCCGCCGGGTTGCGCGGTCCGGCGAGCGCCCGGTCGTTCAACCAGCCGGCGGCGAGATTGCTGCAGGCCAGGCCCAGATTCTGCAGGACGTTGATCAGCCCATAGGCGGTGCCGAGGCGCTTTTGCTCCACCAGCATCGCGGTCGAGGGCCAGATGATCGCCGGCACGATCGAGAAACTCAAGCCCATCAGCGCCGTCGATATCCACAGATTCCACGTCGTCGTCCCGAGAATCAGGAACGTCAGCGGCATCAGCATCGCGCCGATCGTCATCAACAGCGCGCGGCGGCCGATCGATCGGCGCGCGAGCGCCAGGACGATGTTCGGCAGGCTGAAAACCGCGTTCAGCAGGCCGATCTGCGATTGGCTGAAGCCGCGGACCGCATGCAGCATGTTGGCGATCGGCGCGATTGCATCGGTGTGGCTCAATTGACGTTGACGACGACTCGTCCCCGCACTTGACCGGCTAGAATCTCGGCCGCCAAACGTGGCACATCGGCAAGCCTCGCCTCGACGGTCATCGTCTGCAGCGCGGCGGCCGGCAGGTCGGCGACGATACGCCGCCAGGCGGCGAGCCGCCGCTCGCGCGGGCACAGGACCGAATCGATGCCGAGAAGGTTCACGCCGCGCAGCAGAAAGGGAATGAGTGAATGATGCAGTTCGCTGCCGCCGGCGAGTCCGACTGCGGCGACCGAGCCTTTATACTTGGTCTGCGCGAGAACCCGCGCGAGCGTATTGCCGCCGACCGAATCGATGCAGGCCGCCCAGCGCTCGCTTTCCAGCGGGCGCTTGCTCGCCTCGGCGAACGGCGCGCGGCCGATGACGAGGTTCGCGCCGAGGCGCTGCAGATACTCGCCGGCGTCGGCGCGGCCCGTCGAAGCGATGACCTGATAGCCGCGCTTGGCGAGTATCGCGGTGGCGACCGAGCCCACGCCGCCCGCCGCGCCGGTGACGAGCACTTCGCCCGCGCCGGGCGCAAGCCCCTGCGCCTCGAGCGCGATGACGGCGAGCATCGCCGTGAATCCTGCGGTACCGACGGCCATCGCTTGGCGGGTGTCGAGTTCCTCGGGCAGCGGCACCAGCCAATCGCCGTGCACCGAGGCTCTCTGCGCATACCCGCCCCATTGCAGCTCGCCGACGCGCCAGCCGGTCAGCACCACCCGATCGCCCGGCCGGTAGGCCGAATGGCGGCTGTCCACGACCGTACCCGCGAAATCGATGCCCGGCACGTGCGGATAGCGCTTGACGAGACCGCCCGCGCCGGTGACGACCAGGCCGTCCTTGTAGTTCAGCGTCGAATATTCCACCGCGACCGTGACGTCGCCCGGCGGCAAGCTCGCATCGTCGACTTCGCGAACGGCGGCCTTGAACATGCCGTCGGAATTTTCCACCACCAAAGCCTTGAACATGGGATGCCTCCTGCGCCGGCGCCGAAGTTACGCGAGTTGCTGCATTATTGCGGATTTGCCCGCCGAACATTAAATTCCTGAATTGCTGCCGTGACGGAGAGCGCATGAACATTGCCTATGCGGTGGAGCCCGAATTGGCTGCCGAGGAATTCCGTGCCGTGCTGATCGCATCGACGCTCGGCGAGAGGCGGCCGGTCGACGATCTGTCGCGCCTGCGGACGATGTTGCGCGGCGCCGACGTGATCGTCACCGCCCGCGCGCTGGGGCGGCTCGTCGGCGTAGCCCGCGCGATCACCGATTTCGCCTATTGCTGCTACCTTGCGGATCTGGCCGTCGATGCCGCCTTTCAACGCCGCGGCATCGGCAAGCGATTGATCGGCGAGACGCGTGCCGCCGCAGGCGAGTCGACGATGTTGCTGCTGCTCGCGGCGCCCGCGGCCGAGGCGTATTACCCGAAAATCGGCATGCGGCACTACCCGAGCTGTTGGGGAATTGGGCGCGCGAGATGACGCCAGCGCCGCGAGTCGGCGCGGCGCCGACCCTTAAATCCCCAGCCGTTCGAGATATTCGTCGTAGCTGCCCTTGAAGTCGGTGATGCGGCCGCCGGGATGCAACTCGATGATGCGCGTCGCCAGCGCGCCGACGAACTCACGGTCGTGCGAGACGAACAGCAGCGTTCCCTGGTAATGCTCGAGGCCGATCTGCAGCGATTCGATCGTTTCCATGTCCATGTGGTTGGTCGGTTCGTCCATCAACAGCACATTCGGCTTCGTCAGCATCAATTTGCCGTACATCATCCGGCCCTTTTCGCCGCCGGAGAGCACCTTGACGGACTTCTTGGGTTCGTCGCCGGAAAACAGCAGGCGGCCGAGCGTCGCGCGCACCAGCTGATCGTCGTCCGCCTTGCCCGTCCATATGGACATCCATGCGAACAGGTCCATCTTCGTCTCGAACTCCGCCTGCGGATCTTGCGGCATGTAGCCCGGCTGGGCGTTCTCCACCCAGACGATGCGCCCGGCCGAGGGCGTCAATTCACCCGCGAGACAGCGCATCAAGGTCGTCTTGCCCGCGCCATTCGGGCCGATGATGGCGATGCGCTCGCCGCCCTCGACGTGGAACGTGGCGCCGCGCAGCACATCGACGTCGGTGCCCGGGTAGCGGAAAGTGAGCTTCTCCACCGACACCGCCGAGCGATACAACTTCTTGCCCTGTTCGAAGCGGATGTATGGGTTCTGGCGCGACGACGGCCTGATCTCCTCCAGCTTGATCTTTTCGAGCTGCCGCTTGCGCGAAGTCGCCTGGCGCGCCTTGGAGGCGTTCGCCGAGAAGCGGCGCACGAATTCCTGCAGGTCCGAGATTCGGTCCTTGGCCTTTGCGTTCGCGGCCTCGACGCGCGCGCGCGCCTGCACGGAGGCCAGCATGAAATCGTCGTAATTGCCGGGGTAGATCTTCAGCTGCTGAAAATCCAGGTCCGCGACGTGCGTGCACACCTGATTCAAGAAATGCCGGTCGTGGCTGATGATGACCATGGTGGCGTCGTAGTTGTTGAGCGCGCGTTCGAGCCAGCGTATCGAGTGGATATCGAGGTTGTTGGTCGGTTCGTCCAGCAGGAGCACGTCGGGCCGCGAGAACAGCGCCTGCGCGAGCAGCACGCGCAGCTTCAATCCCGGGGGCACCTCGCGCATCAAGCCCTTGTGCCGCGATTCCTCGATGCCGGCGTCGATGAGGATGCTCGCCGCCCGTGCCTCGGCGTCATAGCCGCCGTACTCGGCGAAGGTGCTCTCGAGATCGGCGGCCCGCATGTAGTCCTTGTCGGTGGATTCGGGGTCGGCGTAGATGCGGTCGCGCTCCTGCATCGCGTACCACAATTGTTCGTGGCCGCGCATGACGACATCCAGCACGCGCTCGTCCTCATAGGCGAATTGGTTCTGGTTCAGCTTGCCGAGGCGCATGCCCGCCTGCAGCATGACTTCGCCGGCGCTCGGCTCCAGGTCGCCGCCCAGGATCTTCATCAGCGTCGACTTGCCGGAGCCGTTGGCGCCGATGAGGCCATACCGGTTGCCGTCGGCGAACTTGACGCTCACCAGTTCGAACAGGGGTTTCGCGCCGAATTGGATCGCGAGATTGGCGGTGGAGAGCATTATTCCGTCCAATGAGAAAATGACATGCGGCCGGCCGAACCGCGCGCAAAAATGCAATACCCGATCGATGAGTTGCCGCAGGCGTTCACGATCGCGCTGCTGAAGCGTCCAAGCCGCGCGTGCAACAAGGGGCCGTTGGCACGGGCCCCATCACGGCGGCGCATTGTATCCGAGCCGGGCCCGCAGAAGAATATTTCCCGCCGCCGCGGGTGCGATGCGGCGTCGGGGCCTGATGGGCGTGCGAGCCTATCGGCCGCCGGGGCCTGTTTCCCACCCCGGCAAATCACGTATGCTGCTGCCTCATGACTCCCTGGCCGCAAGAAGCCTTGGCGCTGCTGCCCGATCTCGTCGAGCTCCGCCGTGCCATTCACGCGCAGCCAGAGCTCGGACTGCGCACCCCGAAAACCGCCGCCAAGATCGCCGCGGCGCTCGCCGGACTGCCGCTCGAATATCGCGAGGGCCCGTCGACGAGCGGACTCGTCGCCGTCCTGCGGGGCGCGAAGCCGGGGCGCAGCGTCGTATTGCGCGCGGACACCGACGCTCTGCCGCTGCACGAGGATACCGGGCTCGCGTTCGCTTCTCGCGAGCCGGGCGCGATGCACGCCTGCGGCCACGACAGCCACGTCGCCATGCTCGCCGGCGCCGCCCGGCTGCTCAGCGCGCGGCGCAGGGATCTGGCCGGCAGCGTGCTTTTCATGTTCCAACCCGGCGAAGAGGGCTGGCACGGCGCGCGCTTCATGCTCGAGGACGGCCTGCTCGATCCGCTGCCGGATGCGGCGTTCGCGCTGCATGTCATGCCGAATGCCCCGCACGGCGTGTTCACCAGTCGCGAGGGCCCGCTGCTCGCCGCCGCCGATGAGATTCGCATCGTGGTCAAAGGCCGGGGCGGTCACGCCTCCATGCCGCACGATGCGCTCGATCCGCTGCCGATCGCCTGCGAGATCGTCTCGGCGATCCAGTCGTTCGTGACACGCCGCATGCCGGTCTTCGATCCCGTGGTGGTCACGATTGCCCGCATCGAGGCGGGCACCACCCACAACGTCATCCCCGAGACCGCCTCGCTGTGCGGCACGCTGCGCACCTTGTCGGCGCATAACCGCGTTTCGCTGCAGACCGGGCTGCGCACGCTCGCCGAGGGAATCGCCGCGGCGCACGGCGCGTCCGCGCAGGTCGAGATCGTGCCGGGCTATCCGGTCACCCGCTGCGATGCGCGCGCCGTGGCCCTCGGAAGGCGCACCGTTCTGGAACTTTACGGCACGGACAGCTGGCGCACGGCGCCGACGCCGATCATGGGCGCCGAGGACTTCGCCTACGTGCTCGAAAAGACGCCTGGAGCGATGTTCTTTCTCGGCGCCAGCGCCGACGGCAGCGATTGGCGCAGCTGCTGCGGCCTGCATTCGAATCGCATGGTGATCGATGAGGCCGTCATGGCCCGCGGCGCGGCGGTACTCGCCGGCATCGCCGAGCGCTTCCTCGGCCAAGCTGCGGAATTCCTGCCGGCCGCGAACCACTGCGCCGCGTGAGCGCATGCCGAAGCCGCGGCTCGCATCGGTTCTGCTGGGTTTGATTCCGTTCGCCGGTATCTGCTTTTCGGTGTCTCTCTGGGACCGGGTCGAGCCGGTGATCTTGGGCCTGCCGTTCAATTTCTTCTGGCTGATCGCGTGGCTCGGACTGACGCCGCTGTGCATGTGGGGCGCATACCGGCTGGAAACCCGGGCCGGTGCCGATCGGCCTGCATGCCGCAAAACTGACGGCTCTCAATGAGTGCGAGCGCGAGCGCGCTGACGGTAATCTTCGGCATCGTTGCCGCGGGCGCCTTCATCGGCCTCTACGCAGGCGCCCGCCACAAGATGGATCTCGAACAGTGGACCGTCGGCGGCAGGGACTTCGGTCTGCCGCTGGTCTGGCTGCTGATGGCGGGCGAGGTCTACACGACCTTCACTTTTTTGGGCGCGAGCGGTTGGGCGTACTCCAGGGGTGGTCCTGCGCTCTACATCCTTGCCTACCAGCCGCTGGCGTACGTCGTCTCCTTCTACATCCTGCCGCAGATCTGGGACGTCGCCCGCAAGCATCGCGTGCAGACCTTGGCCGATTTCTTCCAGGTTCGCTACCGCAGCAAGTATCTCGCCGCTCTCGTCGCCGCAATCGGCGTCGTGTTCCTCGTTCCTTATTTGCAGCTGCAGTTGACCGGGCTCGGGATCATCGTCGAAGTGGCGAGTTTTCAAGGCATCGGCCGTACGCCGGCGATGCTGCTGGCGTTCGCTTTGGTGGCGACGTTCGTCTATACGAGCGGCGTGCGCGGCGTCGCTTGGGTCAGCGTCTTGAAGGATGTGCTGATGCTCTTTGCCGCGGTCTTTGTGGGGATCGCGATCCCGTACATCTACTTCGGCGGCGTTGGCCCGATGTTTGCCGCCTTGGCGCACGCGCACCCGGGGCATTTGGTCATGCCGGGCGCAACGACAAACCTCGGCCATGCCTGGTACATATCGACCGTGCTGCTGAGCGCGCTGGGCTTTTACATGTGGCCGAGTGGCTTCGCTGCTGGCCTGACCGCCAAGAGTGCCGATACGCTGCGGCGCAACGCCGTCATTTTGCCGCTCTACAGCATCACGGTCCCTTTGATATTGTTCGTCGGCTTGAGCGCGACCTTGATTCTGCCGCGCTTGAGCAACGGCGATCTGTCGCTGCTGATGCTGGCGCGCAAGACTTTCCCGGCGTGGTTCCTCGGGTTGATCGGCGGCGCCGGCGCCCTGACCGCGATGGTTCCGGCGGCGAGCATGATCCTCGCGGCCGCCACGCTGTTCACGAAGAATTTCTATCGACCGATCTTTGCCGCGACCATGAGCGATGCGCAGGTCGCGAGGCTCGCGAAGGTCATGGTGCTCGTGATCACCACTATCGCCTTGGTCTTCGCGATCTACAGTTCGAGCACCCTGGTGTCGCTGCTGCTGTTGGGATACGCCGGCGTGGCGCAATTCTTTCCGGGCGTCGTGCTCGGCCTGTACTGGCGGCGGGTGACGATGCGCGGCGTTTTCGCCGGACTGGTCGCAGGCATCGCGGTGGTCGCCGCGCTGATGCTCGGCAAGCACAATCCGCTGCCTGGCATCAATGCCGGCTTCGTCGCCTTGTGCGTCAATTTTGCGGTCACCGGGGCCGTCAGTCGTTTGGGCCCCCTCGAGCCCGGCGGATTTGCGCAACCCCAGGGCGAACGGGATGCGGCGACGGCGGCCGACTAGGCACTGCGGCGCCGGGAAAACCTGCGCCGCGCCGCTACTCCTTGGACTTGCGCTGCGAGCGCATGCGGGTCGCGCTCACGCCTCTTTGCCCGCCGTGATGGCGTAGCCCGCGTCGCGCCACGCCTGCATGCCGCCGTCGAGCGCCACGGCGCGCTGGAAGCCCATCTGGCGCAGCGTGGCGGTCGCGAGCGTCGAGACGCGGCCAAACTCGCAGTAGACCAGAATCCTCGCGGTCGGATCGGTCAGTTCCTGATTGACGCGCAATTCCAGTTGGCCGCGCGGCAGCAGCCGCGCCCCCGGGATATGGCCCTCTTCAAAGGCGTCGCGCTCGCGTACGTCGAGCACGGTCAAGCCGAGCCGGCGGGACTCGAGACAGGCCTTCAATTCGCCGAGCGACATGAACGGCACGATCGCCGCGGCTTCGCTGAGCATCTGGGCCACCGTCTTGCCGCCGGTCATATTGGTGCGCAGCGCCTCGGTGAGGTGCGCGGGCATCGTCAGATTGAGGTTGTGCATCATCTCGACGAAGGCGCCGCGGTCGCCGTTCTGCAGCCGCGGGTTCTCGGCGAGCTCCTCTGCGATCGTCGAGTGCGAGCGTCCCTTGTATTCGTGCGCCGGAAAGACTTTCAGCGCCCGATCGAGCCTCAGCACGCCCGCGAACAGACTCTCATGCAGCGCCGCCGCGTCGCCGGTCGGCAGATCGGTGCGCCCGGTTGCACCGATCAGCAGCGTATCGCCGGTGAACACGCGGTCCTCGACGCAAAGACACATGGAATCGAGCGTATGGCCGGGAGTATGCAGAGCCTGCAGCCGCAGTGCGCCGAGAACCAGCAATTCACCGCCTTGCAGGCGCAGATCGACGAACGGCGCCGGGCTGGCGTTATGCATCACCACCGGCACCCGCAGCTGCCGAGCGAGCTGCTGAGTCGCCGAGAAATGGTCCGCGTGCGTGTGCGTATCGATGAGATAGCGGATGCGCAGGCCGTCGCGCGCGGCCAGCGCGAGGTAGCGGTCGATCTGGCTGAGTTCCGGGTCGATCAGCGCCGCGGCGCAGGTCTTCTCGCAGCCGATCAGATAGGACCGGCAGCCGCCGGTGGCCACTGTTTCGAATATCATCGGGCGCTCCGTAAACCGTATCGCCGGGTGTTTGTCGCCACCGTTCAGGCCTTGGTTGCGCGTGCAATCGTTTTGCAATCGAACTCGGCGCGAAAATATTTCCGCAATGCCTGCATATAGATTTGATCGTCGGCGCCGGCGTGTGCAAACAGGGTCATCGATGAATGAAATTTCAGATAATCGGGATAACCGAAGACCTCTTCGATGGTGCGATCGTTCAGCGATGTGACGAGTTGGGTGCAGCCGCGAAGTCTGCGCCCGAGCACGGGGTGATCGAGATAGGCCTTGGCCTCCGCGAGCGATGCGATCGCGTAGCGCTGCGCCGTGGCACTATGGCCGAGGCCTTCGATCTGCGGAAAGATGAACCACATCCAGTGGCTTTCCTTGCGGCCGGCGAGCAATTCGCGCTCCGCCTGGTCGTAGACGCCGCTTTGGGCGTCGAGGAAACGCCGTAGATTGTAGGGGTCACCGGTCACGCCGGACCTGCGTGCGGCCGTCTTGAATCCGGCTCGCGCGTCCTTGCGCGCAGGATGGGGCCATGGCCGCCACGCATGCTCATGTCCTCTTGCGCAGCTTGCCGATGAAGTTGCGCTTGCCAATCGGGACCCCTTTCCAACGCAAAATGTCGTAGGTCGTGGTCGCATGGAAGTAAAAGTTGGGCTGCGAGAAGGACAGCAGGAAATTCTCGGCGCTGAAGTCGATCTGCCGGTCGCCGAACACGAAGCGCATCTCGCGGCCGACGAACGCGTCGACCTCCGCCGCCTCGATCGTCTCGAGGGCGGCGAGGGTTGCGGCGATGCGTGCATGCAGAGCCGCGAAAGTCTCGGGAGGCGGCGTCATATCAGGAGAGAACACACCTCTGCGCACGCCCTCGATGGCGCCGAGCGAGTGAACTGCCGTCGACTTCACTTGATAAGCGAAGGGCAGCATGTCATCCGCGAGGCGGCCCTGGATGATGCCCTGGGGTGCGATCCCTTTCTCGGTGCAGAAGGCCTCCGCCGTGGCGAGCAGGCCGGCGACCGACTCCAGGATCTGTCGATAGGACGGGATAGTGGCGGCGTACAGTGAAAAAGCCATGGCATTCCCCGCAATCGTTGAGGCGCAAAGTTCAATGGTACCGCGTCGACTCGCCCAGGGCGGCGCCAACGCCAGGTACTTCTCGATGAGTTGCGTTTGTTTTTCCCAACCGCCCTCGTTGGCGGCAATCGCCTGCGCTCCTCGCTCCGCAGGAAGGCGATCGAAGCCCGGCGGCACGGCGAACGGATGCCAACGGAATGCACACCGGCGCGTCGGTACGATGCGATCGACCGTGAACTCAAAGGCGAAGTCACCTCGGCGCTCATTGGCAAGCTCCCGGTTGCTCTTTATATCGTCGATGAATCACCGGGCACAACCCCGCAGCCTCGAACGCTCGGCAGCCGCTCGCGGGCGGCGGACGTCAGGGACGATCGGTGATCTTTGCGTCGCGGCGGGATTCTTGCTGATGCGTGTAGGCGTCCCAAGACCGATCGACGAGAAACGCGTGGATCTCGGCGACATCCTCCTTGGAGAGCACGTCGTCGAAGCCTCCCATGCCCTGCGATGCGAGTACTGCCCCGAGGACGATCCGATCGAAGATTGGACCGCGCCCGGCCACGAATCGCCGCAGGTCCGGTAACTCACCGCGACCGAAGACATGACAGCGCCCGCAGAAGCGGTTGTACAAGATCGCTCCCCGGGCGATGCGCGCCGGCGTACCCTCGCGCGCGGGCGGCCGCTGCCACGGCTGGTGGATCGTCACGGCGGGTTTTGGTATTGCGGGACCGCCCAGCCGTAGCGCAACGATGCGCCCTTGGTTGCCGTACTTGTAGGCGGCGGTCCCCTCCGGGAACGGCGAAAACAGCCCCGTTCCGCCGCCATAGCCCGCCATGAAGGCAATGAATTGCGCGCCTCCCGCACGGTAGGTCATCGGCGCAGCCATGATGCTCGTACCGATTTCGATGTGCGCGAGGCGCTTGCCCGTTTGCGCGTCGTAGGCGTTCAAAAAGCCGGCCGCATCGCCCTGAAACACCAATCCCCCGGCCGTCGACAGCACGCCGCCGTTCCAGAAAGTGGCGAGCGGCCGTTGCCAAACGAGTTTCCGCCGCACCGGATCCCAAGCCTTGAGCACGCCGATTGAACGCGGGACGCCGCCTTCGGCGTATTGGGCCAACGCGGCCATCGGCGGAAGTTGGCCGAACAAAGCCTCGAGTGATGCGGGGTCATAGTCCTCCGGAAATAGCCCCGCCACGGTGAAGTTGCCCTCGATGAGGCCGGCGGGACGCCGCGCGGTGTTGACGTAGACCATCGGCGCCTCTTGCGCCGGGATATAGACCAACCCGGTTTCGGGGCTATATGACATGGGTTGCCAGCTGTGCGCGCCGGCCATCGAGGGGAAGATCAGGCGCGGTTTATCGGCGTAGTCCGCGTGCGGGTTGGGGATCGGACGCCCCGTCTTCAAATCGAGCCCCTTGGTCCAGTTGTAATAGGCGAACGGGCTTGCCGAAATCAGCTCGCCCGTCGCCCGATCGAGCACATAGATGAATCCGTCTTTCGAGGCCTGGATCAGCACCTTGCGTTGCTTGCCGCCGACGGTAATCTCCGTGAGGATGAGCTTCTGCGTGCTGTCGTAGTCCCATTCGTCGCCGGGCACCACTTGGTAGTACCAGGCCATGGCGCCGGTGTCGGCATGAATGGCGATGATGCAGTCCGCGTAAAGATCGTCTCCGCCTTGCCTGCCGTACGGCGAGACATTGCCGGTGCCGACGTAAAGGAGCTTCAGATCCGGGTCGTACGCCATGCCGTCCCAGACGTTGGCGCCTGCCGCGAACTTCCAGCGATAATGCGCACCCCAGGTGGCGACGGCCTTTCGCAACTGCGGCTGGTCCTGGGGCCCGAGCCGCGGATCTCTTGGCACCGTGAAGAAGCGCCATTTGAGCGCACCGCTGTCCAGGTCATAGGCGGAAACGTAACCACGAACGCCTTGGAAATCCGAGCCGGCGTTGCCGATCACGACGACCCGACCGGCGATGAGCGGTGCGCCGGTAATGGTGTATGGCAGCCGCTGCGCGCGGCCGATGAGCGTATCGACCTTCCAGATCCGTTTTCCAGTGGCGGCATCAATCGCATGCAGATATCCGTCGAGCGATCCGACGTAGATCCGGCCGCGCCACGCCGCCAGTCCGCGATTGACGGCGTCGCAACAGGCATACCGCGCCCAGCGGCCGTCGATTTGCGGATCGTACGTCCAAAGCATCTTGCCGGTGGCCGCATCCAGGCTGTACACGCGGCCAAAATTGCCGGCCGCATACATGACGCCGTCGATCACGAGAGGCGTCGCTTCCAGCCCCCGCTGCGTTGCGAGCGCGTAGGCCCACGCGAACCCGAGGTGCCGGACGTCGGCTCGATTCACATCGGTGAGCGGCGAGAAGTACGTGCCGCCGATGTCGCGGCCATTCAAGCGCCACTGATCAACCTCGCGCTCGGCTTGCGCTGCGCGGGCGATGTCCGCTGCGCCGCTGATTTTTTGCGATGGCTGCGACGCCACGCACAATAGGGAAACGATGATCGTGCGGCCGATGCGATATGCCCGATCGGCAGCCGACACCTCCGCCATGCTAGCGTCTCCATCCACTGCGGACAGCGCAAAGCATATAACAGAAGCGCGGCAGGACGAATGATCCGCGGAGCGGCGATCGCGGATTTCGCGCCGCGTATAATGACGACGATGATGCATGCTTCGTTTGAGCCGACGGAACCGGCGCGTAGCTGGCTGCGGCTTGATGGCGTAGATCTGCTGCGCGGCATCGCCATCGCCTTGGTGCTGATGAACCACGTGAACATGCGTCTGTTGATCGCGGGCATTCCCTATGCACAAGCGCTTCCTCGGCAGTTGCTGAGTGGGCTGGTCTGGAACGGGCAGTGTGGCGTGCAGATATTCTTCGCGGTGTCCGGCTTTCTGATCACCGCGACCTCGCTGCGCCGCTGGGCAACCCCCTGCAGCATCCGCCCTCGAGAGTTCTACCTGCTGCGCTTCGCGCGCATCGCCCCGCTCTTGATTCTATTGCTCATCGTGCTGGGTCTCCTGCACTGCACCGGATCGAAGTGGTTCTTCGTTCCCGAGAAGGCGGGGGGTTTGGGCCGCGCGCTTTTAGCGGCGCTCACGTTCCGGGTCAACGTGCTCGAATCTCAACGGGGCTATCTGCCGGGGAACTGGGACGTACTCTGGTCGCTTTCGGTCGAGGAGACGTTCTACTTGCTCTTTCCGCTATGTCTGTTGTGGTTCGGCCGCAGCCGCTGGCTCATCTTGCTGTTGGTCGCCCTGATCGTGGCAGGACCTCTCGCGCGCACGGTGTTTGCGGGCCGCAATGAGGTTTGGCGGGAATACTCCTACCTGGGGGGCATGGATGCCATCGCGCTAGGCTGCTTGACTGCGCTTCTCGCCCCCCGACTGCGATTCTCCCGTCGCGCCTTGATCACGATGCAGACCATCGGCGTCGCCTTGATGATCTTTATTTTGTGCTTTTCGATCGCGGTGAAGAGAATCGGCCTCGCAAGCCTCGGCGTGGACATGACGATCCTCGCGCTCGGCACGTGCATGGTGATGGCGGCTGTCGCGCAATCGCCAGGGACAGGTCCGCTGGTCGCTCGGCCCTTGCTGTTGCTTGGCCGGCGCAGCTATGAAATCTACTTGACCCACATGTTCATCGTGATCGGCGGTTTCGTGCTCTTCACGAAGCTTGGCAAGCCCCCCGCCGGTGTGCCAATCCTGTTTGTCGCCGTCATCCTGGTCGCCGCGGCCCTCGGTGAACTCGTGGCGCGGTTCTACTCGGAGCCGATGAATCGATATCTGCGGCGGCGTTGGGGCGAGGGACCGGACCGGCTGGGCGCCGTCGTCGAGACCGTTTGATTCGGCGTCCCCGGAAGGAATGGAGCGGGCGATGGGAATCGAACCCACGGCTCAAGCTTGGGAAGCTTGGGTATTACCATTATACGACGCCCGCTACGCAGCGATCTTATTCGCGGCGCCGCCCCTCGCGCAAATCCGCTCCGGCCGCGAGCTTGCCGGCGCCGGAGGCGGCCGACCGCCACGGGCGCGGTCGAATGTTGCTGGAAAGCATCGCTTGCGCTTGCATCTGCGCCTGTGGCCGCGCCCGCGCCGGCGCCTGCGCCGGCGCGGGCGGTTGCTTGCGGCCTCTACTTTGTTTATTCTCGGCCTGCGGCGTCGGCCAGCCCCTGACGTTGTAGTCACGCAACACGGGGTCCGGGGTCCGGAGACTGGCGCGCGATGATGGCTCGAATGGCCGTCAATAATTCGAATGAGCCATTGCGGAGGAATTTCATGACGACTTCATTTTTGCGCCTGAGATGCGCAATGTCCGCCTTGATGCTTTTGTTGCCCGCGGCAGCCGCCGTGGCCGCCGACGCGGCGAACTCCGGCACGTTGCAAGAGATCGTCGTGACCGCGCAAAAGCGCAAACAGAACTCGCAGGACATCGGCATCTCCCTGTCGGCGATCACCGGCAAAGACCTGGACACTTTGGGCGTCACCACGGCGACCGACATCACCAAGTCGATACCGGCGGTCGTGATGACGCAGCCGAACGGCCCGTCCTCCTTCAGCCTCGCGATCCGCGGCGTCACGCAGAACGACTTCGCCGATCACCAGGAAAGCCCGGCCGCGGTATATATCGACGACGCTTATGTCAGCCAAATGGCGGGGCTCGCCTTCTCGGTGTTCGATCTCAATCGCGTCGAACTGCTGCGCGGCCCGCAAGGCACGCTGTTCGGCCGCAACGCGACCGGCGGCCTCGTCAATTTCATCACCAACCGGCCGACCGACCAGCCGGGCGGATACGTCGACACGACGTTCGGCTCGTATAATTTGCTGCGCGTCGAGGGCGCGATCAACGGCCCCTTGTGGAGCAACGTCGACGGGCGTTTCTCGTTCGTCTCGAACCACTACGATCCGTTGTTCACGAACGTCGCCGGCGGCGCCGCGAATGCCGAAAACGGCAACGACTATGGGCTGCGCGGACAGCTGTTGTTCAAATTGCCTAACGACGCACGGCTCTTGTTGAACGCGCACGGCAGCCGTGAGAACGTCAATGCGGGATCTTGGGAGGAATTCGCGGCCTACTCGATCGGCAACGGCGTCGACGTGCCCGTCGGCGCGAACCAGAACCCCTTCAACACCTGCAACGGCTGCAATGCGACGGGTTTGCCCAACAGCGGCCCATTCACGATCCGCGACAACATCAGCGGCTACGCGAAGATCAAGACGGGCGGCCTCACCGGAACGTACACACAGGACTTCGGCAGCACGACGTTCACCGTGATCGGCGACTACGCGTCGCTGCGCAAGGACTACCAAGAGGACTCCGACGCATCTCCCTATACGCTGTTCGAGTTCTTCAACGGCAGCAACGTCAATCAGCAATCGCTCGAAGCGCGCCTGAACGGCAAGGACGGCAAAGTCGACTGGACCGCCGGACTTTACGGTCTGCGGATCGACGGCAGCTACTACGAGGGCTGGATCGGACCGGCGTTCTTCACCGCGCAGGAGTTTCAGTCCGCCACCAACCCCAACAACGGCTATTACGGAACGCCCGCGGGTCAGGTCGGCTTGGGGCCGTGGCCGTACGGCAGTGCCGGCGCGCTGTGGACGACGGGCGGCGTACCAGGTCCGAACGGCGCAATCCCGGAGACGAAATCGCCGTACAACCTGCTGACCAAATCGTACGCCGCATTCGGCCAGCTCGAGTGGCGGGCGACGGATTTGCTCGGCTTCACGGTAGGCGCACGCGTGACGAGCGACAGGAAGGACTACCACTTCACGTGGTATCCGTACGAGTACTTCCCGCAAAATTACACCAATCAGGTCCAGTTGCTGACGCCGCCGACCGGCATCGCGCTCACCACCTACCAGCACAGCCGCTCGGACACGCTGTGGAGCGGCAAGGCGCAGGTCGATTTCCACCTGACGGAGAACCAGTTGGCTTACGTGAGCTACAACCGCGGCGTGAAGGGCGGCGGCTTCAGCGCGCCGTTGTTCCCGTTCACGATCAACGACCTGTCGACGTTGACGTTCAAGCCGGAGACGCTGACCTCGTATGAAGTCGGCTACAAGTCCGAGTTCTTCGATCACCGCTTGCGCTTCAACACGGCGGCGTACTACTACGATTACAAGAACTACCAGGCGCTGATCTACACGCTCGGCCTGGAACAGCTGATCGTCAACGCGAACGCCCGTCACAAGGGCGCCGAGGCCGAGCTTGACTGGGCCCCGAACGAGTACTGGCGGTTCAGCGCCGGCGCGGCCTACGTCGACGCCATCGTCGTCAACGTCGCCGGCCGTTGCTGCGGCACCAACCCGAGCTCGCCGAACTTCGGCCTGCCGATCGTCGGCGATTATACGCCGCCGAACGCGCCACGCTGGAGCGGCAACCTGATGGCGCGCTACACGATCCCCGTCGGCACCGGACACCTGTCGTTCCAAGCGGACGGCAACTACCTGTCGCGATTCTGGTTCAACCTGTCGGACGTTCCGGACGTCGAGCAGTCGGGCTTCGGCGTCGGCAATCTACGCGTGAATTACGCCTCTCATGGGGACAAGTTCGAGATCGGCGCCTCGGTCGAGAACATCGCCAACAAGCACTACGGCGTGATGGGCTTCGACAACGTCTCGATCAACGGCCTCGCGCAGCTCTATCCCGGCATGCCGCGCTGGTTCAAAGTGCACGTCAACTACAAGTTCTGACATAGCCCCCTTGCACCGACCGGCGCGAGGAGGTTTCGCGCGGCGGCGCGCAGAGGGGCTTTAGAGCAGCGCCGTGAACGGGGCGACGTCGCGGGTCCAGCCGAAGAGGTCCGTCGCGCGCCGCTCCTGGATCGCGAGCAGGGCGTCGCGCAGCGTCGCCGCCATGGCATCGATCTTCGCCGGCAGATACTCGCGCCCGTCGCGGTCCGCGAGCACGCTGATCGGCGCGACGATCGCCGCCGTGCCGCAGGCGAACACTTCGGTGCACTCGCCGGCCGCGATCTGCGCCAGCAATTCGTCGATCGCGATGCGCCGTTCGCGCACTTCGATGCCCAAATGGCGCGCAAGCGCCAGCAGCGAGTCGCGCGTGATGCCCGCGAGAATCGCGCCGTCGAGTTCCGGCGTATGCAGCTCGCCGCGAATCACGGCGAACAGATTCATGCCGGATAATTCCTGGATGTAACGCTGTTCGCACGCGTCCAGCCACAGCGCGATGGTATAGCCGCGCGCCGCCGCCGCGCTCGAGGCGCGCAGCGAAGCCGCATAATTGGCCGAGGCCTTCGATGCGCCGACGCCGCCGACCGCGGCGCGCACGTCGGTGCGCTCGATCGCCACCTGTATCGCGCCGGCCGCGTAACTCTCGACCGGATTGGCGATCACCATGAAGCGGTATTCGGTGGAATTGCGCAGCATATAGCCGGACTCGGTGCCGAACAGGAACGGCCGCAGATACAGCGACTTGCCGCTGGCGTTCGGAATCAGCCCGCGGCACGCGCCGGCGACGGCGTCGATGGCCGCGAAAAACAGCGCCTCCGGCACCGGCGGCATGGACAGGCGCGCCGCCGAACGCGACAGCCGTTGCCAATTGTCGCGGGGACGGAACAAATTCGGCCAGGAGTGGCCGACGCAGTAGGCCTTCATGCCCTCGAAGACGAGCTCGGCGTACTGCAAGGCGCGCGCGCCGGGAAGAATTTCAATCGGTCCGTACGGCAGCAGCTCGCCGTGATCCCACGCGCCGTCGCGGCGCACGGCCGAGAACATGACCGGCGCGCAAACGGCGCCGAAACCGAGGCGTTCCGGCAGCTTGAATTCCCTCAGCGCCGCGGCGAGCTGCGGCGAAACGCGGTATTGCGGCATGGTTCAGCGCCGCAGATAGGCGTCGGTGCCGGCGAGCCAATCCTGCCGTGGCGGGCAGAACACGTCGACGTCCAAGGTGTCTTCGAGCGCAAACGCGCGGTGCGGCAGATTCGACGGGATCACGATGACTTCGCCGGCGCGCAGGACCAGCTCCTGCTCGTCCTGCGCGCCGAACCAAAATCGCATCGCGCCGCTCAGCAGATAGCTGATCTGTTCGTTGTCGTGCGAATGGCGCGGCACGTCGTCGCCCTTCTTCAGGTAAACATGCGCGATCATCATGCGTTCGCCGCTGACCAGGCGCCGGGTGATCGTGCCCTTCAGCGGCTCGGCGGGTATGTCGTCCCAGCGATGCACTTGGATGTTCGCGTTCTTGAGGTCGTTCATGGTCGAAATCCCCGCGGTATTCATCGGCAAAACCGTGATCATCGAAACCGGTCGTCGACCGGAACGTCGTGCGCGACCGCCAGACGGTTGGTCTCGTTGGCAAGACCGACGACCGCCAGCAACTCGGCGTATTGCGCCGCAGTCATTCCCTTCGCGCGCGCGGATGCGCCGTGCGACGCGATGCAATAGCGGCAGCCGTTGGTCACGCTGACGGCGACATAGACGAGTTCTTTGGTCAGCGGATCGAGCGTGCCCGGGCCCATGACCTCTTTGATGTTCGCCCAGATGCGGCGCAGAGTCGGCGGATCGGCCGCGAGCACTTTCCAGAAATTGTTGATCCAATCGGTCTTGCGGGTCGCCATGATGTCGTCGTAAACGGCTCGCACCTCGGCGCTCGCATCCGCGTATTCGATCATCGACGGCGCCGCGCCACCGGCCGATTCGCTCATGGAACGATCGCGATCACGCGCGCCGGGAAGCCGGCGCCGTCAGCGACCTTCGGGAACGTGACCCATACCACCGCACCGGCTTCGGGGACCTTGTCGAGATTCGCCAGCAGTTCGATCTGATAGTGATTCAGGCCCAGAATATACGATTCCAGCGAGTAATTGTCCTTGGTCGTCGACAAACCGGGATCGGTGTCGGTGGTCTCGTGGCCGGTGGCGGTGACGCCGCGCCGTTCGTAGAGAAGCTTGAGGACGGGCAAACTCCAGCCCGGATAATGGTAGACGCCTTTGGCGTCGCGATTCATCATTTTCGCCTGGTACGGCCAGCGCTTCGACCAGTCGGTGCGCATCGCCACGAAAGCGCCGCGCGGGATGCGGCCGTGGCGCTTCTCCCAGGCATGGACGTCGGCGAGCTGCAGCGTGTAGTCGGGATTCTTCGCGACCTTCTTGTGCACGTCGATGACCACGAGTGGCATCAGCATCTGCCGCGGATCGATCTTATCCACGGTCGTCAAGCCGTCGTGGAAATGCGCCGGCGCATCGACGTGCGTACCCCACTGGCCGATGTGGCAGTACTGGTTGATGCGGAATCCGTCCTTCTTGACCGTGTAAAGGGTCCTGACGCTCTCGTTCGGCGCGCCTTTCCAATGCGGAATGCCCGGCGCGAAAGTGTGCGTCAAATCGACGAACCGGTGCGATTGCATGACCGCGAGGGCTTGGTCGAGAGAGATCGATGGACTGGCGGCGGCGAACCCGACGCCGACCGCGGCCGCGGCCGCGGCGAACGCGACGGCACGGCAAATTGCACGAACCAATACCCGCATGGCGATACTCCTCACCTTCTTATGTGGAGTTCGAGAAGCGCCGAGAATAGCATGCGATGCGCTCGGCGCGCAGATCCCGCTAGCGGATCGATGCGCAGCCGTTGGCCTCGATTTCCACCAGCAGGTCGTCGCGGCAAATGTCCGCCTGCAGGTAGACGATCGATTCGGCGCGAAGCGCATGCAGCTCGATCTCGCGGCGTACGGCTTCGAAATCTGCGGGCCGGCGCAGGTAGACCTTCAGCCGCAGATCGGCGAACCGATGCCTGCCGCAGGCGGCGTGGCGGTCGGCTTCCTCCAGCAACACCGCTATGTTGGCGAGCGATTCGCGCGTCTGTGCCGCGGCGTCGCCGCGGTGGATCGACTCATGGCCGACGATGCTCGCCGTGCCGGAGATGAACAGGTTCGTTCCCGGCGCATCGCGCAACAGGCAGGCGCGCGAGAACAGCGGGCTGTCTCGACCGTATCTGGAGGGATAGCGATAGGCGCTGACCTGGCGCGGATTCTCGATCATGATCGGCGGCTTCAAGGCGGCGAGGAAATGAATCGTCAACGGGCTTCCGGCGATCGAACCGACGGCGGTGGCCGCCGGCGCGCAATCGGCGCGGGCGCGGCCCGATCTTGCGAACGCCGCGCGCCGTGCGGAATTGAAATGCCGGTAACGCTCGTCGCCGTCGACCTGCCGGTTTATCTGCGGCAAATAATGCCAAACGCGGACCAAGTGCGGATGTCCGCAGGCATCCAGCGTCTCGAACATCGCCCGATAGGCTATTTCCGTCGCTTCCCTCAGGGCCGCCGATTCGCTGCCGCCGCAGCGGCGCAATGCGCCCTCCTCGATCGCGACCGCGCCGAACGTCACCCCGGCCGAGCTTTTATGGGTGACCGGACCTTGCGCCGCGGGGTCCTGCGACCGGGCGCAGGGCGGCGCATCGGCGCTGCGCCACACCTCGCAGAGCGTGGCGGCGACGCCGATCCCCGGGGTGCCGCAAGCGCCGATCGGCACGTCGTCGCGGTCGAGGCGCGGCGGCGTCGCAAAGCCGATGATGCCGAGGACTCCCTGCCACCAGGCGTTCGGCCGAGCCGCGAGATCGCCGTGCGGCAGGTATTCGTGCAAGAGCGCCGCGGCGCTCATCGCGCCGGCGAAAGTGCCGCGAGCGCCTGCGAATAGCTCGACCGAATTGCGCTCCTCTCAGACACGCTGCATTGCAGATCGCGCACCAGACCGTCGTCCAAGCCGTAAATCCAGCCGTGAACCTCCACCTGTTGTCCGCGATCCCAGGCATCGCCAAGGATCGACGTTTGACAGACGTGCGCCACCTGTTCGATGACGTTCAACTCGCACAAGCGGCGTTCGCGCTGCGATTGCTCGCCGATGCCCGCAAGCCGCGGCTCATGCCGCTCGCCCACGTCCCGCACGTGCCGCAGCCAGTTGTCGCTCAAGCCGATGCGCTCGTTCGACAAGACCGAGCGCACGCCGCTGCAGCCGTAATGGCCGCAGACGATGATGTGCCGCACCTTGAGGAGGTCCACGGCGAATTGGATGACGGTGAGGCAATTCAGATCCGTGTGCACGACGACGTTGGCGACGTTGCGATGCACGAACAATTCGCCTGGCGGCAAGCCGACGATCTCGTTCGCGGGCACCCGGCTGTCGGAACAGCCGATCCACAGATAGCGCGGCGACTGTTGGCGTGCGAGCCGTGAAAAGAAGTCCGCGTCGCCGCTACGCACGTGCTCGGCCCACCGGCGGTTACTGTCGATCAGATGCTGCAGCGAATTCATGCGCGAATTGTAGCGGCATATCGGCCGTTGCGCCGCCCGCAGAACACGCACAGCGGCGAGCGCGCCGAAGCGCCGACCGCAGCAAGTCCTGATTTAGTGGACGGCGCCGATGACCGGCCGCCGGCCGGCGATGGGGCAATCGCCGACGGGGTTCGCGGCTAGCGGACCGTCTTGCGCCCGCGCATCACCGCAAGACCGCCGAGCAACATTAGCACGCCGGCCGCCGCCGTCGCCGGATCCATCTCCGGGGCGACGATGCAGTCGGTATGGTCGCGATTGGAATCGTGGTCGCCATTCAGATCCCAGTTTTGCACCGACCGATCGGAATTGAAGGAATCCTCCGGATGAGCGGCGGCGACGCCCGACAGAGCGAGCAGCAAAGTGCTTACGGCGATAATTTTCGACATACGATGAGCCCTCGACGGCGATCGACAGGCTGTCGGCAAGACCGGCAGCGTGCCCCGATGGCGCGGATTTTACCCCCAAGTGCGCGCCGAAAATGCGCCGTATGACCGGAAATTAAAGTGATTATGTCGCCTCGAAGCGAGCCGGGCGGGCGCTGCCCGGCGTAGCGCGCCGCTCACAGCAATTCCTCGGGTGCGAATGGCGTCAACATCTTCAGCAGCAGCCGCTCCCAAAGCGTGGTGTCGGGTTCGTGGTACCAGATCCTTTCCGATCCCGGCACGCCGCTCAACCATTCGATCTGCTTGCTGTGATCGATCAACTGCAGCCGGTAGCTGCCATAGGTGCTGATGTCGTCGAACAAGGCCGTGACTTGCTTGGCGATCTGCGGGCTGCGAAAGACGATGCCGAGTTCCGTGTTGGTATGCGCCGAGCGCGCATCCATGTTCAGCGAGCCTATGAAAACCGTGTCATCGTCGATGACCAGCGCCTTGGCATGCAGGCTCGCGGTCGAATAGCGGAACGGGTGGAAGCGCGGCCGCGCAACGCCGAGTTTCGGCCGCAGTTCCCGCAGTTCCACGCCGAGCTTCAGCAAGGGCACCCGGTAACGCGAATATCCGATGTCCACCAACGGCGCATCGGTCGTCGCCAGCGAATTGGTCAATATGCGGATGTGTACGCCGCGGTCGACGAGGCGGTGCATCAGCGCGACGCCCTTTTTTCCCGGAATGAAATACGGCGAAATGATGGTCACATCCTTGCGCGCCGAGCGCATCAGTGCGGCGATGTTGTTGGCTATCGTTTCCTCTTCGGCCGGCGAGGTTTCGCTGGCGATCTTCACGGGCCGGTCGGCGAGTACGGTCGCCGGCACCCAATCGAGTTTCAATTTGCCCGCGTCGAGCTCCCGCGCGAGGAAATCCGCCTTGTTGACGCCGGTGCCGGCGTCCGCGAGATCCGGTTCCGGCTCCATCGGCACCGCCGCCGCAAACGAGGCTATCGGGTACGCATATTTGCTGTTCCAGAAAGTGTCGAATGAGGCCGACAATTCCGGCACGATTTTCCCCGCCGCGATCACGTCGAGATCGACGAAGTTGTAGGTGCGGTCGCGGGTGAAGTATTGGTCGCCGATATTGCGTCCGCCGGTGATCGCGATCGCGTTGTCGGCGACGAACAGCTTGTTGTGCATGCGGTGATTGATGCGCCAGATGTGGTACGCGGAGAACAGGAAGCGGCTCCAAAGCGCGAAACGGCCGCTCGGAAACGGATTGAAGACGCGCACCTCGATGTTGGGAAGTTCGCCGAGGCGCATGAAGCGCGGATCTTGGCCGGTGGTGTTAAGATCGTCGACCAATATGCGCACGCGTACGCCGCGCTCCGCCGCCATGCGCACGTGCTGCAGGAGTATTCGCGACGATTCGTCCTCATCGATGATGTAGTACTGCAGGTCGAGCGTACGCTCGGCGCGGTCGGTGAGCGCGATCAGGCTGTCGAACGCTTCCGCGCCCGAGGACAGCAGGCGGATTCCCGACAATTCGCCGCCGCCGCCGCTGTCGGCGACGATCCGCCCGAGCTTCGTGTTCTCGGGATGCCGCAGCGCCGTCGACGGAAATTTATCGACGTGCCGCGGCAAGCTCGCGCAGCCGCCAAGAGCCAGGCAAGCCGACAGAGTACCCGCCCAGAACCTTGCTCCGAATTCGCGCATCGGCCGATCATATCAGGCAGACTTTGCAGTCATGCAGCCGCGACGTCCCATCCGCAGCTTCGTTTTGCGCGCCGGCCGCTTGACCACCGCCCAGCAGCGCGCGCTCCAAGAGCTATGGCCCAAATATGGTCTCGACACGGCCGACGAGCCCATTGACCTCGACGCACTGTTCCAACGCAGCGCACCGCGCTGCCTCGAGATCGGCTTCGGCACTGGCGAAGTCATCGCCTCCCTGGCCGAGGCCAATCCGGCGATCGACTATTTGGGCATCGACGTGCATCGATCCGGCGTCGGTAGGCTGTTGCTGCGCGCCGAACGGGCGCATCTTGCCAACCTGCGGGTGATCAGCCGCGATGCCGTGGAGGTGCTTGCGCGCGCAATCGCCGCCTGCACGCTCGACGAGACGCTGATCTTTTTCCCGGATCCCTGGCACAAGACGCGGCACCACAAGCGCCGGCTGATCAATGCGGATTTCGTCGCCTTGCTCGCCGGTAAATTGCGCGCCGGCGGCAGATTGCGGCTCGCGACCGATTGGCGGCCGTACGCCGAGCAGATGCTCTGCGTCTGCAATGCCGAAACGACGCTCGAGTCGCTTAGCGAAGACCGCACGTTCGTCGCACGGCCGGATTTCCGGCCGCCGACGCGCTTCGAGCGGCGCGGCGAGCGCCTCGGCCACTTGGTCTGGGATTTAGCGTACAGAAAGCGGGCGGCGGTGGCGGAGCGTTGCCAAGCGCCACCGAAAGCGGATGTTGCTTCGCGCAATAATTGACTATTGCGCCGATGACTCAATCAGAGTTGAATGGATCGGGGCGGTGCGTGCAAGGAGCAGGACGATGAGCCTAATCAAGCCGGTCGTGGGTCAATGGTATCGCGGCGCCACCGACGATCTTTTTGAAGTGGTGGCCATCGACGAAGAAGACGAGACGATCGAAGTCCAATATTTCGACGGCTCGGTCACCGAGATGGACTTCGACGCGTGGAACGAACAATTGCTGGAAGGCCGAATAGACAACGCCAACGCCCTCGAGGACTGGTCCGGCTCCGTCGACGTCGGCGCCGAGGATCTCGATCGCGAATTCGAGGATATTGCGCAAATTCCTTGGGCCGTTCTCGGCGAGCGCGTGCTCGGCCGCTGAGGCTTGCACTGCGCGGCGCCTGCCCGCCGCCGCCGGTTTCAAACGCTGGACGCGGCTCGCTCGCGTGATTCGATCGCAAGAATCCGCGGCCGCAGCCAGACGAGCAGGGCGAGCCCGGGCATCGCCGAGCCGAAAGTGATCAGGAAAAAATGTGCCCAGCCGACGGCGTGCACGACCACGCCGGCGATCGTGCCCATCACGACCCGCGGCAACGCTGCGAGCGCCGACAGCAGCGCGTACTGGGTCGCGCTATAGGCGACCGTGCATTGAGCCATCAAGAAAGCGACGAACGCCGCTAGACCCATGCCGCCGGCCAGATTGTCCATGCTCGTCGCGAAAATCATCAGCCACAGCTCTTTGCCGGCGAGCGCGAGCCAAAAAAACAGCAGATTCGTCAGCGCCTGGGCGACGCCGAAAACCAGCATCGAGCGATACAGGCCCCAGCGCAGGTATATCCAGCCGCCGAACGCCGCGCCGAGCATGGTCGAGATCGTCATGTTGACCTTGCCGGCGATGCTGAGCTCTGCCAGGGAAAACCCGACTCCCTTGATCATGAACGCGCTGTACAGGCTGAGCGCGAACGCGTCGCCGACTTTATAGAGCAGCACGAGCAGCAGTAGGCCCCATGCGGCCGGCTGCAGCAGCAGATCGCGCATCGGATTGACGACGGCGTCGGCGAGCGTCGGCGGCGGCCGGCCGGGCATGTCGGGTTCCGGCGACCAAGCGGTCGCCAGCATCGTCACCGCCATCACCACGGCGACCAAGCCGTAGGCGGTTCGCCAGCCCAATTGTGCCGCCATCAGCACGATGACCGCGCCGGCGAACATCGCCGCGGTGCGGTAGCCGAAAGCACTGGCGGCAGCGGCCAGGGCGCGCTCATCCGGCGGAATGAGGTCGACGCGGTAGGCGTCGATGACGATATCCTGGGACGCCGACAGGAACGCGACCAGCAGCGCGATCATCCCGAGCAGATACGGCGCCTTGTCCGGCGAACTCATGCCCATGACGCCGATCGCGATCGCCAATGCGAACTGATAGATCAGGATCCAGCCGCGGCGGCGCCCGAGCAGCGGCGGCAGATAGCGATCGAGCAGCGGCGCCCAGAGGAATTTGAGCACGTAGGGCAGGCCCGCCAGCGAGAAAATGCCGATCGTGCGAATATCGACCTTGGCGTCCGCGAGCCACGCTTGCAGCGTCGATCCGGTCAAGTTCAGCGGCAGACCGGATGCAAAACCCAGCATCAAGGTCGCCGCCATGCGCCGTTGTCCCAGCGCTTGCAGCAGCGTCGGCTTTGACTTGACCGTCAAGCGCTATAACTCGAGATCGTAGTCGATCAGAAGCGGCGCGTGATCGGAAAAGCGCCGCTCCTTGCAAATCCGCGCCCGCCGGATCTTGCCGCGCAGCGCGGCGCCCGCAACGTGGTAGTCGATCCGCCAGCCGACGTTTTTCGCGTACGCCTGGCCGCGATTCGACCACCAGGTGTACTGCTCCGGCTCGCCGTTCGTCTCGCGAAAGGCGTCTACGTAGCGGCCGCTGCCGAACAGTTCGTCGAGCCACAGCCGTTCCTCGGGTAGAAACCCGGAATTTTTCTGATTCGCCCTCCAATTCTTCAGATCGATCGGTTTGTGCGCGATATTCCAATCGCCGCAGAGGATCGTCGGCCGGCGGCGCCGATGCATCTTGGCCAAGTGCGCGGTGAACGCCTCGAGGAAGCGGAATTTCGAGGCTTGCCTCTGCGGACCCGCGGACCCGGAGGGTAGATACAGCGAGACGATGTTGACGTGCGCGAACCGCGCCTCGAGGAAGCGTCCTTCGCGGTCGAATTCCGCGGCGCCAAAGCCGCGCGCCACGCGCAGCGGCTGCTTGCGCGCATACAGGGCGGTGCCGGCGTAGCCCTTGGTTTGCGCGTCGAAGTAATAACAATGATAGTCGTTCGGCCAAAATACGGGGTCGGCAAGCTGCGCGGCCTGCGCCTTGGTCTCCTGCACGCAGACGACGTCGGCCTTTTGACCGGGCAGCCAATCAAAGAAGCCCTTGCGGGCGGCGGAACGTATCCCGTTCGCGTTCAAGGTGAGTACGCGCATCGCGGCCGATGATACCAGCCGCACAATCGGCCGTCGCCGCGCTTGCGGAGCGGCGCATCCCTTGCGAGACTTCGACCCCTATGCTGCGGCCCTACCAGGACGAATTCATCGAATTGTGTCTCGCGCTCGGCGTCTTGAAGTTCGGCAGCTTCAAACTGAAATCCGGCCGCGAAAGCCCGTACTTCTTCAATACCGCCCTTTTCAACAGCGGCGAAGCGGTCGCCGCGGTCGGCCGAGCGTACGCGGCGGCGATCACCGCCTCCGATGTCGCCTTCGACATGCTGTTCGGCCCCGCCTACAAAGGGATTCCGTTGGTCACGGTGACGGCGGCGGCGCTCGCCTCGGAACACGGGCTCAACGTGCCGTTTGCGTTCGACCGCAAGGAATCGAAAGATCACGGCGAGGGCGGCCGAACGATCGGCGGCCCGCTGCGCGGGCGCGTGCTGATCGTCGACGATGTCATCACCGCGGGTACCGCGATCCGCGAATCCATCGACATCATCCGCGCCGCCAAGGCCCGCCCAGCGGGCGTCGTGCTCGCCCTGGACCGCCGCGAACGGGGTGCCGAGAGCCGGCTTTCCGCCGTTCAGGAAATAGGCGAGCAGTTCGCGATCCCGGTCATCCCGATTATCAGCCTCGACGACTTGCTCGCGCATATGGCGGCCGCGGGAGGCTCTGCGGAGTATCTCGGGATGAAGGCCTATCGGGACCGTTATGGAATCGACCAGTGAGCAGCGGTCGATGGCGCAACAGGCCTCTTCGGCGGACAATATGGCCGGCAGTTGAGGAGAAACGCCCTTGAAACGCGCCGCTATTACTCTCGCCGCCTTGGTTCTCGCGGCTTTGGCCGGGTTGCCTCTGCAGGTCGCCGATGCGGGCGGCCAGACGGTATACAAATGGGTGGACGACCACGGCGTCACCCACTACGGCGATCAAATTCCGCCTAAATACGCGAACCGCGAGCGCGACGTCATCAATGCCGAGGGAGTCGTCGTCGATCGCATGGCTGCGCAGAAGACCCCGCAGGAAATCGCCATAGAGCAGCGGCGCAAGCAGGCCGAGCAGCAGCGCCAAGCCAGCGACCGCAATTTGCTCAACACCTACGCTTCGGTAAAGGAGATCGTACGCCTGCGCGACCAGCGCCTGGCGTTGATCGCCGATCAAGTCAGGGTCACGAGCCAGTTCTTGGACATCCTGAACGCCAGGCTCGAGAAGCTCGTCGCCAACAGCACGCATTTCAGTCCGTACAGCGCCGCCGCGAAAGCGCCGCCGATGCCGGATGCTTTGGCCTACGATCTGGTGCGCGTCGCCAGCGATATTCGCACGCAACGGCAGAACTTGCTCGAGAAGCGCAACGAAGAAACGGCGATGCGCGTGCAATTCGCGAGCGATATCGACCGATTCAAAGAATTGAAGGGCATCCATTGACGCCGAAGAAGCGCATTCTGCTCGGCGTGACGGGCGGCATAGCCGCCTACAAGAGTCCGGATCTGGTGCGCCGTCTGATCGAGCGCGGCGCGGACGTCCAAGTCGTGATGACCGCGTCCGCGCAGCGCTTCGTGACGCCGCTGTGCTTTCAGGCGGTGTCCGGCCGCCCGGCGCGCGTGGATTTGTGGGATGACGCGGCGGAAGCGGCCATGGGCCACATCGAACTTGCACGCTGGGCGGAACTCGTGCTGATCGCGCCCGCGAGCGCCGACTTCCTCGCCCGCTTGCGCAGCGGCCGCGCCGACGACCTGCTGTCGGCGCTGTGCCTCGCCACCGAGGCGCCGATCGCGCTCGCTCCGGCGATGAACCGGGTCATGTGGGCCAACAAGGCGACGCAGGCGAACGTCGAAGCGCTGATTTCCCGGGGCATGCGCCTGCTCGGGCCGGGGTCGGGCGATCAGGCCTGCGGCGAAATCGGCTTGGGGCGCATGTGGGAACCGGCGAAGCTCGCGGAGAGCCTGCTGGAGGCGCCGCCGAACGCCGGCCTGCTGGCCGGCCTCAATGTCTTGATAACCGCCGGCCCGACGCGCGAAAGACTCGACCCGGTACGCTACCTGACGAATCGCAGCTCCGGAAAAATGGGATTTGCGGTCGCCGCGGCCGCACGCGAAGCCGGCGCGCATGTGACGCTGGTCGCCGGTCCCGTGCAGTTGCCGACGCCCGCCGGCGTCACCCGCCTCGACGTGGAAAGCGCGCGCGACATGCACGCCGCGGTGCACCGGCACGTCGCGCAAACGGATCTGTTCATCGCGGCGGCGGCGGTCGCGGATTTCCAACCGATCGCGGTCGCCAAACAGAAGATCAAGAAACAAGGGGCGGCGGTGACGCTCGACCTGGAGCCGGCGCCGGACATCGTCAAGTCGGTCGCGGAAATGGCCAGACGGCCGTTCGTCGTCGGCTTCGCGGCGGAGACCAACGATGTCGACGACAATGCGCGCCTCAAGCTGAAGCGCAAGAAGCTCGACATGATCGCGGCGAATCTCGTCGGCGACGGCATCGCCTTCGATTGCGACGACAATGCGCTCACCGTCCTCTGGCCGGGCGGCAAGGCCGAAGTGGCGCGCGGGCCGAAAATCGAGGTGGCGCGCGAACTGATCGCGCTGATCGCCAAACGCCTGCCGCCGTCGACGGGCGCCGCACGGCGCCTTGCGCGCAGCCGCCGCGCCGGCGGCGCGGCTGCGCCGCGCAATCGCGCGCGCAACCGCCGTATTCGCCGGTAGGCGCTTGAGCCGATGAAGCGGCGCGTCAAGCTGCGGATTCTCGATGTGCGCGTCGGCAGGGACTTCCCCTTGCCGGCGCACGCCACCGCGGGCTCGGCCGGCATGGATTTGCGCGCCTGCCTCGATGCGCCGCTGGTGCTGCGCCCCGGCGGCGCCGAACTGATCTCGACCGGAATCGCGATCTTCGTCGAGGATCCGGGTTACGCCGCGCTGTTGCTGCCGCGTTCCGGGCTCGGCCACAAGCACGGCATCGTGCTCGGCAATCTCATCGGTCTGATCGATTCGGACTATCAGGGGCCGCTGCTGATCTCTTGTTGGAATCGCGGCGCGGCGCCGTTCACGATCGAGCCCGGAGAGCGCATCGCCCAGCTGCTGATCGTGCCGGTCGCCCAGGCGGAATTCGAAATCGTCGAGGATTTCGCCACGAGCGTGCGCGGCGCCGGCGGCTTCGGCAGCTCCGGGCGCGACTGACGGTGCGCGCACCGGCGGTGCGCGTGAATCTCGGCGCTCGCCCGCGATATCGCGCTGGCCGCTGCGGCGGCGGCGCCTCATGCTCGCCGCCATGGCGATCCGGGATTGGCCCATCGATGAGCGGCCGCGGGAGAAATTGCTCGCGCAAGGCGCAGAAACGCTGTCCGACGCGGAGCTGCTCGCGATCCTGCTGCGCAGCGGCAGCCGCGGCCATTCCGCCGTGCAATTGGCGCGCGAGGTGCTGCAGAGCTTTCGTTCGCTGCGCAAGCTGATCGCCGCCGATCGCCAGCGGTTCTGCGCCGAGCCGGGACTCGGGCCGGCGCGCTATGCCGAGCTGCAGGCCGCGGTGGAAATCGCGCGCCGGCAATTGGCCGAAACGCTGCGTAGCGGCCCGTCGCTCGCGAGCCCGCGGGCGACGCGCGATTTCCTCGTCGCCCGCCTGCGCGATTTGGAGCACGAGGTATTTTGCTGCCTGTACCTCGACAACCGCCACCGCCTGATTCGTTTCGAGCCGTTGTTCCGCGGGACGATCGATGGCGCGTCGGTGCATCCGCGCGAGGTCGTCAAACAGGCGCTCGTGTGGAACTCGGCGGCCGTGATCGTCGCCCACAACCACCCCTCGGGGGTCGCCGAACCCAGCCAGGCGGACGAACTGATCACCCGCCGGCTCAAAGAGGCGCTCGCGTTGGTGGACATCCGGCTGCTCGATCACATCGTCATCGGCGACGGCGCCAGCGTTTCGTTCGCCGAGCGCGGACTCATTTAGTGGAGGCTGGTAGTAGCAGGCGCTAGCAGGGGCTCGCCGGAACTTGCCGCGATCTTCCGATATCCGATCCCCTGAATCCTCATATCGTCCGATATTTGACATAATATTAGGCGTGCGGGCGGCGGCCGGGCCCGGCCCCGGGAAGAGGCTCGCGGGGAGGGCCGTATTGCCGCATCCGGCCCGGCCTGGTATAAAGCGCGGCTGTTCCCGTCTCTTCAAGTTCCAAAGGTCCACGCCATGTCGCGAGTCTGCCAGGTCACGGGCAAGCGCCCTATAACGGGAAACACCGTCTCGCACGCCAACAACCGCAAGCGGCGCCGCTTCCTGCCGAATTTGCACAGCCACCGCTTTTGGCTGGAATCGGAAAAGCGCTTCGTCAGCCTGCGGATCACGACGCGCGGCCTGCGCACGATCGAGAAGCGCGGCGTCGACGTGGTGGTCGCCGAACTGCGCGCCCAGGGCGTCAAGGTATAAGAGGCACTCCGATGCGCGATAAGATCAAATTGGTATCCTCCGCGGGCACCGGCCATTACTACACGACGACCAAGAACAAGCGTCTGCATCCGGACAAGATGGAGACCAAGAAATTCGATCCGGTCGTGCGCAAGCACGTCGCCTACAAAGAATCGAAGATCAAATAGGCCTGCGCGAGTCCGCGGGCCGTCCTAACACGTGCCCGAACTGCCAGAGGTAGAAACCACCCGCCGCGGCATCGCCGCCGCCCTGACCGGCCGGCGCGTCCTGTATATGCGCATCCGCGAGCGCCGCCTGCGCTGGCCGATCGCCGCTCACGTCGAAGCGGCGGTCCGCGGTCAGCTCGTGCACCGGGTCGAGCGGCGCGCGAAGTATCTGTTGCTGCGCCTCGAGACCGGCACCATGATCGTGCATTTGGGGATGTCGGGCAGCCTGCGCGTGCTGGCCGCCGATGCACCCGCCGCGGCGCACGAGCATTGGGATCTCGGCATCGACGGCGGCCTGTGTTTGCGCTATCGCGATCCGCGCCGCTTCGGCAGCCTGCACTTCACGCGCCGCGACCCGGATCTGCACCGCTTGCTCGCGCATCTCGCGCCGGAGCCTCTAGGCGCCGCGTTCGATGCCGACTACCTTTATCTGGCGACCCGCAAACGCAAGATCGCGGTCAAACCGTTGTTGATGAATTCGCGAGTCGTCGTCGGCGTCGGCAACATCTATGCGAGCGAGGCGCTGTTCCGCGCGGCGATCCATCCGTCGCTGCCGGCAGGAAGGATCAGCCGCGCGCAGGCGTTCGCGCTGACCGCCGCGATCAAACAAGTGCTCAGCGAGGCGATAAGGATCGGCGGCACGACGCTGCGCGACTACGTCGACGCCGCCGGCGCGCCGGGCTACTTCCGCCAGGAACTCTACGTCTACGAACGCGCGGGACGGCCCTGCAAAGTCTGCCGGGCGCCGATCAAGCATCGCCGGCAAGGGCAGCGCGCCACGTATTGGTGCCCGGCCTGCCAACGCCGCTAGAGCGTCGCCTTGCGGCGCTCAGCGTTGGCGGTGCCGCTTCAGCTCTATCTCGACGATCGGGTGGACGAACTCCGAGACATTCCCGCCGAGAACCGCGATTTCGCGGACCAGCGTCGAGGAGATGAACGTGTACTGTTCCTGCGGCGTCATGAACACCGACTCGATGTCCGGCGACAGATGCCGGCTCATATTGGCCAGCTGAAACTCGAACTCGAAGTCCGATACCGCGCGCAGGCCGCGGACGATGACCGACAAGCCCTTCTGACGCGCGAAATCCACGGTCAAGCCGTCATAGCCGATGACCTCGACGTTGCTCACTTCCGCGAGTACGCGGCGCGCCATGTCGACGCGCTGATCGAGCGTGAACATCGGCGCCTTGTTCGGATTGGCGGCGATGGCGACGACCAGCCGGTCGAAAATGCTGGCCGCGCGCCGCACCAGATCATGGTGGCCATTGGTGATCGGGTCGAAAGTGCCCGGGTACATGGCGTTTCTTTTGTGCATGGTGCCAGCCTAGAGTTCTTTGCGCGCCAGATGATAACCCACCTCGCCCGCAGACTTGGATTTGAGCAATCGCCAATGTGCCGGCAACGGCGGTACGCCGGCGGCGCGTTCGCCTTCCAGATAGATATGGGCTCCGGGCGCGAGCCACTGCCCCGTCTCGATCATCGGCAGGAAGTGGCCGAGCGCATCGCGCCCGTACGGAGGATCGAGGAACACGACGTCGAATGGCGCGGCGGCCGTGCGCAAGAACCGCTCGGCGCCGCACTGGTGCACCTCGGCCTGCGCGGCCGCGCCCAAGCGCACCAATTGTTCGCGCAGGGCGGCGGCGGCGGCGGCGGCTTGTTCGACGAAAACCGCCTCGCGCGCGCCGCGCGACAAGGCCTCCAGGCCGAGCGCGCCGGAGCCGGCGAACAAATCGAGGCAACGCGCGTCTTGGATCGCCTGCTGCAGCCAATTGAACAAGGTCTCGCGTACCCGATCGGGCGTCGGACGCAGCTCCGGCAGATCGGCGAACGCGATGCGGCGGCCGCGCCAGCGGCCGCCGATGATGCGGATCGAATTGCGGCCCGCGTGCGCGCGCGCCGGCGTCTTGGGAGTCGTCACCGCGGCGATGATACCCGCAAACCTCGCCGCCGCCGTTGCTCTGCTAAGCTCTCGTCCCCATGACGATCGAATCCACGCGGCCCGCCCCGACCGGCTTTTTCAGGCGCCTCAGCGCCAAACTGGGCGCCGGCTCCTCCTGGCTCACCGCGGGCATCAAGGAAATCCTGCCCGGCCGGAAAATCGATGCCGCCGTTCTGGAGGATCTGGAAACCCGCTTGATCACGGCGGACGTCGGCGTCGAGGCGACCGCTCGAATCCTCGATGAGCTCAGCATGCGCGTCGCCCGCAAGGAACTCGGCGACGTCGATGCCCTGCTCGGCGCATTGCGCGCCTCGATGCTGGCGATTTTACAGCCCGTGGAACGCCCGCTTGCAATCGACCGCTCGGTCAAGCCGTACGTGATCCTGGTCGTCGGCATCAACGGCGCCGGCAAGACGACGACGATCGGCAAGCTGGCGCACCGCCTGATCGGCGAGGGCCGCAGCGTGATGCTCGCCTCCGGCGATACCTTCCGCGCGGCGGCGCGCGAACAGTTGGCGGCTTGGGCCGACCGCAACCGGGTGCCGATGATCTCGCAACAGGCAGGGGCCGAGCCGGCGGCGGTCATTTACGACGGCTTGCAGGCGGCGCGCGCGCGCGGCATCGACGTATTGATCGCCGATACCGCGGGGCGCCTGCATACGCATTCGCATCTGATGGACGAATTGAAGAAGATCAAGCGGGTCCTCGCGCGCCTCGATCCCGGGGCGCCGCACGAGGTACTGCTGGTGCTCGACGGCACGATCGGTCAAAACGCGGTCGCGCAGGCGGAGGAATTCAACAAGAGCCTCGGCGTGACCGGGCTTGCGATCAGCAAACTCGACGGTACGGCCAAGGGCGGCGTCATGCTCGCGATCGCGCAAAAGCTGAAGATTCCCATACGGTTCGTCGGCGTCGGCGAAGAACTCGAGGATTTCGGCGAATTTAAGGCCGCCGAATTCATCTCAGCCTTGCTGCAAGGCGCCCCCGGCGGTGGCGCATGATTCACTTCGATCAGGTCTACAAGCGCTATGCCAACGGCCGCGAGGCGCTCGCCGGCGTTTCGTTCAAGGTGGAGCGCGGCGAAATGGCCTTCTTGACCGGCCATTCCGGCGCCGGCAAGAGCAGCATATTGAAGCTGATCGCGTTGATCGAGCGGCCGACGCGCGGCCGGGTGATGGTCGATGAACGCAATACCGGCGCCATCAGACCGCGCGCCATCCCGCAGTTCCGCCGTCAAATCGGCGTCGTCTTTCAGGACCACAAACTGTTGCACGATCGGCCGGTCGCCGATAACGTGGCATTGCCGTTGATCATCGCCGGCGTGCAGCGCCGCGAAATCGACAAGCGGGTGCGTGCCGCGCTCGACCAGGTGGGTCTGCTCGGCAAGGAGCGCAATCTTCCCTTGGAACTGTCGACCGGGGAACAACAGCGTGTCGGCATCGCCCGAGCGGTGGTCGGTAAACCGCCGCTGCTGATCGCCGATGAACCGACCGGCAACCTCGATCCGGACCTCGCACTCGAAATCATGCGCCTGTTCAAGCGCTTCAACGACGTCGGCGTCACGGTCGTGGTCGCGACTCACGATGTGCACTTGATCGACCAAATCGGCGCGCGGCGCATCGTCCTCGGCGAAGGACGGGTCGCCGCGCAGACGCCGCGATGAACGTCGGCGCATATTTTTCGCGGCATGCGCAGACGCTGATAGGCTCGCTCGGCCGCATCGCCGCGGCGCCGCTCGCGACGCTGATGACGATGGCGGTAATCGCGATCGCGATCGCGCTGCCCCTGACTTTGCAGGTACTGCTGCAGAACGCGCGTGCTGCGACCTCCGGCTGGAACGAGGCTTTCAATCTGACGGTCTACCTCGCGAAGACGAGCAGCGACGTGCGCACCCAGCAGATCGCCCGACAGATCGAGGCGCGCGACGATGTCGGCGCCGTGCGCATCATCACCGCCGCCGAGGCGCTGGCGCAGTTTCGCCAATATTCCGGATTCGGCGCTGCGCTCGATGCGCTCAAGGACAATCCGCTGCCGAACACGCTGATCGTGACGCCCGCCGTCGGCGCCAGCACCGCCCTGGGCACGCAGAATTTGAAGAATGCGATCGCCGCGATCGCCGACGTCGACTCGGTGCAGCTCGACACCGGCTGGGTGAAGCGTTTGCTGGCGATGCTCGCGCTTCTGCGGCGCGTTGCCCTGCTCGCCGGCGGCTTGCTGGGATTGGGAGTCGCGCTGATCGTCGGCAATACGATTCGCCTGGATGTTCTCAATCGCCGCGCGGAAATCGAAGTGCTGAAATTGGTCGGCGGCACCGACGGCTTTGCGCGCCGGCCGTTCCTCTACAGCGGTCTTTGGTACGGTTTGGGCGGCGCAATCCTCGCGCTGCTGCTGGTCGAAATCGCGATCGCGGCGCTGGCGGCGCCGGTCGCCAGGCTGGCGGCGCTTTATGGCAGCGAGTTTCGCCTCTCCGGCCTCGATTTGCATACCGCCGTCCTGGTACTCGCGGCCGCCAGCGCTCTTGGCCTGGGGGGTTCCTGGCTTGCGGCCACGCGCCATATTCGCGCGATCAACCCCACGTAACCATCTGTTTTTAATTGGTTTATAGGCAAGGCGAAACTCGACCGGCGGTTAGCACTCTAAGCTTTGGAGTGCTATTATTGCGCCTACATCGATTTGGAGGTTGACGCTGATGACCGCAGCTTTGGTTGCCAAACAATCCAGCCTGGTAGTCGCAGGCCCCGTCGGGAGCCTGGATGCTTATATCGCCCGCGTTTCGCAGATTGCGGTGCTTTCGAAGGAAGAGGAGTTCGCCTTGGCGCAGCGCTTTCGCGCCGAAGGCGATTTGGACGCCGCCCGCCAGCTCGTACTTTCGCACCTGCGGTTCGTCGTGCACATCGCGCGCGGCTATTTGGGCTACGGCTTGCCGATGGGCGACTTGGTGCAGGAGGGCAACATCGGCCTGATGAAGGCCGTCAAGCGCTTCGATCCCGCGGTCGGCGTGCGTCTGGTCTCGTTCGCGGTGCATTGGATTCGCGCCGAGATCCACGAATATGTGCTGCGCAACTGGCGGCTGGTGAAGGTCGCGACCACCAAGTCACAACGCAAATTGTTTTTCAACCTGCGCAAGCTGAAGACCAATCTCGCGTGGTTATCGGAAGCGGAAACGCAGGCGGTCGCCAAGGATCTGGGCGTGGCCGCGAGCGACGTGCGCGAAATGGAACAGCGCCTGTCGGCGCGCGACATGTCCTTCGATCCCGTGCCGGACGCCGACGAGGACGACGCCTATTCGCCGGCGATGTACCTGCCCGCGAACAATGCCGATCCGGCCGTCGAGGTCGAACGGCAAGAATGGGCGGAGGACTCCACCGACCGTTTGGGCGCGGCGCTCCAGAAGCTCGACGAGCGCAGCCGCAGTATCCTGCGGCGGCGCTGGATGGGCGAGGAGAAGGCGACCTTGCACGAACTCGCGGACGAATACGGCATATCCGCCGAGCGGGTGCGCCAGGTCGAGGTCAACGCCATCAACAAGCTCAAGGGGCTGATGGCCGCCTGATCGGCTCTGCAGCCGATCGGCGTTCGTCGGCGACCGCTTCGCGGATGACGTGCGCGTGCAATAATTCGACGGTTCGGTCGCGGCTCGGCGCATAGCCGCCGGCGAGCTAGCATGCCGGTTTAACGAGCGGAGTTGCCGATGGCCACACAGACGACCGACCCCCTCGACCTATTCAACGTACGCGGTTTGCTCGACGCCGAGGAACGCCTGGTGCAGGACTCGGTGGCGCGCATGGTCGACGACAAGGTGATCCCGATCATCGGCAAGGCATTCGAAGAACATCGTTTCCCGCGCGAACTGGTCGCCGATTTGGCGCAGATGGGCCTGCTCGGCAGCTCCCTGCAGGGCTACGGCTGCGCCGGCATGAACGCGGTCGCCAGCGGATTGATTTGCCAGGAATTGGAGCGCGGCGATTCGGCGCTGCGCAGCTTCGTTTCGGTGCAATCGAGCCTTTGCATGTACCCGATCCATGCCTTCGGCTCCGAACGGCAGAAGGACCGCTTCCTGCCGCCGATGGCGCGCGGCACGATCATCGGTTGTTTCGGCCTGACCGAACCGCAGGGCGGTTCCGATCCGGGCAACATGAAGACCCATGCCAAGCGGCGCGGCGGCGACTGGGTCATCAACGGCGGCAAGATGTGGATCACGAATGCGCCGATCGCGGACCTATGCATCGCCTGGGCGATGACCGACGAGGGGATACGCGGCTTTCTCATCGAGAAGGGCACACCGGGCTTTTCGGCTTCCGAGATTCACAACAAATTCAGCCTGCGCGCCTCGGCCACCGGCGCGCTGTACTTCGACGACGTGGTCGTGCCGGAGGAGAACCGCTTGCCGCAGGCGCTGGGGCTGAAGGGGCCGCTATCGTGCCTGACGCAGGCGCGCTACGGAATCTCCTGGGGTGTGATCGGCGCGGCGCAAGCCTGTCTCGCGCAGTTGCTGGATTACACGAAGACACGGCTGATGTTCGGCCGGCCGCTCGCCGCGACGCAACTGATCCAGGTGCGCCTCGCCGAAATGGCGCGAAGGATCACGACCGCGCAGCTGCTCGCGCTGCAGCTCGGCCGCTTGAAGGACCGCGGCATGCTGACGCCGACGCAGGTGTCGCTCGCCAAATGGAACAACACGCGTGCCGCGCTCGCGATTGCGCGCGATTGCCGCGACATGCTCGGCGGCGCCGGCATCAGCGCCGAGTACGCCCCCATCAGGCATATGCTGAACCTCGAGAGCGTCGTCACCTATGAAGGCACCGAATCGATACACCAGTTGGCGGTCGGCCGCGAATTGACGGGGTTGTCGGCGTTTTGACCGGCAAAGTGCCGCCCGCGCGCCGTCGCCGAGGCCGGCGAATCGCATGATCGGCGGCCGTCTTCTGTGAAATAATGCGCACGACGCCGCGCGATCCGCCGCGGCCCGTTCGCCACCGGCACGTACGGGCGCGGCCGCGCATCGCCAACCCATTATCGGAGCAACCGGCATGACCTTCGTTGGAAAGCTTATGAGCGCCGCGCCGCTGGCCTGCTCTCTTGCCCTGTGCCCCGGCGCCGCGAGCGCGGTGCCGGCGCCGGCGCCGGCGGAACCTGCGAGCGCCGCGGTCGCGATCGTCGGCGGACAATTCCTGCCCTACTCCGCGCTGCAAGCGGCGGTGAAGGTCAAGCTGCAGAGCCTGGATCAACAGCGCGACGCCGAGATTCGGCAGATATCGTCGGAAACGGCGCGCGAGCGCGCGGCCTACATCGATTCGCAGCTGAATTCGCTGATCGACCAAAAAGTCCTGGCGCTCGAGGCGGCCGCGAACAAGACGACGCCCAAGGCGCTGCTCGCGGCGCTCGCGGTGCCGCAGGTCAGCGAAGCGCAGATGCAGGCGTTCTATCAGGCGCAGAAGGCGCAGATTGGCCGTCCGTACGCGCAGATCCAGCCGCAAATCAAGGAATTCCTGCAGAGCGCTGCGGCCGACAAGGCGCGGCGCCGCTATTACGATTCTCTGCGGCAGAAATACCATGCGAAAGTGCTGCTCGGGCCGATGCGTGAACGCGTGGACCCGACCGGCCCGGTGCGCGGACCGGCGAAGGCGCCGATCACGATCATCGAGTTTTCCGATTTTCAATGCCCCTTCTGCGGACGTCTGGAACCCGAGCTGCGCAAACTGCTGCAGGCGTATCCGACCCAGCTGCGCCTGGTCTACCGCAACCTGCCGCTCGTCTCGCTGCATCCGAACGCCATGCACGCCGCCGAAGCCGGCGTATGCGCCGATCAACAAGGGAAGTTCTGGCAAATGCACGATCTGATGTTTGCCGACCAGGGCGCCCTGAGCGTTCCCGCGCTCGAGGTAAAGGCGAAGCGCATCGGTCTCGACATGCGCCGCTTCGACACCTGCCTCGACTCCGGCGCAGCGCTGCCGGTCATCAAGACGGACGAACAAGCGGCCGTCGAGCTCGGCCTCGCGGGCACCCCGAGCACGTTCATCAACGGCCGCTTCCTCAATGGCGCGGTCTCCTACGATGAATTGTCCACGGTCGTCAAGGATGAGCTGCGGCGGCTGTCGGCTGCCGGGGGCCGGCACTAGCGGCGGCCGCCACGAGCGGCGGATCGGGCGTCGGCGCCCGGCCGTCAGGAACTCAAGGGTGCAAGGTCGCGCGGCACCGGAGCCACGCGATCGAATCCCGGGGCGATCGCCCCTTCGAGCGCGAGCAGCCAGTGCTTGCGCTCGAGGCCGCCACCGTAGCCGATCAACGACCCGTCGGCGCCGATGACCCGATGGCAAGGCACCAATATCGGGATGGGATTGCGGTTGTTCGCGAGACCGACGGCGCGCGCGGCGCCGGGGTTGTGCAACCGGCGCGCCAGTTGACCGTAGCTGCAGGTCGTACCGTACGGTATCTGCAGCAAGGCGCGCCAGACACGCTCTTGAAACGGCGTGCCGCGCGGCTTCAAGGGCACGGTGAACGTCCGCCGCGAGCCCCGGAAATATTCGTCGAGCTGCCGGATCGCCTCCGGCAGCGCGCCCGCGCTCGGATCTTCGAGCGCGCTGCCGCCGCCGGATGCGCCGTGGAGGCGCCGGGATCCGTCCAAAAAGAGCGCCGTCACGTCGCGATCGTCGCCGTGCACGCGCAGCCTGCCGATCGGGCTGTCGATGTATGCGAAGAAATTCATTTTAGGATACTCCTTGCGACTGCCACAGATAATGCGCCGCATACGCGCGCCACGGCCGCCACGCGGCGGCGCGGGTGTGCAATGGCCGGGCGCCGGCGGCGCGGCGCAGCGCCAAATCGCCGCTTGGAAACGCATCCGGCGAACGCCATACCCGCATCGCGATCATTTGCGCCGTCCACGGTCCGAAGCCGCGCAGGCTCTGCAGATCCGCGACCGCCCGATCGACGTCGACGACGAATGCGGCGCGAATTTTTCCGAGCGCGATCTGCTGCGCGAGCAGGATCAATGCGCGCGCGCGCGCCTCGACGATGCCGAGGGCGGTCAGCCGCGCGGTCGATGCGGCCGCGATCCGCGCCGCGGTCGGCGTCAGCAGGCGCAACGAAGCATACGGCGTCGCAATCGGCTCGCCGCAGGCCTGCGCCAAGCGCGCCGCCAGCGTCGAGGCCGCTCGCACCGAGACCTGCTGGCCGAGGACGATGCGCGCGGCAGTCTCGAAGCCGTCGAAGGCGCCGGGAACGCGCAAACCCGGGAGGCGCCGCACCAGTGGCGCCAGCGCCGGATCGCGGCTCAAGTGCGCGCCGACCGCGTCCGGTACCGCGCCGAGATCGAACAGATCCTTGAGGCGCGCGAGCACGGCGGCGATGACCGGCGAGAGCGAGCGCGACAGCTCGATGCACAACGCATTGCGTTGCGCGCCGAGCGAGACGGCGACCCAGCCGCGGTAAGGGCCGATGGCGACGGTGCGCCGATAGTGCGTGGCATCGACCGCTTCCACACCGGCGATGGCGCGCGCGCCGAGGTACGCCAACAGGTTCCCCCAGGCGAGCGGCGGCCGGAATTCCAGGCGGCAGCACAGGATCTCGCGCTCCGCCGCGCGGCCGCGCAGCGTGCGCGGGCACAGGCCGTAGCGCGCCTTGAACAGCGCATTGAAGCGGCGCACGCTCGCAAAGCCGCTCGCAAAGGCGATCTGCGTCTGCTGCAGCGGCGTCTCGTCGAGCAGCCGTTTGGCGAGCAGCAGCCGCTGGGTTTGCGCGAGCTCGATCGGCGAAACGCCGAGTTCCGCGGCCATGACGCGGCGTAAATGCCGGTCGCTGACGCCCAGGGAGGCGGCCAAATCGTCGACGCGCGCACCGGAGAGCGCGTGCTCTTCGATGCCCGCCACCGCCGCCGCGACCAATCTCGACACCGCATCGACCGGCGCGATGCCGGGCGCGCGTTCCGGCCGACACCGCAGGCAAGGCCTGAAGCCGGCGCGCTCCGCCGCCGCCGCGCTCGGAAAGAACCGCAGATTCTCGCGCCTGGCGCCGCGCGCCGGGCAAATCGGCCGGCAATAGATCCCGGTGGTCGCCACGGCGCTGAAGAAACGGCCGTCGAATCGCCGGTCGCGGGCGCGCACGGCGCGAAAACAGATGTCGCCCGATATATTCATGGCAGCAGCTTAGCCAATTCCGCCGCCGAATACTCGCCGTTTTCGGACCTCGAATTTCCGCCGCCGCCGCGGCCGGATTCAATGCGCGCCGCGCTCCCGCAAGCCGAGGTAGCGGACGATCCCTTGGGCCGCTTCGCGTCCCTCGAAGACCGCGGTGACGACCAGATCCGAGCCGCGCACCATGTCGCCGCCGGCGAAGATCTTCGGGTTGGTCGTCTGGAACGGATGCGTGCCGGCCGCCGCGACGCGCACGCGGCCGTTCGCGTGCAGCGCGATTTGTTGCCGCGCAAACCAATCGACCGGACTCGGCAGGAAGCCGAACGCGATGATGACCGCATCGGCGGGGATCGTCTCCTCGGTGCCCGGCACGACCTCCGGCATCCGCCGTCCGCGCGGCCCCGGCGGACCCAAGCACGTTTCGACGAGTTTGACGCCATCGACCCGGTCGCCGCCGACGATCTCGACCGGTTGACGATTGAACAGGAAGGTCACGCCCTCTTCCTTGCTGTTCTTGTAGTCGCGCCTCGAACCGGGCATGTTCTGTTCGTCGCGGCGGTAGGTGCAGGTCACGCCGCTCGCGCCCTGGCGGATCGCCGTGCGGTTGCAATCCATGCCGGTATCGCCGCCGCCGAGCACGACGACCCGCTTATCGCGCAGGTCGATGAAGCTCTCGGCCTCGGCGGCGATGCCGAGCTCGCGATTGATGTTGGAGATCAGGTACGGCAGGGCTTCGTAGACGCCCGGCAAATCCTCGCCGCCGAATCCGCCTTTAACGTATTTGTAGGTGCCCATGCCGAGAAAGACCGCATCGAACTCGGCGTCCAGGGTCTCGAAGGCGATGTCGCGGCCGACGTCGACGTTCAGGCAAAACTCGACGCCCATGCCTTCCATGATCTCGCGGCGCTTCTCGACGATTTCCTTTTCGAGCTTGAACGGCGGTATCCCGAAGGTCAGCAGGCCGCCGATGCGCGGGTAGCGGTCGAAGACGACCGGCTTGACGCCGTTGCGGGCGAGTACGTCGGCGCAGGCGAGGCCCGCCGGGCCCGCGCCGACGATCGCCACGCGCTTGCCGGTCGCCTTGACGTGCGACAAGTCCGGCTTCCAGCCGAGTTTCAAGGCCTCGTCGGTGATGTATTTTTCGATCGAACCGATCGACACCGCGCCGAGGCCGTCGTTCAGCGTGCAGGCGCCCTCGCAAAGTCGGTCCTGCGGACAGATGCGCCCGCACATTTCCGGCAGGGAATTCGTTTGGTGCGACAGCTCCGCCGCCTCGAACAACTTGCCGGCGTTGATCAGCGCCAGCCAATTGGGTATGAAATTGTGCACCGGACATTTCCATTCGCAGAACGGATTGCCGCAGGACAGGCAGCGGCCCGCCTGCTCGGCGGCCGTCTCGGCCCCGTACTCGGCATAGATCTCGCGAAATTGCCGCGTGCGCAGCTCTACGGCGAGCTTCTCCGGGTCTCTGCGCGGAATTTCCAGGAATTGCAGGTTCTTATCGGCCATTTTGCGTGTCCGCCCGCGCTCAGGCCGCGCGCCGCAAATTCTCCAGCAGCGAACCGATCGCCGCCGCCTTCGGCTTGACGACCCAGAATCTGCCGATATAACTGCGGAAGTCGTTGAGCAATTGTTCGCCCCAGACGCTGCCGGTTTCGGCCACATGCTGTTCGATCAGGCCGCGCAGGTGCTGCACGTGTGCGCCCATGCCCTCCGGCGAGACGCGGTGGATGTCGATCAGGTCATGGTTGTAGCGGTCGACGAAATCGCGCTCCATGTCGAGCACATAGGCGAAGCCGCCGGTGAAGCCGGCACCGAAATTGACGCCTGTGCGCCCGAGTATGCAGACGACGCCGCCGGTCATGTATTCGCAGCAATGATCGCCGCTGCCCTCGATGACGGTGAGCGCGCCGGAATTGCGCACGGCGAAGCGCTCGCCGGCCACGCCGGCGGCGAACAACTCGCCGCCGGTCGCCCCGTAAAGACAGGTGTTGCCCATGATGATCGTCTCGCGGGTGACGAACGAGGACCCCGCCGGCGGTCTCAGGACGATTTTCCCCGCGGCCATGCCCTTGCCGACGTAGTCGTTCGCCTCTCCTTCCAGGTGCAGATGCAATCCGCCGGCGTTCCAGACCCCGAAACTCTGCCCGACCGAGCCCTTCAAGGTGACCACCAGCGGCGCATCGCACATGCCGTAGTTGCCCCAGCGCCTGGCGATCTCGCCGGATACGCGCGCGCCGATCGAGCGGTTGAAGTTGCTGACCGCATAGCTGTAGGCGCCGCCGGATTTGGCGCCGATCGCTGCACGCATGTCGGCGAGCATCTTTTCGGCGAGCGCGCCCTTGTCGAAGGGCTGGTTGCGCGGATCGACGCAGTATTGCGGCACACTCGATGCCAGGGCGCCGCTCGCCAGTATCGGGGTCAAATCGAGCCTGCGCTGCTTCGCCGTCTCGCCGGCGACGACCTGCAGCAACTCCGTGCGGCCGATCAGTTCCGCGATGCTGTGCACGCCGATCGAGGCGAGAATCTCGCGACATTCCTGCGCGACGAATTTGAAGTAATTGATCACCATTTCCGGCAAGCCGATGAAGTACTTGGAACGCAATACGCCGTGCTGCGTCGCCACGCCGGTCGCGCAATTATTCAGATGACAGATGCGCAGATATTTGCATCCCAACGCGACCAGCGGCGCCGTGCCGAAGCCGAAGCTCTCCGCGCCGATGATCGCCGCCTTGATGACGTCGAGCCCGGTCTTCAAGCCGCCGTCGGTCTGCAGCCGAACGCGGTGGCGCAAATCGTTCGCGCGCAAGGTCTGGTGCGTCTCGGCGAGTCCGAGTTCCCACGGCGTACCGGCATATTTGATCGACGACAGCGGGCTCGCGCCGGTGCCGCCGTCGTAGCCGCTGATCGTGATCAGATCGGCGTAGGCCTTGGCGACGCCGGCGGCGACCGTGCCGACGCCTGGTTCTGCGACCAGTTTGACCGACACCAGGGCGTGCGGATTGATTTGCTTCAAATCGAAGATCAACTGCGCCAGATCCTCGATCGAGTAGATATCATGATGCGGCGGCGGAGAAATCAAGCCGACGCCGGGGCGTGCAAAACGCAGGCGCGCAATCATGTCGTTGACTTTGTGGCCCGGCAGCTGTCCGCCTTCGCCGGGCTTCGCGCCTTGCGCGATCTTGATCTGCAGTACCTCGGCGTTGATCAAATATTCTGGCGTCACGCCGAACCTGCCGGAGGCGACCTGTTTGATCTTGGAATTCTTCTCGGTGCCGTAGCGCACCGGATCCTCGCCGCCCTCGCCGGAATTGGAGCGCGCGCCGAGCCTGTTCATGGCGATCGCGAGCGCCTCGTGCGCTTCCGGCGACAGCGCCCCCAGGGACATGCCGGCGCTGTCGAAGCGCGCCAATATCGCGCTCAGCGGTTCCACTGCCTCGAGCGGGATTGCCGCGGCCTGCGCCCGCAGCTTCAACAGGTCGCGAATGCATGAAACCGGCCGTTCGTTGACGAGGCTGGCGAATTGCAGATACTGCGCGTAGTCGCCCGTCATGACCGCCGCCTGCAGCGTCGCGATGACCTCCGGGTTGTACATGTGGTACTCGCCGCCGTGCATGTATTTCAACAATCCGCCCTGCTCGACGTTTTCGCCGCGATCCCAGGCACGTCCCGCCAAATACCTCGCGTCGTGCTCCAGATCGTCGAAATCCGCGCCTTGAATGCGGCTCTCCGAGCCCTTGAAGCACAGATCGACGACGCTCGAGTGCAAGCCGACGATCTCGAACAGCTGCGCGCTGCGGTAGCTCGCGATCGTCGAGATTCCCATCTTCGACATGATCTTGAACAGTCCCTTGCGGATCGCGCGGCGGTAGCTGCGGCCGATTTCCTGGCGCGCGTCCGCATCCATTTTCAACGCGCCCTTGCGCATCAGATCGAACAGCGTCTGATAGGCGAGATACGGATACACGGCGGTCGCGCCGTAGCCGATCAAGCACGCAAAATGATGCGCATCGCGCGCCGTGCCGGTCTCGACCAGAATATTGCATTTGCAGCGCAAGCCAGCCTCGACGAGGCGGTGGTGCACCGCTCCGGTCGCGAGCAGCGCGTGCATCGGCAGCTTGCCTGCGAGCAGATAGCGGTCTGACAACAACAGCACCAGCTTGCCGGCGCGCACCGCGGCTTCCGCCTGGTCGCAGACCGCGAGAATCGCGGTTCTCAGGTCCCCGGATTCGTCGTACTGCAAGTCGATGAACTCTTGCGGAACGCCGTCATCGGCGAGCGCGACGATCTGCCGCAGGGTGCGCTGCGAGAGGATCGGCGAACTGAGTACGATCTGTTCGGCGTGCTGCTGCGCCGGCAGAAATATGTTGCACTCGGGCCCGATCTGCGTCTGCAGCGACATGACGATGCTTTCGCGCAGGGAATCGATCGGCGGATTCGTCACTTGCGCGAATTGCTGACGGAAGTAGTCGAACAGCGACCGCGCCTGCTTCGAGAGCACCGGCATCGGCGTATCGTCGCCCATCGAGCCGACCGGCTCGCTCTCGTCCTCGGCGAGCACGCGTATGATCTCGTCGCGCTCTTCGGCCGAGACGTTGTACATTTTTTGATAGAGCGCAAGCGTGTCGCGGTCCATCGGCTCGGCGGCCAGGCGCGGATCGATCAAATCGGTCTGCAGATAGCGCACGCCCCTCTTCAGCCAGGTCTTGTAGGGGTGGCGGCTCTTCAGTAGATCGTCGATGCGCTTCGTATCCATGAGCTCGCCCGTTTGCAAGTCGAGCGCAAGCATCTCGCCGGGCCCGAGCTTGCCTTTCTTGACGACGTCCTCGGCGCGATAGTCCCAGACGCCGGCCTCGGAGGCGATCGTGATGTGCCGATTCTTCGTGATGACCCAGCGCGCCGGGCGCAGGCCATTGCGATCCAAAGTGCAGCAGGCGTAGCGGCCGTCGGTAAGGACGATGCCCGCCGGACCGTCCCACGGCTCCATGTGCGTCGCGTAGTACTCGTAGAACGCCTTGAGATCCGGGTCGATCATGTCGACGGACTGCCAGGCGGGCGGAATCAGCATGCGCATCGCGTGCATCGGATCGAGGCCGCCGACCAAGAGGAGTTCGAGCATGTTGTCGAGCGATTGGGAATCCGAGCCGCTCAGCGATACCACGGGCAGAATATCGCCGAGGTCGGGCAGCAACGGCGACCTGAAAAGCGGGCCGCGGGCCACCGCCCAACTGCGGTTGCCCTGGATGGTGTTGATCTCGCCGTTGTGCGCCAAATAGCGGTAGGGGTGCGCGAGCCGCCATTGCGGCAGCGTGTTGGTCGAAAAGCGCTGATGGAAAACCGCCACCGACGATTCTATCCGCGGATCCTGAAGGTCCGGATAGAACTGCGCCAGGTATTGCGGCATGACCATGCCCTTGTAGACGATCGTACTCGCCGACAAGGAGGGGATATAGAACGCCGGATCCTGCCCTTGCAACCGCTTCTCGCAGCGCCGCCGCGCCAAATAGAGCTTGCGGTTGAAGGTCGCCTCGTCGATCTCGCCGCGGAAGTTGACGAATATTTGCTCGATCAGCGGCAGGCTCTTCAGCGCTTCGGCGCCGCAAGCCGCCGGGTCGGTCGGCACTTCGCGGAATCCCGCCACGTCGAATTTCTCCGCCTCGAGTTCCAGGGTCAACAGCCGCCGCGCGCGCGCCACCGCGTCGGCATCGCGGCTTTGGAAAACGAGTCCGGCGCCGAATAGCGGCGTCAGCGAAAATCCGCATGCCGCGGCGGCCGCGCGCAAAAAGCCGCTCGGCATCTTCAGCAGCAGGCCGCAACCGTCGCCGGTCTTGCCGTCGGCCGCCACGGCGCCGCGATGCGTCAGCCGGTTCAGCGAACTGATGGCCCTTTGTACCAGCCAGTGACTCGGACGATCGTCGAGGTTGGCGATCAAGCCGAAGCCGCAGGAGTCCTTTTCGTAGGCCGGCCGATAAAGCCCCCAATCGACGGCGCGCGCGTCCGCACCTGCCGCGAGGCTCGAGGGAAAAGTGGGTTTGCAATCGACCATAGAGCTGCCCATAGCACCGCGCGCCGTACAGCCGTAGCCATAAAGCCGTTCAAAAACACCCGAATAAACCGGTTCGAGGCGCTCCATCGGCGCGCGCCGGGAGGGGCGAACGCCATGCCGCGCGCCCAAGTATGGATCTCATAATACCTAGCTAGCGGACACGGTCAATCGTTCCGTCGGCGGCCGGCGGTTCCTCGACGCCTGCCCGGTCCGGCGGCGGCCGGTTCCGCCGCTCAGATTCAGCCCGCGATATAGCGTTCGAGCTGCTCGATGTGCTCGGTTTGCTCCTGCAGTATCGCCTTGACCAGATCGCCGATCGACAGCATACCGACGACACGGCCCGCATCGACGACCGGCAAATGCCGGATGCGCTCATGCGTGACGACTTCCATGCAGTGCTGGACGGTGTCGCCGGGTGCGACCGTGATCACCGGCGAGCTCATGATGTCGGCGACCGGCGTGTCGTGCGAGGAGCGGTTCTTCAAGATGACTTTGCGCGCATAATCGCGCTCCGAAATGACGCCGAGCAGCGCGCCGCGATCCATCACGAGGAGCGCACCGACCTGCATCGTGGCCATGACTTCGATGGCCCGCAAGACCGAATCGTTCGGCCCCACCGAGAATAATTGATGCCCTTTCGCGTTCAACAGTTGATTGACGAATTGCATGCAACCCTCCCCCCCATCCGATCGAACTTCGGGTCTGCGCAGCGACCGCGCGCCCCTTGAATATCACTATACTCCGTGCGCATCGCCAGGAAGCACCACGATGAACGAATCGCCGATCGAGCCCCCCGCCGCGGCCATGCGCCCGCACCCCGTGCACTCCCCGTTCGGCGAGCGCATCGATCCGTATTACTGGCTGCGTGACGACAGCCGGGAAGACCCCGCGGTATTGGCGCATTTGGCCGCGGAGAACGCTTACCGCCGCAGCTGCATGGCGGCGGCCGCGGCGCTCGAGAACAGCCTGTTCGAGGAGATCGTCGCGCGTTTGCGACAGGACGACGCGAGCGTGCCGTATTTCAAACAGGGCTACTGGTACTACATGCGCTACGAGACAGGCCGGGAATACCCCATCTTTGCGCGCCGCAAGCAATCGCTCGACGCGCCCGAACAAATCATGATAGACGCCAACGAATTCGCCGCCGGCCACGATTATTACCAGATCGGCGCGCTGGAAGTCTCTCCGGATGCGCGGACCTTGGCCTTTTGCGAGGACATCGTCGGCCGGCGCGAGTACCGGCTGCGGTTCATCGACCTAGCGAGCGGCGCCATCGGCGCCGCCGCGATCGACGACGTCGAGGCCGATCTCGCCTGGGCCAACGACAGCCGCACTCTGTTCTACGTCGCCAAGGACCCCGAGACGCTGCTCGGTTTGTACGTCAAGAAACACCGCTTGGGAACCGATCCTGCGGGCGACGAATTGGTTTTCGAGCAGACCGACAAGAGCTTCTACACCGGCGTCGTCAAGTCCAAATCGGAGCGATTCGTATTCATCCACATGGAAAGCACCGTCGCCTCGGAATGGCGCTACGCCGACGCCGACGATCCGGCGCTCGGCTTCACGCTCTTCCAGGCCCACGAGCGCGATCACGAATACCAGATCGAGCACTGCGGCGATTGCTTCGTGATCCGCAGCAATTGGCAGGCGCCGAATTTTCGGCTGCTGCGCGTGCGCATCGGCGAGGAGTCGTCGCGCGCCGCGTGGCGGGAACTGCTGGCGCATCGGCACGACGTCTTCATTCACGACTTCGAGGTGTTCGACCGCTTTCTGGCGATCTCGGTACACAGCGGCGGCTTGCGCAAGATTCAAATCCTGCCGCTGCCTGCGCACGCGGCGGCGCCGGCGACCGCTTGCGGCGACTTGCTCATCGACGGCGGCGAACCGGCCTATGCGGCGGATCTCGGCGACAATCCGGCGATGGACACCGAGATCCTGCGCTTTACCTATTCGTCGTTGACGACGCCGACCTGCACCTACGACTACAACGTCAGGACCGGCGAGCGGCTCTTGCTGAAGCGCGATCCGGTGCAGGGCGACTTCGACCCGGCGCACTATCGAACCGAATTTCTGTTTGCGCCGGCCGCCGACGGCAGCCGCGTGCCGGTATCGATCGTCTACCGCAAGGGCCTCGTGCAGGACGGCAGCGCGCCTTTGCTGCAATACGCCTACGGCGCCTATGGCTTATGCGTCGATCCGCTGTTTTCGACGGCGCGATTGAGCCTCCTGGATCGGGGGCTTGTTTACGCGATCGCGCACGTGCGCGGCGGCCAGGAAATGGGCAGAGCCTGGTACGACGGCGGACGGCTGCACTGCAAGCGCAACTCGTTTTCCGATTTCATCGACGTCACGCGCCACCTGCTCGCGCAAGGGATTGCGGCGCCGGACAAGGTGTTTGCGATGGGCGGCAGCGCCGGGGGCCTGTTGGTCGCGGCGGTGGCCAACCTGGCGCCGCAGCTCTACCGCGGCATCGTCGCGCAGGTGCCGTTCGTCGACGTGCTGACGACGATGTTGGATCAGAGCATCCCATTGACGACCAACGAGTACGACGAATGGGGCGAGCCGACTCGGCGCTTTGACTACGAGTATCTGCTCTCCTACTCCCCCTACGACAACGTGCGCCCACAGGCCTATCCGGCGATGCTCGTGACCACCGGCCTTTGGGACAGCCAGGTTCAATATTACGAGCCGGTCAAATGGGTCGCAAAGCTGCGCGCCCTCAAGACCGATCGCCGTCCGCTGCTGCTGCACATCGACATGGACGCCGGCCATGGCGGCAAATCCGGCCGTTTCCAGCACTACCGCGAAACCGCATTGGAATACGCCTTCCTGCTCGATCAACTCGGCATCCGCGAATAGCCCGCGAATAGCCGCCGGCCGCCGCGGCCGGCCATGCCCCGGCGCTTAACGGTGTGCGCGGCGCCGAACCGGCGCGAGCACGACGCAGGGCTGAGCATTGGCCTTCAGGCGCCGGCATACGGAGCGCGCGCGCGCCGCGGAGAGTCCGGCAACCTGCAAGCGGTACAGACGTCCGGCCCGGGTCTTGGTCGCGCGCACGACCGGCTTCAAGCCGTGCAGAATCGCACGGTCGTGGGCCGAGAGGACGCGCCATCGCCGGTACGCCGCCGACGCGCCGGACTTGAAGGCGCCGAGTTGAATGGCGTATCCGCCGCGGGGAGCCGCGGCCTGTGCATGCGAGCGCGCTGCGCTTGGCGCCATGCTCGGCGCCGCGGCGCTCGGCGCAGCCGGCGGCTGCGTACCGGCCGGTGGTGGGCCGGCCGCTGGAGTGGTGCCGGCCGCTGGAGTGGTGCCGGCCGCTGGAGTGCCGGCCGCCGGGAGGCTACCCGCCGGCGACGGTGCAAGCGCGAAATTCTCGATTCTGATCCGCGCCTCCTCGGACCACTTGCCTTGCGGGTGCTGCACCAGGAAGGCCTGATAGGCCGCCGCGGTGTTTGCATCTCGCGCCTTCTGCCAATCGCCGTCCTCGGCCAGCTCCTGCAAGCGGGCTTGTGCCTGCGCGGTGAAGGAGCCGTGCGGATATTTCTTTACAAACGACGCGTAAGAATCGGTATTGTTCGCCGCACGGGTCTTTTGCCAGTCGCTTTGTTCGCGGTTGCAGCCCGACAGGCCAATCAGTACCACGCACATTGCGCCCCAGATCCATAGATTTCGGTGCATCGGTATTCTCACGAAGGACGACCCGGCGCATATTGTACGTCGATTTGCCCATTCTGTCGGCGACGCCAAGCAGGTCACAGCATGATCGATGAAACATCGGGTAGAAAACGGCGATTCTTCGACCGCGGCCCGGCGTCGCCGACGGTGATCGGCGCCGGCTCGGTCGTGACCGGCAACCTGCGCGGCGCAGGTCCGTTCGTCATCGCCGGCGAGGTGCATGGAGACGGCGATCTGGCCGGCGCATTGAGCATTGAAGCGACCGGACTCTGGAAAGGCGAGGTGCGCGCCCGACAGGCGATCGTCGCCGGCAAGATCGAGGGTGGCCTGCATGTCGAAGAGAAGCTCGAAATCGGCCGCACGGCCGTGATCCGCGGCACGGTGAGCGCACGCAGCGTCGCCATCGCCAAAGGGGCGGTCGTCGACGGCAAGATCGAGATTACCTCGGGCGCGCCGGTCGTGCAATTCGAGGAAAAACGCGGCGGCCAGGGATAGCGGTCTGTTTGCGATTGGCGACAGAAATCGCGCACTTTGTGTGTTGCCGGCGCTTCGCGCATCCTATGGCCGCATGGATGATTACGCAATGATGCGCGCCGCGGCGGCGCTCGCCGCGCTCGCGCTCGCGCTGCCGACGGGCGCCGCTCGCGCCGACGGCGCCTATGTCAGCCCGACGCAAGAGCGCGTTCGTCTCTCGCTCGGCGTCTCCTTGGTGACGGCGGCAACCTCGATGCGCCTCGACAGCAGCGCAGGATCGCCGGGAACCCTCGTCAGCGGCGAAAACGATCTCGGTCTTGCGCGCTCGAAGGTGGAACCGGTGTTTCAAATCATGGTCCGCGCCGGCCAGCGTCACCGCCTGATCTTCGATTACTTCAGTCTGGACCGCAGCGCCACGCGGGTGCTCGCGCGAACGCCGAGCGCGGGACCCATCGTGTTCCGCGACGCGACCCTGCTGAACGGCGATCCGCTGCAGACGGATCTCGGCCTACGCGCCCTCGGCATCGCCTACGGCTATTCCTTTTGGCATACGCAGAAGTTCGAATTGGCCGCCACGCTCGGCATCGATGAGATCGATATCTCGGCGAACGCACGCGTGCAGACCCAGACCCGGCATGTTGATCAACGTGACGACCAAGCTGGGCCTTTTCCGACCCCGGGAATCGATGCCACCTGGGTCGCGAGCCGCCGATTTTATTTCGAGGGCCGGGCGCAATACTTGAAGGTCGCCGGCCATCAATTGCAGGGTTCCCTGGGGCTCTACGAACTCGACGCCCTGTACCGCTTGCGCCCCAACGTATCGTTCGCCGTCGGCTACAGCGCCGTCAAAGCCACGCTACTCTCGAGGCAAACAGCGAGCGGCGGCCTGTTCGAACTCTCGGCAAAAGGCCCGCGATTGTTCGTCCGCGTCGCCTTTTAAGGCGTCGCCCTTCAAGGCGTCGGCGCGGGGTCAAGCTCGAATTCGACGCGATTATTGGCCGCCGCCGCCTTGTTCCATTCGCCCGCGGTCAGCGTGTCGGTGCGCATCGGATAAGGTACCGCGAGCTGCGAACTTGGGCCGTCCTCGATGGCAACGGAAATTGCGCCGCCGGTGCGCTCGCGAACGCCGGCAATCAAATTGCCGAATGCCAGCGATTGGCGCTGCTGGCCGGACAGGGATTCCTCGAACGGATTGCCGAGCGCATCGCATTTGCCGGCCGGCAGGCTCGGTTTGGCCGGCAGGTAGCCGTCGTTCGCATCGCCGCTCAGGCAAAACAGTCCGGCGAAGCTCGTTACCTTGACGATTCCCCGAAATCCTTGCGCCACGAGCTTCGACAACAACTCGCGCATGGCGTCGAGCCGGCGGCGGTCCAAGGGCACCTCGCCGTACGGTACCGTGACCGCGCGGATCGCCGCCGCCCCGGCAGAGCCTGCCGCCCCGCCGCCCGCCGCCGCGAGCGCCGGTGCCGGCGCCGGCGCCGGCGCGGATACGTTCGCCAGAATGCGGGCCATATCCTTGAGGGCGTGGTTCAAGTCGTCGCGGCTGCGGCCTAGGTCCCTGTTCGCGGCGCTCAGCGCCTTGACCTCGGTGTGTGCTTGCGCAAGATCGCTGCGCACCGATACCCAGGCCCACGCAAACGCCGCGGCGAGCAAGCCGGTGGCGCCGGCGCCGGTGATCCATGCCCACGGTGGACGCCGAGCGGCGGCCGTTGCGGGTGCCGCGGCCGCCGGCGGCTCTAGCGCCGGCCTCACCGCCGCCGGCTTGTCGCGGACGTCGCTGACGATGCGCGCCGCAAAGCTGTCGAGACTCGCAACGATGAAGCGCCGTAAATCGACCGCCTGATCCTTGAGTGCCTGCTCGAATCGCCGGCCCAGATCCGCGCCCCCCGCCGGCGCGCGCGTCACGGCCGCTGCGGCCGACGCGGCGGGTTCGGTCAACTCGACCGGGTGCAGCGCCGGCTCCTCTTCGTCGCGGCGTTCCGGCAATAAGTGCAATTCGTACAGTATCTTGGAGACGTCGACCGGCCGGACTTGCTTCGGCAGGACGCCCAAGGCGCCGAGGGCACGCGCTTGACCGACGTACAGTTCCCCGTCTTGCGAGGTGTACATCATGATCGGGATCATGGCCGTCTGCGGGTTGCCCTTGATCGCCTTCACGGCCTGCAGACCGTCCATGCCGGGCATCAGATGGTCCATGAATATCGCGTCCGGCCGATTGTGGCGCAGATACTCGATCGACTGCTCGGCGGACTCCGCCATGTCGACTTCGATGTCGTATTTCTCGAGCATCCGGCTCAAAATCACCCGCGCCGATTTTGAGTCGTCGACGATCAGCGCGCGTTTTCGCGTCATATGCGCGTATCGCGGCCGCGCGTGGTGTCGCGGCGGTGCATGGCCAAACCCGCAACCGAATACGGGCCCGCGGGTCTCAAGTAACCTCTTTCTGCCCCGACTCTTTGTTTTGGCTGATCCACGTCAGCGCCGATTCGACGTCCGAAAGCTCGCTCGCCGTAAATCCCTCGATGCGTACTCCGGTTGCTTCGGCCTTTTTCCTGGCGAGTTCGGCGCTCGCGACGCCGTGTACCCAGACGAGACCGCGGCGGACCTTGGCGGTGAATTTCTGCTGTTTTTCTTCGCTCATTCTGCGACTCCTTAGAATGATGTGTTACCCCATTGAGCGCACGATACACGAGGCGCACCCGAATGAGTAACCGGCGGTGATCGTCCCCTATTCACGGATGCCGGCGCCTCTGTTCATCAGGACGACCGCTAGGGTAAACATACCGACGGCCGCCGTCACCATGATCCCGTAGGCGAGCCGCAGATCGACGTCCGAGGTGTCGAGAAAACCGTAGCGGAACGCGCTCACCATGTACAGGATCGGGTTGAAGTGCGATGCGAAAAATGCCCATTTCGGCAGCATTTTGACCGAGTAGAAGACGCCGCCGAGGTACGTCAGCGGCGTCAACACGAAGGTCGGAAACCAGGAAATTTGGTCGAAGTTCTTCGCGAACATCGCGTTGATGAAGCCGCCCAGCGCAAAGACGAAACTGGTCAGGAACGCCGCCGACAGGATGGCGGCGAGGTGCGCCGGTACTAGGCGGGTGAAGAACAGGGAAACGATCGTGACCACGGCGCCGACCAGGAATCCGCGCATGATGCCGCCCATGACGTAGCCGAACACGATCAGCCAATTCGGCAATGGCGACACCAGCAGTTCTTCCAGGTGTTTGCCGAACTTCGCGCCGAAGAAGGAGGAAACGACGTTGCCGTAGGAATTCTGGATCACGGTCATCATGATCAGGCCGGGCGCGATGAACTGCATGTATTCGTACCCGCCGACGCGCCCGACCCGGCGGCCGATCAGACTGCCGAAAATGACGAAATACAGGGTCGAAGTCACCGCCGGCGGCAGGATCGTCTGGCCCCAAATTCGCACGATGCGCCCGAACTCGCGGATGATGATCGTCTTGAAGCCGATCCATTCGGCGCCGACGCGAGATTCGGCGGCGCTCATGCGGCCTGACCCCTCGAAGTCGTCGGCGCGGCTATGGCGCCCGCGGAACGGCCGCCGGCGTCGACCAAGCGGATGAACAGTTCCTCGAGGCGATTGACCTTGTTGCGCATGCTGTCCACTTCGATTCCTTGCGAACTCAACTGCGCGAATATGTCGTTCAAACTCTGGCCCCTGGTGACTTCGATCTCCATCGTATGGTCGTCCGTCAACGCGCTGCGATACCCGCTGAGCCGCGGCGCATCGCTTCTCGCCTGGCGCAAATTGAACACGAACGTCTCCGTTTGCAGTTTGCGCAGCACATTGACCATGCTGTCGCGTTCGATGAATTTGCCGTGGTCGATGATAGCCACCGTTCTGCAGAGATTTTCCGCTTCTTCCAGGTAATGGGTCGTCAGGATGATCGTGGTTCCCGCGGCGTTGATGTTGCGCAGAAACGCCCACATCGAACGGCGAACCTCGATATCGACTCCGGCGGTCGGTTCGTCGAGGATCAACAGATCCGGTTCATGCATCAGCGCGCGCGCAATCATCAGCCGGCGCTTCATGCCGCCGGAAAGCGACCGCGCCGTCGAATGGCGCCGCTCCCAGAGCTGCAGCTGTTTGAGGTATTTCTCCGCGCGTTGCTTCGCCAGGCGGCGGCGCACGCCGTAAAAGCCGGCCTGATTGACGACTATCGTGATGACCGATTCGAATTGGTTGAAGTTGACTTCCTGCGGAACGATGCCGATGCAGGATTTTGCCGCCTCGAGGTCCCGGTCGATGTCGTGCCCGAACACCTCGACCAGCCCGCCGGTTTTGTTGACCAGGGACGTGACGATGCCGATGGCGGTCGTCTTGCCGGCGCCGTTCGGGCCGAGAAGGGCGAAGAAGTCGCCTTCGTCGACGGTCAGGTCGATGCCTTGCAGCGCTTTGATGCCGTTCTTGTACGTCTTCGTGAGCTGGCGCAGGACTAGGGCTGGCATAGGACCGCGAAGATTAAACCTCGCGAGCCTCTGTTCGCAATGCCCCGCAAGGGGCCGCCGCTCGGCGCGGCGGTCAAGGCCAGGGCAAATGCGCGGCCGCGGCGAGTTGCAGTCCGTAGAGCTGGACTCGCCGCAGGCGCACCCGGTCGGCTCGCGCCGCGGCATTCGCGAGCGCCTGCCAGTAGGCATCGCAGTGACTCCAACGCGCGCTCAAATGCACCGCCTCGGAGAGCGCGAGCGCGGGCAGCCGATCGAGCGTGATGCCGCCGAGCGTCGCCGCGGTGGCCTCGTGCATGCCGAGCAGCAATCGCGCCGAGAGGCGCGCCGTGGCGGCGACGTGCCAGGCGTAGAACAGCGCCAGTTGCGCGAATGCGGCGATTTGCGGATCCGCTGGCGGCGTGTCGGCGACCTGCCACGCCTGCGCGCTTTGCAGGCGCCTTTGCCAGTAGCCGTCGTCGTGAAATCGCAAATCGAACAGGGCGTACGGACAATTCGCGATGGCCTCCTTTTGCGCCGTCGACAGGCCGCCGAACCGGCCGGCCGCGAATGCCTGCAAGTCCAGAAACCCGCAATTCAGTTGGCGCAGCGAACGCATGATCGGCGGCGAAATCGGCGATCCCCTGCTCCAACGACTGACGGCTGCATCCGGCATGGCGGCCTCTCCTTAACCCCTGTTAGTGCGCCTGTTCGCGGTTTCGCCCGTGCGGCGCGCATTTCCCCGCGAACGCACCGCGATATGGACGGCGAAAACACTTGGCAGTCACGCTAACTTTGTGATTAATTTCTGTCAAATTCTTATACTCTGTAAATATAGGGAATTGCGACAAACCGGAGGTGCGCCATGAGAGTATCCGACGACCGTTACACGCGGGACCGCCTGCGCCTCGATTTGGCGCTGCGGCTGATCCGTCACGAGGCGCGCACTTACACGATTCGCCAGTGGACCGGCCTCAGCGACGACCGCATCCGCAAGCTCTACCGCAGCTATGTGTTGGTGCACGATGAAAGAACTGTACTTAGGCATCGCGGCAAGTCGCCGCGCCGCGTCGCGTTCTTCTTCAGGAACCCGGAGCTGCATTTCCAGGCGACGCAGCTCGCCGGCCTGTATTTGATGCACGGCCTGCTGGAGGGCACCGTGCGCGGCGTCGAGGCGGGCTACCGCGTCGGGTCGCTGGAATCGGGCGCCCTCATCTGCCAGGCTTACGAGGCCTACCTAGAACTGCACGCACCCGCGAGCATCTCCTTCGAGCACGCGTGGTTCCTGCTGTTCGCGCTGGCGCGACACGACGAACTCGGCATGACGCGATGCACCGCATGCGGCGGACTGCATCTGCATGATCTGCTGGCGAAGCGGCGGCTCGCTTGCGCCAATTGCGAACCGCCGCCGTTGACGCCACCGAAGCTGCCGAAGCTGCCGAAGACGGGCGCTGCGCCCTGCTAGAATCCGCCGATGCGACGACGCCAGCCCTTCGCGGGCCCGTACTTGGATCGAGCCGCGCATCTGCGCGAGGCCCCAGGTAGGTTCGACGCCGCCCTCGCCGACCCGAACAGCCGCGCGGTCGTCGTCTGGAACGCGCGCAACCTGCTCGTGCTCGGCGCTTTGCCCCGCGCAGCGCTGTTGGACCTCGCACTGCTGCCGCCGCAGCGCCGCAACGCCGACGAGCTGATACTGCTTGGTCGATTCTCCGGCCACACCTGCTTCGCGGTGGAAATTGAATCGGTCGAACCGCCGCAACTGATGCCCGGGACGAGCTTCGAAGATTTGCGTCTGATCGCCCCGCAGTTGCCGGCCGAGGAGGCCGGCTTGTTGGGCTATGCCCGCGCAATGATCTCCTGGCGGCGCCGGCACCGGTTCTGCGGCAGCTGCGGTGCAGCGACGCTGCCTGCCCGCAGCGGCCATATGCTGGTGTGCGGCAACGCATCCTGTTGCGCCGAACAATTTCCGCGCATCGATCCGGCGATCATCGTCCTAGTGAGCGACGCCGGCCGGGTTCTGCTGGGCCGGCAGGCATCCTGGCCTCCAGGCCGCTATTCGACGATTGCGGGTTTCGTCGAGCCCGGCGAATCGCTGGAGGATGCCGTCGCCCGCGAGGTCCTGGAGGAGACGGGAATTTTGATTGGCCGAGCAAAGTACTACGCGTCGCAGCCGTGGCCCTTCCCCGCGTCCCTGATGTTGGGATTCACTGCGCCTGCGGTCTCGACGGCGGTTTGCCGCAACGATAGCGAACTCGAGGACGCGCGCTGGTTTACGCGCGCCGAGATCGCCGCCGGCGCCGCGCTGCTGCCCCCGGTGCAATCGATCTCCTTCAGTTTGATCGAACAATGGTTCGACGCCAGCGGCGATCGGAGGCTACGGCAGCTTCACGGAGCGCAGTCCTGATCGGCATCGTGCCGGGCGGCGACATAGGCAAGCTGCTGTTCGTCCTGGCGGCGGGGGGCCTCGCCGGCTTCATCGATTCGATCGCCGGCGGCGGCGGACTGGTGCAGCTGCCGGCGCTGCTCGCCGGCTACCCCGCCGCCGCGCCGGCGACGCTGCTCGGCACCAACAAGCTCGCCAGCATTCAGGGCACCTTCAGCGCGCTCGCGCGCTACGCGCGCTCAGGGAGCATTTCCTGGCGCAAACAGCTGCCGGCCACCGCGGTTGCGCTGCCGGCGGCGCTCTTCGGTGCCAGTCTCGCAACGGCGTTGTCGCCGGCGGTATTTCGCTGCGCGGTGCCGGTGATCCTGTGCGCCGTTCTCGTCTACTTCCTGGCGCACAAGGATTTGGGCACGCGCCACGCGCCGGTCGCCTTCACCCGGCGGCGCACCGCGGCCAGCCTCGCGGGAATCGCCGTGATCGGCGTCTATGACGGCTTCTTCGGTCCCGGTACCGGCAGCTTCCTGATGCTGCTTTATATACGGGTCTACGGCTTCGATTTCCTGCATGCCTCCGCGAGCGCACGCTTGATCAACGTCGCGACGAATGCCGGCGCACTGTTATATTTCGGCGCGCACGGCCACGTCATTTGGCCGCTGGCCTTGGCGCTCGGCCTTTGCAACATCACCGGCAGCGTGATCGGCGCGCATACCGCCGTGAAGCGCGGCAGCCGTTTCGTGCGCGGCGTGTATTTGTTGGCGGTCGGCTCATTGATCCTCAAGACCGCCTGGGATGCGTACCCATTGCGGCATTAGGGTCCCGCCCGCGGGACGGGCGGCGTGCCGTGCCGGCGCCTGGGGCGCCCGAAATGCGGCGCTGCACAGTAAGCCGCGCGCGGCCGGCCCCAAGGGCGGTCCGACCGCGCCCGCCGCCTTAGGGCCGCCCCGGGCCGCGCCGGCCACTCGGGTCGCCCGGGTTTCCGGCGGCCGCAGACCGCCGCCCGCGACGTGTGCAGGACTTGAGGCCCGAACGCGCCTTGCATCAGCTGCCAATGAAGCGAATCGTCCCCTTCAAGGCATCGACGGCTCGAAACCCGAAGAAGGCTTCGTCGAGGGCGTCGCCGGCTCGATCGGCACCGGCATCGCCGTTGAAAGCGGCGCCGCAAGCGGTGCAACCGGCATTGCCGGCAATACCTTGCGCGGCGGCAGCGGCATCGCCGGCGCCGCGGGCTTGACCGCGTACACCGGGCTCATTGCCGGCTTGACTGCGGCCAGCGTTTTCTTGACCGCCTTTTTGGCCGCCTTGACCGGTCGAGCGGTCTTTTTGGCTTTTTTAGCCGGCTTTCGTTTGCCGAGCTTGGCCTTCGCGCTGGCTTTCCTCGCCGTTTTCTTCGCCGTTTTCTTCACCATCTTTTTGGCCTTCGCCATTGGACGCTTCTTTGCCTTGCTCTTCTTTGCTTTGCTCTTCTTAGCCATGGTCAATTCTCTCCTCCCGGGTCGGTCCCACAATTGCCATGGAGAGTAACCCCGAAAAATACCGCTGTCATCTGCGTCGCGTACTGGAGTTGAGCGTGTAGATTGCGTACCCTGCCGCTGCACGGCCGAAACTCAATGATGTCCGACGACGACACCGCACCGCCCGAAACGATTCGCCCCTTGTACGACGTCTGGCTTCGGCCCCGGCGCGTCTTTCGTGAATTGGCGGCCACACCGATATCCCGTACCGATTATCTGTTGGGCGCCGCCCAAGGGATCGTCAGCTGGCTCGCCTTGAGCCGCGCGCAATCCGCCGGGGCCGATACCGGCATCTCCGCAATACTCGGCAAAGCGCTGGTAGCAGGTCCGATCGCAGGCATCCTCGGCCTGTATTTGATGACCGCGGTGTATCTGCGCCTGGGCCGCCGCGCCGCGGGGGTGGCGACCCGGCCCCAAGTCTTCCACGTGCTCGCCTACAGCGGCGTACCGCTGCTCGTTTCCTTGGCGCTATGGCTGATCACCGCCTTGTTGGCCGGGAAGGCGACGTTCATGCAGACGCCGCACGCCGACCTTGCCCCCTTCGTCGCACTGCTGCTGCGCATGCAGTTCATCACCCACGTCTTGTTGATCGGCTGGAGCCTGCTGCTGCAAGTCATGGGATTCAGCGAGGTCGAGCACATCGGAACCCGCCGCGCGTTCGGCGTATGGCTCTTCGGTCAGCTGCTCGTGATGATGGCGATCCTCATCCTCTGGAGCCTGATCATCGGCTTGGGTTTGGGCGCACCGCCGCCCGCCTGAGGATCGCGGGCCGTGCTGCGCCCGCCTCGGCTGTCTAGGCAAGCACGCGGCGCAGGAATTCGCCGATGGCCGCGATCTCCTCCCGGCAAACGGCGTGCCCCATCGGATACTCGTGCCATTCGACGCGGTATCCGAGACTGCGCAGTTCATCCCGGGAGCGCTGCCCGAGCGGCAGCTGCAGGACGTTGTCCTCGAGGCCATGCGCCATGAAAATCGGCGTCGCATCGTTGCCCGCGGCGCGCTCGGCGGGCAGGCGCGCGGCCGCCGGCAAATAGCAGGACAGGGCCATGACGCCGGCCAGCGGCAGCGGGAAACGCAAGGCCGTGTACAGCGACAGGGCGCCTCCCTGCGAGAAGCCGCCGAGCACGATACGCTGCGCCGGGATTCCGCGCGCGGCTTCCCGCGCGAAGATCTCCCGCAGTTCTCGGTCGCTGTCGTTGAAACCGGCCAAGTCCTCCCTCGCCGTGCGCTCCAACTCGCGGATGTCGTACCAGGCGCGCATGCGCATGCCGCCGTTCAGCGTCACGGCGCGAAACGGGGCGTTCGGGAAGACGAATCGCCAGGCGCGCTCCCGGCGCGGCACGAGTTCCGGGACCACGGACTCGAAATCATGCGCATCGGCGCCGAGGCCGTGCAGCCAAATTACCGCGGCATTCGGCGTCGCTGCGGTTTCGATGTCGATGGTCTCGAGCATGATTGCGCTAGCCTACTAGGCTTCAGCCGCCAAGTCCCGCCGGCGCCGCAGGCCGCGCGCCACCACGCGGCCCCGCCGCCGCGCGCGGCGGCCGCTGCATCCGGCGTAGCGACGGCATTGACAGCGTCTGCATTTTTATGCAGCATACCCGCAACTTTATGCACACGCTACCCCCATGCTGCGCTCGCTGATCGACCACAACGGCGCGCCCGCGCGCCGCAATCTGCTCGCCAAGATCATCCGCGAACAAGCCGTGGGGCGTCAGTCCGAGCTCGTCGATCTATTGCGCAAACGCGGCCACGCGGCGACCCAGTCGAGCGTCAGCCGCGATCTGCGCGAATTGGGCGTCGCCAAACTCGGCCGGCGCTACATCTTGTCGGCTGCGGCGGCGGCGCCGACCAGCGACTTCTCGACCTTGCGCCAATTCGTCGGCTCGCGGTTCACGGCCGGCGCCAATCTGACGGTGCTGAAAACCAAAATCGGCGCCGCGCAGAGCGTCGCCGTCGCCGTCGATGCGGCCGCCTGGCCCGAAGTCGTCGGCACGATCTCCGGCGACGATACGATATTCATCGCCACCCGCTCGGCTCGCGACCAGCGCAGGCTCGGCGATCGATTGCACGGCATTTTCGGCATCTGATTCCCATGACGCCGAATTCAAGCGCGGGCAATGAGCCCATTCTTCTGGCTTTTTCCGGCGGCCTGGACACATCTTTCCTGGTCCCGTGGCTGCGCGAAACGCACCGCCGACCGCTGATCACCGTCACCGTCGACACCGGCGGAATCGACGCCGCGGCCGCCGTCTTGCTCGCCGCACGCTCCAGGAAGCTCGGCGCCGTCGCTCATCATCTGATCGATGCGCGCGCGGCCTATTTTGAGCAGGTGCTGAAGTTCTTGATCATGGGCAATGTGCGCCGCGGCCAGCTGTATCCGTTGTGCGTCGGCGCCGAGCGGGTATTGCAGGCGCAGACCATCGCGCAGATTGCACTCGACTTGAAGACGCAAATTGTGGCGCACGGCTGCACCGCGGCCGGCAACGATCAGGTGCGCTTCGAGGTCGCGCTGCGCAGCCTCGCGCCGCAGCTGGAAATCATCGCGCCGGTGCGCGACTGCGCGTTCAAGCGGCCCGAACAATTGCGCTACCTCGAGGAGCGCGGCCTGCCGGTGCCGCCGTTCGGCGCCGCCTATTCGGTGAACCGCGGCCTGTGGGGCATCACGATAGGCGGCAAGGAGACGCTGACCTCGCTGGGATGCATTGCCGAATCCGCGTGGGTGCTGTCGAAGGACGCCTTCACGACGCCGCGCTCGCCCGAACGCCACGCGATCGGTTTCGAACGCGGCGTGCCCTGCTCCGTCGACGGCGAGATCTTGGCGCCCGTGGCGGTGATAGAGCGGCTCGAAGCGCTCGCGGGCCCGTTCGGCATCGGCCGCGGCATACATTTGGGCGATACCGTGATTGGCACCAAAGGTCGCGTCGCGTTCGAGGCGCCCGCCGCCGAGGTGCTTTTGAATGCGCACCGCGAACTCGAGAAACTGGTATTGACCGGAAAGCAAGCGCGCATCAAGGAAACGGTCGCGCAACCCTACGGCGACCTCGTTCACGAGGGCCAGCATTTGGATCCGGCCTGCCGCGATATCGAAGCACTGCTGATTTCTTCTCAGCGGCGCGTCAGCGGCGAGGTCGCCGTATTGCTGCGGCCGGGCTCGGTGTTCGTCGAAGGCGTGAGTTCCCCGTATTCGCTGATGGCGGCTTCGAAGGGCGTGTACGGCGAGGCGGCCGGCGAGTGGACGCCTGCTGACGCGCTCGGCTTCTCGAAAATACTGGCGCTGCCCGGAATATTCTACAAGCGGGCCGGAGCGCAGGAGAAATGAGCGGCATGCGCACCGTCGTCGTCGACAAAATCGCCTCGGTGACACAGGCCTGCGGTCTCGCGCACGAAGTTCGCATTTCGACCGAGATCGCCTGCGAAGAGGGCGTCGTGCTGGTCGTCGAGATACTGAACAACAAATCCAATTACAACACCCTGGAGCTGACCAGCGGACGCATGGCGAAGATCTCGCGCGGCGACGTGGTCGTCGGCGCGCTCGGCCACCGCAAAGCGCTATTCGGCTACTCCGGCCATATACCGGCGGCCCTGAAGCCCGGCGACGTCATTCAGATGCTGAATATCGGCGGCGTGCTCGGCATCTGCGATTCGGCCACACCGGACAAGGGCAAGCCGTTTGATTGCCGCGTGCATGGCGCGGTATTGACGTTTCCATACCTCGGCGAGCGTATCGGCGTACCGGCCCGAGCCGGCTACAAGGCGCTCGACTACGGCGCGCCACTCGATGCGCGCGGCATACCCGTGGTCGCGCTCGCCGGCACCTGCATGGAGGCCGGCAAGACCGCGGCGGCATCGGCGATCATCGCGCGCATGCGCCATCGCGGACTCACCGTCGACGCCTTCAAGGCGACCGGAGTCTCTTTGCGCCGTGACGTCCTGGCGTTCGAAGACTCGGGCGCCCGGCGCACGATGATCTTCACGGATCTCGGCATCGTCACGACGACCGCGAAATGCGGTCCCGCGCTGACGCGCACGATGTTGACCGAAATGGCCGCGGGCCGGCCCGATGTCGTCGTTTTCGAGTTGGGCGACGGGCTCCTCGGCACCTACGGCGTGGAAGCGATCCTGCTGGACCCGGACATCAAGGCCGCGTTGACCGCCGTGGTTTTGTCGGCCAACGACCCGGTCGCCGCCTGGGGCGGCGTCAAATTGCTGCGCGAACGCTTTGCCATCGAACCGTGCTGCGTCACCGGACCTGCGACCGACAATCAGGTCGGCGTGCAGATCATCCGCGAACAGATGGGCGTCGAGGCGTTCAACGCGATCAGCAGCCCCGCGGATCTCGGCGACTACGTCCTCTCCAAACTCGGGATTCAGAACGTCCGTGAATCCAAAGTCGCCGCCGAATGAGCGCGCCGACGCCGGCGATCGTGCTGGGCGGCACCGGATATGTGGCCGGCGAGCTCCTGCGGCTGATCGCGCTGCATCCGCACCTGGAAATTGCCGCGATTCTCTCCGACAGCCGGGCCGGCGGCGCGGTCGCGGCGGCGTTCCCGCACTTGCGTTGCGCCTACCCGCAGCTGCTTTTCTCGGACCTCGCGCAGATCGAGTCGCTGCTCGGCCGCGGCCCGAAGTTCGCGCTCTTCTCGGCCGCCCCGCACGGCGCCGCGGCCGGCGCGATCGATCGTCTGCTGCAAGTCGCCGCGGCGGCGGCGGTCGACGTGCACTGCGTCGACATCTCGGCGGATTTTCGCTACGCGAGCGCCGCGGCCTACGAAGAAGTCTACGGACGCGCCCATGGCGCGCCGCTGCGCATCGCGGAATTCACCTGCGCGCTGCCCGAACACCTGCGGGCCTCGCCGACGCCGCATGTCGCGCATCCGGGTTGCTTCGCGACCGCGGCATTGCTCGCCATTGTGCCGCTGCTCGCAAGCGGCTTGACGGATACGCGGCTGTTCGCGAGCGGCGCCACCGGCAGCACCGGGTCGGGACGCACCCCCGTCGAGGGCACGCATCATCCGCGGCGGCACGGCGATCTGTACGCGTACAATCCCCTGGCCCATCGGCACATCCCCGAAATAATCGCCTGCGCGCAGGCGGCGACCGGCATCGCCGCCGACATCCACTTCGTGCCGCATTCCGCCCCGTTTGCGCGCGGCATCCACGTCACGGTGCAGGCCGCGCTCAAAAAGCCGCTGAGCACGGCCGAGGCGCAGGACGCCCTGGCGTCCTATTATTCAGGCTGCCCGTTCGTGTGCGTCGGCCCGGCCATGCCGCGCGTCAAGGACGTCGTCGCCAGCAACTACGCGCATCTGAGTGCGGCGACCGACGGCGCGACGATCGCCGTCATGGCGGCCATCGATAATCTCACGAAAGGAGCGGCCGGCGGCGCGCTGCAATGGATGAACCGCTTATTGGGCTTCGACGAACGCGCCGGACTCACCGCGCCGGCTGCCGGCTGGACTTGAGGAAATAGCATGGCAAGCGCCGTGAATTCGCTGCGCGACGCGCACGCCGGACACCTCGCCAAGGTCTTCGCGCAATACCCGATCGAGATCGTCCGCGGCGACGGCGTTTGGCTGCAGGCGCGCGGCGGCCGAAAATATCTCGACTTCTACGGCGGACACGCCGTCGCCGGATTGGGCTACGGTCATCCGCGCTGGCTCGCCGCCCTCGAGAGGCAGGCGCGTCAAATGTCGTTTCAGACGAACGCCTTGCCGATGGCGATCCGCGAGCGTGCCGCGGCCAAATTGGCGAAGTTCGCGGGCCTCGATCTCGACACGGTGTTCTGGATCAACAGCGGCGCGGAAGCCAACGAGAACGCCCTGAAAATGGCTTTCAAAATGACCGGCCGCAGCAATGCCGTCGCGCTCGAACACGGCTGGCACGGCCGCACCGCCGCCGCCGGCGCGGTGACCTGGGGCGCCTTGGAGAAATGGTACGGCTTTCCGCGCACGCCGTTCGACGTGCGCTTTTCGCCGCGCGACCGGCCCGCGGCGATCGAGGCGCTGGTGGATCGCGATACGGCCGCGGTCATCGTCGAACCGGTGCAAGGCGTCGGCGGCGCCTACGGCCTCGGCAAGCCGATGCTGCAGGCGCTGCGTCAGCGATGCGACGATGTCGGCGCGATCTTGATTTTCGATGAGGTGCAGTGCGGAATGGGGCGCACCGGGGCACCGTTCGGCGCCAACCATTACGGCGTGACGCCGGACATGCTGACGACCGCCAAGGCGCTCGGCAACGGATTCCCGGTCTCGGCCTTGATGCTGTCGAAGCGGCTGGCGCGGCAAATCAAATACGACGATATGGGCACGACGTTCGGCGGCGCCCCGATGGCCTGCGCAGCCGCCGAAGCAGTCATCGACGCAATCGTCGGCGAGTCGCTGCTCGCCAACGTGCGGACGGTCTCGGAGTATATTCGCGCAACCTGCGTCACGGGGCCGGTCACCGGCATACAAGGCGCCGGCTTCCTGCTCGGCCTGAAGACGACTCGTCCCGCGAAAGAGGTGCAAGGCGCATTGCTGGAGAAGGGCATCTTGACGGGCACGAGCGGCGATGCGCAGGTTTTGCGCCTGCTTCCCGCCTATATATTGACGGAAGGCCATGTGGACCAATTGAGCGGCGCGCTGGCGCAGATACCGCCATGAGGCGCTTCCTCGACCTTGCGGACTTCACCACCGACGAGATTCGGGATCTGCTTGCGCTCGCGCAGGCGCTGCAGGACAAGCCGCAGCCGCACGCGCTCGCGGGTAAAATCCTCGGCTTGGTGTTCTTCAATCCGTCGCTGCGCACCCTGGCGTCATTTCAGGCGGCCATGGCGCGCCTCGGCGGCAACTCCTTCGTGATCATGCCGGGACACGGAACTTGGGCGCTGGAGACGCGCCAGAACGCGATCATGAAGGACGGCGCTGCGGAGCACATCCGCGAAGGCATCCCGGTGCTGGCCTCGTTTTGCGACGCGCTCGGCGTGCGCGCTTTCGCCGAGGGCAAGAATCTGCAGTCGGATCTGCAGGAAACTCTGTTCGGCATGCTGAGCGAGCTTTGCGACAAGCCGCTGATCAATATGGAATCGGCGATGAATCATCCCTGCCAAGCACTCGCCGACTGGCGCACCCTCGATGAGCTGCGCGTGGCGGCGCGCGCCAAATTCGTGCTCAGCTGGGTCTACCACCCAAAACCGCTGCCGCTGGCGGTGCCCGCGGCGACGCTGCAGATGGCGGCGATGCGCGGCATGCAGGTGGTCGTGCTGCGTCCGCACGGCTTTGCCTTGCCGCGCGAAATCATGGAGACCGCGCGCATTGCGGCGGCCTCCTCGGGGGGCTCCGTGACCGAGACCGAGGATCGCGCCGCGGCGCTCGCAGGCGCGGACGTGCTCTACGCGAAGGAGTGGGGAACCACGACCTACTACGGCGACGTCGAAGCGGATTTGCGGCTGCGCGCCGACTTGGCCGATTGGTGCGTGCGCGAGCGCTGGTTCGCGGGCGCGGCGGCCGATGCCAAATTGATGCATTGTCTGCCGGTGCGCCGCAACGTCGCGGTGGCCGATGAAGTACTCGACGGTGCCCGCGCAATCGTCAAGCGCGAGGCATTCAATCGGTTGGTGGTGCAGATGGCCGTTCTGCATCGCATGCTCGCGTAGACGGCTGCCGCAGCGGAGTCCTCGTCATGATCATCAATAGACCGGATCCTTCGATCGCCGTGCGCGCGCTGAAGAGCGCCGCGCCGTACATGCGTATGTACAAAGGCAAAGTATTCGTCATCAAGGCGGGCGGCGCCGTGTTTGCCGACCGCGACTCGACTCGTGTGCTGATCGAACAAGTGGCGATCCTGCACCAGGTCGGCATCAAGACGGTATTGGTTCACGGCGGTGGCCCGCAACTAGACGGCATCCAGGCGGCGCTCGGCATCGAAACACGCATGATCGGCGGCCGCCGCGTCACCGACCAGAAATCGATCGATGCATCCGTGATGGTGCTGAACGGTTTGATCAATACGCGCATCCTGGCGATTTGCCGGGAACTCGACATAGAGGCAATCGGCGTCAGCGGCGTCGACGCGGGCCTGATACGGGCGCACAGGCGGCCGCCGGTGCGCGCCGCCGACGGCTCGGCGGATACGGTCGACTACGGCTACGTCGGCGACATCGACTCGGTCAATGCGGCGCTCATCGAAAAGCTCTTGGACGACGGCTTGATGCCGGTGGTCAGCCCGCTGTCGGCGGATTCACACGGCACGCTGCTCAATATAAACGCCGACACGGTCGCGGCGGCGATCGGCGGCAGCTTGTCGGCCGAGAAGCTGGTGCTTTGCACCGGCGCTCCGGGCATTTTGGAGCGGATCGACGATGCAAGCTCGGTGATCTCCTACACCGACGTCAAGGGCCTGAAGCGCCTGCGCGATCAGGGCAGCTTGCACGACGGCATGCTGCCGAAGGCCGCCGCGATCGAAGCCGCAATACGCGGCGGCGTGCGCCGCGTGCACGTGATCACTTACAAGTCGAACGACAGCTTGCTTGCGGAAATATTCACCAACGAGGGAACCGGTACGCTCGTGGTCGCGGACTTGAACGCGTTGAGTCCGGCCGAGCAGCAAAGCACGGCCGCGAACCTCTGAACACCGATGAGGAGGCGCACTACATGACTCGGCTTTGGGACAAGGGCACGCCGCTCGATGCGCGCGTGCTCGAGTACACGGCGGGCGACGACCACGTGCTCGACAATCGACTCGTGCGCTACGACGTCGCGGCCTCGATCGCGCATGCCGAAATGCTCGCGGCGCAAGGGCTGCTGGCGCCTGCGGATCTCGACGCAATCCGCGGCGCCCTCGGCGAAATCGGCGGCGCGCACGCGCGCGGCGAATGGCGCGTCACGCTCGACGAAGAGGATTGCCAAACGGCGATCGAAGGCCGGCTCACCGCGCGCATCGGCGCCGCCGGCGGTCGACTGCATGCCGGCCGCTCGCGCAACGATCAAGTGCTGGCCGCCCTGCGGCTGTATTTACGCGACGCCGCCGAGGCCTTGCGCGCGGGCGCGGTCGCCGTCGCCGTTGCGCTGGATGAGCTGGCGGCGCGCGACGGCCTGATTCCGCTGCCGGGGTATTCGCACATGCAGCAAGCCATGCCGAGCAGCGTCGCTCTGTGGGCGGGCGGCTACGCGGCCGAAATCCGCGACGACGCCGAAGGTCTGCGGCTGACGGCCCGGCGCGCCGGCAAAAACCCCCTCGGTTCGGCCGCCGGCTACGGCACCCCGAATTTGCCGGTGGACCGCGAAGCGACGATGCGGCACCTCGGTTTCGCCGAGGTGCACGAACCGGTGACCGCGGTGCAGCTGTCGCGCGGCAAGGCCGAAGCGCAGCTGTTGTTCGAGATTACGCTGCTGGCCCAGGATCTCGGGCGCCTCGCCGCCGATTTGCTGCTGTTCTACACCCGGGAATTCGGCTTCGTCAGCCTGCCGGAGGAATTCACGACCGGCTCGTCGATCATGCCGCAAAAGCGCAATCCCGACGTCTTCGAACTGGTCCGCGGGCGCAGCGCGGTGGCGCATGCGGCCTTGAACGAGGTGCTCGGACTCACGCAAAAACTCAGCTCCGGCTATCACCGCGACCTGCAGCTGATCAAGGTGCCGCTATTTCGCGCGATCGACTCCTGTGCGCAGACCCTCGAAATTCTGCCGAGCGCGCTCGCCGGCGTGCGCTTCGAGGCGCAGCGGATCCATCTCGATCCGAGCATTTACGCGGCCGCGAAAGCGAACCAAATGGTGGTCGCCGAAGGCATACCGTTTCGCGAGGCCTACCGGCGGGTCGCCGCCGAATTGAAAGGGAAATAGCGGCGCGCGAATTCCTGGCGCGCAATGCGCGCAAGAAGGGCGTGCAAACGAGCGCTTCCGGGCTGCAATACAAGATCATCGGCGGCGGCGACGCCAAGGCTGCGGCGCCGGCGCCGCAGGCCAGCGGCCGATGCCTGCTATTGCATAAATATCCGGGGTCGGCGCCGGCGCCGAACGGGCTATACTCTGCGCATGCGAAGCTTCTGCCTGGTGGTCATATGCGGCGTCGGCGGCGCACTCGCCGGATGCGGACAGAAGGGCCCGCTGGTTCTGCCTGATTTGCACAGCCGCTCGCCGGTCAATGGCCAATCGTCGGCCGTGCCTGCAGCACCGGCCTCGGCGGCGCCGCAGGCACCGAAGAGCGGCGCCTCCAGCGGCTCGCCGCAGGCTTAAGCCGGGCTGTTCGGCGGCCCGATGAGCGTGCGCAAACTCGTCCTTGTCGACGGCTCCTCTTATCTGTACCGCGCGTTTCACGCGCTGCCGCCGCTCATCAATTCCCGCGGCGAGCCCACCGGGGCGGTGCTCGGCGTGCTCAACATGCTGAACAAATTGATCAAGGACGAGGCGCCGGAGCGCATCGCGGTCGTCTTCGATGCCCCGGGGCGCACGTTCCGGGACGATCTGTTCGAAGCCTACAAAGCTCATCGGGCGCCGATGCCCGATGAGCTGCGCGCGCAGGTGCAACCGCTGCTCGACGCGGTGGCTGCAATGGGGCTGCCGCTGCTGCGCATCCCAGGCGTCGAGGCGGACGATGTGATCGGCACGCTCGCCCTGCGCGGCGCAAGCTCGGGCTTTTCGGTATCGATTTCGACCGGCGACAAGGACATGGCGCAACTCGTCGGCCCCGAGATCGAACTAGTCAACACGATGAGCGGCACGCGCCTCGACCGCGCCGGCGTCAAGGCGAAATTCGACGTCTATCCGGAACAGATCGTCGATTATCTCGCGCTCGCCGGCGACAGTTCCGACAATATTCCCGGCATCACGGGCGTCGGTCCCAAGACGGCGGCAAAATGGTTGGCCCAATTCCAGACGCTCGATGCGATCATCGAGCATGCCGCGGAAATCGGCGGCAAGGTCGGGGAAAATCTGCGCGCGGAACTCGACATTTTGCGCCTGTCGCGCAAGCTCGCGACGATCGATACTGATCTGTCGCTCGACGTTACGCCCGAGGATCTTCGCAACGGCTCCCCGAGCGTCGAGCGATTGCGCGAGCTGTATACGCGGCTTGAATTTCGCGTGCTGCTGAAGTCCTTGCAAACCGCGGACCCGCCGGCCGCACCGGCCGCACCGGCCGCGCCACCTGTGCACGCATCCGTGTCCGCGACGGCCGCGGCGCAAGCCCCTGCGGCGCCGGCCGTTCCGGTCGGCGCGCGAACATACGAGAAAATAACGGACCGCACGGCGCTCGACGCCTGGCTCGCCAAACTCGACGCGGCGCCGCTCGCGGCGTTCGACACCGAGACGGACAGCTTGAATTACATGCGCGCGCGCATCGTCGGCCTGTCGTTCGCGGTGACCCCCGGCGAGGCCGCCTACGTGCCGCTCGCGCACGACTATGCCGGCGCTCCGCCGCAACTCGGCCGCGACGTCGTTTTGGCGGCGCTCAAGCCCTGGCTGGAGGATTCCGGCAAATCCAAACTGGGGCATCACTTGAAATACGATGCCCACGTACTCGCCAATTACGGCATAGCCCTGGCGGGTCAGCGCTACGACTCGATGCTCGAATCCTACGTGCTGAACAGCGTCGCGAACCGGCACGACATGGATTCGGTCGCCGAGAAATATTTGGGACTGAAGACGATTCACTATGAAGATGTCGCCGGTAAAGGCGCAAAGCAGATCCCCTTCGGCCAGGTCGATGTCGATCGCGCGACCGAATACGCCGCCGAGGATGCCGACGTCACGCTGCGCCTGCACCGCTGCCTCTGGCCGCAGATCGAAGCGCTGCCCAAGCTGCGCGAGCTGTACGAATTGATCGAGCAGCCGCTGGTGCCGGTCTTGTTCCGGATGGAGCGAAACGGCGTGCTGGTGGATCGCGGCCTGCTCGAAACGCAGAGCGCGGAGCTTACCGCCCGCATGCGCGAACTCGAGATCCAGGCGCATGCGGCGGCGGCCAGCACGTTCAATCTGGATTCGCCGAAACAATTGCAGGAAGTCTTGTTCGGCAAGCTCGGCATCCCGGTGATTCGCAAAACGCCGACCGGCCAGCCGTCGACGGCCGAAGACGTGCTCGAGGAGCTGGCGGCCGATTATCCGCTGCCGCGAATGATCTTGGACTACCGTGGGGTCGCGAAGCTCAAATCCACCTATACCGATAAGCTTCCGGAACAGATCGAACCGTCGACTGGACGCATCCATACCTCGTACCACCAAGCGATCGCCGCGACCGGGCGCCTGTCCTCGTCGGATCCGAATCTGCAGAATATTCCGATTCGCACGCCCGAGGGGCGGCGCATCCGCCAGGCGTTCATCGCGCCCCCGGGCCACTCGTTGGTCGCCGCGGACTACTCGCAAATCGAACTGCGGATCATGGCGCACCTGTCGGGCGATCCGGGACTGCTGCGCGCATTCGCCGAGGACCGCGATATTCATCGGGCCACCGCGGCCGAGGTGTTCGGCATCGCCGAGACGGCGGTCACGGCGGATCAGCGCCGCTCCGCGAAGGCGATCAACTTCGGCTTGATCTACGGCATGTCGGCGTTCGGTTTGGCGCGTCAATTGGGCATAGGCCGCGGCGATGCGCAAAAATACGTCGACTTGTATTTCGAGCGCTACCCCGGCGTCAGGCGCTACATGGACGAGACGCGCGCGCAGGCGCGCGCCGCCGGGTTTGTCGAAACGGTGTTCGGGCGGAGACTTTACCTGCCGCAAATAAAGTCGCGCGATCAGGCGCAGCGCCAATATGCAGAACGCAGCGCGATCAACGCGCCGATGCAGGGGAGCGCCGCCGACATCATCAAAAAGGCGATGATCGACGTCGACGCATGGCTCGAGCACTCGCGCGCCGCGGCCCGCTTGATCATGCAGGTTCACGATGAACTCGTCCTCGAAGTCGCGGACGGCGCCGTCCACGAGGTGGCGGACGAGCTGCGTGCACGCATGGCGCATAGCGCGACGTTGCGAGTTCCGCTGAAGGTCGACGTCGGCATCGGCCGCAATTGGGACGAGGCGCATTAGCGTCCCGCCCGGAGTCCGGCCGCAAAAATCTATTGATTTCTAGCTACTTACGAAATTCCGGCCATTTGTCGATTTGCCCCTGGAACTTTCCGCGGGCACCCCCATCTAACCGTACGAGCGTGTAAATCGCTCCCCGCTCTTCTCCCTGAGCGGGTAGACCCGGTCTGTCATCCCCATGCCGGGTTGGTCTGCCCCGATGGCTGCTACAAGCGACCGTCGGGGCTTTTTTTTTTAAGCCGCCGGCAGCCATTCGTCCATGACGCGACGGGCTTCGTCAATGCCATTCTTCGCGCGGGCGGAGAACAGCTGCGCCGTCACCGCAGTTTGCGCACAGGCCGCCAAGGTCGCATGCAGCACGCGCAAGGAGTCATGACGATTCAATTTATCCGCCTTGCTGAGCAATACATGCGCTCGCCTGCCGCGCGCGAGCGCCCATTCGAGCATCGCCACATCTTGCTCGCCGAGGCCGCGCCGGCTGTCGACGATCAGAATCAAGCCGACGAGCGACGTGCGCTCGTTGAAATAATGTTGCATCAACTCCAGCCATCGCGCACGCACGCTTTGCGGCACCTTCGCAAACCCGTAGCCGGGCAGGTCAACCAGCCGAATTGACGAGACGATCTCGAAAAAATTGATCAATTGCGTACGGCCTGGCGTACGGCTGACGCGCGCCAAGCCGGCGCGTTGCGTGATTGCATTGATCGCGGTCGATTTGCCGGCATTCGAACGGCCGGCGAACGCGACCTCGCGTCCCGAGTCGGCGGGGAACTGCCGTACCTCGGCCGCACTTGTCACGAATTTCACGTTCTGGTATGTCGACATGGCCGCACGTTGCACGTAAATTATTGACCGTAGTGTACAATTTGCCGTCGACGGCGGTTCGGCAAATAGCGGGGTAGAACGCGATTATGAAGCGGTTTTTGATACTTGCAGCGGCAATTGCCGGCGCCGGCGTCAGCGCTACGGCGCTCTGCGACGGCAACGCCCAAGTTGGTGCAACCAAAGCTGTGGTCTGTCACGCCTGCCACGGCGCGAACGGCAACAGCGTGAATCCGCAATGGCCGAGTCTCGCGGGTCTCGGCGCGGGCTACATTGCCGAACAGCTGCAGAGTTTCAAGGACGGCACGCGCAAGAATGCCATCATGATGCCAATCGTGATGTCGTTGACGGCGGCGGACATGGCTGATTTGGGCGCCTATTTCGACAGCCTGCCGAATTCCGGACTCGAGGCGGATCCGTCGTATTGGAACGCCGGCCAAGCGATCTATCGCGGCGGCGATGCCGCCCGCGGCATACCGGCGTGCATGGCCTGTCACGGTCCTACCGGACGAGGAAACGAATCGGGCAGGATACCGGCGCTGCGCGGGCAGCATGCGGTTTATGTGATTAAACAGCTGCAAGACTATGCGTCCGGCGCGCGCATGACCGGGCCAAACGACATCATGCAGACGATCTCGAAGAGATTGGCGGCCGTCGATATGCGCAACGTCGCCGCCTACGTCAAGGGGATTCGCTAATGCCGTCACGAAAACGCCTTGTTTTGCTGCTCGGACTTGGCTTGCTGATCACGGCCTGCGCGAAACAGCCCACGACAGGACTTGGGCAGGCCGGCGGCTCGCCGGCCGCGAGCGCGACCGGGCCCTCGATTGCGGCGACGCAAGCAAGTACGCCAGGAACGATGGCGGTCGAGCCGTCGACGATCAAGCGCTTGAACGAGGATGGCTCGGAGACCGTCGACGATACGACCGGCGACACCGGCGAGCACAATCCGCTGTATGCCGCGGTTGCCGCCGTCACCGGAACCGCATCGGCGGCCAATTTGAGTGGGCCGACGATGTGGCAAGAAGGCGTCAATTACACGCGCCTGACCCCCGCGCAACCGACGTCCGTAGCGCCGGGCCAAGTCGAGGTTTTGGAATTCTTTTGGTACGCCTGCCCGCACTGCTATGCGCTCGATCCGCTCATCGAAGCGTGGAGAAAGACGAAAGCGCCGTATATCGCCTTCTCACGCGTGCCGATCATGTGGGGTCCGGGGCATCGCGCTTTGGCGCGGCTTTATTACACGCTGCAAAGCCTAGGCAAGATCGACCAGCTGCATACGGAGATTTTCAAGGAGATCCACCTGAATAACGATCCGCTGGTCGGCAACAACGCCTCTCAATCGCAGAGTATGCAGCTCGCATTCGTGACGAAGCACGGCGTTGCCGCAACCGCATTCAACAATGCCTACCACTCGTTTACCGTGGAAACCGATTTGCAGCGGGCGGACGAGCTGATGCAGCGCTATCACATCACCGGGGTGCCGACGTTCGTGATCAACGGCAAATACTTGGCGGACGTCGGCACGGCGCAGGGCGAACACCGTCTGCTCGACCTGGTCAGCGATCTCGCCGCCGTCGAACACAAACATTGACCGCGGCGGCGTGACCTGCGCGCGCCGGCGGCGGTAGCGCTTGCACTCCGGACCGAGGAGAGGCGGGCCGGCTATGGGTAAAGGACGCATGGAGGCATTCAGCGACGGCGTCATCGCCATCATCATCACGATCATGGTGCTCGAGCTGAAGGCGCCTCGCGGCGCCGGCTTCGCATCGCTCGGCCCGCTCGTTCCGATGTTCTTGAGCTACGTGCTGAGTTTCGTCTATATCGGCATCTATTGGAATAATCATCACCACATGCTGCATGCGGCGCAGCGTGTCAGCGGAACCGTCTTGTGGGCCAATCTGCATTTGCTGTTTTGGCTGTCCTTGATTCCCTTCGTGACCGCCTGGATGGACGAGAATCATTTTGCATCGGCGCCGGTCGCGCTCTATGGCGGCGTATTGCTGATGGCTGCGGTCGCGTATTACAACCTCGCCCGATGTCTCGCCGCGACCAACGGCAAGGATTCACCGCTCGCCCTGGCATTCGGCAAGGACCTGAAGGGACTGATATCTATCGTCATTTATGCCGCAGGCATAGCCTTGTCGGTCCTGAATTCCTGGGCCGCGCTCGCTCTGTACGTACTCGTCGCCTGTATCTGGTTCATACCGGATCGACGCATCGAGGGGACGCTGAAGGTCTGAGCGATGCGCAAACATGTCGGCGGTTGCCACTGCAAACAGGTTCGGTTCGAGGTCGTCGCGCCGGCGATCATCGATGTCTGCGAATGCAACTGCTCCATTTGCGCGATGTCCGGGTTTCTGCATTTGATCGTCCCGGCGGACCGCTTTACGCTGCTCTGCGGCCGCGATGCGCTGCGCGGCTACCGCTTCAACACCGGCGCCGCCCTGCATCTGTTCTGTGAGAACTGCGGAATCAAGTCCTTTTACGTGCCGCGCTCGCACCCCAACGGCTTCAGCGTCAACGCCCGCTGTCTGGACGAGGGTACGGTCGATGGGATGAAGGTCGCGCCGATCGACGGGCGAAATTGGGAGACGGCATTTCCGGCAGGGCGCGGTCATTTCTAGTTTGGGCGGAACAGGCGGTCGCGGGATCCGGAACGACCGACCGCCGCCGTGACCGGAACGGACAGTGGGTGCCCAGTAATGCGCGTCCCTACGACGATCACGGCGTCCCGCCTGAAAAGTCGATGACCTTCGTTTCCTCATTCTGACTCGGTCTCGTCCCAAACGAGGCCCGGTAGGACGGGCGTACTTTGCTCACGCACCGCATCGAGGCGCGCAGGATCGAGGCCGAGCGCACGCAGAATGGTCGGCGCGACCTGGGTGGTCATCACCGGTGCATGCAGGCGGCGGCCCGGTGCGGCGAGCATCGGCCCGCTGAGCAGCAAGGCGACGTGGCGGTCATCAGCGAGAAAGCCACCATGTTCGGCGTGCTTGCCGGCGCCGGGTTTGGCGTAGATCACGCCATCCTCGGGAATCACGATCAAGTCCGGCGTACGGCTGTCGCCGGTGGGCGCCGGGAATCGCAGCGCGAGACGTGCGCCCCAGAGCACACGCCGAATGCCGAGCGGTGCGCGCTCGGCATCCAGCGCGCGCGCAATCCGCTCGGCAGCTGCGTCCCGGTGCAGCCAAACCAGCGCGCCTTGGTCGGCGGTCAGTTGTGCCGGTTCGCCCGGTGCGGCACGCTCGATCGCATCGCGCAAGTCGGTGGCGGAGATGTGGCGCACGCGCGATGGGTCGATCGGCCCGTTGCCATGTTTCGCGGTGAGAATGATCAAGGTCGACGCGGCAAGTCCGTGTGCGGCGAGCGCTGCACGTGCCCCGTGCAGCAATGCGTCCACGTGGTGCAGCGCATTCTCGAGCGGCGCAGACGGCACGCCGTCGGCGGTGAGGTAACCGGCCACTTTTTGGGCGACGTTGACCTCCTGTATGTTCAGGCCGAACACCGCAGGGACCGGTGCCCGCGTTCGCCCGTCGTGGCGGAAACCTGCGATCTCGTGCAGCACGGCTTCCAATTTGTGGGCGTCATAGGCCTCGGTGCGCTCGATCGAACCGGTAATGCTGCGGCCGGCCGTCGACGCGAGATCCTCGCCGTTGGCGCCGATCTCGGGAGTGTACAGATCCTCGACACCATCGCCGTGCGGACCCTGGATGATGTCGTAGGCCGGATGCTTGTCGGCCCACGCCGTGCCGCCGCCCGCTTTGCGCACTACGTCGAACACGGTATTCACCCGCAAATACTGCCAAGGCCAAACTCGCGCGCAGCCCCTCGCCGGATCGCGCGGTAGCTTCCCTGGATCGATGCTCCCGCCGTCGGCTCGGTCGATGCTCTCATTCCAAGCGACGCGCGCGCCGCGGGAAATGCAAGGTCCGGTGGGCGGCGCGAAGCGCCGGTCCCAAGTCACATCGTAGTACACGCCGGTGACCGCCGGCGTGCCGCCGGTCAGCAGCGCGAGCAAGCCGGGGAAGGAGTCGGCGGGCGCCGGCGTGCGGGCGTCCGTGTAGCTGACACCCGCCGCCTGCATGTGCGCTAGTGTGGAGCGCGGATGACCCGCGACATACCGGGCGAGGTCCACCGCGTGCAGCCCATCGACGCTGAACAGGAGTACGTGGCGCGCGGGCGGCGGTACGGTGGCGAGCGCGCGTGAGCAAGGCAATGCGAAAATCAGGACAGCGAGAATGCGTGACGCTTGGCGGATCATTGGTCGATGGCGGGCGACTTTCCGGGTGCGCAAAATAGCCAGTCGACGCGCGTCTTTGACCATCGGTCCGGCCGAACACCAGGGCAGCGAACATTCAGAACTTGACATCGATCGTGGCGTAGACCGCGCGCGGCGCACCCGGGTAGGCCAGCACGTATCCCCCGGCCTGCGTGCCGTAGATGTCGTTACCACCTCCCGCAGCCAGGTATCCAAACGTGTTGTACCGCCGGTCGAGCGCGTTTACGACCTCGAGTTTCAGCTTCACCGCCTTCACGGCGTTCCCGTACCAGGAGGAGGGAAGCGTCGCGGCCAGCGCGAGGTTCAGCACTCCGTAGGAGGGAAGATATCGATTGCTCGGCGCGGCCGCATTATTGTCCCACATCGCCTGTTCACCCACGTACTGGTACCACGCGCGGGGCTTGAGCGCGATCCCGCCAGGGAGGGCGTGAGTCCAGTAGGCGCCGATGTTGAACGTACTCTTGGGTACATCCGAAACAGGCAGGTTATTGTACGCTACACCGTTATTGTAGTTGTTGAAGTACGCGCTCTCGACGTTCAGGTTGGTGAACATCTTGAGGGCGTCCAGGTTGGCCTCGGCCGAAAGATTGACGCCGTGGTACAGCGAATCACCCGTTGCGAGCGTGCAGTTGACCGAGCTGGAGGTGGTGCAACTGCTGATGAACTGATTGCTGAAACGCAGGTGATAGTAGTTGACGTTGACCAGTACCTTGCTGAACGCGCCCACCTCGGGCCAGAACACCTTGCTGCCAACCTGCCACTCGAGGCCTTTCTCGAGGAGGTCGCCGGCGGGCAACTGCTTCTGATACAGGCCGCCGCCGCCGCCAACCGGGGGCAGGCGATAGGCGGTCGCCCAGTTGCCATAGATCGCCAGCCAGCGCAGCGGCTGGTAGCGGACGCTGACGGACGGCTCGAGTTTATTGAAATGAGTGGTGGTCGCCGGGAGCACGCCGTGATCTTGGCTGCTGAAACCAGGTGAAACCGTGCCGGCAGGCGCCGTGGCGAGCAGTTCGGCATAGGGAGCCTCCACGGCGCCCTCGGGGTAGTAGTTGGTGTCGAAGGCCACTGCACGTATGCCCGGTGTGATGGTCAGGCTCGCGATCGGCGTGATGGCATCCTGCACGAATGCCGCAAGATCCGTCGTATACCAGAAGTTGTTGCGGTAGCCACCGTCAGGGAAAGCGGGCGAGCCGCAGAATTGGTTGCCAGGCTGGATCGTGACCCCATAACCGTTGAGCGCGGTGCTGCCGCTGTACGTGTAGCAGTCCGCCGGATTATAGAAATGCTGCAGCGTGTTGTACTCGGTGTTGGTGAAGTAGCCGCCCACACCGATCTGGTTGTACGGCAGGTAGATGTCACTCCAGATCTTGTCGCCGTAATCGTGCGAGGACGGATCGTTCCACTCGTCCAGGTTGTTGGGGACGTCGAGGGAGGCGGTGTAGTTGTTGTAATGCAGGTGCAGTCGATTGCCCTGGCGGTACCACACCTGGTTGTGTAGCGTCACGTGCCGGTCGAGCCGGAGGTTCTGTCGGGCATAGACAAGCCAGACGCGGTTGAAGTCGTTTTTCCTCCAGACTTGCTCGTTGACGGCACTGTAGTATCCGGAGGTCTGCTGGCTAAATGTGGGGCCGGGTTGACCCAATCCGTTGACGCTCAGACCGGCCACCGGAGTCGTTGGGATCAGCGTGGGACGCCAGCCGTGGCCGTCGCCGAGGTAGGCGCCGAAGCTCACATTGCCGGTGCTGAACACCTTGCGCGTCTTGAAGAATGCGGCGTAGTTGCGGCTCGGCCAGGCGAAGCCGTCCGCGGACGTGCGGAAGCTGTTGGAGCGGCCGGCGCCTCCGGCGATCACTGTTTCCCAACCGTGGAACTTCCCGGTCTGCAGGATGAGGTCGGCGTTCTCGGTGCTGAAGCTGCCGCCGGTGAGCTGCACTTTGCCGCCGGCCTGGTCCGCGGGCTCGACCGGCACGAAGTTGATACCGCCGCCGATGTTGTTGTACCAGCGGTTCCTGGGGTCCCCCGGACCGTAGGTGATGCGCGCGCCCTGAAGGAGGGCGGTCTGTGGAATCTCCGGCGTCTCCCACAGTCCGGTGATTGGGTTGGACATCGGTATGCCGTCGAAGCTGACGGCGAAACCACCGTTGTCGACCACTCCCGGAGATGCGCCGGCCCAGCCCTGGCTGATACCGTTGATACTGATCGAAGCCTTGGTGCCGCCGGTTTGGCCGTAGCCTGAAACGCTGATGCCGGGCGCGAAAGACAGCGCCTGCGCGGCGCCGCCGACCACGCCGGCGGACTTCAGCTGCTGGCGGTCGAGGGCCTTGTCGCCGTACGCGGACTGGTAGATGGAGCGCCGTCTGAGACTTTTTAGCTGCTCCTTCTTGCCGGTGACCATGATCTCCTGCAGCGTGTCGTTTCCAGACATAGGCGCCGGGGACGGCGCGGCTGCCGGAGCGGCATGAGCGGCCGCTGCGGTGAGAGCGACGGCGACCGCGACGCTGGAGCGGTAGGAGACGCTGCGGGAGACGAGTCGGGTCACGGGGCGGTTCCTCGCGTTGTTTTATAGGGTTGCGCGTCGTAAGCCGCGCACCGAAGGCCCGAAAATAAGGGTTCAAAATGACGTGCCTGTTGCCGATTTGTTTCAGTATTGCGTCAAGGGCGGCACCGATGCAGAGGCCGTACCGGGATGGCGCGACGCACGTGGTGTTCGAGCCTGAGGATTTTCTCTCGCGCGTGGCCGCGTTGGTGCCGAGCCCGCGGGTGAACCTGACGCGCTTTCACGGCGATTCGCACCGCATCATCGGCTGCGCTCGAGGATCAGCGCCGTCGGATGCGCCGATAATGCGTGGCACCGATCGCCTCCACACCGACGAAGTAAGCCTTGTAATGCATGCGGCTCATGCCGTTAATCGCACGACCCGCAAGGGCGATGCTTCCGAGAAGACTCCGACACGGAGTTCGCTTGGATGCGACTGCGCACGACCCCGCTACCAAACGAGAAACCGGAGCGCGCCGATTTGCGCAAACCCCGTGGACACAGTGGTAACGCACTCCGCAACCACCGCATCTCCCCGACGATCATCGCCACTCGGGTATCCCGTGGTCGCCAGTCAGGGCATCGATGTGCTGCGCGATCCGTGCACGAATAAGCCCTATGCTGGATTTTATTCGACGGCCCGCGTCGCAGGCGAGGTCGTCAACAGCGAAACGATAATATAGATCAAGGTCGCGAGCACTTGATCGAGTAACGACGATGCGGTCGCGGCCGGCGCTTGCCGGCCGTGGCCTACGACGACGGATGCGTCGCGCCGCACGGCGTCCGGCGCGAAGTGAAAATGGCGCGCCCGGCGCGATTCGAACGCGCGACCCTTGCCTTCGGAGGGCAATACTCTATCCAGCTGAGCTACGGGCGCCTATCAGGATTTTACCCATTTTCGTCGCGGCCTGCCGAGCGGCGCTTGGTCACTGTCTGGTCACTCCGTCAAATGTGCGGATAGACCGGCTTCTCGAAGCCGCTGATTTTCCATACTTTTCCGCCCGTTTCGAACTTCAACTTGACTTCTTCGGAGGCCGACACTCTATCCAGCTGAGCTACGGGCGCACAAATCGCGGCCGCGGCGCTTGGGTGAGCGCGACGCTCTCGACCCAGGTCGGATTCTTGCCGACCGCGTGCTCGCGAAGCGCGATCAACTCGCCGCTCGCCGCATCGATGAGGTGGCAAACCACGGTGTTCGACAGTTGCCCTGCCGATAACAAATATCGTCCGGACGGATCGATGTTGAACGCGCGCGGCTGCTTGACCGTAGGATATGCATCGACGCGCGTCAATCGGCCGCTGGCAGGGTCGACGGCGAACGCCGTGATCATGCTGGTGGTCCGTTCCGATACATACAGGAACTTTCCATCGGGGCGCAAGTGGATATCGGCTCCCCACGGTCGACCGGAGAACCGTTCGGGCACGGTGTTCGCCGTCTGTATCGCCGCCGCCAGCGTTCCCGACCGCGGATCGAACGGATGGACGTCGACGGCAGCGTCGAGTTCGTTGATCAAATAGACGAACTTGCCGTCGGGCGCGAACACCAGAAAGCGCGGACCCGATTTCGCGCGAGCGCCGACCGTCGGCGGATCGTTCGGCGATAATTTGCCGGTACGCGCGTCGAACCGCTCCTGGTAGATCAGGCCGCCGCCGAGGCTCGTATGCAATACGAAGCGGTTCGACGGATCCGTGACGATGCAGTGTGCCTTCGGTTCGGTGCAAACCACCTGCAGCGTGTCGCCGACCGATCCATCCGCTCGAATGGCGTTTACCGTCACCTGGTTGCCGCTGTAGGAGGCGCTGAATAAAAATCGTCCGCTGCGGTCGGTCGCCAGATAAGCGGTGGTGTCCGCCAATGCCGCGCTGCCGAGCCGCTCCGGCATGCCGCTGCGCGCGTTGACCGCGAAAGTCGCCACGGCGGTTTGGCCCGCGCCGCTCAAATGGCCGGCATATAGAAACTTGCGGTCCGGACTCGGCGCCAGAACGATCGAACGGCCGACCTGCGCGGGGCGCTGCACTGCGACGGTCCCCAGCAACGCCATGGCGCCGTCCGCGCGTAGGTCGAAAACGGTAAGATCCTGCGTATCCGCATTGGCGACATAGACGACGGCCGCGGTGGCGGAGGCGCCGCTCATGGCCGCTACCCGCGCTTGCGCGCGGTGACTTCGATTTCTATGCGCATACGCGGATCCGCGAGTCCCGCGCGAAACATGGTCGCGGCAGGACGTATTTCGCGAAAATGCCGGCGGAGAATCGGCCAACACTCGGCAAAATCGGCGCTCTCGCTCAATATATAAGTCGCGCGCACGACATCGGCGAGTTCACAGTCCGCCTGCTTCAACGCCGCCTCGATATTGCGCAGGCATTGTTCGGTTTGCTCGGCAAGACCGTCGGCAATCGACATGGTCGTATAATCGAACCCGGTCGTACCGGAGACGAACACCCAGTCGCCGTCGACGACGGCCCGCGAATAGCCGATCTCTCGTTCGAAGGATGAACCGGAGCTGATCAGACGGCGCGTCATCGGCGATCCCTCGACTTGAGCGGGAACCACACGGTCCGCAACTGCTGGGGTCGACGTGGAGAATACCACGCGGACCGCGGCGGCCGGCGGCGGCCGGCTACGCCGAATCAGGGCCGCCCGCTCTGGCGTCGCACGACCGACCACGCAGCCAATTTCCTCGCATAGGGTATCGACGCATACGCCGGGCTCGTCGATGGCAAGCGCAGTAGCGCGATACGCCGCGGACCGACCGCAAGTGCGGGACGCACGCAGCGATTGTACAGCGCCTCCGCGACGGCGCCGTTGAAAGCGATCAACTCTATGTGCCGATGCGCCGAAAAGAACGTCGGGAAATCGTTGGCGACGACGCTCATCGCATCGATCGCCGAATCGAGACTGCCGCGACGCTCGGCGGACGCGCACACGTCCCATACGGCGATGCGCCGCTCGATCAACCGCCGGCCGCGCTCCGGGTAGGGCAACTGCGGTCCGGCGCCGAACAAATCGCCCATGATGCGCCAGAACGCGTTGCGCGATTGTGCGTAATATTCCCCGCGCAACAGCGATATCCGGCCCGGCAACGTTCCCAATATCAGCACCCGCGCCGCATCGCCAGAAATGGGTTCGAACCCGCAGGAAACGCCGGTCACCGCGCTGCCTTGGGCGCTGGACACCGTAAGAACCCCTCGTGCCCTCATGCGAACCTAGAAAAGGAACGGCACCAGCGCCGCGACGCGCTTGGCGTAGTCGTCGTAGGCGGCGCCGAAGGTGCGCCGCATTCCGCCTTCCTCGATATACACCCTGCGCCAAATCGCCAGCGACGCGAGGATGACGGCCACCAAGCCGCGCCAGCTGCCGGTCGCGAGCGCGGAACCGATGAAGCCCAGCAATATTCCGCTGTAGATCGGGTGGCGCACGATGCGGTAGGGGCCGCGGGTGATCAACTCGTGATCCACCTTGATCGTGATCGTTCCGCTCCAATTGCGGCCGAGATTCCTACGCGCCCAGACGGCGAATGACAGACCGGCGGCAGTCAATGCTGCGCCGATCCAATAGGCGACACTGGCGGCCGGCGCGCTGCGCGCGGCGATGCCCTTGACGTGCATGCCGCCGGGCGACAAGAACAGAAATGCGATCACCAGCGGCGCCCCGTGCAGCAGCCTGGAAGCCGTCGATTCACGCCAAAGGTTTGCCTTGACGTTGCGCGCAGTCAGCCACCAATAGAGCGCCCAGCAAAGCCAGGTCGCCGGAATCAAATCGCGAAAAATCAAGGCGGTTCGCCGAGACGATGCGCGAGCTGTTGCAGCACGAGCGGCCAGGATTCCCGATGGCGGTCTCGCGCGGATGCGGTGGGAAAGCCGGCGTGATGCAGGCGCAGGACGGAGCCCTCGCCTCGCAGATGCAATTCGACGGTGACGATCGTTTCGGCGCCCTCCGTACCGTTGGCGCCGGTCATCCATGTCAACTGTACGAGTCGATCCGGAATGATTTGCAGAAACCGGCCGTAGTGCGGGTGACGTTGGATCTCGGTTGCAGCCTCCGCCCACTGCTCCGTCTCGAAGAAAAAAGGGGCGTTCACTTCCGGCCGCATGGCCACCGAACCCGGCGCCGCGAGCCATCCATCGAGACCCTGCGTCCATGCACGAAACAGGGCCGCAGCCGGCGAACGGAATTCACGCTCCACCGTCAATTCGAACGGCCGGCGCGACAGATCGGGATATCGCGCTGCATGCGTCGTCAGCACTTTGACCATAAACATTTCCGCGAGCTGGACGGGCGGCGCGCAACCGCGCAACCAGCGGCCCCTCGGCCGCGTGATTTCGTCGCAGACCGGCAGGTTGAGCAGTGGCTTCCTGGGCCACACAGTAACCTTTCGATCTTGCACGGCAAGCGGTCAAACTGCACCTGCGGTCCATGGGTGTCAAGCAGTAACCGCCCACCGGCACCGGCAGATCCCGCCTTCTTGTAACATGCGGCGGTCCGCAAATTGCGCCGCGGACGCCCAACCATCCATGGTGCGAGCCAAGATGATGATGAAATGTGCGCCTGCATGTTCTTCGGCCGATCCTCCGCGGCAAACGCGGCGATGCATGTCGCTGCGGCGAATTCCGCCGACGCGACCGCATCGACGCCGGGGCCGCCGTAGATGTGCCTGATTCTCGTTGCCTGGCGGGTGCATCCGGAGTATCCGTGCATCGTCGCCGCCAATCGCGACGAATTCCACGCGCGCCGGACCGCCGCCGCACATTGGTGGCCGGATAAGCCGCTGATCCTCGGCGGCCGGGATCTTGCCGCGGGCGGCACGTGGCTGGGAATAACCCGCACCGGGCGCTTCGCCGCGCTGACCAATTTCCGTGGGGCCGAGCCGCAACGGAGCGGCGCACCGAGCCGCGGCGCGCTGGTGACGCACATGCTGGATTCGAACGGCACGGTGACGGACGAATTGGCATATTTGCGGCGCGTGGGCCCGGACTATAGCGGCTTCAATGTGATCGTTTGCGACCGCGAGCGGCTCGGAGTCTACGAAAGCGTCCGCGGCGATGGCCGAGCGCTTGCGGCGGGCATCTACGGATTGTCGAATCACCTGCTCGACACGCCCTGGCCCAAAGTACAAAAGGCGAAGTCCAAGCTCGAGGCCGCGCTTTTCGACGTGACCGACGCGACTTCGTTGCTCGAGTTGTTGCGCGACGACCGCCCGGCGCCGGATGAGCAGTTGCCTAGAACCGGAGTAAGCGTCGAATGGGAGCGGTTGCTGTCGAGCGCTTTCGTGCGTGCCGCGGATTACGGGACCCGCTGCTCGACGGTCGTGCGCATCGATCGGCACGGCACGGCGTTTTTTGACGAGTGGTCCTGGGACGCCGCTGGCGCGACATTGGACCGGGTCAGCGTGCAGTTCCAGCTGCTCGCCGCACGTTGAGCCCATGCTCCCGCCGCGCGCCGCGCAGGCGGCCATCGAAACCGCTCACGCGTTGGCCGGCGTCGCCGCCGGCAAATCGTTGGTTGCATCGACGGCGACGAAAACACAACAATTCGCGCGCTCCGCCAACGACGTCCGTTGCGGCCCGGACCACCAAAACCCGCCCGCGGGCTGCGGATAATGGCCGAGGACGATGAGGTCGATGTCCAATTTCTTGGCGTAGGCGAGAATGACGTCGATCGTGTTGCCGTTCGCCAGATATCCTTCCGCGGCGACGCCGCGCTGACGCAGCCATTCGATGGACTCATCCAGCAATTTGCGATTTTCGCGCTTGTCGCCCGCGAGGCACGACTGGCCTATGGCGCCCGCGACGATGACCGGATCGACGACGCTGGTCGGAACGATCGACAAGACGTGAACTTTCGCGCCGACGAGAATCGCAAGTTCGGCGCCGCGCCTGAGGGCGCGGCGTCCAACCGCAGAGCCGTCGTAGCAGAGTAAAACCCGCTTAAACATAGTGCTCCGTGCATCCGATCGCTAAAACTATCACGCTGCGGGCGCGGATACCAAGCGCCACCGCCGCAAGAGGCGCGTACCTGCGGATGCTTCGCGGCCTGCCGGCCGGCGTTGCGCGCTCGCCGTGAAGAATGCCCGCGAACTGAAAATCACGGCGTTCGGCGACGTTGGCGCCGCGGCGGTGGACAGTTGCGTGGAGCAGCGAAACTGAAGATGAGCCGGGCGCGGAAGGCTATTCCGTCGGTCGCCGGCTGCCGCTATACTGTCCGCCAATAAGAGCTTCCATTGCTATTTTCAGCGAGTCGTCGTGTCCAAAGCCGAATCCTCAGATACGCATTTCTTCAATTCTTTCAGCGTAGTGCTCGGTATCTTGATCTTTATCGCGATCGTCCTGTTCGCGTTCGCCCGCTCGCTTGGCCGCGTGCAATTGCAAGATCAGATGACCCAGGCCTTGCAGATCGGCGCGGTGCAGCGAAACATCGCGCCGCCGGCGCGTGTCGCGATCGCCGGGCAAGATAATTCGGCGTTGATCGCCGCCGCACCCAGCAGCGCGGCGCCTGCGCAAAGCATTCCGAAGAGCGGCAAGGATGCTTTCGAGCAGATCTGCTCGGCGTGCCATTCCTTGGGCCTGAACGGCGCGCCGAAAATCGGCGATCATGCGGCATGGGGTCCGCGCATCGCGCAGGGTAAGGCGGTGCTGTACGAGCATGCGCTGCACGGCAAAGGCCTCATGCCGGCGCGCGGCGGTACCACCTGGCCGGACGCGACCATACGGGCGGCGGTCGATTACATGGTGTCGCTCAACCAATAGGCTTGTCGAGCGCGCGCAGCTGAATCGCTTCGCCGACGTGCGCCGCTTCGATGTGCTCTTTATCGGCGAGATCGGCGCAGGTTCGCGCGACTTTCAGGACTCGATGGTGGGCGCGTGCCGATAAGCCGAGCCGGCAGATTGCCCGCGACAGCAGCGCGCTCGACGCTCCGTCGAGGCTGCAAATTCCCGAAACTTCGCCCGCCGTCAAGCGCGCGTTGAGTTTTCCCTGGCGTTCGAATTGTCGGCGGCGCGCGGCGGCGACGCGCAGCGCCACGGCCGCACTCGTCTCCGCGTCCCCGCCGGCTCGCGAGAGCATCTGTTCGACCGGCAGCGCCTGGATTTCCAGGTGGATGTCGATGCGGTCGATCAACGGCCCGGAAATTCGACGACGGTAGCGGTCAACCTGCTGTGCGCTGCAGCGGCAGCGTCCGCGGGGATCGCCGTGATAGCCGCAGGGGCAGGGATTCATCGCGGCGACCAGTTGAAATCGCGCCGGCCACTCGTAACAGCGTTTCGCCCGTGACAAAGCGACCACGCCGCTCTCGAGCGGCTCGCGCAGCGCCTCGAGCGCGTTGCGCGCAAATTCCGGGAATTCGTCGAGGAACAACACGCCGCGGTGCGCGAGCGAAATTTCGCCCGGACGAAAACCGCCGCCGCCGATCAGCGCGGCAACAGAAGCGGTATGGTGAGGATTGCGGAACGGCCGCTTGGCGTCCGCCGAGGGCCGCCGGCCCGACGCCGATTCGACGCTCGCCACCTCGAGGGCCTCCTGATCGCAAAGCGCGGGCAGCAGTCCCGGCAAGCGTTGCGCGAGCAGGGTTTTCCCCGCGCCCGGCGGCCCGATCAGCAGCAGGCCATGCTCGCCGGCCGCGGCGATCTCGAGCGCGCGCTTGGCCCCGAATTGGCCGCGCACCTCGGCCAGGTCGAGCGGCGCGATGCAATCCCGCCGTGCGATCGGTGCGGCGGCCGGCAGCGCCGCGCCGCCGCGTAGCGCAGTGCAAATTTGCAGCAGGTGCTCGGCAATGCGAATTTGCGGCGCCCGCGCGAGACCCGCCTCCAACGCGTTGGCCGCCGGCACGATCAATTCGCGCCCCTCCGCTGCGCCGGCGACCAGCGCCGGCAGCAGCTTTGCGGTTTCGCGCAATTCGCCGCCCAATGACAGCTCACCGTAGAACTCGCGCCCGCGCGGCGCATCGCGCGGCAGCTGGCCGCTTGCGGTCAAAATGCCGACCGCGATCGGCAAATCGAATCGGCCACCCTCCTTCGGCAAATCGGCAGGTGCAAGATTGACGGTGATGCGGCCGCTCGGAAAGGCGAGTCCGGCCGTGGCGAGCGCCGATCGGACCCGCTCCTTGCTTTCGCGCACGACTGCTTCCGGCAGACCGACGATCGCGAACGCCGGGAGACCTGAGCCCAAATGCACTTCGACGCGCACCAGCGGCGCCGCGAGGCCTTGCGGGGCGCGGCTCAGTGCGGTGCTGACGGCGCTGCGTGTATCCACCTGGCCGCTCCTTGGCCGCAATATCCGCGCCCGACGAGGGCGGCTATTGCACCGGCAGCTTCGCTTCCAATTCCTTGAGCCGTGCTTCCATCGCCGCCAACTGCTGCTGAGTGCGCAGCAGCAAAGCGGCCTGTACGTCGAACTCCTGGCGGTTGACCAGCTCGAGCTTGCTCAAACTAGCCTGCAGGATCGCTTTGAAATTGCTCTCGATGTCGCGCCCGAACGCCCGTATCGGCTGGGGCACCGCCTCGGCAAGGCGGCGCGCGAGTTCGTCGAGTGCGGTGGAATTGATAAAGCTCATCGTAACCTCCGGCCAATCGCGATCGATCGCTCCTCGATAGCGCAGCAGCGCACGGAGAGCGCGCCAGGCCGGTGCGTGAATTGGCCGGGCAAATGGCCTAAGCCGTTGATTCGCGCCGACCGGCGGTAATGGCATGCAATCTGCATGACGTTGCTCAATAGTACCCGGAAAAGGCGCCGAGGCGGCACGATTAATACGGTGCGAACGCGCAATAAGGGATGAAGCTGATCACCGCGATCATCAAGCCGTTCAAGTTGGACGAGGTCCGGCAAGCCGTAGCGGATATCGGCATTCACGGCGTGACGGTTTCCGAAGTTCATGGCTACGGGCGGCAACGCGGCCATACCGAGGTCTATCGAGGCGCCCGCTACGGTGTCGACTTCCTACCGAAGGCGAAGGTGGAACTGGCGGTGGACGATTCGATTGCCGAGCAAGTGATGGAGGCGGTTTGCAACGTGGCGAGAACCGGCAAAGCCGGCGACGGCAAGATCTGGGTGCTGAATTTAGAGCAGGCGATTCGCGTGCGCACCGGGGAAACCGGGCCCGCGGCCATATAGCGGTTTAATCGTTTAGGAGCATCTCGCGCCGGCAAGCCAGCCAACTCCCCCGTCGGCGCGATATCCCGGCGGCGAGGGTGCCTTGAATGAAGACCCTCGCCGTTTTTTGTCCGTGTACAGCCGGCGCGAGATGCTGTGCTCTTATACCGTACGGAAATGCATTACTCTATGCTGTTATGCAGCAATTCGAGTACTTTTTTCATTGCTACACTGTTTGATCAACGCAATCGAAGGAGTGGTTTTAAATGAAAATGGTCGTTGCCATCATCAAGCCTTTCAAGCTCGACGAGGTACGGGCGGCGCTCGCCGAGGTCGGCGTACAGGGCATTACCGTGACCGAGATCAAAGGTTTTGGCCGCCAAAAGGGCCACACTGAACTTTATCGAGGCGCGGAATATGTCGTCGATTTCCTGCCCAAGGTGAAGCTCGAACTGGCGGTGGACGACGACCAGGTCGATCGGGTCGTGGAGGCTATAATTCAATCGGCGCGCACGGGCAAGATAGGTGACGGTAAGATATTCATCTCGCAACTCGGACAGGCGGTGCGCATCCGCACCGGCGAGTCCGGCTCGCGGGCTTTGTAGGGATTCATCGAGGGACGGAACATGAAACGCGTTCTGTTGTGTGCAGTTCTGCTCGCCTGGTCCGGCATGGCTTCGGCCGTCGTCTACAAGTGGACCGACGCCCACGGCACCGTCCAATACGGCGACCAACCGCCTGACGGAGTGAATGCGCAAATCGTGCGCCTGCTGGGCACTCAACATGTGAACGTGCCGGCGCCGTCCACGCATACCGCGAGCGCGCTGGTCGACCAGGCGCTTGCCGACGAACAGAAACAGCAGGAGCAACAAGCCGTCCAAGAAGACGTCGCCGCCGCTCGCAAGAAGCAGTGCGCCGACGCCCAGACCCGCTACAAGCAGTTGATCGAGGGCCGCCACCTTTTCAAGCTGGGCCCGAAGGGCGAGCGGATCTACCTCACGTCGGCTGAAATCGACGCCGCCAGACTCAGCGCCAAGAGCAACGTCGACAGCCTCTGCAACAACAATAGCTCGGCGTCCTGATTCCAAAGCCTTGGCCGCCCGCGCGGCGGCGCACCCCGCCCCTGTTGCGCCCGCCACGAGCGCGCTTTGCCGCTCGGCGCGCAAAGCCTTAGGCTACGCGCTCTTCAAGACCATTCAGCGGGGATTGGATCGCGATGCGTACAGGCTTCATCGGATTGGGTGCAATGGGCGCGCCGATGGCGCGCAATCTGCACGGCGCTGGGCTGCTCACGGGACTTTGGAACCGCACGCCGCAAAAGGCGTCGGCGCTCGCCGCCGAACTGCAGTGCGCCGCCTTCGCGAACCCGGCCGCGCTCGGCGCCGCCAACGATGCCGTCGTCATCTGCGTCTCGGCCGACGAGGATCTGCGGGCGGTGATCGACGCCCTGCGCCCGGGCCTCGCCGCCGACAAGATCGTCATCGATTGCTCGACGGTGAGCGCCGCCACGGCGCGTGAAATGTACGCGAGACTCGCGGCGCTCGGCGTCGGCTTTCTCGATTGCCCGGTCAGCGGCGGCGTTGAGGGTGCGCGGCTCGCGTCGCTCGCAATCATGGCCGGCGGCGACCCGGCGGTATTTTCACGCGCGCTGCCGCTGCTCGAGAAACTCGGCCGCAAGATCGCCTACCTCGGCCCGAGCGGCGCCGGCCAGGCGGCCAAGGCCACGAACCAGATCATGTGCGCCGGCATCATCCAGGCGGTCGCCGAAGCCATGGCGTTCGCCAAGGCCGAGGGCCTGCCGCTCGATCGGCTGATCGATACGCTCGGCCAGGGTGCGGGCTCCAGCTGGTACTTCGTGAACCGCGCGCCGTTCATGGCGCGGATGGACTTCCCGGCGGGCTTTCGCGTGCGCCTGCATGACAAAGATCTGCAAATTTGCAGAGAAATGGCCGCCGCGCACGGCGCGCGCCTGCCGGTCGTCGAATCGACGATCGCGCAATACGCCGAGCTGATCCGCCAGGGTCACGGCGACGAGGACATCTCGACGATCTACCGGCTGAAGTCCGCGTTGTTCACCGGCGAGCGCTGCGCGCCTGGTTGAGCGGCGCAGTGAGTTCCCAGGTGCTGCGCATCGCAACCCGCAAGAGCCAGCTCGCGCTGTGGCAGGCCGAACACGTGGCGGCGCTGCTGCGCGGTGCGCACGGCGGACTTGCCGTCGAACTCAAGCCGATGTCGACGAGGGGCGATCTGAACCTCGATCGAAGCCTCGCGGCGATCGGCGGCAAAGGGCTTTTCATCAAGGAACTCGAAACCGCTCTCGCGGATCGAGGCGCCGATATCGCCGTGCATTCGATGAAGGACGTGCCGGCCGACCTAGCCGAAGGGTTCCTGATCGGCGCGGTTCTGGAACGCGCCGATCCGCGCGATGCGTTGGTCTCGGCGCATTTTCGAGACCTCGCCGACCTGCCGCGCGGCGCGCGCGTCGGCACCTCGAGCCTGCGCCGCCGGGCGCAGCTGCTCGCCGTCCGAGCGGATCTGCAGATCGAGGCATTGCGCGGCAACGTCGGCTCGCGCTTGCGCCGCTTGGACGACGGCGCGCTGGATGCGATCGTGCTGGCTTCCGCGGGTCTCGCGCGGCTCGGATTGCAGTCGCGGATCTCCTCGCATCTCGAGCCGCGGGTCTCGTTGCCGGCGGTCGGCCAAGGCGTGATCGGCGTCGAGTGCCGCGCCGACGACGGCGAAACGCTGTCGCGCCTGACGGCTCTGGAACACGCGCCGACGCGCATCGCGCTGAACGCGGAGCGCGCGTTTTCCCGCCGCCTGGGCGGCAGCTGTCAATCGCCGATCGCCGCCCACGCGCAACTGGCCGGCGATCGGCTGCTGCTCGAGGGGCTGGTCGCGGAACCCGACGGTTCGCGTCTGTTGCGCGACTCGCTCGCCGGCCCCGCCGTCGACGCGGCGGCGATCGGTGAACGCCTGGCCGAGAGGCTTTTGGCCGCGGGTGCCGGCCTCCTGCTCGACCGGCTGCGCGCGGAGTGAAGGCATGCAGCCGCTGCAGGGTCTCGGCGTCCTGGTCACTCGTCCCGAGCACCAGGCCATGGCGTTGTGCCGCCTGCTCGAGGCCGCCGGCGCACGCGCCTATCGCCTGCCGGCCATCGTCATCGATTCGAACGGCTCGCGCCGGGAATTGGCGGCTCGCCTCGGCGCGCTGCAGGCTTATGATTTTATCGTGTTCGTCAGCGCCAATGCCGTCCGCTTCGGCGCCGCGCTGCTGCAGCAACAACGCGAATTGACGCTCGCGGCGGTCGGTCCCGCGACCGCCCGCGCGCTCAATCAGGCCGGCTACCGCGTGGCGATTGTGCCGGTCGGCGGCTTCGATTCGGAGAGCCTGCTCGCCGATCCGCGGCTGCAGCAATTGGCCGGCCGGCGGATCTTGCTCGTCAAAGGATGCGGCGGACGCGAATTTCTCGAAGCGGAATTTTCGCGGCGCGGCGCGGCGGTCGAGTCGGCCGAAGTGTATCGGCGGGTAGCGGCGGCGCCGGACGCCGCGCAGCTGCAAGCGCTGACGGAGCGCTTCGATGCCGGCGAAATACACGTCATCACGGCGACCAGCCGGGAAATTGCCGAAGCGCTGCTGGGGTTTGCGACCCCCGCGCTGCGCGCGCATTTCGATCGAGTCCATTGGATCGTGCCGAGCGGACGCATCGCCTCGGCCGTGCGCCTGCAGGGCGTCGGCGCCGCGCTGCTGCGGGCGGCCTCGGCGGACGATCAGGATTTGCTGGCCGAACTGCTGCGCTGGCGATCGAGCACATCGGCGGCGTAGTCGAAGGAATCGAAAAACAGCCGCGACGCACGCGCGCCGCGCAGGCCAAACTCGCTGCGCACCGCCGCGATCATCGCCGGCGGACCGCTTGCGTAGATATCGAAATCCTCGAGGCGCCCGCAGTCCTGCAACGCCGCTTCGTGCACCAAACCGCGCCTGCCGGTCCACGCGGCGGACGGCTCCGAAAGCACCGGCACGTAGCGCAGGCGGCGCGCGCGGCGCAGCATATGGCCGATCGCCGCGTCGGCGTAAAGATCGCGCTCCGCGCGTACGCCCCAATACAGACTCATCTCGCGTTCGACGCCGCGATCGACGAGGTGGCGCAGGATGCTGTTGAGCGGCGCATACCCCGTGCCGCCGCCGACAAGCAGCAGCGGCGCGGCGCTGTGCTCCGGCGGCCGATAGTAAAACCGCCCCAGCGGCCCCTCGATCTCAAGCAGCGCGCCGCACGCCTCGGCGCCGAAGACCCGCTCGGTGAATGCACCCCCGTCGACGCGGCGTACGTGCAATTCGAGGAATCTCGAGTCGTGCGGCGGCGAGGCGATCGAAAAGCTGCGCCGCCTGCCGCCGGCCAGCAGGACATCCACATATTGCCCCGGCTCGAATTGAAAATCCTCGGCCGCGGGCCGCCGCAGATGCACGGCCATGACGTCGTGCGCCACGAGCTCCAGGCGCTCGATACGGCACGGCAAGCGCTTTATCACGGCTTCGTCCGCAAAGCGCGTCTCCTGAATCTCTATTTCAAGCTCGCTTTGCGCGCGCGCCTGGCACAAGAGGATGTAACCTGCGGCGATTTCCGCGGCGCTGAGTCCGAGCGGCGGCCCCTGTGGGTAGGCGATGGCGCCGCGCACGAGACGCGCGCGGCAGGAACCGCAATTGCCGCTCCTGCAGCTGTGCGCGAGTGCGAGCCCGGCGTCCAAGGCCGCGTCGAGCACGGACCGGTCCGCCGCGGCGCTGAACGACCGCTCGGATTTGGATAGACAGACCCGCATAGGTTTCCCTCGAGCCGCGCACGATATCATGCGCAGCGTCCCGATCGCCGCTTGCGGCCGCAGCGGCCGCGACGAGCCCTCAGGGCTGACTCGGCTGACTGCGCTTGCTGTCCAACCAATCGCAGATCGGCTGCCACTGTTTCCAGTCCGGCCACGCCATATATTCGGGAAGCTCGAGGATTCCCATGCCGCGCGCATAGGCGCGCACGTAGTTCTGCGCCTCGCGCAGGCAGCCCAAATACGGCACCTTGAGATGGCCGAGATAGCGGTCCAGTTCCTCGTAGATAAGCGTGTTTTCACGGACTCGATTGGCGATGACCGCGAGCCGCGCCTGTTTGCGGGAGACCTTGCCGATCTCCAGAAGATCCGCCATGAAGTGGCCGCAGGCCTTGATGTCGATGTTGGAAGGCAGCACCGGCACGATGATCGTTTCGGCGCGGCGTACCAATTCATTGAGCTCCGTGCCGTAGACCCGCGCCGGCGCGTCGATGATGAGGATATCGGTGTTGCGGCTGACGTTGCGGATGCCCTCGTCGAAGGCGGCGACGCCGCTGATCGCCGGCAGTTCCGCCGGCCGCTCGGCCAACCAATCGAGGCTCGAGCGCTGCGTATCGTAATCGGCGATGCACGTGGTTTGCCCCTCGCGCGCGAAAAATACCGCCAAATTGGTCGCGATCGTGCTTTTGCCGCAGCCACCCTTTGCGTTGAGTACCATGATGTGCCGCATTTTTTTCCGCCTTGGTTGTTCATCGGTAAGGTAAGACCGGCGCGCCGAATTCGCAACCCCCGCGGCGCGCGAAATCGCCGCAAAGCAAGCTCGCCGGCGCGGGAGGCATCGGCTATGCTGCCGGCATGCGCATCGAGTTCTTGAAGATGCAGGCTCTCGGCAACGATTTCTTGGTATTCGACGCTCCATCGGTCTGCGCCGAACGACCCGTGGATGCGCGGCGGCTGCGCGCCCTTGCGGATCGGCACACCGGCGTCGGCTTCGATCAGGCGCTGATGCTGGAGCCGCCCCGCGACGGCGGCGCCCGCGTCTTTTATCGGGTATTCAATGCCGACGGCAGCGAGGCCGAACAATGCGGCAACGGCGCCCGCTGCATCGCCGCGCTGCTGTACGCGAGAGATCCCGGGCTCGGCCGCGAAATTTCCATGCAGAGCCCGGGCGGCGCGGTGCACGCCCGCGTCCTCGGCGACGATCTCGTTGCCGTCGACATGGGCGTGCCGAATTTCGATCCGCGCTCCTTGCCGCTGGACGCGCCGCAGGAAGCGCCGCTGTATTCATTGCAAGTGGACGGCGACTACGTCCAATTCGGCGCGGTCTCGATGGGCAACCCGCACGCCGTATTGCAGGTCGCTGACGTACGCGCCGCGCCGCTGGAGCGCCTCGGCGCGGCGATCGAGCGGCATCCGAGTTTTCCAAAGCGCGTGAACGTCGGCTTCATGCAGTTGCTTGATCGCAGACATATCCGCCTGCGGGTATTCGAGCGCGGCGTCGGCGAAACCCTCGCCTGCGGCACCGGCGCTTGCGCCGCGGTGGCGGTCGGGCGGCGGCACGGCGCATTGGACGCCGAGGTCGACGTCGAATTGCGCGGCGGCCGCGCGCAGGTCGCCTGGCCGGGAGGCGAACAGCCGCTGTGGTTGACCGGCCCGGCGATCACCGTGTTCGCGGGATCGATCGAGATATGATGCCTATTTGCACCGGGAGCGAAAGCCAATGACGACCAGCTCTGCGCGCGGCCTGAAGGAAGCACCCCTGACGGACGCCAAGGTCGCGGAATATCTGCAGACCTATCCGGACTTCTTCGAACGCAATGCGGCCCTGCTCGCCAAGCTGCGCCTACCGCACTTGCGCGATGCCGCAGCGACCGTCAGTCTGGTAGAACGCCAGGTCGAGGTGCTGCGCGAGCGCAATCAGTCGCTCGAGCGCAAACTGAAGGAATTGCTGGACGTCGCCCGCGCCAACGACGGCCTCGCCGAACGCATCCACCGGTTGTGTCGGCGCCTGATAGGCGCGCGCGATCTGCGGGATACCGTCAACGCCATCGAAACCTCCCTGCGCGAAGATTTCGATGCAATGCACTCGGTGTTGGTGCTGTTCCTGCCGGAGGCGCGCGCGCTGCAGCCGCTTGCCGCGCGATTCTTGCGCATCGACGACGCCGGCAGCGCGGACATCAAGACTTTCGAATCTCTGCTGCAATCCGCCAAACCCCGCTGCGGGCAGATCCGCGATTCGCAGCGCGATTATCTGTTCGGCAAGGACACGGTCGAAATCGGCTCGGTCGCCTTGACGCCGCTCGGCCCGAAAGGCAGTTTGGGGATTCTCGCGATCGGTGCGAGCGACGCCGGCAGATTCCACCCGGCGATGAGCACCGAATACCTGTCTCGGGTCGGCGATCTCATCGCGTATGCGCTGACGCGCTGAAGGGCGTGGCAGCGTCTTGGGCGCCTCCCTCAGCGATTGGATCGAGCGGTTTTCGGCGCATCTGCTCAAGGAACGGCGCTTGAGCCCGCATACCGCCTCGGCGTACCGGCTGGACCTGCATGCGCTCGCGCAATTTTGCGAACGCCGCAAGCTCGCGGCCTGGGATACGGTCGACGGCGTGCAAATTCGCGCATTCGCGGCCGGCGAACACGCCGGCGGCCTTTCACCGCGCAGCGTACAGCGGCGCTTGTCGGCCGCGCGGAGCTTTTTCTCCTACCTGCAGCGGGAGGGCGCGAGCGAGCGCAACCCCGCGCAGGAAGTGCGCGCGCCGCGCATGAAAAAGCACCTGCCGATGACTCTCGACACCGACCAGATGGCGCGGCTTCTCGCCTTCCGGGTCGACGACCGGCTGTCGACACGCGACAAGGCGATCATGGAGCTGTTCTATTCGTCGGGACTCAGACTCGGCGAACTCGTCGCCTTGAACGTCGCCGAAATCGACCTTGCGGATCGCACCGTGCGCGTTCTCGGCAAGGGCGGCAAGACGCGCATTGTGCCGGTCGGCCGTTATGCGCTCGGCGCGCTGCGCGCGTGGCTTGCACTGCGGACCGCGTCGACAGCGGCGCGGCGCGCAGCGGCGGAACCGAAAGCGCTGTTCTTGAGCCGCGGCGGCCGGCGCCTCTCGGCGAGGGCCGTGCAGCGGCGCGTCGAGCTGTGGGCACGGCGGCAGGGCATTTCCATGCATGTACATCCGCATATTTTTCGCCATTCCTTTGCGACGCACCTGCTCGAATCGAGCGCCGATCTACGCGGCGTTCAGGAGTTGCTCGGGCATGCGGACATCAGCACGACCCAGGTCTACACCCACCTCGACTTCCAGCATTTGGCGCGAGTGTACGAATCTGCTCATCCACGCGCGCGGCGCCGCCGCTGAGCGCTTGAAAAGCCGCGGAAAGGCTCCAACATGGCAGGCAGCCGATGAATCACCAACTACAGTCCAATCGCGATTCCGGCCGCATGCACGGCACGACGATACTGGCGGTACGCCGCGGCGGCCGCGTCGCGGTCGGCGGCGACGGCCAGGTGACCCTCGGACAGACCGTCGTCAAGGGCAACGCACGCAAGGTGCGCCGGCTGTACGGCGGCAAAGTGCTCGCGGGCTTCGCAGGCGGCACGGCCGACGCATTCACGCTGTTCGAGCGCTTCGAAGGCAAACTGGAAAAATTCGGCAACCTGACGCGGGCGGCGATCGAACTCGCCAAGGACTGGCGCACGGATCGCAGCTTGCGGCGCCTCGAAGCCTTGCTGTGCGTCGCCGACGCGGACAGCTCCTACGTCATCTCCGGAACCGGCGACGTCATCGAACCGGAACATGAATTGATGGCGATCGGTGCCGGCGGCGGCTTTGCGCAAGCCGCGGCGCTCGCCCTGCTGCAGGCAACCGACCTGTCGGCGCTGCAGATCGTCGAGCGCGCTCTCGGCATCGCCGCGGACATCTGCATTTACACCAACCGCCAATTGACCATCGAGGAACTCTAAGAGAACCATGTCGCAGATGACGCCGCGCGAAATCGTCGAGGAACTCGACAAGCATATCGTCGGCCAGAAGGCCGCCAAGCGCGCCGTTGCCATCGCCTTGCGCAACCGCTGGCGGCGCAGCCAGGTTGCCGCGGAGCTGCGCCCCGAGATCACGCCGAAGAACATCCTGATGATCGGACCGACCGGCGTCGGCAAGACCGAAATCGCCCGCCGCCTGGCGCGCTTGGCGAAGGCGCCGTTCATCAAGGTGGAGGCGACGAAATTCACGGAAGTCGGCTATGTCGGGCGTGAAGTTGATTCGATCATGCGCGATCTTGTCGAGATCTCGGTCAAGATGACCCGCGAGCAGGAAATCGCCAAAGTGCGCCATCGAGCCGCCGACGCGGCCGAGGACCGGGTGCTCGACGCGCTGTTGCCGCGTCCGCAAACCGATCTCGCCGACCGCACCGACCGCACCGACCGCACCGACCGCACCGACCGCACCGACCGCGCCACGGGCGCGCAGCGGGACAACGATACCCGCCAACGATTGCGCAAAATGCTGCGCGAACACTCGCTGGATGAGCGCGAAATCGAGATCGAGCTGCGCGCGACGCCGGTGGGCGTCGAGATCATGGCACCGCCCGGCATGGAGGAGATGACCCAGCAGTTGCAGGGCATGTTCCAGAACTTGAGCGGCGGGCGTACGCGGCAGCGCAAGCTCAAGGTCGACGAGGCGCTGCGTCTGCTGGTCGAGGAGGAAGCGGCAAAGATGATCAACGAGGACGAGCTCAAAGTGCGCGCCGTGGAAAATGCCGAGCAGAACGGCATCGTCTTCATCGACGAAATCGACAAGATCGCGCGCCGCCAGGAAACCTCCGGAGCCGACGTGTCGCGGGAAGGCGTGCAGCGCGACCTGCTGCCGCTGGTCGAAGGCTGCACGGTGAACACGAAGTACGGCACGGTCAAGACCGATCACGTGCTGTTCATCGCCTGCGGCGCGTTTCACATGTCCAAGCCGTCCGATCTGATTCCCGAACTGCAGGGGCGCTTGCCCATTCGCGTCGAACTCGACCCCTTGCTGGTGGACGATTTCGTGCGCATTCTGACCGAGCCCGACGCCTCGCTGTGCCGCCAATACGCCGCGCTGCTCGCCACCGAGGGCGTGGTCCTCGAGTTCGCTCCTTGCGGGGTGCGGCGCCTCGCCGAGGTCGCCTTCGAAGTCAACGAGCGCACCGAGAACATCGGTGCGCGCCGCCTGCACACCGTCATGGAGCGCATGCTCGAGACCGTCTCCTTCGAGGCAGCCGATCGCGGCGGCATGCGCGTTCTCGTCGACCGGGACTACGTCGAGAGTCATCTCGGCGAACTGGCGCGCGATCAGGATTTATCGCGCTACATCCTCTGAACCCGCGGCGCAGCCCGACGATGGCCATACCCCCGCCGCCCGCAGCGCAGCCCGTCGAAATCAAGATTCGCACGCAGTCGCGCGTGCTGGAAGTGCGCTTCGACGACTCGGCGCGCTTCGAATTGCCGTTCGAATACCTGCGGGTATTCTCGCCGTCCGCGGAGGTCAAGGGACACGGCGGCGGCGAGGGGCTTCTGGTGACCGGCAAGGAAGCGGTCGGAATCCGCGGCGCGGAGCCCATCGGCCATTACGCCGTCCGCCTGTTGTTCGACGACGGCCACGACACGGGACTGTATACCTGGCGATTCTTGCGCGAATTGGGACGCGACCGCGAAAAGAACTGGGCGCGCTATCTCGAACGCTGCGCCGCGGCCGGATATCGGCGCTTGGGCTAATCGGCGCGCGAGAAACGGCTACAATGGCGCGGTCCAGCACCGGTGAGCGCCATGAATGACCCCAACCGCAGCGTCGATTTCGGCTTCGAAAAAGTCGACCGTAGCGAGAAGGCGCGCCGCGTCCGCTCGGTATTCTCGAGCGTGGCCGGCAAATACGACCTGATGAACGATTTGATGTCGTTCGGCGTGCATCGGCTTTGGAAGCAATTCGCGTTGACGGTCGCCGGCTTGCGGCCGGGGCAATGCGCTCTCGATGTCGCCGGCGGCACGGGGGACCTTGCAATCGGGCTGCTGCGCCAGACCGGCAAACGCGGCCATGTCGTGCTTACCGACGTCAATGCGGCGATGCTGGAACGCGGCCGCGACCGCTTGCTCGACCGCGGCCTCGCGGGCAATGTCGATTGCGTCGTCGCCGATGCCGAGCGCCTGCCGTTCGCCGACGACGCTTTCGATTGCGTGACGATCGGCTTCGGACTGCGCAACGTCACCGACAAGGCGGCGGCGCTGGCGTCGATGTACCGGGTCTTGAAGCCCGGCGGCCAGCTGCTGGTGCTGGAATTCTCGAAGCCCACCGTGCCCGGCATCGGGCCCCTGTATGATCTTTATTCCTTCCGGGTATTGCCGTTGATGGGCGCGCTGGTCGCACACGACGCGGCCAGCTACCGCTACCTCGCCGAATCGATCCGCATGCATCCCGATCAGGAGACATTGCTCGGGATGCTGCGCAGCGCCGGCTTCGCCCAGGCGCGCTACCACAATTTGACGGGCGGCATCGTCGCGCTGCACCGCGGCTACAAGATCTGACATGCCGGCGACACCCGCGTGGCTCGCCGCCGTCGAAGTAGTGCTGAATCGCAATATCGGCACGCAATCGCGCGCGGCGCTGCTTGCGCGCCGGCTGCAAGGCAAGTCGCTGCAAGTCGAACTTCACGGTCTGTCGCCGCTGCGCGCGACCTGCCGCGGCGGCCGATTGACGTTCGCCGCGCCCGAAAACGGGGAAGCCGACGCGGTGATCGCCGGGCCCCCGGGCGCGCTGCTGCGGCTGCTGACCGCGGATGCGGATCGGCCGCTCGGCAGTGGTGGGCTGCAGATCCGGGGCGATGCGCAAGTCGCGGCCGGCTACCGCGAATTGTTGCAGCTCGCGCGCCCCGATCCGGAAGAGGAAGCGGCCCGGCTGATCGGCGATTTGCCGGCGAGGCGCCTCGGCAATATCGGCCGGTTGACGATCTCCTGGCTGCGGCGCACGCGGCGCACGTTCGGCGAGAACATCGCCGAATATCTGCAGGAAGAAAGCCGCGATCTACCGGCCAAAAGCGAGGTCGAGGAATTCCTGCGCGGCGTCGACGGGGTGCGTGAGTCCGCGGACCGCGTCGAGGCCCGGGTCAAGCGGCTCGAGCGGCGCGGGCGGCAAGGGCGCAAGCCGGACGCGCCGTAATGCGCCTACGGGTCGTCGGCAGGCTGTTGCAGATTCAGCGCGCGCTGGTGCGCCACGGCCTGGGTGATTTCGTGCGCGCGACGCACCTGTATCGGCCGTTCCGCTTTCTGTTCTACCTCTCCCCTTGGACGTGGTTTCAACGCAGCGGCGGCACCACGCGCGGCGAGCGCTTGCGCCTGGCGCTCGAGGAACTCGGCCCCATATTCGTCAAATTCGGCCAGGCGCTGTCCACCCGCCGCGATCTGCTGCCGGCGGACATCGCCGATGAACTCGCGCGCCTGCAGGACCGGGTGCCACCGTTCGACAGCGAGATCGCCGTCGCCATCATCGAGTCGACGTTCGGCCGGCCGCTCGCCGAGATTTTCGCGGGCTTCGAGCGCACACCGCTCGCGGCCGCCTCGATCGCGCAAGTGCATGCGGCGACCCTGACGGGCGGCCGCGATGTGGTCGTCAAGATATTGCGTCCCGGCATGCGCGAGACGATCGAACGGGATATCGAGGTTCTGCAGACCCTCGCGGCGCTGGCCGACGAGTACTGGGAGGACGCGAAGCGCTTGCGGCCGCTCGAGGTGGTCGCAGAGTATCGAAAAACGATCCTCGACGAGCTCGATTTGATGCGCGAAGCCGCCAACGCATCGCAGTTGAGGCGCAATTTCCAAGGTTCACGCCTGTTGTACGTGCCGGAGGTCTACTGGGATTATTGCCGCGCCAACATCATGGTGATGGAGCGCATCCACGGAATCATCGTCAGTCGCGTCGACGAGTTGAAAGCGCGCGGCACGAATATTCAAAAGCTCGCCGAAAACGGCGTCGAGATCTTCTTCACGCAGGTGTTTCGGCACAATTTCTTCCATGCCGACATGCACCCCGGCAACATCTTCGTGCAGGTCGAGGATCCGCAGAATCCACGCTACGCCGCCGTCGATTTCGGCATCGTCGGCACACTGGAAGCGCGCGATCAGCATTATCTCGCGGAGAACTTCCTGGCATTTTTCGAGCGCGATTACGCGCGCGTCGCCGCGCTGCACGTCGAGTCCGGCTGGGTGCCGAGCGGCACTCGGGTCGGCGAGCTGGAATCCGCGGTGCGCACGGTTTGCGAGCCGATCTTCAACAAGCCGCTGAAGGACATTTCGTTCGCGCAGGTGCTGCTGCGCCTCTTCGAGACCGCGCGCCGCTTCGACATGCAGGTCCAGCCGCAGTTGATCCTGCTGGAAAAGACTTTGTTGAACATCGAAGGCCTGGGGCGGCAGCTGTATCCGGAACTCGATCTATGGAAGACCGCGCAGCCGATTTTGCGCGCCTGGATGCACGACCGCGTCAGTCCGCGCTCGCTGCTGCGCGGCATCCGCGCGCAGCTTCCGGACGCGGTGGAAACCTTGAAGCAAGTGCCGAAGATCCTCAAGTCGAGCGTACGCGCCGCGGCCGACGGCGAATTTCGCTTGGCCGTGCAAAGCGCGGAGATCGCGGAGTTGCGCGCCGCGATGCAGGGCGCCCATGTGCGGCGCGACGCGGCGATTGCCGCCGGCGTGTTGTGGCTCGGCGGCCTGCTTTGGTTGGCCTTGCGCGGCCGCCATCCATGGCTCGGTTGGCTGCAGATGGGCGCGGCTCTGGCGATATTCGCGCGCTGGCGGTGGGCGCGGCCGCGGCGCTGAAGTGCGCCGCCGCGCTCATCGCGGCGCGTCGCGCAGGGCGCCGCAGCGCCAACAACTCGAGAACTGCGGCTCCAGCTCCTCGCCGCATCCTTCGCAAGTCCACGGCGGACCGGTCGTGGCTTGGGCCGCCTGCGCCAGAGCGCGCAGCGCGCGGTATTCGTCCGCCTCGTCCACATACAGCTGCGGCCAGGTTTCCAGCGCCGGCAATTCACCGACCGCGCCGGCGAGGAATTGATTGCGGATCTCGCATTCGATTCCGGCGGCGATCAGCAAATTTCGCGCGTGCGCGACTTGCAGGAGCGTTGCTGCGCGAAATACGCGCTTCATGGCGCCGCGCTCCACTTTCTTGGGGATCCGACCTGAAAGATCACCGCAGGGAAGCGAGAAACGCCCGCGGATCTTCGCCACGCTCCAGGGTCTCGACCAGCGCCGAGCCGATGACGACGCCGTCGACGTGCTCGCCCAGGATAGCCACCTGTTCGCGCGAGCGAATGCCGAAGCCGGCGCAGACCGGGATCGACGCGACCCTTTTGACGCGGTCCATGTAGTCGAGCATCTCCTCGGGAATCGCCGCCGACTTGCCGGTCGTTCCGGTCATCGTCACCGCATAGACGAAGCCCTGGGCCGCCGCGCACAACTTCGCGAGGCGATCCGCGGGTGTCACCGGCGTCACCATCTGCACCAACGCAAGACCCTGAAGATCGAGAGCCGCCGCGAGCTCGCCGCTCTCTTCGAAGGGCAGGTCCGGGACGATGAATCCCGCCACGCCGGCAGCCGCCGCGTCCCGCGGCAATCGCTCCAGTCCATAGGCGAGCAGGGGATTCAAATAGCTCATCAGGATGATCGGCGCACCGCGGCGCCGTTCGGCGCAGCTCAGCAATTCGAGGATCCACGGCAAGGTCACGCCGTCGGCGAGCGCCGCGAAGCTCGCCCGCTGTATCGTCGCGCCGTCGGCCATCGGGTCGGTGAACGGTACGCCGATCTCGACGACGTCGCAGGCGCCGGCGACGGCGGCCAGATTTTCGCCAAAAGCTGCGCGCGTCGGAAAACCGGCCGTCAAGAACCCGATCAATGCCGGCCCCCCGCGCCGCGTGGCCGCGCGAATCGCCGTGGAAATCGTCTCGCTGAGCGCCACGCCTAGATCGCTTCCTTGAGCACGGTACGCTGCAGTATCGGCATGTCCTTGTCGCCGCGGCCGGAGCAGCCGATCAGCAGGCGCGCGCCGCGGTGCGAGGCGGCGTAGCGGCGCGCGCCGGCAAACGCGTGCGCCGTTTCGATCGCCGGCAGTATGCCCTCGCACTTGGCGCACTCGGTCAAGGCGTCGAGCGCCTCCTCGTCGGTCGCCGCTTCGTAGACGACGCGGCCGCTCGTCATCAAGTACGCATGTTCGGGACCGACGCCCGAATAATCGAGCCCCGCCGACACGGAATGCGTCTCTTGCACTTGGCCGTTGGCGTCCTGCAGGATCAGGGTAAAGCTGCCCTGCAGCACGCCGGGCGTACCTGAGGTCAATGAGGCGGCGTTGTCGCCGAGGCCGGGGCCGCGGCCGCCCGCCTCGACGCCGAGCAAATACACGCCGGCATCGGCGAGGAACGGATGGAAAAGACCGATCGCGTTGGAGCCGCCGCCGACGCAGGCGACCGCGGCATCCGGTAAGGCGCCGGCAAGTTCCAACATCTGCGCCCGCGCTTCGCGGCCGATCACCGACTGCAATTCGCGCACCAGGTACGGATACGGGTGCGGCCCGACCGCCGAGCCCAGGCAATAATACGTATTCTGCGGATCCGAAACCCAATCGCGCAACGCCTCGTCGATGGCCGCGCGCAGGGTCGCGTCGCCGCTCGTCACCGGCACGACGGTCGCCCCCAACAGCTTCATGCGCCCGACGTTTGGCGCTTGCCGCTCGACATCGACCGCGCCCATATAGACGACGCACGGCATGCCGAGGCGCGCGGCGGCGGCGGCGCTCGCGACGCCGTGCTGTCCGGCGCCGGTCTCAGCGATGATGCGCTTCGCGCCCAGGCGCTTCGCGAGCAGGATTTGGCCGACGGCATTGTTGATCTTGTGGGCGCCGGTGTGCGCCAGATCCTCGCGCTTCAGCCACACGTCCGCGCCCCAGCGCCTGCTCAAGGTGCCGGCATGGGAAAGCGCGGTCGGCCGGCCGACCCACGTTTTCAACTCGAAGTTGAATTCGGCTTGAAAATCCGCGCTGGATAAATACCGGTCGACGCCGCCCTGCAGGCGGTCGAGCGCCGCGACCAGCGTTTCCGGAACATAGCGGCCGCCGAACCGCCCATAGCGGCCGCTCTCATCCGGAACCCTCGAGAACTCCGGCGGCAGGCCGCGCGGCCGTGTGCTCATGATTCTTGCTCCAGACGCGCGGCGGCCTCGCGCACCGCGCGGACGAACTCGTTGATCTTCTGCGGGTCCTTGACCCCCGGGACCTCCTCGACACCGCTGCTGACGTCGACGCCGAACGGCCTGACCGCCTGAATCGCCTCGGCGACGTTTTGCGCCGACAAACCGCCGGCGAGGATCACCTCGGTCTGCCGGGCGAGTTCCGCGGCCCGCCCCCAATCGGCAACTTCGCCGATGCCGCTGCTCGGCCCCTCGAACAGCATGCGGTGCGGCAGCGGGTGGGGAGTCTTGCGGCCAAAGCGCACGACCGGCAGCAATTTGACGGGCGCGGGAATCCGCAGTTCGCGCAAATCCTCGACGTCGGTCTGAAAGTAATCGGGCCGCAGAATTCGACAGATCTCGTCAACCTTCATTTGCAGCGGATGCTGGGCGACGGCGATGCGTAAGATCCCCGGGGGCGCCAGCGCGGCGAGCTGTGCCGCCTGACCCGGGGTGACCTGGCGCGGACTCGGTGCGAATACGAAGCCGATCGCATCGACGTTCGCCGCCGCCGCCGCGGCGATCGCGTCGGCGCTGGTCATACCGCAGATTTTTATCCACATGGCGCCAAGTCTATCCGTTTTGAATTTTTCACGTCCGTGCCGCGCGCAATATATTCGCGATCAGCCGGCAAGGATCCTCGCTCGCCATCAGCGCCGAGCCGACCAGCGCCAGACGATAGCCGAGTTTACGCAGCGCCGCCGCCTCTTCGGGCGCGGCGACGCCGCTCTCTGCGACCACCGGCGAGGACGGCGGCAGACTGCCGGCGAGATCAAAAAAGCGCTGCGGCACGACCTTTAGCGTCTGCAAGTCGCGGCAGTTGAGGCCGATCAAAACGCCGTGCGCCCTGTCGTGGTATTGCGCGGCAAGCTCGCCGGCCTGCGCCAGTTCCGCCGCGTCGAAGGCCTCGAGCATGACGAACAATCCATGCCGGCAGGCGGCGTCGAGCATTTCCGAGGCTTGTGCCCGCGACAACATCCGCAGAATGATCAGCGCCCCGCCCGCACCGAGTGCGCGCGCCTGCGACAACTGATAGGGGTCGACGAGGAAATCCTTGCACATCGCCGGCACCCCGAGCGGCGCCAATGCGGCGGCGGCGCGCTCCAGGTGCAGGGGAGAGCCATCGAATTGCGACGGCTCCGTGAGCACCGATACGGCGGCGGCGCCGGCGCGCCCGTAGGCGCAGGCACGGCCCAGCCAGTCGTCGCCGGCGAGCAGCAAGCGGCCCGCGGCCGGGGAGCGCAACTTGATCTCCGCGATGACATCGAAGCCGGCCGCCGACAAGCGCAACGGCGGCGCGGGCGGCGCCGACGCCGCCCGTTGCTCTATCATGGCTTGCGGCTCGCGCCGCTTGGCCAGGGCGACGCGCGCCCGGCTACTGCGCGCCATTTCGTCCAAGAAGCCGCTCACGGCGCGCCCGACCCGGCGGCCGACAGCTCGGCCGCGATACGACGAAATTCGGCGAGCCAGGCCGCCGCGCGGCCCTCTTCGACCGCGGCGCGCGCCTGTGCAATGCCGCCCGCGATCGAGTCGGCCCGTCCGGCGATATGCAGCGCCAGGCCGCTTTGCAGCAGCAGCGCGGCAAGATGCGCGCCGCGATCGCGCCGTTCGAACACCGCGCACAGCGCCGCGGCATTTTCAGCCGCGTCGCCGCCGGCGAGCTCGGCGGCAGCGCACGGCGCCACGCCGAAATCCCGCGGGTCGACGTTGCGTTCCAAGACGCGGCCGCCGGCGATCTCATAGGCGAGAAAGGGGCCGAGCGGCGTCGCTTCATCCCAGCCGGCGGCGCCGTGCACCACCCAGGCGCGCTCGATATCCATGCCGGCGAGGGTATCGGCCATCAGCTTGGCGCTCGGCGCGTCGTAGGCGCCTACCAGCCGGTAACGCGGCGAGGCAGGGTTGGTCAGAGGGCCGAGCAGATTGAACACCGTGCGCACGCCCAACGCCGATCGTACCGGCGCAATGGCCTTCATCGCGGGATGAAAATAGGGTGCGAACAAGAACGTGAAGCCGGTCGCCTGCAGGCAGCGCGCGACGCCGGTTTCGCCGAGCGGCATGGCGAGGCCCAGTTTCTCGATCAAGTCCGCGCTGCCGCAGCGGCTCGAGATGGAACGGTTACCGTGCTTGACGACACGCATGCCGCAGGCGGCCGTCAGCAAGGCGGCGCCGGTCGATAGATTCAGGCTGCCGGATGAGTCGCCGCCGGTGCCGACGATATCGATCGCATCGACCGGGATCGGCAACGGCGGCTTGCGCGCCAGCGCGCGCATCGCGCCGGCAAAACCCCGCACTTCGGCAGCGGTCACGCCTTTGGCGCGCAACGCGATCAATATGGCGCTCGCCATCGCCGGCGCGGTATCCGCGAAGGTCAGAGACTCGAGCAGCAGGGCGGCCTGCGCCTCGGGCAGGTCGCGGCGTGCCAACAGATGCTCCAGAGTTTGCCGCAGGTTCTGCATCGGCGCGTCAAATTTTCAGGAAATTCGCCATGATCGCCGGACCCTCTGGCGTCAGCACGCTCTCCGGGTGGAACTGCACGCCCTCGATCGGGAGCTGCCTGTGCCGCACGCCCATGATCTCCCCCAGGGCGGTGCGCGCGGTGACGATCAGCGCGGCGGGCATCGACTGCGGATCGGCAATCAACGAGTGATACCGGCCGGCGGGAAATTCCCGCGGCAACCCGGCGAACACGCCCAAGCCGTCGTGGACCACCGGCGAAACCTTGCCGTGCATCAGCCGCCCCGCCCGCACCACCTTGCCGCCGAACGCCTCGACCAGCGCCTGGTGGCCGAGGCAGACTCCGAGAATCGGCACGCGGCCGGCGAGCGCTTCGATCATCGCGAGCGACACGCCGGCATCGTGCGGCGTCCCGGGGCCCGGCGATATCACCAGATGGCTGTGATCCATCGCCATCGCCTGCTCGACGCTGATCGCATCGTTGCGGCGGACGTCGACCTCGGCGCCCAGCACCAGAAAAGCCTGCACCAAATTGTAGGTAAACGAATCGTAGTTATCGATCAACAGGAGCTTCGGCGCGCGCACGATCACAAACCCTCCGCCGCGAGCGCCAGCGCGCGGCGCAGCACCGCGCTCTTCGCCATGACCTCGTCGTACTCGCTCTGCGGCACGCTATCGGCGACGATTCCGCCGCCCGCCTGGTAGCTGTATTGATCGCCCCGGAATACCAGCGTGCGAATCGTGATCGCCTGATCCATGTCGCCTTGCCTGCCGAAATAGCCGACAGTTCCTCCGTACAGCTGCCGGCCGACCGGCTCCAACTCGTCGATGATCTGCATGGCGCGCACCTTCGGAGCGCCGACCAAGGTGCCGGCCGGAAACGTCGCGGCGAACAGATCGAAGGCGTCCTTGCGCGGCGCCAAAGTGCCGTTGACGCCGCTGACGATGTGCATGACGTGGCTGTAGCGTTCGATGACGCGATACGGATCGACCGCGACCGAGCCCGCGGTCGCGACTCGCCCGAGATCGTTGCGCGCCAGGTCGACGAGCATCACGTGCTCCGCGTTTTCCTTCGGATCGGCGAGCAATTCGCGTTCCAGCGCCTCATCCAGGGTCTGGTCCGCGCCGCGCGGGCGGGATCCCGCGATGGGGCGCAACTGCGCGTGGCCGGCGTGCAATTTCACCAGCGCCTCGGGCGATGATCCGACAACGGTGATGTCGCCGAGTTCGCAGAAGAACATGTAAGGCGACGGATTGAGCAGGCGCAGCGCGCGGTACACTTCGAACGGCGACAGCGTATGCAGCCCCTCGAACCGCGACGCGAGCACCAACTGGTAGACGTCGCCCGACGCGATGTATTGCTGCGCGCGCAGCACGCCGGCCGCGTGCGCGTCCGGCGACAGCGAGGCCGTCGCCGGCGAGAAGCGCCCCGGCGAGAACGCCGTCGGCACCGGGCCGCGCAGCGCCCGGATCACCTCGCGCCGCAGCCGCTGCCGCTCCGCCTCACTGCCGTCGTGCAACAGTGCGACGCCGCGCGTCAGATGATCGAACACCAACAGCGAGCACGGCGCCAGGTAATGCGCATGCGGCGCCTCGGTGCTGGCGAGGCTGCGCGACGGCAGACGCTCGAAATAGCGCACGGCGTCGTACGCCGTATAGCCGACCAAGCCGCCGAGCAGCGGCACGCCAGGCAGCGCCGGCAAGGGCTGCGGGGCCTTCGCGAGCGCCGCGCGCAGCATGTTCAGGAACTCCTCCCGCGAAGCGGGTCTTGGCGCCCGGACGTCGCCGACCAGCAGGCCGGAGGCGTCCAGGCGCACCTCCAGGCAATCACCGAAACCGACGAATGAATAGCGCGCCAGCCGCTCCCCGCCCTCGACGCTCTCCAACAGGAACCGCGGCCGAAACGGCGCGAGCTTCAAATAGGCCGAGACCGGCGTATCGAGGTCGGCGGCGATGTCAAACGCTGGCTGCATAACCCCTCGGGCCGCGAAGCTTGCGGACAACAAAAAACCCATCGCCGGTGTTCAGTCGGAGATGGGTTCCCTAATGAATCTGCTGAGCTAATCTAAATGCGATCGACCAGCGTCCCACTCCTTAAAATGGGCCGCGCCACCAGCGGCGCACGCTGGCACCGAATATCGCGTCGGCGCTGAATGTCAAGGTCTGCATCTCGCCCAAGTATCGCCGTGTTGCGAGGCCAGCGTCAAGCCCGCTACTTCTTGGCCGCCGCCGCCAGGCCTTTCTTGATTTTACGGGCCGCGTCGACGAAGCGCGGCGTCAAGCCCGCGTCCTCGTAGAGCGGGTCACCGTGATCGTCGCGCGAGATGATCCTCGGGCCGGGTTCGTAGGGCATGGACGCGGCGATCTCGTCGAGCGCGGCGTGCAAAAGATCGGTGACGATGCGCTCGAACGGATAACCCGGAAACAGCTCCGCAAGGGCATGCAGCCTCGCCGCATCGTCCAAGGGCAGGCGAACCGCATATTCGCTCGCGGTCAGCATCGGCGTCGATTCTCTTTTCCAACGTTCAAGTAAAGGCTTGAATTTCACCGTTACTCCGCCATACGGGGATTGGCCTGCGGCTATTATAGACCGACGGCGAGAAGTTGAGCGCGGGTTGCGGCATCGCAATCGGCGCGGCTAATGCGCCTCATCATCCACGCGTCAAGGATACGGCGATTTCAAATCAGCGGTTTCATGCGGCGCCGCCGGCGACCGGCGACGGCGCCTTACAGCGCGGCTTCTTCGGTGTCTTTGCCTACAGCCGGCGCGCGCTCGCGCTCGTCTGGACGACGGACAGGAGCCTGTCGATCGCGCTCGCAGCGCTCACCGTCGTCGCCGGCGTGCTGCCCGCCGCGGTCGCCTACATAGGCTCGCTGATCGTCGACGCCGTTGTGCACGCCGCCGCACTGCACCGGCGCGGCGGCGGCTTCGATCTTCGGCACGTTTGGACCTTGGTCGCGCTCGAAGCGCTCGCCGTCGCCGCCATTGCGGCGGCGGCGCGCGGAATTTCGCTGGCGCAGTCGCTATTGCGCGCGCAGCTCGGCCAACGCGTCAACGTCATGATCCTTGATAAAGCCTTGACCCTGGATCTGGCGCAGTTCGAGGATTCGGAGTTCTATGACAAGCTCGCCAGGGCGCGGCGCGAAGCCTCCAGCCGTCCGCTCAGCCTGGTGATGCGCACGTTCGGCCTGCTGCAGAATGCGATTTCCCTGATTTCGTTCGGCGGCCTGCTGGTCAAATTCTCCCCTTGGGCGGTGCTGCTGCTGGGCGCGGCTGGGCTGCCCGCTTTCTTCGCCGAAACCAGATTCTCCGGCGAAGCTTTTCGGCTGTTCCGCTGGCGCGCGCCGGAATCGCGGATGCAGCTGTATCTCGAATCGGTGTTGGCGAGGGAAGATCATGCCAAGGAAGTCAAGCTGTTCGGGCTCGGGCCGCGATTGTTGGGCCGCTACCGCGATATCTTCACGCGTTTGTACCGCGAGGATCGCGATCTGTCGGTGCGCCGCGACTCCTGGGGCTTGAGTCTCGGGCTGGTCGGCACGGCGGCGCTCTACGGCGGCTATGCGTGGATCGCCGCCGAGACGGTCGCCGGAGCGATTACCCTCGGCCAGATGACGATGTACATGATGCTGTTCCGGCAAGGTCAAGCCGCAGTCAGCGCGGCCCTGTCGGCGATCGGCGGCATGTACGAGGACAATCTGTATTTGTCGAACCTGTTCGAGTACCTCGAACAGCCGGTCGGACTCGCGGCCGGCAGCGCACTCGCCGGTCCGCTGCCCGGCGACGGCGTGCGCTTCGAGGGCGTGGATTTCGTCTATCCCGGCGCAACCAATGCGGCGCTCGCGGCGATCGATCTGCACGTGCGGCCGGGGCAGAGCCTGGCCCTGGTCGGCGAAAATGGCTCCGGCAAAACCACCTTGATCAAGCTGCTGACGCGCCTTTACCGTCCGACCGCCGGACGAATTTTGCTCGACGGTCTGCCGCTGAACGAATGGGACGAGGCAACGCTGCGCCGGCGCATCGGCGTCATCTTCCAGGACTTCGCGCGCTACCAAATGCTGGTCGGCGAGAATATCGGCGCCGGCGACGAACGCGCCTTCGATGACGAGGAGCGTTGGCGCAGCGCCGCCTCGTTGGGCCTCGCCGGCGATTTCATCGAGCAGCTGCCCGCAGGCTATCGCACGCAGCTCGGCAAATGGTTCCAGGATGGCCGGGAACTCTCCGGAGGCCAATGGCAGAAGATCGCCTTGGCGCGCGCCTTCATGCGCAAGGATGCCGACATTCTCGTGCTCGACGAACCGACGGCCGCGATCGACGCCGCCGCCGAGGCGCAGGTTTTCGAACATTTCCGCGACCTGACGCAAAATCGCATCGCCATCGTGATTTCGCACCGCTTCTCGACGGTGCGCATGGCCGACCAGATACTGGTGCTCGAGGAGGGCCGCATCGTCGAGCGCGGTAGTCACGAATCGCTGATGGCGAAGGACGGCCGCTATGCGCGGCTTTTCACGCTGCAGGCCCGAGGGTATCGTTGAGCAAATCGCAGGGGAGTCGACCATCAATGCCATCGTTCGACGTCGTCTCGGAGATAGACATGCACGAATTGACCAATGCGGTCGACCAGGCCTCGCGCGAGCTGGCGCTGCGCTTCGATTTCAAGGACATCGACGCCGGTTTCGAACTTCTGCAGACGACCGTGACGATGAGCGCGCCGGCCGAGTTTCAGTTGCAGCAGATGCTGGCGATCCTCAAACTGCGGATCGCCAAGCGCGGCATCGACGTCGCCTGCCTCGAGGTGAGCGAACCGCAAATCAACCTGGCCAAGGCGAAGCAGGAAGTCTCCCTGCAACACGGAATCGACGCCGACACCGGCAGGAAAGTGGCGCGTCTGATCAAGGATTCGCGCCTCAAGGTCCAGGCGCAAATCCAGGGCGACAAGGTGCGCATCGTCGGCAAGAAGCGCGACGACCTGCAGGAGGCGATCGCGCTGCTGCGCAAGGCGGATATCGGCATTCCGCTGCAATTCAATAATTTTCGAGATTGAGGGAAATCGGCCGAGCGGCACCGCCCCGCGGCGTTGCCTCAGGCTCTGCGGCGCCGCCAATCGAGGATCACGAGCGCGCTGCCGATCATCCCGCCGAGATGCGCAAAGTGCGCCACACCCGCTTCCTTGCCGGTCACGCCCAAAACCAATTCCAGCACCGCATACAGCGTGGCAAACAGCCACGCCGGCATCGGAATCGGCGGAATCAGCGGAATCACCTTGCGCCGCGGAAACAGGTACGCATAGACGAGCAGCAGGCCAAAAACGCCTCCCGAGGCGCCGATCACGGGTTCGGGCGCCGCGCCGAACAAGGCCGGCACGAACAATTGACTGAGTGCGGCCGTGATCACCGACGCGAAATAGACGGTCAGCAGGCGCCGCGCGCCGACCTGGCGTTCGACTTCGGCGCCGAACATCCACAAGCCGAGCATGTTGAACAGCAAGTGGGTGATCTGCTCGGTACTGTGCAAAAATGCGTAAGTGACGATTTGCCAGACGTGAAAATACGAGACGCCGTCGATCGGCTGCAGCGGCCAGAGCGCGAACCACATCTCGAACGCGCCCTTGGAAAGAAACTCCAGGAGGTAAACTACGACGTTGGCGATGATCAGCGCTTTTACGGCGGAAATTTTCATTTCGCTTCATCAGTTTGGCATTCGTGCCGGGTCGCGTATTCTATCGCGCCATGCGCGCGGTATTCCTGGATTACGAGACCGTCTCCTTCGCCGACCTCGATACCTCGACGTTGTTAGACGCCGCGCCGGGGATGCGCCTTTATGGCGCGACCGCGCAGACCGAGATCGCCGCGCGCATCGCCGATTCACAGATCATACTGCTGAACAAACTGCCGCTCAGCCGCGCCCAGATGCATGGCGCACCCGAGCTGCGCTTGATCTGTCTCGCCGCGACCGGCACCGACAACGTCGACCTGGTCGCGGCGCGTGAGCGCGGCATCGCCGTCTGCAACGTGCGCAATTACTGCACGCCGTCGGTGGTCCAGCACGTCTGGGGCATGATCCTCGGCTTGACGCAGCATCTGCGGGAATATCGGCGCCTTGCGCTCGACGGGTCGTGGGCGGGGAGCGCACAGTTCACGGTTCTTGCGCACCCGATCAGGGAGCTCGCCGGCCGCATTTTCGGGGTCGTCGGCTGGGGCGAACTCGGCCGCGCGGTCGCCGGCGTTGCGCAAGCGTTCGGCATGCAGGTGCGCATCGCCAACCGGCCTGGCGGCGAGCGCCGGCCGGACAGGCTCGACCTGCGCGAGCTGTTGCCGATCGCCGATATCCTCACCCTGCACTGCCCGCTTGGCGATGCGACCCGCGGCCTGATCGGCGCCGCGGAATTGGCGCTGATGAAGCCCGACGCGCTGCTGATCAATACGGCGCGCGGCGCCCTGATCGACGGTGCGGCGCTCGCCGCCGCATTGAAAGCGGGCAAGCTTGGCGGCGCGGGCATCGACGTGCTGCCGCAGGAGCCGCCGGCCGCCGGCGATCCCTTGCTCGAGCCCGGGATTCCGAACTTGATCGTGACCCCGCACGTCGCCTGGGCGGCGCGTGAATCGCGTCAGCGCTGCATCGATTCGATCGCCGCCAACATCCGCGAATTCCTCGCCGGGCGCCGCCGCAACCGCGTCGTCTAGGGCCGTCCTTCCCTCTTCGCCCTCTTCGCGGCCCGCTTCTCGGCCAGCGTTTTGGCCGGCTTTTTCTTGCCCTCTTTCTTTCGATCCATACTCTTTGCCATGACTCGCTCCTTATCGCCCGTGAAAGACTTAAAGCGCCGGCAGCTAGCGGCGCGTCAACAATTTCCGGCCGGCGTGCCGGCCCGCGGGGTTGCGCGGCGGCTTCGGCGGCTTGACATCGACCCGCGCTATGCGCAATTCCCGTCCGGCGACCCGCACCGTGCGCAAGCGCGTGAATATCGGCGGGGGCATTCCCGCGGGCAAATCGACGAAACTATGATCCTCGCGGATGTCGATGCGGCCGATGTGCACGCCCTCGATGCCCGCCTCGTGGGCGATCGCACCGACCAGGTTGCCGGGCTTGACGCCATGCGTGCTGCCGACCGCGACACGATAGGTCTGCAGTTCCGCCGGCGCCGCTGTCCGCCGCCGGCCCGTGGCCGCGGCCGGCGCATTCGCCGCTTGCGCCGCGGGATGCGCGCGCGCGGCGTGCGGCGCGGCGTGCGGCGCGGTGCCCTCGGCGGCGCGCCCCGGCGGCTTCGCGGCCAGCAGTAGCGGCGCCGGTCCTGGTACGAGGGATGCGAGGGCGGCGGCGATCTCGATCAGCGGGATGCCGGTTTGCGCCTCCAATTGTTCGACGATCGGCCGATAGGCCGCCGTTTCCGGCATGGCGATCGTATCGGCAATACGCTGCTTGAACTTGGCGATGCGCTGCGCATTGACGGCGTCGACGCTCGGCAGGTTCATCTGTTCGACCGCCTGGCGCGTCGCCCGCTCGATCACTCGCAGCATGTTGCGCTCGCGCGGCGCGATGAACAGGATCGCCTCGCCGCTGCGCCCGGCGCGCCCCGTGCGGCCGATGCGATGCACGTAGGACTCGGTGTCGTACGGCACGTCGTAATTGACGACATGGGAAATTCGCTCTACATCGAGCCCGCGGGCGGCGACGTCGGTCGCGACCAGGATGTCGATCTGCCCCGCCTTGAAGCGCGCCACGGTGCGTTCCCGCTGAGCTTGCGGTATGTCGCCGTTCAGCGGCGAGGCCGCGAAGCCGCGTGCCTCGAGCTTCTCGGCCAACTCGACCGTCGATTGTTTCGTGCGGGTGAACACCAGCATGCCGTCGAAGCTTTCCGCCTCGAGTATGCGCGTCAGCGCGTCGAGCTTATGTACGCCGCTGACGAGCCAATAGCGCTGACGGATATTGGTGGCGGTGCTGGTCTTGCTCTTTATCGTCACCTCGAGCGGCGCACGCAGGTGCTTTTGCGCGATGCGCCGGATCGCCGCCGGCAAGGTCGCCGAGAACAGGGCGATCTGCCGCTCGGCCGGCGTCTGCTGCAAAATGCTCTCGACCGCGTCGATGAAACCCATCTGCAGCATCTCGTCCGCTTCGTCGAGCACCAGCAGCGTGAGTCCGGACAGTTTCAGGGTTGCGCGGCCGATGTGGTCGATGACGCGCCCGGGCGTGCCGACCACCACGTGCACGCCGCGGCGCAGGGCGTTCAACTGCGGCTGGTAACTCTGGCCCCCGTATATCGGCAGCACGTGGAATCCCGGCATGTGCGCCGCATAGCGCTGAAACGCCTCCGCGACTTGCAAGGCAAGCTCGCGCGTCGGCACCAAGACGAGCACCTGCGGTTCGCGCAGCGCCAAATCGATCTTCGACAGCGCCGGCAGCGCGAACGCGGCGGTCTTGCCGGTGCCGGTCTGCGCTTGACCCAGCATGTCGGCGCCGGACAGCAACACCGGAATCGTCGCCGCTTGAATCGGCGTCGGCGATTCATAGCCGACGTCGTTCAAGGCCTGCAGGACGGGTTCCGACAGCGCCAAGTCGCGGAAGCTGGCGGTGGGCGCAATCGCCACCGCCGGTGTTGCACTCATGGTAAGGCCCCTGAAAAAAACCGCTTCAAGTCTAGCTGTTTGAGGGAGTATTGCTACCATGTGCGTCATGGGACGCATATTCGAAGTCAGAAAGCATGCGATGTTCGCCCGCTGGAACCGCATGGCGAAGCAATTCACGCGGATTGCCAAGGACATAGCGATCGCCGTGCGCGCCGGCGGTCCGGACCCGGCATCGAACTCGACGCTGCGGCGCGTTCTGCAAAACGCCCGCGCCGTGAACATGCCGAAAGACAAGACCGACGCGGCGATCCGCCGCGCCTGCGGCAAGGAAGCGGCCAACTATCAGGAAATTCTCTACGAGGGGTATGCGCCGCACGGCGTCGCGATGCTGGTCGAAACTGCGACCGATAATCCGACGCGTACCGTCGGCAGCCTGCGCAACGCCTTCACGAAGGGCAACGGCAATCTCGGCACGACCGGCAGCGTCGGCTTCCTCTTCAAGAAAATGGGCGTGTTTCGCTTGCGCCCCGATGCGGTCGGCGACCAGGACGGGTTGGAACTCGATTTGATCGATTACGGCCTCGAGGAAATGGGCGAGGGAACCGGCGAGAAGGGCGAACCGCAGCTCGTGATCCGCTGCGCGTTCAACGACTTCGGCAAGCTCCAGGAAGCGCTCGAAGCGCGCGGCATTGCGCCGTTGTCGGCGGAGCACGAATACATTTGCGCCGTACCGGTCGAGTTGCCCGAAGGCCAGGCCGCAGAGGTCCTCAGCCTGATCGACAAGCTAGAGCAAGACGACGACGTGCAGAAGGTATTCCACACGCTCGCCTGATAATGCATCGCAGCAACGAACTTGCGCCGCCGGTCGAGGCCGCCTCACGAGGGAATCCCAAGCGGCTTGCCGTTCTCGCCGGGCGGGCCGCGGCGTCGCGCACAGGCACGGCCGGTCTCCCTCAGCCGTCGATGCGCGGCGAAACTTGCGCTGCCGCCGCCGAGCCGTGATTGACGACCGCATAGGCCCAGCGAAGGACCGGCTGCAGGCGTGGGGATACCAATTCCAGGGCCTTTTCGTATGCAAGCCATACGGCCTCCTGATGTTCAGGGACGCCGAGTTCCGGGTTGATCGGCAGCCGTACCGCGCGCTCCTTGCTGCGCGCGATGAAATAGCGGGCGATCTTGCCCTTGTTGTACGGGCCGGTATCCATGTGCAGCAAACCCCAATCGAAGGAGATGTCGTCGAGCGTCGTCTCCTCGCGCACCTCGCGGACCGCCGCATCGATCGGCCGTTCGCCGCTCTCGACGATGCCCTTTGGAAAATCCCAATTGCGGTAGGCGCGAAGCAGCAGAAATTTCAACTTGCGGTCGATCAGGCTGACGACGACAACGCCGGCGGATAATCGCGTGGGACGTGATGTTGCAGCCATGGGCGCTCTTTTAGGGCCATTCGTCCGCGCCATTGTACTCGGCGCGCGGCGGCACCACGAACATGAATTCCCGCCGCCGGCCGCGCGCAATCGACGGATGGATTTTCTGATAGTCTCAGCCTATCGGAATCGGCCATGAACCTGAAAGATTTCAAATATTTGGTGGCGCTCGCGGACACCGGTCATTTCGGCAAGGCGGCCGAGCGGACCTTCGTCAGCCAGCCGACGCTGTCCGCACAGCTGAAGAAGCTCGAGGAATATCTCGGCGTGAAGCTCGTGGAGCGGCGGCCGAAGAACGTGCAGTTGACCGAAGTCGGCAAACAAATCGTCGTGCGCGCGCGCCGTTTGATCGACGAGAGCAACGAAATCGTCGCCCTGGCGCGCAACAACACCGATCCGTTCGCGGGCAAGCTGAAGATCGCGCTGATTCCGACGATCGGGCCGTATTTGCTGCCGCGGGTCATGAAGAAGATCCGCAAGGCGCTGCCGCACTTGGGATTGATGCTCTACGAACATCAGACCGAAGCGCTGTTGAAGCGGCTGCGCGACGGCGAAATCGACCTCGGGATCATGGCTCTTCCGGCACCGCAGGACGGCCTGGATTCGCGTGAGCTGTACTTGGAATCCTTTACCGTCGCGCTGCCCAACAACCATCCGCTCGCCGGCAAGACGACGATCAAGATACAAGAGCTCAAGGGCCAGACGCTGCTGCTGCTCGAGGATGGACACTGCCTGCGCGAACAGGCGCTGGAGGTTTGCAGCCGTGTCGATGTGCGCGAGGCCGAGGATTATCGCGCCACCAGCCTGGAGACCTTGCGGCAAATGGTCGTCGCCGGCCTCGGCATCACGCTCTTGCCTGAATTGGCGGTCGAATCGCCGTTCGGCGCGCAGCGCGGCTTGTCCATCCGCCGGTTCGCAAGGCCCGCGCCGTCGCGGCGGGTAGGCGCGGTCTGGCGCAAGTCGACCACGCGGTCCGCGGCGATCGGCGAACTTTGCAAGGTGATCGGCCAGACCATGACGGACAAATCCTGAGAAGCCGGGGTGCGCGGCTCGCGGGGCGCGGCGCCGCCGTCGGACGGGCGGCAATCGAGCGCGCCGCCGACTGGGTATTTCACGCCGGCGACGAAGCGCTGTTCGCCGCCCTCGCCGATGGCCGGCACGCCGGCAATTTGCGCGAATATTTCGGCGCCGCCGAGTACGCCGAACTCGCGCCGCTTGCCGCGCTTGCAAAGACGGCCGCGGTTTGCCCGCGGCCGCGCGTTCTCATCGTGCCGGGGATCATGGCCTCGAAATTGGCGGACGCGGCGCCGCGGCGCCGGGTCCCCCGAGTCCTGTGGATCGATCCCGCGCGGCTAAGCGCCGGCGGGCTCTTGGCGCTCGCGCTGCCGGCCGGCCGCGGCTTGCGGCCCTGCGGGGTGCTGCCCTACTCTTATGCGAAGCTCGCGCTGCAATTACGGACTCGCGGCTACCGGACGGGATTTCATGCCTATGATTGGCGCCTCGCGCTCGAAGAGTCGGGCCGTGCGCTCGCGCTGCGGATAGCGTCGCTCGGCGAACCGGTGAGTTTGATCGGTCACAGCATGGGCGGGCTGGTCGCCAGAGCGGCGGTCGGGATGCTGCCGCGGCGCTGCGTGAAGCGGCTGATCATGCTCGGCACGCCGAATTTCGGCTCTTTCGCCCCGCTACAGGCAATGCGCGGCACCTATCCGTTCGTGCGCAAAATCGCGCAACTCGACCCGGCGCACACCCCGGAGTTCCTCGCCCGCCGCGTGTTCGCGACGTTTCCGGGTCTTTGTCAATTGTTGCCGGATGCGCGGCGCTGCGCAAAGACCGATTACTTCACCGTCCGCGACTGGCCTCGGTCGGGTCCCAGGCCGCACGCGGATCTGCTGCGGCGGGCCGCGGCGGCGCGCGCCGCGCTCGCTGCGGGCGACTCGAGAATGCGGCAGATCATCGGCGTCGACCGCAACACCATCGTCGGCGCGCGCAAAAAAAAACGCGGCGGTTTCGAGTACGCGATCGGACCGAACGGCGACGGCACCGTACCGCGCGCGCGCGCGCTGCTGCCGGACTGCCCCGCATATTATGTCGAGGAATGGCACTCGCAGCTCGCGAACAACCGCGACGTGATCCGCGCGGTCGCCGACCTGCTGCGCGGCGGCCGCACACGAGCGCTGCCGCAGGCGTGGCCGCTGCGCCGCACGCCTCTGGAGCACATCGACGACGCCCGCTTGCGCGGCGCCGACGAGCCGAAGATCGATTGGCGGCGCCTCGATGGGCGACGCCGCAAGGCACTGCTAGCGCAGCTGCTGCGCTGAGCGGTCGCTTCCGCCGATCGTTTCGCATATTGTAGCGGCGCATCCCGGCGCACTTTGCGCCTCGAGGAACCGCAGGCAATGAACGGTCCATCGACACCCCAGCGCAATCCGCAGTCGGCCGCGGCTCGCTTCGACCGCACGTTCATCGAGGATCACGACCTCCTGGAACGCTATTTGAGCGGCAAACTGCCGTTCAAGGGCGCGCGTGATCTCGAGCATTGGTGCCGCGAACATCCCGAATATCTGCAGGAATTGAACCTCGCCGAACGCACCCACGCGGGCCTGCGGCTGCTCGAGGCGAGCGGCCGCCCGCAGGACCTCGGCGAACCGCGGCCGCCGTGGTGGAAGACCCCGTATTTCTCGATCGGCGCCGGCGTCGTCGCGTTTTTCAGTCTGGTCGGCTTCTGGGCACTGTTCGGCAAATACGTGTTCTTGAACGACCGCTTGGCGGACGCTCGCGCACAACTCTCGCGAGGCTCGATGGTGCCGGCGACCGCCGCAAGCGAGCGACGGATCTCCCCGGAGCGCGCGCCGGGAACCGAGCGGGCGCAATTCACGCTCGATCACAAGGATCCGGAATTCGTGAATTTGCGCATCGACATGAGCTATTCGCGGCAAGAGCGGTTCCGCGTCGAGGTCGACAAGCAAGACCAGGGACGTGCGCTCGTGATAAACGATTTGGCGAAGGACTCGAACGGCGACTTGAAGGTCTCCTTCAACACCTCCGCTCTGGCGGGCGGAAAATACGCCATCAGCATCGAAGCGCTGCCGTTTCGCGGTGCCCCGATCGCCGAAGGGTGGCTGACGATGAATGTCCGCTGAGTTCGGCCGCGCGCCGTCTAGTTCTCGCGCAGGCTCAAGACCGGCGGCGTATTGACGACCCGCCAGGTCGCCAGGGCACCGCTCGTGCCGACGAGTACGGTCCCGGAAACCAAGCCGATCAGCCAGACCTTGGGATCGAGAGAATAGTCGAGGGAAAACAGCCGCCGCGCCAGCAGCCAGCCGATGCCGGTTGCGCCAAACGCCGCCAAGGCGCCGGACAGGAACCCCAACGCGGCAAACTCAGCGGCGACGCCCTGCAGCACGGTCGAGCGTCTCGCGCCGAGCGTGCGCAGAATCGCGCTCTCGTAGCGGCGCTCGTCGCGCGTCGACTGCACCGCGGCCAGCAACACGACGACGCCGGCCGCCAAGGTGAACATGAATACGTACTGCACGGCGAGCGACGCCCGATCCATGATGCCGCGAATCTGCTTGAGTATCGCGGCCACGTCGAACACCGACACGCTCGGAAATCGCCGCACCAGGTCCACGAGTTCGGGGCGCTGCGCGGACTTCAGGTAGATACTCGTCATGTAGGTCCCCGCCGCGCCGTCGAGCAAATGCGGAGGGAATACCAGAAAGAAATTCGGCCTGAAGCTGTCCCAGCGCACCTTGCGGACGTTCGCCACCTCGACGGTCAAGGGTTCGCCGGCCACATCGAAGCTGAGTTCGTCGCCGACCGCAAGATGCAGCGCGTCGCGGTATTCCGTCGAGATCGAAACCAGGTGCTTGCCGTAATCGGCGCGGGTCCACCAACGGCCGGCGACCAGCCGATTATCGGCCATCAGGTTCGCCGACCAGGTCAGATTCTGTTCGCGCGCAGCGAACTCGCGGCCGCGGTGGCTCGCGAATCGCATGCCTTCCGTCGGCCGCGAATCGATCGCCGTGATGCGCGCCCGAACCATCGGGTACATTTGCGCGCGCCCCATGCCGTGCGCGCCCAGGAATTGCTCGAGCGGCTGCACGTCCTGCGGGCGGATATTGATCAGAAAATTATTCGGCACGCCCTTGCCGAGGCTGCTGCGCCAATCGGCGAGAACGTCGCCGCGCACCACCGCGAGCAGCAATAGAATCGTCAATCCTAGGCCGAAGGCGACGATCTGCACCACGCTCGCGGCACCGCGGCGCGAGATGTTGGCGAGCCCATAGCGCCACGCGACGCCGACGCCGCCGCGCAATCTGCCGGTCAGGCGCACGAGTCCATAGCCGGCGGCCGTCAATGCCGCGCCGGCGATCAGCACGCCGGCGGACACGTCGACGACCAGCGCGCCGTCGCGCACCCAAATCCACAGGATCGCAAAGAGCGCCGCCACCGCGAACACGTATGACAGGGCATGGCGCAGCGCCGGCGGCGCGGCGGTTTTGCGCAGCACCCGCGCCGGCGGAGTGCTTTTCAGCTGTATCAGCGGCGGCAGCGCAAAGCCGATCAACATCGCAACCACGGTCGCGAAGGCGACCGCGACCGGCAGCGGCGAGGCGGGGGGCAAGCGTTCGCGGATCAAATCGCGCAGCAGCCAGGCAATGCCGGCTTGGGCCAGGAATCCGAGCAGCGCGCCGGCGATGACCGCCGCGAGCGCCAGCACGGCGAGTTCCACGATCGAAATGGCGAGGACGAATCGCTGCGTCGCGCCCATGCATTTCATCAGCGCCACGGCGTCGATGTGGCGGCCCGCATAGCGGCGCGCGCCCATCGCGACGGCGACGGCCGCGAGCAGCACCGAGGCGAGACTCGCCAGGTTCAAGAAGCGGCTTGCACGGTCGACGGCCGAATTCAGTTGGCGGCTGTATTCGCCCACCTGGCGCAAACGCACCCCCGGCTCTTTGTGGACGCGCAGGTAGGCTTTGAAGCGGGCGACCGACGGCGCCGGGCCGGCGAACAAGCCGGCGTAGGTGACGCGGCTGCCGGGCTGTATCAAGCGCGTCGCGCCGACGTCGGCGATGTTCATCAATACCGCCGGGGCGAGGTTGACGAAGCCGGTGCCTTGATCCGGCCGGTAATCGAGCACCTGCGCGACCCGAAACGACGCCGCGCCGATCCGCAGCTTAGCGTCCGGTTTGAGGTCGAACTCGGCGATGATCCGTGCATCGGCCCATACCTCGCCGCGGCCGGGCACGGCGCGGGTGCCGCGCGCGGCGCCGAACGGCGCATCGGCGATGCGTACCGCGCCGCGCAGAGGATAATCGGCGGTCACCGCGTCCACGGCCGCCAACTGGCTTTGATCGCCGTTGAATAGTGCGGTCGGAAACGACCATTCCTCGGCGCTGCGCAAGCCGTCGGCCCGCGCCCGCTGAAAATAGCGGGCCGGCAGCGGATTCGCCGACTCGAGCCGCAGGTCGGCCGCGAGCACCACGGTGGCCTGCGCGCGCACTCCCTGCGATACGCGGCTGGTGAAAAAGCCGACGGCCGTCAGCGACAATACGGCCACCGTCAACGCCGACAGCAAGACGAGGGACTCGCCGGATTTCAAATCGCGCCACAAATTGCGCAAGGCGAAACGCAGTACTCGCACGGCCGTCAACTCGGCGCACGACCGGCGTCGAGCTGCAGGATCCGGCCGCAACGCATCGACAGCGGCCGATCGTGGGTGACCAGCACGAGCGTGCTGCCCGAACTGCGATTGAGCTCGAACAACAGGTCGGCGATACGCTGGCCGCTCGCCGTATCGAGATTGCCGGTCGGCTCGTCGGCGAACAACAGGTCGGGATGCGTGACGAACGCGCGCGCAATCGCGACCCGCTGCTGCTCTCCGCCCGACAGCTGTTTGGGATAATGGGCGCGACGCGGACGCAGGCCGACCGCGGCGAGCGCATCGCCGGCTGCGCCGCGCGCGTCCGCGTGATTGGCGAGTTCGAGCGGCAGCATCACGTTCTCGATCGCCGTCAGCGACGGGATCAGGTGAAAGGACTGAAAGACGAAGCCGACGTGCTTGCCGCGCAGCGCAGCGCGTGCGTCTTCGTCGAGCGCGGTCAAATCCGCTCCGGCGAGCAACACGCGGCCGCTGGAGGGCGTATCGAGGCCGGCGAGCAGGGCGAGCAGCGTGGATTTGCCGGCGCCCGATGCGCCGACGATCGCCAGGGTTTCTCCGGCGCGCACGCGCAGGCTGACATCGGCGATGATTTCGAGCGAACCCTCGGGGCTCGCGACGGTCTTACAGACCTTGCGGGCTTCGAGAACGAAATTGCCAGGCGTCGTTTGATTTTGCATCGGGAGCATCGGTGAAGCGTCTTTTGGTCCTAAGTTTGCTGCTTGCCGCGGCGGCGGCAGCGCACGCCGCGAGCACCATACTCGTCTTCGGCGACAGCATCAGCGCGGGCCATGGGATTCCGATCGAAAAGGGTTGGGTCGCATTGCTGCAAAGGAAGCTCGACACCGAAGGGTACGGTTACCGGGTCGTCAACGCCAGCGTCAGCGGCGAAACGACCGCCGGGGGATTGTCGAGGTTGCCGCGCGCGCTGGCGCTGCATCACCCGCGGATCGTGATCCTCGAACTCGGCGCAAATGACGGTTTGCGCGCATTGCCGATCGCGGCGATGCGCGCAAATCTCGGCAAGATGGCGCGGCTCGCACGCGCCGCGGGCGCCCCGGTACTGCTCCTCGGCATGCGCATTCCGCCCAACTACGGGCCTGAATACACCGAGCAGTTTCGGTTTGCCTATTTGGACCTCGCGAAAAAGCGCAAATTGCCGCTGGTGCCGTTCCTGTTGAACGGCGTCGCGCTGACTCCTGCGCTGATGCAGGCGGATGGGCTGCATCCGAACGAACGGGGACAGGCCCGACTGCTCGCCAACGTCTGGCCGGTGCTGAAGCCCTTGCTGCGCAAATGAAGCCTCGGCAGCTCTGCCCGGAGCGCCGCCGTTCGGCCTATGATCGATGACACGCGGCTCGGGTCCCGTCAACCGTTCCCCGATGCCGCCTTGGGCGCGGCAGGCGCCGCAGCGGGCGCCGGGGCATGTGCCGGGGCGGGCGGCGCCGGCGGTGCCTCGATGCCGCGCACCTTGATCAGAAATCGCGTGTGCTGGTGCGATGTCACCGCGGTGATCAGCGAGCCCCGCACCGTAACCTGCATGTTCTCCGCCAAATCGGGCTGATATCCCGACCAGCCGACGAGTTGGGTTTCGTTCACCGGCAGACAGTGAGACCCTTCGGCCGGCGCGTACACATACGCGGTCCGATCCAACTCCAGGATGGCGACGCGATCGATGCCGCCGCCCACCGGAAAGGAGAGAAAATGGACTTTTCCGGACAAGGAGATCCGCAGCGGATTGAGGAACAGGCAGTGCCCATAGCCGATCACGCAGCCGGATAGCGATGCGCACAGCAGAGCGCAGACGGCGAGGCGATTTTTCATGTGCTTCTCCATACTCGCAAACGCCGGGACCACGCCGGCAGCCCGCGCATTGCTGGCGCGGCGAAGCGGTGCTATACACGGCCAATAATAACCAGGAGTGAGCCCGAGTGGAGCGAATTTGGCTGAAGGGATACCCGGCCGGCGTACCTGCCGAGATCGATGCCGGGGAATACTCCTCGATCCGCGATTTGTTCGAGGAGTCCTGCGCGAAGCACCGCGACCGGCCGGCGTTTACCAACATGGGCACGACCTTAAGTTTTGCCGAGCTCGACGCGCACAGCCGCGCTTTCGCCGCCTGGCTGCAAAAGCGCTCGGGGCTCGCGCAGGGCGAGCGGGTCGCGCTGATGATGCCGAATATCCTGCAATATCCGCTGGCCCTGTTCGGCGTTTTGCGCGCCGGCATGGTGGTCGTCAACACCAATCCGCAGTACACCGCCCGCGAACTCGAACACCAACTGGTCGATTCCGGGGCAAAGGCGATCGTCGTCGTCGAGATCTTCGCGCACGTGCTGCAGGAGGTCCTGCCCAGAACCAAAGTGGAAAAGGTGCTGGTGACCGGAATCGGCGATTTGCTGAATGCGCCACGCGGCCTGCTGGTGAATTTCGTGCTGCGCCACGTGCGCAAAAAAGTCCCCGCGTGGACGATACCCGGGGCTTTGCGCTTCAAGAATGTCCTGTCCGCGGAGCCCGGTCTGACGCTCGACCCGGTTTCGATCCAGCCGACCGATCTCGCCTTTCTGCAATACACGGGAGGCACGACCGGCGTCGCCAAGGGCGCGATGCTCTCGCACCGCAATATCATCGCCAACCTGCTGCAGGCAGGCGCATGGATAAAGCCGTGGCTGAAACCGCAGAGCGAGCCGATCGCGATCACGGCTCTGCCCATGTATCATATATTTTCGCTGACCGCGAACGCCTTTTTGTTCACGTATCTAGGCGCCCATAACGTCCTGATCACGAATCCCCGGGATTTCTCCGGCTTCGTCGCCGAGCTGAAGAAATACAAGTTCTACTACATCAGCGGCGTCAACACCCTGTTCAACGCCTTGCTGCATACGCCGGGCTTCGAGCGCGTCGATTTCAGCGCGTTGCGCTTGAGTTTGGGCGGCGGCATGGCCGTGCAAGCAGTGGTCGCGGCCCGCTGGAAGCAAGTGACCGGCTGCATATTGACCCAGGCGTGGGGATTGACGGAGACCTCTCCGGCGGCTTGCATCAATCCTGTGGATCTGGATTTCAACGGTTCGGTCGGCCTGCCGCTGCCTTCGACGGAGATCTCGATCCGCGCCGATGACGGCGCGGAATTCGGCGTCGACGAAGTCGGCGAGATCTGCGTACGCGGTCCGCAGGTGACCAACGGATATTGGCGGCGGCCGGACGAGACGCAGAAGACCTTCTATTTGGATTGGCTGCGCACCGGCGATATCGGCCGCATCGACGCCGCGGGATTCGTCTTCATCGAGGACCGCAAGAAGGACATGATTCTGGTTTCCGGGTTCAACGTCTATCCGAACGAGGTGGAGAGCGTCGCCGCGGAATTCCCCGGCGTATTGGAGGCCGCAGCGGTCGCGCAAGTCGACGAAGTCTCCGGCGAGGCCGTGGCGCTATTCGTCGTCAAGAATGATCCCGCGCTCGACGCCGAAGCGCTGCTTGCGTATTGCCGCAAGAATTTGGCCGCCTACAAAGTGCCGAGGCACGTCTACTTTCGCGGTGAATTGCCGAAGACCAACGTCGGCAAGATCCTGCGTCGCGCGCTGCGCGATGAATTGCGCGCCTCCGGCCCGACTCACGGCGCTGCGTAAGCGCGCACCGTCTCCACCAATACCGAGACCCGTTCCGGATCGACCTCGGGAGTGACGCCGTGCCCCAGGTTGAATACATGGCCGGCGCCGCGGCCGTAGCTCTCCAGCACGCGCAGCGCTTCGCCGCGCAAGATCTCCGGCGCAGCGAGCAGCGCCGCCGGGTCGAGATTCCCCTGCAGCGCGACCCGGTCGGCGACCATTGCGCGGGCGCTGCGCAAATCGGTTGTCCAGTCCACGCCGACCGCATCGCAGCCGATCGCGGCAATCTTCCCGAGCCAGGCGCCGCCGCCCTTCGTGAAGACGATACTGGGTACGGTGCGGCCCGCGGCCCTGCGCGTCAGCGCCGCGACGATCCGCGCCATATAGGCGAGCGAAAACTCCGCGTATTGCGCCGGCGTCAGGACCCCGCCCCAGGTATCGAAGATCATCACCGCCTGCGCGCCGGCGGCGATTTGCGCGTTCAGATACGCGATCGTCGCTGTCGCCAGCAGTTCGAGCAAGCGGTGCAGATCCCGCGGCGCCTCGTAGATCATGCGCTTGATCGTGGCAAAGGCCTTGCTGCCGCCGCCTTCGACCATATAGGTCGCCACGGTCCAGGGACTGCCTGCAAAGCCGATCAGCGGCACGCGGCCGCCGAGTTCGCGGCGAACCAAGGCAACGGCGTCGATGACATACTTCAATTCGCGCCCCGGATCGGGCAACGGAAGCTTGGCGATGTCGGCCGCGCAGCGCACCGGATTGCGAAACTTCGGCCCCTCGCCGTCGTGAAATTCCAGGCCCAAATTCATGGCGTGCGGTATCGTCAGAATGTCGGAGAACAGAATTGCCGCGTCGAGCGGATAGCGCTCGATCGGCTGCAGCGTGATCTCGCACGCTATCTCGGGGTTGGTGCACATCGCCAGAAAGCTGCCGGCGCGCGCGCGCGTCGCCCGGTACTCCGGCAGGTACCGCCCCGCCTGGCGCATCAGCCAGATCGGCCGTCGCGGCGTCGGCTCGCGCAGCAGCGCGCGCAGCAGCAAATCGTTCTTCAATGCATCGCTCACGTGCGTTCGCCGGGATCGAACAGCCGCCGGTGTTCGAGGATCGCGTAGCGATCGGTCATGCCGGCGATGTAATCGGCCACGGCGCGGGCGCGGCCCGCAGGGCCCTGGGCGGCTTCGCGGCGGCTTCCCGTGACGCGATGCTCGTCCGGCATCAGGCCGGGATCGGCGAAAAATGCGTCGAACAGTTCGCGCACGACCCGCCTCGCTTTCAACGTCATGCGCTGTACCTTGTAGTGCTTGTAGACGCGCTCCCGCAAAAACGATTTCAGCTCTTGATTGAGCGTACCGGTTGCGTCGCTGAAGCCCACCAAAAACGCCCCGCGCACGCGCACTTCGTGGATCGACGCGACGCCGGAGTCTCGTAGGCGGGCGGCCGACGAGTCGATCAGGTCGGTGACCAGACGATTGATCATCCGCCGCAGCACCTCGTGGATCAGGCGGCGGCCGGCGATTTGCGGATGAAGGGCGCGCACCTCGCGGTAATACAGGTCGAACAGCGGTACCGCCGACAGCTCTTCCACGGAAATCAGGCCGGCACGGATGCCGTCGTCCACGTCGTGGTTGTTGTAGGCGATCTCGTCGGCAAAATTGGCGAGCTGCGCCTCCAGACCGGGCTGTTGGCGATTGATGAAGCGTTCGCCGACGTCGCCGAGCGTGATCGCGTTCTTGTAGGAGCAGTGCTTGAGAATTCCCTCCCGGCATTCGAACGTCAAATTCAAGCCGTTGAATTCCGCATAGTGCTCCTCGAGTTCATCGACGACGCGCAACGACTGCAGATTGTGTTCGAATCCGCCGAAATCCATCATGCATTCGTTCAGGGCGTCTTGGCCGGCGTGCCCGAACGGGGTATGGCCGAGATCGTGGGCGAGGCAAATTGCCTCAGCCAGCGCCTCGTTGAGCCTGATCGCCTGCGCGACCGTGCGCGCGATCTGCGCCACCTCCAGCGAATGCGTCAATCGGGTCCGGTAGAGATCCCCTTCGTGATTGACGAAAACCTGAGTCTTGTAAACCAGGCGTCGAAACGCCGTGGAATGCACGATCCGGTCGCGGTCGCGCTGGTACTCGGAACGGTACGAGGGTTTGGGCTCCGTGTAGCGCCGGCCTCGCGACTGATCTTCATGGGCCGCATATGCCGCGAGATTCGTCATCCGAAATACTCCGCCAGCACCTTTTCGAAGGGCGCATCGGCGTAGTCGCCGCCGACCGCCGCCGCGCCGATGGATTCGAGCAACACCAGACGCAGCCTGCCGGCCGCCACTTTTTTGTCCATGCGCATCAATGCGCGGGCGGCATCGGCGCCGATCCGCGGCGCTTCGGTCGGCAGACCGGCCTTGACCAGCAGAGAGCGGACGCGCGAAAGTACCGACGGCTCTATCATTCCGAGCCGCACCGAAAGGTCGGTGGCGATCAGCATGCCGATCGCGACCGCCTCGCCGTGCAAGTGGCGCTGATAGGCGGTGGCCGCCTCGATCGCGTGGCCGAAGCTGTGGCCGAAATTCAAGATTGCCCGAACGTTCGCTTCACGTTCGTCGCGCCCGACCACCGCCGCCTTGATTTCACAGGAACGCGCGATCGCGTGGCAAAGCGCACCGGGATCCCTGGCGAGGATACTGTGCACGTTGTGCTCGAGCCACGCGAACAACTCGGCGTCTGCGACGCAGCCGTACTTGATGACCTCGGCGAGGCCCGCGCGCAACTCGCGATCCGGCAGCGTCGCCAAGGTATCGGTGTCGGCGATCACCGCCGCCGGCTGGTGAAACGCGCCGATCAGATTCTTGCCGCCCGGGTGGTTGACGCCGGTTTTGCCGCCGACCGAGGAATCGACTTGCGCGAGCAAGGTCGTCGGAACCTGCACGCAGGAAATCCCGCGCTGGTAACAGGCTGCCGCGAAACCGGCGATATCGCCGACGACGCCGCCGCCGAGGGCGACGACGGTTGCATCGCGGTTGAGCTTCTGGCGAACCAGCGCGTCGAAGACCAGGGCCGCCGCCTGCAGCGTCTTGTGTTGTTCACCATCCGCGAGGACGCAGTCGCCGATCCGCCGCCCCGCAAGGGCCAGGTGCAGGCGCTGCAGATACAGGGGCGCGACGGTGACGTCGCTGACGACGAGCAAGTCCCTGCCTGCAACTCGCGCCGCCAGCAGCTCGCGATCGCCGAGCAGCCCCGGGCCGATGTCGATCGGGTAGCGCGCATGACCGACGTCCACGTAGAGAGTTTGCACGCCGCCGATTATACGAATCTTACGCACCCGGTGCGCGGCGCAGCTGCTGATAGATTTCGTCGGCGACGAGCTGCACGCGCCGCCGGTCGGTCGCAACCGTGATATCCGCGATTTCGGCGTACAGGGCGGCGCGATGCTGCATGAGTTCGCCCAATGCATGCCGCGGATCGACGTCGTTGAGCAGTGGCCGGTGGCGCGCGTGGCGGGTCCGTGCGATTTGTTGTTCGACCGAGGTCAGCAGATAGACCACGGCGCCTCGCTCTGCGAGCGCCCGCCGGTTCTGCGGATCGAGGACCGCGCCGCCACCGGTGGCGAGGACGACCGAGTCGAGCCTCGTCAGCCGTTCGATGCACTCCCTCTCGCGCAGGCGGAAGCCGGCTTCTCCCTCTTGCTCAAAAATGAACGCGACGTCGACACCGGTCTTTGCCTCGATGTCCGCATCGCTGTCGTGAAACGTGAAATGCAGCAAGCGTGCCAGCTGTCTGCCGACGGCGGTCTTGCCCGATCCCATCGGGCCTATCAAAAAGATGTTCCTGCCCGTGATCATGCGGGCCGCGCATCATGATCGCCGCCTACGCGCCGCGAACGAATCCGGCCACCGGGTTCAATATAGATTCGATCCCTCACGCAGAATCTTCGGCGTGATGAAGATCAGCAACTCGGACTTGTTGTTGACGTGGGTGGTCGTCTTGAACAGGTGGCCGAGGATCGGGATGTCGCCGAGGTAGGGCACTTTGTCGGCCGACTTGGTCTTGGTCGTCTCCAAGATGCCGCCGAGCACCACCGTCTGGCCGTCGTTGACCAAAACCTGAGTGACTATCCGCCGGGTGTTGATCGAAGGCACCGTGCCGCCCGTAGCGCTCTGTACGAGCGAACCGACCGAGTCGTCGCTGACGTCTATATCCAGGATCACGCGATTGTCCGGCGTGATCAGCGGGGTGACCTTCAGCGATAGAACGGCATTCTTGAATTGCGTCGTGGTCGCGCCGCTGGATGCGGATTGCTGATATGGAATCTCCACGCCCTGCATGATCGTCGCCTCCTTTTGATTGGCGGTGATCACGCGCGGCGAGGATATGACTTCGCCACGGCCCTCGTTCTGCGCGGCCGACAACTCGAGGTCGACCAAGTTGCTGCCTGCGAGCAGCGAAAGGCCTATCGTGCCGGCCGGGTTGGCGACCGGCAGATTGACCTGATAGCGGTCCGTCAGCACCGGAGCCGTGACCGGGAAGAGCGAGCCGGTGGTGTTCAGATTGGTAGTCGCGGAATTGGTCATCGTGCTCGCACCGACGCTGTTGCCCGTCACCGCCAGCAGGCCGTTGCTGCCGTTCTGCTGCGCGGTCGTGAGGCCCAAGCGGGCGCCGAGGTCGCGTTCGAAAGTGTCGGTGACGACGACGATCCGCGCTTCGATCAACACTTGCTTGACCGGTACGTCGAGCTTCTGCACCAGGCGCCGGATGCTGGCGAGGCGATCGGCGGTGTCCTGAACCAGCAAGGTGTTCGTGCGTTCGTCGATCGACAGGCTGCCGCGCGGCGACAACATCGAGTTCTTCGCTCCGCCGCTCGCCTTGATCAGATTTGCAAGATCCGAAGCCTTCGCATAATTGACCTGTAGGTACTCGGTGTGCAGCGGTTCGAGCGCCTGCAGCTGATTGCGCGCGGAGAGCTGCGTTTTCTCGTGTGCCGCCAGTTCCGCGGTCGGTCCGACGATGATGACGTTGCCTTCGCGGCGTTTGTCCAGGCCCTTGGCCCGTAAAACGATGTCCAGCGCCTGATCCCAGGGCACGTTCTGCAGGCGTAGGGTGAGGTTGCCCGTCACCGAATCCATGACGACGATGTTTTGGCCGCCGGTATCGGCGAGCAGCTGCAATACCGAGCGCACGTCGATGTTCTGGAAATCGAGCGTTAGGCGCTCGCCAGTGTATTGCTTGTTGCCCGCTTGCCCGGCCAGCTTCGCCGACGGCTTGATCTCGACGACGTATTCGCGGTCCGATTGATAGGCGAGCTGATCGAAATCACCCTGCGCGCTGATGACCAGCCGGGAGCTGCCGTCGATGCGCAGCGCCTCCACGCTTCGCACCGGAGTCGCGAAATCCGTGACATCGTATTTGCGCATCAGTTTTTGCGGCAGCAAGGCGCCGGCGAAATCGACGATGATCTGGTTGCCTTCCTGGCGGACATTGACGGGAATTCGCGGATCGGAGAGCCGTACGATGACGCGGCCGGTGCCGTCCGGGCCGCGCCGGAAGTCGATCGTGCGGATCGCATGCTCGGTCGATTGCGCGCCAGCGCCCTCGGCGGGTGCAGCGGTTGCGGCGGTTGCGGCGGCCGGCATCGCCGTCGGTGCGGCGGCTTCGCCGGGGCGCACGCCGAGCGTGACGAGAATGACGTTGCCTTCGACTTTGGTCGTGTACGGAATCATGCTGTCCAAATCGACGACGATGCGCGTACGACGGCCGGCCTCCGCGGCGAGAACCGTGTCGACTCCGCCGGAACGCACGTCGATGCGGCGCGAGGCGAGCGCCAGCGCCGTGTCGGGCAGATCGAGAGCGATGCGCGCCGGTTTATCGATCGTGAACGAGAGCGGCTGCGGCGCCGGACCGCTCATGCGCAATTTCAACTGCACCTGCTGATCCGACAGCGTCTGCACGTCGATTGCCTCGAGCTTGTTGAGCGCTGGCGCCTGCGCCGCGGCGGCGGCGAGGGCCGGAACTGAAACCGCCGCGAACGCGGTCAATACGGCCGCCGCAATAGTTGCAATTCGAATCTTGAAACTGGTCATGCGTTGCTCTCCCTGTGGCTTCAGTTGGCAAGCGCCAACGAAGCCGGTCGCTCGATATAGCCGCCGAGACCATCGGGGATGATCTCTACGATGCTGATTTTGCTGGGCGTAATGGCGGTAATCTTGCCGTCGTTCTGCCCCACATAGTTACCCGGCTGCACCTTGTGCACGAGGCCATCCTTGGTTTCGACGAGCCCGTAGAATCGGCCGCCGATCTTCAAGGTGCCCACCATCTTGAGCGTATCGAGGGAAAATCCCTCGAGGAACTCGCGGTTGCGGCGCATGTCCGGCCGCACCGTCGATTGGCCGGATTCGGACGGCCCCTGCGGCTGAAACGGCGAACGCAGATTGCTGGCGCCGTAGCTGAACGATTCATAGGGCTTGACCTCGGGCAGAGGCTCGATGCGTCCGCCCGGCCGCGCCTTGACCTGGGCGATCCATGCCTGCAAATTGGTTTGGCTGCCGGAACAACCGCCGACCATGAGGCCGCAGAGCAATGCCGCCATGACCGCAAATGCGCCCGGTGTACGCTTCACGTCGCGCCTCCCGCCTTGCCTTTCAGCGCTTTGCCGCCGGCATGACCGTTGTCGTCCTCGATGTACCGATAGGTCTTCGCGGTGACGTCCATCGTCAGGTCATCGTAGCCGGTGCTCTTCTCGGCGACCGGCACGATCTGTATGTCGTGCAGCGTGACGATCCGCGGCAATGCGGCGATGCCGCTGACGAAATTGCCGAATTGATGATAGCTGCCGACCAGCCTGATTCTGATCGGCAGCTCCGCATAGAATCCCTTGTCGTCTTCCCGGCCGGGCTCGAAGAGCTTCTCCTGCAGACCGGCTGCCAGCCCGGTCTGCGAAATGTCGACGAGCAGGTTCGGCACTTCTGTCTTGCCCGGCAGTTGGCGGAGCATGGCACCGAAGCTGCGCTCCATGTCCGCGAGTTGCGCCTTGTAGGCATCGAGGTTCGCCGCGCGCTGCTGCTTGGTCTCGAACTGCGCACGCAGGTCCTGTTCGTCCGTCTCGGCCTTCAGCAGCCGCGGCCGGTCCTCGCTCCAGACCAGCATGTACCAGGCGATCGCCGCGCAAAACAGGAAAATCAGTCCGATGAAAAAGACGCGCACCGCCGACGGCCACCGGCCCGGATCGCGCGGATCGAGAGTACGCAGTTGGTCGAAAAATTTCATTTCGCCGCAACCCTCTTGTGAGTGATTGAACCGCCGTTGTCCAGGTCCACTCCCACCGTATCTGTAAACAGGACGAACCGCGAACCGCCGGTCGGCGAATCCTTTGCGGACTCGACGACCTGCAGGACAGGGTTGGTCATCCAGACGGAGGCATCGATATTTCGCATGAAGGTCGATACGCGCGTGCTTGATTGAGCGATGCCGTCAAGCTCGAGCTTCTTGCCGCTCTGCTTGATTGCCGTGAGGTAGACGCCCTCCGGAACCGTGCGCACCAGTTCGTCGAACAGGTGCACGATCTCCGGCCGGCTGCGCTGCAGCTTTTCGATGATCTCCATGCGCGCGACCAGCCGCTGCTTGCGATCCTCGAGATCCATGATGTCGGCGATCTTCGCGTCGAGCTTGCCGATTTCCGTCGTCAGGAGCTCGTTCTTCTCCATTTGCGTGTCGATCCAGCCGGCGTACAAGAGCTTGCCGCCGAGCGCAAACATGATGGCGGCGAGCACTGCGGCACCGGTCGCGAGAGTGAATTCTCTGCGGCGGTTCTTGCGTTGCTGTTCGCGCCAGGGTAATAGATTGATACGCGGCATGTTGCCCCTCAGTCGAAGCTGCGCAATGCGAGGCCGCACGCGGTCAGTAACGCCGTGGCATCCCGCGCCACGGCCTGGGCTTTGGCTTTCGACGAGACTTTCATGCTACCGAGGGGATCGCCTCTCTCGGCCGGTACGCCGACGCGGCTCGAGATTACGTCCGCCACGCCGGGAATGTTCGCGCAACCGCCGCAAATCAATATCTGATCCGGCTGTGAACGGCCGCTGCCGGAAGCCAGGTAGAACTGCAGCGAGCGACTCACCTGCTGGGTCATGTCGTCGATGAACGGATCGAGCACCTCGGGCTGGTAGTTGCTCGGCAGGCCGCCCTCCTTCTTCGCACGGCCCGCTTCTTCCATGCTGAGCCCGTAGGTGCGCATGATCTCTTCGGTCAGCAGCTGCCCGCCGAAGGCGAAGTCGCGGGTATAGATGACCTTCATGTCGCGCAACACGCTGAAGGTCGTGCTGCTCGCGCCGAAGTCGACGACCGCAATGGTTCTGTCCATGCCGCCGTCCGGCATTTGGTGGCGCATCAGCGTGCAGGCGTTTTCAAGCGCAAAGGCTTCGACGTCGACGATCTGCGCCGTCAGGCCCGACGCCTGCACGGCGGCGCGCCGCTGCTCGACGTTTTCGGTGCGCGTGGCAACCAGCAGTACATCCATCATTTCCGTGTCTTTTTCCGACGGTCCGATGACCTGGTAGTCGTAGCTGACCTCTTCCATCGGAAACGGGATGTATTGATCCGCCTGCATCTCGACTTGGCCTTCGAGCTCGTTCTCCCCGAGGCTCTTCGGCATCTGGATGACTTTGGTGATCGCCGCATCGCCGCTGATGGCTATCGCCGCGAGGCGGCTCTTCGCGCCGGAACGCTTCACCGCGCGACGGATCGCTTCGCCGACCGCCTCGGCATCGACGATGGCCTTTTCGTTGATCGCGTTGTGCGGCGTCGGTTCCGCCGCGTACGACTCCACTCGATATTGGCTTCCCGACATCGTCAGCTCGATCAGCTTCACCGAGGAAGTGGTGATGTCGAGCCCCAACAGCGGGCGAACCCTCTTAACGAACGACCACACGGGTTTTTCCTTTTACGCTCAGTACCTTGGAGGTCGAAACTGGAGCATCAGATTAGCTACGCCGAACAAACTTAGCAAGAAACTGTTAAATCGAGCGTGACATTACTCACGATAATCGCGTCCGGCTCAGGCCCGGCACTTATCGGCCGGGCCGCTGTCGGAAGAGGGGGGAAAGCTGCGATTCGGGGCCAATGATGACCAGGATCAGGCGGGTGCCGATACGTTCAAACCGCGACGGCCGCCTGTTTTGCCCCAGGCGAGCGGCCCGTCGTGGTCCGGCAACCCCGCTATCCTAGGCAACTTTGCCCGTAGACCGGAAGCTTTGCGTCCCCATCTTTCGATGAGTATGCCCCTGCAACCGGCGGTAATATGCATGCGCAATCCCGCCGGTGCAATAAGTTAGAACGGTTTTCTGTGGCCAAACGTTACCTAGTTCTCATATCCCGCATTTTTGCCGGAATAATCGTCGCCGGCGCCCTGTTCGCGTTCGCAAACGTCTGCGCTTATGTCTATTTGAAGCCCTCCCTGCCGAACGTGGATGCCCTGCGCGACGTGCAGCTGCAGGTGCCGCTGCGCATCTATACGCGCGACGGCCGGCTGATCGCCTCGATCGGCGAGCAACGCCGTATCCCGGTGCGCTACGACCAGATCCCGAAAAAGCTGATCGAGGCATTCCTCGCCGCCGAGGATGACCGCTTCTTCCAGCATCCGGGCGTCGATTGGCAGGGCATTTTACGCGCTGCGCTCGCCGATCTGCGCGCCGGCGCCGTTCGCCAGGGCGGCAGCACGATCACCATGCAGGTGGCGCGCGACGTATTTCTTACGCCGCGCCGCGACATAAAACGCAAGATGAGCGAGATCTACATATCGCTGCGGATGGAATCGCAATACTCGAAGGAGGACATTTTCTCGATTTATGCGAATAGGACCTTCCTCGGCGAGCGCGCCTATGGCGTCGGCGCCGCCGCTGAAGTGTATTTCGGCAAGCGCCTCGACCAACTGAGCATCGCCGAGATGGCTACTCTGGCAGGAATCCCCAAGGCCCCGTCCCAGGTCAATCCGGTCGCCAATCCACAAGCGGCCAGAATTCGGCGCGCCTACGTGCTGCGGCGCATGCTGGCGCTGCATTACATCACCCAAGAGGAACACGACGCGGCGGACTCAAGTCCGGTCGAATCGCGGCTACACGGCCCGACGCTCGAGGTGCAGGCGCCCTATGTGGCCGAAATGGTCCGAGCGGATATGCAGGCGAAGTACGGCGCCGGCATCTATACCGACGGCTACAAAGTCGTTACGACGATCGATTCGCGCCTGCAGACCGCCGCGACGGTGGCGGTACGAACCGGTCTGCTGGAATACGATCGCCGGCACGGCTACCGCGGTCCGATCGCCAAGCTCGAGTTGCCGCATGGCGCGCGCCCGCGCGTCTTGAATGCCGCTCTCGACCGCTTCCCGGACGTCGGCGGACTGCGCCCCGCGGTCGTCGAGGACGTCGGCTCGAAGAGCGCCCGCATATTCGTCAAGGACTTGGGCGTCATGAGCTTGCCCTGGGAGAAGCTCTCCTGGGCGCGGCGCGAATTGCCGGGCGGCGATGTGGGCGCTGCGCCGACGACGGCGACGCAGATCTTGAGCCGCGGCGACGTGATTTACACGGTCGGGACGACGGCCGAAAACACCCAGTTCGTGCAAGTGCCGGAGGCGCAAAGCGCCCTCGTCGCCATCGACCCGCACGACGGCGCCGTGTCGGCGCTGATCGGCGGCTTCGACTACTACCAAAGCAATTTCAACCGCGCCGTGCAAGCGCGGCGGCAGCCCGGCTCGGCGTTCAAACCGTTCATCTATTCGGCCGCGTTCGACAAGGGCTTCACGCCGGCGAGCGTCGTCCTCGACGCGCCGATCGTGCTCGACGACACCAGCGACGATCAGGCATGGCGCCCGAAGAACGACGCCAACAAGTTTTATGGGCCGACGCGCTTGCGCGAGGCCCTGGTGCGTTCGCGCAATCTCGTGACGGTACGGTTGATGCGGGAAATCGGCGGCGAATATGCCCGAAACTATGTGACTAGATTTGGCTTCGACAAATCACAATTGCCGGACGATCTGACGCTCGCGCTGGGCACGGCGGAGGTCAGTCCGCTGCAATTGGCGCAGGGCTATGCCGCGTTCGCGAACGGTGGATTTCGCGTCACGCCCTACTACATCGATCGGATCGAGGATGAAAGCGGCAAGACGATCTTCCAAGCCGATCCGGCGGTGGCCTGTTTCGAATGCGGCCACCGGGCAATGCCGCCGGCCGCCCTGATCGCGCACGCGGCGGGACACGGGCAGACCGACCGCGCCGGCCTCGACAGCGGCGCGCCGGATGGCGATACCTTGATTCCGGCGAAGAATCTCGCGCCGCAAGTGATCCGGCCGCAGGTCGCGTACCTCTTGGCCGACATGATGGCCGACGTCATCCGCCACGGTACCGGCGTGCGCGCACGCGCGCTAAACCGGGATGACGTTGCCGGCAAGACCGGCACCACCAACGATCACCACGACGCCTGGTTCGCGGGATTCAACGGCGATCTGGTCGCAACGGTGTGGGTCGGCTTCGACCAGGACCGATCGCTCGGCGCCGGCGAGGAAGGCGGCCGCACGGCCGTGCCGATTTGGACCTACTTCATGCACCAGGCGCTGATGGGCGCGCCGCGCCGCGGCGTGCCGCTGCCGGACGGCGTGGTGACCGCGCGCATCAATCCCCAGACTGGATTGCTGGCGAGCGCCGACGATCCGAGCGCAATCATGGAAAAATTCATCGAGGGCGATTTGCCGAAGCCGGAGATCTATGATGCCCACAAAAATGCCAATCCCATGACCGACGCGAACAAGCCGCTCTTCTGAGGAATATGCCGAAGAAATTTTCGCAGCGCGCCGAGGATTTGCGCCGCGCCCTTGCTCAGGAAGCGGCGCGGATCATGGCGGAACACGGGATCGAGGACTTTCGCCACGCCAAGCGCAAGGCGGCCGACCGCCTCGGCGTCAACGACGTCGCGGTGCTGCCGAAGAATGTCGAGATCGAGGCCGCGCTGCTCAATTATCAACGGCTCTTCGGACGCGCCACGCATGACTACAGCATCAAGGAGCAGCGCCGCATCGCGCTTCAGGCGATGCGTCTGCTCGGTGAATTTCAACCGCGGCTGGTCGGCTCCGTGCTGACCGGCACCGCCACGCTGCATAGCGATATCAATCTGCACTTGTTCGCGGACCGTTCGGAGGCGGTGGCGATCCGTTTGCTGGAGATCGGCGTGCCGTACGCGTTCTACGAACGGCGGGTCAAAATGGATGCCGAGCGCAGCGTGAATTACCCCGCGCTGCGCTTCGAGGCCGGCGGCCGCATGATCGACGCGACCGTATTCCCGGTCGACGGCATACGCCAGTCGCCTTATTCTCCGGTGGACGGCCGGCCGATGCGCCGGGCCGACGAGCGCATGGTCTCGGCGTTGATCGACGCGAACTAGCGCGCAGGCTTGGCCCGCCACACCGCCATCATGTCCGGCGAGCCCTGCGCGCGCACGTCGTTGTCGGTGAGGATCTGTTCGGTCGACGACTCGATCGCTTTGCGAGGGAAAACCAGTGTTTCTCCGGTGCGCTGCTCGAACGCTATCGTCACGAATTCATCCTTGAGATCGCGCAAGATCGCCACCAGGTTCGCGAGGCTCTTCACGCGGATGCCGTTGATCGAGTAGACGACCGCGCCCGCCGGATTGGCGTAGCCGACCGTGAGATCGCTGGGAAAGAACGGCGAGGAAATGACGACCAGTTCGGTTCGTTCGGGGCTCGGTGCGTCCAGCGCCTCGCCGAGCAAGGGACTCTGAATGAAGCCGAACTCTCTGGCGACGTTCGGCTTGCCGAGAAACGATAGAAACTGCCAGGTGGCCTTCGAAAACACCAGCGGCCCGTAGATGAAGTAGGACGGATAGCCGCCGTTCAAATCGGTGACCAGCGTCAGCCGATCCGCGGCCACCGGCAATTCTATATGCAGCGTCCTGCTGCCGCGCACTACCTCAAGCGGCAGCTTGCCGTTTTTGGCGATCTTTTGCACCAGGTACTGAAAATTGACCCGTAGATCGTCGCCGATCTTGATCATTCCCTCGTCGTCGATCGGCGTGTCGCCGATGCGGCTGATGACGTCCCACTGCTTCAGAGGATAGGAGGCGGCGGATCGGTACGGCCGATGGACGACCATTCCGTGGACCGATTTGTCGAGCTTTAAAAATGACCGCAGCGCGGGATTCTCGAGCGTCTGCAGCTCATCGTACATTGCGGGCTTGCCGTCGTAGCGGCCGCCGGCGATGCCCTTCAAGAACAACTCGATCTCTTCGTTGGGGATGATGTAGCCGATGTTCTCGGCATCGCCGAGCTTGCTGAAAGTCAAACCGATCATCTTGTTGCCGACCACGGCGGGGCCGCCGCTGTTGCCGGGATTGATCGCCGCATCGATCTGGATGCGCAGACCGGATACCGGAAAGTTGTACGGCACAAACTCGATGCGCGAGACGATCCCCTTGGTGATCGACAACGATGCCCCTCCGGTCGGATATCCGTAGGCGAGTACCGCATCCTTGATCAGCGGCAGGCGGTCGGCGAGCGCAAGCGGCGGATGCGTCTTGAAAAACGCGGCGTCGTCCAGCTTGAGGACGGCCAAATCGATGCCCGGCGACACCGCCGCGACCGTTGCGGCAATCTTGTCGCCCGCCTCGTTGCCTTGAATCTGAATTTCGCCCGCGTAGAGCACCACATGGGCGTTCGTCAAAATCCTGTCGCCGTCGATGACCACGCCGGAGGCGGTCACTTCGCTCGGCGCCTGCTTGGTCCAAGGCTTGTACGGGTCCGGATAGCGCATCGTCGCGAAGATCTTCACGACCGAGTTCGCAACATCCAGAGCCCGCGCGTCGGCGGCGACGGCGTCGCGGCAAAACAGCGCGGCGAGGGCCGCAAGGAAAACAAACCGGCGTGGGTTGACGATGATCATGGCTTGGCGTGGGCGTGGGCGTGGGCGTGCGGCGTCGATGCTACTTGCCGTCCACCGAAAACGCGAGCAGGACGTTGCCGGGACCGCCTTTTTCGGTGTCGTTGCCGGAATTGATGTAGACCATGCCGCCGACGATCGTCGCCCCGCCGCCGCCCAGGGTGCTGCCGCGGGCCGGCAGACCGTTGACCGTCGTAAATTCGCGTTCGGTATCGAAATCCCAGACCTGCAAGCCGTCGATCGTCGAATAAGCGCGCAGATGCCCGTCGATTGACCCGCAAAACACGATCCCGGGCATGACGGTGACGGCTTGCGCATGATTGCGCGCGCAAGCCGGATCCACGGATGCGCACTTCGGGCTGGGCGACGGCATGATCCAGCGCATCTCGCCGCTCGCTATGTCGAGCGCCGCCAAGGCGCCGCGGTCGTCGCGCGCTCCGGGCGCGGGATCCGCAACGGCCACGTAGACTTTCCGATGATCCGCCGCGGGGCTCCATTCGACGCCGCCGCCGACGCCGCCGCGCAGCACCCTGGTTCGCCAGAGCAGCGCGCCGTCGCGATCCGGGTCCAAACTGAACACTACGCCGCCTTGCTCGCCGGTCAACAGCACTTGCCGGCCGTTGGCGAGCGTCTGCAGGATCGGCGAATTGCCGAAAACACGCTGCGTGCGCGCGGGCCCGCTGCCGGCAAGCGCCCGCAGCCACCGCTGTTTGCCGTCGTCGAGATTAAGCGCCACGATCGCCGCGGAACTGGCCGCCGCCAGGTAAATCACGCCGCGCTTCGGATCGACCGTCGGCGCGCCGCCAACGGGCATGCTGGCCAATGCGGCCGGCGGCGCGACGGATTGCGCGCCTGGAATTTCGGTCCGCCACAGCAGTGCGCCGGTCGCGATATCCAGGGCGGCGACGCTGTAATGCAGGACGCAGCAGGCGGTGGCGGGATTCGGCGCTGCGGGAGGCTCTTCGGTGGCCAACGGGACGTAGAGGCGATCGCCATATAGCGTCGGCGGGCCGGTAACCCGCGCCGCCGCGGCCGAACCGATCGGCGTTTTCCACAACAGACCGCCCTTCTCGGCGTCGAGTGCGTAGACATTGCCCTGATGGTCGCCGAAGAACACGGCGCTTGGCGGTTCGATGACCTCGATGTGGGCATTGGTGCGCCAGCGGTACGCGTATCGGTGCCATCTGCGGCGCCATTTGCGGCGCCAGCTGCGGCGCGCGCGGCGTTCGACTACCTTGGGATGTCCCAGCGCGCCGACGACGATGGAAGTGCCCGCATCGGCGGCCGCGTCGAAAATCCAATTGGTGCAGCCGGTCGTCGAATCCAGCGAGTAAACGCGGCCCGAAGAGCTCGTCACGAACAGCCGGCCGCCGACGACGGTCGGCTGACCGTAATGCGCCGCCGGGCTCAAGCCGTACGCCCATTTCAGCGCGAGCTTCGGAACGTCGATTGCGCGCAGCGCAGGCTCGGGTTGATAGCGGGAATTCTGAAGATCACGGCCCCAACCGTTCCATTCCGCGGTGCCGAGGGCGACCGGCGCGAGCGACGGCGGGCAGGGATCGCGGACGCCGGCGTCCGCGGCGTTCGTAGCGTCCGCGGTGTCAGCGGCTTGCGCGAACGCGTGGTGAGTGCCCGCCGCGAACACCAACACAATGAGCGCCGCCGATGCGAATTGGCGCGGCAACGTCACGGATCAGCGCCGGTCTATCGGCACGTAGTCCCGCTTGGTCGGCCCGGTATAAAGCTGCCGCGGACGGCCGATCCGCATGTTCGGATCGGAGACCATTTCCTGCCAATGCGCGACCCAGCCGGCGGTGCGCGCAATTGCGAACATCACCGTGAACATCGAGCGGGGAATGCCCAACGCGCTGTAGATGATGCCCGAGTAGAAATCGACGTTAGGATAGAGTTTCCTGGAAACGAAATACTCGTCCTTCAAGGCAATTTCTTCCAGCCGCAGCGCCAATGAGAACAACGGTGAATCTTTCCGGCCAAGCTTATCGAGCACCCGATAGCACATGGCGCGGATGATCGTGGCGCGCGGATCGAAGTTCTTGTACACGCGGTGCCCGAAGCCCATCAAGCGCACGTTGTCGCTCTTGTCCTTGACGCGGGCGAGAAAGCGATCGATGTTCGGCGCCGTGCCGATTGCCTCGAGCATGTCGAGGACGGCTTCGTTGGCGCCGCCGTGCGCAGGGCCCCATAACGCCGAAACGCCGGCGGAAATCGCCGCGTACGGATTGGCGCCGGTACTGCCGGCGAGCCGCACCGTCGATGTGCTGGCGTTTTGCTCGTGGTCGGCGTGCAGGATGAACAGCAGGTCGAGCGCCTCGGAGGCGATCGGATCGATGCTGTAGGGTTCGCACGGCACCGCGAAAAACATGTTCAGCATATTCGTGCAGTAGCCAAGGTCGTTGCGCGGATAGACGAACGGCTGGCCGAGAGAGTGCTTGTACGCCGCCGCCGCGATGGTCGGCAGTTTCGCGATGATGCGATGGGCGAAGATTTCCCGGTGCCGCGGGTCGTTTATGTCGGTCGTATCGTGATAAAACGCGGCCATCGACGCCACCATCGCCGATACCATCGCCATCGGGTGCGCGTCGTGATGGAACCCTTGATAAAAACGCAGCAGCTGCTCGTTGACCATCGTGTGGCGCATGATCGAGTTCTTAAACGCCTCGAGCTGCGCCCTGGATGGCAGCGTGCCGTAGATCAATAGGTTGGCCACCTCGAGGAAGCTGGATTTCTCGGCAAGCTGCTCGACGGGGTAGCCCCGGTACAACAACATGCCGGCATTGCCGTCGATGTAGGTGATCTTGCTCTCGGTGCTCGCCGTCCCCATGAATCCCGGATCGAAGGTAAATACGCCCTGTTCCGTCAACAAAGGCGCGATGTTCAGCGCATCCGGCCCGATCGTGCCGGATATTGCATCCAGCTGAGTGGCCTTGCCGGTAACAGGATTCTTGATTTCGTATTTCGTGTTCATACGCTCGTCCGGCGGGGAAGATGGGTCATCGCGTCAAGACTTGAAAGCCTTGCACGAGCGTACGGCCAAAAGCAAGCGGCAGCCCGCAGGGAGCGCGCCGCCGCGGACGGAATTCCTACGGCGCGCCATCCAGCGGCGCAGCCATCGCGCGATGCAGATGATCAGCGACGAGCCGCCGACGCTGCGTACTTCTTGCGGAATTTGTCGACGCGACCGCCGGTATCGACGATCTTCTGCTTGCCGGTATAGAACGGATGGCAATTCGAGCACACTTCGATCTGCAGATCGTGATCGATCGTCGAGCGCGTCTTGAAGGTGTTCCCGCAGGTGCAGGTGACGGAGATTTCGCGGTAATCGGGGTGGATGCCGGCTTTCATGATTCGAGACCTCGAGGGCTACGTTGGCGGCAGAATCGATCGCCGTACCGCGGCGCATCGCCATGCCTGGTGCTTTCCCCGCCGCAGGCTGCGGATCGCCTCGACGCGGGCCGCGCAGTCTAGCGGGCAAACGACTTGGCAACAAGATCTCCCGGGGGATGCCGGAGCGGCGGCGGATTGAGGTTCGGCGCAGCGCCGCCTGGAGCGGGCATTTGTCCACAAGAATTGTGGGTAAGTCTGTGGATGAGCCACTACGGGCGTCGTGCGCGCAGCGCAATTTCGCGTAATTGTAGATTTGATCAAGATATAGACAGGCGGAATTATCTTTATATTTCAAATTGTTACATGGTTCATTTGACCTATTGCACTGGCAATGTGTCGTAGGTTGCTCGATATCCGAGCAAGCCCGTGCCGTGTGCATAAACTCATGCCAGAAAGTCGCCCTGCAGGTCGTTCAAGAACCGCCGGCCAAGCGCGCTCGGCCGCCAACTCGCGCCTTTAGGTTCGAGCAAGCCGCGCCGCTCCGCGCGCCGTAACGCAGGCTCGATGCAGGCAAGCTCAAGTCCGGTCCGTGCGGCGAAATCGTCGCTGTGAAAGCCCTCATTCAAGCGCAAGGCGTTCAGCATGAACTCGAACGGCAGCTGCTCCGTGGCGACCCAGGAGCGCTCGCCGACCGGCCCTGCCGCGCCGCCGACGGCCTGCAGATACGCGCTCGGCTGTCGCGGCTTGACGGTGCGCAGGATGCGCTGCGGGAGCTCGACGCTGATCTTGCCGTGCGCGCCGGCGCCGATGCCGAGATAATCGCCGAACTGCCAATAATTCACGTTGTGGCGACAGCGCGCGCCGTCCTCGGCATAGGCCGATACCTCGTATTGGCGATATCCGGCGCGCGCCAATTGGCGCTGGCATTCGGTTTGCATCAGCCAAGCCGAGTCATCGTCCGGCAACACCGGCGGGCGCGCATGAAACGGCGTACCGGGCTCGAGGGTCAATTGATAATGGGATATGTGCCGGGGCTTGAGGGCGCAGGCGGCGGCGACGTCGCGCAGCGACTCCTCGACGCTTTGATTGGGCAATGCGTACATCAAATCGAGATTGAAATTCTCGAGCTTGGCGGCGCGCAGTTCGCCCACCGCGCGCAGAGTCTCGTCCGCCGTATGGATGCGGCCGAGGGCGACGAGGCCTTGTTCGGAAAAGGTCTGCGCACCGAGCGAGACTCGATTGATGCCGGCATCCCGGTAGCCGGCAAACCGGCCGCGTTCGATCGTGCCGGGATTCGCCTCCAGCGTGATTTCCGCGTCCGTCGCGAACTCGGCGCGCCGCCGCAGCGCCTGCAACAGCCGTGCGTACTCCTCCGGGCCGAACAGGCTCGGCGTACCGCCGCCGAAGAACACCGTCTCGATCTCGCGGCCGGCAAACAGAGGCATCTCGCTCTCGAAATCCAGCAGCAAGGCATCGATGTAAGCGGGATCGGGCCGCGCGGATTTCAAGGCATGCGAATTGAAATCGCAATAAGGGCACTTGCGCACGCACCAAGGCATGTGCACATACAAGGCGAGCGGCGGCAGCGGTCCGCTCATCGGCGCCTCGACAACCGTTCGTATAGGGCGCGCATCGCGAGATAGCGATGGCTCAGCCGGTTTTTCACCTGCGGCTCGAGTTCTGCGGCCGTCAATCCGAGCTCCGGCAGGAAGAAAAGCGGATCGTAGCCGAATCCCGAGGCGCCGCGCGCCGCGGTCGCGATCATGCCCTCCCATACGCCCTCGACGATGATCGGCGGCGCCTGCGGCAAAGCGGGCAGAAACACCAGCGCGCATCGAAAGCGCGCGCGGCGCCGTTCGATCGGGACGCCGTCGAGCGCCGCGAGCAATTTCGCGTTGTTGCGCGCATCGCCCGCGGCGGCACCGGCGTAGCGCGCCGAATGGACCCCGGGTGCGCCGCCGAGTGCATCGACTTCCAGGCCGGAATCATCGGCGATGGCCGCCGCACCGCTCAGCCGCGCCGCGTGGCGCGCCTTCAGCAGCGCGTTCGCCGCGAAAGTCGAGCCGGTCTCCGCAGGCGTTACGATGCCGAGCTCATTCTGGGCGACGATCGCGAACGGCAATCCGGCAAGCAAGGCCGCAAATTCGCGCAGCTTACCGGCGTTGCCGGTGGCGACGACCAGACGCTCAGCCGCCGCGTGCGCCGATCTGTGCGGCATGCAGCCGTTCGATCCCGGAAGCCGCGAGATCGAGCATCTGCTGCAATTCGTGGCGCCTGAAGGCGTGGCCTTCCGCGGTGCCCTGTATCTCGATGAAGGCGCCACCGCTGTTCATGACTACATTCATGTCGGTCTCGGCATTGGAGTCCTCCGCGTAATCCAAATCGAGTATCGCCGTGCCGCGGTATATGCCGACCGACACCGCCGCCACCTGGCCGTGCAGGGGATTGGCGCGCAGTACGCGCTTGGCCATCAGCGCATCGACGGCGTCCGCGAGCGCCACGAAGCCGCCAGTGATCGCCGCGGTACGCGTGCCGCCGTCGGCCTGCAATACGTCGCAATCGATCGTCACGGTGCGCTCGCCCAGGGCCTTCAAATCGACGACCGCTCGCAACGCGCGGCCGATCAATCGCTGGATCTCCTGGGTTCGGCCCGATTGTTTGCCGCGGACCGCCTCGCGGGCCCCGCGGCTGTGCGTTGCGCGCGGCAGCATGCCGTACTCGGCCGTCACCCAGCCTTGCGCCGTGCCCCGCAGAAACGACGGCGCGCCGTCTTCGACGCTCGCCGTACAGAGCACGCGCGTGGCGCCGAACCCCACCAACACCGATCCTTCGGCGTGACTGGTATAGCCGCGGCTGAAGCTCAAGGCGCGCAGTTCGTCGGCCGCGCGGCCGCTCGGTCTGTCGATCATGCGGCGCGCCAGCGCAGCACCGCCGCGCTGGTATTGTCGCTGTAAGGCGCGGACGCCTCGACAGCCTGGGTGCCGAGTTCGGTCAATGACTCGCGCAGCGGCTTGGCGGAGGCTTGCGCGAAGCGAATGATGTCTCGGTCCTTGAGATTCGCCCAGAAGCCGTCGGTGCACAGCAGCAACATGTCGCCGGTTATCAGGCGCCTGCGCGTCGAAATGCTCATCTCCGGCAGCGCCGCATCGCCGCCGAGACAGCACTCGACGTAATTGCGCATCGGATGACCGTGAGTCTCGGCCTCGGTGATCAAGCCCTCGCGCAGCAGAACCTCGACGTGGCTGTGATCGCGGGTGCGTTCCAGCACTCGCTGTTGGCGCAATTGATAGACGCGACTGTCGCCGATATGCGCCCAATACGCGGCCGAATCCTGCACCAGACAAAGCGCACAAGTGGCGCGCGGCCGCGCCTCGACTCCAAGTCCGTTGCCCAGCTTGACGACCTCCTCGTGCGCGCGTCCGAGCGCCAAATGCATGAAGCCGAGCGGATCGAAAATCGGGTGCGGCGCTTGCCAGAACGTCTCGAGGAGGCTGGCAAGCGCGGTTTCGGCCGCACGCGCGCCCTCGGCGTGGCCGCCCATGCCGTCGATGACAACGAGCAGCGCGGCATTGTCGTCGGTGGCGACGGCGACGCGATCTTGATTTTCGTCGCGGTAGCCGATCAGGCTGACGTCCGCGGTCTCGATCTGCAAGGATAGCTCCTAAGTCTTCTGCTAGACTTTCCTGCCGATTATCACCGATTATGGCGCAAACCCCTATGATCCGTAGCATGACCGGTTTTGCGCGCCGCGAGCGGCAGTTTCCCTGGGGCATGCTCGCCTGGGAAGTGCGCAGCGTAAACCACCGCTTCCTCGAGATCGGTTGCCGACTGCCGGAGGAATTTCGCGCCGCCGAAGCGCAGTGCCGACAAACCATCGCCGGCGCCGTGCGCCGCGGCAAGGTCGATTGCTCGCTGTATTTTCGCCCCGCGGCCTCGGCCGGCCCGATCGAAGTGGATCGGTCCTTGCTCGAAACGTTGACGGCGCGCGCGCGCCAAGCCGCCGAGCTCGCCGGGCCCGCCGCGCGCATCGACGTCATGGACCTGCTGCGTTGGCCGGGAATCGTGCGCGACGCGGCGCGCGACCTCAATCCGCTGCAGCAGGCCGCACACGGCCTGCTCGGCGAGGCGCTCGACGAGCTGGCCAAATTCCGCGACAGCGAAGGGCTGCGGCTTCGGGATCTGCTGGAGCAGCGCTGCGGCGGCCTTTTGGAGTTTGCATCGCGCGTCGCGCTGCGCCTGCCGGAAGTACGGACGCGGATGCACGCAAAACTTCGCGAGCGGGTTGCCGAGCTCGCGGCCGCCGCGGATCACGACCGGCTCGAACAAGAAATAGCGATCCTCGCCCAGCGCCTCGACATCGACGAGGAAGTCGATCGGCTTCGCGGCCATGTCGCGGAGGTCCGCAAGACCTTCCAAGGCGGCGAGCCGGCGGGCCGCCGCCTGGACTTCTTGATGCAGGAGCTGAATCGCGAGGCGAACACCCTCTCCTCGAAGTCGCAGGATATGGAAATGACGCGGGCCGCGGTCGACATGAAGGTCCTGATCGAACAGATGCGCGAGCAGGTGCAGAACATCGAGTAGCTTCCCGGGCGTTTCGCCTGGTCCGCGCCCATGTTGTTGCCGAGCCCGTAGCGACGATGCGAGCTACAATGGAGCATCTATCGCGCGGGGCATCTGCCCGCTATCAAGGGCAAATGCCCCACGCACGCTATTATGCCAAGCGCCCGCGCAGCGTCCGGGGCAACCGGCACGTTCCAAGCGCCTGGTTGTCGCGGCACCAGGCTGCGAAGCGCGAGGTACGGACCATGCACCGATGTGCAGCGGTCACCGAAAGGGACTTGTTCGCATCCTGCTGGACGGCAGGACTTCTATGGACGGGGCCGCGGGTGCTGATCATCGTCAGCGCCGATACCGGAAATTTCATGCATACCGCTGTTTGCACCGCCGGCTTCACGGTGATGGGGGCGGTCCTGGCATACTGCGGACTGGAAAAGCTATTGCCCAAATACACCGCCAGACGCCCGCCGCCAATCGATGTGTCTGTGAATCCAGCGGCAGTACAATGCCAGGAGATCCGGGATGAACACGCCACATAAGCCCGAAGGATATTCGGCAGTCTCGCCCTATCTAGTCGTCGACGGCGCGGGCCGCACGATTGACTTCATGGTGCGTGTATTCGATGCGGTGGAGTTGCGTCGCTTCGCCGACCCGGCCGGTAAGATCATGCATGCCGAAGTTCGCGTTGCTGATTCCGTTGTGATGCTCGCCGATGGCGGACCGCATTGGCCGCCAGCCCCTTGCTATCTACATATCTACGTGCACGACGTCGACAGCACCTACCGACGCGCGCTCGATGCAGGCGCCGTCTCAGTGCAGGAGCCGGTCAAGAAAAGCGATGCGGACAAACGCGGCGGAGTGAAGGATCCCGGCGGGACGACCTGGTGGATTGCCACAAAGATCGAGTGACGATGCGCGGAACGCATCGCTCGCGGGACGCGGCGGTCGCCGGAGGAGTTGAGATTGGGCGGTAGATGCCGGAGTGCGAAGGTCGCGCGATGATCGAGTCAACAGGCGCAAGGCCGCCTCCTGGCTGGCACACAGTGACGCCGCGTATAGTGGCTCACGACGCCGGCGCGCTTGTCGCGTTTCTGCTGTACGTCTTCGAGGCCGCCGGAAAGTTCGAGGTCGCATCGCCATCCGTCATCAGGATCGGCGATTCACGGATCATGATCAGTGAGGCCGGCCCGCGTAACGCTATCGGCGCCTTTCTCTATGTTTACGTCCGCGATGTGGACTCAACCTACCTGCGCGCGATGCAGCGAGGCGCTCGTTCGCTCGAGGAACCCCTCGATACGTCCTATGGAGATCGACGTTGCATGATCGAAGACAATTGGGGCAACAGATGGCAGATCGCAGTTCACGGCGCCCGCCACGCCGCCGTCTGACAGGGGCCGCTCCAGAGACTTAAGACTTGCGCGCGGCTTTGGGCCGGGAAGCGCCTGAGGAGGCGGCTACGTTAATGCATCGAGCCCCGATTCGCCCCTTGGGGCGCGGCAACCGAATCGCTTTTGCGCTTCGATGGGCGCACTCTTGCCATCGAAGCAGGGGCAGCACCACGAGCAGAGAAGTTGCCGATCGTGGCTCGCCGCGGAATCACAAAAACCAGAGGGACTATCATGGCTATGTACATGTTGATGGCGAAGTATTCCACAACCGCGCTGAAGGCGATTATGGAAACAGGCAGCGATCGCGAGGCGGCAGCACGGCAGGCTATAGAGGCCGCTGGCGGCAAGCTGCACGGATTCTACGGGATGTTCGGACAGGAATATGGCCTGGCGATGATCGTCGAAGCGCCGGGTCACGCTGAGTATATCGGCGGGATCTCGCCGGCGATCGGCAGCGGTGTCTTCGAATCTTACAAGACCATACCGCTGTATACGTGGGCTGACGTTGCGAAGTCGCTGCCAGTCGCGAAGAAAGTACGCTCCGTCTATCGGCCGCCGGGAGGCTGACCGAGAAAAGCCCTGCCGGTCGACCGCGGACCGATGCGCGCCCAGCGCAACGCCGGTCACATCGACGGGAACGACCCTGCTCACATCGGCTGCTGCAGCGTGACGGCAACGCCAAATCGCGTGTCAGCGGCGCACCTCGGCGCAGCGCCGCCCCATGGGCCGGGATGTCAGCGAGCTGGTCAGGGGCGGATTCCCTTAGGACTTCGCTTTCTTCGAAGGTTTCGACTTGCCAGAACTGTTGCGGACGACCGCTTGGCGAACGAGCGCCTTGAAGGCGGACTCGTCAATTTCCTCTCCTTCGCGGATGTCGATCGCGCGGCGTACGTTTCCGTCGAGACTCGAGTTGAAGAGACGCGCCGGATCCTTCAGAGACGCGCCCTTGGCGAAGGTAAGCTTCACCACATTCTTATACGATTCGCCGGTGCAGATGATGCCGTCGTGCGCCCACACCGGAGTGCCCATCCACTTCCACTCCTCGACGACGTCCGGGTCCGCTCCCTTGATGAGCTTGCGCATTCTGCAAAGGGCTTCCCCGCGCCAGTCCCCAAGTTCGGCGATTCTTTTGGAGATGAGCTCCGATGCCGATCGGCCTTGGCTCGCGCTCGAAGTCTTCATGTTCTCATCCCGGAAGTTGCAAATATCGCTGTCATCAGTGTACCGCTGGCTGCGACCGTCTGCTTTATGAGGTGGATGGACAGGTGTTGGACAATCCTCAAGGGAGGAAACCGCGGGGACGTGCCGATGCCGAGAAACGTTGCCAATGAAAGATTCACTTCGATTAGCGTGTCTGGATGCAAATTGCCGATGGTCGAGCCGACCTTGTCGCGCGGAGCGGTCTGGGTCTTATCGATCATGATTTGGGATTTTTTCCGCAGCCCGTTGTCGGCAGTCGGTTCAATTGGAATTCGCAGCAGAGGCGCCGACCGCAGTTCGCTGGTAATTGGCAACACGGTCACGGATTAGGAGCGCATCGAACAAATCGGATCGAATAACCAGGGCGGCTCGCGGCTTCCCATACGCACCCGGTAGAACGATCGTGACGACGTCTCCGCGCCATACTTCCAAATTTCGGTATCCGCGACGCCTTCCAGCCACTTTAGGCGACCCGCCTCGGACCGGCCCTTGCGTAGTGCTGGGCACTGATGACGGCATTCGGCCGCAATGCCTGAGCGCCGCGTGTCGGGCACCGAAATCTGCACGGGCCGTAAGCCGGCGGCTCTGAGCGCCAGGCGATGCTTTCGAACACGTTGGGCGACGCCTAGTCGTGACGCCATAATTGCCTCCTCCTCAAATTACATGCAACAGCATGTCGAAAGCGGGATTTGCATGTTGATGGCCCGATTTATCAGGCAAATCAAGGGAGATTGGTCAGATGATGGGACAAAACGGCGGCAAGCGGAACCGTTTGTTTTACTCGTTTAATCTCGACGATCGCGTTCCTGCCAATCACCTTCTGCGCGGCATCGATCAATTTCTTGACCTGACCGACCTCCACGCCTATCCCGCCCCGATCTACAGCCACACCGCTCGACCCTCGATCGATCCGCAGCGGACGATCCGGATGTGAATCGGCGGCCATTGCTTCGGGATCCGCTCGGCGCGGCGGTTGTGCGAAGAACTGCACCTGAACTCGGCCTACCGCTGGTTCCGCCGACTCGGCCTCGAGGATGGGGTGCCGGAGCATTCGACGTTCTCGAAGAACCGGCACGGCCGCTTTCTCGGCAGCGAGACCTATCGGCACGTCGTGGATACGGTGCTGCACAGATGCATGAGCGAGGACCTGGTCGGTGGCGAAGGATGCGCGATCGATGCTAGTCGTCACCGCTTGCGGTAAAGCTCTCCGTGACATCGTTGGTGCCGGCGCTGGTGAGGATGTGCGCGAAGCTTCCCTGATGATCGCCGAGTACGTAGTACAGCGTATTTGTCCGCGTCGATGCGCGCTTGTAGATCCCGACCAGCTCGTTGCCGGCAATTGGGCCAAAAAACCGCCAAATCCGAATGGCCACCGATATTGCCGGAGAGCGCGCACCGAGCAGCTGTGGCCATCGCGGACGGACGGGGGTATGGTCTGGCGAAGCGACGATAGCTGAAAGCGAGGTTGATCGGTGATAAGAAGGCATTTCCTGCGGAGAGCAGCGATGCTGCCGCTGTTGACCGGAAGTCTTTCAGCGCTATTTAGATCGACGAAGGCCGCGATGTCGGGCGCGTTGCAGCCGATGCGCCGCGCGCGACCCTCCGATGAGTCGTGGCCGGACGCCGCGAAATGGGCAAGCCTTAGAGACACAGTGGGGGGCAATCTGATCGAGGTGCGCTCCTTATTCGGATCATGCACGATGCAACGGAACGGCGCGGCGTGCCTCGATGCGCTAAAGAACGTCAAGAACCCCTACTGGATCGGCGACCAGGCGGACGGAACCCAAGTTTCTGGGTGGCTGAATGCCTGGACACCGGCGCCGAGTGCCTACGCGATCAAAGCACGCCATGCGACGGATGTTGCGGCAGGCGTCACCTTCGCACGCGCGAACAATCTTCGGGTGGTGGTAAAGGGTGGCGGCCACAGCTATCAGGGCACTTCCGATGCGCCCGATTCATTGCTCATCTGGACGCGCGCCATCAACAGCGTCACGTTACACGATGCCTTCGTGGGCAAGGGATGCGAGGATCGCATCGCGCGCGTCCCTGCCGTCAGCGCAGGGGCGGGCGCGGTATGGATGGACCTCTATCACGCCGTCACGACGCAAGCTGGCCGTTACGTTCAGGGTGGCGGCTGCACGACAGTGGGGGTGGCCGGGCACGTTAACAGCGGGGGTTTCGGTTCCTTCTCGAAACGCTTCGGCACGGCGGCTTCGGGGTTGCTCGAAGCCGAAATCGTCACGGCCGACGGCCAGGTGCGTGTCGTCAATGCCTGCCGCGAGCCTGATCTATTCTGGGCGATCAAGGGCGGCGGGGGTGGCACCTTCGGCGTCGTCACGCGCGTTACGTTGCGCACGCACGATCTTCCGAGAGTCTTCGGCGGGGCCTACGGAAAGATCAAGGCGCGATCCGACGAAGCGTTCAGGAGACTGATCGCGCGCTTCGTCGGCTTTTATCATGAACGTCTATTCAATCCGCACTGGGGCGAGCAAGTCCACTTCGGACCGGGCAACAGCTTCGACATTTCGATGGTGAGCGAGGGTCTCGACCACGATCAGGCGGCCGAGGTCTGGCGTCCGTTCTTCGATTGGGTGAAGGCGTCCCGAGATCTTACCGTGGAGGCGCCGCTTCACACCTACGCAGTGAACGCGCGGAGCTGGTGGGATGTCGAAAGGAACCCGTCGATGGTCCGCGACAGCCGCCAGGGCGCCCCTGCATATCACGGTTGGTGGCGAGGTGACCAGGGTCAGGCCGGCGCTTTTCTCTATGGTTTCGATTCACTGTGGCTGCCGACATTACTGCTGCAGGAGAGCCGTCGGAAGGACCTTGTCGCCGCGCTGTTTGCGGCGTGTCGCCACAAGCAGGTGCAGTTGCATATCAACAAGGGGCTCGCGGGCGCACCGGCCGAGGCGATCGCCGCGGCACGGCAAACCGCGACCAATCCCGCCGTGCTCGATGCCTTCGCGCTCGTCATCATCGCCGACGGCGACGAGGCGCCCGCCTATCCGGGGCTCCCGCGCCCTGCGATTGACCTGGCAGCGGCTCACAGGAGCGCCCATGACATCGACCTCGCTGCGGCGGAACTTCGCAAACTCGTCCCCGATGCGGGTTCCTATGTCTCGGAGAGCAACTACTTCAACCGCTCCTGGAAGAACGCCTTTTGGGGCGGGAACTATGCGAGATTGCGGGCCATCAAGGCGAAATACGATCCGGACGGAGTCTTCGTGGTTCACCATGGCGTAGGCAGCGAGGATTGGAGCGCCGACGGCTTTACGCGCCTAACCTAGCATGACCGCTACTGGGAAATTCCTAGTTCCGCTCCGGGTCACGAAGCCTCTGTGGAATCTGCGCAGCATCTTCATTGACCATTACGCCGGGTCTCGACACGGCATTGGTCCTGAGGACTGCCGCCGGTGGATCACCTCGAAGGGCGGCGTTGGCCGACGGCCGATTCCCGACCCGCTGCGTCGGCCGAACTTGCAGATTAGGCGGGATTCGAGTCCTTCATTTCGACGGCGATAACGCGCAGCTCTTCGCTGCCGGCTTTTCCGGCAGAGTGCGGCCCCAAGGGACCAGACCACCATATGAAGAAGCTCGCGATGCTCGGGGGCAGCGGCCATTGCATCGAGGGAATTCGGCCATTGATTTGGGCCCACGCTACCGCGCTCATCGCCGGCCATGCCGCTATCTCCGCGCTGATGACCAGCCGACACCCGTGCGAACAAATTATAGGCGGACCGGCGCAGGGCCGCAGATCCAGGCAAAGCAGCCGCGGGCGTGGCGCCTCCACGGTGCCGCCATCATGCGCGACTATGTGGCCCATTGGCCGCCGGCCGGCTATTCTGCGATCACTCCAAAACGCTCCAGGGAAGGGCGCTGCGAAACTCCGGCAACTTTGCGAGGGCGCCCGGCGATTTGTGGCCGACTCCTACGAGCTGACGGGCCATACATGTGACCAAATCGAGTTCAAATCGGTCGAATATATGCACCTCGCACGGCTCGCGCCAGCGCGTGCCGATATTGGGCTCCTTCCTGTGAACCAACGCGTGCAACCGCCCGGCGGTCGCGGACGCCTTTATGTGATCGCCGCCCCGTCCGGCGCCGGCAAGACCAGTTTGCTCAAGGCACTGATGGCGCGCATGCCGCACCTGCAATTATCGATCTCCTACACGACACGCCCACCCAGGGCCAACGAAATCGACGGCCGCGACTACCACTTCGTCACGACCGAGCGCTTTCTGGAGATGGCCGCGCGCCAGGAATTCCTGGAATACGCGCAGGTGTTCGACAACCATTACGGCACCGGCCTCGAAGCCGTCCGCGAGGCGCTCGACAACGGCCGGCGGCTGCTGCTGGAAATCGATTGGCAGGGTGCCCGGCAGGTACGCGCGCGCCTGCCCGAGGCCAAGAGCGTCTTCGTTCTGCCGCCGTCGCTCGACGCTCTCGAGCAGCGGCTGCGAGAGCGCAGCACCGACTCGGACGCCGTGATCCGCAGGCGCTTGCGCGAATCGGTGAGCGACATCGCCCATTGGGACGAATTCGACTACGTCGTCATCAACGATCTGTTTGCGCAAGCCCTGGCGGATTTGCAGGCGATCGTCGACGACAAGGGCGCCGCGCTGCTCGCGAAAAGGCCGCAGGTCGAACGCCTCGCGGCCGAACTGGCAGCGCGCCGATAGCCGCTCCCGGCGGCCGAATCTCTGCTATTCTAATAGGCCGATTTCAACGGAATTTCAGCCCATGGCTCGCATAACGGTAGAAGATTGCCTGCAGAACGAACCGAATTTATTCAACCTGGTGCTGTTGGCCGCGAAGCGCGCCCGCCGCCTGGCAAACGGCGCCGAAGCCACGGTCGAATGGGAGAATGACAAGCCAACCGTTGTCGCGTTGCGGGAGATCGCGGCCGGCAACATCACGCTGGAGATGCTGGAAGAGCCGGAGGAGCCGGCCGTTCAGCCGGTCAGCGAACTCGACATGCCGTCGGAATTTCGCGCACCGCAACTTGGGCTGGGGGATTGATCCCGGCACGGTCGCTAAGGGCCAGTCGCTAAGGGCCAATGGACTATGCGTCTTCGATACTCGGTTTGCTGCCCGGCGTACGACGCTCCACCGGGATCAGTCAGCTTTTAGACAAACTGGAAGGTTACCTGCCCCCCGCCCAGATCGAACGGGTGCGCGAGGCGTACGAGTTTGGCGCCCAGCGCCATCAGGGCCAGAAGCGCGTTTCCGGCGAGCCGTACATCACGCACCCGGTCGCGGTGGCGGACATACTCGCGGATCTGCACCTCGACGGCGACACGCTGGTCGCAGCCATTTTGCACGACGTGATCGAGGACACGCCGACGGCCAAGGCGGAAATCGCCACGGTCTTCGGCCAGGTGGTCGCAGACCTCGTCGACGGCGTCAGCAAACTGGATCAAATCCAGTTCAAGAACCGCCAGGAAGCGCAAGCCGAGAGCTTTCGCAAGATGCTGCTGGCAATGGTGCGCGACATTCGCGTGATCATGGTCAAGCTGGCCGATCGCCTGCACAACATGCGCACGCTCGGCGTCATGCCGCCGGTGAAGCGGCGGCGCAGCGCGCGCGAGACGCTGGAGATCTACGCGCCGATCGCCGAGCGTCTCGGTCTTTATGCGGCCAAACTCGAATTGGAGGACCTCGGCTTCCGGGCGCTCTACCCGCACCGCTATAAGGTGCTGGAGCGCGAGGTCAAGCGCGCGCGGGGCAACCAAAAGCAATTCATCGGCAAAATCTCCGAAACCTTGAGCGGCGCGCTGCAGAAGGCGGCCATCGGCGCCCGCGTCGACGGCCGCGAAAAGCATCTGTACAGCATCTACAAGAAAATGCAATCGAAGGGAATATCTCTGCACGAGATCGTCGACGTCTACGGATTTCGCATCACCGTCGAATCGGCCGATACCTGCTATCGCGCGCTCGGCTTGGTGCACAGCGTCTACAAACCGATGCCCGGCCGCTTCAAGGACTACATCGCGATTCCGCGGGTCAACGGCTACCAGTCGCTGCACACGACGCTGTTCGGTCCGAACGGCGTGCCGATCGAGGTGCAGATCCGCTCGGAGGATATGCATCGCGTCGCCGAGACCGGGATCGCCGCGCACTGGAAATACAAGACAGGCGGCGACCTATACGGCGGGATCGAGCACGACCGCGCGCGCGAATGGTTGGCAAACCTCGTGCAAATTCAGGAAGGCGGCAGTTCCGAGGAATTCCTCGAGAGCGTCAAAGTCGATCTGTTCCCCGACAAGGTGTACGTTTTCACGCCCAAAGGCAGGATCTTGCGTTTGCCGACGGGATCTACGACGGTCGATTTCGCCTATGCCATTCACACCGATGTGGGCAATCGCTGCGTCGCCGCGAAGGTCGACCGCCGCTTGGTGCCGCTGCGCACGCCGCTGCGCAACGGGCAGACGGTCGAGATCATCACCGCCAAAGGCGCGACGCCTAATCCCTCGTGGTCGAGCTTCCTGGTGACCGCCAAGGCGCGCGCCGCGATCAGGCAGTATCTGAAGAATCTGAAGCGCGGCGACGCCGTCGAGCTCGGCCGGCGCCTGCTCGGCCTCGCCTTGGAGGAATTTTCCCTGAACTTGAAGAAAATTCCTGCGGATCAAATCGACGCGGTGGTCAAACAGTTGAATCTGAAGGACGCCGGCGACTTGTTCGAGAAGATCGGCCTCGGCGAACGGCTCGCGCCGCTCGTCGCCCGCATGCTACAGCCCGCGGGCGGCGGCCAGCAGAAACCCGGCGAAGGCGGCCCGCTGATGATCGCGGGAACCGAAGGCCTGCTGGTGACCTACGCGCGCTGCTGCTTGCCGATACCGAACGATCCGATCATGGCCTACTTGAGTGCCGGCCGCGGCTTGGTGATCCACCGGCAGACTTGCGGTAATCTGTCCGAGTATCGCAAGCAGCCCGACAAATGGCTTTCGGTTGCCTGGGAACCGAACTGCAGCCGGCTGTTCAGTTCCGAGATTCAATTGCAAGTCAGTAATCGGGTCGGCGTATTGGCGGCGGTTGCCTCGAGCGTCGCCGGCACGGAAACGAACATCGATCATGTGACGCTCGAAGAGCGGGACGCCGATACCGCGGCGTTGACCTTCGAACTGCAAGTGCGCGATAGAAAACACCTGGCGCGCGTGATCAGGACGATTCGGCGCATGCCGGACGTGCATCGCGTGCACCGCAGCTTGGCGTAAACGGAACCTGGGGGGTCATGAAGTTGGCCATCGACAGACAGATCGTCTCGACGCCGCGCGCGCCGTCGGCAATAGGCACTTATTCGCAAGCCGTGCGTGTCGGCAACACGCTGTGGGTTTCCGGGCAGATCCCCCTCGATCCCGCGACGATGACGCTGGTCGACGGCGGTATCGAGGCGCAGACGCGCCGCGTATTCGACAACCTGAAGGCGATCGTCTCGGCCGCCGGCGCAAGCCTGGACGAAGTCGTGAAAGTGAGCATATTCATGATCGACCTGGCGCACTTCGCACTGGTCAATAAAATCATGGCCGAGTATTTCCGTGAGCCGTATCCCGCGCGGGCCGCAATCGGTGTCGCGGCGTTGCCGCGGGGCGCGCAAGTCGAAGTGGAGTGCATCGTAGCGCTGTGATGTCCGCGAGGCCGGTCAGCGCCTTGCGCGGCGTAGGCGACGCGCTCACGCTGCGGCTCCGCGCGTTGGGGATCGAAACGATCCAGGATCTGTTGTTCCTGCTGCCCCTGCGCTACGAGGACCGTACGCGCACCGTTGCTCTCGGCGAGCTGCGTGCAGGCATGCGCGCCGCGGTCGAAGGAGAGATCCAGCTGACGGAAGTCGCGTTTCGCGGCCGGCGTCAATTATTGTGCAGGATCGCCGACGGCTCCGGCTTCTTGACCCTGCGTTTTTTTCACTTCAGCGCGCAGCAGCACAAGGGCCTCGCGCGCGGCACGCATCTGCGCTGCTTCGGCGAGGCGCGCCGGTCCGCGGGCGGCTTGGAGTTCGTGCATCCTGACTACCGACGCATCGATCCGCGCCTCGGCGCGGCCGTGGAGGATCACCTGACGTCCGTTTATCCGGCCACCGAGGGCATCACGCAGGGGCGCTTGCGCCAGCTGCTGAGGATGGCGCTCGAGCTCATCGGCGATGAGGAATTGCCCGATTATCTGCCGGCTGCGGTGCTCGCGAACGAGGCGATGCCACCGCTCGCTGAGGCCCTGCGGTACGTGCACAGACCGCCGGTCGATGCGCCGGTCGAGACGCTGCTCGAGCGCCGGCACCCGGCGCAGCGCCGCCTCGCCTTCGAGGAATTGCTCGCGCATCAACTCTCGTTGAAGTTGCTGCGTCGGAGCATACAAACTGAACCGGGCTGGCCGCTCGCCGCCGCCGGCGACCTGCAGGACAAATTGCTCGCGGCTCTGCCGTTTCGCCTGACGCGCGCGCAGCAGCGGGCGCTGCGCGAGATCGAGGCCGATCTCGCTTTGCCGCGGCCGATGCTGCGTCTCGTGCAAGGCGACGTCGGCAGTGGCAAGACCTTGGTGGCCGCGCTCGCCGCGACCCGCGCGCTGCAGGCGCGCAAGCAGGTCGCATTGATGGCGCCGACCGAATTGCTCGCCGATCAACACGCGCAGAACTTCCGGCGCTGGTTCGAGCCTCTGGGCATCGGCGTCGCCTTGCTCGCGGCGCGGCAGACGGGCAAAGTGCGCCGCGCCGAGCTGCTTGCGATCAAGAGCGGACAGAAACCGCTGGTGATCGGCACGCACGCCTTGTTTCAGGAAGGCGTGGATTTCGCTTCGCTCGCGCTCGTGATCGTCGACGAACAGCACCGCTTCGGTGTTCACCAGCGCCTGGCGCTGCGCGAGAAGGGCGCTGCCCACGGACGCCGCCCGCATCAATTGATCATGACCGCGACGCCGATCCCGCGCACGCTCGCGATGACCGCTTACGCCGATCTCGACGTATCGGAGATCGACGAACTACCGCCGGGCAGGATGCCGGTGCAGACCGTCGTGTTGCCGGATACGCGCCGCGACGAGGTCGTGCGCCGCATCCGCACCGCCTGCTTGGCCGGCCGGCAGGCCTATTGGGTCTGCCCGTTGATCGACGAATCCGACGACATGCCCTATCAAGCGGCCGAAGAGACGGCCGCGGCGCTTGCCGAGGCGCTGCCGGAACTCGCCGTGGGCTTGGTGCACGGCCGCTTGCCCGCGGCTGCGAAGGAGCGGGCGATGCGCCGCTTCAAGGACGGCGAAATCCAATTGCTGGTGGCGACCACCGTGATCGAAGTCGGGGTCGACGTAGCGAATGCGACGCTGATGGTGATCGAGAATGCGGAGCGATTGGGGCTCGCACAGCTTCATCAATTGCGCGGCCGCGTCGGCCGCGGTGAGCACGCGAGCAGCTGCGTGTTGTTGTACCGCGCGCCGTTGTCGGCGCTGGCGCGCGAGCGCCTTGCGGTGCTGCGCGCGACCAACGACGGCTTCGAGGTGGCGCGGCGCGATCTGCAACTTCGCGGCCCCGGCGAATTGCTCGGCACGCGGCAGACGGGGCTTGCGCAAATGCGCGTCGCCGATTTGTTGCGCGATGCGCAACTGCTGCCGCGCGTGCAAGCGGCGGCCGAGACGCTGCTCCTCGAGTGGCCGCAGATCGTGCAGCCTCTGATACGCCGGTGGATCGGCGGCGCCGAGCAATACGGGCGCATCGGGTAGAATGCGGCGATGGTTCCCGGAAACAGAGCGCGTCGCGAGGCGGCCGGATGGCTGCCGGCTGAGCAACTCGGGCAGTGGCCGGTCGATGCGCTGCTGCGCCCATGGCTGATCGCCAAGGGGCTGCTGACACTGCGCTTGCGGGCCGCGTGCGGCGGCCGATTCGAGCTGCGCCTCTGCGATCAGCACAGCGGACCGCTCAGCATGGAACATCGGCGTTACTTGTCGAGCCGCGACAATGCGGGTCTGTTTCGCGAAGTGCAGATGTCCTGCGGCGGGCTGGTTTGGGTATTCGCGCAGACGATCATGCCGGATTCGACCTTGGACGCTCACCCGTGGCTTGCAGAGCTCGGCGAGGCGGCGCTCGGCGAAACCCTGGCCGATCTGTCCGACGTGCGCCGCAGCTCCTATGAGTACGCGTGGCTGCCGGCCGACGAGCCGCTCGCGCAGCGCGCGCTGCGCGGCGTTGCGCCGCGCCCCGAGGGGCTGTGGGCGCGCCGCTCGCGATTCTGGTTGCGCTCCGCGCCGTTCATGGTTCAAGAACTGTTTTTGCCCGCGATGGGCGATTGCCGAGGAACGCCCGATGGTGCGGCTGCCACGCTCGGGGGATGAGTTGGCGCGAGCGCTGATCGAGCGCTGGCGATGGCTCGTCTACCGCCTGCGCTGGCATCCGTGGACGGCGCGTGCACTGCCGCGGATCGGCGCGACCTTGATGGACTATGCGCGGCTGATGCGCCTCGACCGCCCCATAGGCGCGTATCTGCTGTTGTGGCCGACGCTCTGGGCCCTGTGGATCGCCGCCCGCGGCAAGCCGAATCCGCGGATTTTCGCGATCTTCGTCGCCGGCGTACTGCTGATGCGTTCGGCCGGTTGCGTGATCAACGATTACGCCGACCGCGGCTTCGATCCCTGCGTCGCGCGCACCAAAGACCGGCCGCTCGCGAGCGGTCGTGTATCGACACAGGAAGCGCTGCTATTGTTCGCGTTACTCGCGCTGACGGCGCTGATGCTGGCATTGCAGTTGAATCACCTGACGCTGCTGCTCGCGATCGCCGGCGCGTTTCTCGCGGTCACCTATCCGTTCATCAAGCGCTTTTTGCCGTTGCCCCAGCTCTATTTGGGATTGTCCTTCGGCTGGGGCATCCCGATGGCGTTTGCGGCCGAGAGCGAACGGCTGCCGCAAATCGCATGGCTGTTGTTTCTCGCCAATATATTGTGGGTGACCGTCTACGATACGATTTACGCGATGGTCGACCGCGACGACGATGTGAAAATCGGCGTGCGTTCCACCGCCATTTTGTTCGGCGATTCGGATCGACACATCATCGCGGTGCTGCAGGCGATGACGCTGCTGTCGCTCGCCTTGGTCGGACGCATGGCCGGGCTAGGCCCCTGGTATTGGACGGGCCTCGCCGCGGCCGGCGCCTTCTTCCTGCGTCAGTTATGGCTGATTCGCGGGCGTGAGCCGCAGGCATGCTGGCACGCGTTCCTCAACAACCACTACGTCGGCATGAGCGTGTTCATCGGCATCCTGCTGGATTACCAATTCAAGTGAGCGCTGCGGCGCCCGACCGCAGCTACGCGCGAACCGGCGCTTTCACGGCACCGCCGTTCTTTGGTAAACCTCGTTGACGGATCCTGGTTGACTACGAAGGGCCGCGACCGAATACTGCGGATGGGCGGAGCGGCCGCCGGCAACGCGATCGACGAGGGATCTGTGACGATACGACACGATTGGACGCTGACGGAAGTGCAGGCTTTATTTGCGCAGCCGTTCATGGATTTGGTTTTTGCGGCGCAGCAAACGCACCGCCGCTACCAGACGCCGAACGCCGTGCAAATCAGCACGCTGCTCAGCATCAAGACCGGCGCTTGCCCCGAGGATTGCGCATATTGCCCGCAAAGCGTGCGTTACGAGACGGGCCTCGCGACCGAGGAACTGCTGCAGCTCGACGAGGTCGTGGCACGGGCCCGCGCGGCGAAAACTGCCGGCGCGACGCGCTTTTGCATGGGCGCCGCCTACCGATCGCCAAAACAGAAGGACCTGAAAAAGATCATCGCGATGATCCGCGCCGTCAAGGCCTTGGGGCTCGAGACCTGCGCGACCCTCGGCATGCTGAGCGGCGAACAAGCGCAGGACCTCAAGGCCGCGGGCCTCGATTATTACAACCACAATCTCGATACGTCCGCCGCGTACTACGCAAAAATCATCAGTACGCGAACCTACCGCGACCGTCTCGATACCCTGCAAGCCGTACGCGCGGCCGGCATGCAGGTTTGCTGCGGCGGCATCGTCGGCATGGGCGAAGCCCCCGAAGACCGGACGGCGCTGCTGCATACGCTCTCGACGCTCGCCCCGCATCCCGAGAGCGTGCCGATAAACCAGTTGGTGCGCGTGGCCGGCACGCCGCTCGCCGACGCAGCGGCGCTCGACCCGTTCGATTTCGTGCGCACAGTCGCGGTGGCGAGGATCCTGATGCCGCAGGCGCACGTTCGATTGTCGGCCGGCCGCGACGGGATGAGCGACGAGCTGCAGGCGCTGTGTTTTTTGTCGGGCGCCAACTCGATTTTCTACGGCGAAAAATTGCTGACCACCGGCAATCCCGATTGTGCGCACGACAGAAATCTGTTCGCTCGCCTGAATATCGTCGCGGAACCGCCGCCAACGGCGGAGCCACTCGCCGCCAGCGCATAGCCCGCCGCCCGCCTATGGACGCCGACGCGGACGCGCGGTTTCAGCTCGACCGAATCTCGCTGCGGCGCGCGTTCGACCGGGCGAGCGGCAGCTACGATAATGCCGCCGTCTTGCAGACCGACGTGCGCGATGAATTGTTGCGGCGTCTGGATCTCGTGTCCATGACGCCGCGCGTGATACTCGACGCCGGCGCCGGCACCGGCCACGCGAGCCGCGCATTGCAGCGCCGCTACCCGCGGGCCCGCGTGCTCGCGCTCGACTTGTCGGCCGGCATGCTGCGCGCCGCGCTCGGCCGGCAATGGTGGCGGCGGCGCTTCGCCCGCGTTTGCGCCGATTGCGCTCGCTTACCGTTGGCCGCCGCGAGCGTCGACATGATCTTCAGCAACTTGATGTTGCCCTGGTGCGACCCGGACGCGGTGCTCGGCGAATTCCGGCGCGTGCTGCGTCCGCAAGGACTCGCGAGCCTCTCGAGCTTGGGTCCCGACACCCTGCGGGAATTGCGCCTCGCCTGGGCGCGCGCGGACGACGGTGTTCACGTGCATCGGTTCGTCGACATGCACGATCTAGGCGATGCGCTGGTGCGGGCCGGATTCGCCTCACCGGTGCTCGACGTCGAGCGGCGCAGCGTCAGCTACCGCGACGTGCAGGCGCTGATGGCCGACCTCAAGGCAACGGGCGCCGGCAGTATCCTCGCCGGCCGCCGCAAGAGTCTGACCGGCAAGGGAAAAATGAGCGCGATGCGCGGCGCTTACGAGGATTTCCGTTGCGCCGGGCGCCTGCCGGCGACCTGTGAAATCGTCTTCGCCCAGGCCTGGGGACCGGCGCAATCGGCGCAGCGCGGCGCGCAAGCGGCGACGGTCGCGCTTGAAGAAATGAAACGGCAGCTGCGCCAACGGCGCCTTTCATGACGAGCGCGGCCTTGTTCGTGACCGGAACGGATACCGGCGTCGGCAAAACGCGCGTCGCTTGCGGGTTGTGCCGCGCCTACGCCGCGCGCGGCCTGCGCGTCGCCGCGATGAAGCCGGTTGCCTCCGGCAGCGTGCCTACGCCCGGCGGCCTGCGCAATGACGATGCCCTGGCGCTGCTTGCGGCGATGAGCGTGCGAGCCGATTATGCGGAAGTAAATCCCTACGCCTTCGAACCCGCCATCGCCCCGCACATCGCCGCAGCCGAGTCGGCGACCGCGGTCGATTTCGGCGTTTTGGATCGGGCCTACGAGCGTTTGCGCCTGCGAAGCGACCTGATCGTCGTCGAAGGCGCCGGCGGCTGGCTGACGCCGCTCGACGCCGCCCGCAGCTTTGCGGATCTCGCGGCGCACTGGCAGCTCGACGTCGTGCTGGTCGTGGGCATGCGCCTCGGCTGTCTGAATCACGCGCTGTTGACCGCCGAGTCGATCGCGCGGCGCGGTTTGCGGTTGCGCGGCTGGGTTGCCAACACGATTGATTCTCGCTTCGCCCGGCTACAGGAAAGCGTCGCGAGCTTGCATAGCCGCATGCAGGCTCCGTGCTTGGGGTTCTTGCAATTCGCGCCGCGGCACGATCCGCAGGCGATCGCGCTCGCGCTCGCCGCGGGGCTGTAGCGCGCGCGCCGACTCAGGCACGCGCGGTCGGCGGCGGCGACCGCCGCGGGCATTGTGTTGCTGGAAGCGGCCATTCTCTTCTAATATGCGTACGGAGCGTGGCAAGCGAACGCCTCGGAGCGCGGACAGGCATGCAACAGCGCATTGAACTCGCGCCGAATTGTTCGTTGACTCCCGCGGCGGCAAGATTGTTTTTCGTGTCGATCAGCACGTTCTCGCTTGCGTTGGCGCTGTTTTTCGCCTTCCGGGGATATTGGCCGGTGCTGCCGTTCTGGGGGGCGGAAATGCTGGCGCTCGGTCTCGCACTGCGTGCGGCGTTGCGGCGCCGCTTGTACGGTCAAACGGTGCTGGTGACCGACTCTGCGGTCAGCCTGCTGACCCGTTCGCCGCGCGGCGAAATGAAAGAGGAGTTTGCGCGGCATTGGGCGAAGGTTAGACTGCGCGCTCCGAGCACGCGGCTTTACCCGAGCCGGCTGACGATCGAAAGTCGCGGCCGGGCTTTGGAAGTCGGCAGCTTCCTCACCGAGGACGACAGATGCCGCTTGGCGGCGCGCTTGCGGGCGATGGTGGGCGGCATGAATGAATCGCCGCCGCTAGACATAGAAAGCACCCTAGGGGATTCGTTCAGATGAATGTGAACCGCTTGATGGCGAATGTCGATGGTCCGGCCGGCACGCGCGGCGTCGCGCTCGGCCGCATTCTCTTTGCGCTGTTCGCCCTGGCGGCGGCAGGCAGCGCCGGCGCGAACACTTCGAACGGCTACAACATGCCGCCGGGAGTGACGGTACTCAGCCGGGATATTTACCAGCTGCACATGCTGGTGCTGTGGATTTGCGTCGCCATCGCCGTCGTGGTTTTCGGTGCGATGATCGTCGCGATGGTGCGATTCCGCCACTCGCGCGGCGCGGTGCCGGACGTCACCATGCTACACAGCACCAAAGTGGAGATCGTTTGGACGATTATTCCCGTGTTGATCCTGATCGCGATGGCGGTGCCGGCGACAAAAACGCTGTTGCGGATCGAGGATACGCGCAATTCCGCGCTGACGATCCGCGTCACCGGCTATCAATGGAAATGGCAGTACCAGTACTTGGGCGATGATGCCGGTATCGGCTTCTTCTCGACGCTTTCCGAGGAATCGAACTTCGCGCGCCAGTTGCACTCCGGAATCGATCCGCGATCCGTGCCGCACTATCTGCAGTCGGTCGACCATCCTCTGGTGATCCCGAGCGGCGTCAAGGTCGAGCTGTTGCTGACTTCCGCCGACGTCATTCACGCATGGTGGGTCCCGGATTTCGGCATGAAGCGCTCGGCGATTCCGGGCTTCATCAACGATATTTGGATAAAGGTGCTGCCCGGCAAGGAAGGCGTTTACCGCGGCCAGTGCGCCGCCTTGTGCGGCCGCGATCACGGCTTCATGCCGATCGTCGTCGACGTCAAGACCCCGGCGGACTTCGCGAAATGGGTCGCGCGGCAGAAAGCCGCGCTCAAACAGGCGCAAGCGGCGCCGGCGCCCATTGCAGCGCCGTCGGCGGCGCGCGCCGCCGCCCCTGGCCTCGTGCCGGCGAAGCGCGTCGCCCGGCCGTTGACCGCGCAAGTTTCGAATTAGCACATCGAGTCACCAAGAGAGTCTTCCCATCATGGCGCACGCAATCGATACGGCTCACGACGATCAACCGGCGAAGGGCATCAAGCGCTGGCTATTCGCCACCAACCACAAGGACATCGGCACGATGTACCTTGTTTTCAGCTTGATCATGTTCTTCGTCGGCGGCTCGATGGCGATGGTCATCCGCGCGGAGCTGTTCGAACCGGGCATGCAGATCGTGGATCCGGGGTTCTTCAACGAGCTGACGACGATGCACGCGCTGGTGATGATCTTCGGCGCGGTGATGCCGGCGTTCGTGGGTCTCGCGAATTGGATGATCCCGCTGCAGGTCGGTTCGCCCGACATGGCGCTGCCGCGCATGAACAATTTCAGCTTCTGGATTCTGCCGTTCGCGTTCACGCTGCTGCTGTCGACGCTGATCGTGCCGGGCGGCGCTCCGGCGGCCGGCTGGACGATGTATCCGCCGCTGTCGCTGCAGTTCGGCGACAGCTTCCCGATGTTGATATTCGCGATCCACCTGCTCGGCGTCTCCTCGATCATGGGCGCGATCAACGTCATCGTGACGATTCTGAACATGCGCGCGCCGGGCATGACCCTGCTCAAAATGCCGCTGTTCTGCTGGTCATGGCTGATCACCGCCTACTTGCTGATCGCGGTGATGCCGGTGCTCGCCGGCGCCGTGACGATGCTGCTGACGGATCACTTTTTTGGCACCAGTTTCTTCAACGCGGCCGGCGGCGGCGATCCGATGATGTTCGAACACATCTTCTGGTTCTTCGGGCATCCGGAGGTGTACATCATGATTTTGCCGGCCTTCGGCATCATCTCGGAGATCATCCCGACGTTCTCGCGCAAGCCCTTGTTCGGCGCGACCTCGATGATCTATGCGATCGCATCGATCGCCTTCCTGTCGTTCATCGTCTGGGGTCATCACATGTTCGTCGACGGCATGCCCTTGTCGGCGGAGGTGTTCTTCATGTTTTCGACGATGCTGATCGCGGTGCCGACCGGCGTTAAGGTCTTCAACTGGACCGCGACTATGTGGCGCGGATCGCTGTCGTTCGAGCCGCCGATGCTGTTCGCGGTCGGCTTTTTGTTCATGTTCACGATCGGCGGCTTCTCGGGCTTGATGCTCGCGATGGTGCCCGCGGATTTCCAATACAACCAGACCTATTTCGTGGTTGCGCACTTTCACTACGTGTTGGTGCCCGGTGCCGTGTTCGCGATCATGGGCGCCGTGTATTACTGGCTGCCGAAATGGACCGGCCATATGTACAACATGACCTTGGCGAAGACGCATTTCTGGCTGTCGACGATTTTCGTCAACGTCCTGTTCTTCCCGCAGCATTTCCTGGGATTGGCCGGCATGCCGCGCCGCATTCCGGATTATGCGGTGCAGTTCACCGACTGGAACATGGTTTCGTCGATCGGCGCCTTCGGATTCGGTCTGGCGCAAATTCTCTTTGCGGTCGCGATCATTCAATGCGTCCGCGGCGGCCAGAAAGCGACCGCCAAGGTGTGGGGCGACGCGACGCCGACCGGGCTCGAGTGGACGATTCCCTCGCCGGCGCCGTATCACAGCTTCACGACCGCGCCGGAGATCCCTGCTGCGTGAGCCGCACGCCGGATCTCGATCGCCGTGTCCGCAAAAGCGCGCTGCTGCTCGTGTCGCTGGCGCTTGCCTTGTATTTTGCGTACATCGCGTACGGCGTTTACCGTAGCCGGCACTGATGCCAAGCCCGCAGCAATCGCAGCGCCGCGCGAACCGCAGGCTGACGAGGTCGCTGCTGATCATGGCGATCGGCAGTTTCGCCTTCGCCTGGGCCATGGTGCCGCTCTACGGCGTGTTCTGCAGGCTCACGGGCATCGGCAGCGCCGAGGCCAAGGAAGGCAGGCAGGTCGTCCACGAAGCGGTCGAGCGCAACCGGCTGATCACGGTCGCGTTCGTCACCGACCTGGCGTCGGTCGGCACTTTCGAGTTCCGGCCGCAGGTGGCGACGATGCGCGTACACCCGGGCGAGGTTTACACCGCCCTGTTCTACGCCAAGAATTTGAGCGCGGCGGCGGCGGTCGCGCGGGCCGTGCCGAGCCTGACGCCGGTAGGCGCCTGGAAGTATTTCCACAGAACCGAATGTTTTTGCTTCCGCCCGCAGAGATTCGCGGTCGGCGAGAGCCGCTGGATGCCGCTGCGTTTCGTCGTCGACCGGGACTTGCCGATCGACATCGACCGGCTGACCGTCTCGTATATCTTCTTCGATACGACGCAAACCGCAGCGCGCCGAAGCTGAACCTCGTTTAAACTATCGGCCGGCCAACCGCGAAAGAGACCGAAAGACATGGCGCAATCGCACGCACCGGACGCAAGCAAGTACTACCTACCGCACGGCAGCCCTTGGCCGATATACGGCTCCGTGACCCTGTTCACGATCATGGCCGGGGCCATCGCCACGCTGAACGACTGGTTGCCGGCGTGGTCCTTGCTGCCGGGTTTTGCGTTGCTTGCGAGTCTTTTCATTTTCTGGTTCGGCACGGTCATCAGGGAAAACGAAAGCGGCATGTACAACATGGCGGTGAACCGCTCGTTCCGCATGGGAATGATGTGGTTCATCTTCTCGGAGGTGATGTTTTTCGCCGCCTTCTTCGGCGCCTTGTTCTATGCGCGCGCCTTGGTCATGCCTTGGCTGAGCGGCGGCGGGACGAAACTGTTGACCAACGTGCTGCTGTGGAGCAATTACCATGGCGGCTGGCCGACGAACGGCCCGGCGGCGCTCGGTCCGCGGGCGAACGGCACCTATGAAACCGTGCCGGCGCTCGGCGTACCGGCCATCAACACCGCGGTCCTGCTGACCAGCGGCTTGACCGTGACGATCGCGCACCATGCGCTCTTGACCGGGCGGCGCAAGCGTTTGGCGATTTTTTTGGCGGCAACCTTCCTGTTGGGATTCACCTTCGTCGCGCTGCAGGCGACCGAATACCACGAGGCGTACACCAAACTCGGACTGCAGCTCGGCACCGGCATTTACGGCTCGACGTTTTTCATGCTGACCGGATTTCACGGTCTGCACGTCACCATCGGCGCGATCATGCTCGTGGTGATTTGGCTGCGGGTACTGAAGGGACATTTTACGCCGCAGCGGCATTTCGCATTCGAGGCCGTGGCCTGGTATTGGCACTTCGTCGACGTCGTTTGGCTGGGCTTGTTTATTTTCGTCTATTGGCTGTAGGTTCGGCGAACGGCCGCCCGTCAGGCATGCGGCGGGTGGATCCAGCCGCTGAAGTAGGCGAGTATCAGCAGCAGGAACAGCGATATGGAGAGGCCCACGCGCCACGCGAGGGCCTTGACCATCTTGGCGCCGTCTTCTTGTCTCATGCTCGACAAGTGGAACAGCGCCTTGCCCAAGCTGACCAATATCAGGGCGAGGACCACAATCACGAGAATTTTGAATTGCATGGACTTAGCCTATGTCGGCCGCGCGCCGATCGAGGATTATATCGTGACGATCAAATTCGGTTCCCGCGTATTCGCGCCGCGGCTGTTCACGACGCTGCTGACGGGGGCACTGCTCGTGCTGTTGCTCGGGCTCGGCCGTTGGCAGCTGCACAGGGCCGCCGAAAAGCAACAGTTGGTCGACGAGTTCGCCGCCGGCGCCGACGCCACCCGGCAAATCGACGCCGCGACGCCGCGACTGCCGCGCTATCAGCACGTCCGCTTGAGCGGTCGTTACGATGGCGCGCGGCAATTTCTGATCGACAACATGGAAAGCGCCGACGGACTCCCCGGTTACTACGTAGTGACGCCGTTCGCGCTGCAGGGCGGCGGCTGGATCCTCGTCAACCGCGGCTGGGTGCCGCTTGCGGCCGGCGGCCGCGGCAAGCCGCCGATTCCGGTTTCGGCCGCTGCGCGCACGATCCGCGGCCGCGCGGACGAGTTGCCGCGACCCGGCATTCGCCTGAGCGGCGCCGCCGCGCTTGCGCCGCCTTATCCGGTCGTGGCCGAATACCCGCGCCTCGCGGACATCGAGGGGTTGCTGCGCGAGCCCGAGTGGGCGAAAGCCGCGCCGCTCGTGCTGTTGGACCCCGATCAGGCCGACGGCTACCTGCGCCAGTGGTCCGTGCCCGGCTTCCCGCCGATTCGCTACACCGCCTATGCGGTCCAATGGTTCGCTCTCGCATTGACCCTGGCGATCATCTACGTGGTGACCAATTTGCACCGTTCCGGCGACCGCGAGAAGCCCTGAGGCGGCGGTGAGCGGCACTTCCCATGATCGCCGGCAGCGACGCCTGTTCTTCGCCGTCGCCGCGATGTTTTTCGTGCCGCTCTTCATGGCATTCTACCTGTACTATGGCCACGGATCGTTCCGGGCGCTAGGCTCCGTGAACCACGGCGAACTCATCGAGCCGCCGCGTCCGCTTCCCGAGTTGAAGTTGCCGCTGTTCGGCTCCGGTTCGACCGCGCCGACATTCCTACTGCACAAGTGGACGCTGATGTACGTGGGTCCCGGCGTCTGCGGCGAACGCTGCCGCGCAGCGCTCTATGAGACGCGCCAGGTGCGCGCCGCCCTCGATCGCGATACGGACCGCGTGCAGCGTCTGTTCATTGCAAGCGGCGCTTGTTGCGACGCAAGGTTCTTGCGCGACGAACATCCCGATTTGATCACGGTTCGCGCGACCGCTGCCGCCGCTCCCCTGCTCGCGCAATTGCCGCGCATCGGCCATGTCGCGCCCCTCGAGGCCGGCCGCGTCTATCTGATCGATCCGAGCGGCAACTTGATGATGAGCTATGCGTCCGACGCGAAGCCCAAAGGCATGCTCGAGGATTTGAAACGCTTGCTGCAGCTGTCGCAGATCGGCTGATCCATGCAGCCGCAACAGCGATTGATCTGGTTCAGGCGCCTGGCGCTCGCGGGAGCGATACTCGCGGCGATCGTCGTCGTGCTCGGCGCCTGGGTTCGATTGACCGACGCCGGCTTGGGCTGCCCCGATTGGCCGGGTTGTTACGGTCACGTGTTCCCGCAGGCGGGCCACGGATTCGGCAAGGCCTTGCACGAGATGATTCATCGCTATTTCGCCACCGCCTTGGGCCTCGTGATCGCGAGCCTGCTGACTTGGGCCGCGGTGAATCGCCGCGATCGCGGCCAGCCGCTCGCGCCGGTCGTCGCGTTGTTCGTGATCGTCTGCGTGCAGGGAGCGTTGGGCGCGTTGACGGTGACCTTGCTGTTGAGGCCCTTGATCGTCACCGGCCATCTGCTCGGCGGTCTGACGACGCTTTGCGTCCTCTGCTGGTTGTCTATCGAACCTGAGCGCCGGGACGCGACCGAGCGCGAGCGTGGATTGCGCTGGTTTGCACTTTTTTGCACGGCTGTGCTGATCCTGCAGATCGCGCTCGGCGGCTGGACGAGCACCAATTATGCGGCCGTCGCCTGCCCGGATTTGCCGACGTGCCAAGCTTCCTGGTGGCCGCGGATGGACTACCGCGATGCGTTCGTGTTGTGGCGCGGCCTCGACATCGATTACGCCGGCGGCGTGCTCGCAAATCCGGCGCGCGTGGCGATCCACTTTACTCACCGCATCGGCGCGCTGCTGACCGCAGTGGCGTTGATTGCGCTCGGTATCGCGGCCCTGGCGCGGGCGAACTCCCGCGGTTTGCGGCGCGCCGCCCGCTTCTTGATCTTCGCGGTGCTGCTGCAGATATCGATCGGCATCGCCATGGTGCATTGGGGGTTCCCACTCGCGCTGGCGAGCATGCACAATGCCGGAGCCGCATTGTTGGCCATCGCGATGGTGACTGTGCTGCGATCCTTGTGGCCGATGCCGTCGATCGCCATGGTACCCTTGGCGCATGTCAACCGTTCCCGATAATCCGCCGGTCGCGGTCGTCGCCGCCGGCGGCTGGCGCGACTTCCTGGAACTGACCAAACCGAAGGTCAGCCTGTTGATCGTATTCACGGCGATCGTCGGCATGGTCCTCGCTTCGCCGGGCATGGTGCCGCTGCCGGCGCTGCTTTTCGGCGTGCTCGGCATCGCGATGGCCTCGGGTTCGGCCGCCGCGTTCAATCATGTGCTCGACCAGCGCATCGACATGCAAATGGCGCGCACGCGCCGCCGGCCGTTGCCGACGGGGCATTTGCTGGAGCACCAGGCCTTGGCGTTCGCCTGTGCGCTGGCGGTCGCCTCGATGCTGGTCCTATGGTTCGGCGTCAATGGCTTGACGGCGGTTTTGACGTTTGCTTCGCTGATCGGCTACGCGATCGTTTACACGCTGTGGCTGAAGCGCGCGACGCCGCAGAACATCGTCATCGGCGGCGCGGCCGGCGCGGCTCCGCCGATACTCGGCTGGGTCGCGGTCACGAACCAGATCGATGCGCAGGCGTTGTTGTTGTTCTTGATCATCTTCACGTGGACACCGCCGCATTTCTGGGCCTTGGCGATCGCGCGGCGCGACGATTACGCCAAAGCCGGAATCCCGATGCTGCCGGTGACGCACGGGATCGCCTATACGCGGCTGCAAATCGTGCTGTACACGATCCTGCTGGTGCTGTGTACGCTGCTTCCCTATTTGACGGGCTTGAGCGGGCTTCTGTACCTCGCGGCCATCATCCCGCTGAACGCCCGCTTTCTGTACTACGCGCTCGAACTGCACCGCGGCCGGCGCGCCGATATGCCGATGCGCATGTTTCGGTATTCGATCACCTATCTGATGCTGCTGTTCGCCGCGCTGATCGTCGACCATTACTGCAGAATTCAGTTCTAGGCGATCGCCGGCGTTCACGGCGCCGGCAGCCGCGATGTGACCTTCCGGATCCCGGCGACGGCACGGAATGTTACGATGCCGCCATGCCGCCTACATCGCAATTCTATCCCCGAGTATTTGCGCTAACGGTCGCTGCCGCGCTCGCAATCGCCGTCTGGCGCATCTTTTTCCCGCTCGCGGGCTCGATGGCTTGGGCGGCCTTCCTGGCATTTCTGCTGTTTCCGCTCAATCTGCGCCTGCGCCGCCGTTTTTCCGGCAGGCGCGGAATCGCAGCGGGCGTTCTGACCATCCTCGCGCCGATCGTGGTGCTTTTGCCGCTGTCGGCGCTGTCGCTCGAATTCGTCGCGCAAATTGCGATTTTGCTCGGCAAATTGCGCGCCACCGCGCCGGCGCTCGACTTCGCCTCGTTCGCCGATCTGCGGCATATCCCCTGGCTTGCGCCTGCCTACCCGTGGCTGCAAGCGCATGTCTCGCTGTCGGCCGAACAAATTCAGGCCTGGTTCGTCGCCACGACCCGCGAGATGCTGCAGCGGGCGGCCGCATTCGGCGGCACGTTCTTCTTGGGCGCCTTGAGTTCTCTCGTCGGCATCGCGCTGATGCTCGTGCTGCTGTTCTTCTTTCTGCGCGACGGCGACGCGCTGATCGCGCGCGCCCGCGCCCTGATTCCGCTCGACGACATTCACAAGCAACGCTTGTTCGTGCAGCTCGGCGCGATCACCCGCGCCATCGTCTTCGGCACCACCTTGGTCGCTCTGCTGCAGGGCGTGGTGCTCGGCATCGGCTTTCAAATCGCAGGGCTGCCCTCGCCGGTCGTTTTCGGCGTGGTCGGCGCGCTGCTCGCGATGTTGCCGCTCGGCGGCACGATTCTGGTCTGGGTGCCCGCCGCCCTGTGGCTGTTCTTCGGCGGCCGCTGGGGATTTGGAATCTTCATGGTGATTTGGGGGCTGCTGCTGTCGGCCGTCGACAGCATTCTGAAGCCGCTGCTTATATCGGGGCGGGCGGAAATATCCACGCTGATGGTGTTCATCGGCGTATTGGGGGGCATTTCCGCATTCGGCGTGATCGGCATCATCGCCGGCCCCATCGCCCTGTCGCTCGCGCTCGCGCTGATCGCATTCGCCGAGGAGGCTCGCTCGCGCGGCGGCGCTTCCCCGTAGAGAACGGCTGCTCGGCTCCCGGCTTGCAGTACAATTCGCGCCCTGATGGACGTATCGCACCTCCTCGATTCCCTCAACGATGCGCAGCGGCACGCGGTGGCCGCGCCGCTCACGCCCGCGCTCGTGCTCGCGGGCGCCGGCAGCGGCAAGACCCGCGTGCTGGTACACCGCATCGCCTGGCTGATAGAGGTCGAAGGCGTGCCGCCGCACGGCATTCTGGCGGTCACCTTCACGAACAAGGCCGCGGGCGAGATGCGCAACCGCATCGAGAATCTGCTCGGGTTATCGGGAATGTCGATGTGGATCGGCACATTTCACGGCCTCGCCCACCGCCTGCTGCGGCTGCACTGGCGTGAAGCCGGCTTGGCGCAGAGCTTTCAGATCCTGGATTCGGAGGACCAGACGCGGTTTCTGCGCAAAGTGCAGAAGGCGCTGGATCTCGACGAGACCCGCTGGGTACCGCGCGAGGTACAGTGGTTCGTCAATGCCCAGAAGGACGAGGGCATGCGGCCGATGCACTTGCGGGACGACGGCGACCCGACACGGCGGCAGCTGATCAGGATCTACCTCGCCTACGAGGAGGCCTGTCGGCGCGCCGGCGTCGTCGACTTCGCCGAGTTGCTGCTGCGCGCGTACGAACTGTGGCGCGATAATCCGTCGCTGCTCGCGCATTATCGCGAGCGTTTCCGGCACGTGCTGGTCGACGAGTTTCAGGACACCAACGCGATTCAATATCAATGGTTGGCGCTGCTCGCCGGGCCGGCCGGGCTGCCGTTCGCGGTCGGCGACGACGATCAGTCGATTTACCGCTGGCGCGGCGCGCGCGTCGAGAACCTGAAGCATTTCCGCCGCGATTTTCCCGGCGCGGCGCTCTACAAATTGGAGCAGAATTACCGCTCGACGGGCACGATCCTGAAGGCGGCCAACGCCCTGATCGCCAACAATGCCGGACGCATGGGCAAGACCTTGTGGACCAGCGGCGCGGACGGCGAGCGCATCAAGGTTTACGCGGCGTTCAACGAGCGCGACGAGGCGGATTTCGTCGTCAATCGCATCCGCGAATGGGTCGAGCAGGGCGGCTCGCGGCGCGACGCCGCCGTATTGTACCGCTCCAACGCGCAATCGCGGGTTTTCGAGGAGGCTTTCTTGAACGCGCGGCTGCCGTACCGGGTCTATGGCGGCCTGCGTTTTTTCGAGCGTGCCGAGATCAAGGATGCTCTCGCTTACCTGCGGCTGATCGCCAGCCGCGCCGACGATACTTCGTTCGAGCGCATCGTCAATTTGCCGGTGCGCGGCATCGGCGCGCGCACGCTCGACTTGCTGCGTGCGCACGCGCGCGAAAGCGGCTCCTCCCTCTGGGCAGCCGCGGTCGCCTGCGTGACGGGAGCGCTGCCGCAGCGAGCGGCGCAGTCTCTGTCGGCGTTTCTCGCCTTGATCGACGCGTTGGACGCAGCGCTGCGCGGCTTGGAGCTCTACGAGCAGGTCGACCACGTGATCCAGATGAGCGGCTTGATAGAGCACTTCAAGAAGGAGAAGGGCGAGCGCGGCGAAGGGCGCATCGACAACCTGCTCGAGCTCGTCAGTGCGGCGCGCGGCTTCGTCGCCGAGGCGCATGGGGATCTGGGGACACTCGATCAATTTCTCGCCCATGCGGTCCTCGAGTCCGGCGAGGGCCAGGCGGACGCCTGGGACGACTGCGTACAAATGATGACGCTGCATTCGGCCAAGGGACTCGAGTTCCCGGTGGTCTTCCTCGCCGGAATGGAGGACGGTCTGTTCCCGCACCAGCGCTCGGTGGCCGACCTCGCGGGACTCGAGGAGGAGCGGCGGCTGTGCTACGTGGGTGCGACGCGGGCGATGCGCCGGCTGTACATCACCTATGCGGAACAGAGGCGACTCTACGGCATCGACACCTACGGACAACCGTCGCGCTTCATCGCGGAGATTCCGCCCGATTTGATCGAGGAGGTCCGGCCGCGGGTTCAAGTCTCGAGACTTATTCCGGTGCCTCGCAAGGCCGCCGGGGAGTTCTCTGCCTCGGCCATGCGTATGGGAAGCCGCGTCCGGCATTCGAAGTTCGGCGAGGGGGTGGTCCTCAACTTCGAAGGCAACGGGCCGCACGCCAGGGTTCAAGTCAACTTCGAGAGGCAAGGCACCAAGTGGCTGATGCTTACCTATGCAAACCTCGACGTCGTGTAAAGTAGCGCTGTCGTGAAAATCATCATTCTTGGCGCAGGACAGGTCGGCCGGACGGCGGCATATCATTTGTCTCGCGAGGAAGCCAACGACGTCACGGTCATCGACGCAAACGAAGAAGTGTTGCGCGACTTGCAGGACCGCTTGGACATCCGCACCGTCAGCGGCAACGCCGCGAGCCCGCGCATCCTGGAAGCGGCGGGGATTGCGAATACCGATATTCTCGTCGCACTGACCAACAGCGACGAGGTCAACATGCTCGCTTGCCACATAGCCTGGACGCTGTACCGGACGCCGAAGAAGATTGCGCGCGTGCGTGCCGCCGACTATACCGAGCGCGACCGGCTGTTCGGCGAGCAGGGAATTGCCGTCGATGTCTGGATAAGTCCCGAGCAGTTGGTCACCGAGTACGTCGCGCGGCTGATTCGCTATCCCGGCGCTCTACAGGTGCTCGACTTCGCGGACGGGCGCGTACGCCTGGTCGGCATCCGCGCGTTGCAGGGCGGCCCCTTGATCGGCAAGGCTTTGAGCACGCTGCGCGAGCACATTCCGACGGCCGACGCGCGCGTGGCGGCGATTTATCGCGCCGGCAAGAGCGTCAAGCCGGAAGGCTCGACGGTGATCGAGGACGGCGACGAGGTATTTTTCCTGGCAGCCCGCAAGGATATCCGCGCCGTCATGCGGGAGATGCGACGCGAGGAGGCGCCGGTACGGCGCGTGGTGATCGCCGGCGGCGGCAATATCGGTTTTCGGCTGGCCAGCGAACTGGAGGACAAGAACCAGGTCAAGCTGATCGAACGCGACAATCGGCGCGCGCGGCGTGTTTCCGAGCAGCTGAAGAGTACCACCGTGCTGCACGGCGACGCGGCGGACGAGGAGCTGTTGATCGAAGAGAATATCGACAGCGCCGATGTGTTCGCTGCGCTGACCAACTCCGAGGAAGCCAATATCCTCTCGGCGATGCTGGCGAAGCGGCTGGGCGCCCACAAAGTCATGGCGCTGATCAACAAGCCTTCGTACGCGGAGTTGATCGAGAGCGGCTCCATCGACATCGCGATATCGCCGCAGACGGTGACGATCGGTTCGTTGCTGGCGCACGTTCGACACGGCGACGTCGTGCGCGTTCACGCGCTGCGCCGCGGCGCCGCCGAGGCAATGGAAGTGATCGTGCACGGCGATGCCGACAGCTCCAAGGTGATCGGCCGATGCATCGAGGACATTGTCCTGCCGGAGGGGACGACCTTGGGGGCCGTGGTGCGCGGCGAGGACGTCATCATCGCCCACCACGATACGGCGATTCAGCCGGACGATCACTTGATTCTATTTCTGACGGACCGGCGGCACATGGAGACCGTAGAAAAGCTCTTCCAAGGTTCCGCCGCATTACTGTGAAAGAGATCATTCTGCCCGTCGCCCACGTCTTCGCCCTGGTGATCATGGGGTTCGCGGCGACGATGCTCGCGCCGCTGATATTGGCGATTTGGGGGATGGACCTTGCGCTGTGGTCGTTCGTGCTTTCGGCGGCGGCGACCTTCGTCATCGGCGCCGTTCTCTGGCTGGCGACGCGCCGCTACAAGCGCGAACTGAAAACGCGCGACGGCCTCTTGTTGGTCGCATTGATCTGGGTCGCGTTGCCGGCTGTGGCGGGCTTGCCGTTGTGGCATTACCTGCCGATCGATTTCACGCGCGCCTACTTTGAGGCGGCCTCGGGCCTGACGACCACCGGCGGCACGGTCCTGTCGGGACTGCAGTACCTGCCGCGCTCGATCAATTTGTGGCGGTGTTTGCTCAGTTGGCTCGGCGGCATGGGCATCATCGTGCTCGCCGTGGCGATACTGCCGATGCTCGGTGTCGGCGGCATGCAAATCTATCGCGCCGAAATGCCGGGGCCGATGAAAGACAGCAAACTTACGCCGCGCATCGGCCAGACCGCCAAATTGCTGTGGACCGTCTATGCGGGCCTGACGGCGGTCTGCGTGCTGTGCCTGAAATTCGCCGGCATGAATTGGTTCGACGCCGTTTGTCACGGCTTTTCGGCGCTATCGCTGGGCGGTTTCTCGACCTACGACGACAGCGTCGGACACTTCGACTCGGTGCCGATCGAGATGGTGCTGACGGTGTTTCAAATTCTCGCGGCATTGAATTTCGCGACGCACTATCAAGCGTGGAGCCAGCGCGGCGTACGCGCCTATTTTCGCGATTCCGAGGCGAAGGCGATTTTCTGCGTTCTCGGCGCCAGCGCGCTCGGCATCGCCTGTTATTTGTTCTTCAAGGGCAGTTATGCGGATTTTCCGACCGCGCTGCGCGAGGCGACGTTCAACGTCGTATCGATCGCGACCAACGGCGGCTTGCATACCCAGGACTATTCGCGCTGGCCGGAGTTTGCGCCGATGTGGATGATGTTCCTCAGCTGCATCGTCGCGAGTTCGGGCTCTACCGGCGGCGGCATCAAAATGATCCGCACGCTGGTGCTCGCCAAACAGGCAAATCGGGAACTCGATCATCTCGTGCACCCCAATCTCGTCCGGCCGCTGAAGGTTGGCGGCGCGGTCGTCGCCAATCGAGTCGTGTTCGCGGTGCTGGGGTTCGTATTCCTGTACTTCATGAGCGCCGTGACCCTGATCTTCATCCAGCTCGCGAGCGGCTTGGATTTCACGACCGCCATGTCGGCGATCATGGCCTGCATCAACAACACCGGCCCGGGACTCGGCTTGGTCGGGCCCGGCAGCAATTACAGTGTGTTGACCGATTTCCAGACCTGGATCTGTTCGATCGCCATGCTGCTTGGCCGATTGGAGATATTTCCGATTTTGGTACTGTTCACGCCCACTTTATGGAGAAAATAGCGTCCGGCCTAGCTGATATTCTCCACATCACGTAAATCTCTATGAAAGTGGATCCTTAGCGTCTATATTCTCGCAAAAATTGGCGTCTAATGGATGATTAGTGGAATATTTCAGCCAAAAACATGTCAATTGCGAGCAAGCATTCCGGTTCGTCCAGCAGCGGCACGTGACCGCGATCCGCAACCGTGAGCTGCCGCAGATCCGGCTTTTCGGCGCGCATGCGCGCGAACACCGCAGCGCTCAGCAAGTCCGAGGCCGCGCCGCGAATCCCCAACGCAGGCACGTCGCCAAGCCCTGCCCACAGGGGCCACAGATCGAGCGGCGCCACGGGTGCGCTGCGCATTGCCGCACCGATCAAGGGATCGGCGTCGACTCTAAGAATCCCGGCCGCGTCTTCCCGGTAACCACGCCGCGCGAGCACCGGCCAGCGCTGCGGCGCCAAATTGCGCCAGGCGGCGCCATAGATTTCCTGCGTTTGTGCGGCGGCACCGCTCCAATCGCGCGGCGGCGGCGTGCGGCCCGCATACCCCTTGATGCGTTCGACGCCGGCCGGATCGAGTTCCGGGCCGACGTCGTTCAGGACGATGCCGGCGATCATCGGGCGATGTGAATTCGCCAGCATCATCGCGAGAATTCCGCCGAGCGAGGTGCCGATGATCGCAATCCTGCCGCCGACCTGCGCCGCCGCGAGCAAGTCGAGCAGGTCGCGGACGTATACCGCGGGCCGGTAGTTCTCGGGATTCGGGTCGCGGGCGGAGAAGCCGCGGCCGCGCAAATCCGCTGCGATCAGCCGATAGCGGCTCTGCAGATGCGGCGCCAGGTCTTCGAAATCGCGGGCGTTGCGCATCACGCCGTGCAGACACAGCACGACCGGCGCGTCGGCGGCCGGCCCCGCATAGATCCGCGCATGCAGACGAAGGCCGTCCTGACTGACGTGGAACAGCTGCCGGTAGCGCCGCAATGTCCGCTCCTCAATAGGTAAGATCGGCCAATTCGCGGCGCAACTCGCGTTTCAATACCTTGCCGTTGGCGTTGCGCGGCAGGCTCGGCCGAAACAGCACGCCGCTGATGCGCTGCTGTTTGCCCACCCGCAAATTCGTCCATTGCAGGAGCGCCTCGGCATTCGCCTGCGATTGCGGCGCGCGCACGACGACCGCCAGCGGCGTTTCCCCCCATTTGCGGCTGGGAACGCCGACCACCGCGACTTCCGCGACTTCGGGGTGGGCGCGCATGATCGCCTCGATGTCCGCCGGATAGATGTTCTGGCCTCCGGAAATGATCATGTCCTTTTTTCGATCGACGATGTAGAGGAATCCTTCCTCGTCCAAACGGCCGAGGTCCCCTGTCCGCAGCCAGCGCCTGCCCTGATCGTCGCTCCATGTCGCCTCGGCGCTCGCCTCGTCGCGGCCTAGATATCCGGACATCAGCAGCGGACCCGTGCCCACGATCTCGCCGGTCGCCCCGTCCGGCACCTCGCGGTCGTCATCGCCGATGATGCGCAAATCCGTACCGAGGAACGGCTTGCCTACGGACTCGGTTTTGCGTTCGAAATCCTCCGGCGCGAGGATCGTGCATACCCCCTCCGTGAGGCCGTACAGCTCGACCAGCCGGCAGCCGAAACGTCGCGGGAACGCGCGCTTGACGGCGGCGGCGAGCGGCGAGCCGCAGCACATCACGGTATCGAGACTCGACAGGTCGCGCCGCTCGTCGACGGCGCCCGCAAGCAATCTCTCGATTTGCAGCGGCACGAAAGTTCCGTGCGATACGCGTTCGCGAGCGATCAACTCGAGCGCCGCATCGGTGTCGAAGCGCGGCATGACCACGATCGTACCGCCGACGAACGCGGTACAAAGCATCGCCACCCAGGTAATGTTGGAAAACAGGCCGAGCGAGCAGAGTGTCACGCAATCGCTGCGGTAGCGCAGCGCGACCGCAAGATCGGCCGCCCAGTGCATGCGGCAACGGTGGGTATGCACGATGCCCTTGGGCACGCCCGTAGTCCCCGAGCTGTAGATGACGTTGCAGTCCTGCTCGGCGCGAACCTTGGCGTCGAGGTCCGGCGACTGGCCGCCCAGCCACGCCGTATAGGAAATCCAACCGGCCCGCGCCGGTCCCAAGCATACGCAGACCGCGTTGGCGACGACGGCCGAACGCTCGCGCAATGCCTCGACGCGCGCGCAATGAGCGGCGGAGGCGAACACGGCTCGCGCACCCGCGTCCTCGATCATCGCCGCGACGGCTGCATCGTTGACGGCGACGTTCAGCGGTACCGCAATGCATCCTTGCCGCATGATGCCGAACAGCAGCACGGCCATCTCCAGGCTGTTGTCCATCAACAGGGCGACGCGGTCCGCGGCGCCAAGACCTAGCGAACCCAGGCCGTTCGCCGCGCAGGCCGTCGCGCGCTCGAACTCGCCCCAAGTCAGGCGACGGTCGCCCTCGATCAGCGCAGTGCGCGACGCCCGCCAGCGGCCGTGCAGCCGGATCAAGTCGGCGAACGTCGGCTCCGGCGCGGCAAACCAGCTCATCGGATCTCGCGCCTCGTCAGAAATGGTATTGCGCCGTTGCCTGGTATGTGCGCGGTGCGCCGTAAAAGCCGATCTGGCTAACGCCGCCCAAAATGCCGGTACTGCCAAAATCGTAGCCGGCGACCCGGTACCACCGATTGAGCAGGTTTTTGCCCTCGAGCGCCAAGCGCCAGGCGCCGCCCGTGGTCGTGAACGCAAGGCCCGCATCGATGAGACCGTACGCCGGCTGGTCGGTAACGCTCGGCGTCGTGTTGGCGACTTTCGTGAAACTGCGCCAATCCCAGCCGGTGCGCGCCATCAGCGAGCCGTGCGGCAGCGGCCAGGTGTAGCTTAGGTTCGTCGATACCGTCCAGGCCGGCGCATTGACCGGCCGATTCTGGTCGGCGATGTTCTGCGGCGGCGAATTGGCCGTGCAGCCGGCGGTCAGGGCGGTACAGCCGACGAGGAAGTCCTGATAATAGGAGTCCAGATAGCCGACGTTGAGTCCCAAGGTCAACGGTTTGAGCGGGCGCCAGGCAGTTTCGATTTCCACGCCCTGATTGATTTGCTTGCCCGCATTCAGCACCGCCGTGACGTTCTGCGGCACGCCGCCGGAGACGACGAATTGCTGTACGCCGATTTGCGCGTTCTTGTAGGGATTGTAGAAAAGCGTCAGGTTAAACTGCAAGGTATCCTGCAGCAGCGTCGATTTCATGCCGACCTCGTAGTTGTCCGCGGTCTCGGACGCGTAGCCGTTCTGCGTCTGCGGGTAGGCGCTGGCATTGCCGCGCATGTCGAAGCCGCCGCTCTTGAAGCCCTTGCTGTAGGTAAAATAGGCCATGACGTCGCGATTGAAGTGATAGTCGAAGCCGAGACGCGGCGATACGTTCGGGAACGTGCGGCTGTTCGTGTAGTTCGTCAGGATGCCGGACGCGGCGCTCGGGAACAGGAAGAAGCCGGCCGGCGGAGCCGCGGCGTCGAAGAAAGTTTGATTGGGCAAAAGCTGGATCGGCGCGATGCTCGCGTATTGCGCCTGATAGATTTGGGCCGTCTTCACATCCTGGTTCCAGCGCACGCCGGCGTCGAAATTCAGGCGGTCGGTCAGCTTCCAGGTCGTGTCGGTGTAGACCGCGGTGCTCTTCGTCTGCACGCAGCCGTCGACGATCGACGTCAGGTACAGCCCGAAGATCGGCGCGAGCACGCCGAGCGATGCGTTGTATGCGCCGCAGGCGGTGCTGTTCATGTAGAAGACGCCGCCGACCGCTTTGAGCAGAGAATTGGTATAGGTCAATTGGCCTTCAGCCGACGCCTGGTGTTCGCGGTATTGCGCCGGCACCTGGAACAGATTCGAATCAAGCTCCTCGAAATCGATGAATTGGCGGCCGTGGCCGGCGCTGTAAGCGCCCACTAGCTTCATGGCGAGCGCATCGCTCAGCGTTTGCGTATAGGTGGCGGCAATGCCATTGCGAAAATACCGGTCCTCGTTCACCGGCATGTCGGTGCGCGTGTCGTAGCGGCTGTCGAGCGAAGGCGCGATGACGTTGTTCAGTCGCTGGCCACCGGACGCGTTGGAATCGTCCTGGGTCGTGTCGGCGACGATCTTCAGCTTCGAACTTGCGCCCCAGAGCATCGTCAGATTCGCGCGGCCCGCGAGCACATCCCGGTTGGATACATCCTCGCCGATGTGGTTATAGGGACTCGGCGCGGCGCCGGACTGCGCGACCACATGTCCATAACCGTCGTGATGGATATCGGCGATCGCGATGCCGAAGTAAACGTGATCGGCGATCAGCGGCATCGAGCCGCTGAGCTTGGCGTCGCGCTCGCCGTAATTGCCGCCGGTCGCCGAGGCCGTCAGGCTCGCGGGACCGACGATGTCGCGGGTGACGTATTTGATTGCGCCGGCAATCGTGTTCTTGCCGTACAAGGTGCCCTGTGGTCCGCGCAGCACCTCGATGCGTTCGACGTCGTAGACGTCGAGCAGCGCGGCCTGCGGCCTCGCCATGTACACATCGTCGATGTATACGCCGACGCCGGGCTCGAAGCCCCACAGGGGATCGCTTTGACCGACACCGCGAATGTAGACGTTGATCGTGCTGCTGGTCGCGCGGTCCGCGGAGATTTTCATGTTCGGCACGAAACTGTTCAAGTCGCTGAGCGACGTGACGTCGCGCGCCTGCAGCGTGTCGGCGTCGATCGCCGTGACCGCAAGCGGCACGTCCTGCAGGTTCTCCTTGCGGCGCCGCGCAGTGACGACTATCTCGGCCAAGCCGCCGTTCGGCGCCTGATCCGCGGCAGCGGTCGTCTGCGCGCGAATCGCGGCGATCGGCACGGCCGCGGCGGCGAGCAGCGTCAACGCGGGCAGCCGGCGGCGCATGGCGGTGAGCAAGGTAAACATGACGATTCTCCCCAATTAGAGGACGGCCCGGGGGTGACGCCGTCCTTTTTTCTGATAGCTGCGCTGCCGATGGCGTCCGGGCGCAGGCCAATTGTCGTCCCCGCCATATATTCAACGATCGTTGAGTGTATTTCAACACTTGTTTAATAAACTGCTCAACGATTGTTGAAGGAGCCGCGGCCCTCACCCGGGGCCGCGGCGCGGCGCCCCCGCGGCGCGGCGGCCCCACGGCGCGGCGCCTGCGGCGTTGCGGCGCCCGCGGCGACGCGGGACAATGCCAGAATGGCAGTTGTGCGACGCAAGACGGCCCGCCCGAAGAAGGCGGCGATATCGGCAAAGGAGCGGATGTTGGACGCGGCCGAGCATTTATTCGCCCGCAACGGCTTCTACGGAGTATCGGTGCGCGAGATCACCGAATTGGCCGGCGTCGATGTCGCTCTGGTCAGCTACCACTTCGGCGGCAAACGCGAATTGTTCGCCGCCGTGTTTCGGCGGCGCGCCGAAATCTTGAACCTCGAGCGCCTGGCGCTGCTCCAGGAGGTCAGGGGCAGCGCACTTCCCGGGATACCGGCGCTCGAGGACATCGTCACCGCCTTCACCTATCCGTTGCTGGAGCGCTCCGCGCGCGGCGGCCCCGGCTGGAAGAGTTATTTTGCGCTGGTCGCGCAGGTTAACAATTCACCGGAATGGGGTCCGGTTTTGATGACCGAGCATTTCGATCCGCTGGTGGAGAAATTCATCGCCGTGCTGCGCGAGGCCGTGCCCGGTTGCGATCCGCGCGAAGTGTACTGGGGCTACCAATTCCTGACCGGTGCGCTGACGCTGACGTTCGCCGAGACCGGCCGCATCGACAAACTCTCCGGCGGCCTTTGCCGTTCGTCCGATCTGGATAGCGTCCACCAAAGGCTGCCGCGCTTTGTGGCCGCAGGCTTCCGGGCGCTGTGTGCGCGCGTGCCGCCGGCGGCGAGGCCGCCGCGGGGCAACTCGCGGCGGCGCTGAACGGGGCGGGAGCCGCGACGCATGATTGGCTTGCTGCAACGCGTCACTGAAGCGCGCGTGGCCGTGGCCGGGGTCACGCAGGCGTCGATCGGGGCCGGACTCGTCGTGCTGATCGGGGTTCTGCCCGAAGACACCGACGCCGACGCCCGGCGTCTGCTCGAGCGTCTGCTGCGCTACCGCGTGTTCGCCGATCGTTCGGGACGAATGAATCTGAGCCTTGCGGATGTCGGCGGCGAGTTGTTGCTAGTGCCTCAATTTACGTTGGCCGCCGACACGAAAAAGGGCTTGCGGCCGGGCTTTTCGCGCGCGGCGGCCGCGGATCAGGGGGCTCGGTTGTTCGCGGGACTCGTGAACTTGGCGCGCGAACGCCATGCGCGGGTGCAGAGCGGCGCCTTTGGCGCGCACATGCTGCTGTCTCTGACCAATGACGGGCCGGTGACTCTCTGGTTGGAGAGTTAACGGCACGCCAGGCGCCGAATGCGACCGAACGCTCAAAGGCGCGGAGCGGTCGAACCCCCTGATGGCTTTGGCGTATCATGGCGAATCTCATTGGTTACCGGCGGAATCGGGGTAGCGACATGTTCGACTCAAAGATACTATTGGTCATTTTGGCGATCGCGTTGATCGTATTCGGAACCAAAAGGTTGCGGACGATCGGCTCGGATCTCGGCGCGGCGGTCAAGGGCTTCAAGCAAGCCATGAACGAAGGCGAGTCCGAGGAGCAGATCAAGCAAATCAAGCAGGAAAAAGACGCGGACTTCGACGGCGCGGCGAAGCGCGAAGCCGAGGTCAAGGCGCCGCCTAAAACGAGCGCGTAACTTCCATGCTGGATTTTGGGTTCTCTGAGATCCTGCTGACCTCGGCCATCGCCCTCATCGTTTTAGGGCCCGAACGGCTGCCGAAGGCGGCGCGTCAGATCGGCAACTGGGTCGGGCGGGCGCGCGCGATGGCGCGGCAATTGAGCGAGCAACTGGACCGTGAAGTCAGCGCCGACGAGCTCTTGAAGCAAAGAACGAAGCCCGGTGCTCCGGCCGCGGACGCCGCGCCGCCGCACACCCTTGTGCCTTACCCGTCCGCCGTTGCAGAAAATCCGAGCGACGCCGAAGCGCTTCAGCAGGCGCCCGGGATTGCGAATACCATCAAGCCGCCCAATGCTTGAGCCGGGCGCGGAGCCCGAAGACCTCGCCGAGGGAACCCTGGTATCGCACCTGTTGGAACTGCGCGATCGCTTGCTCAAAGCGATGCTGGCGGTGGGCGTCTGTTTCATTCCCTGCGCGTTCTACATGAATGCGCTGTTCACGTTCGTCGCCAAGCCGCTGATCCGGCGCTTGCCGGCCGGTTCGACGCTGATCGCCACCAGCGTGGTCGCGCCGTTCACCGTGCCGTTCAAGCTCGCGCTGGTCGCCGCGCTCGGCCTGGCGATGCCCTACGTGCTCTTCCAGGCGTGGGCGTTCGTCGCGCCTGGCCTTTACCGCCACGAAAAGAAGCTGGCCGTGCCGTTATTGATTTCCAGCATTCTGCTGTTCTATCTCGGCGCCGCGTTCGCCTATTACTTCGTGTTTCCGGTGATGCTGAGTTTCTTCGTCGCGACCACCCCCTCGGGCGTGATGATGATGACGGATATCGGCAGCTACCTGGATTTCGTGATGGTATTGCTGCTCGCTTTCGGCGCGGCATTCGAGGTGCCGGTCGCCACCGTGCTGTTGGTTTGGACGGGTTTCGTGAAATTCACGTCCTTGACGAAGAACCGCGGCTTCGTCTTGCTGGGCGTGTTCGTGGTCGCCGCGTTCTTGACGCCGCCGGATGCGGTTTCCCAGAGCTTCATGGCGGTGCCGATGTATATCCTCTACGAGATCGGCATCTTGATGTCACGATGGCTGTTGAAGGATAAACTTGCGGCGCGCGCCAAGGAAGACGCTGAACGGCAAGCGCAGGGTTGACGGGCGGCCGGGCTCAGGATCGGACCGGTAAAAGCGAACCATCGAGTTCATGCGCGTCGATCCACGCCGTTCCGCCAAGCTTGCGGTTTGTTTGGCGACCATTTATCTCGTCTGGGGATCGAGCTTCCTTTTCTCGAAGATCGCGGTCGACAATTTGCCTATCGCCCTGTTGGCTGGCGTGCGCTTCGTGACGGCGGGGACCGTTCTCGCACTCGTCGCGCGTTATTGGACCCGGGTTCCTTGGCCGCAGGCTCTCGCCGAGTGGCGCCACGTGGCGATCGCCGGGTTGTTCATGGTGTTCGCGAGCAACGGCTTGAATGTCTGGGCGCTGCAGTTCTTGCCGACCAACGAGTCGGCGTTGCTGAACGCCTCTGCCGCATTTTGGATCACCGGCCTCGGCGTGTTCGGCCGCCGCGGCCATCCCTTGAGCGGTCGCGCCGCTTTCGGCCTGGCCGTCGGCCTTCTCGGAACGGTATTGATGCTGGTGCCGAGGGCGGCGTTGAGCGCCTCGCTGCTGCTCGCCAAGTGCGCGGTTCTGCTGGCTTGCTTTTGCTGGGCGCTAGGCACCATCTATTACCGCAGCATCGATACCAAGCTGAGCCCCTTGATGTTCATGGCGCTGCAGATGCTGGTCGGCGGCTCGCTGCTGCTCGGCGTCGGCTTTGCGAATGGCGAGGCCGCCCGCTGGACGATCAATGCTGCCGGATTGATTTCACTCGCGTACCTGACGTTTTTCAGCTCCTGCTTGGCCTATACGGCGTATGCCTGGCTCGCGTTGAACGCCGCGCCCGCCGTGATCGGCACCTACGGCTATGTCAATCCGGCGATCGCCGCGTTCCTGGGATGGCAATTTCTGCACGAATCCCTGTCCCATCTGCAGGTCGCCGGCATGATCATCATCATCGTCGGCGTGATGGCGATGACGCTGCGTGGCGGCGGCTTCGCCGACCGCAAGATTCGGCGCGAAGCGAATCAGCGATGATCAGCCGCGCTTGACGATCACTTGAATGCGGCCCTTGGGTCCAACGAACCAGGAACCGATGATGCTGACCGCACTGACGAGCGCGGCGGCCCAGAATGCCGCCCAGAAGCCCGCCACGTGCATGCCGGGCAGGATCCACGCCACCAAGGCGACCATCGCCGCGTTGATGACGAGCAGAAAAAGCCCCAGGGTTACGATCGTCATCGGCAGGGTCAATAGGATCGCTATCGGGCGCACGATCGCATTGACGATGCCGAGCAAGATCCCGGCCAAGATCAACGTCGACGGGCTGTCGATCCTAATCCCATGAACCCACTCGGTTGAAAGCCACAGGCCAACGGCGACTATCGCGGCGCGAACCAGAAAGCCCAGCATGGTATTTCCTTGCGGCCGACGTGCCGCACAAGCGAAGGATATCGAGGCGCCCGTCAAGGATACTCAAGTATCCAGCCCGGGCAAGGGCGGCAGGGCACTAACGGCGCGGCCGACCTTCTGCCGCGGCGGATTCTCCAGCGCGACCTTGATGCGGGCGAGGTTTCGCTCCCATTGCAGACGCATCCTCTTGTAGTACGGATCCCACGCGGCCGCCTCCGGGATGCCAGATCCCAGCAGGCGCATCGAAGTCGTGCCGGGCCCTTTGCGCATGTCCAACAAAAAATCGTCGACGATGGCGCTTTCGCAGGGGGGCAGATCCGCTCCGCGCATGTAAATGAGCCGCAAGCGGCGATTGACGTCGAAGATATCTATGTGCGCATCGCGGCTGTGCCCGCCGTCGCGGCCGATGCGATAAAGACCGCCTTGGCGCGCGTCGACCACCGCATGGGCGCTCGACCAGATCCGGATCAACGCCGGATCGATCAATGCGCGCCAGACCCGCGCCGGCGGCGCGTCGATTTCGACCAGATGCGCATACCCGCGGGTGCCGGAGCGTAAGGGCTTTCGCGATGCATTCATGACGGGGCTCGGCATTCCAGGAATGATAGAATCGCCCATTCGCGGAGGAACATCCATGGCATATGTGCATATCGTGACTGCCCTCGCAGTTCTGCAATTTATCGTCTTCGGTCTAAAGGTCGGCGGCGCAAGGTCTCGATACGGCATAAAGGCGCCCGCCGTCGGCGGCCACGAGGCGTTCGAACGCCATTTTCGCGTGCAGCAGAACACCTTGGAACAACTGGTCGCCTTTTTGCCCGGCCTGTATCTGTTCAGCCGCTATTTCAACCCCGTTTGGGCCGCGGCGCTCGGCGCGGTCTACTTGCTCGGCCGGGAGATCTACGCTGGGAGCTACGTCAAGGATCCGGCCAAGCGCGGTCCGGGATTTGGGCTCTCCTTCATACCGATCGCGATGTTGATCGTCGGCGGCTTGATCGGTGCGATCCGCGCATTGGTCTGATATTCCGCCACCGCGCCGATTGCTTGATCTAAAATAGAGTTTCTTGCTGGGGTGGCCCTGCTTAGGGCCTGAGATGCCGGCCTCGCGCCAACGCGCGACGCGGCAAACCCATTGAACCTGATCCGGTTAATGCCGGCGGAGGGAGCCTGATGTCATTTCCAACGGCTGCGCGTCGCGGGGTCCTCGCGCTCTGCGCTCTCTTGGCGGTGCACTGCGGGATTTGCGGCGCGCAGGCTACCGACACGCGCGACGACGGCGATGCCGCGCGGCTCAAGGAAATAGTCGTCACCGCGACGTTGCGCGCGATCCCGGACGCAAAGCTGCCGGCGAGCGTGACGGTTCTCGCAGCGGGTACTTTGCGGGGCGCCGGAGAGCAGCAGTTCGCGGACGTTCTGCCGTTGGTGCCGAACCTCAATTGGGCCGGCGATACGCAGCGGCCGCGTTATTTCCAAATTCGCGGCATCGGCGAGCTGGAACAATACCAGGGCGCACCGAATCCGTCGGTCGGATTCCTGATCGACGACATTGATTTCAGCGGATTGGGCGGCGCCGCGACGCTGTTCGACGTCGATCGCATCGAGGTGCTGCACGGTCCGCAGGCAACACTTTACGGCGCCAATGCCCTGGCCGGATTGATCTACGTCAAAAGCGCCGCGCCGTCGCAGACTTTCGGCGGCCGCGCGGAAATCGCCGCCGGCGACTACGGAATGCGCTCCTTCGGCGCCGTGGTCACCGGGCCGATCGGCGCACTGGACTCTGCGTTCCGGCTGGCGGCGCAGCGCTATCTCAGCAACGGCTTCTACCGCAACGCCTATCTCGGCCGCAGCAATACCGACAACCGCGACGAGACCACCTTGCGCGCGCGCTGGCGCTACCAACCGAGCGATCGGCTGCGGGTGGACCTCACCGTGTTGCACGTCCGGCTGGATGACGGCTACGACGCCTGGGCAATCGACAATTCGCGCACCACCCAATCGGACCAGCCGAGCGTCGATGCGCAGCATTCGACCGGCGTATCCGCACGCGCGGCCTACGGCGGACCCGGGTCGACGACACTGACGATGATCGCAACCTACGCCGATTCGCTGGTTCGTTACGGCTACGACGGCGATTGGGGTAATCCGCTGCTTTGGGCGCCGTACACCTACAGTTACACCGAATTTCAAGCGCGCCACCGCACGACACGCAGCCTGGAGCTGCGTCTCGGCGGCTCCAGGCTGCGCGGCTTATCCTGGTTGATCGGCCTGTACGCTTTCGAGCTGCGCGAGGCGCTCGCCGATACGAGCCAAGGCGTCTATGTCGATCCCACGATAGGCTACAGCTCGACTAGTTCCAGCATTCTCAACAGCCGGTATCGCTCGCGAAACGCCGCCGTCTACGGCCAGCTAGACGGCGATCTCGGCGCGAACCTGCGCTGGTCGGTCGGTTTGCGCGGCGAACGGCGGACTTCGCGCTACCATGATTTGACGACCAACTTGGGCGCGCCGTCGACGGCCGATGCCTTCAATCCCGCCGACAATCTCTGGGGCGGACATGCATCTGTCGACTATCGGCTGAGCCGCGGCGAACACCTCTACGCGCTGATCTCGCGCGGCTACAAGGCAGGCGGCTTCAATTTGAGCCAGGGCCTCGCCGCACAGCAGCGGTCCTTTGGCGCGGAGTCGCTGCTAAATTATGAGATCGGCCAGAAATTCGCCGGCGACGACGGCCGGCTGCAGGTCGACTCCTCGTTCTTTTATATGCGCCGCCATGCGCCGCAATTGAAAACCGGAGTCCAATTGGTGGCCGACGATCCCAACACCTTCGTCTTCTATACCGGCAATGCGCGCTCCGGCTACAACTACGGCGTGGAGAACAGCTTGCGCTGGCGTGCGACCGCGAAACTCACGTTCGGCGCGTCTTTGGGCTGGCTGCAGACCCTCTACCAAGGGTTCGTTCAAAACGGCATTCAACTCCCCGATCGTCCCCTCGCCCACGCGCCGGACTGGCAAGCGGCGGTCGATGCGGCGTGGCGCGATCCGCGCGGCCCGTATTGGCGGATCGACCTCACCGGCATGGGCGCCTTCTACTACGACCTGCCCCCGAACCCGACGCGGTCGAGTCCCTACGGCTTGGCGAATGCAAAGTTGGGCTGGCAATGCCGGCGCTTCGACGTGAACATCTGGGTGCGCAACGTGTTCGACAAGAATTACACGGTCCGCGGCTTTTACTTCGGCGATGAACCGCCGAATTTTCCGAACAAGCTGTACACGCAGCTCGGCGAACCGCGCAACTGGGGCGTGCACCTGACGGTGCGCTTTTAACGGCGCAATCCGCGCGGCCTGAAGCCCGTTCAGCGCATCGACATGCGCGCGCCGCGCGCGCCGATCCCGCCGGATTCCATCCAGCGCTTGATGCGCGCGGCGTCGGCCAATCGCGTGTATTTCCCGAAGGAATCCAGCAGGACGATCACGACTCTACGGCCTTCGATGACCGTCTCCATGACCAAACATTGGCCAGCTTCGTTGATGAAGCCGGTTTTTTGCACGATGATTTTCCATGCCGGATTCGCCACCAGCCTGTCGGTCGTGCGAAATTCGACGCTGCGGCGGCGTACGCGCACCGCAAAGTGCCTGGCGGTCGAGAAGGTTCTGATCGTCGGATTGCGGGAAGCGGCGATCACCAGCTTGGCGAGATCCGCAGGGCAGGAGACGTTGTCGCTCGACAGACCGGTCGGATCGGCGAAATGCGTATGGCTCATGCCGAGAGCCTTGGCCTTCGCATTCATCGCGCGAATCGCCGCAGGCATGCCGCCGGGGTAGTTGTTGGCCAAAGTGCGCGCCGCCCGGTTTTCCGAAGACATCAGCGCCAGATGCATGAGGTCGCGGCGCGTCAGAGACGTGCCGACTTTCAAGCGCGAATACCAGCCTTTGCCGTGAATCCGATCCGCCGGCGTGATCCTGATCACTTGATCGAGCGGCTGCCCGGCCTCGAGCACCACCAATGCGGTCATCAATTTGGTGATCGAGGCGATCGGCTGCACCGCCTCCGGGCGCTTGGCGTACAGCACCGTATCGTGCTGGGTGTCGACGACCAGCGCCGAGCTCGACCTGACCATCGGGCCGCGCAGCGCATGGCCGCGGATTTGCTTGGCGCCGGCGTGCAGGCACAGCAGCGTCAGCGCGATGCCGCCCGCGATCCGGACCGCGGGCCTTGGCAATCGACGCGAGACACTCATCGGATTCTCCCCTGTTCAACTGCTATTCGACGGAGCGCCGCATCGGCCGGCACCGCATCAGCCGAGCGATCGGTTGTGTGACGCAGCGCCAACTCTACAGATTATGTTGCGAATCGCAAGCGTGTTCCGTCGCAATACGCGCAAATTATTCACCCATTGGTGGACGCTCCCGGCGCGCGGCGCAGCTCCTTGTCGCGGTACATCTGGCGTTCGGCCACGCTTTGCAACTCGCGCATATCCCGCGCATCCTTCGGGTAATTGGCGATGCCGATACTGACGCTGCAGCGAATCATCCGCGAACGCAGGTCGAGCGTCGTCTTGTAGACGTTGTTCCTGATGCGTTTGACGACCGCGTCCGCTATTTCCGGGGACGCCCGCGGCAGCAACACGGCGAACTCGTCGCCGCCGCTGCGCGCGGCGCGGTCGCTGCCGCGGATGCTTCTCTGCAGACACTGCGCGACCAGCCTGAGCGCGCTGTCGCCGGCCTCGCGGCCGAAATCCTCGTTGACGCGCTCCAGTTGGTCGATGTCGATCGTCACCAGGGCGTAGGGTTGGCGGCGCGGGTCCCCGGCAGCGTGTTCGCGTTGCCACAATTCGTTGAACGTGCGCATATTCAACAGCCCGGTCAGCGGGTCGTTATGGGCGAGATTTTCGATGCGCTGGCGCGCCTCGGTGACGTCGGCGGCGAGCGTCGCGGTCAAATAGGCAACCAGCAATATCGGCGCCAGCTCGCCGACGGCTCGGCTGGCGTAGACCAGCGACAGCGCATCGATTCCCGGGGTCGCCGCGCCGAGCAGCAGATAAAAAAGGAAAATCGCGGCGACCTGCAGCATCGTCACGCGCGCCCCCAGGGTCAAGGCGCTCAAGATGATCGGCAGCAAATACAGGTTCAGAAGCGCGCTGTCGGTTTTGCCGGTCAAGCAAAGTATGCCGCTGATGAAAGCGACCATCGACCAGGACTCGATCAGCAGCTTCAAGCGCGTGCGCCCGTGCAGGACGCGGCGCGAGCGGAATGCAACGATCAGCGCCGCGAATGCCGCCAACAAACCGATGACCGGCCAGAAATGCGCCGCCAGGGTCCTCGACCAGACGAGTACCAGTGCGGCAAGTGCCCAACAGAGTATCTCTATGGAGCGGGTGCTGCGCACGGCGAATCAGGGACCGACTGCCGCCGCGGACAGTGCGGCGCGCGCCGCGACACTTTGCAATCTCAATTCCTCGAGCGCGCGCTTGACCTGCGGATCGGCGCGCGCGCCGGCCGGCTGCGGCGCGCCGAGCGCATGGGAATCGCGCGGCAACTCGATGTCCGGCGCGATGCCCTTGTGGTTGATGGAAACGCCCGAAGGTGTGTAATAAAGCGATGTCGTCAACTTCAGCGCGCCGCCGCCCGGCAAGGGCATGACGCTCTGCACCGATCCCTTGCCGAAGGTCCGGCGTCCCATCAGCACCGCTCGATGATGGTCCTTGAGCGCTCCGGCGACGATCTCGGCGGCGGAAGCGGAACCGCCGTCGACCAGGACGACGATCGGCGCGCCGGCCAGCATGTCGCCCGGCGTCGCGTTCATCTGAAAGTTCGAATCCGGGGTCCGGCCTTTGGCGGTGACGATCACGCCTTTGTCGAGAAAATCGTCGGCAACGGCGACCGCTGCCTCGAGGACACCGCCGGGGTTGTCGCGCAAATCGACCACCAGTCCTTTCAGCGGCGTGCCGTTGCGCCGGCTCAAAGTCTGCAGCGCCTGCGTCACTTGGTCGCCGGTCGTGTCGCTGAACTCGGCAATCCGCAAATAGCCGAAGCCCGGCGCCAGCATATTCGCACGCACGCTGTGCAATTCGACGCGCTCGCGTTTGACGGGGAATTGCAGCGGCCGGCTGTTGTCGCCGCGTAGGATGCCGATGCGTACCGTCGTTCCCCGCTTGCCGCGCATGCGGTCGATCGTCTCGGCGAGATTCGCGGTATTGACGGCCATGCCGTCGATCGTCGCAATGACATCGCCCGGGCGTATTCCCGCCGCAGCCGCCGGCGATCCTTCGAACGGTGCGACCACTACGACCTGGTCGTCTTGAATCGACAGCTCGAGTCCCACTCCCGTGTACTCGCCGGAACTGCTGATCTTGATTTCGGCGTATTCATCCCGGTCCAAATATTCCGAATAAGGGTCGAGCGACGCGACCATCCCGCGGATCGCCGCCCGCAGCATTTGGTGGTCGCCCACCGGCATCACGTAATTCTGTTTCACGCTTTCCAGGACTTCGGCGAGCAGGCGCGCATCCTTCCACGGCAGATCGCCGCCGAGCGCCGCCGCCCTGCTCGCAAATACTCCGTGAGCGGTGCCGAATGCGAGGCCGATCGCGACGCCGAGCGCCAGCGGGAGAACGTTGCGATTTATGCGCGGCATGCGGATCGCAGCATACGCTGCGGCGCCGCGATCGGGAATCCTCAGGGGCTACCCACGAACCAGGATTGCGGGTTGAGCGGCTTGCGGCCTTGACGGATTTCAAAATAGAGCCGCGGCAGCGGTCCCGGCGCATCGCTCATCGCGGCGATGACGTCGCCCGGCGCGACCCAGTCGCCGACCGACTTGTAGAGCACTTCGGCGTGCCCATAAAGGCTCAGGTAACCGCCGCTGTGGGCGATGATCATCAGCAGCCCGAGACCCTGAAGCCAGTCGGCGTAAACCACGCGGCCGAAGTAGGGGACGCGCACGCGCGCGCCTCGTGCCGACTCGATCAGCACGCCATTCCAGCGCAGATCGCCCTGCGCCGCATCCATGCGCACCTGGTGGAAGCGCGCCAGCAGCCGCCCGGTAATCGGCCACGGCAGTTTGCCGCGCAATTGCGCAAAACTTCGCTCGCTGTCGGTTGGAAAATCCCGCATTACGCGCTGCAGATCCGCGATCAGCGATTCGACGGACTGCTCCTCGCGGCGCAGCGCAGCGAGCTGCTGATCGCTGCTGCGGACCCGCTGCGCCGCCGCGAGCAGCGCGGCAGCGCGCTCGCCGCGAGCCGCCACCAGACCCGCGAGGTCGCGGCGGCCGTCGTCCTGCAGATCCTTCAGTCCCACGGATTCTTGCTGCGCTTCGAGTTCGAGCGCCGCAAGACGCTGCATGCGGTCGCGGATCGCGTTGAGCTGCGCGGCGCGGGCTCTGCCGAAATATCCATAATAGGTCAGCATGCGGCCGAAGTTTGCGGGGTCCGTTTGGTTCAGCAGCATCTTCACTTCTTCGCGGCGGCCGATCATGTAGGCGGCGACGATTTGACCGGCGAGCGCGGAGCGCTCCGAGTCTAGCGCCTCGAGATCGTGGCGCTGTTGCACATCGAGCAGTGCAAGATGGCGCGTGGCCGCTGCCACGGTCAAGTTGAGCTTATCAAGCGCGCGTCGTTTGGCGGTGATGTAAAGATCGGCCCGGCGCAGCCGCGCGCCCAAGGCGTCGCGCTTCTGCAGCAGGGCGCCGCGGCGCCTGGCGATTTCGGCTATCCGCGCCCGCACCGCCGCAAGTTTCTGTTTTGCGTGCGATGCTTGCGCGGAATTTGCCGCCCAGCCGCCGCCGGCCGCAATGCCGGCGAAAACGGCCGTAAAGACCGCGTGTTTCCAAAGCTTGGCGGCGACGCGATTCATCTTGCGACGACAAGCATACAAGGCTTGCGGCCGCTGCTATACTTGCGCGCCCGAAAAAACTACAGGTCCGATTCGCATAATGCAGCGTCTGCTCGAGTATGTTGGCCATCATGCGTGGTTGACCGCGGGGGCCGTATTTGCGGCGATCGCGGTGCTGGTGTTCGAGCTGCGCGCACGCATCGAGGCATTTGCCGCCTTAAGCGTGATGCAGGCGGTGCGCCTGATGAACGAGGGCGCGCTGCTGATCGACGTGCGCTCCAAGGAGCAACATGAGGCGGGTCACATCGGCGAAGCGCGCAACATTCCCGCCGCCGATTTGCAGTCGCAGGCCGAATCACTGAAGAAGTGGCGGGATAAGACCGTCATCACCTACTGCGACAGCGGCCGCGACGGAGCGGCCGCGGCGCGCGCGCTCGGCAAACTCGGCTTCGCCAAGGTATTTAATTTGCGGGGCGGCATCGCCGACTGGATCAAGGAGAGCATGCCCTTGTCCAAGCCGGCGGCCGGCGCCAAGCGGGGCGGCAAATGAGCCGGCCGGCGATCACGATTTACGCTGCGGACTGGTGCCCGTATTGCCAGCGCGCCAAGGCCCTGTTGACGGCAAAGAATTTGGTTTTTACGGCGATCGACGTCGACGGCGATCGGCAGCGTCGCGACGAAATGATCGCCCGCAGTGCGCGGCACTCGGTCCCGCAGATATTCATCGGCGACAAACATATCGGCGGCTGCGATGAATTGGCGGCGCTCGAGCGCTGCGGGGAACTCGATCGGTTAATGGAGGGGACCCGATGAGCGAAGAGACCACGGCGGCCGCGCCGCAAACCGACGTCGGCGGCGTGCAAGTGACCTTGCAAAACGTCTACTTGAAGGACTGTTCGTACGAGTCCCCGAACGGGCCGCGGCTGCCGAGCAATCAGGCGTGGGAGCCGAAGTTTCAGCTGAATATGAATACGACGACGGAGGAGTTGGCCGCCGACGTGCGCGAAGTGCTGTTGACGGTCACGCTGGAGGCGAAGCAGGCAGATGCGACCCTGTACCTGGTCGAGGTCAAGCAGGCGGGCGTCTTTACCGTCGTCGGCGCATCGCCGCCGGATTTGAAGCGCTTTGTCGGCAGCTTCTGTCCGAGTGTGCTGTTTCCCTATGCGCGCGAGGTGATTTCCGATCTGATCACGAAAGGCGGATTCCCGGGCTTTTTGCTGCCGTTGGTCAATTTCGACGCCCTCTACGCGCAGGCGGCCGAATCCGGCCAACCCGGCCTGGTCAATTAGGCCGGCCCGACAGCCGGTTTCGGGAGAGCACGGCATGGCGAGCGAACGGCGACAACCGATGGTGGTCATCGGCGCCGGGTCCTGGGGCACCGCGCTCGCCATTCAGCTCGCGCGTGCGGGGCAGCCGACCCGCCTTTGGGGACGCAATCCGATCGACCTGCGGGAGATGCTAAAGACGCGCTGCAACCGGCGTTATTTGCCGCATGCCGCGTTCCCCGAAGCGCTGATCGTCGAAACCGACCTGCGGCGGGCGCTAGAGGACGTCGGCGATGCGCTGATCGCCGTACCATCGCATGCGTTTCGCGCGACCCTCGAGACGATCCGCCCGCATCTCGGCGCGGCGACGCGCATCGCCTGGGCGACGAAGGGATTCGAGCGCTCGAGCGGCTTGTTGCCGCATCAGGTCGCGTTCGAGGTTTTGGGGACAAGGCCGACGGCGGTCCTGTCGGGGCCGACCTTCGCCAGCGAAGTCGGCGCCGGGCTGCCGACCGCGATGACGGTCGCGTCGCGCGACGCGATTTTCGGCGAACAGTTGGCCGCAAGCCTTGCCGGTCCGGGATTTCGCGCCTACCTGCAAACGGATATCGTCGGCGTCGAGGTGGGCGGTGCCGTCAAGAACGTCATCGCGATCGGCGCCGGCATCGCCGACGGCTTTCGCTTCGGCGCAAACACCCGCGTCGCTCTGATCACCCGCGGCCTGGCGGAGATGACGCGTCTCGGAGTCAAGCTCGGCGCCGAGCGCGCCACGTTCATGGGGCTCGCCGGGTTCGGCGATCTCGTGCTCAGCTGCACGGACGATCAATCGCGCAATCGCCGCTTCGGCATCGCCCTCGGGCGCGGCGCTACGTTCGACGAAGCGGTTCGCGGCATCCAGCAGGTGGTCGAGGGAGTGCCGGCGGCGCGCGCCGTTCACGACATGGCCGGCCGGCTCGGCGTCGAAATGCCAATCTGCGAACAAGTCTATCGGATCGTCCACGAAGGCGAGGATATCCGCGCGGCGGTCGACGCACTGATGCGGCGCAGCCTGCGTTTCGAAGCCGAGTGACGGCGGCCTCGCACTAGGCGGGCGCAAAATTCTGTTGACGCCACGCCTCGTAGACGATCAGCGAAACGGCGTTCGATAAATTGATGCTGCGCGTCGCGGCGCGCATCGGTATGAACACGGAATTGTCGCGGCCGACGCGCTCCTGCACCGCCGCGGGCAAGCCGCGCGTCTCCGGCCCGAACAAAAACGCATCGCCGCGCCGGTACCGAACGCCGCTGTAGCAATGGCGCCCGCCGGTTTCCACGGCGAACAGCCGCGCGTCGGCGAGCTCGCGCAGGCATGCGCCGAGATCGGCATGGACTCTGACGGCGGCGAGATCCCGATAATCGAGCGCCGAGCGCCGCAAACCCTTGTCGTCGAGGCAAAAGCCGAGCGGCCGGATCAGATGCAGGGTGGCGCCGGTATTCGCAGAGAGACGGATCGCGTTGCCGGTATTCGGCGGTATTTCCGGTTCGAACAATACGATGTGAAACATCGGCTGGATCGGCCGTTGCGCCGATGCGCTACGCAGCCGGACAAGCGATGCCCGGGCGCGCCCGGCAAATGTTCACGAACTCGCCCATCAGGCCGCGGATTATAACTCCCGGGGCGCGCTAATTTAGATCAGGCGGCATCTTCCATGCCGAGTTCCTTCATTTTGCGCGTCAGCGTGTTGCGTCCCCAGCCGAGCAGTTTCGCGGCTTCCTGCTTCAGCCCGTCGGCTTTGCGCAGCGCGACGCGGATCAGGATGCGCTCCACTTCCGGCACGGCTTGATCGAGCAGACGCCTGGCGCCGGCATCGAGCTCCTGTTCCGCCCAAACCGTCAATTTTTCGGTCCAATCGTGGCTCGCGGCTTGAACTGCATTGGCGCCGCCAAGATCGGGCGGGATGTCCTCGGCGCGAATTTCGCGCCCCGGCGCGGTCACGGTCAAACGACGGCAAGCATTGACGAGTTGGCGCACATTGCCCGGCCAGTCGAAAAGCAGCAAGGCGCTCTCGGCCGGCGCCATCAGCAGCTTGGGCTCTACACCGAGTTCCTGGCCGGCGACCGCAAGGTAATGGCGCAACAGCTCCGGAATATCCTCGCGACGCTCGCGCAACGGGGGAATCTCGATGCGGATCACGTTCAGCCGGTGCAGTAAATCCTCGCGGAACTGACCGCAGCGGACGCGCGCCTCGAGATCTTGGTGCGTCGCGGCAATCACGCGCACATCGATCTTGACGGGCATCTGACCGCCGACGCGGTAAAATTCGCCTTCGGCGAGCACCCGCAACAGGCGCGTCTGCAGCGCGAGCGACATGTCGCCGATTTCGTCGAGAAAGAGCGTGCCGCCGTCGGCCTGCTCAAAGCGTCCGCGCCGCAGCGCATCCGCGCCGGTGAAGGCCCCTTTCTCGTGGCCGAACAGTTCCGACTCGAGCAGATCGGCGGTGACGGCGGCGGTGTTCAGCGCGACGAACGCCCTGCTCGAACGCGGGCTGTGGCGATGCAGAGCGCGCGCAATCAGCTCCTTGCCGGTGCCCGACTCGCCCGTGATCAGCACCGTCATGCTGGATCGGGATAGGCGGCCGACGGCACGAAATACCTGTTGCATGGCCGCGGCCTGGCCAAGCAGTTCCGGGATGCCGCGGCGCGCCGCATCGGCGTCGACCGAGACGGTCGCCTGTTGCGCCGCGCGGCGCACCAGATCGACTGCCTTGTCTATATCGAACGGCTTCGGCAAATACTCGAACGCGCCGCCCTGATAAGCGGCAACCGCCGCGTCCAGATCGGAGTGAGCCGTCATGACGATGACCGGCAATCCTGGCCGCGAACTCTGGATCTGCTTCAGGACATCGAGTCCGCTGCGGCCCGGCATGCGGATGTCGGTCATCAAGACGTTCGGCGTGTCGGATCGCAACGCCGCGAGTACGCTGTCGGCGTGCTCGAAGGATTTGGCGATCATACCGCTGCCCTTCAAGGCCTTTTCGAGGACCCAGCGAATCGAGGCGTCGTCGTCGACCAACCACACCTGCAGCGGCTTTTCGTTCATAGGGGGTCCATCGGCAGAGAGATCGTGAAAATGGTGCGGCCGGGCGCGCTGTCGTATTCGATCAGGCCGCCATGGCGGCTGACCAAATCCTGGGCAATGCCGAGCCCCAAGCCCGTGCCATCGGTGCGCCCCGATACCAGCGGGTAGAAAATCGTCTCGCGGATATCGGCGGGAACGCCCGGACCGTTGTCCTCGAATTGGATCGAGATGACGAGCCGATGCCGTTTCGAGCCGACGCTGACATTGGTGCCCGCGCGCGTCCGCAAGATCAGCCGAGGCGCCGACGCATTGCTGCCGCAGAGCGCTTGCAGGGCATTGCGCCCGAGGTTCAGCATCGCCTGGATGATGTGGTTCGGGTCGGCCGTGAGCTGCGGCAGGCTCGGATCGTAATCACGCTCCACGGCGACGCCGGCAGCCGCCTCGCCGCGCAGCAAGTGGTAAACGCGCTCGAGCATCTCGTGCACGTTGACGCTCTGTTTGGCCGGTGGCCGGCCCGGCCCGAGCATCGAGTCGAGCAAGTTCGTCAACCGGTCCGCTTCGCTGATGATCACGCGCGTGTATTCGCGCAGAGCCGGATCGAGCAGTTCGCGCTCGAGAAGCTGCGCGGCGCCGCGCAAGCCGCCCAGCGGATTTTTGATTTCATGCGCGAGCTGCCGGACCATCAGCCGGCTGCCGCCGAGCTGCGCCAACAGCGCCGATTCGCGCGTCAATCGCCGGTGTTGCGTGATGTCTTGGATCTCCAACAGGACACGCCCATCCTCGCCGACGAATACCGCCGTGACCGCGCAATCGAGTATCCGATCGAGCCCCACCGAACCCGGCCAGGCGAGTTCGCGCTGCACGACGCCTTCGCCGCCGCCGAGCGCCCGATCGAACAGCGGCATCAAGGTCTCGGCGCCGCGCATCAATTCCTGGATCGGCCGGCCCACGGCTTGGTTCGGACCGAGTCCCACCAAGCTCTGCGCCGCCGCGTTCAGGTAGGTCACCTGCAAGCGTGGGTTCAACAGGAATACGCCGGTGAGCAGCGCGTCGAGCACTTCGGTGCCGTCGATTTGCGGCACGGTCGATTGGAATTCAGCGGCCACGGCGGCGCTCCCGCGCACCGCTACGCGACGGCTTCAGGGCGGTTTGGGCAGATTGTGGTGCTGCGGCATCAACAGCGACGGCCGGTGCACGTAAAACGTCACCGATGCGCCGCCGACAGATGCGCCGCTGGTTTGGCTGACGATGGCCGCAGTCAACGTGAATGCGCCGCGCGGCAGATTCTGCAGCGTGAACTGCAGCTGGTTCGAATAGGCGGCCAGCGCATTGCCGTTCAACGACCACGTCAGCGTATCGTCCGCCTGCAGGCCCGGATTCAGCCGCAAGCTCACCGGGACCGGTTCGCTGAAGAACGATTGATCTGCCGTGGGCGATGCGATCTTGACCTCGGAATAGGCAACCGCCGGAGGTTTTGCCGGCGGTTTCGGCGCGGCCGGCGGCGCGGCCGGCGGCGCGGCGCCGGGCGGCGCCACATCCGCGGCGATCGTGATTTTTATCGCCCCGGGGACCGGCTGGTCCGCGTAGTGGACGACTCCGTTCGCATCTGTCCATTTGTAGATGACCGCCGCGGGACAGGCCAGGGCTGCGAAGACGCAAAGAGCGAGCAATGTCCGCTGTAGGTGCATGACCCGAAAGCATAGCCCCATCGCCTCCCCGCCACAAAGCCGGGTGACGGCGGCGTGACCGCCGTCACCTTAAGGCGCTCTAGCCGCCGCCGATTGACCGGTTACAGACTGTAGTACATCTCCAATTCGATCGGATGCGTCGTCATGCGCAGACGGGTCACGTCCTTCATCTTCAATTCGATGTACGCATCGATCAGGTCGTCGGTGAATACTCCGCCGGCTTTCAGGAAGGCGCGGTCCTTGTCCAAATAGTCGAGCGCCATCTCGAGAGAATGGCAAACCGTGGGGATCTTCTTGTCCTCTTCCGGCTCCAGATCGTACAAATCCTTGTCCGCCGGATCGCCCGGATGGATCTTGTTCTGGATGCCGTCGATGCCGGCCAGCAGCATCGCTGCGAATGCGAAATACGGATTGGCCGTCGCGTCCGGAAAGCGCACCTCGATGCGCCGCCCCTTCGGGTTCGAAACCCAGGGAATGCGGATCGAAGCGGAACGATTGCGCGCCGAGTAGGCGAGCTTGACCGGCGCTTCGAAACCCGGCACGAGACGCTTGTAGCTGTTGGTGCTGGCATTCGTGAATGCGTTGACCGCCCGCGCGTGCTTGATGATGCCGCCGATATAGTAGAGCGCGATGTCGGACAAGCCGCCGTATTTGTCGCCGGCGAACAGCGCTTTGCCGTCCTTTTGCAGCGATTGGTGCACGTGCATGCCGTTGCCGTTGTCGCCGACGATCGGCTTCGGCATGAAGGTCAAGGTCTTGCCGTAGCCGTGCGCGACATTTTGCAGCGCGTATTTCAGATTCTGCACCTCGTCCGCTTTCTTGGTCAGCGTATTCGCGGCGACGTTGATCTCGCCTTGTCCCGCGGTTGCGACCTCGTGATGGTGCACTTCGAACTTCATGCCGAGCTCTTCGCAGGCCATCGACATCGCGGTGCGGATATCCTGCTGCGAGTCGACGGGCGGCACGGGGAAGTAGCCGCCCTTGACGCCCGGGCGGTGTCCCTTGTTGCCGTCCTCGTAGGTTTTGCCGGAATTCCAAGCGCCCTCATAGGCATCGACCGTGTAAGCGCAGCCGTTCATCCCCGCACTGATCGTGACGTTGTCGAAAATGAAGAATTCGTTTTCCGGACCGAACAAAGCGGAATCCGCAATCCCGGTGGATTTCAAATACGCTTCGGCGCGCTTGGCGAGCGAGCGCGGATCACGGCCGTAACCCTGCATCGTCATCGGCTCGATCACGTCGCAGCGAATGTTGACCGTCGTTTCCTCGTAAAACGGATCGATGACCGCGGTCGACGGGTCCGGCATCAAGATCATGTCGGACTCGTTGATCCCCTTCCATCCGGCGATCGACGAACCGTCGAACATCTTGCCGTCCTGAAAAAACCCTTGATCGACGAGGCGCGTCGGAATGGTCACGTGCTGTTCTTTACCGATCGTGTCGGTAAAGCGAAGATCGGCGAATTTCGCGTCTTTTTCTTTGATCAATTGCAGAACATCGGCGGGAGTCATGGTTGTCCTCCAAGTGCGGAATAGGGGCAATGTCGAGTCCGGCCGGGGCCCGGGGTCCAGAGATGATGCAGCTACCGTGCCACTCCCTCGAGCCCGGTGGATCAAGTACTTGCGACTTCCTGCGGGGAGCCCGCCGCCGACCACGCCCTATTATGCGGCATGCCGCACAGGAATTGCGTCATTTTGGTGCAATTTCTCGCCGCCATGGCCCCGTCTTTTGGTGGTGCGATCTGCATGGCGCGGCCATGGGCCATAAAGGTGCACGCGGCGCAGGGGACATCGCAGCCCGAGCGTCGCTATACTCGCTCGCTTTTTGTCATCAGCGAGCATCCCATGGCCAAAGCCGCTTCGCCGCCGCGAACCTTCCAAGATCTGATCTTGGCGCTGCAGAAATATTGGTCGGAGCAGGGCTGCGTGATATTGCAGCCGTACGATATGGAGATGGGCGCGGGTACGTTCCATCCTGCGACCTTTTTGCGCGCCGTGGGTCCCGAGCCCTGGAGTGCCGCCTATGTGCAAGCCTCACGGCGGCCCACCGACGGACGCTACGGCGATAATCCGTTTCGGCTGCAGCACTACTATCAATTTCAAGTCTGCATCAAACCCTCGCCGCCGGATTTCCAGGAATTGTATCTGGGTTCGCTGCGCGCTCTCGGCTTTGATTTGCTGACGCACGACATCCGCTTCGTCGAAGACAACTGGGAATCGCCGACGCTCGGCGCCTGGGGCTTGGGCTGGGAGGTATGGTTGAACGGCATGGAGATCACGCAGTTCACGTATTTCCAGCAGGTCGGCGGCTTGGACTGTCGGCCGGTCATGGGCGAGATCGCTTATGGCCTGGAACGTCTGGCGATGTACATCCAAGGCACGGAAAGCATTTTCGACATCGTTTGGGCAGACGGTGCCGGCGGCGCCACCACCTACGGCGACATTTTTCACCAGAACGAGGTCGAGCAATCCGCCTACAATTTCGAGAAAGCCGACACCGCCGCGCTGTCGCAGGCCTTCGATGCGCATGAAGCCGCCTGCCGGCGATTGCTCGAGGACAAGCTCGTTTTGCCCGCCTACGAGCAAATGATCAAAGCCTCGCACCACTTCAATCTCCTCGACGCCCGCCACGCCGTCTCGGTCACCGAGCGGCAGCGCTACATACTGCGTGTGCGCGCTCTCGCGCGCGCCGTCGCCGAAGGCTATCGCGACAGCCGCGAAGCGCTCGGCTTCCCGCTATTGAAGACAGGGCAAGCGGAGCGGGCCGCGTGATGAGCGGGCGCGACTTTCTGTTCGAGCTGGGTACCGAGGAGCTGCCGCCGCTCTCCCTGCCGAGCTTATCGGCGGCGTTGGCCGACCACATTGCCCAGGGGCTTGATGCCGCCGGCATTTCCCACGGCAAAGTGCAGCGCTTCGCGACGCCGCGGCGCCTCGCGGTGTTGATCAGGGGCTGCGCCGAACGCCAGCCGGATCGGCCGATCGAACGGCGCGGACCGCCGCAAAGCCGCGCATACGACGCGCACGGCGAGCCGACGCAGGCTGCTGTCGCGTTCGCGAAGAGCTGCGGCGTGCCCGCCGCCGACCTCGAGATTGTGTCGACCGACAAGGGCTCGTGGCTCACGTTTCGCGGTACCGAGCGCGGCGTAGCCGCCGCGACCCTGCTCGGCGCGATCGTCAAGGGGGCGGTTGCGGCGCTGCCGCTGGCGAAGCGCATGCGCTGGGGCTCAGGGTCTGTCGAGTTCGTTCGCCCGGTACACCACGCGGTGCTCTTGTTCGGCACGCAGGTCGTGCCCTGCGAAGTGCTCGGCGTGCACTGCGACCGAATTACTTTCGGGCACCGTTTCCACGCCCCGCGGCCGATCGCCTTGCGGTCCGCCGGCGCTTACCCCGGCGCGCTGCGGCGCGCGAAAGTCATCGCCGATTTCGCCGAGCGCCGCGATCTGATCCGCGACGCGGTCTCGCAGGCCGCCGCCTCGCTCGGCGCGCGCGCATTGATCGATGCGGCGCTGCTCGACGAGGTCACCGCGCTGGTCGAGTGGCCGGTGGCGATCGCCGGCCGGTTCGACGCGCGTTTCCTCGCGCTGCCGCGCGAAGTGGTCATTGCGACGGTGCAGGACCATCAGCGCTATTTCCCGCTGGAGGCTGCCGACGGTACGCTCGACGGCCGCTTTGTCACGATCAGCAACATCGCCAGCCGCGATCCGCTCAAAGTGCGCGAGGGCAACGAGCGCGTGGTGCGGCCGCGCTTGCGGGACGCCGCCTTTTTCTGGGATCAGGATCGCAAAGTCACGCTGGATGCGCATGCGGCGAAGCTCGCCGGCGTGACATTCCAAGCGCAGCTCGGCAGCTATGCGCAGAAGGGCGCGCGGCTACGCGCGCTCGCGCTCTGGGTCGGCGCGCGGATCGGCGCGGGCGATGGCATCGACCGCGCAGCACAGCTCGCGAAGGCCGATTTGATGACGGCAATGGTCGGCGAGTTCCCGGAATTGCAGGGCACGATGGGCCGCTACTACGCCGCACTGCAAGGCGAGGACCCCGCGGTGGCCGCCGCCATCGAGGAGCAATACCGCCCGCGGTTCGCGGGCGATGCGTTGCCGCAGTCGAAGCTCGGCCAGGCATTGGCGCTAGCCGATAAAGTGGACACGCTCGTCGGAATATTTGCAATCGAGCAGAAGCCGACCGGCGCGAGGGATCCGTTCGGTCTGCGTCGCGCCGCGCTCGGCGTGCTGCGGATTCTGCTCGAGACGCCGCTTGAAATAGACCTCGTCGGCATGCTCGACGTCGCGGCCGCGGCGCAACCGGTGGCGCGCAGCGGCGCGGCGGCGGAGGTTTACGCGTTCATTCTCGAGCGCTTGCGAGGCTTGCTGCTGGAACGCGGCGACGGCACGACGACGGAAATGATCGATGCGGTGTTCGCGGCGCGGCCGCGCTCGCCTCTCGACGTCGAGGCGCGCTTGCAGGCGCTCAAGGCATTCCTGAAGTTGCCGGAATCCGGCATTCTCGCCGCGGCCAATAAGCGCATCGGCAACATACTCAGGAAGGCGTCGTCTCATGAAGCGCTCGCGGTCGACCCCGGCCAATTCGTCGTCGACGCCGAGCGGCGGCTGCATCGGGCGCTCTGCGAGCTCGCGCCGCGCATCGAGCAGGCGCTTGACGCGCGCCGCTACGCCGAGGGTCTGCAGCTGATGAGCGGTTTGCGCGGCGCCATCGACGGCTTCTTCGACGAGGTGATGGTCATGGACGAGATCGCGGCGCGGCGCCGCAATCGGCTGGCGCTGCTGCGCGACGTGCAAATCCTGATCGGCGGCGTCGCCGATTTGTCGCGGCTCCCCGGCTGAGCCGGAAGCGATGCAATATCTGCGGTCGCTGATTTTTACGACCTACATGATGGTCTCGGCCTGCTTGTTCGGCGCTCTGATGGCCCTCTGTTTTTGGCTGCCTTACCGCCGCCAGTTCGCGCTGGCGCGCACCTGGGCCCGCTGTCTGCTGTGGGTGCTGCAGCGCCTCTGCGGCCTCGGCTATTGCGTCGACGGTCGGCAGAACATTCCATCTGGAAATCACCTGGCAATGAGCAATCACAGCTCGACCTGGGAGACCGTCGCGCCGTTCGTGCTGCTGCCCCCGCAAGTGTGGGTGATCAAGCGCGAACTCCTCTGGATACCGTGTGTCGGCTGGGGGCTGAAACTGCTGCGGCCGATCGCGATCGACCGCGGCGCGGGGCACAAGGCGGTGAGCCAAGTCGTCGAACAGGGCAGCGCGCGCTTGGCCGACGGCCTGTGGGTCGTGATCTTCCCCGAAGGGACGCGCGTGCGCGCCGGACAACAGCGCAAATACGGCGTCAGCGGCGCGCTGCTCGCCGCCACGGCCGGCAAATTGATCCTGCCGATATCGCACAATGCCGGCGAATTCTGGCCGCGCCGCAGCTTCCTGAAGAAGCGCGGCACCATTCAGGTCGTCATCGGCGAACCCATCGATCCGCGCGGCAAGGATCCGCGGCAACTCAACGAAGAACTGCGGCTCGCCATCGAATCGGGCCTGGCGCGGATCGACGCCGCGCGCGCACCGTGATCGATACGGCGCGCCGGGCGCTAGAATGAGCGCCATGCAGCAGGTTCGCGACTTTGCTCTCGGCGCGTTTTTCGTCTGGATCTTCGTGGACGGCGCAGTCGTATTCCGGCATAAAACCCCCAAGAGCGAGAATCGCGACCGCTTATCCTTGCTGATCATCGCGCTTGCGAGCCCCCTGGTGTGGTGGGTCGCGGTCGCCAGCGCCTTCGGCGGCTTCGGCTTGGGCGGGGCGATCGACTCGCTCGCGGTGCAGATCGCGGGTCTTTCGATCATGATGGTCGGCATCCTGGTGCGCTCCGTGGCGATCCGTAAGCTCGGCCGGCTGCATACGCCGAACGTCGCGCTGCGCAAGGACCACGAGCTGAAGGACGACGGCATTTACCGGTATGTGCGGCATCCGAGTTACCTCGGCGCCTTGATCGCGCTAATCGGATTCAGCCTCGCGCTCGGCAACTGGTGGAGCGTGGCGGCGATCGCGGCGGCAAGCCCGTGCATCTACTTGTTCCGTATTCGCGAAGAGGAAGCGGCGCTCAGTGCGGGTCTCGGTGCGGCCTACCGCGATTATTGTGCGAGAACAAAGCGTCTGATCCCGTGGATTTATTGACGGCGGCTCGTCGATGCATCGCCTCTCGCACTCTGCCGCTGAGCGCTGACGGCCACCGATGAATTGGCTATCGTGGCTGGCGCCGTGGGAATTCTCGCCCACCGTGATCATCTTCGTCGGCGGCGCCTCTTTGTTGTATCTGCGCGGTGCGCGCAGGCGCCGCTGCGGTTTCTGGCGCCAGCTCGGCTTCTGGGCGGGTCTCGCGCTCATTTACTCGGCCTTGCATACGCGATTGGACTATTACGCGGAGCGCGAATTCTTCGTGCACCGCCTGCAGCACTTGGCGCTGCATCATCTCGGGCCGTTCCTGATCATGCTGGCGGCGCCCGGAGCGGCGCTGCGCGCCGGTTTGCCTCTCGGCTTTCGGATCAGGGTGTGGCAGCCGCTGATGCGCAGCGCCGCGGTGCGCATCGCCTTCGACGTGCTGTTGAATCCGTGGGTGGCGGCGGTGCTGTTCTTCGGCATCATTTACCTGTGGCTGTGGCCGCAGTTGCATTTCATCGCCATGCTCGACTGGCGGCTTTACCGGGTGATGAACTGGAGCGTGACGATCGACGGCCTGCTGTTTTGGTGGCTGGTGCTCGATCGGCGTCCCAAGCCGCCGGCACGCTTGGCGCCGGGCGTGCGCGTCTTGGTATCGCTGGCGGTGGCGCTGCCGCAGATTCTGGTGGGCGCCTACATTACCTTCGCGGGCAGCAATCTGTACCCGCTTTATGAATTGTGCGGGCGCGCCTTCGCGGCCATCAGCGCGCTGCAGTCGCAGCGCTGGGGCGGTCTGGTGCTGTGGATTCCGAGCGCGATGATGAGCGCGCTCGGTGCATTGATCGCATTGCGCCACTGGATCTCGCTGTCCTCGCGATCGCGATTGCCGCGGCGGGTGCCGCGGCGGGTGCCGCGGGTACCACTGCCGCCGCACGCCTCCTGAGGCGCCCGCGGCGCGCGAGCCGGGCCTCGACGAGCGGGTTCTATTCGGCGCCGGCGGCGTTTGCCGGACGGGCCAGGAACTCGACGGCCAGGCTGCTGCCATCGGCGAATTGCAGGCTAACCAGGATCTCATCACCGGGTTTCACCGCGTGAAATGCATGCATCAGCATCAGATGGTAGCCGCCCGGCGCCAATCTCACCGTGCCGTGCGCCGGCAGCGGCACGCCGGCGACCATCGACATCTGCGACATGCCGTCGACGCTCATGCTCTTGTGCAGCATCACCCGGCGATAATTTGCGCTGCGGGCGCCGATCAGCGTCAGTGCGGTGCCGCCGGTGTTGCGCAGCGTGGCATAGCCGCCGGCCGGCAGATCGCCCGGGAGAACACGGATCCAGGCGCGGCTGACGCGCACCGCACCGGCATCGTTGGCGCGGGCGTGGCCGCCCGCGAGCAGCAGCGCGGCGAACGGCGCGGCAAGCAGGTGTTTCACGATTTGGGGCCCGCCGAGATCAGCAGCCGCAGATCGTGAACCACGTCGCCGTCGCTGTTCGCCGGCGCGGCGAGCAGGCGCGCGCGGCCCTGCCGATCGAAGAAATAGATCGCCGAACTGTGGTTGACCTCGTAGGCGCCGTTGCCTTCGTCCGGGCCGCGGGTAAAGGCGACGCGATACCGCTTGGCCATCGCCTCGATCTCGGTCATGGTGCCGGTCAGGCCGACCGCGCGACTGTCGAAGGCCGCGACGTAGCGGCGCATCACCGCGGGAGTGTCGCGCGCCGGATCGACGCTGACGAACAGGATGCGCACGTCGCGAGCCTGCGTGCCCAGCCTCTGCATGACGATGTGTAGATGGGTCAGCGTCAGCGGGCAGGCATCGGGACAATTGGTGTAGCCGAAATACAGGACGATGATCTTGCCGAGATAATCCTTGGCCGTGACCGCGCGCGAGCTGCCGTCGGTGAGTTGGAATCGCAGATCGGGGAGGTGGCCCCTGACGTCGGTCAGGCGCCACGCCGGCCGCGCGCCGCGGCCGCAGCCGGCGAGCAACATCAGCAGCGTAGGGATCATGGCGAAGCTCGCACCCAGCCCCGCCGTCCGGCGTCGATCGTCTGCGGTCGACCTCATCAGATGTCCAAGTTGGAAACCTGCAGTGCGTTCCTCTCGATGAACTCGCGCCGCGGTTCGACCGCGTCGCCCATCAAGGTCGTGAAGATCTCGTCGGCCGCCACCGCATCCTCGATGCGCACTTGCATCAAGCGCCGGGATTCCGGATTGATCGTCGTCTCCCAGAGTTGGTTGGCGTTCATTTCGCCCAGACCCTTGTAGCGTTGGATCGTCTGGCCCTTCTTCGCTTGCTCGAACAGCCAGCCGATCGCGACCTTGAAGCTGGAAATCTCCCGCCGTTCCTCGCCGCGGACGACGAACGCGCCCGGTCCCATCAGATCGCTCAGCGTTTGCGCGAGATCGGCGATGCGCCGATACTCCGCCGAATCGAAAAACTCCCGCGGAATGTGCTTCTCGGTGGTCAAGCCGTGCTCGATGCGCTGCAGGTTGATGCGATTGCCGCCGGTCGCGATCGGTTCCACGAGCGCGCGGTATTGCCGCGATACGTCGTCGAGAGAATTGAGGCGTTGATCGAGTCCCCGCGCCCAATCCTTGAGGACGTCGATGCGATCGAAGGCGTCGGTCGCGAGCAACGGCAGATACAGCAATTGATCGAGGAAACGCTCGTCGTAGCGCCTTGCCCAGCGGCGCACGATGCCCTGCACTTCGACGTATTTACGCGCCAACGACTCGAGACCGGGCCCGGAGAGCGGCGGCGCGGCGGCGCTGACGTGCAGCGCGGCGCCGTCGATCGCCGAATGCAGCAGCAGGGCATTCAACTCCAGATCGTCCTTGACGTAATTTTCCTGCTTGCCCTTCTTCACCTTGTATAGCGGCGGTTGCGCGATGTAGATATGGCCGCGCTCGATCAGCACCGGCATTTGCCGGTAAAAGAAGGTCAACAGCAGCGTGCGGATGTGCGATCCGTCGACGTCGGCATCGGTCATGATGATGATGCGATGGTAGCGCAGTTTGTCGACGTCGAAATCGTCGCGGCCTATGCCGCAGCCGAGCGCGGTGATCAAGGTACCGACCTCCGCGGAAGACAGCATCTTGTCGAAGCGCGCTTTCTCGACGTTCAATATCTTGCCCTTCAGCGGCAAGATCGCTTGAGTGCGGCGGTCGCGGCCCTGCTTCGCCGAGCCGCCGGCGGAGTCGCCCTCGACCAGGAACAACTCCGACAGCGCCGGATCCTTTTCCTGGCAATCGGCCAATTTGCCTGGAAGACCCGCGATGTCGAGCGCGCCCTTGCGGCGTGTCATCTCGCGCGCCTTGCGGGCCGCTTCGCGCGCGTAGGCGGCTTCGAGAATCTTGTTGACGATGGCCCGCGCTTCTTGCGGGTGCTCGAGCAGGAATTCTTCGAGCCGGGCGGCGACCGCGGCTTCCACCACGCCCTTGACCTCGGATGACACCAGCTTGTCTTTGGTTTGCGAGGAGAATTTCGGATCCGGCAGCTTCACCGACAAAATCGCCGTCAGCCCTTCGCGCGCGTCGTCGCCGGTGGTGGCGACCTTTTCCTTTTTCGCGGCGAGTTCCTTCTCGATGTAATTATTCAGCGTGCGCGTCAGTGCCGCGCGATAGCCGGCGAGATGCGTGCCGCCGTCCTTTTGCGGAATATTGTTGGTATAGCAATACATGCTCTCCTGATACGAATCGTTCCATTGCATCGCGACCTCTACCTGCGCAGTGCCGTCGCGGGTCTGAAACCATAGAACCGTATCGTGGATCGCCGCCTTGCTGCGGTTCAGATGCTGGACGAAGGCCTTGAGACCGCCTTCGAACTGAAAGACCTCCGATTTCTCGTCGCGCTCGTCGTTCAGTTCGATGCGTACGCCGGAATTGAGAAACGACAGCTCGCGCAATCGTTTGGCGAGCGTTTCATAATTAAAGGAGATGTTCGTAAAGATCAGCGCGCTCGGTTTGAAGCGCAGCGTCGTGCCACGCTCGCTGGAGTCGGCGACCGCGGCGAGCGGCGCAACCGGTTCGCCGAGGCGGTATTCTTGGCGGTGCAGCTTGCCGTCGCGCCGGATATTCAATTCCAGAAATTCCGACAGCGCATTGACCACCGAGACGCCGACGCCGTGCAGGCCGCCGGAGACCTTGTACGATGTGTCGTCGAATTTTCCGCCCGAGTGCAGCACCGTCATGATGACCTCGGCGGCGGAACGGCCCTCCTCGATGTGAATGTCGACCGGGATGCCGCGGCCATTATCGAAGACGGTCACGGATTCATCCGCATGAATGGTGACGACGACCCGATCGCAATAGCCGGCCAAGGCCTCATCGATCGCGTTATCGACGACTTCGAACACCATATGGTGAAGGCCGCTGCCGTCGTCGGTATCGCCGATGTACATTCCGGGGCGCTTGCGCACCGCGTCGAGGCCCTTTAAGACTTTGATTTTACTGGAATCGTAAACGTCGGAATCAGCCATGGCGCGCCCTGCAATGAGGTTCGCCATTCTAGCAGCTTCTGTGCCAATTGACGAATCGTGATAAGGTTTAAATTCTATTTAAATCAATGACTTAAGATGATATAATGGAACGCCGTAAGCCTGTTCCACGTGGAACCAATCTAAAGGCTGTGCAGCATCCCCGCGTCGATCTGAATGCGTTTGCCCGGCAGACCAAATGCCGCGAATTCCTGGTGCAGTGTGGTGACGACGAGTTGCGTGCGCAAGCTCAACACCTCCTCGATCAATGTCGTGAGGTGCGCGTGATCCAGCTCGGCGGCCGGGTCGTCCAGCAGCAGCGTCGGCTGCATCGGCGCGTCCGCCGGAAACAGGCGCAGCTGCGCAATCAGCAAACCGGCGGCGAGAAGCTTTTGCTGTCCGCGGGAGACATGCTCACGGGCAGTCAACCCGCCTACCCGCACCCCCAGTTCGCCGCGATGCGGCCCGACCTGGGTCGAGCCTCGTTGCAAATCCAGACTCCAACTGCGATCCAATGCTTCTTCGAGATCTAGCTCCTGCGGCCAACCGCGCCGGTAGGTCAGCAGCAGATCGCAGCCCAGCAGATTCCGGCATATCGCTGCTGCGATGTCGCCGAGGGCGGCAGCATAGCGCGAACGCGCCGCCGTGATCGCCAAGCCATGCCGGATCAGGTCCGCGCGCCACGCACCGACAAGATCCCGGGTTTGGCCGGCGAGGAGTGCGGCATTGCGCTGTTGCAGCGCTTGCTGATAACGCTGCCAATGCGCAACGAACCCTGGTTCCACGTGGAACACACCCCAATCCAAAAAGCGACGGCGCCGCATGGGTCCTTCTTCGATGAGCTTATGCACCTCTGGATCGATGATTTGCACGGGCAGGTTCAACGTCAGCTCCGCCAATGAATCGGCATCGCGGCCCGCGATTCTCCCCCGGATACCCTGCCGACTGCCATCGACCCCCAATGGAATCGAATGGCCGCTCCGCTCCACCTCGCCGAACACGATGAAGCGCTGTGCGCCGCGGCGGATCAAATACTCCAGCCGCCGTGTCCGAAAGGATCGTCCTCGCCCCAGGACGTAGATCGCCTCGAGGAGGCTCGTTTTACCAGAGGCATTCGCTCCGCTGATCAATGTGAATCGCGGATCGAGTTCCAAAGTCGCGGTTTGCAAACAGCGAAAATCCGTCAACTGCAGGCGCCGTAGCGCCATGGCCGCGGTTCAAAGCCTCATGGGCATGACTACGTAGCGTGACGAGGCGTTCCCGGGAGAGCGAATCAGGCAACTGCTGTTACTGTCCGTCAGGCCCAATTCCACTTCAACGCCATCGATGGCCGATAGGGCATCCAATAGATAATTGACGTTAAACCCCACTTCGAGATCGCCGCCATCGTAGCTGACCTCGATCTCCTCCTCGGCTTCTTCCTGTTCGGGGTTGTGTGCCTGCACGGTGATCGCGTTTTTACGCACGGTAATGCGTATGCCGCGATATTTCTCATTCGATAAAATCGCCGTCCGCTGCAACGCCTGGCGTAGCGCATCTCGATCCGCTTTGATCGCGGCGGCCGGCGCGGCCGGGATAACCCTGGAATATTCCGGGAACCTGCCGTCAATGAGCTTCGAAGTGAATCGAATATCGGCGATCTGGGCGCGAATGTGATTAGTGCCGATGGCCAACTCGCAATCCCCCTCGCCGCCGAGGATTCGCTGTAACTCCAGGACACCTTTACGCGGTACGATCACCTGCTGCGCGGTCTTTACCTTTTGCGCAAGCGGCGCTTCGCAAAGCGCCAGTCGGTGTCCGTCGGTGGCGACCCCGCGCAATACCAGCCCGTCGATTTCCAAGAGCATGCCGTTCAAGTAATAACGCACGTCTTGCTGGGCCATTGAAAAATGCGTCTTCTCGAGCAGCCGAGCGAGCGAGCTACGTTCGATGCGCACGCTCTGCTGCGCGTTGATATCGTCGATCACGGGAAATTCAGCGGCCGGTAGCGTCGTCAAACTGAAGCGACTGCGGCCCGCGCGAATGACCGCCTTCTCGCCGTCCAATTTAAGCGACACCGCCAACTTTTCGGGCAGCGCCCGCAAGATCTCGAGCAGCTTGCGGCCCGGGACCGTGATGTCCCCGCTCTGCTCCGCATCGACCGCGGTCGATGCGACCAGTTCCACCTCCAGATCCGTGGCCGTAATTGCCAGGCGTCCACCGCGGACCGAGAGCAGCACGTTCGCCAACACCGGCATCGTTTGGCGGCGTTCGACGACGCCAATGACTGCTTGCAATGGCGCCAGCAATTTCTCCCGCTCAGCCGTCAATTTCATGCGTATACCCGCCTGCCCATTCTTCAGTTCTAATTTCTTGAAAGTTCAATGACTATGATTATGAAGGCCCGTGCTTACCCAGGATAACCCAATAATATTTATATAAAACAAATACTTGAACGACATCAAACACCGCTCGAGTCCTGCGTGGCGCCTGCCCGCAATCTGTCAGCGAGCTGTGCACAATTTTATCCACAAAGTGGTGCACAAGTTTTACACAGTCAACCGGCCAGGGTTCTCAACAGGTTCATATAGTCCTCGCCGATGCGCCGCTCGCTCTCACGCAGGTCCTTGATTCGCCGGCAGGCATGCATGACCGTCGTATGATCCCTGCCGCCGAAGGCGTCGCCGATTTCCGGAAGGCTATGGTTCGTCAATTCTTTCGCCAGGGCCATGGCCACCTGGCGCGGCCGCGCGATCGATCGGCTGCGCCGTTTCGAGAGCAGGTCCGCTATGCGGATTTTGTAGTATTCGGCGACCGTTTTCTGAATATTTTCGACGGTCACCAGTTTTTCCTGGAGTGCGAGCAGATCGCGCAACGCATCTTTGGCGAATTCCAGAGTGATCGGCCTGCCGGTGAAGTGTGAAGTGGCGACGACCCGGCGCAGCGCACCCTCGAGCTCGCGTACGTTGGAACGGATCCGCTTGGCGATGAAAAAGGCGACTTCCTCCGGCAAATCGACGTGCGCGATCGACGCCTTGCTCATCAAGATGGCGACGCAGGTCTCCAATTCCGGCGGCTCGATCGCCACCGTCAAACCCCAGCCGAATCGAGACTTGAGGCGCTCCTCGAGGCCGTCGACCTCCTTCGGATATCGATCGCAGGTCAAGATCACTTGCTGTTGACTTTCCAACAGAGCGTTGAAGGTATGGAAAAATTCCTCTTGCGAGCGCTCCTTGCCGGCGAAGAATTGAATATCGTCGATCATCAGCGCATCCAACGTGCGATACGCGGTCTTGAATTCGTTGATCGTGTTGTGCTGCAGCGCCTTGACCATATCGCCGACGAAACGCTCGCTATGCACGTACGCAAGCCGCGCGTCGGCGTTGCGCTCCTTGAGTTTATTCGCAACCGCGTGCATGAGGTGCGTTTTACCTAGTCCCACGCCGCCGTAGATGAAAAGCGGGTTGTACGCTTTGCCCGGATTGCCTGCAACCTGGATTGCCGCCGCCTTCGCGAGTTGATTGCTTTTGCCCTCGACGAAGCTGTCGAAGGTGAAGTCGGAATTGATGCGGCTGCCGAGCACGAGCGCCGCCGCGCGGCCCGGCTTGCCCTGCGGTTTGCCGTGAGAAATATCGCCAGTGGCGGCCGTCGCGGCGCCGGCCTTCGCCGCGCCCGCGCGCGTGCCCACGTCCAGCACGAGCAGCGGCGCCGGCCCTTCGGCAAATGCACGGATCAATTCCCTGATTCTCGGCAAAGAGTTCTCGCCGAGCCAATCGATGACATAGCGGTTCGGCGCCAGCAGGCGCAGCTCGCCATCGCCTTCGATCGACTGCAGCGGCCGCACCCAGGTGTTGAATTGCTGCTCCGGGAGTTCGCTCTCGAGCACGCGAAGACAGCGATTCCACAGCGACTCCGACAAGAGCGCGCTCTCCTCAAGAACAAGATCGACGACGGGGCAATTCGAACGGAAGGGCGTGAAGTCTAGCGCCAACCGGCGGATGCGTCTATTGACACGTCCCGCCTCGCTCAGTACCCTTGCCGCCTTTCGCGAATGTCCCGCGTTATCGCGTAACCCTCTATTTTCAGCGGTCTTTCTCGCTATGAAACGTACATTCAACCCCAGTAACCTGCACCGCGCCCGCACGCACGGCTTCCGCGCCCGCATGGCCACGAAGAGCGGCCGCCGCCTGCTCGCGCGCCGCCGCGCCAAGGGCCGTAAGCGCCTCTGCCCGTAGCGCTTTTCTGAACGGGTCGCGAACGCACGCTGCTCTCAAGTTCGAACCGCGCAAACGCTTGCACTCGCCGGCGGAATTTCGCGAGGTTCGGCAGCGCGGCCGGCGGTTCACCGACGTGTACTTCAGCTTGTCCGTATTGGCGAATCGACAGACCCAGCCGCGGCTCGGCCTCGCGATCTCGACGCGCATCTTCGGCGGCGCCGTCGCCCGCAATCGGATCAAGCGCATCCTGCGCGAGTCCTTTCGATTGAACCAACACGGCCTGCCGGCGGTCGACGTCACGGTGGTCGCCCGCGAAGCCGCGCGGCGCGCGGCGCCCAAGGAGCTGCGCGCGAGCCTCGAGAAGCATTGGAAATCGATCAGTGTAGGGTGCTAGCCGCATGCGCCAACTTCTGATGTGGATCATCCGCGCCTATCAGCTCGTGCTCAGCCCGATGCTGGGACCCCGCTGCCGCTTCTATCCGAGTTGTTCCTGCTACGCGCACACGGCGATCGAGCGGTATGGTCCGCTGCTCGGCCTGTGGCTCACCGCCAGGCGCATCCTGCGCTGCCACCCTTTCACGCCGGGCGGCTATGACCCGGTACCGGAAAAGAGACCGATCAATGCCTAATACGCGAATCATGCTTTGGGTGGCGCTCGCCGCAATGCTGTACTTCAATTACGGTGCCTGGATGCGTGATTACGGGGCGAAACCCGAGCCGGCGGCCGCGGGCCGCGCCGCGCCGCTCGCCGCGCCCGCCGAGCCGAACCTCGCACTGCAGGTTCCCCTGGCTGCCGCGCCGCCCTTGCCGGAGGCCGCCCCCGCCTCTGCCGCGAGCGCGGCCGGCGGCGCGGCCATACCGCCCGCAGCGCTGACGGCGCCGCCGCAGGCGACCGCGGCGCAGATGCTGCGCGTGAAAACCGACGTCTTCGACATCCGCATCAATCTCAAGGGCGGCGAACTCGACCGCGCCGACCTATTGAAATATCCGCTGCACAAGGAGCAGCCGAACGTACCGGTCAGGCTTCTGAACGACGACGGCGAGGAGTCGCTGTATTTGCTGCAGAGCGGGCTCACCGGCGTAGGCGCGGAAGCTGCGCCGAATCATCTGGCGATGTGGTCGGCGGCGAAGAACTCCTACCAAATGGCGAGCGGCGCGGATGAACTGCGGGTGCCGCTCACCTGGACCGACGGTCACGGCCTCGACGTCACCAAGACCTTCATATTCAAACGCGGTTGGTATGCGATCGGCCTTGTCTACGACGTCGACAACAGCGGCACGGCGCCGCGCGAACTGGCGATGTATGCGCAAATTTTGCGCTACTGGCAGCTCGTCAAGCGTTCCTATTTCAATGTTTCGACCTATTCGTTCAAGGGTCCGGCGGTCTACGACGGCACGAAGTACCGCGATCTGCAACTGCAGGACAAGGCCGATCGACGATTCTCCGAAACCATCAGCAACGGCTGGCTCGCCGCGCTCGAGCACCATTTCGTCTCGGCGATCGTGCCCGCGGCCGGCGAGCCGTTTAAATACCGGTTGCAGATGCGCAACCACGAATTCCTGCTGAGCGCCACCGGGCCGCTCACGCAAGTGGCCGCGGGCGGCAAAGTGCAATTCCACGAAAAGCTGTTCGTCGGCCCGAAATTGCAGTCGCAGCTGGCGGCTACCGGCCCGCAGCTGCAGCGCTCCGTCGACTACGGCAAGTTGACCATCATCGCGCAGCCGCTGTTCGCGACGCTGAAGTGGGTCCACGGCATCACCGGCAACTGGGGCTGGTCGATCATCATTGTAACGGCCTTGATCAAGCTATTGTTCTATCCGCTGAGCCAAGCGAGCGGCCGCTCGATGGCGAAGATGCGCAGCGTCGGCCCGCGGATGAAGCAAATACAGGAAACATTCAAGGACGATCGCGAGAAGCTCGGCCGCGCGATGATGGAGCTTTACAAGAAGGAGAAAATCAATCCGCTCGCCGGCTGCTTGCCGATGATCGTGCAGATACCCTTCTTCATCTCTTTCTATTGGGTGCTGCTCGAAAGCGTGGAAATGCGCCAGGCGCCGTTCATGTTCTGGGTCAACGATTTGTCCGTGCGCGACCCGTATTTCGTGCTGCCGCTGCTGATGGGCGCCGCGATGTTTGCGCAGTTCAAATTGAACCCCGCGCCGCCGGATCCGACGCAGGCGAAAATCATGCAGTTCATGCCGCTGGTGATGACGGCGACGATGGCCTGGTTTCCGGCCGGCCTCGTGCTCTATTGGTTGACGAACACGGTATTGTCGATCGCTCAGCAATGGCGCATCAATCAATTGGTGCAAACCGCGGCAAACAAGCCGCGCTCTTAAAGCCGAGCGGGCGCGGCGCGGGGGACGCGATGACTTCCAGCGACACGATCGTCGCGATCGCGACCGCGCCGGGACGAGGCGCCGTGGGGATCGTGCGCGTCTCCGGCGCCCTGGTGCCGCGGCTTGCCGAGGCCGTTCTCGGCAAGCTGCCGGCGGCGCGCCGAGCGGAATTCACCGACTTTCGCGATGCAAAAGGGCAGAGCCTCGATCGGGGACTGGCCGTGTACTTTCCCGCACCGGCTTCGTTCACCGGCGAGCACGTGCTCGAATTGCAGGGTCACGGCGGCGTCGTGGTCCTCGATTTGTTGGTGCGGCGGCTGCTCGAACTCGGCTGTCGCAGCGCTCGGCCCGGCGAGTTCAGCGAGCGAGCGTTTCTGAACGGCAAGATGGACGTTGCGCAGGCCGAGGCGGTGGCGGATTTGATAGACGCCGGCTCGGCGGCCGCGGCGCGCGCCGCGGTGCGCTCGCTGCAGGGTGAATTCTCGGCGCGCGTCCACGAATTGCAGGCGCTGCTGACGGATCTGCGCGTCCACGTCGAGGCGCGGATCGACTTCCCCGACGAGCAGCTTGCGCTGCTGCAGGACGGTGTGTTCGCGCCGCGCCTGCAGCGCCTGTTCGCGGCCTTCGAGGCGCTGCGCGCCGCCGCCTACCGCGGCGCGTTGCTGCGCGACGGCCTGACGGTGGTCATCGCCGGCGAGCCGAACGCCGGCAAATCGAGCTTGTTGAATGCGCTCGTCGGCGACGAGGTGGCGATCGTCACGGACGCCGCCGGAACGACACGCGATGTGCTGCGTCACCGGCTGCATGAGGACGGCATCCCCTTGCACCTGATCGACACAGCGGGTCTGCGCAGCGCCGCCGATGCTATCGAGGCCGAAGGCATCCGCCGCGCAAGATTGGAGATTGCGCGCGCCGACCGGGTCTTGTACCTGATCGACGCCGCCGCCGCGCCGGCGGCGGCGCCAGCCACCGCCGCGGAACTGCAGCGGATCGTGCCGCAGGTGCCGGTCACGGTGGTCTTCAATAAGATCGATCTGGCGGGATTGCCGGCCCGCGTCGATGCCGAGGCATCGCCGCCGCGGATCTTCTTGAGCGCCAAGACGGGCGATGGGATCGGCTTATTGCGGGCTCATCTGCAAACGAGCGCCGGCGAATTCCCGGCCGAGGGCGATGCTCTCGCCGCGCGCCGCCGTCACATCGATGCGCTCGGACGAGCGCGCATCCACCTGGAGGATGCCGCCGCGGCCTTGGGCTCGAGCGAGGCGGTCGAGCTGTTCGCCGAGGACCTGCGCTTCGCGCAACAGGCGCTCGGTGAGATCACCGGTGAATTCACCAGCGACGATCTGCTCGGCAAGATTTTCGCGAGTTTCTGCATCGGCAAGTAGCCGATGCGGCGGGCAGGGCGCCCGCTTTTAACTTAATGTGGACCGATGCCGCTCAATGCGTGCCGAACCCATTCTCCCGCCGCCCGAGATCGGCGTCGGTGTCCGAATCGTTGGAGTTCGCGAGCCGCGCCGAGAGTGAAAGTGCAGCCAGGATGGCGGCGGTCGCGGCCGCCGTTTCCAGCGGGAAGTGCCAGAAAAGCCATAACATGGTGATGGCCGACGCCAACAATAGCGCCAACAGAACGGCGATATTCGCGCCGACGTAAACGGGATTTTTCATACCAGCCGCCCCATATCAGCCGCCCCAAAATGCCGACTCCGACACACTTTTGTCAATCTGGATGTGTTATAGCAACAAACGAGCCCGTTTGCCTATAGCTATATTTGGCGCGCAAACACTATTGAGTGTTTCCCCGACAGTCTCGGTGCGGTTCGTGTAGGGAATTACCCTAACATGGTCTCGCGGCGCCAATGACGAGCGGTCAACACGAACAGGGCTGCGGCCAGGGCGAGCGAGGCTGCGGCCGAGACCAGCACGTCGCCAGCCGCAATCGGCCGGTCCTGCAATACGCTGGTCATCAGCAAATGCTGGCTCAAGGAAGGAATCAGCATCAGGGAACTCTTGGTTTTTAGCGAATAAATGGCGGCGAAGGCGATCGGCAGCGTCGGCACCAGCAGCACCGCCGCCAAATACGTTTGCGCTTCGCGATAGCTCTTGGTGAACGATGCCACGAAGGTCATCAATGTCGCGCCGAGCGGCACGAACGGCAGGCAGATCGCGAAGAACTCGAGCGACGTGCGTACGCCGAGGTTCGGGCTCATCCCCAACCGTTCCAGCGGCAAGAACTTGAACACTCCGAGGAACGCGGCCAAGGTGATCGCGAGCGACAGGCACATGAAGGCGCAGGTCGCCAGAACCTTGCCGCCGACCAGCGCCGCGCGTGGCACCGGCAGCGCCAACAACGCCTCCAACGAACCGCGCTCGCGCTCGCCGGCGGTGGCGTCGATCGCCAGATACAAACCACCCATCAGCACCGCGAACAACACGAAATAGGTCATCAGGCCGAGCACGACGACGGCGCGGCCGGCCGGCGTCGCGACATCGACGTCGTTGACGGCGAGCGGTGCGGCGAGCAACGGGTCGACGCCGCGCACTTGCAGCCGCAATTGTCCCATCGTGGCGCTGAATCCAGCGAGGATCGCGCGGGCCCGCGCGGCGATCTTGCGCGTCTGCGAATCGGAGCTGTCGGCAATCAGCAGCAGCGGCGCGGGTTGCCCGGCCGTGAAGAGCCGCGGGTAGTCGGGCGGCACCAGCAGCACGACCGCCAGGTCGCCGCGCTGCACGGCCTTGCGCGCCTCATCCTCGGTGAGCGGCGCAGGCATTATTTGCACGTTCTGCGAGCGTAGATATTCCATCAATCCGGGCGCCCGGCCGCCGCCGGCAATCGTCAGCACCAGCGGCTGCTTTGCGCTCATCACGCTCTGCTCCACCAGCCGCGATACCATGGTGCCGAACAGCAGCGGCCCGAACAACGGGCCGAACAGCAGCGCCGAAAAGAGCGTGCGTCGATCCCGAAGGTTCTCCAGAAACTCCTTCGCGAAAACGCTGAAAATCGCGCGCCTCATCGCCAACCCTCATCGGTGGCCTGCAAGCGGACGAACGCCTCCTCCAATGAAGAGGCGCCGCTCTGCTCGCGCAGCGCCGCCGGCGTGTCGTCGGCGAGTACGCGGCCGTGGCCGATGATGACGATGCGGTCGCACAAAGCCGCAACCTCCTGCATGACGTGCGATGAGAACAAAATGCATTTGCCGTCGTCGCGCAAATCCCGCAGCAGACTGCGCAGACCGCGGATCGCCATCACATCGAGGCCGTTGGTCGGTTCATCGAGCAGCAGATTGCCGGGCTCGTGCACCAGTGCGCGCGCCAGCGCGACTTTGACGCGCTCGCCTTGCGAGAGCTTGTTCGCGCGGCGTTCGAGAAATTCGCCCATCCCGAGCCGCAGCGCCAGTTGGTCGATTCTCGTGCCCAGGCGCTTGCGCGCAATGCCGAGCAGCGCGCCGAAGTAAGCCACGTTTTCGCGCGCGCTGAGATTGCCGTAGAGCCCCGCGGCGTGCGGCAGCACGCCGAGACGTGCGCGCGCCGCCGAGGTCTCGCCGCGAATGTCGATGCCGTCGATGCGCGCCTCGCCGCCGTCCGGCGCGAGCACTCCGTAGATCATTCGCAAGCAGGTCGATTTGCCGGCGCCGTTCGGTCCGAGAAGCCCGGTGATCTCGCCGTCGCGGGCGACGAACGAAATCCCGTCCACCGCCAAGACGGTGGCGAATTTCTTGCGAAGGAGGCGCGTTTCGATCATGGTCCGGGCCCCGTAAACCGCAGGAAGAACGGCGGCGGCCGCTGCCGCGAAAGGCATGCCGCGTCGAGGCGCCGCGCCGAGTCGATGCGCAGGAATTGCGCCATCAGGCGCGGTACGCACCCGGTCGCCAGTTGTCCGTGGCCTTCGCCGGCGAGCACCAGCAGCCGGTGGTGCGCGAGGCCGCGAGCGACGCGTCGCGCCGCCGCCGGCGGCGTCACCGGATCCGCGGCGCCGGCCAACAACAAGGTCGGTACGCTGCTGTGCAGGGGCGCATGCAAATCCGCATCCATCGGACCGCGCGGCCAGATCCGGCAGATCTGCGCCAACGCATCGAGCTGATCGGTACCCTGGTAGGTTTGCGCCAGGCGTGCGCGATCCAGGGTCGCGGCGCCGAAAAACGGCGCGTCCTCGCTGCAGATGACGCTCATTTGCATGCCGCTCGCCAATTGACCGCCGATTCTGCGGGCCATGATGATCGCCTGCGCGGCGAGCGGCGCCAAATCGCCGGCCGCCGCTTGATGAATGAGCAGCGGCAACAGCGCAGCCTCCGTGCCGCTGTAGGACAAGAAACGCAGCGCCGCGGCGAGCACGCTGCGCGAGAATGCGATGCTGCGCGGCGCGCCGGCCGCCGGATCATCGAGCGTGACGCCGACCGTTTCCGGCCCGAAGCGGCGGCGCAGCGCGTCGAGTTCCTGCGCGAGCCGCGGGAAGGCGCGCGCGCAGTCGGGGCTCGCCTGGCAGCGAGCCACGATCAGCTCCAAGGAGCGCTCGCCGTCCAGCGGCGTCGCCGCGCCGATCGGGCGCTCGGGATCGACGACTCCATCGAGGATCGCGGCGTGCACCGCAAAGCCATAATGGCGCATGTACTGCATGGCCACCCGCGTGCCGTACGAGGCGCCGTATAGATCGATCTGCCGATAGCCCAACGCGCGCCGCACGGCGTCGAGATCGACGACCGCGGCGCTGGTCGTGTACCAGCGCACGCGCTCGCCGTATTTTGCCAGACACGCGCGGGTCGCGCGCCGCACCTCGGCCAGCGCCTCCGCGCCGCTGCGCCAATCGTCCGGATAGCTGCAGTCGAGCGGCGCGGAGCGGCCGGTGCCGCGCTGATCCAGCATGACGATGTCGTGATGGAGGTGAATGTCGGCGAATGCGCCGGCGGTTTCCACGTACATGTCGATCGCGCTTTGCCCCGGACCGCCGGCCAACAGGAATAGCGGTGCGGCGCGGCTGTCCCGGTCGAGCGCCGGCACGACCGCGAACCGCAGCTCGATCGTCCCCGCCTGCGGCGCGGCGCGGTTTTCCGGGACCCGCAGCGCGCCGCAACGCGCCTCGACCGAGTCGAGGCGCAGCGGATGTTGCAGCCGGCATGCGTGCAGGCCGGTCGCGGCTGCGGCCGGGGCCGCAAGCAGCAGCCAGCCCGCAAGGAGCGCGGCCGCGGGAAGGGTTCGCATACGACACTCCGCTACGTTTTGCGCTAGTGTAGCGACTCGCTGTCCAAGGCCGGCCGCGACTTGCTGGATTTGCGGCCTGATAGACCATTGCCTGCGAGCGCCGCCAGGGCCGCGAGCATGGCGGTCACCGACGACGGCGCCTTCTGGCGCTTTGCGCAGCGGCCGTTTAGAGTACCCGCCTCTGCAATACCCGGCTGAAGTTTCGAGTCGTTTGCATCGGCAATCCATGCGCCAAAGCGTCCAATTCGACGTCATCGTCATCGGCGGCGGCCACGCCGGCACCGAGGCCGCGCTGGCTTGCGCCCGGGTAGGCTGCCGCACCTTGTTGTTGACGCAGAATATCGAAACTCTCGGCCAGATGAGCTGCAATCCGGCGATCGGCGGGATCGGCAAAGGCCATTTGGTCAAGGAGATAGACGCCCTGGGCGGAGCGATGGCGCTCGCGGCCGATCAGGCCGGCATCCAATTCCGCACCTTGAACGCGAGCAAAGGACCCGCGGTGCGCGCGACCCGGGCGCAGGCCGATCGCGTGATCTACCGGCGCGCCATCCGCCGCATGCTGGAGACGCAGCCGAATCTCGCCCTCTTTCAGCAGGAGGTGGCCGATCTGTTGCTGGAGGGCGAGCGCATCGCCGGCTGCGTGACCCAAAGCGGCATCGAATTTCGCGCCCGCGCGATCGTATTGACGGTCGGCACTTTCCTCGGCGGCAAGATTCACGTGGGCTTGCAAAGCCACGCCGGCGGCCGCGCCGGCGATCCGCCGTCCTGCCGGCTGGCCGCGCGCTTGCGGGAAATGCACTTGCGCGTCGGCCGATTGAAGACCGGCACCCCGCCGCGTCTCGACGGCCGCAGCATCGACTTCGCCGCGCTCGCCGAACAGCACGGCGACGAACCCCGGCCGGTGTTTTCCTATCTCGGCCGCCGCTGCCTGCATCCGCAGCAATTGCCTTGCCACATCACGGCGACCAACGAGCGCAGTCACGCGATCATCCGCGCGGCGAGCGCGCGTTCGCCGATGTTCACCGGCCTGATCGAGGGCGCCGGACCGCGCTATTGCCCGTCCGTCGAGGACAAGGTCGCGCGCTACGCCACGAAGTCTTCTCACCAGATATTCGTCGAACCCGAGGGCCTGGATACTCACGAGGTCTATCCGAACGGCATCTCGACGAGCCTGCCTTTCGACGTGCAGGTGGAGTTCGTGCGCACGATTCGCGGTTTCGAGAACGCGCACATCACCCGTCCAGGCTACGCGATCGAGTACGATTTCTTCGACCCGCGGGATTTGCAATACAGTCTCCAGAGCAAATTCGTCGCCGGGCTGTTCTTCGCCGGGCAGATCAACGGCACGACGGGCTACGAAGAAGCGGCGGCGCAAGGCCTGCTCGCCGGCACCAACGCCGCGCTGCTTGCCCGCGACCGCGCGCCCTGGTGGCCGCAGCGCAGCGAGGCTTACATCGGAGTGCTGGTCGACGATTTGGTGACCCGCGGCGCGCCCGAGCCGTATCGCATGTTCACGAGCCGCGCCGAATACCGCCTGTCGTTGCGCGAAGACAATGCGGATTTGCGCTTGACCGCGCACGGACGTGCGCTCGGTCTGGTGGACGATGCGCGCTGGGCGTTTTTCGAAAAAAAGCGCGAGGCGATCGCCTGCGAGACGGCGCGCCTGTCGGCCGAGATCGTGCGTCCCGGCGCCGTGCACGCCGGCCTCGCCGCAAAACTCGGCGCACCTCTGCAGCGCGAGACGCGTGCCCTCGAATTGTTGCGCCGGCCAGGATTGCGCTACGAGGATCTCGAGGCGCAGACGGCGGCGACCGCGGCAGAGGCGCCCTGGCGTGCGGATGAGCGCCTGCACGAACAAGTCAAGTTGCAGATCGACGTGCAGGCGAAGTACGCGGGCTACTTGCAGCGCCAGAGCGAGGATATCGATCGCCGGCAACGCCATGAGCAGTTGCGCCTGCCGTCCGACATCGATTACGGCGCGGTCACCGGCCTGTCGAACGAGGCGCGCCAACGGCTTCGTGAAGTGCGCCCCGCGACGCTCGGCCAAGCGGCGCGGATACCCGGCCTGACGCCGGCGGCGGTCTCCTTGCTGCTGGTGCACTTGAAGAAGCGCGACCGCGCGGCTTGAGCCGCGCGCCGTCATCCGGTGCGGAACTGGAAATTTCGGGTCGGCTGGATTCTGCTCGCGCTGCTCGCGGCGTCCTCGCTCTTCCTGGCGATGCGGCCGCGCAGCCCGTCCACGCGCCTCGAGGCGGCGCGGGTCCTCAGAAGGGGCATAGGCGCAGAGCCCGAGAGCCTCGACCCGGACAGCGCGAGATCCGAAGCGGCATTAAGCGTTTTGCGCGATCTGTTCGAAGGCTTGACCGAGATCGGCGCCGACGGCGCGCCGGTATTGGCGGCGGCGGACCGCTGCACGGTCTCCGCGGACGGCACGCTCTACACGTTTCACCTGCGCAAGGCTGCGCGCTGGTCGAACGGCGCACCGTTGGTCGCGGCCGATTTCGTCGCCGCCTGGCGCCTACTGGTGGATCCGCGCACGGGCGCGCAATACTCCGGATTGCTCGCAGCGGTGAAAAATGCCGCCGCGATCGCAGCCGGCGCGGCGCCGCCCGCGACTCTCGGCGTATATGCGCGCGGCGCGGCGACGCTGGTCGTCGAACTGACGCAGCCGACGCCGTATTTTCTGGCGGTTCTGGCCCACCCGGCGACCTTTCCCATCTACCCGCCGGCGCTCGCCGCCTACGGCGCGCGCTTCGTCAAGCCCGGCCGGATGGTCTCGAACGGCGCCTTCGAGCTCGTCGCCTGGGAGTTCGGTTCGCATTTGCTCGCGCGCCGCAACCCTTATTATTGGAACGCCGCAGCCACGCACTTGCAGCGGGTCGAATATTATACGAGCGGCGATCCGGCGGCCGAGCTGCGGGCCTACCGGGCAGGCGATCTTGACGTCACCGCGACGATTCCGCCGGATGCATCCGCCTGGATCGATGCGCATATGCCGGGGCAGTTGCACGTCGCGCCGGAACTGGCGGTCTATTATCTCGGCTTCAATCTGGCGCGGGCGCCGCTGCGCGACGACCCGAAGCTGCGGCGCGCCTTGTCGATGGTGATCGATCGGCGGCGCCTGGTGCAGGCGGTCACCGGCGGGGGCGAGCGGCCGGCCTACACGTTCGTGCCGATCGGCGTCGACGGCTACACGCCGCCCGTCCCCGCCTACGCCCATTGGCCGATGCAGCGGCGGATCGAGCGCGCGCGGCAGCTGCTGCGCGAGGCCGGCGTAGCGGCGGCGCCGCTGCGGCTCGAACTTCGCTACAACACCGGCGAGCTGCACGATCGGATAGCCCTCGCTGTGGCGACGATGTGGAAACAGGCGCTGGGAATCGAGACCACGCTGCATGCCGAGGAATTCAAGGTCTTGCTGCATGACATCGACAGCGGGTCGACGCAGGTCTTCCGCGCGAGCTGGGTGGGCGATTACAACGACGCCTACAGTTTTCTGCAGGTATTGCAAACCGGGTTCGGCATCAATCTGACGCGCTACTCGAATCCGCTCTACGATCGGCTGCTGCAGCGTGCCGGCGCCGCGCCAGAAGCGACGCAACGCGCGGCCCTTTTGGCGCGAGCGGAGCGGGTGATGCTGCGCGATCAGCCGCTCGTGCCTTTGTATTTCTACGTGGCGAAGCATCTGGTCAGCCCCAAGGTGCGCGGCTGGCGGGACAATGTCATGGACGTGGTCTACGACAAGAACCTGTCGAAAGCGCCTTGAGCCGGCGGGCGGGGAGCCCGCCACGGCGAGCGTGCCGGGCAGGCGGATCATCGAGTGGCATTTTCGCCGGCCAATCTTTAACATCAGAGGCCGAAATCGAAGTGGGCGTCTCGGAGAATTAAATGCACTGTGGATCACATGGCCGGCCGTGGCTCGTAGCCGCGGCGGTATTGGGCTTGAGTTTGTCATTACCTTCGTATGCCGCGGGCGATGCTAAACTAGGCCAAAAGAAGTTTTACACCTGCTACGGCTGTCACGGCATCGAGAACTACCGTAACGCCTATCCCGCCTACGAGGTTCCCAAGCTGCGCCACCAGCATGCCGCCTACATCATCGCGGCGCTTCAAGAGTACAAGGCGGGCGAGCGGCCGTACCCGACGATGCATGCTCAGGCGAGTTCGCTCTCCGCACAGGACATCGAGGACATCGCCGCCTATCTGCAAGGCCCGGAACCCGTGCAGCCGAATCCGACGATCGTCGGCAAGATGCCCCCGCAAGCGCAGACCTGCGCCGCCTGCCACGGAGCGAACGGCTTGGGCGTCGCGGCGCCGCTGCTGCCGAAGCCGCCGATCCTCGCCGGCCAACACGAGGATTATCTGGTGCAGGCGCTGACCCAGTATCGCGACGGGCGCCGCAATAACCCGATCATGATGGGCATGGCCAAGTCTCTTGCGAGCGCAGCGGACGTCAGGATCGTCGCCGCCTACTTCGCTAGCCAGCCTTCGCCGCTCGCCACCGCGACGATCGACAGTAAATGATTTGCGCAAGCCCGCGAGGCATCAGCGCACGCTGCTCAAGAATTGCGCGAAGGCCGTGTAATAGGCTTCGAGGTCCGATAGTCTCGTGAACTCGTGACCCTCGTCGGCGGCGCGCAGGAACCAAACCCGGGTCTTGTGGCTGCGCAGCAGATCGACCATCTCCTGCGCTTGGGCGACCGGCACCTGCGGGTCGTTTTCTCCGTGCACGATCAGCACCGGTTTGCCGATCCGGTCGGCGCTCGCGAGCGGCGATATGTCGCGCAGGAATAGGCGCATGTCGGCGACGCGTTCATCGCCGAATTCGGCGCGGCGCCATGCCTGCCGATACGGCGGCGCCGCGTCGAGATAGCCGATCAAATCGGTCATCCCGGCCATGTCCACCCCGCCGCGCAATCGGTCGCTGTAGTTCGCGAGCGCCGCGAGCGCCAGATAGCCGCCGTAGGATCGGCCGGATACGACCACGCGCTTGGCATCGAGGTCGCTTTGCTGCTGCAGCCAGACCAGCAAGGTGCCGATATCCTTGACGGCATCCTCCCGCAATCTGCCGTCGTCGAGTGCGGCGAAGCCTTTGCCGTAGCCAGTGGAGCCGCGTAAATTCGGCGCCACCACGGCAAAGCCGAGTTCGTTGACCACGTATTGAATCCACGGATCGAAGACGGGCCGGAACGCCGCATCCGGGCCGCCGTGGAAGATGATCAAGACCGGGTGCGGCCCGGGGCTCGCCGGCTCGAACAGGTACACCGGGATTTCACGCGGCCGGCCGTCCACGCTGTCGAAGGTCGGATAATGCGTCAAACGCGCGCCGACGAATTTCTTGACATCGACGCCGCCCGCTTCGCTTCGCGTCCACGCCGTCAGGCGATTGTCCGCCAAGTCCAGCACATACGCGTCGCGCGGCCGATCGGCGGCGCTGAAGCATAGCGCGAGACGCTTGCCGTCGGCATCGAATCGCAGCGAGTCGATCAGGACGGGCGACGGCAACGGCGCTGCGGGCAAATCCCGTTGCGCGCGAAGATCGACGGTGGCAAGCCGGTCGCTGCCGCCTTGATCGAGGACGTAGGCGAGATAATGGCCGTCGCGCGAGAGAGCGAATTCCCGCACGTCCGCGGCGGCAGCGGCGGCGACGACGCGGCTCTCGCCGGTGAATAAATTCACGTAGCGCAGCTGCCGGAATTCGCTGTCCCGATCCGAGATCATGTAAACGCCCTGGCCGTCGCGCGAGAAGCGCGCGGCGCCGATCGCCCCGTTGGGCGCGTGCGGCTCCAGTTCCTGCTGTTTGCCGCTATCGAGGTCGACGACATACAGATGCGCCTCGCCGGGCGCAACGGCCTTCGAAACCAGCAGGCGCCGATCGTCGGGCGACCAGTCGAGCGGCACCCAGAAGGCGCCGTCGCCGGCGACGACGACGCGTGCGGCGGCGCCGCTGCGCGGTGCGAGCACCGCGATGCTCTCGCCGCCGCCGCCCGGCGCCGCGCTGAGAAAGGCGAATTCGTGGCCGGAGTTGGACCAGACCACCGCACCGTTGTCGGCGTTGCCGTCGGTCAGCCTGTGCGCCAGCGGCGACTTCAAACTCTGATAATAGAGTTGGTATTGGCCGTTGCCGCCGCTGTCCCTGGAGAACACGAACGCCTCCTGCCACGGATCGGGCGAAAACCACGCGTCCCGGACCGGCTCGCTGCCGAAGGTCAATTGGCGCCGTTCACCGCCGGCGGCAGCGACCAGGTGCAGCTCGTCGACGTTGCCGAAGCGCGTCGCGATCAACAGCTGTCCGGCCGGCGACCAGTCGAGCAGCCGCGCTTGGCGAGCGGCAAGATAGGCGTGCAGCCGTTCGGCGAGCTGAACATTGGCGCGCGGAATGCCGTCGAACAGCAGGGTCGTGCGTGGCACGAGCGCCGTCGGCGCCGCCGCCGCCATGCCAAACCACAGGAGGGCCGTGGGCACCAAGGCATAAATTTCTCGTCTCATCTTTCCTATGTTCCTTTACGGCGAGGATAATGAGCGTGTGCCGCCACCCGATCATCCGTTGGAATATTACGACGTCGGCGCCCGGCTCGATACGGACGCGCCAGCGGAGCGCGTCGGCGACGGCATCTACGCGATCGACACACTGTGCGTCAGGCCGAGAATGGATGCGAGCCACCTGATCGTCGATCAGGGACGGGCGGCATTCGTGGATACCGGGTCCAGCCACTCGGCACCACGCCTCATGCGGGCGCTCTCGGCGCTGCAACTCGATGCTGCGGCGGTGGATTACATCCTGCTGACGCACGTGCATCTGGATCACGCCGGCGGCGCCGGCAGGCTCGCGGCATTGCTGCCGCAAGCGCAAGTCCTCGTGCATCCGCGCGGCGCGCCGCATCTCTGCGACCCCGCCAGACTGATCGCCGCGACACGGGCCGTTTACGGGGCGCGGCGCTATGCAAAGATGTACGGCGCGGTGCTGCCGGTGCCCGCTCGCAGGATCCGCGCCGTCGAGGACGGCGAACGCGTACAGGTCGGACGGCGAACGCTGCAATTCATGCATACGCCGGGGCACGCCTTGCATCATCTGTGCATTGCCCTGCCCGAGACACGGGAGATTTTCAGCGGCGACACCTTCGGCATCAGCTACCGGGAACTGGACTCGGCCGCCGGGCGATTCATCTTCGCGACGACGACGCCGACGCAATTCGATCCGCGGCAATTGGACGCGTCGATCGACCGCTTGTTGCGGCTTCGACCCGAGGCGATTTATCTGACTCACTACAGCCGTGTCGGCGACGTCGCCCGCCTGGGCGCCGACCTACGTGCGGACATCGCCGCCTTGGCGGCGATTGCGAAGAGCGCGGCGGGGGCGCCGGCCCGAAAGAGTGCGCTTGCCGCGCGTCTTTTCGAACATTGGTCGCGGCGCCTGGACGTCCATGGGTACGCGGGCGATGCCGGCCGTCGTCATGCGCTGCTCGACATGGATATCGACCTGAATGCCGCGGGACTCGACGCATGGCTCGCGCGCATTGCCTCGTGACCGGCTTCGCCGTTGCCGATTACGCCGCCTCGGCGGCCGGCGATTCGGACGACGCCTATGCGGCGGCATTTGCGCGCTTGCTGACCTCTTTCGCCCGCGGATTCGCCGCCCTGCGCCTTCCGGCCTGCGTGCAAATGTTGGGGCCGGTGGTTCCCGGCGCGACGATGAGCCACGGGGCCCGCGTCCCCGGAACGAGCTTCGAGCTCGACCCGGTCACGGCGGCGTTCAATATCGGAGCGATGGTCGGCTGGCTGGACGGCGGCGATCGCGCCGGCTGCGTGCCCGCCGGGCGGTCCTCGGATACCCTCGGCGCCGTATTCGCCGTGGCCGACTACCTCGCGCGCAAGGCGCATCAGCAGGGCGATCGGCCGCGCATCGTGCGCGAAATGCTGGCCTCGATGATCAAGGCGCAGCGCATTCGCGAGGCGATCGCGGAGAAGGGCGGCGCGGAGAATTTCGCCGCCGCGGTCGTTGGCGTGCGCGTCGCATCCGCCGCCGTCGCCGCCCGGCTGTTGGGCGGTGGCCGCGCGCAAATCGCCGCCGCGGCCGCGCAGGCCTTGGTCGACGGCGGCGAATTGCCCGCCCATCCCGAGGAGTCCGCGGGCGAGTTGGGCAGGCGCTGCGCGGCGGCGGATGCGACCAGCCGAGGCGTGCGTCTGGCGCTGCGCGCCCTCGCCGCGGCGGACGGCGATTTACCCGCAGCGCCGTCGGCGCGCGCCGCGCTCGATTTTCCGCCCGCGCGGGGTGTCGTCGCGGCCGCGGACCTGCGCCGGGCGGCCGAGATGTTCGCGGCGAGCGTCGCGCGCCATTTCGATCCGCGGCAGGCGGCGCGAATCCTCAGCCGATTCGCCGACGCGGACGCGCTCTACGGGACGCCGGTCGACGAATTCACCGCCCTCTTGGTCAGAAACGCGTGATGCAATGACGGCATCGGCGGAAACTGCGCTGTTGGCCGCCGGCGCGCGCGAAATTGGCGTGCCTCTCGACGCCGATCAACTCGCCTCCCTGCTGCGTATCGTCGACGAGCTGGCGGCCGCCAACGCGCAATTCAATCTGACGGCGATCCGCGACCGGCCCGGCATGCTTCGCAAACACCTTCTGGACAGCCTGACTCTGGTGCCGTACCTGCAGGCCGAGCGGATCGCCGACGTCGGCACCGGCGGCGGCTTCCCCGGCCTGCCGCTCGCGGTCGCTTGTCCGGGCCGTCATTTTGTATTGATAGAAGCGACCGGCAAGAAGGCGAATTTCGTCGCGCGCACCGCACGGCGCATCGGTTGCGCGAACGTCGAGATCGTCCATGCACGCGCGGAGAACTATCATCCTTCGCAGCCGTTCGCCGCGGTGGCCGCGCGCGCGTTGTCCTCTTTGGCCGAATTCGTCGCGCACGCCGGCCACCTGTGTACGCCGAACGGGCGCCTGCTGGCGATGAAGGGCAAGCGCCCGGACGCCGAAATCGCGGCGCTGCCCAAGGGATTTCAGGTGCTCGCGGTGCACCGCCTGCGCGTGCCGGGACTGGACGAGGAGCGGCATCTTGTGGAAATCTGTCGGGCCCGACCCAGACCGAGCGAACCATGAAGCGGGTCATCGCGATCGCCAATCAAAAAGGCGGAGTCGGCAAGACGACGACCGCGGTGAACCTTGCCGCCTCGCTGGCGGCGACCAAGCGCCGCGTGCTGCTGATCGACCTGGACCCGCAAGGCAATGCGACCGTGGGCTGCGGAATCGACAAGCACGCGTTGCCCCGCACCAGCTGCGACGTCTTGTTGGGCGATTGCGCCGCGCTGCAGGCATTGGTCGCCGTGGAAAGCGGCGGCTTCATGCTGATGCCGTCGAATCAGGATCTGACCGCCGCCGAAGTGCGGTTGCTGACGATGATCACCGGCCGGGAATTCAAGCTGCGCAACGCGCTCAAACCGATCCGCGAGGATTTCGACGTCGTCCTGATCGACTGCCCGCCGTCTTTGAACATGTTGACGCTGAATGCGCTGGTGGCGGCCGATTCGGTCATGGTGCCGATGCAGTGCGAGTACTACGCGCTCGAAGGCTTGAGCGCGCTCGTGCAGACGATCGAACAGATACGCAACAGCATCAACCCGGATCTGGAAATCGAGGGTCTGCTGCGCACCATGTTCGATCCGCGCAATAATCTCGCCAACGAGGTGTCGGCGCAATTGATCGAGCACTTCGGCGAAAAGGTGTTCCGTACGATGATTCCGCGCAATGTGCGCCTCGCCGAAGCGCCGAGCTTCGGCAAGCCGGCGCTGCTGCACGACAAGGAATCGCGGGGCGCGCTCGCCTACCTTGCGCTTGCCGGCGAACTGATTCGCCGCGACGAGCGGCCGGCGCCACCCGTATAATCGGGCAATTCAACCATCGGAAGCCAAGATGTCCGGCAAAAAGCGGTCTTTGGGGCGCGGCCTCGCAGAGTTAAGCCCGCTGCTCGCGCAACGCGCCTCTTTCCCGGCGGCCGACGGCGCCGCGGGAGGCGAGCGTTTGGCGAGTTTGCCTTTGGATTTGTTGCAACGAGGCAAATACCAGCCACGCATCGATCTGCGTGCCGAGACCCTGAACGAGCTGGCGTTGTCGATCAAGGCGCAGGGTGTGGTGCAGCCGATCGTCGTGCGTCCGCTGCCGCGGAGCAATAGCGCCGAGATACAGCGCTACGAAATCATTGCCGGCGAGCGCCGCTGGCGCGCGGCGCAGCTTGCGGGTCTCGCCGCGATCCCGGCCGTGGTGCGCGACGCGGCGGACGGCGACGCGGTCGCCATCGCCCTGATCGAGAACATTCAGCGCGAGGACTTGAATCCGCTGGAGGAAGCGCGCGCGCTATCGCGTCTCATTCAGGAATTTGGACTCACGCACCAGGCGGTTGCGGATGCCGTCGGCCGCTCGCGCGCCGCCGTCAGCAACTTGCTGCGTCTGCTCGAACTGCCGGACGAAGTCATGGAACTCGTCGAAGGGCGGCGCATCGAGATGGGGCACGCGCGCGCGTTGCTCGGCCTGACCTCGCGCCGTCAACAAATCGAAGTGGCGGCCCTGGTCGCCAAAAAATCGCTTTCGGTGCGCGAGACCGAAGCGCTGGTGCGCCGCTTGCTCGCGCCCCGGTCTGGCGATCGCGTTGAGCCTGCGCCCGCGGACCCGGACATAGAGCGGTTGCAACTCGAACTGACCGACAAGCTGGGCGCCAAAGTTCTATTCCAACATACCGCCTCCGGAAAGGGCCGGTTGGTCGTGACGTACCACAGCCTCGACGAGCTGGAAGGCATCCTCGCCCATATAAGCTGAGGGGGCTACATAACGGGCAGCCGCGCACCCACGGAAGCGGCGCAATCGCTGGCGATGATCGCCTTGATGCGCCGGGGCCAGCTCTCTATAATGCCCCCGCTGTTGTGACTTGCGACGGCTCATATGTGCAAACAAGGGACAGCGCGTCGCCGTGCGCCGGATGCGATCCGGCGACCTTCAAGATGAGCGACGTGTTGCTGCGCGGCAAGCGGCTAATCGCTCGGGTCGTGCTCCTGCAGTCGATTTGCGCACTGCCGGCTGCGCTTCTGCTTTTCCTGTTCAAGGGCCCGCAGGCAGGCCTTGCGGCATTGGCGGGCGGGTTGATCGTGGCTGTCGGCAGCGCGCTGTTCGGATGGCGCATGTTCAAGCCCGGTATAGCCGCGGGCGTCGCGCTCACCGCGGCGATGTATGCCGGAGTGGCGCTGAAGTGGTTGTGGTTCATGCTCGCTTTGTATTTGGCGATCGCGCGCCTGAAGCTCGAAGCGGCGCCGCTGGTGATCGGCATGGCTGCCGGCTTTGCGGGGTATTGGGTCGCGCTCGGCCGGCTCGGCCGGCTCAAATGACGATCGAGGATTTATGCGTCTCGGAATTTTTGGTGCCGAATGATGGCTGACGAAAGCACCTCTGGCGGGATGACCGGCTATATCAAGCATCATCTTACGCACCTCACCGTCAATCTCGGGCACGGCGGCTTTTGGGTCGTCAATCTCGACACGGTCATTTTCAATCTCGTCATTTCGGCGTTGATGATTCTGCTGCTGTGGAGGGTGGCGCGGCGTGCGACCAGCGGAGTGCCGGGGAAATTTCAAGCCGCGGTCGAAATCCTTGTCGAATTTGTCGATGACATGGTGAAAGACACTTATCGCGGCGCGAACAAGTTCATCGCGCCGCTTGCGATCACGATATTCGTTCTCGTGTTCCTCGAGAACTTCATGGACATCTTGCCGGTGGATCTGCTCCCTGCCGGCGCGAGGCTGTTCGGCGTCGAGCACCTTCGCGTCGTCGCCACGGCCGATCTGAACACCACCGTCGGCATGGCGCTGGGCGTGTTTCTGCTGATCCAATACGTCGGCATCACGCACAAGGGCGCCGGCGTCTTTTTCGCGGAATGGTTCACCGCGCCGTTTCACGCTCACGGCGCGGTCGGAAAAATGCTGCTCGCGCCCGTCAATTTCCTGTTTCGCCTGATCGAGGAAGCGGTACGGCCCTTGTCCCTGTCGATGCGGCTGTTCGGCAACATGTACGCCGGCGAACTCATTTTCCTCTTGATCGCCTGTTTTACACTCGGCGCGGCGCTGAACCATTTTTCGACGTACTTTGCCGGGTTCTGGCAGATCTTTGCGGGAATCCTTTGGACGGCATTCCACTATTTGATCATCACGCTGCAGGCCTTCATTTTCATGGTCTTGACGATTGTGTACGTCGGCATCGCCGCCGAGCGCCACTAGATTTCGATTCCTCAATAAGATTTCAAAGACCGACGGAGACAATATGGAACATGTGACCCAAATTGCGCAACTCATGAGCGCGACCGTGATTGCGGCAGGCCTGGTGATCGGCTTGGGCGGCCTGGGCGCCGCGATCGGCTTCGGCATTCTCGGCGGCAAATTCCTGGAGAGCGCCGCCCGCCAACCGGAGCTGACCAACATGCTGCAGATCAAGCTGTTCATCGTCGCGGGCCTGCTCGACGCGGTGCCGATCATCGGCGTCGCGGTGGGCTTCCTGCTGCTCTATTCCAATCCGTTCCTCGGCGCACTGGGCGCGAAGTAGGCGCAAGCGCATCGGCGCCGCGCCGGGCAAGGAGTAAACAATGAATTTAACGGTTACCCTGGTCATTCAAGGCGTGGTGTTTTTCCTGGTGGCCTGGTTCGTGATGAAATATTTTTGGGCGTGGCTCCTGCCAAAGATAGAACAGCGCCAGAAGAATATTGCGGATGGCTTGGCCGCCGCCAATAAGAGCCAAAAGGACCTCGGCGAAGCGCAGGCGCGCGCCACTGTCATCATCCGCGAAGCGCGCGACCGCGCAGCGCAGATCGTCGACATGGCGGGCAAGCGTTCCAGCGAGATTGTCGAGGAAGCCAAGGGCACGGCCTCGAGCGAAGCACGGCGCTTGCTCGCTCAGGCTCGCGATGAAGTGGCGCGGGAGAGCTCGCATGCGCGCGAAGGCCTGGCCCGGGAAGTGGGCAAGCTCGCGGTCCAAGGCGCAGAGCGCTTGCTGGAACGCGAGATCGATCCCAGGACGCACGCGCAACTGCTGGATAAATTAGCGGCCGAGGTCGCCCGTGGCTGAGCGCGCCACAATCGCTCGACCCTATGCGAAGGCCGCGTTCGAATATGCGCGCGACGCGGATGACTTTGCAGGATGGTCGCAGGCGCTGAAAACCGCCGGCGAGATCGTCGCCGATCCGCGGGTCGCGGCGCTCATCAAGAATCCGGCGTTGCGACCGGCCGATCTGGCCAATCTCATTACCGATGTCGCGGCAGCCAAGTTCGATGCCGGAATGCAGAACTTGATGCGCGTACTGGCGGAGAATCGTCGCCTGCTGCTGCTGCCGGAGATCTTTGCGCATTACGAGGAGTTGCGCTCGGCCGTCGAACATACCGTCGACGTCGAGGTGGTGTCGGCCGTCGCGCTGAGCGACGCGCAAGCCCGCAAGCTCGAACAGGCCTTGAGCACGCGCCTCAAGCGCCGGGTGCGCATGCGAACTTCCATCGATTCGACGCTTTTGGGAGGCGCGGTGGTGCGCGCCGGGGATCTGGTCATCGACGGCTCCGTGAGGGGCCGTCTGCAACGGCTGGCCACGGAATTGGCGAGCTAAACTGATTTAGTCGCGGGTCCGCGAGGCCCGCGCCAAGAGGGTTGATATGTCCATCAAGGCATCCGAAATAAGCGATCTGATCAAGGCGCGCATCGTCAAGTTCGAGGGCGCAACCGAGGCGCGCAACGTCGGCACCGTGGTGAGCGTCACCGACGGCATCGTACGCATACACGGCCTCGCCGATGCGCGTTACGGCGAGATGCTGGAATTCGTCGGCAACACTTTCGGGTTGGCGCTGAACCTCGAGCAGGACTCGGTCGGCGCCGTGGTGCTCGGCGACTACAAGCTGATTTCGGAAGGATCGGTCGTCAAGACCACGGGCCGAATACTCGAGGTGCCGGTGGGTCCCGAATTGCTCGGCCGCGTCGTCGATGCGCTCGGCAATCCGCTCGACGGCAACGGTCCGGTGCACGCCACGCGGCGCTCGCCGCTCGAGCGGGTCGCGCCCGGCGTGATTTTTCGCAAGAGCGTCTCGCAACCCGTGCAGACCGGCCTGAAAGCCATCGATTCCATGGTGCCGATCGGCCGCGGTCAGCGCGAACTGATCATCGGCGACCGGCAGACCGGCAAGACCGCCGTCGCCATCGACACCATCATCAACCAAAAGAGCGCCGGCGTTAAATGCGTCTACGTCGCCATCGGACAAAAGCAGAGTTCGATCGCCAACGTCGTTCGCAAGCTCGAAGAACACGGCGCCATGGCGCATACCATCGTCGTCGCCGCCTCCGCTTCGATGCCCGCGGCGATGCAATACCTGGCGCCCTACGGCGGCTGCGCGATGGGCGAATATTTCATGGACAACGGCGAAGATGCGCTGATCGTCTACGACGACCTGTCCAAGCAAGCGGTCGCCTACCGGCAGATTTCACTGCTGCTGCGCCGGCCGCCGGGGCGCGAAGCCTACCCGGGCGACGTCTTCTACCTGCACTCCCGTTTGCTCGAACGCTCGGCGCGCGTCAACGAGGAATACGTGGAAAAGGCGACCAACGGCCGGGTCAAGGGCCGCACCGGCTCGCTGACCGGACTGCCGATCATCGAAACCCAGGCGGGCGATGTCACCGCCTTCGTTCCCACCAACGTCATTTCCATCACCGACGGCCAGATCTTCCTGGAAACCGACTTGTTCAACGCCGGCATGCGTCCGGCGATCAATGCCGGCATCTCGGTGTCGCGCGTCGGCGGCGCCGCGCAAACCAACATCATCAAGAAGCTCGGCGGCGGCGTGCGCCTGGCGCTCGCCCAGTATCGCGAGCTCGCCGCATTCTCGCAGTTCGCTTCGGACCTGGATGAAGCGACCCGCCGACAGCTGGAGCGCGGCCAGCGCGTCACCGAACTGATGAAGCAGAAGCAATACGCGCCCATGTCGGTCGCGGAGATGGCGCTGTCGCTGTTCGCCGCGAACAACGGCTATTTCGACAAAATCGACCGCCGCAAGGTCGTCAACACGGAGGCGGATTTGCAAATCTTCGCGCGCAGCGCGTACGCCGAGCTGCTCGGCGGCATAAACGCCAAGCCGGATCTGTCGAAAGACGTCGAAGCCGCGCTGAAGAAGTGCTGCGACGAGTTTTTCGCGGCCATTTAGGCGAGAACGATGGCAGGCGCAAAAGAGATCCGTGGCAAGATCGCGAGTATCAAGAATACTCAGAAGATCACCAAGGCCATGGAGATGGTGGCGGCGAGCAAGATGCGCAAAGCGCAGGACCGGATGCGCGCGGCGCGCCCCTATGCGGCGAAGATCCGGCAAATCGTCGGCCACCTGCGCGAGGTCAATCTGGACTATAAGCATCCGTACACGCTGGAGCGGCCG
>DATKSW010000017.1:0-31298 GCA_035531435.1 Steroidobacteraceae bacterium | reverse complement strand
GGTAGCCACCATGTTCGATTCGTGACGCCGCAGCTGCAATACCGCGTGACGACGAACGCCTCGATTTCGGCGTTGCTCGACCAAGGCGCTTTCGTCCTCGATGAACCTCTGGCGCTGATTCTCATGCCGGACGAACCCGTCGGCAGCGCGCCTTTGTCGCTCGCGCGGACGTGGCTCGAGGAGACGCGCACCTATTGGCAGGAATGGGTGCGCGGCCTCGCGATACCCTTCGATTGGCAGGAGGCGGTGATCAGGTCGGCGATCACGCTGAAGCTGTGCACCTATGAGGACACGGGCGCCGTGCTCGCCGCAATCACGACGTCGATACCCGAGGTCGCCGACAGCGGGCGCAATTGGGACTATCGCTTTTGCTGGCTGCGCGACAGTTTCTTCGTGATTCAGGCGCTCAATCGCCTGGGCGCGACGAACACCATGGTTGGCTACTTGCGCTACTTAGATCGGGTCGTCGCCCGTTCGCCGACCGGAATGCTGCAGCCGCTGTACGGCGTCACCGGCGATGCGCGCATCCCCGAGCGCACGGTCGGGTCATTGGACGGCTATCGTGGCATGGGCCCGGTGCGCATCGGAAATCTTGCGTATGAACAGATTCAGCATGATGTTTACGGCGCGGTCATCCTCGCGGCGACGCAGCTGTTTTTCGATCAGCGTTTGCCGAGTCCCGGCGACACGTCCCTGTTCATCCGCCTAGAGACGCTCGGCGAGCGCGCCGTCGCGTGCTTCGGCCGCCCGGACGCGGGTCCCTGGGAGTTTCGCGGTCACGAGACGGTGCATACATTTTCAGCGGTCATGTGCTGGGCGGCATGCGATCGCCTGACGCGAATAGCCGCGAAGCTGGGAATGGAAGACCGCTGCGCGTTCTGGCGCTATCGAGCCGATGCGATGCGCGCGGAGATACGCGCTCGTGCCTGGAGCGAAGGGCAGCGCGCGTTTGTCGGTCAATTCGACGGCGACACCCTAGACGCGACGGCACTCTTGCTGCCGGATCTCGGCTTCATCGACGCGGCCGACCCCCGCTTCGTATCGACGCTCGAGGCCGTCGAGCGCGATTTGGTGCGCGGCGACCTGGTGCACCGCTACGTCCACGCCGACGATTTCGGCGTTCCCGCCAACACGTTCACAATGTGTTCGTTTTGGTATGTCAACGCGCTCGCCGGCGTCGGCCGCATCGAAGATGCGCGCGCCATATTCGGGCGCCTGCTCGCGCGCCGAAACGCCGTCGGCCTCTTGTCCGAGGACATGGATCCCGCGACGGGATTGCAATGGGGCAACTTCCCACAGACCTACAGCATGGTCGGCGTGATCACGAGCGCGCTGCGTCTCAGCCGCTCTTGGGAAGAATAACCGTGAGTTGCGTTCCCCGCAGATGCGATCACATGTCATAGTCAATTCTGTCTCGCCTGCGCGGAACCTATTCCAGCGTCGCCGGTTCGAGAATTGCGGCGAGCTTCGCGACTCGTCGAGGACGCACGAACAGGCTCATCGATCCGAGCACGAATCGATCGACTGTGGTCAGAGGCGTCGTCGCCGAGCCCGCAGCGCCTACGTGTGTGGCCCTGCCACCGGTGAACTGACGCAGCACCCACGTGCCCGCCGCTGCCTTGGGCTTCACGTAGAAGAGGCGCAGGCCACGCTCTAGCTCCGGCCAATACGGCGCCGAGCGCGGCGCGAGTTGACGCCGGGTTACGATCGGTACGAAAGTCATTTGATTTTAATGTATTACGCTTGATCACGGTTTACGTCTGTTAGCGCATAGCACCACTCTCGAGGCTGTAACATGAATTCGAATCCCGTAGGGAGCGCCAATTAAATCAATGGCTTACTGCGGCGCGCTGCCGTCCAACCGCAGGGCGATCTTAAGGGGCACCTATGCGCCGATTCCGTTCTTGGAAGCGGCGCCGGCTATCGCGGCACGGCCGCCTTGTCGGGCCAGTAGCCCTTACGCTCATAGTGCCTGTATACGTCCATTTCCTGATCACGATCCAGCTGCCGATTCATGACGTATGGAGGCGCGCGCTTCACCGCATCACGTGTCAAATTGACCGCGACCTTGCTGTCCGCCCAACTGACATTCAGGATCCATTGAGGCGAGATCAGCACGTGGTGTCCAATCCACCAGTTGCTGGTATCCACGATCATGTAGCGAATGGCCCAGGTTTCCTCATCGACCAGTAAATCCTGAACGTGCCCTATGTCGCCGTCGGCGGCGTGGATGCGATATTTCATGACGGCCTGGCAACTTCGCAAGTGATGGTCAGCGTGCTCGCGCTGCTCGGCATCCGCTTCGGCCTCCGTCCGGGCATTTCTCGCTTGCGCCTGACGGTCTGCGACATTCGCTTCGCCGTAGCCCACGCCGGTCAACATCATGCTCGGGAAGGAGCCGCCGCCCCAAAGGCCGTCGCCGCCCCAATAGTACGGGTAGCCGTAATATCCGAGATGGCTCATCTCGTGCTGGCGCGAAACCGGCCTGTTGGTGTCGATGTCGGGGCTCTCCTCGACTTGCTTTTTGGTAATCGAGACCGGCAGCGCTTTTGCCGCCCAGTCCGGTTTACCGATCGAAAACGGCGAGATCAACACCCGCCGGTGCGCAAGCCATACGCCGGTTTCGACGACGAAATAGCGAATGACCCAGGTTTGGTCGTCGAAGTACAGATCCTTCACTTCGCCTATCAGCCCATCGGTTGCGCCGATGGAATATTCTTCCAAATCCGACATGTTGCGTAACATCTGCTTTTCTCCTGCAAAATTTACGGCCGACGCGCCCGCGCTCGTGAACTTTGCGCGTTCGGCGGCGCGCGGTCTGTTCGCTGCAGCACGCCTAGGCAGCGGACAATCCGCAGCGCAAGCGCTTTTTGGCGCGCGCCGCAGCGCAGCGGCTACTCCTTCTTCAGCGGATGGCCGCCGAACTCGTTGCGCATGGCCGCAAGCAGCTTGTCCGCAAAGGACTCCGGGTCGCGCGAGCGCAATCGCGCGATCAGCGAGGCGGTGATCACCGGGGCAGGCACATTGAGATCGATCGCCTCATCCACGGTCCATCGGCCTTCGCCAGAATCCATGACGTAGGGCGCGATGCCGTCCAAGGTCGGATTCTTGCCGAGGGCGTCCGTCGTCAGCTCGAGCAGCCAAGAGCGCACTACGCTGCCGTAACGCCAGATCTCGCCGATCTGCCGCAGATCGAGACCGAACTCCTGCTTGTGCCGCAGAATCGAGAAGCCCTCGGCGTATGCCTGCATCAATCCGTATTCGATGCCGTTGTGAACCATCTTGGTGAAGTGCCCGGAACCGACCGGACCGACCCGGCCCCACCCTCGATCTTTGGCTGGAGCGAGCGTTTCGAAGATCGGCCGCAGGGCATCGATCGTGCGCGGCTCGCCGCCGATCATCATGCTGTAGCCCTCCTTCAGTCCCCAAATGCCGCCGCTGGTGCCGCAGTCGACGTAGCGCAGATCCTTGTCGGCGTACATTCGGGCACGGCGCAACGTATCCTTGTAATTGGAGTTGCCGCCATCGACCAGGGTATCGCCGCTCGCCAGCAGCGGCAGCAGCGCATCGACCGTGTCGTCGGTGATCTTGCCGGACGGCACCATCAGCCACAGCACGCGCGGAGTCTGCAGCGCCTCAACCAGCGCCGGCAGCGACTCGGCCGTGGCGACACCCGCGGTTTGAATCGCCTTGCGGGCATCGGCCGCAGGATCGAACCCCGTCACCTTGTGGCGACCGAGCGCCAGACGTTGCGCCATGTTGGCGCCCATGCGCCCGAGTCCGATCATTCCAATTTCCATTGCACCGCTCCTTCGCAAGACCGTTCCGACCGCACTTTGTCGCCGCCGTTCAAGCAGGCGCCGGCAACTAATATACATCGAGCGGCTGAGCGCGCATTGCGGCGGCCCGCGGGCAACCCGGCTGCAGCATTCACGCGCCACGCCCAGGCCTCCGCCGCGCCGCCCGCGAGTACGTACAAGTACGGAGTGCCCGACCGGTACGCTTCGCTACACTGCGGTTGTCCGCCGCTACGACGGCGCCTCGAGACCATTGCGGGAGTATCGATTCATGAAGTCCACCATCTCGCGCCGCGAGGCGCTCGTGAATATTGCCTTTGCTGCCGGCGCGCTCGCGGTCGTGCGCAGCGCGGCGGCCGCGCCGCAGTTGCCCCACTTGAGCCCCAGCGATCCGATGGCTGCGGGCGTTTCCTACACCGAGAGCGCAGCCTCCGTGGATGCCGCCAAGTTTCCGCAATACAAGCCGGGATCGACCTGCGCAAACTGCGCGCAAATCACCGGCAAGGACGGCGAGGCCTGGCGTCCATGCAACATATTCGCCGGCAAACTGGTCAGCGCCAGCGGCTGGTGCGCGGTGTACGCCCGCAAGGCCTGAGCCGATTCGCGCGCGGCGTCGCCCGCGGACGCCGCCGCGACCGAGTTTCGCTCGGCGGGTGTCAACCCGAACCTGAGTGCCCCGTTGATGTTCCCAGCTAAGACGCTCGCCGGCGTCGCGCGCTGGCGACAATCAATCGTTGTTCGAACGAGGGAGCACTCGGTCATGACATCAAAGACATTGCGAATCCATTTTATCGTCGCCGCGGCGGGGGCGTTGCTCGCGGCCTGCGGCGGTTCGAGCGGCCCCATGGCGCCGCCGACCTCGGCGCCGCAAAGCGCCAATTTGTCGCTGTTGCTGAGCGATGCATCCACCGAGGACTGGGCGACGATCGGCGTCAAGGTGCTGTCGATCGCGCTGATTCCGCAAGGCGGCGGCGGCAACGTCACCGTATACACGGCGCCGGCGGATGCGCCGGTCACGAACTTGGCGCAACTCGATCAGCTCGACGAATTGCTCGGCAACGCCAGTATCCCGGTCGGCAGCTATTCGGGCGCGCTCCTGACTCTCGGCGCCAACCCGGGGGATATTTCGTTGACCGCGGCCGCCGATCCCAGCCCCGGATTCGCCGCGCCGCCGGGCGCGACGATACCCGAGGCCCAGATTCAGGTTGAGCACGCGCAAGGCTCGGCGCCGAATCGGACGGTGACGACGATGCTGAATTTCGATGCGGCGCTCGCCGTCGATGCAAACCAGAACAATGCGCTGGATCTGGAATTCGACCTCGGCAATCCCGCGTTCATCGTCGGTCACGTGTCGGCGCTCACCGGCACGACCATATGGGCGGTGAATCTCGACGGTCCGGTGCGCCGCCACCCGCGCTACGACCTTGCCCGCCTGGTGCTGCGTCAGATGTACGGCAGCGTGACGGCGATCGCCACCGACGCCAGCGCCATCACGATCGACAAGGAATACCCCACCGAACCGGTCGCGAATCCGCAGGAAACGGCCGTATCGACGCCGCAATCGCTGCAGATTCTCGCCGACTCCGTGAACGGCACGCTGTTCTACGATCTCGATGCGAAGACCCACACGGTGATCAAGGATTTCTCCGCCGAAGCCTCGTTGGTCGGCAAATCGGTGCGCATCACCGCCCGCTATCAGCAGGACGGCACGCTGGTCGCGGTGCGCATCTGGGCGAGCAGCAGCTTCAACAGCGTCTGGGTCAGCCCCGAAGGCCACGTGCTGCACGTCGATACGGCGACTGACGTCGTCACGATCGAAAACGAATCGGGCGGCGGCGTGCCCGTGGTCGTCGATGCGAACACGCAATTCTACTTCCGCTCGCCGCAAGATCCGGCGGCCGACGCCGCGCCGATCGCGACCGGCACGGCGTTCCTCGCCGCCCATGATCTGGTGCGCGGCTTCAAGGTGCACGCGGCCGTCGTCGATCCGCTGGCGACGCCGCTGGTTGCCGCGTCGATCGACATTGAAACCGCCCGCTACGGCGGCGCGATTTCGGCGCCGGACACCACCGGCTTCACCTATACAAGCACGTTCAGAACGGCCGCGGACGATTACGTGGCGACGCTCGACTACCTATCCGCCTCCACGGCGAACGGTAGCGATGCGAACGGCAATCCGATCAGCGGCTACAAATGGTGGAACTTCGCCTATCCGACGCTGCTCGAGAGCGGCGCAAAGGCGATCGGCGACTTCGTCTCGGCGACCGACGGCGCGGTCGATTTCGGCGGCAGCGTCGGTGCGCTCGCCGCGCGCGGCGCGAGCTACGCGATCTGGAGCGATCCGGCGAATGCCGCCGGCTGGTCGGCCAAAGCGACCGTGCTGCTGCCGTCGCGCTTGCCGCTCGGCGCCGTCGCCGATGGCTTGGCGAACGATGCCTTCACGATCACGGTCGCGGGCGGCACCAGCGCGGCGACGATCGACGTCGATTCGACGGCGGGCTCCGCCACTCTCGTCTATCAGGTCGACCGCAGCAACGGCATCGTCACGGTCAGCCCGATCGACATCACGACCGCCGCGGGTCTTGCCACGCTGACGAACGCGCTGACCGCGGGCACCGCGGTCAAGGTCTACGGCATTCCGCAAACGAACGGTGCCGTCAAGACCTACGTGTTGCTGTACTTCACCGGAGATCAGCCGGCCTCGTGACGCTTGCGGCAATTTGCGCCGTGCGGCCCGGATCGGCCGCACGGCGCCCGGCTTTTCGCGTCCTTGACAGTTCTTGACCGCATTGCGGCGGCTTTTCATCCCACGGGCCGGCTGAGTACGATATCTTTCCGTTCGATGCAGGCTTCGCCGCCACGGCAAAATCAGCAATTTATGACGCTCCTGGAGCGGCCGACAGTCGTTGAAACTGCGCGGCCCGAGTAACGGCATCGGCATGAATCGGTCATCAGGGGATCCGGAGGCCATATGAGCGACCCGCAGGACACCACGGCAGCGGCAGATCGCCGCGGCAAGCGCACCGTCTGGATCCTCGCCGTGGCGGGCGGTGCGTTGCTCGCCATCGTGCTGCTGCGCTTGCTGGGATCCAAGCCGCAGAAACACGGCATACCGCCCCAGGTGGTGAAGGTCGCCCGGGCCGTCAGCGGCGACATGCCGGTCACGTTGATGGAGCTCGGCACCGTGACGCCGGTCGCCACGGTCACGGTCTTGCCGCAGCTGAGCGGCTATCTGACCCAGGTCGGCTATCGCGAAGGTGAGGACGTGAAAGTCGGGCAGTTCCTGGCGCAGATCGACCCGCGACAATATGCGATAGACTTGCGCCAGGCGCAGGCGCAGCTTCTCAAGGATCAATCGGCTCTCGCTCAGGCCCGCTCCGACCTTGCGCGTTATGCCGAGCTACGGGCAAAAAAAGCGATCGCCGAACAGACCGTCACCGACCAGGAATTCGCGGTCAAGCAGGGCGAGGCACAGACACAAACCGACGAGGCCAACGTCGCACAATATCGCTTGGACCTCGAGTATTGCCGCATCACCGCGCCGGTCGCCGGCCGGGTCGGCCTGCGGTTCGTCGACCCGGGCAACTACGTCACCGCCTCGAGTTCGCCGGGCATCGCCGTGATCACGACGATGAAGCCGACGACCGTGGAGTTCAGCGTCGCGCAAAACGATCTCAACAAGGTGATCCAGCGCTTCAACTCCGGCGCGAAGCTGGCGGTCACCGCGTACTCCAGCGACAACTCGCGGCAGATCGCCACCGGTACGCTGTATGCCATCGGCAATCAGATGGGCACCAGCACGGGCACGGTGCCGCTGCGCGCGTCTTTCCCGAACGCCGATGAGGCCTTGTTCCCGAACGAATTCGTCAGCGTCAAGCTGCTCGTCGATACGCTGACCCATGTCGTTTTGGTGCCGACGCCGGCGGTATTGACCGGTGCGCCCGGCGACTACGTATATCTGTTGAACCCGGATCACACGGTATCGGCGCACAAGGTCACGCTGGGTCCGAATGATGGCAAGGATACCGCCATTCTGTCGGGCCTTTCGCTCGGCGACGCGGTCGTCATCGACGGTACCGACCGGCTCACCGACGGCGCCAGGATCAGCATCGCCGCGCCGCAAACCGCCGGCGACGCCACGGCGCCCGGGCCGGGCTCGGGGCCGGCCGGCAAGCGGCGAGCGGCTGCGCCCGCGAAATCGAACGGCTCCGCGTCCCGTTGATGACCGCCAGGCAGCCCCGGCGCGGCCGATGAACATCTCGCGTCCTTTCGTACTGAGGCCGGTGGCGACGTCGCTGCTGATGATCGCGCTCGTGCTCATCGGCGCGGTCGCGGTGCGGTTTCTGCCGATCTCCTCGCTGCCGGACGTCGACTACCCGACGATCCGGGTGCAGACGTTTTATCCCGGCGCGAGTCCCCAAGTGACGGCGACCACGGTGACGTCGCCGCTCGAGGTGCAACTCGGCCAGATCCCGGGACTGACCCAGATGACCTCGGAAAGCTCCGCGGGCGCCTCGGTCATCGCCCTGCAGTTCAACCTCGCACTGAATCTCGACATCGCCGAGCAGAACGTCCAGGAGGCGATCAACTCGGCCAACAGCCTGCTGCCGAGCGGTCTGCCGGCCCCGCCGATATACGCGAAAGTCAACCCGGCCGACCAACCGATCCTGACCCTCGCGCTCACTTCCAATTCGATGTCGTTGATTCAATTGCAGGACGTCGCCAACAATCGCCTGGCCTCGAAGATCTCCGAGGTGTCGGGCGTCGGCTTGGTCAGCCCCTCCGGCGGCAACGTGCCGGCCGTGCGCGTGGAAATCGATCCGCACAAACTTGCCGCGTACGGCATCGGTATCGACGACTTGCGCAGCCTGCTCGCAAACATCAACGTCAGCCAGCCGAAGGGCAACTTCGACGGACCGCAACTCGATTACACGATCAACGCCAACGACCAGATCCGGGATCCCAAGGATTATCTGAACACGGTGATCGCCTATCAGAATGGCGCGCCGGTGTTCATGCGCGACGTCGCCCATGTCACCGAAGCGGCGCAGGACGTCGAACAGGGCGCTTGGTACGACCGCGCGCCGGCGATCGTGCTCAACGTGCTGCGCCAGCCCGGGGCGAACGTGATCGCCACGGTCGATGCGATCAAGCAGCGACTTCCGGCACTGCTCGCCAGCCTGCCGCAGGCGATGCACGTGCAGACCGTCGCCGACAGCACCGGCGTGATCCGCGCGTCCGTCGCGGACGCCGCCTTCGAATTGATGTTGTCGATCGCCCTGGTCGTGCTCGTGATCTTCGTGTTCCTGCGCAACCTGCCGGCGACCGTGATTCCGAGCATCTCCGTGCCGGTTTCGCTGATCGGCACGCTCGCGGTCATGTACGAGCTCAACTACTCGATCGACAACCTCTCGCTGATGGCATTGATCATCGCCACCGGATTCGTCGTCGACGATTCGATCGTCATGATCGAGAACATCGTGCGCTACCTCGAGGCGGGTATGAACCCGCTCGAAGCGGCGCTGCAGGGCGCGGGGCAGATCGGCTTCACGATCCTGTCGCTCACCGTGTCGCTGCTCGCCGTGCTGATCCCGCTTTTGTTCATGGGCGGGGTGATCGGCCGGCTGTTCAGCGAATTCGCGGTCACGCTCGCGGTCACGATCGTGATTTCGGCGGTGGTCTCCCTGACGCTCGTGCCGATGATGTGCGCGCGCATCCTCAGACGCAAAGCCGAACGGCACCCGAGCCACTTCGAGCAGATCAGCGAAAGGCTGTTCGATAAGACGCTGGCAGGCTATCAACGCGCGCTGCATTGGGTGCTCGACCACCAGATCCTGACGCTGGTGGTGGCGACGTTGACCGTGGGGCTGACGGGCCTGTTGTACGTGACGATACCGAAGAGCCTGTTCCCGGTGCAGGACGTCGGGGTCATCCAGGGAATCAGCGTGGCGGACAATTCCGTGTCATACCGGGCGATGGCCGCACGCCAGATGTCGCTCGCGGACGTGATGCTCAAGGATCCGGACGTGGTGTCGCTGACCTCCTACGTCGGCATCGACGGCACCAATACGACGCTGAACGAGGGCCGCTTTCTGATCAATCTGCGCCCCCACGACCAGCGTTCGCAGAGCGCCGAGCAGGTCGCCCAGCGATTGCAGCAGGAGGTCGCCGGCGTTGCGGGCATCAAGCTGTATCTGCAGCCCGCACAGAACCTGACGCTCGATACCGTCGTCTCGCGAAATCAGTATCAGTTCGTGCTGCGCGGACCCAGTCAGCAGGCGTTCGGCAAATACGTGCCGCCGCTGCTTGCACGCATGCGGCGGATCACGTCGATCACGGACGTCACCAGCGACCTGAACAACGACGGCCTGAGCGTCGACGTCGAGGTCAACAGGCAATTGGCTGCCCGCTACGGCATCACCCCGGCGACGGTCGACAACGCGCTCTACGATGCGCTCGGTCAGCGCATCGTCTCGACGATCTTCACTCAGTCGAGCCAGTATCGGGTGGTCCTGGTCGCGAAGCCCGACAGCCTGCCGAATCTGCAATCGCTCGGCACCCTGTATTTGCCGACGCAGACCGGCAGCAGCGGCGAGGTGCCATTGAGCGCCATCGCCCGCATCAAGGTCACCAAGGAACCCCTCGTCATCAGCCATCTGGCACAGTTCCCGGCCGTCACCGTGTCGTTCAACCTGGCGCAGGGCGCCTCGCTCGGCACCGCGCTCGATCAGATCAAACAGGCCGAGCAGGCCGTGCAGCTGCCGGCGTCGATCACGAGTTCCTTCCAGGGCGCCGCGCAGGCATTCGAAGACTCGCTGTCCAGCGAGGTGTTCCTGCTGCTCGCGGCCCTGGTCACGGTCTACATCGTGCTCGGCGTCCTCTACGAAAGCTACGTTCACCCGGTGACGATCCTCTCGACGCTGCCGTCGGCGGGCATCGGCGCCCTGCTCGCGTTGATGCTGGCCGGCCACGCCCTGGACGTCATCGGCATCATCGGCATCGTGCTGTTGATCGGCATCGTCAAGAAGAACGGCATCATGATCGTCGATTTCGCGCTCGAACAGGAGCGTCAGCTCGGCAAGAGTGCGCGGGAGGCGATTCTGGAGGCCTCGATCCTGCGCTTCCGGCCGATCCTGATGACCACGCTGGCGGCTATGCTCGGCGCCCTGCCTCTGTTGGTCGGCAACGGCACCGGCTCGGAACTGCGGCGGCCGCTCGGTATTGCGATCATCGGCGGCCTGATCGTCAGCCAGATGCTGACGCTGTTCACGACGCCGGTGATTTATCTGTTCTTCGATCGCCTGGCGCATAAGTTGCGGCGCCATCCGCACGATTCCGCGGCGGCGGGCGCGGCCGAGGGCGCGGCGTGAACATCCCGGCGCTGTTCATCAAGCGGCCGGTCGCGACCGCGCTGCTCGCCCTCGCCATCGGCTTGTCGGGCTTGCTCGCCTATTTTCATCTGCCGGTCGCGCCGCTGCCGAGCGTCACCTACCCGGTCGTGGTGGTGCAGGCGAGCATGGCGGGCGCGAGTCCCGATACCATGGCCTCGACCGTCGCCGAGCCGCTGGAGAGGCGCTTGTCGACGATCGCCGGCGTGACCGAGTTGACCTCGTCGAATACCGTAGGATCCTCGAGAGTCGTCGTTCAGTTCGCGCTCAATCGGGACATCAACGGTGCCGCACGCGACGTCGAGGCGGCAATCCAGGCCGCGCGCGCGGACTTGCCGACCACGTTGCGCAACAATCCGTCCTACCGGGAATACGATCCGGCCGACTCGCCGATCATCATCCTGTCGTTGACCTCGCCGACGCTGACGCGCGCGCAGCTCTACGACTCGGCGAACACGGTCATCCAGCAGCAACTCTCGCAGATCAGCGGCGTCGGTCAGATCATCCTCGGCGGCAGCGCCCTGCCCTCGGTTCGGGTGGAACTCGAGCCCGACAAGCTGAGCGCCTACGGCATCGGCCTCGAGGACGTACGCGCCGCGATCGCCGCGGCCAACGCGGACAGCGCCAAAGGCTATATAGAACAAGGCGACCAGCGTTACGAGGTGATCTCCAACGACCAGGCGACCAAGGCCGCGGAGTATCGCAATCTGGTGATCGCCTATCGCAACGGCGCGCCCGTGATGCTGCGCGACGTTGCCGACGTCGAGGATTCCAACGAGAACATCCGCAATGCCGGTCTGTTCGACAATCAGCCGACCGTGGGCGTGATCGTCTTTCCTCTGCCGGGCGCGAACATCATCGACACCGTCAGCCAGATCAAGAAGGTGCTGCCGTCGGTCGAGGCGACGCTGCCCCCCAGCATCAAGGTGCACGTCGCGATCGATCGCTCGCAATCGGTCACCGCGGCGGTGACCGATACGGAGCGCAGCCTGTTCCTCGCGGTGCTGCTCGTCATCGGCGTCGTGTACGTTTTCCTGCAATCGCCGCGCGCGACGCTGATACCCGCGGTGGCCCTGCCGCTGTCGATCATCGGCTCGTTCGGACCGATGTACCTCCTTGGCTACAGCATCGACAACCTCTCGCTGATGGCGCTGACGATCGCCACCGGCTTCGTCGTCGACGATGCCGTGGTGGTGTTGGAGAACGTCGTGCGCCACATCGAGGCCGGCGTGCCGCCGCGCGAAGCGGCGTTGCGCGGCAGCTCCGAGGTCAGCTTCACGGTGATCTCGATGAGCCTGTCGCTGATCGCCGTGTTCATCCCGATCCTGCTGATGCCGGGCATCGTCGGCATGCTGTTCCATGAATTCGCGGTGACGCTGTCGATCGCGATCCTATTCTCGTTGCTGATTTCGCTGACGATCACGCCGACGATGTGCGCTTTCACGCTGGCGCGAGGCCGTGCCTTGCACTCGCCGGCGAGATGGGCGGTGTGGGCCGAACGGCAATTCGAGCGGTTCAAGGCCGCCTACGCGCGCTCGCTCGCCGCGGTACTCGACCACGCGCTGCTGGTGGGCCTGCTGTTGATCGGCATGCTCGTGCTGAATTTTTATTTGTTCAAGCTCGTGCCGTCGACGTTCTTTCCCGAACAGGACGACGGGCTGCTGATGGGCCAGATCGTCGCCGACCAGAGCACGTCGTTCCCGGCGATGGCGCGCAAACTCAAGCAGCTTCAGGCCATCGTCCAGGCCGACCCGGCGGTCGCCTCCGTGATCGGCTTCACGGGCACCCGCGCGCTCAACACCGCCAACGTCTACGTCGGACTCAAGCCGCTCGCGGAGCGGCGCTTGTCGGCCGAACAAGTCGTGCAGCGTCTGCGCCCGAAGCTCGGCCGCGTTGCGGGCGCAAAGCTATTCCTGCAGGCGGTGCAGGATCTGCACATCGGCGGACGGCAGTCGGCGGCGGAATACCAGTACACGTTGACCAGCGACGATACGGCCAGTTTGTACAAATGGACGCCGCGGCTCGTGACCGAACTCGGCAAACATCCCGCCGAGCTCGTCGACGTCAACACCGACATGCAGCGCAACGGGCTGCAGACCTATTTGACGATCAATCGCCAGACGGCACGGCGTTACGGTTTTCAGCCGAACCAGATCGACAACGTGCTCTACGATGCCTTCGGCCAGCGTACGGTCTCGACGATTTTCAACCCGTTCAACCAGTACTTCGTCGTCATGGAGGTGGCGCCGAAATATTGGCAGTATCCGCGCATGCTCGATCGCATTTACTTGAGCACGGCGGCCGGCAATCCGAGCGGAACGGAGCAGACCCAGGCGCCGAGCGGCACGTTGAGCGCCGTGGCGCCTTTCGCCGCGGTCACGGCGGCGCGCCGCAGCGCATCCGGCACGAATGCCCGGAATGCGAGCGCCCAGGCCAACGCGCTGACGAACAGCATCTCCAACGGTCGCGGCGGCAGTTCCACCGGCAGCGCGGACAGCACGGCGGCCGAAACCATGGTGCCGCTGTCCGCGCTGGCCACCTACTCGAACAACCACACGGCGACCCAGGTCAATCACCAGAACGGACTGGTGGCGGTGACGATTTCCTTCAACCTGCCGCCCGGCGGATCTTTGGGCCAGGCGGCGACGGCGATCAACCAGGCGATGCGCGATATGGACATGCCCGCCACGATCCAAGGCAGTTTCGCCGGCGCAGGCAAGGTCTACGTCCAATCCATGTCGGCGATGCCGCTGCTGATCCTGGCCGCACTGCTGGCGGTCTACATCGTGCTCGGCGTGCTCTATGAGAACACCGTGCACCCGGTGACCATCCTCTCGACGCTGCCTTCGGCCGGGATCGGCGCCACCCTGGCGCTCCTGATCTTCGGCACGCCGTTCTCCGTCATCGCGCTGATCGGCATCATCCTGCTGATCGGCATCGTCAAGAAGAATGCGATCATGATGATCGATGTGGCCATTCGTACGCAGCGGGAACTGAAGATCGATGCGAGAAAGGCGATCTACGACGCGGCGGTGTTGCGTCTGCGGCCGATCATAATGACCACCGCCGCGGCCGTGCTCGCCGCGTTGCCGCTCGCCATCGGCCTCGGTCAAGGGGCCTCGCTGCGCCGCCCGCTCGGCATCACCGTGATGGGCGGCCTGTTGTTGAGCCAGGTGTTCACCTTGTATACGACGCCGGTGATCTATATCTATCTGGACCGTCTGCGAGTCAGGCTGCGCAAGTGGACGGCGGGTTTTTCCTGGCGCAGTGATTTGGGTGCCAACGCATGAACAGCAGCCGCTTCAAGATTTCCTTGGTCATTGCCCTCGGCGCCGCGCTCAACGGCTGCGCCGTCGGTCCCGACTACCACCGCCCTGCGGTCCGCGTTCCCGCGCATTACGCGGCGCAGCCCGGTTGGACGCCGGCCGCTCCCGCGGATCGGGCACCGAAGGGCGACTGGTGGACCGATTTTCACGACCCTTTGCTCGATCGACTCGAGCCGCTGATCGCGACGTCCAACCAGAGCGTGCGCCAAACCTATGCGAACTACCAGCAAGCGCTGGCGCTCGTGAAAGTGGCGCGCGCCCAGCTGCTGCCGTCGTTCGGTCTCGCCGCCGCCGTCAGCCGCTCGCGATCCGGGTCCGGCGGCGCCGGCGCGGCACGGGCGGGCTCGGTGGTCGATTCAGGCTCGCTCGAGGGCATTGCGAGTTGGTCGCCGGATCTCTGGGGAGCGGTACGCCGTCTCGTGCAGCAGAACGCCGCCATCGCCCAGGCCGACCAGGCGCTGCTCGCGAACGCGACACTGTCGGTACAAACACTCCTCGCCACGACCGTCATCGAACTGCGGATCGCCGACGCCGATATCGGCCTGCAGAACAAGACCGTCGAGGCCTATCGAAAGACGCTGCGCCTCACCCTGCAGCAGCAGGCGGCGGGCGTCAGCACTGCGCCGCCATCGGCCGTGATCGCGGCGCGCGTGGCCTTGGAAACGGAGCAGGCCAATCGGATCAGCCTCGGGGTCGTGCGCGCGCAATACGCCCACGCCATCGCAATCCTGGTCGGCAGGAATCCCGAGGATCTTGACATCCCGCAAGACCCCGTCATGCCGACTTTGCCCACGGTTCCGGCCGGCGTACCCTCGAGCTTGCTGCAGCGGCGGCCCGACATCGCCGCCGCCGAGCGTTCGATGGCGGCGCAGAACGCCGCCGTCGGTTATGCCGTGGCGGCGTACTACCCGAGTTTGTCGCTATCGGCGGCGGCCGGTTTTTCGCAGTCGCCGTTGAATGGCCTGCTGCACGCGGCCAATGACGTCTGGTCGCTCGGCGCGAACGGCGCCGAGACATTGTTCGATTTCGGCGCGCGGCATGCACAGGTGCAGGCGGCCCGGGCAGCTTACCAGGCGGCGGTCGCAAGTTATCGCGGCACGGTATTGAATGCGTTCGCGCGCGTCGAGAATGATTTGACGGGCCTGCAGATCCTCGCCCTGCAGGCGCAGGCACTCGACCGTGCCGTGCGCGACGCGATCCGCGGCACCGAGATTGCGCTCGCTGAATTTCAGGCGGGCACCGTCGATTACACCGCAGTGGCGCAGGCGCAGGTCGCCCAGTTGAGCGATCAGCAAGCCGCGCTTGCGGTGCAGCAGAGCCGCCTCGTGGACGCCGTGGCATTGATCGGCGATCTCGGCGGCGGTTGGTCCGTCGATCGATTGCGCGATCCGCTGCATCCGAACGGCTCCGCGCGCGCGGCCACGCCGACGCCGTAGTGATAGACGTTGACGTCGCCGCGATAGCCGGTTGCCGCGAGCAGCATGCTCGCCGCGAGCAGCAGACCGAGGAACAAGCCGCTCGGCCGTGCGGACTGCGCGCTGCCGGCGCCGCGCCACACGGCGAGCAGCACGAGCATCATCGAGGTCAGCAGCGCGAGCTTCGCATGCAGGGATATCGCCCGATGCGCCGCCGCGCCGGCGTGCAGGCCGATCAGCGCCGCGATGCCGCTGCCGAGCGCGAACAGCGCCGCCACCGCGCCCGCGCACAGATTCCAGGTCCCGACCGTCGCCAGCGTCGCGGCGAGAGATTCGTTGCGCACTACGCGCGCCGAGCAGAACGCCGCGGTCGCCGCCAGAGTCAAGGCGAACGGAAAATGCACGATCAATGGATGCCAGCCGGGTATCAACACCGCAGCTCCCTGCGCCACCAGGCGATCGTGTCGGCCAAGCCGCCGGCGAGATCGAAGCGCGGCGTCCAGCCGAGTTCGCCGCGCAGGCGCCGCACGTCCGGCACCAGCACAGCGGGCTCCGCGGCGGGTGCCGGCAGCGCGCCCAGGCGCAAAAGCTCGGGCCGGCCGATTTGCGCGGCGATCATGGCGGCGAGGCCTGCGACCGTTATGCTGCGATCCGAGCCGATGTTGACCGCTCCCTGAAGGTCGCTCGCCAGCAGCGCCGCAAACGCGGCGCCGACATCGGCGCAGTGCAGGAAGCTGCGCACTTGCCGACCGTGCGTGCACGGTGCTTCCTGGTTCAGCAACAGCCGCCGAATCACCGCGGGCACCAGGCGGTCGGGATGCTCCGCCGGCCCGAACTGCAGGAAAATCCGCCCCCAGGCGGCCGAAAGACCTGCGCTTCGGCTCGCGGCCAGCAGATCGCGGTACAGGGCGAGTTTACACTGCGCGTACGGCGTCACGGCGGCGGCGCCGTCATCGGCGAGCGCGCTTTGCCGCTCGACGCACAAGCCGGCGCCCGCCGCGTATTCGGCCGAGCTGCCGGCGATCACGGCGCGCGCACCGCCTGCGCGCAGAAACGCCTCGAGCAGCGTGCGGCTGGCCGCGAGCCAGCGGTAATTGTCCTCGCTCTGCCGGTAAATGCCGGGGATCGCGATCCAGGCGAAATGCAGCAAATGGCTAGGCCGCACTTGCCGGATCAAATCGCCGGCGGCCGCCGCGTCCAATAGGTCGGCACGGTGCAACGCCGCGCCGGCGAGCGCCGCGGGCACCGGCGGCGCGCTGTGCGGTGCGAGCACCGCATGCACCGCGAAGCCGCTCGCAAGCAGTCCAGGCACGCTCCAACGGCCGATGAATCCGCCGGCGCCGGTGACCAGTACGCGCGCTTGCTGCATCGGCCGCCTCAAGGAGCGGGCAGCGGTGGATAGCCGTCGTCGCGCGCCGAGATCACCGCCGGGCGCAGCGGCCATTCGATGGCGACGGCCGGATCGTTCCACTTGAAACCGCGGCTGAACTGCGGCGCGTGCGCCGCGGAGATCATATAGAACACCTCGGCGCCGTCGCTCAAACTGATGAAGCCGTGCGCGAAGCCCCGCGGGGCGAACAGCGCCCGCCGGTTCCGCGCCGACAACTCGGTGCCGAACCAGCGGCGATGGGTCGCCGACTGCGGCCGCATGTCGACGATGACGTCGAATATCGCGCCGGCCGTGCAGCGCACCAGTTTGTCCTCGGCGTGCGGACTTGCCTGGTAGTGCATGCCGCGCAGGGTGCCGAGACGCGCGTTGAACGACAGGCTGCACTCGCGTATCGGCGCCTCGATGCCCTGGGCCCGGAACTGCTCGTCGCAATAGCTCCGGGCGAAAAAGCCGCGCTCGTCGTGCCGCGGATCGACATCGACGATGAACGCGCCCGCGAGGGTACAGGGTGTGAAGATCATCGCCGCCCGCGGCGGTCCGCGCTCATCGCCAGACTTTCCACGGCGCCGCGCCGCCTTCCCAGAGCGCATTCAACGTCACCTTGTCGCGCAGCGTGTCCATCGGCTGCCAGAAGCCGCGGTGAATCCACGCCGCCAGTTGCCGCTCCGCGGCGAGCCGCTCCATCGGCTCCTTCTCCCAGACGGTGTCGTCGCCGGCGATCAGATCGAGCACCTGAGCCTCCAAGACGAAGAATCCGCCGTTGATCAGGCCGCCGTCCGACTGCGGCTTCTCGGCGAACGAGACCACCTTCGCATCGCGCGCAACGATGCGGCCGAAGCGGGCCGGCGGCGGCACGCAGGCGACGGTCGCCCGGCAGCCGGAGGCGCGGTGAAAGGCGATCTCGGCGCCGACATCGATATCGGCGAGGCCGTCGCCGTAGGTCATGCAAAACGCCTCCCCCGGCCGCAGGTAGCCGCGCACTTGCCGCAGCCTGCCGCCGGTCATGGTCGCCTCGCCGGTGTCGACGAGCGTCACCTTCCACGGTTCGCTGCGGCTGTCGTGATATTCGACGCGATTGCCGCTGATATCGAAGGTGACGTCGGCCTGGTGCAGGAAATAATTCGCAAAATACTCCTTGATCATGTAGCCCTTGTAGCCGAGGCAGACGATGAACTCGCACACGCCGTACGCGGCGTACAGCTTCATGATGTGCCAGAGCATCGGGCGTCCGCCGATTTCCACCATCGGCTTCGGCCGCGTATTCGACTCCTCCGCGATCCGCGTCCCCTTGCCGCCGGCGAGGATTACGCACTTCACGGCTGCACCGGCCCGGCCTGCTGATAGCGGCGAATTTGTTCCAGAGTGAACCGCAACATATCGTCCCCCGCACGCTGCGCCAGGTGCCAGTCCGCCGTCCACTTCAACGCCGCCGCAATATCCAATCTTGCGCGCCAGCCGAGCGCGCGTTCGGCGAGCGCCGACGAGAGCCGCAATGTCTGCGCTTCCGGCGGGTGATCGCCCGCATCGCGCGCCCAGCCGGGTTTGCCGCCGAAGCGCGCGCTGAACGCTTCGACGACGTCGCTGACGGTGCAAAAGGATGCCGGGTTCGGGCCGAAATTGACAGCCCGCGGCGCGCCCTGCGGCGCGATCGCCAGCGCCGCGGCGAGGCTCAGATAGCCGGCAAGCGGATCGAGCACGTGCTGCCACGGCCGCACCGCCTGCGGGTAGCGCAGGCGCACCGGTGCGCCGCCGTCCAATGCGCGCAGGCAATCGGGAATCAAGCGATCCGCCGACCAATCGCCGCCGCCGATGACGTTGCCGGCGCGCACCGTCGCGAGCGGCGGACCGCCGCGAAAGAAACTGTCGCGAAAGCAGGCCGTGACGAGTTCGGCGCAGGCCTTGCTGTTGCTGTAGGGGTCGGATCCCCCCAAGCGGTCGCCCTCCTCGAATGCGCGCTCGGCGCCGTCGTTCTCGTAGACCTTGTCGCTGGTGACGACGACGACGCCTTGCAAGCCGCTTTGCCGGCGGCAAGCATCGAGTAGATTCGCCGTGCCGATGACATTCGTCCGGTAGGTGCCCAAGGGATCGGCGTAGGATTCGCGCACCAAGGCCTGGGCGGCCAAATGCAGTACGATTTGCGGGCGACAGCGCTCGAGCGCGTCGCCCACCTGGCGCTCGTCGCGCAGGTCGCCCAGGATCGAGCGGACATCCGCGCCGAGCAACGCGCAAAGATTCGGCGAGGTTGCCGGCGGCAAAGCGAATCCGCTGACTTCGGCGCCGAGGCTCCGCAGCCAAAGGCTGAGCCAGGCGCCCTTGAAGCCGGTGTGGCCGGTGACCAGCACGCGCCGGTCCCGCCAGAACTCGGCGTTCATCGGCCGCCGGAGCCGTGCGAGGCGAGCGCCCGCGAATCGCGGCGCCCAAGCCAGGTCGCAATCCGCTGCATGAGCAACACCGTCATCTGCACGTCGCGCCGGCCGCGGTAGGCGACCGGCGCGCAGCCGATTCTCGCGAACAACTCGGCGACGACTTGTAGCGATCGAGAATTTGATGCACGAATGCGCACGGCATCCGCGAAGCATACCCAAACCGCGCTACTTCTGCAGCGCATCGCCGCTTGCCGGCGCGTCGGCAAGGCGCGTCAGCAGCTGCAGATAGCGCCTGCGGTACGCGCTCATCGCATAGTGCGCCTGCACGTGCGCGAAGGCCGCCGCACCGAAGCGCGCGCGCATCTGCGGCGCGTCGATCAGCGCCTGCAGGCGCTGCCGCCATTCGCCGACGCTGCGGGCGTGGAATCCCGTGACGCCGTCGATCACGGCCTCGGCGTTGGCGCCGACCGGCGAAGCGACGCACGGCAGCGCCGCCGCCATGTACTGCAACAGCTTGAAGGCGCATTTGCCGCGCGCCCAGGCATCGTCGCTCAAGGGCATGATGCCGATGTGCGCGCCGGCGAGCGCCGCCGCTTCGCCCGCCGCGCTCCAGACGCTGCGTTCGATCGCTACTTCGGGCCAGTCCGGAAACGCCGAACAAATGATCCGCAGACGCAACCCCGGGTTGCAGGCCGCGAGCGCGGCCAGCGCCGGGCGGATCATCTGCAGATAGAGGAGATTCTCCGGGCTGCCAATCCAGACGATGACCGGCGTTTGCGCGCCCGCCGTCGCCGCCGCCGCCGCCGTCGCCGCCGTATAGGTAGAGACGTCGATCGAGGTTGGCAGTATCGTCACCGCGCGCGCCGCGCGCCGCGCGGCGCCGGCCAGCACTTCGTTGCCCGCAGCCACCTCGTCGACCAAGCGGCAGGTGGCTTCGAATTTCAGTTTGCGCCAGCGCGATTCGTCGGCGGGTTCGCCGAGGCGGCGCGGCTTGCGCACGTAGATCGCGTCGTCGAAGTCGAAAACGCGGCGGCGGCTGAACGCCGCAAATAAGCGCGCCTCGATCGAGCTAAGCTTGATCTGGTGCAGAACCACGACGTCCGCCCAGCCGAGCAGCGCGCGCCGCTCGAAGGTGCGCAGTCCGTAACGCCCGCCCGGAAACCGTTCGGTACGCACCTGCCAGCCGGCGTCCGTCAAGGCGGGCACCAGCGCCTGCATGCGGTGCCTGAACGAGGGCTGGTCGAGGTCATAGCCCACCAGCAATGCCTTAGGCATCGCGGCTCGCCTCGCGCGCAGCGGCGGCGCCCCTCGCGCCCCGGTTTGCGAGCAGGCGCTCGAGCGCGCCGACGGCGACCGAGATGCCGTCGGCGAGCGCCAGCGCCGATGCGCGCGCGGCCAATGCGCCGCGCGCCGGCTCGTCGGCGAGCAGGCGCCGCGCGCAACTCACGATCGCCGCGCGATCGAGCGGCGCCGCCGCCGCCACCCCCGCCGCCGCCGCGCCGCGTATGCGCCGCGCCTGGTCCTTGGCGATCGGCACGCCGATGCAGGCGGCGCCGCAGGCCATCGCCTGGATCAGCGTCGAGCCGCCGTTGACGACGACCAGGCGCGCGGCGCGCATCAACTCCATGAGATCCGCCTGCGGCAGGCAATCGAACCGGCGCAGCGCAGCGCCGTTGAACGGCGGTTCGGCGCGCGCGCGGCCGACGAACACCGTGTCCGCGCCGGCCGCCGCGAGATCGACGGCCGCGCCGTAAAACCGCTGCGCCGCATCCTCGGCACCCGGATGTCCGCCGCCGCCGCCCGGTACGACGAGCAGCAAGCTGCCGCCGCTGCAGCCGATCTGCGCCAACAGCGCGCCGCGGCGCGCCGGATCCGCCGGCGGTGCGACGACGTCCAGATAGCGCAGCGCCGGCCCGCGCCGCAGCCGCAGCTTGCAGCGCTCGAGAAGATTCGCGCCGCCGGCGAGAAACTTCGGGTACGCGACCCAATGCTCGTCGAGCAGACCAAGCCAGCGCAGCCTGTGCGCCTTGCGCCATTGACGCCGACGCGCGCTGATGTAAACGACGGCGGCGCCGGCGGCGCGCGCGGCTGAGAGCTGAGCGGTGCGCCCGGCGTTGTCGAAAATCACCACATCGGGACGAAACGAGGCGATCAGGATGCCGACCGCCGCCGAGTGAAACGTCGGCGACGACGGCAGCAGCGTGAAGTCGAAAGGCGTATCGACGGCATACGGCGCGCGTTCGCTGAGGACGAAATGGATCGCGGCGTCCGCCCAGCGCGCGCGCGCGGCGCGCGCGATCGCGAGCGAGCGCGCGTACTCGCCCATGCCGAACTCTCCGGAGACCGGCACGAACAGCAATCGCGGCGCCTGCGGCCGCAGCGGCGCCGGATCAGGCAAATGCGCTGCACCAGCGGTCGAGGACGAGCAGCTGCCAGGCCCTGCGAAACTCGATCGTCACCGGACGCTGCAGGATGCCGCGCGCCATCAGCCGGCCGACCGCCTCGTCGAGCAGCCGCGGGTGCGCCTTGAGCCATGCGTGCACCGGCAGGCCGAACCCGGATTTCGGCCGCTGTAGATGCCCGGCGGGCAGGCGCGGCTCCATCAAGCTGCGCACCAGGAGTTTGCCGCGGCGCTTGGCGCGGTCGACGAGCAATGCAGGATCGACGCTCAGCATGAATTCGACCAGGCGGTGATCGAGCAACGGCGGCCGCACCTCGAGCGAGTGCGCCATGCTGGTGCGATCGACTTTCGTCAACAGCCCTTCGGCGAGGTCGGTATGCAGGTCGAGCCAGCGCAGCTGTACGAGCGGCGGCAGATCGGCCCGCCAGTATTGCCGGTAGAACCACAGGTGATCGTAGCCGCTCTCGCGCCACTCCGGCGACAACAAGGATTCGACCTGCACGGCCGTCAGGCTGCCCAAGGCCGCGGCCTGGCCGGCAAGCCCGGTGCCAGCGCGGCGCTGCATGGAATGCCCGAAGCGCGAGAGCGTCGGCAGCGCGCGCGCCAACGCGCGATTAACGGGGTTCGAGCGCGCGCCGACGTTCGACCAGTAGCGCGGGTAGCCGCAGAAGATCTCGTCGCCGCCCTCGCCGCTCAAGGCCACCGCCACTTCGCGGCGCGCGAACTGCGCAATCAGGTAATTCGACCAGGCGGCGCTGTCGCCGAAAGGCTCGTCGAACAAGCGCGGAATCGCCTGCAGCGCTTGCTCGAAGTCGGCCGCCTGCACGGTCGTCTCGGTATGCCGCGTTTGCAGATGCAAGGCGACGCGCCGCGCGGCGTCGGTCTCGGAGCGGCCGTGCCGCTCCAGGCCGAGCGTATAGGTGTTCGGCCGCTCGAGATAATAGGCGGTCAGCGCCGAATCGATGCCGCCGCTCAAAAACACGCCGACCGGCACATCCGACAGCGTATGCGCTGGCACGACCTCGCACAGCAATTCGTCCAACGCCGCGAGCGTCTCGCCGGCCGTGCGCACGCGGATCTGCGGCGACGGCTGCCACCATCGTTCGATCCGGACGCGGCCGTCGGCCCAGGTCAAGCAGTGACCCGCCGGCAGCTTGGCGATTCCGCGGTAGATCGTCTTCGGCGCCGGGATGTAGCCGTGCAGCAGATAATCGCGCATGGCGCTGCGCTCGATTGGCGGCTTGCCCAGCACCAACAGCGCCTTCAGTTCCGAGGCGAAGGCGATGCCGTCCGGCAACAGCCGATAGTACAGCGGCTTGATGCCGAGCCGATCGCGGGCCAGCAGCAGACGGCGCGCGCCGCTGTCCCAGAACCCAAAGGCGAACATGCCGACCAGCCGGCCGAGCGCGGCGGCGCCGTCGCGCACCAGCAGATGCAGCAGCACCTCGGTATCGCCGCTCGAGCGCCAGGGGCCCGGCAAATCGGCGCGCAGCGCCCGATGGTTGTAGAGCTCGCCGTTATAGGTGAGGACGCCTCCGCCGTGCAGCATCGGTTGGCTGCCGGCATCGCTTAAATCGAGAATCGACAGACGCCGGTGCGCGAGGACCGCTCCGGGCTCGCTGAAAACGCCGTCTCCGTCCGGACCCCGGTGACGCAGCAGCCGCGCCATCTCGGCGGCCGCTTGCAGGCTCGCTTGCGAGCCGATGATGCCGGCAATTCCACACATGGTGCAGAGTCTAGCGCGACGCCGCGCGATCCAGGTGACCGATGAGGCGCCGCCGGGCACCTCTGGCGATCCGCCGGCGCTTCGTTTAGGGTGCGCACTGGAGTCGCAACATCATGGCCACACCCGCCGATCAAAGACTGCTCGAGCTGTTGGATAAATGGCTCGCCAGCCTGGAACTGCATTTGCGGTACGCCTCGCTGGACGAAGACAGCTACCGGAAGGTTCAACCATGGGTTGCACATCAGCGGCCGGCCGGCTGGATCGTCGCACTCGCCCGGCAGAAGACAGTCGCGCTAAAAACGCTGGTCGAGGAGCGCATCAAGGCGGGCGACTCGGGATTCGCCGACGCGCTGGAAATGACGATCTTCCTCGCCAATCTGGTCGGCTCGCAGCATATCGAACGCTTCATACCGCTCGCCGACGCGGCCACCGAACGGCCGCCGCCGGCGCCGGCCGCGTCCGCACCGGCTGAATCGGCGCCGCCGCGCGCCGATACGACCGCAACGCGGGTGCGCATCGATCCGGCAGGCGCCAACGCGGTGACCGCGACGCGCGAAATGCCGAAATTTCTCGCCGCCAAGACCCGCCCGCCGCCGCCCGTCGGCACACCGCACGTCGCGCGCGCCGAGCGCAGGACCCCCGCGGTCGGCAAGGCGCGCGGCAAGGCGGCGCCGAAAGCGCCCACTGCGCCCACTGCGCCCGCTGCGCCGGCGCGCAGCGCATCGGCCGACGCGGTGCGCGACCAGGTGCTCGCCGACGCCGCGCGGCTGATGCAATGGGGTCGAAAATGGTTCGAATTGCCGGAATTGATCGCCCGCATGGCGGACCGGCCGCCGCTACCCGAGGTGCGGCGCATCCTCAAGGACAACAAGCCGCTCATCGACATGAATGCCGGCGGCAAATGAGCGCCGCGTGAGGAGCGGCGTCAGCGCCGGATTTGCGCGCCGCTTCGCTGCGCTGCTCTACGACGGCTTTTTGCTGGCGGCGCTGCTCATGATGTTCACGGCGGCGGCGCTGCTGTTCACCCGCGGCGAGGCGCTGCTGCACGAAACGGTCGGCGCCTGGGTGTACCTCTACCGCGCCGGCCTCGTCGGCGTGGTTGCCGCCTATTTCGTCCTCCACTGGGTGCACGGCGGCCAGACGCTCGGCATGCGCGCCTGGCGCCTGATTGCAGTCGATCCCGCCGGCAAGCCGTTGCGCTACGGAGCGGCGCTGTTGCGCTTCGGCTGCGCGCTGCTCGCCTGGGCGCCGGCCGCGCTCGGGGTCCTGTGGCTATATCTCGACGCCGACCGCCTGCCGCTGCATGATCGGCTCTCCGACACGCGTATTCTTCACCTAACGAGTTCGTGAGATCGCGATCAGCGTACCGCAGCCGATGACCGCCGTCGGCAGCCAGCCGACGAGCGCGGGGTTCAGGCCGAACAGCTGGCCGCCGTTTTCGACGGTGCGGGTGATCAGGAAGAACGCGACACCCAGCAGGACGCCGACGACGGTGCGCGTGCCGGCGCCGGTCGTGCGCAGCGGCCCGAAAACGAACGGCAGCGCCAACAGCGTGACGATGACGACCGCGAAGATTCTGGCGATGCGCGACCAGAAACCGATCTCGTACGGCGCCGCCGTCAGGTGGTTGTGTTTCAGATGCGCGATATAGCCGGCGAGGCCGCGCAGCGTCAACAAGTCGGGGTCGGTCGCGGCCAGGCCGAGGAAATCCGGATTGATCGTCGAACGGATGGTCGCGTGATCGGCGATCGTCGCCTCGATGTGGCCGGTGCCGAAGCGCGTCGTCGCGACGTGCTGCAGGAGCCAGAGGCCGGGGTCGGCGACCGAAATGCGGTCGGCCGTTTGGATCGACCGCAGCCGCGACGGACCGTCGAGCACGAACAGCGATGCGCCGCCGAACGATTGCCCGACCTCGCCGGTGCGCAGCCGCAGAATCAGATTGCCCTCTTTGATCCAGGCACTGCCGCGGCCCGCAAAGCTGACGTCGGCGAGCCGGCTCGTGGTCTTTTCGGTTTGCGCGAATTGCGCGAGCGGCGGCGCCGCATATTCGCCGATCGCGTACATCGACACAGCGAGCGTCGCGCCGGCGAGCCCGACCGGCCACGCGACGCGCCAGATGGACACGCCCGAAGCTCGCGTCACTACGAGTTCGCTGGCGGCGGCAAGGTTGCCGAGCCCCATCAGCGCGCCGATCATCGCACCGATCGGCAGCAGCTGGAACGCCTGCTGCGGCAAATTCAGCAGCGTGAACAGGAGCGCATCCGCGGCGGTGTAGGTACCGACGCCGATGTCCCCCTGTTCGCTGATGAACAGGAACAGTCCGCCCAAGGTCAGCAGCACGGCCATCGCCATCAAGGCGTACAGAAGCACGGTGCGGTACAGGTAGCGGTCGAGCGTGTTCACGCGGGCCTCGGTCGCGCGACGCGCCGGAATTTCGACGGCGAATCCCGCAGCAGCAAATACAAGCCGAGGGCCAGGGCGATCAAATGTATCCACCAGACGCCGATCAGTGGCGAGAGCGTGCCCTTCTCCAGCCATAATTTCGCCAGCACCAACAAATTGGAGTAGACGAAAAAGACGAGGATCGCGACGCCGACGCGCATGTAGCGACCCTGGCGCGGCCGCAGGCGGCTGAGCGGCACCGCGATCAAGGTCAATAGCAGCGCCATGATCGGCGCGGAACTGCGCGACTGCAGCTGCGCGATATTTGCCGGCGTCATGGCGCCGAGCAGCTCGCGCGTCGGCCTGGTGTCGGGATCCTGCGTGCCGCTGATAGCCGGCGGCGCGGCGACCGGGACGCCGTGCTCGCGAAACTTGATGATCCGAAAGTTCCGCTGCCCCGGTACGCCCTCGTAGCGGCGGCCGTTGAAGAGCCTCACGAGGTGCATGCCGTCCTCGGCGACATGGGTATAGGTCGCGGTCTCGGCGACGGCCACTTCCATGCGCCCCGCCGATTCGCGCTGCAGGAAGACGTCGTGCAGCACCCCGCCGTCGTCGACGCTTTCCGCGTAGAAGACCGCGTCGCCGTCCGCGAAGGTGCGGAACCGCCCCGCGTCGAGCTGGCCGAACTTCGCCTCCTTGAACGCCGCCTGGCGCAGCAGCTGCGCGCCCCGGTCGGCGCGCGGCACCTGAAAGAAGGTCAGCCAGCCGAGACCGAGCGCGACCAGGAGCGAAAAAATGAAAATCGGCGCAAGCAGCCGTGCGGGGCCGAATCCGCAGGCCTGCAGCGCGGCCATTTCGCTGTCGTGGTAGAGACGGCCGAGGCTCAGCACGATCGCGAGCAGCAGCCCGACCGGCACGACCACGGAAAGATTCACGACCGCGCCGAGCGCGATCAGGTCGAGCACGACGCGGCCCCCGTAGTGGTTGTCTGCGGCCTGGCCCAAAACCCGCGACAGCTGGTTCGCGAGCAAAATCGCGACCAGCACGCCGGTGACCGCAAGCCACGTCTGCGCAACTTCACGCAGCACGTAGCGCTGTACCGTCCATTTCATGGCATGGAGCTTAGTGCCTTCTCGATTATCGAGTAAACTATTTGACGGAAAATTGCCAAGAAGCCGATTTGCGCCGGTTAGCGGCGACACAACCGCGCCGCGGTCCGGGAGGGATGCGTATGGAATTCAGAGCGATAGTCGATGCACGGGCGCGCAGCGTCACGGCCTGCGCCGTCATGGGGGTCTACGAGGACGGCGCCCTGGGCGACGCCGCCCGCCGCATCGACGAGCAATTGGGCGGCTTGGCGACGAAATTGCGTGCCTCGCGGGATTTCGTCGGCAAGGTCGGCGATACGCTGCTGCTGACGCGTCCAGCGGGTTCGCGGGCTGTGCGCGTGCTTCTCGTCGGCTTGGGCGCGCGCCGTAAATTCGGCCGCAAACCGTACCGCAAGGCGCTGCAGGCCGCGGCGCAGGCCCTGCTGAAGACCGGCGCCGGCGACGCGATCCTCTACCTGCCGGCCGACGCCGAACTCGATCTCGACGCCTACACGCGGGCGCGCATCGTCGCCGAGATCTTTTGCGCGCAGACCTACCGGATTTTGGACCTGAAGAGCGGCCCCAAGCCGAAGCCGCCGCGGCTGCGCCGCGTGCGCGTGTCCGCGACGGACGCCAGATCCGTCAAGGCGATGCAGCAGGGCCTCGATGCCGGCGCGGCGATCGGCAACGGCCTCGCGTTCTCGCGGGACCTGGCGAACCTGCCGCCGAATATCTGCACGCCCACATACATCGGTTCGCGGGCGCTCGCCATGGGCAAGGAATGGCGCCGTCTGCGGGTCAGGGTGCTCGGTGAGCGGCAGATCAAGGCCCTGAAAATGGGCGCTTTTCTCGCGGTCGCACGCGGCTCGGCCGAACCACCGCGATTCATCGTCTGCGAATACCGCGGCGCAGGCAGAAAGACAGCGCCGGTGTGCCTCGTCGGCAAGGGAATCACGTTCGACTCGGGCGGCATTTCCCTGAAGGATCCGCCGGCGATGGACGAAATGAAGTTCGACATGTGCGGCGCGGCGACCGTGCTCGGCGCCTTGCGCGCGGTCGTCGAACTCGAATTGCCGATCAATCTCGTCGTCATCGTCGCGACCTGCGAGAACATGCCGAGCGGCAACGCCGTCAAACCCGCCGACATCGTCAAGTCGATGTCCGGACAAACCGTGGAAGTGCTGAATACGGACGCCGAAGGCCGGCTGATTCTCTGCGACGCGATCACCTATAGCCGGCGCTTCAAGCCCGCCGCGGTCGTCGACGTCGCCACCTTGACCGGCGCCTGCATCATCGCCCTCGGCAATCATCTCAGCGGTTTGATGAGCAACGACGATGCGCTCGCCGCGGAACTCGAGGCGGCCGGCGTGCGCGCCGACGACCGCGCCTGGCGCTTGCCGGTCGGCGAGGAATACGTCGATCAATTGAAGAGCAACTTCGCCGACCTCGCCAACATCGGCGGACGCGAAGGCGGTGCGTGCACCGCTGCCTCGTTCCTGTCGAAGTTCGCCGAGAACCTCAAGTGGGCGCACCTCGACGTCGCCGGCACCGCGTGGCTCGGCGGCGCGCAGAAGGGCAGCACCGGCAGGCCGGTGCCGCTGCTCGTGGATTTCTTGATCCACCGCGCCCGCGGCAAATGACCGAACGGGTCGATTTTTACGTGCTGCAGGGCTCGGCGCCGCAGTTGCGCTGGATTTGCGCGTGCCGGTTGGCCGAAAAGGCCTATTTGCGCGGAATGCGCGTACTCGTTCTGGCCGCTTCGGCCGCGGAAGCGCAAACCCTCGACACGCTGTTGTGGAGCTTCAGCGAGCGCTCGTTCGTACCGCACGCCCTGTGCGGCGAGGGCGGCGGCGCCGACCCGGCGGCGCCGGTGCAGTTAGCGGCCGCGGCGCCGGTGCAGCTCGCGGCCGCGCCGCCGATGCAGCTCGCGGCCGCGCCGCCGCAAAATCCGCCCGCCGACCTGCTGATCAATCTCAGCGACCGCATGCCGGCGCAGCCGCATGATTTTAAGCGCATCGCCGAGATCGTCGATGCCGACGCCCTGCGCCGGCGCCTCGGCCGCGAGCGCTATAGATCGTACCGCGAGCTGCAGATGGCGCTCGAAACCCACCAGCTCGACGCGACGGCCGAGACGTGAGCGAGCCGGTGGCGCCGACCCCCGCGGATCCCGGCTCGATACCGGTGCTGACCGATGCGGTCGGCCGCGAAGGCGCGGCCGGCGTGCAGCTCAACGCCAAGGCCTTGCAGTCTGCGCTGATCGCCGAGCTGCTGAAACTCGCCGATTCGCTGCTGCATCAGGCGGCCAAGGACATGGAGGCGACCTTGTTCGAGCACGTCTTCGATCGGCTGCGCGCGCAATTGCCTGAAATTGTCGATCGCGTCGTGCGCGATCAGACGCTGTCGCCGGGCGCGGGCGCCGGCGACGACGATTGAAGCCGCCGTCCCGCTATAATCCACCGATGGACAAGGCTTTCTCGCCCGCGCAAATCGAATCGCGGATCTACGCCCGTTGGGAATCGCTCGGCGCCTTCAAGCCGAGCGCGCGGGGCCCGGCGTATTCGATCGTCATTCCGCCGCCGAACGTCACCGGTACGCTGCACATGGGACACGCGTTCCAGTATACGATCATGGATGCGCTGATCCGCCATCGGCGCATGCAAGGATTCGACACGCTCTGGCAGCCGGGCACGGATCACGCCGGCATCGCGACGCAGATGGTCGTCGAACGGCAGCTGAATGCCGAAGGAATCGGCCGCGGCGAATTGGGTCGCGAGGCCTTCGTCGAGCGCATCTGGCAGTGGAAGCGCCACTCCGGCGGCATCATCTGCAATCAAATGCGGCGGCTCGGCGCATCCGTCGACTGGAGCCGCGAGCGCTTCACGATGGACCCGGGCTTGTCGCAGGCGGTCACCGAGGTGTTCGTGCGCCTGCACGGCGAAGGATTGATCTACCGCGGCAAGCGCCTCGTCAACTGGGACCCCGTCCTGAAGACCGCGCTGTCCGATCTCGAAGTCGCCGCGGAGCCTGAGCCGGGCAGCCTGTGGCACCTGCGCTATCCGCTGTGCGACGGGCCGGGATACGTCGTCGTCGCGACGACGCGCCCGGAGACGCTGTTCGGCGATGCGGCGGTCGCCGTAAATCCGGATGACGAGCGCCATCGCGCGCTGATAGGGCGCCGCCTGCGCCTGCCGCTGACCGCCCGGGAGATACCGATCATTGGCGACGCCTATGTCGATCCCGAGTTCGGCAGCGGCTGCGTGAAGATCACGCCCGCCCACGATTTCAACGATTACGAGGTCGGCGAGCGCCACGGCCTGCCGATGATCAACGTCATGACCCCGGAGGCGACGCTCAACGGCAACGTGCCGCCAGCCTACCGCGGCCTCGCGCGCGCCGCGGCGCGCGCGCAGGTCGTCGCCGATCTCGAGGCGCAGGGCTTGGTCGAGCGCATCGAGGCACACCAGTCGACGGTGCCGCGCGGCGACCGCAGCCACGCGGTCCTCGAGCCGCTGCTCACCGATCAATGGTTCGTGAAGATCGCCCCGCTGGCGGCGCCCGCGGTGCGCGCGGTCGAGCAGGGCCGCATCCGCTTCGTGCCGGACAACTGGTCCGGCGTGTATTACGAGTGGATGCGCAACATCAAGGACTGGTGCATCAGCCGGCAGCTGTGGTGGGGACACCGAATACCGGCATGGTACGACGCGGCGGGCAAGGTCTACGTCGGCCGCAGCGAGGCCGAGGTGCGCGCCGCGCACGGCCTCGGCGGGGACATCGCGCTGCGCCGCGACGAGGATGTTCTCGACACCTGGTTTTCATCCGCGTTGTGGCCGTTCTCGACGCAGGGATGGCCGCAACCGACCGCGGAGATGTCCGTCTATTATCCGACCTCGGTGCTGGTCACGGGCTTCGACATCATTTTTTTCTGGGTCGCCAGGATGATCATGATGGGCCTGAAATTCACCGGCGAGGTGCCGTTTCGCGAAGTCTACGTGCACGGCCTGATCCGCGATCACGACGGC
>DATKSW010000016.1:0-47099 GCA_035531435.1 Steroidobacteraceae bacterium | reverse complement strand
CGCTTTTACCCAGTGTGGCGCCGGTGGTGATCGCGGCCAAGCGCAGAGGCAATGTCATCCAGCCGGATCGCCGATCGATCATTTCCCGTAGTAGAGCAAAGGCACGCTGGATTTCGCCGCGCCAGCGTACGTCAGCTGCCGAGACCCGGCGGGATAGCCGTTCTGTTTCAGCAGGAACGCCATGATCGCGACGTCCTGCTCCTGCGACAGGCTGCCCGGCGTCGCCGCCGGCATCAATTTCGCGACGAAATTGAAAATGTCGCTGACGTGGAAGTGGTAGCTCGGATCGGCAAAATCCGTGCCTTTCAGCGCTGGACCCGAATAACCGCCCAATTGGCCATTTAGCAGCGGTCCATGGCACATGGCGCAGTTCTGGTAGTAGGCGATCGCCCCCTTGGCCGCTTGATCCTCGGTATAGAGCGCCGGCGGGCCGTGAAGGCGCCCGTGGATCGTCTTTTTCGTCAATTTGGCGACCTCGATCCGGCGCGACGCATGCAGAGCGGCGGCGCGCTGAAACGGCTTGATCAAGCCGTCCAGGCGGCCGCGGCTGCGCAGTTGCGCGAGGCCCTTGTCGAACAGCGCGGCGGCCGCCCGCGGTCCCGGCGCGTACAGCGCCACGAGGTTCCAGAGCATGTGCTTGCCGCCCAGCATGCGGATCTTTAGCGCTTGCTGATGCGGATGCATCCGCTGGTAGCCCTCGATGGACGGCTGCCAGGCGAGGCCCGCGACGATGTGCCGCGCCTGCAGGTCCGCGAGCATGTCCGCATCCTTCGGGTAGACATGCATGACGATATTGGGGTGGAGGCTGTACAGCAGCCCCGCGTAGGTGTCGAGCTGAGCGATGCCGACCTCGCTGCCGACCGGCAATTTGCCGAGCGGCACATTGCCTGCGCCGCTCAGGCGCACCAGCACGAAGCCGGTACTCGCATAGGCCGCTGTCGCCTCGAGGTGGGGCGGCAGGCGCGGATTGCCCGCATCGACCGGGAAGCCCATGATCAGCCGGCACTCGGTTTGCGCCATTTTGGCGAAGCGGCCGAGCGGAAAGCCGTCGCCGCCCTTGCCGTAGCCGACAAACGGCACGAGCTTGACCGTGTACCCTTGCGTTTGCGCGACCGCACGAACGACGCGTACATCCATCGCCATCGTCGGATTTGCCCGATCGACGCAGACGCTCAGCGTCGCGGCGGCCGCGGCGCGGTGCATCAGCACCGCGCCGAGCAGACAGGCCGCTATATGCAGCTTGGACGTGGCGCTGCTAGAGCGCGAAGACATAGAGGTGGCCGCCTCGCGCTATCGACTTGACCGCAGGATCGTTGGCCATCTGGCCGCCCCAGATCGGACCCGCGCCGCCCCAGCCGGCCCAGACGGCGACATACTGCTTGCCGTCGACCATGTAGGTCGTCGGCACGCCGATGATGCCGGAGCTGAGCTGCGCGCTGCTCCACAACACCTTGCCGGTTTTGGCGTCGAACGCCATGAAGTGACCGTCGGTGCTGCCGCTGAACATCACGCCGCCGGCCGTCGCCAGCGTCGCGCCGGACCAGGGCAGGTGAGTTTCATGCTGCCAAACCTGCTTGCCGGTGTTCAGGTCGAGCGCCTGTACCGATCCCCAATTGTCGGTCGTCGGATCGTGCATGACCTCGAAGGTTTCATCGAGGAACGCGAGACCCGCCTTGTACGCGACGGGCGCGACGCCCTTGATGTCCATGCAGGCGTGCTGCGTCGGAATGTAGGCCATCTGCGTCTGCGGATCGATCGACATAGGCCACCAGTTCTTGCCGCCCAGGAAGCTCGGGCAGGTGAAGACCTGCTTGTCCACGGTCGGGCGCATCGCAGGGTCGGACTGCGGCACGCCATTCTTCATGCCGATGATCGAGGTCACATGCACGAACGGCTCGGCGTAGATCAGCTTGCCGTCGCGGCGATCGATCGCGTAAAACCAGCCGTTGCGGTCCGCGTGCACGAGCGCCTGGTACGCCTTGCCCCGGTAGGTGAGGTCCGTCATCACCGTTTCGTTGGCGCCGTCGTAGTCCCAGGTGTCGTTCGGCGTCCATTGATAATGCCATTTGATCTTGCCGGTGTCGGGGTTCAACGCCAGCACCGAGTCGGTGTACAGGTTATCGCCCGGACGCAGGGTCGCGAGCCACGGGCCGGGATTGCCCACGCCCCAAAACAGCGTATTGGTGGCGTGGTCATAGGTGCCGGTGATCCACGGGTTGCCGCCGCCCGTCTTGTAGGCGCCTTTCGGCCAGGTGTTGCCGCCGGGCGTCCCGGGTGCCGCCGTCGTATAGGTCTTCCATTCGACTTTGCCGGTTCTTGCGTTCATGCCGACGATGAAGCCGCGCGAGCCGTATTCGCCGCCGCCGTCGCCGATGATCACTTTGCCGTTGACCACGAGCGGGGCGCCGGAGATGAAATAGCCGACGCCCGGCGGCGCAAGCGCCGTATCCCACTTGACCTTGCCGGTCGCCGCATCGAGTGCGACGATGTGATTGCCGAGCGTGCCCATGTAGACCAGATCGCCGTACAGGGCGACGCCGCGGTTGACGACGTCGCAGCAGACCGTCTTCAGCGCCTTCGGGTTGAGCGGATAGTCGTATTCCCACAGCAGCTTGCCGTCGGTCGCGTCCATCGCGAGCAGGTGATCCATTGGCGTGGTGACGAACAGGTACTTTCCGTTGACCACCGGCGCCGCTTCATGACCCTGCGACAGACCGCTCTGATAGTCGAATGCGGGCTTCAGTCCGCCGACATTCGCGGCGTCGATCTGCTGGAACGGCGCGTAGCCCGTGCTTTCGTAGTTGCGCCGGTACATGAGCCAGCCGTCGTCCTGCTGGGCGTTGATCAGCCGCTCGGTCGTGACCGCCCGGTACGCCGGCGCGGCGGCGATGCCGAGCAGCGGCGAGAGCGCCGCCGCGGCCAGTAAACCGCCGGCCAGCAGGCGCTTGGCGGCACCCCTTGCGAGATTCCTCTTGGTGTCCATCGAAAACTCCTTCCCAATTGTTGATATAGGCGTGCTTGCGGACGTTTATCGTCGGATACTTCCGGTTGATCGACCGCCCGCCGATCGACTTATCCCTACTTGCTCATCGAATCACCGGGCGCGGCCGCGCACAGCGTGGAACGAATCAAGAATCGCCTGCCGAGCGGCGCTTCCAGCGAAAAGCTCGCGCCGCGCCCCGCGACGACGTCGACGCTCCACTGCGTGTGTGCCCAGAGGCGGAATTGCTCGCGATCCATCCAGAATTCACAGCCGGCGATCTCGCCGACCTTGACATCCACGCCGCCCAGCTTGAATTCGCCGACGCGAAAGCACATCGGTGCGCTGCCGTCGCAGCAGCCGCCGGACAAATGAAACATCAGCGGACCGTGCGCCGCCTTGAGCTGCTCGATCAATTCGCGCGCGGCGTGCGAGACGCCGACGCGCCCGGCATCCCGCGCAACCGTTTCAGTCAAGTGCCTTCCCCAGAATCCCCGCGACCTTAGATCCGGGCGGGCGGATCGCGGCCGATCGCGATCCGCCCGCCGCCCTACAGCGGGCCCGGCGCTCTCCTAGAAGAACCCCAGCGCCTTCGTGCTATAGCTCACCAGCACATTCTTCGTTTGTTGGTAGTGATCGAGCATCATCTTGTGCGTCTCGCGGCCGATGCCGGATTTCTTGTAACCGCCGAACGCCGCGTGCGCCGGATACGCGTGGTAGCAATTGGTCCATACACGCCCCGCCTTGATGCCCCGGCCAAATCGGTAGGCGAGATTCAGGTCGCGAGTCCACACGCCGGAGCCCAGCCCGTACAAGGTGTCGTTGGCGATTTCCAGCGCCTGCTCGGGTGTGTCGAACGTGGTCACCGACACCACCGGACCGAAGATCTCCTCCTGGAACACCCGCATCTTGTTGTGGCCTTCTAACACCGTCGGTTTGATGTAATAGCCGCCGGCATTCTCCCCCGGCAGCTTGTTGGCGACTCCGCCGGTCAGCACCTTGGCGCCTTCCTTTTTGCCGATGTCGATGTAGGAGAGAATCTTTTCGAACTGGTCGTTGGATGCCTGCGCGCCGATTTGCGTGCTCATCTCGAACGGGTCGCCCTGGCGGATTTTCTCGACGCGCTTGAGCGCGCGCTCCATGAAGCGGGTATAGATCGACTTTTGCACCAGCGCGCGCGACGGACAGGTACAGACCTCGCCCTGATTCAGCGCGAACATCGCGAATCCCTCGAGCGCCTTGTCGACGAAATCGTCTTCGTCGCGAAGGACATCCTCGAAGAAGATGTTCGGCGACTTGCCGCCCAGTTCGAGCGTGACCGGGATGATGTTCTCCGATGCGTATTGCATGATCAATCGGCCGGTGGTGGTCTCGCCGGTAAAAGCGATTTTGGCGATGCGCGGGTTGGCCGCGAGCGGCTTGCCGGCCTCGAGTCCGAAGCCATTGACGATGTTCAGCACGCCCGGCGGCAGGATGTCTTGCACCAACTCGGCGAGGACCAGCAGCGACATCGGCGTCTGCTCGGCCGGCTTGATCACGACCGCATTGCCGGCGGCGATCGCCGGCGCGAGCTTCCAGGTCGCCATCAGGATCGGAAAGTTCCACGGTATGATCTGGCCGACCACGCCGAGCGGCTCGTGAAAGTGGTAGGCGACCGTATCTTCGTCGAGTTCGCCGAGCGAGCCTTCCTGCGCGCGCACGCAGCTCGCGAAGTAGCGAAAGTGATCGACCGCGAGCGGCAGGTCGGCGAGATTGGTCTCGCGAATCGGCTTGCCGTTGTCGTAGGTCTCGACGGCGGCGAGGAACGGCAAATACTGCTCCATGCGGTCGGCGATGCGGTTGAGCACGCGCGCGCGTTCGGCGACCGCCGTGCGGCCCCAAGCTGCGGCGGCCGCATGCGCGGCATCGACCGCAAGTTCGACGTCCTCGGCTTGCGAACGCGCGATTTTGCAGATGACGGCGCCGGTGGTCGGCGAGATGTTGTCGAAATAGCCGCCCTTGACGGGCGCGACCCATTTGCCGCCGATGAAGTTCTCATACCGGGCGCGCAACGGTATCTTGCGTTCGAGCGTTTTCAGATGCGCGGCAAACGAGGCGCTTTCGCGCATGGCGCCGGGGATTGCCGCAATGCCAGCCGGCCGTGGTTGGGCGGAACTCATAAGTTCTCTCCTGATATTTTGGTTGCAATGGGGGATTGCGATATTCGCGCACGCCCGCCTAGGGGGAGTAGCAAACATCGTGCCAGCGATGTCGGGCACCTCCGGAACGGCTGCGGTTCACAGCAAGGCGACATCGTCCGAGGTTTAGACCAGCCCCGGATGCGATCGTTGCGCGTGGGGCATGTCATTTCAGTGACAGATTTCGGCGGTACGCTTGACACAGTTGCTCCTTCGGAGTTTATAAGCACATCGACCACCCGGGGGGGGCGCTGGATGCAAACGAGAATTGCCAACGATGCGCGGCGCCGGCGAGGGGCTTTATGAGCGATCCCGCCGCAGGCCCGCACGCCGAACTCGTCGTGCGCGTCGCGGACCACGGCTTCAGCGTCGAGTCGGCGCCGCCGCCGGTGGCGCCGATCGTCGATCTATCGTGGCGGCGGTGCTTGCACGATTTCAAGCTCGATCCGGCGCGCGAGTATCAACCGACGGTGCTGGATTCCGGCCGCTTGAAGGAACTGCACGCCGAGCACGACGAATTGGTGCAGATTGCGCGCGCCGAAATGGATTCTCTCTACGAGCAGATCTCCGGATCCGGGTATGCGCTGCTGCTCGCCGACACCGAAGGCGTGATTCTCTGCGAAAAAGTCGATCCGGCGCTGAAGAGAATGTTCGGTCGAGCCGGGCTGATCCTCGGCGCCGAATGGAGCGAACGGCGCGAGGGTACGAACGGCATCGGGACCTGCGCCGCCGAAGCGCGGCCGATCACGATTCACGAGGCAGATCATTTTCGCGCACGGCACGTCGCGCTTTCCTGCTCAGCGGCGCCGATCCACGATCCGAACGGCAAATTGCTCGCGGTGCTCGACGCCTCCTGCGTCAATGCCGGCGGTACGCGCGAATCGCAAATGCACACCGTGGCGCTCGTCAACACGTCGGCGCGATTGATCGAGAAATGCCTGTTCTTGCGCCGCCACCGCGGCGACGCGATGCTGCGCTTCCATCATCGGCCCGAATTCGTCGATTTGCTGCACGACGGCGCGATCGCGGTTGCTGCCGACGGCACGATCGTCGCCACCGACATGACCGGCCTCAGGTTGCTCGGTGCGCAGGATCGCAGGGATTTGATCGGCTGCTCGATCGCCGAGGTTTTCGACACGACTTTCGATGAGTTGTTGGCGACCTCCGGAGCGGGTCGGCGCGCGGTATGGGAGCTGCGCGACAATCGCTACGGTCGGCGCTATTACGCGAGCCTGGTCGGCGCGGGCGCGCAAGCCGGCAGGGCGCCGCCGCCGCCGATTGTGCCGCGCACCATCGTCCAGGTCGCGCGCGACGATTCCTGCGGAGCCATGACCTTGGCGGACCTGGCGGGCGAGGATCCGCAGATGCTGCGCAATCTGCGCAATGCGCGCCGCATCGCGGACAGCAGCGTTGCCGTCGTGATCTTCGGCCCAACCGGCTCGGGTAAAGAAGCGTTCGCCAAGGCGCTGCATCTGGCGAGCAGCCGCGCGAAGCAGCCGTTCGTCGCGGTCAATTGCGCGGCGATCCCCGAGACCTTGATCGAAAGCGAGCTTTTCGGCTATTCGCGAGGCGCGTTCACCGGCGCGAAGAAGGAGGGCATGCGCGGACGCATCGTGCAATCCTCGGGCGGAACGCTGTTCCTCGACGAGATCGGCGACATGCCGCTGATGGCGCAGACGCGCCTGCTGCGGGTCCTCGAGGAGATGGAGGTGACCCCGCTAGGCAGCGAGGCGCCGATCAAGGTGAATTTGCGCGTCATGTGCGCATCGCACCGGAATTTGCGCGAACTGATGAGCCGCGGCGAATTTCGCGAGGACCTGTATTATCGGCTGAACGGCATCTGCATGGAACTGCCGCCGCTCGCCTTGCGCGGCGACAAAGAGACGCTGATCTGCAAGTGCATCGCGCGGGAATCCGCCGGCAAGCAGATCGCGGCGATCGAGGAGATCGCGATGAAGAGGCTGCTCGCGTACCCCTGGCCCGGCAACATCCGCGAACTGCGCAATGCGATCCGCACCGCCATCGCGATCTGCGACCACAACGTCATCCGCTTCGCCGATTTGCCGCTCGACGTCCGCCGCCACGTTCCGGCGAGCTGCGGCGCGAGCGACGAGACGAGCCGCCGTGCCGGCAAAGTTCTGCCGATTTCGCTGCAAAGCGCCGAGCGTCAGGCATTGGTGCAGGTCATCGAGCTGCATCATTGGAACATGACCCTGGTCGCCGCGCACCTGAAAATCAGCCGCAATACGCTCTACCGGAAGATCAAGAGGCACGCGATCCCGATCGCGCGCGGCGCCGGCGCGGATTGAGCGGCGGCGCGAAATTAGCGGCACCCCCGGTCCGCGCGGCGTTGCGCCGTTTTTCGAAGCCGCGGGCGTCGTCAGTAACGCAGATCCGCCTCGCCGTGACGCCTGCCGCCGCCGTCGCGGTCCCACCATCGGCCCCAGCAACAGCCGGACAACAAGACGATCGCGACGACCAGGCCGACGGCGGCGATTCGACCAGTGCGATTCATCATCGCTTGCCGATCAGAAACCCGACGATGATGCCCGCGGCGGCCGCGATTCCGACGGACTGCCAGGGCCGATCCCGGACATATTGGTCGCTCGCATGCAGCGTGTCCTTGATCTGGCGCTGGACCTGGTCGGTGCCGTCGGCCACAGCCCTTTTGGCCGTCGATAGTGCGTCGTCGATCTTGATTCGCAGACGGGCGATTTCGGGATCGGCCACGTGAGCAATCCGCCCCAGAAGATCCCGCACGTCCTCGGTCAGATCATTGGTCGCGTGGCCGCCCGCCGCACGACGTTTGAGTCTGACGCCGCCGTCAATCGCCCCGCTATTGTCGCTCATTGTCGATTGCATTGAATGATTACTCCATGATGAAGCGCGAAGGATGGCCGAAATGGCGGAGCTTTTCTGTGCGAAAGAGTACACAGCGGGCAGCCGCGCAAGCCGGCGCCACCGCGGCGGCGCACGCCGCCCTTTGGTGAAGATCGGCGCATGCGGTCCCGCCTGGGGGTAGCCGAGGGCGCGTATCGGTGCGCTCGGCGATCAGAACAGGCCGACGACTTTACCGTCGGCGTCCAGATCGATTTTTTCGGCAGATGGCACCTTCGGCAGGCCCGGCATGGTCATTACGTCGCCGCAGATCATGACGATGAATTCGGCGCCGGCGCAAAGGCGCACTTCGCGCACGTTGATGACGTGCCCGACGGGCGCCCCGCGCAACTTCGGATCGGTGGAGAAGGAATATTGCGTCTTGGCGATGCAGACGGGGTAATGGCCGTAGCCTTCCTCCTGCAGCCGGCGGATCCGGGCGTGCACCTTAGCATCGGCGGTCACCGTGCTCGCCCCGTAGATCTTGGTCGCGACCGCAGTCATCTTCTCCCACAGGGTCGCCTGGTCCGGGTACAGGAACGTGAAGCCCGCGGGCGTCGTCTTTATCATTTCGATCACGCTCCTTGCGAGTTCCTCGGCGCCCTTTGCGCCTTCCGCCCAGTGCCGCGCGACGACGACCGGCGCTTCGTGGCGGGCCATCTTTCGCTTCAGCAGCCCGATTTCGGCCGCTGTGTCGTGCGCGAAGTGGTTGATGGCGACGACGCAAGGCAAGCCGTAGTGATTGTGGACGTTGTCCACATGCCGTTCCAGGTTCGCAAGGCCGGCTTCGAGCGCCGGCAGATTTTCGCCGTCCAAATTCTTCGGATCCTCGCCTCCATGGTATTTCAGCGCCCGGATGGTCGCGACGAGAACCACGGCGTCGGGCCGCAGCCCGCTCTTGCGGCATTTGATGTCGATGAACTTCTCGGCGCCGAGGTCGGCTCCGAAACCCGCCTCGGTCACCACGTAGTCGGCGAGTTTGAGCGCGGTCTGCGTGGCGATCACCGAATTGCAGCCATGCGCAATGTTGGCGAACGGGCCGCCGTGGATCAACGCCGGATTGCCTTCGAGGGTCTGCACCAAGTTCGGCTTCAGCGCATCTTTCAGCAGTACGGTCATCGCTCCATGGGCCTTCAGGTCCCTGGCGCGCACCGGCTTCTGCTCGCGTGTGTAGCCGATCACGATATTGCCGAGGCGCATCTTCAAGTCCTCGATCGAGGTGGCGAGACAGAAGATCGCCATCACCTCGGAGGCCACCACGATGTCGAAGCCGTCCTGCCGCGGAAAGCCGTTGGCCGCGCCGCCGAGTGCCGCCGTGATCTCGCGCAGCGCCCGGTCGTTCATGTCCAGCACGCGCCGCCAGTGAACGCGGCGCACGTCGATGCCGAGCTCGTTGCCATGGTAGACGTGGTTGTCGATCATCGCGGCAAGCAGATTGTTCGCCGAGCCGATCGCGGAGAAATCCCCGGTGAAGTGCAGGTTGATGTCTTCCATCGGCACCACCTGCGCATAACCGCCGCCGGCCGCTCCACCCTTCATGCCGAACACCGGCCCGAGCGACGGCTCGCGGATGCAGCTGATCGCCTTCTTGCCGATGAGGTTCAAGGCATCGCCGAGCCCAACGGTAGTGGTCGTCTTTCCTTCCCCGGCCGGAGTCGGCGTCATCGCCGTGACCAGAATCAGCCGGCCGCTCGCGCGCTCCCACAGTTTGGTCGCGAAGTCCAGACTGATCTTCGCCTTATAGCGGCCGTATGGCTCCAGCGCTTCTTCCGGGATGGATAAGCGTTTCGCGATCTCGGCGATGGGTTTCAATCGCGCCCGTTGCGCGATTGCGATGTCGCTCAGCATGGTTTCTCCTGATGATCAATCGGTAGGTCGTTGTAAAATCCGCTGCTGCACGCTTTCCGCGAGCGCCAGACCCTCATCGAGCAAGGTCTGCACGGTTTTGCGTGCCAGGGCTGCCGAACCCGCATCGCGCAGCGAGGCCGAATTGACGGCCACGTTGAGCGCACAGATGCGCAATGCCGCTTGCAGGGCGAGCGCCGCCGCGCCGGAATCGCCGAGGACATTGCGGGTGCTCCGTTCCACCGACCGCTTGGCGAGACGGATGCCTTCGACACACGCTTGCGCACAGTCGAGCGGAACCTGCGTGGCGGCCCACAGTCCGGCTTGCATCGCCGCGGCGCGCGTCTCGGCCTGCCGATCGTCCTGGCGGGGCAAGCGGCAGGCGCCCAGGAACCGGTTGTAAGCCCGGGCATCTTCGTCCACGAGTGCGATAAAGCGGGCCCGCAAGGCTTCACTCGCGTTCCATTGTTCTTGCAGGTCGGTCCGCAGCAGTGCGTCGTGCCCCTTGCCGAGGGTCACTGCCGCCGCCATGGACAGCAAGGCTGCACCCATCGCGCCGATCGCGGCGGCGGCTCCGCCTCCGCCCGGGGTGGGCGAGGCGCTCGCCAATCGATCCATAAACGACTGCATAACGCGGCTCCCGCGGACGACATCGGCCGCGCGCCCTCATGGTACCAAGTTGCCCGCCGGCGCGTTCGCGCCGGCGACTGGCGCGCCCACCGTCGGCGCCGAGCGGCGGCGGCGACACTGAGCGGACGATGCGGATGCGCCGCGAGAACTGCACGGTCATTCGAGGGAGACGGGCTTCTTCAACACGAAGGTCAGCAGCAGGTAGTAAATCGCGCCGATGCCGATCCAACATGCGCCCATGATCTTCGCGGCGGCATCCATTTCGTAGAGCACGTAGGCGATTACGCCGAGTCCGGCGAGCGGGAACAGCAGATGGCGCAGCCAGTCGCCGCTGCGGCCGCGCAGGAAATAATGATTGATGACCGACAAGTGCAGCAGAATAAATGCGCTCAACGCGCCGAAATTCACGATGCGGCTCAAAATGTCGATGCGCCGGGCAAAGAACAGTCCGACGATGAGCGAAATCGCCGCGACCGCGGCCGTACTGACGTAGGGTGTGCGGTAGCGGGGGTGGATTTTTGCGAGCACGGCCGGCAGCTTGCCGTCGCGCGCCATTGCGAACAGGATGCGCGAAACCGCGGCCTGGGCGACCATCGCGTTGGCCACCCCCGAGGCGATCGCCGATGCGAGGATCGTGACCGTGCGCAGCCACGCGCCGCCGGCCAGTGCGGAGATTTCGTAGAAGGCGGTCGCGGGCGAGGAAAAATGCATGCCGCGCGCCAGATCGCTGGCGATCCACGTTTGTAACATGAACAAGGCGCCGATCAGCACGAGCGACAGGAGGGTCGCGCGGCCGACCGAATTCGGTCCGCCGCGGCTCTCCTCGGAGAGCGTCGAGATGCCGTCGAAGCCGAGGAACGAGAGAACGGCGATCGAGGTGGCGCCGGCGACGGTGGAGATCGAAAACACGCCGGGGTCATAGATCGGCCGCAGCGTCAGGCCGCCCGCGCCTTTGCCGCCGTAAAGCGCGGCGAGGCCGACGCCGACGAACAGCGCGAGCGATGCCAGCTCCATGATCAGCATGCACCAATTGACGCGCGCCGTGAATTGCATGCCGATCAGATTGGCGCCGGCGTTGAAGACGATGAAGCAGATCAGCCAGATCCATTCGGGCACCTGCGGCAACATCGGCTGCAGCGCGACCGCGCTGAACAGATAAAGCAGCGCCGGCACGAGAATGTAGTCGAGCAGGATCAGCCAGCCGGAGAAAAACCCGGCGATCTCGTGCAAACCGCGCTGCGCGTAGGCGTAAACGGAGCCGGCGACCGGAAAGGCCCGCGACATCGTCGCGTAGCTCATCGCCGTGAAGAACATGCCGACGAGACCGATCAGGTAGGCGAGCGGCACCATGCCCCTGGCGTCGCGCCAGACGAAGCCGAACACGCCGTACGGGGCGATCGGCACCATGAAGATCATCCCGTAGACGACCAGGTCGCGGGTCGACAGCGAGCGGCGCAGCTGCTGCCGGTAACCGAAATCCTCGAGGCTGACCATGGTCGGGAGCGCGGGCCGTCAATCGATGCGCGCGCCCTGGCGCTTCAATTCCCGCTGCACCATGCCGATGTCGAGGCGCTCGAAGGATTGGCCGGACTTCAGCGACAGCGCCGCGGCGACGCCGGCGCCCTGGCCGGTTACCGCGCAGCACATCATGTTGCGGACCGCGGCGTGCGAGATCTTGTCGCCGCCGATGCAACGGCCAGCGACCAGCAGATTACCGACGCCCTTCGGCAGCAGCGCCGCATAGGGCAAGTGGAAATAGCGGCCCGTCGTCGGCAGGATCAGCACGCCGTAGCCGTCGATGAACTCGGGAAAGATGCCGATCGAATCCGCAAAGCGCCCTTGTTCGCGCACATCCCGGCCGGTCAAATTGTAATGCGCGTCGATCTTGCGCGTGTCGCGCACGCCCAAGGTCATGCCGAAGTTGCGCAGTTTCGCGTTTTCGCATCCCGGCATGAATCGGCGCAGCGCCTCGACCGCGAAAACCGCCTGGCGGCGGCCTTCGATCTCGCCGCTCGTCAGGTCGTCGGCGTCGGTGCCGTCGCAGTGCGGCAGGTGCACGAGGTTCAAATAGGTCAGATCGCCTTGCTCCGTGACCGTGCCCCATGTGCCGGCGATGGTATGCAAGTTCGCCGGGATCACGCCCGCCGCCACCGCCTGCTTGAAGGGCTTGCGCAGGAATGGCGAGAACAGATCGTCCTCCTTGCCGCTGGTTTCGATGTCCCATTCGCCGTTGCCCGCCCAATCCTTGTAGCTCTGCGGATCGGCTTTGACCTGTTCCATGAAGCGCCGCTTGTTCACGCCGGACATCGAAAACATCACGGAGGCGGCCATCATTTCCTCCTTCGGCGTTTTGCGCACCGGTGCGCCGGCGCGCATCGCCACGTCGGCATCGCCGGTCGCATCGATGACGCGCTCGGCGAGAATCGCCGCGCGCCCGGACTTGCTCTCGGTGACGACGCCGCGGATGGTGCCGTCGCGCACGATCGGCGCGACGAACAAACGGTGCAGCATCGGTTGAACGCCCGCTTCGCGCAGCAATGTGTCGGCGACGTACTTGAACATCTCCGCGTCCAGCGCGTAGCTTACCGATTGCGGCTCCGGGTTCGCCGCACCCATGGCCTTGGCGCGTTCCTCGAACTCGATGCCGATGCCTTCGCTGTCGACCGTGCCTTCATGCCGGTACCAGGCAAAGCCTTCGACGCCCACCTGGGTGATGTTGCCGCCGAAGCAGCCGTTGCGCTCGAGCAGCAGCGTGCGGGCCCCGGCGCGGGCGGCCGCAAGCGCCGCGGCGAGGCCTCCCGGCCCGCTGCCGACGACCAAAACCTCGGTTTCCGCGACGACCTCGGTCGTGCGGGCGGACTCCTCGATTGGATTCATGCGGTTATGATACGCGACCTCATGCCCACGGTACGCCTCGAAAAAGTCTCCTTGAGTTTCGGTCTCAAAGCCCTGCTCGATCGAGCCGATCTGCAAGTACGCCGCGGTGAGCGCGTTTGCGTGCTCGGCCGCAACGGCGAGGGGAAGTCCTCTTTGCTGCGTCTGATCAGCGGGGAGATCGCCGCGGACGGCGGCGAAGTATGGGTTCGGCCGGGCGCGAAAATCGCCGTACTCGACCAAGAGGTCGCGGCCGACGGCGAGGCCACGGTGCGCGCCGTGGTCTGCGGCGGCGGCGCGCCGGCCGGCGGCTGGGAGGCCGATTTGCAGGTCGAGCGGATCATTTCGCGTCTGCACCTCGATGCCGATGCGCGCATGCGCACATTGTCCGGCGGTTGGCGGCGGCGCGCGATGCTCGGCCGCGCGCTGGCGTGCGCGCCGGACTTGCTGCTGCTCGACGAGCCGACCAATCACCTGGACATCGAGGCGATTGCGTGGCTCGAGGAGTTCCTGCTGGATTTTGCCGGCGCGCTGGTGTTCATCAGCCACGACCGCGCGTTCGTGCGGCGTCTGGCGACGCGCATCGTCGAACTCGACCGCGGCCGGCTGCTCGGCTCGCCCGGCAATTACGATGACTACCTCCTGCAGAAGCGCGCGGCGCTCGACATCGAGGCGCGGCAGGCCGCCTTGTTCGACAAGAAGCTTGCACGGGAGGAAGTCTGGATACGCAAGGGCGTGCAGGCGCGCCGCACGCGCAACGAGGGGCGTGTGCGTGCGCTCGAGGAGTTGCGCCGGCAACGGCGCGCGCGCCGCGAGCGCATCGGCCAGGTCGAGTTTCGCGCGCAGGATGCGGCGCGCTCCGGCGAACTGGTCTTCGAGGCGCAGAACGTTTCGCACCGCATTGCCGGCCGGACGATCGTCGCGAATTTCTCCGCACGCATCATGCGCGGCGACCGCGTCGGCATCATCGGCCCGAACGGCTGCGGCAAGACGACGCTGATCAGGTTGCTGGTCGGCGAATTGGCGCCGGACGGGGGCGCGATTCGCCGCGGCACGGGCCTGCAGCCCGCTTATTTCGACCAGCAGCGCGAACAGCTCAACGAGGCCGCGTCGATCATGGACAACGTCACCGGCGGCAGCGGCGAGACCGTGACGATCGACGGGCGCGTACGCCACGTCTCGGGCTACCTGCGCGACTTTTTGTTTCCGGCCGAACGGCTGCGCGCGCCGGTGAGGATGCTTTCGGGGGGCGAGCGCAATCGCCTGCTGCTCGCGCGGCTGTTCGCCAGGCCGAGCAATCTGCTGATCCTGGATGAGCCGACGAACGATCTGGACGTCGACACGCTGGGATTGCTGGAGGAATTGGTGGCCGAGTACGCCGGTACTCTGTTGCTCGTCAGCCACGATCGGGCGTTTCTCGACCACGTCGTCACCGCTACGCTGGTGTTCGAGGGGGGCGCAACGGTCAACGAATATGTCGGCGGCTACAGCGATTGGCTGCGCCAGCGCAAGGCGCCGGCTGCGGCTGCCACTGCGGCCGCGGCGGTCGAGGTGCGCGACGCGGTCGAGGCGGCCGCGGCGGTCGAGGTGCGCGAGGCGGTCGAGGCGGCCGCGGCGGTCGAGGCGGTCGAGGCGCGGGCGGGCGGCGCGGCGCCGGCCGCGAAATCACGCCGCCTATCGTATAAGGAGCAGCGGGAACTCGACGCGTTGCCGCAGAGGATTCAAGCGCTCGAAGCCGAACAGACGCGGCTGCAAGGGGAAATCGCCGATCCTGCGCTGTTTCGCCGCGCGCCGCAGCGTGCCGCAGCCGCGCTGCAACGATTGCAGGAACTCGGCGCGGAATTGGAGGCGGCGTTCGCCCGCTGGGGTGCGCTCGAGTCGCTGCGCTCCGCCTAGCGGCGCGTGCGACCGCGGCCGAGCAAATCGGCCGGATTCGGCAGCGAAGTCCCCCCCGCATCGGCAATGACCAGGGATGAGGCTTGTTCGCGGCGCAATTCCTGCAGTTCCCGCATCGTCTGCTGCACCGCCGCTTCCGCAGCCGCGCCGAATTTGGCGATTGCCGCCGCGAGCGTGGACGCCTCCAGATCGAAGCTGATCGGCAGCGCTCCCATCGGCGTCATGACTTGGGCCTGTCCGCTGTAGACGACCGCGCGCGTGGCGTCGTCCGCGCCGTCGGCGGTGACCGGAATCAACTTGCGTATGGTGCCGAGCTTGCGATCGGTGAATATCTCCTCGCGGTAGATCTGTGTCGAATCCATCTCGGTTTGGCGGCCCGGTGTGGCGGAACTCATGCGTGCATCATCCTTTTGGCCCATGTGGAAAACTCGCTACGCCGCCGCCACGGCCCCCGGCGCCGGCGCGGCCGCGCTGTTACGATAGACGGCTGCTACCACGGTATTTTGGTGGGTCTACCCGGTTTGCACAACGATTCCTCGAAAGCATCGGCGGCGGCGCACCGCGTCCAGGCCGCGACCACCGTACTCGGTATCGGCCTGCTCGCCTTGGCATTATGGTGGCTGCACCACGTCCTCGGTCAATACCGCTGGCAGGACATCGTCGTGCGCGTGCATGCGATCCGCGGTTCGGCGCTCGCTTCTGCGGCGCTGCTCGCGGTGGCCGGTTACGCCAGTCTGACCCTCTACGAGTTGCTGGGCGCGCGCTTTGCGGGCGCTAAAATTCCCTACTACAAGGTGGCCGTGATCTCGTTCATGGCCTATGCGATCGGCAACAACGTCGGCTTGAACGCCGTGAGCGGCGGCGCGATTCGCTTCAGGGCCTATGCGGTTCAGGGTTTGAGCGCAAAGCAAGTCGCGACCGTGGTCGCCTTCGGCTCGGTCACATTCGGCCTCGGCGCGGCATTTTTGCTCGGCCTATCGCTGCTGTCGAACGGCGGCATGTCCGGAACGGCGCTGCGGATCGGTCCGGCTTATGCCAGCGCCTGCGGTGCGCTGCTGCTTGCGGCCGTCTGCGGCTATTTCGCGCTCGCGTTCAGGCGGCGCGAGTCGCTGCGCCTCGGTCCGTTCGTGGTGCCGGTGCTCAAACCGCTCGTCGCCTTTGCGCAGATCGGCGTCGCCTGCGCCGATCTGCTGTGCACCGCAGGCGTTCTTTACGTGCTGCTGCCGCGCGCCGCGGCGATCGGTTTCGAGGCGTTCGCCGGCGTGTATTTGATCGCCATCACCGCCGGCATCGCGAGCAGCGTGCCGGGCGGCGTCGGCGTGTTCGAGTCGGTGCTGTTCCTGCTGCTGCCGGCCGTGCCGCCGGATCGATTATTGGGTTCGCTGTTGGCGTACCGGGCCCTTTATTACCTGATCCCCTTTGCGGCGGCTCTCGCGCTGCTCGGTCTGCACGAATTGCGGGCGCATCGCCGACCGATGCACGCAATGCTGCGGCTCGCGCGTCGCTCGCTGAACGCGGCGGCACCGCAGGCGGCGGCGATCGCCGTGCTCGGCGCGGGGGCGATGTCGTTGTTTTGCGGCGTGGCTCCGGAATGCGCGCGGCATGCGGCCTCGATGCGCCGCTTCGTACCGCTGCCAGTGCTCGCATTGGCGCGCGTTCTTCTCCTCGCGGTCGGCGCGGCGCTGCCGATTGCCGCCTACGGCTTGTATCGCCGGCGGCGCTGCGCCTGGCGCTTGACGCTGTGGCTGCTCGCCGCAGGCATCGGACTGTCGCTGTCGCAGGGGCTCGATTATAAAGCGACGCTGGTGCTGGCCGTCGTCGCCGGCATCGTCGCGCTGTATCGAATTCCCGATGATTACAGTTAGAACTGCGTTTTTAGGATTTATATTATACAATTGTCGTACAAGAGGCCTTCGGCGGCCGGCCTTCGGCCGATCGCAAGCACCGCGCGCTGCGCCGTCGCGTGCCGGGTAATCCGGCCAAACCCACGCGGGCCGCGCGCAACGGCGTTCGGCTACAATTCGCCGCCCATTCATTGAGTCAGCAGCGCGGGAACCGATTTCATGATGTCCGAAACAGTCGCGGCTCAAGAGCGTGCGCCGATCGAGGCCGAAGTCGTCATCGTCGGCGCCGGTCCGGTCGGCCTGTTTCAGATTTTCGAGCTGGGCTTGCTTGGTATCCAGGCGCACGTCGTCGATTCTCTCGCCCACGTCGGCGGCCAATGCACGGAACTGTATCCGGACAAGCCGATCTACGACATTCCGGCGGTTCCCGTCTGCGGCGCCCAGGAGCTGATCGATCGGCTCTTGCTGCAGGCGAAACCCTTCAACGCCGCATTCCATTTAGGCCAGGAGGTCGCCCTCTTGGAGCCGCGCGCCGACGGCCGATTTCTGCTCGGCACGTCCGCCGGCACGCGCCTTTTGTGCCGTGCGGTCGTCATCGCGGGCGGCGTCGGCTCCTTTCAGCCGCGCCGTCTGGCGGTGCCTGGGGTCGAGGCGCTGGAGGGCGGCTGCGTGCAGTATCGGATCAAATCGGCCGCCGCCTTCCACGGCAAGGACCTCGTGATCTGCGGCGGCGGCGATTCTGCGCTCGACTGGACGGTCGCGTTGTGCGGCCATGCGCGCAGCCTGACGCTCGTGCACCGGCGCGCCGAATTCCGCGCGGCGGCGTCCACGGTGGCGCGCATGCGCGAGCTCGCCGCGGCCGGACGGATGCGGCTCCTGGAAGGCCACGTGGCCGCGCAAAAGAGCGTCGCTGGGCGGCTCGAGTCGGTCGAAGTGCAGACGGCCGACGGGGGCGCCGTGACGATACCCGCCGAGCAATTGCTGGTTTTCTTCGGGCTGCATCCGAAGCTCGGACCGATCGCCGACTGGGGCCTCGATTTGGAGAGGAAGGCGCTGAAAGTCGATACGGAGAAATTCCAGACGAGCGTGCCGGGCATATTCGCGATCGGCGACATCAACACCTACCCCGGCAAGAAGAAGCTGATTTTGAGCGGCTTTCACGAAGCCGCGTTGACGGCTTTCGCGATCCAGCATCATTTGTTTCCCGACAAACGGCAGTTCCTGCAGTACACGACCACCAGTCCGATCATGCAGAAGCGGCTGGGCCTGACCGGCTCCGAGGCGCAGTGAACGCGCGATGAACCGGCTCCTCGAGGATCTCGTGAAGCTCATGACGCTCGAGCGCCTGGAACTCGATTTGTTCCGCGGCGAGAGCCGCGACATCGGCAGTCCGCAGGTGTTCGGCGGCCAGGTTCTGGGTCAGGCCCTGGTGGCGGCGACTGCGACCGTGGAGAGCCGCGCGGTACATTCGCTGCATGCGTATTTCCTGCGCCGCGGCGATTGCAACGCGCCCATCGTCTATGAAGTCGACCGCGCGCGCGACGGCAATCACTTCTCGACGCGGCGCATCGTCGCGATTCAACACGGCGAACAGATCTTCAACATGTCCGCTTCGTTCCAGACCCCCGAAGCGGGTCTCGACCACCAAAGCTCGATGCCCGCGGTGCCGGCGCCGGATCAGCTGCGGGATGCCGAGTTCTACCTCCGCGACGCATTGCCGAAGATGCCGCCGGGGATCCGCCGCCTGCTCGAAAAGAAGCGGCCGTTCGAATTCCGTCCGGTCGACGTGCCGAATCTTCTGCAGCCGGAGAAATTGCCGCCGCTGCGCAACGTCTGGTTCCGCGCCGTCGGCGCGTTGCCGGACGATGAGGCGCTGCACCGCGCTCTATTGGCCTATGTCTCGGACTTCAATCTGCTCGACACGGCGACGATGCCTCACGGCCTGTCGTTCGTGTCGACGAACCTCGTGATGGCGAGCATCGATCATGCGATGTGGTTTCATCGCCCGGTACGCGTCGATGAATGGCTGTTGTACTCGACCGACAGCCCGAGCGCCTCGGGTGCGCGTGGCTTCACGCGCGGGCAGATATTCTCGACGGACGGTCGCCTGGTCGCGAGCGCGTGCCAGGAAGGCTTGATGCGGCGGGTCGAGCGTCGATGAAGGCGCTGATCATCATCCTGCTGGTCGTCGGCGCAATCGCCGGCGGCATCCTGACATTGCGCAGCAGCGCGCGCACCGGCATGCCGAGCGAAGACGTTTTGGAGCGAGCCAAGAAGCGCGAGCGCGAACTCGAGGCGCAGGAAACCGACGACGGCAAGCGCGGCTCCTAAGGGTCGGGCGGCGCGCGCGCCGATTCCCAGACCTCTCTCGGCAGAATGTACAGGTGGCAGTCCCACCAGCGATTCTTCACGCGGCGATGCTTGCGATACACCGCCTCCCAGCGCATGCCGACCTTCTCCAGGACGCGGATCGACGCGCGATTGTTGATGTCGACGGTCGACATGACGCGTTCGGCCCGCAAATCGCAGAATGCCGCTTGCGTCAACGCGAAGGCGATCTCGGTCGCGTAGCCCTGCCCCCAATGCGGCGCGCCGAGCATATACCCCAGGTCGAACACATGCGGTTCGATCATCGTCAGGTCGCAGGCACCGATCAGCAGGCCGGAGCCGTTTTGTTCGACCGCTAGTTCGAAGCGCGTGCGCGGGATCTGCCGCTGCGAGTCGAGCAGTCCGTCGAGGTACTCGGCCGTGGCGTCGGCGTCGCGCGGGTTGAAGAACAAATAGCGCGTCACCCGCGGATCGGACGAATAGGCGAAAATGCCGTCGAAATCCGCCCTGCGGAACTCGCGCAACGAAAGGCGTTGCGTGCGGATCGGCGCTTGCAGCTCAGGCATGCCGCATCCGGCGGGGCCGCGCCGTCATGCCAGCACTTTGCCCGGATTCAAGATGCCTTTCGGGTCGAGCGCGCGCTTCAATTCGCGCATCAGCGCGAGCTCCACGGGGTCGGCGCGGCGCGCAAGCTGCGCCACCCGCAGCCGGCCGATGCCATGTTCGGCGCTGAAGCTGCCGCCGAGGCTTTCGGCGAGGTCGAACAGGGCTTCCTCGAGGGCGCTCTGCCGGGCGAGGAACGCCGCACGGTCCGTTCCCGGCATCTGGCTGACGTTGAAATGCAGGTTGCCGTCGCCGAGGTGGCCGTAGGCGATCGTCTCGCCGTCCGGCACGAGGCGCTCGACCAGCGCCGTGCCGCGTTCGATCAGATCCGGCAACGCGGACAACGGCACCGACAGATCGTGCTTGAGGCTCGCGCCGTGAAGCCGCTGCGCGGCGGGAACCGATTCGCGCAGTTTCCACATCGATTCGGCCTGCGCGAGCGACGAGGCGATCAGCGCGTTGCCGATCGCATCGGCCGCCGCGGCCGCCTCGAGCTCCGCGGTCAGGGAGGCGGCCGCGTCGCTCCCCGCACCTGCGGCGTCGATCTCGACGAGCACGTACCACGGCGCGGCGTCGGCGAGCGGATTGGCGACGCCGTCGATGGCGTCGACGGTGAGTTCCACGGCGCGCCGCGGCAGCAGTTCGAAGCTCGTGAGCGCATCGGCGGCGGCGGCACGCAGCCGCGCGAGCAGCTCGAGCGCCCGCCGCGGCGACTCAACGCCGACCAGGGCGGTCGCCGAATCCGCGGGCCGCGGATAGAGTTTCAAGGACGCGGCGGTAATCACGCCGAGCGTGCCTTCGGAGCCGATGAACAGGGATTTGACGTCGTATCCGGTGTTATCCTTGCGCAGTTTCTGCAAGCCGGCGAGCACGCGCCCGTCGGCGAGCACGACCTCCAAGCCCAAAACCAGATCGCGCATCATGCCGTAGCGCAAAACGGCGGTGCCGCCGGCGTTGGTCGCGAGATTTCCGCCGATTTGCGCGCTGCCTTCCGATCCGAGCGACAGGGGGAATAATCGATCCGCGGCCTGCGCCGCGGCCTGCACGGCGGCGAGCGTGCAGCCGGCTTCGGCGAGCAGCGAGAAATTCTGCGAATCGACCTCGCGGATGCGATTCAGGCGCCGCATCGACAGCACTATCTGCGAGCCGCTGGCATCGGGCGTGGCGGCGCCGCAGTAGCCCGTGTTGCCGCCCTGCGGGACGATGGCGACCTCGTCGCGGCTGCAGATCCTCAAAACCCGCGCAACCTCCTCGAGATTGCGCGGCTGCAGCACGAGAGGGGTTGCGCCGCGGAACAGGCCGCGAAAATCCTCCAGATACGGCGCGACGTCGGCGGCCGATTCCAGCCAGGCCCCGCGGCCGACCACGGCCTTCAAATCGGCGAGCGTCGCGGCGTCAGGCGGGCGCGGCATGGAGCGTCGCCGGTTTCTGGCGGAGCGCGGGCGTCGCATCGCAGCGGCGCGCGCCACCCCGGGAGTTCTGCATCTGCACGACCAACCGGTCCCCCGCTCCGCTGAAAGCCCAATGATATTGTATTTTCATCGGCATGAAAGGCGCGACGCGGAACTGATTCGCCAATTCAATGCGGTGGCGCATTCAGGCGCCGCGCAGCGCGGCGATGCGCACATCGATCGGCGGGTGGCTCTGAAACAGGCGCATGATGCCGCCGCCGGAGCCGGAGTTGATGCCGAACGCCTGCAATTGCTTCGGCATCGGTTCGCCGTGGCTGCGCTTCAAGGCTTCGAGCGCGCCGATCATGTTGGCCGCGCCGGCGAGATGCGCGCCGCCGCGGTCGGCGCGGAACTCGCGAGCCCGCGAGAACCAGGCGACGATCATGCTGGCGAAGATTCCGAGGACGATTTGCGCGACCATCGTCGTCACGAAAAAGCCGATGCCGGAATTGTCGCGCTCGTTCTTCAGCACCGCGCGGTCGACGAAGCTGCCGATGATGCGTGCCAGGAAGATCACGAACGTGTTGAGGATGCCTTGCAACAGCGCCAGCGTCACCATGTCGCCGTTGGCGACGTGGCTGAGTTCATGCCCCAACACCGCCTCGATTTGCGCGCGCGTCATCCCCCGCAGCAGGCCGCTGCTCACGGCGACGAGGGCGTGGTCGCGGCGCGCACCGGTGGCGAACGCGTTCATTTCCTCGGCCTCGAATATGCCGACTTCCGGCATGCCGATGTGCGCCGTGCCCGCCAGGCGGGCGACCGTCTGCAGCAGCCAGGTTTCTCCTTCGTTCTGCGGCTGCGCGATGAGCCGCACGCCCATCGATCGCTTGGCGATCCATTTGGACAGGGCGAGCGATATCAACGCGCCGCCGAAGCCGAACACGGCGGCGAACACCAGTAGACCGCCGAGCCCGCCGCCGCCCAAGCGCACGCCGAAAAGCCGCTCTATGACGAAGATCACGAGCGACAGCAGGGCGAGGACGGCGAGGTTCGTCACGATGAACAGAAAAACGCGTTTCATGAGGGTTCACTCCCAAAATTGACCTCACTATCCTAGCCGGATCGAGGCGGCGGCGCTTCGCGGCCGCCGCGAGTGCCGCCGCCGGCGGGCGCAGCGCACCGATCGGTGCGACAATGCAAATCCAAGGGCCGCCATGCAATTCAAGGACTATTACGCGATTCTCGGAGTCGGCCGCCAGGCGGGCGCCGAGGAGGTCAAGCGCGCCTACCGCAAGCTTGCCAGCAAGTTTCATCCCGACGTCAGCAAGGAGCGCAACGCCGAGGACAAATTCAAGGAAGTCCAGGAAGCCTACGAGGTGCTGAAGGAGCCGCAAAGGCGGGCCGCATACGACCAGCTGGGGCGCAATTACCGGGCCGGGCAGCAATTTCGGCCGCCGCCGGATTGGCGGCAGCGGTTCGCGCAATCCGGCAGCCATGGATTCGACGAACTCAACGGGTTCAGCGACTTCTTCTCCACCTTGTTTGGCCATGCGCACCGCGGCGCCGAAACGGATGCGGATGCGGATGCGGACGCGGGCGAGGTTCAGGTCACGCTGGAGGAAGCCTACGCCGGCACCAAGCGCCGGCTCATGCTCGAGGAGAACGGCCGCGCCCGCGCGCTCGACGTGCAGGTGCCCGCCGGAGTCACCGATGGCCAAGCGCTGCGCATCGCCGCGGCCGGGCGGCGGTCGCTGGTGCTGCGCGTCAAGCTGCGGCGCCACCCGCTCTATACGCTGGATGCGAAAGACGTGCATTTGCAATTGCCGCTCGCGCCGTGGGAGGCGGCGCTCGGCGCAAAAGTCGCCGTGCCGACCCTCGGCGGCACCGTGGAATTGACGATTCCGCCCGGCGCTCAATCCGGCCAAAAGCTCAGGTTGCGGGGCCGCGGTCTGCCGGGCAATCCCGGCGGCGATCAATTCGTCGTCGTCAAACTGGTGACGCCGGCGGCGCATTCGCCCGGCGAGAAAGAGGCCTATGAGCGCATGCGCGGGGAATTCGATTTCGATCCACGCGCCAATTGGCCTTGAGGCGCGGCGCGCCTTGAACTTAACCGCGGCGCCCCCATTAGGCTACGGGGTATTGTCGCCCCATAGCGGCAGCGAACAGACGACGCCATGAGCAGCGAAAATCAGCCTGAGAAAAAAGAATTTCAAGCGGAGACCAAGCAAGTCCTGCGCTTGGTCATTCACTCGCTTTACTCGCACAAGGAAATATTCCTGCGCGAGCTTCTCTCCAACGCCTCCGACGCCTGCGAGAAATTGCGCTTCGAGGCGATCGCCAAACCCGAACTGCTGGGCGCCGACGACCTGTCGATTCAATTGATCGTCGACGCCGCCGCGGGCACCTTGACGGTCAAGGACAACGGCACCGGCATGAGCCGCGAGGAGGTGATCGACAATATCGGCACGATCGCCCGCTCCGGTACCAGGCGATTTCTGGAGACACTGAGCGGCGACGCCGCCAAGGATGCGCAGCTGATCGGACAATTCGGCGTGGGCTTTTACTCGGCCTTCATCGTCGCCGACCGCGTCGTGGTGCAGAGCAAGCACCCCGGCACCGCGGGCGTGCGCTGGGAATCGGACGGCGAGGGCACATACGAGATCCAGGCGAGCGACAAAAGCGACCGCGGCACCGAGGTGACGCTGCATCTTCGTCAAGAAGACAAGGAATTCCTCGACGAAGCGCGGCTGCGCCAGCTGGTGCGCAAGTACTCCGATCATTTGAGCCTGCCGATCGTACTGCAGGGCGGCGGCAAGGAGGAGACGCTGAATCAGGCCAAGGCGTTCTGGACGCGCCCGAAAGCCACTCTCAAGGACGAAGACTACCAGGCGTTCTTCAAGCACATCACGCACGACACGCAGGAGGCGCGCGCCTGGGCGCACAACAAAGTCGAGGGGAACGTCGAGTACACCTCGCTGCTGTATCTGCCGAAGAAAGCGCCGTTCGAACTGTTCGACCGCGAACAGCGCGCCGGCGTGCAGCTGTACGTCAAGCGGGTGTTCATCATGGACAAGGCCGCTGAATTGTTGCCGCCGTGGCTGCGGTTCATGCGCGGCCTGGTGGATTCGGCGGATCTGCCGCTCAACGTGTCGCGCGAGCTGCTGCAGAACGACCGTACCGTGGAGAAGATCAGATCCGCACTGGTCAAGCGCACGCTCGATCTGCTCGAAGAGCTTGCCGCCGGCGACGCCGCGGGCTATGCCGAGTTCTGGAACACCTTCGGCGCCGTGCTCAAAGAAGGAATCATCGAGGATCCCGGCCAGAGGGAGCGCATCGCCAAGCTCCTGCGCTTCAATTCGACGACCGCAGCGGCCGCCTCCGCGGCGGTCTCGTTGACCGACTACGTGGCGCGCATGCAGGCCGATCAGAAGGCCATCTACTATCTGACGGCCGACAGCGAGAGCGCCGCGCGCAACAGCCCGCATCTCGAAGGGTTCCGCGCCAAGGGCATCGAAGTGCTGCTGCTCACGGACCGAATCGACGAATGGCTCGTGAATCATCTGCACGAATTCCAGGGCAAGTCCCTCGCGAGCGCCGCGAGCGCTTCCGCCGACGTCGCCGCCGCGATCCAAACGCCGGACCAGGCGGCTGCCGAGTCGCTCTACAAGGACAGCCTGCAGCGGCTCGCGAAAGCGCTCGACGGCATGATCGAGAGCGCCCGCGTCTCGAGCCGGCTCACCGATTCGCCCGCCTGCCTCGTCGCCGGCGAGTTCGGCATGTCGCTGCGCATGGGCCGTATTCTCAAGCAGGCCGGACAGAACAATCCGTTCGCAACGCTGCCGATCCTCGAAGTGAACCCGAAGCATCCGCTGGTCGCGCGCCTCAAGGAAACGGAGGAACCGGCCGAGTTCGCCGAGTTGGCGCGGCTGCTGTTCGATCAGGCCCTGCTCGCCGAAGGCGGCGACCTCGAGGACCCGGCGGCCTTCGTCCGCCGCGTCAATAAATTGATCGTCGAAGGGCTGGCCGACAAGCCGAAAATCATATTGAGTTGACGCTTGCCGGATCGACCGCAGGAGGGCTGGGGGCCATGAACGCGAAATCTCGTCCGCAGAGCCTGGCTGTGCCGCCGCAGCCGACCGATCATCTACTGGGCGCGCCGCACGCGCGCGTCACGCTGATCGAGTACGGCGACTTCGAGTGCCCGGGTTGCAGGAGCGCAGCGTCGACGCCGAAGCTGATGCTGGAGAGGTTCCCGAACAGGATGCGCTTCATCTTCCGGCATTTTCCGCTCGAGGATGCGCATGTGCATGCCCTGCTCGCGGCCGAGGCCGCGGAGGCCGCGGCGAGTCAGGGGAAATTCTGGATGATGCACGATCTGCTGTTCCTGCATCAGGCCCATCTGACGAGCAGGGATCTGCAGCGCTACGCCGCTGAGATCGGCCTCGACATGGTGCGCTACCACGCCGAGATGGACGATCACATCTACCTGCAGAAGGTGCGCGAACACATCGACGGCGGCCGGCGCAGCCATATCCGCGCCACGCCGGCGTTCTTCCTCGACGGCATCGGCCAGGATGCATCGTTCGGCATGCAGCCGCTGCACGATGCGGTCGCGGACGCGCTCAAACGGGCCGATTAGAGCGGCGTCGCGGGCGGCACAAGAGCGCGGCCGCCGGCGGCAAGCCCGGACTGCGGGCCTAGATGGCGGTACGGAAGATCCGGTCCCAGAGACTGGTCGTCACTCCGTAATTGCCTTTTCGCGGCGAGTAATGATGGCGCATGTGCCAGGTGCGCAGCGGCTCGAAATATCGCGGTGCGCCGCCGCTCTGGGTGTGGTGCAGCAGATGGTGCACGAAGCCGTACCAGAGATAGCCGAGCATGACGCCGCTCGTCAAGCCGCTCGCCGTCGCGAAGCCGCCGATGCGCCACGCAGGCAGGAAAATACCGACGGCGAGCAGCGGCAAACTCATCCACGTCGGCGTGCCGACGAGCGCGCGCGGTGCCGAATGGTGGGCGGCGTGCAGCGGCACCAGGGGCGCAATCTGGTGCAATGCAATACGATGCAGGAAATATTCCATCAGGGTCCATATGCCGATGCCCGCGAGGAAGGCGGCGCCCCAAAACGCCGTCTGCAGCCAGCCGGCGCCGTACAGGGCGCGCGCCGCGAGCGCCGCGATGGTCAGCGGGTAGGCGACGTAGTCCGAGTAAAAATCGAATTTGCTTAGCTGCATGGATCGACGTCCAGGATAAGCCGAATTCGCCCTTGGACCAAGAATACCCAAACGGGTATCGCAATCAACTGCGGGCTGCGGTCGGACGGCCGGCGGGTCATTTGACGAGCGCCGCGATGCCGGTCAACAGCCGATCGATTTCAGCGCGCGTGTTGTACATCGATATTCCGCTGCGCAACAGACCGCCGCTGCCGGCAAGCCCCAGGACCTCGATGGCGCGGGAGGCGTAGAAGTCGCCGTCCCAGACGCAGATGCCGGCGTCGCCGAGCAGCGTGGCGGCCTGTGCGGCGCTGTGCCGCGCGAGCGTGACCGACACGGTCGGTGCGCGCGGGCGGCCGGCGAACGGCGGCCCGAAGACGCGCACCCCCGGCAGGGCGGCCGCCGCATCGGCAAGATACGCCGCCAAGCCGTGTTCGTACGCGCCAATGCCGGTCATCGCATCGACCAGGCGAGCGCGCAGATCGCCGCCTACGCCGTAGCCGGCGAGGTAGAGGATCGCGGCGCGCAGACCGTCGATCGCCGCGTGGTTGAGGGTACCGGTCTCGATGCGGTAAGGCGCCGAGGAGTCCTGCGTGTCGAGCCTCTCGGTCGGCAGCCGTTCGAGGGCGCCGGGCCGGGAGTAGAGGATGCCGACGTGCGGCCCGTAGAACTTGTAGCCGGAGCAGAGCAAGAAATCGGCGTCCAGCGCTTGCACGTCGATCGGAAAGTGCGGCGCATAGTGGACGGCATCGACCACCAGCAACGCGCCGACGCTCTTCGTCAAGCGGCGCGCGAGCGCCAGGTCGTTGACCGTGCCCAGCGCGTTCGAGGCGGCGCCGAGCGCGAACACCTTGGTGCGCGAGGAGATCTTCGCCGCCATGTCGGCCGGATCCAGTTCGCCGCTCTCGGTCATGCGCACTTCGCGGATGACGACGCCGCGGTCGCTAAGCTGCGACCAGGGACCGCGGTTAGCTTCGTGATCGAGCTGTGTGATCACGATCTCGTCGCCCGCATGCAAAGTGCGGCCGATCGCGCGGCTGAGCGCAAACGACAGCGTGGTCATGTTTTGACCGAAGGAAATGCAGTTCGCGTCGGCGGCGCCGAGGAATGCCGCAGCCGCGCGGCGCGCCTCGAGAATGCGTCTGTCGAGTTCACGCGAGGGCGGGTAATTGCCGCGCGTGTTGACGTTGCAGCAAGTGTAGAAGTCCTGCATCGCGCGGATCACGGCGTTGGGCACCTGACTGCCGCCGGGGCCGTCCAGGTAGGCGAGCGGGGCGCCGTCATGGGTGCGCGCCAACGCCGGGAAGTCGTTGCGGCTGCGCGCGCAATGCTCTTCGCTGTAGGGCACCGCGGCGCTCAGGGCGGAGCGCGGGTGAATCCGCGGCCCGAACAGTTCGCGGCGCGCGCGCCGCTCGTTGAGTTAGTCATTGAATTTCGCCGCGACGATTTCTATCAAAGTGGGGCCCGCCGCATCCTGCGCCGCGAGGATCGCGGCACGCAGCGCCGCCGCATCGCCGAGCCGCTGCGAGCGTACGCCGCAGGCGCGTGCGAGCAGCGTAAAATCGGGATTCTGCGCGACCACGCCCAATGGAGCAATGTCCGCCGCGAGCATATCGTCGCGTATTTGCCCGAGAGCGGCGTTGTTCCAGACGACGACCGGCAGGGCGAGGCCGGCCTCGGCCGCCGTCATCAGTTCGCCGAGCGTGAATTGCAGTCCGAAATCACCGGCGAGCGCGAGCACCGCGCGCGCCGGCGCCGCCATCTTCGCGCCGAGCGCGGCCGGCAGCGCAAAGCCGAGCGTGCCGTATCCGCTGGGGTGGAACCAGCAGCCCGGAGCATCGACGCTGAAGGCATAATTGCCGAGATAGGCGATCTGCGTCATGTCGCTGAACACAGCGCCGTCGGCGGGCAGCGCCGCGCGGATCGCCGCAAGCGCCGCGCACTGCGCCCGGGCGGCCGGGCCCCAGGCGGCTTCGATGCGTGCACGTACGCGGCCCGCGCCGCCGATCTCGGTGCGCCATCCGGCGCGGCGCGTCAGGCCGCGATTGATCGCCTGCAGGCTGAGGCGCGCATCGCCCTGAATCGGCACGGCGGCCGCGTATTGATCGGACAGCTTCAGCGGATCCACGTCGATGCGGATCAGGCGGCCGGCGAACTGCAGCTGCAGCGCCGAGTAGATGTCGGTTTCGGCGAGCTCGCTGCCGACCGCGACGATGACGTCGGCCGCCGCGACCAGGGCTTGGGTCTCGGCATAGGGCAGGGACGCACCGAGGTTGGCCTCGTGACGTTCCGTGACGACGCCCTTGGCCGCCACGGTCGTCGCCAGCAGGGCATCGAGAATCTGCAGCGTCTGCAGCAGCTCGTCGCCGGCGCCGCGCGCGCCGCCGCCGGCGACGATCAGCGGCCGCTCGGCGCCGTTCAGGAGGCGTACCGCGGCGTCGATCTGTTCGGCCGCGCCGCAGCCGCAAGGAGCGACGGCGGCGAAGCGCTCGGCGCGCAATGAGGTCGTCTCGGCGAGCAAGTCGAGGGGAATTTCCAGATAGGCAGGCCGCGGCCTGCCGGCCCGCAGCGACGCCAGACAGGCGCGCAAATGATCGCGCACGTCGACGGCGCTGCGCGCCGCGCGGGCGACGCCGAAGACCTGGGCGGCAATCGCCCGTTGATCGCGCAGTTCATGCAGCACGCCCCATTGCTTGCCGAGCGAGGCGCGCACCGGCGTGCTCGCGATCACCAGCATCGGCACCGAGTCGGAATACGCCTGCGCGGCCGCAGTCAGCACGTTCGTCAAGCCCGGACCAGAGATGACGAACGCCGCGGCGGCGCGCCCGCTGATGCGCGCATAGCCGTCGGCGGCGAACCCTGCGCCCTGTTCGTGGCGCACCAGGACATGATTGAGCTGCGCGCCGGCGAGCCCGCGGTACAGCTCCAGGTTATGCACGCCGGGAATTCCGAACACGGTATCGATATCGTTCGCGGCCAACAAATCGACCAGATAACGCCCGACGGTGATCGACATTTGCGAGCCTTTGCGAACGCGGCGCCGAAAAGCGCGCTACGATGGCGAAAGTATGCAAGCGGGGTCCTGGGTATGCAAGACGCGAGATTTCTGCCGATGAGGTTTTCCGCCTTGGTCGAGCGCATTGCCGGCGAAGGCGCGGACGCGTGGGTCACGCATTACGAGGCGCGCCGCGCCCGCGAGCGCGGCGAAGACGTCATTCTGCTGAGCGTCGGCGATCCGGATTTCGATACGCCGAACGCGGTGCGCGAACGCGCGATCGAATGCATACGCGCGGGCGACACCCATTACACGCCGGCGTCGGGGCGGCAGGGGCTGCGCGAAGCGATCGCGGCGCTGCATCTCGCGCGCAGCGGCCAAGCGGTGAGCGCCGATCAGGTCGTCGTGCTCTCCGGCGCGCAAAACGCGCTTTTCTGCGCCTCGCTGTGCCTCGCGGGGCCTGGCGACGAAGTGATCGCCGTGGAGCCCATGTATCCGACCTATCCGGCGACGCTCGAGGTATCGGGGGCGCGCTTGGTGCGCGGCCCGGCGTTGCCGGAAGAGGGCTTTCGAATCGACCTGCAGGCGCTCGAGCGTGCGGTGACGCCGCGCACGCGGGCGGTTTTTTTCGCGACCCCGAACAACCCGAGTGGCGGGATCTTGAGCGAAGAGGATCTGGCGACCATCGGCGATCTGGCGCGCCGCCATTCACTGTGGATCGTCGCCGACGAAGTCTACGCCGGCCTTGCGCCCGGAGGGCGCGTGCCGAGCCTCGCCGCGCGGTTGCCGGACCGCGTGGTGACGATCGGCAGCCTGTCGAAGTCCCACGCGATGACCGGCTGGCGTGCCGGCTGGCTGGTCGGCCCGCGCGCCTTGGCCGTGCACGTCGAATCGCTGGTCATGTGCATGCTGTTCGGCCTGCCGGGGTTCATCCAGGAGGCGGCGATCACGGCGCTCGGCATCGCGCCCGCCGCCGAAGCGCAGATCCGCGACTATTGCCGCAGCCGCCGCGAGCTGCTGCTCGCCGAACTCGGCGGTGCGCGCGGCTTGAGCTGCTGTGCGCCGGACGCGGGCATGTTCATACTGATCGACGTGCGGCGTACCGGCCTCAGCGGCTACCAGTTCATGCGCGGGCTGTACGAGTCGGAGCGCGTGTCGGTCATCGACGGCGGCGCATTCGGCCGGCAAACCGGCGGTTTCGTGCGGATTTGCTTTGCGGCGGAAGAGGCGGTGCTGCGCGAGGCGTGCGCGCGCATCAAGAGGTTCGCGGCCTCGTTGCCGCTTGCCGAAAGACAGGGAGCGGGACGCACATGAGTTCGGCGCAAGGCGACATGGGCATCGTCGCGCGCGCGCCGGGCGGTCCCGAGGTGCTCGAGTGGACGGCGCTCGAGACCGGCAAACCGGGCCGCGGCGAAGTGCTGATCGCGCAGCACGCCGTCGGCGTCAACTTCATCGACACCTATTTTCGCAGCGGCCTGTACGCGTGGCCGTCGACGCCGCTGATTCCCGGCGGCGAGGCGGCCGGAGTCGTTGAGGCGGTGGGCGCCGAGGCGGGCGGGTTCAGCCAAGGCGATCGGGTCGCCTACACGATGCCCCTCGGCGCCTACCGGCAGCGCCGCGTGGTGCCCGCCGACCGCTTGGTGAAAATTCCCGACGGCGTGGCCTTCGAGATCGCCGCCTCGCTGATGCTCAAGGGCTTGACCGCGCAATTCCTGGTCAACTCCTGCTACCCGGTCAAGGCCGGCGACACCGTGCTCGTGCACGCGGCCGCGGGCGGGGTCGGTTTGCTGCTCGGGCAATGGCTAAAAGCGCTCGGCGCGCAGGCGATCGGCACGGTCGGTTCGGCGCAAAAGGCCGGGATCGCGCGCGCGCACGGCTACGCGCAGGTCATCGACTACCGCACCGAAGACTTCGCCGCGCGGGTCGCCGAGATCACCGCCGCAAAGGGTTGCGACGTCGTCTACGATTCGGTCGGCAACGATACCTGGCGCGGATCGCTGAAATGCCTGAAGCGCCGCGGCATGTTCGTGAGCTTCGGGCAATCCTCGGGGATGATCGGCGAATTCAAGCTCGCCGATCTTGCGGTCGGCGGATCCTTGTTCGCGAGCCGGCCGGTGCTCTTCGATTACATCGCCGGTCGCGAGGAGCTGCAAAGCCGCGCGGCGGATCTGTTTCGGCGGGTCGCCGCCCTGCAAATTCGCGCCCACGTCGGCCAACGATTCTCGATGAGCGATGCGGCTGAGGCGCACCGAGCGCTGGCCGCCCGCCGCACGATCGGCGCGACCGTGCTGCTGCCGGCGTGACCGGCAAGCGGCCGCGCCGCCTACGGCAGCGGCAGTGAGGTCGACTCCTTGATCACCGTGACCGCGACCGAGGAGTTGACGGACTGCACGTACGGAATGCGCGACAGGTAGTCCAGGTAGAACGCCTCGAAGGATTTGATGTTCCTGGTGACGATCTTCAACAGAAAATCCCATTCGCCCGTCAACGTGTAGCACTCGAGCACCTCGCTGCGGTCGCGGATCGCTTCTTCGAACTTGGCGATCGCGTCGCGTCCGGTCGTCGCGAGCTTCACATGGGCGAAGATCGTGACGTCGAGGCCGAGGGCGCCGCGGTCGAGCAGCGCGACGCGCGCCTTGATGACTCCCGATTGTTCGAGTTGCTGGATCCGCCGCCAGCATGTCGTCGTCGACTGGCGGACGCGGGATGCGACCTCGGCAACCGACAGCGCGCCCTCGCGCTGCAGGATCTTCAGCAGCTTCAAATCCAAGGAATCCAGTTCGGGGCGACGAATATTTTCCATTTTTATCACAATTATGGAATGAATATGCCGAATTATTCGGCCATCTACCAACAAAAGCAACATCCGCCGCCGACGGGACGTAGATTAGCGCTCATGCGAAGAACATCACGCCTGCATTTGCCGCCGACTCCGGCCCGCCCGGGCCAGGTCCCCGATTTCGGCTACCTGCATCTGTCGGCGGCTGGAGCGGTGCTGCGCCCCGAAGTCAACGCGCGCGCCGGCGAAATCGGCTTTCTCGCCTCGGAACTGGTGCGGGTTCTGGACGATGCGCACGAGCCGCAAGGTCCCTGGCATCCGCATCTCGATCCCGAGGAGCTGCAGGTCGGTCTGCGCCACATGCTGCTCACGCGCATCTTCGATGAGCGCATGCAGCGCACGCAGCGCGCCGGCAAGATTTCCTTTTACATGCGCAGTCTCGGCGAGGAGGCGGTTTCGGTCGCCCAATGCATGGCGCTGCGGCCGGGCGACATGCTGTTTCCGTCGTACCGCAACCAGGGCTTGCACATCACCCGCGGGATGCCGCTCGTCGACATGATGTGTCAGCTCCTGTCGAACACCCGCGACATGTGCAAGGGGCGGCAGCTGCCGGTCCTGTATCACTCGGCGGCCGCGAGGCTGTTCACGATATCCGGCAATCTCGCGACGCAATTCCCCCAGGCCGTGGGTTGGGCGATGGCCGCCGCGATCAAGGGCGAGGACCATCTGGCCGCGAGCTGGATCGGCGAAGGCGCGAGCGCGGAGGCGGATTTCCACCATGCGCTGCTGTTTGCCGCGGTCTACCAGGCGCCGGTCATTCTGAACGTCGTCAACAATCAGTGGGCGATCTCGACCTTCCAGGGGTACGCGGGCGGCGAGCAGCGCTCGTTCGCGGCGCGCGGCCCGGGCTACGGCATCGCCGGCATTCGCGTCGACGGCAACGATTTCCTGGCCGTTTACGCGGTGACTCAATGGGCCGCGGAGCGCGCGCGCACCGGCGCCGGACCGACGCTGATCGAACTCGTGACCTACCGGGCGGCGGCGCATTCGACCAGCGATGATCCGTCCCGCTACCGCGCCAAGGACGATTATCTGCATTGGCCGCTCGGCGATCCGATCGAGCGGCTCAAGCAGCACTTGATCAAACACGGCGGCTGGACCGAGGAGCGGCATCGCGCGCTCACTGCCGAACTCGACGCCCTGGTCGCGGCGAGCTGGAAGGAGGCGGTCACCCACGGCACGCTCGGCGACGGCCCGCGGCTCGACCCGGACCTGATGTTCGAGGACGTCTTCAAGGAGATGCCGCCGCACCTCGAGCGGCAGCGAGAGGCCATGCGCGCCGAGCGGGATGCGAACTCATGGCGCAAATGAACATGACGCAGGCGCTGAATTCGGCGATGGACGTCATGCTCGGCCGCGATCCGTCGGTCGTGCTGATGGGCGAGGACATCGGCTATTTCGGCGGCGTATTCCGCGTCACGGAAGGCTTGCAGCGCAAGTACGGCGAACACCGCGTGCTCGACACGCCGATCGCCGAGGGCGGCATCGTCGCCGCCGCGATCGGCATGGCGGTGAACGGCCTGCGGCCGGTTGCGGAAATACAATTTGCGGACTACATCTATCCGGGGTTCGATCAGATCGCGAGCGAACTGGCGCGCCTGCGCTATCGCAGCGCCGGCGATTTCTTCGCGCCGGTGACGATTCGCACGCCCTGCGGCGGCGGCATACGCGGCGGGCAAACGCATTCGCAAAGCCCGGAAGGCATATTTACCCACGTCTGCGGCATCAAGGTCGTGATCCCGTCGACGCCGTTCGACGCGAAGGGATTGTTGATCGCCTCGATCGAGGATGACGATCCCGTCGTCTTTTTCGAGCCGAAGCGGCTTTACAACGGCCCCTTCGACGGCGATTCGGCCAAACCCGCGGTGCCGTGGAGCACACATCCGCAGGGCGAAGTGCCCGAAGGACACTACACGGTGCCGCTCGGCAAGGCCAAGATCGTGCGCGCCGGCGGCGATTTGACGATCATCAGCTACGGCACGATGGTGCACGTCGCCGCCGCCGCCGCCGCGGCGCACGGCATCGATGCTGAAATCATCGATCTGCGTTCGCTCGTGCCGCTCGACGCGCAGACGATCTGCAGTTCGGTCAAGAAGACCGGACGCTGCGTGATCGTGCACGAGGCGACCCGATTCTCCGGCTTCGGCGCGGAAATTCTCTCCATAGTGCAGGAGGAATGCTTCTGGGATCTGCTGGCGCCGATCCAGCGCGTGGCCGGCTGGGACACGCCTTATCCGCATGCCTTCGAATGGGAATATTTTCCGAGCCAGGCGCGGGTCGGCGCTGCGCTGCAACTCGCCATGGAGCCCGCATGAGCGAATACGTGTTCAAGCTGCCGGACTTGGGCGAGGGCACCGTCGAGGCGGAAATCGTTCAATGGCACGTCAAACCCGGCGATACCGTCGCCGAAGATCAGCCGCTCGTCGAGCTGATGACCGACAAGGCGGCGGTGGAGGTGCCGGCGCCGGTCGGCGGCCGCGTGGCGACGCTGCACGGGGAGCCCGGCGACAAAGTGGCGGTCGGTGCGCCCCTGGTCGTGTTCGCGATCGATGCGCCGGCCGCGGAGGCCGCCGGCGCGCAGCCCGCCGGCGCACAGCCCGAGGGCGCGGCAACGCGCGGTGGCAGTGCAATATCCAATGGCGCCGCCACACCGAGCTTGCGCATGCAGCGCGTCATGGCTTCTCCGGCCACGCGCCGCCGTGCCCGCGAGGCGGGCATTGAACTTGCGGGGGTGGCCGGCTCGGGACCGGGCGGGCGCATTCTGCGCACCGATCTTACGGCCGCAGGCGCACGACCGGGAACGGAGCGCGCGGCCGCTACGGCGCCGCAGTCCGGAGTGGCGCCACATGCGGGAACGGCCCCCGCGATTTGGGCCGCGGACGATACGACATCCGAGATCAAGGTCATCGGTGTGCGGCGCTTGATCGCCGAACGCATGAGCGAGGCGAAGCGCAACATTCCCCACTTTGCGTATGTCGAGGAGGCCGACATCACCGAGTTGGAGTCCCTGCGGCAGCACTTGAACGGCAACGCCCCGGAGCAAGCGCCGCTGACCTACCTGCCGTTCGTCGTTCTCGCGCTCGCGCGTGTGCTCGAATCCTTTCCGCAATGCAACGTCCGCTACGATGCGAGCCGCGGCGTGCTCATCCGCCACCGCGCCGTGCACGTCGGCATCGCGACGCAGACCGCCGACGGGCTCAAGGTGCCGGTGTTGCGGCACGCCGAATCCCTGCCGCTATGGGACATCGCCGCGGGGATTCGGCGCCTGTCGGAGCGCGCCAAGGCGAATCTCGCGAGTCGCGAGGAGCTGATGGGTTCGACGATCACGGTCACGAGCTTGGGCAAGCTCGGCGGCATCGTATCGACGCCGGTCATCAATGCGCCGGAAGTGGCGATCGTCGGCCTCAACAAGGCGGTGGAGCGGGCGGTGGTCAGGGATGGCGCGATCGTCGTGCGCCTGATCATGAATTTATCGTCTTCGTTCGATCATCGATTCGTGGACGGTTATGATGCGGCGGCGATGATCCAGGCGCTGCGCGAGCGTCTCGAGCATCCGGCGACGATATTCATACCGAAGGTTCAAGCTCTATGACGGCAGCAGCGCACAGACCCGCATTCGGAACCGTACTGACTTCGCATATGGCGGTCGCCGACTTTCAGGACGGCGCCTGGAGCGAGTTCCAAGTCAAGCCCATCGCGCCGATCGAACTCAGTCCGGCGGCGCACGTACTGCACTACGCGAGCACGTGCTTCGAAGGATTCAAGGCGTTCCGCCATGCGGACCGATCGGTGCACGTCTTCCGCATGGACAAGCACATAGAGCGTATGCGGCAGAGCGCCCGCCATCTTGTGTTGCCGCAACCCGAGCCTCGGCAGCTCGCCGACATGGTGCGCGCCGTCATCGACCGTTGCCGCGATGCCGTGCCGGAGGCGCCCGGCGCGCTGTATTTGCGGCCGTTGCTCATCGGCACGACCCCCAATATCGGCGCCGCGGCGACGCCCGCGGCCGCGGCCTCGCTGCTGGTTCTGGCGAGCCCGGTCTGGGATTATTTCGCGGGCGGCATGAAGCCGCTGCGCATTCTGGTCGACGATGTCAATACGCGTTCCGCGGCGCATCTCGGCATGGTCAAGACCGGCGGCAATTACGCGGCGGCGATGGGTCCGACGCTGGCGGCGCGCGCCAAATATCAAGCCGATCAAGTATTGTTTTGTCCCGGCGGACAAGTACAAGAGACCGGTGCGGCGAATTTCTTGCTGATCAAGGACGGGCAGATCTTGACTCGCAGCCTGGATGCGACATTTTTGCACGGAGTCACCCGCGACTCGCTGTTGGTGCTCGCCGGGGAACTGGGTTACGAGGTCAGCGAGCGGACTTTCGACGTCGCGACGATGCTCGAGTGGATCAAGAGCGGCGAAGCGGCGTTGTCCGGAACGGCGGCGGTACTGGCGGGCGTCGGCACCTTGATTTACCGCGGGCGGGATTACCGGGTCGGCGGCGCGGAGGTGGGGCCGCTAACGCGCGCGCTGCGCGCCGGGCTGGTCGCGATCCAGCAAGGGCAGGCGCCGGACCGTCACGGCTGGCTGCAACGCGTCTGAACCGCCGGGGGCCACGGGGGCTCAATATTCCTCATGGTCCTCGCTCTCGTCCAGGTCGTCATCGTCGTCATCGTCGTCATCGTCTTCGTCTTCGTCTTCATCCTCGTCCCACTCGTCCTCTTCCTCGTCCAAGTCCTTCTCGGCCTTGGATCCCGACCAGCCTTCGGGCTCATCCATGAGTTCCAAATCGAGTTCCGCCCAGTCTTCGACATCCAATTCTTCGGTATCTCCGTCCAGGTGCTGAATCTCGATGACCTCCCGGTCCTCGTCGACTTGCAAAACCTGGAAGGTTTCGTCGTTTTCGAGGTCTTCATACCATTGCCCGACGGTCGGTTCGTACTCTCTACCCACGGCGGTCGTCCTTCTTTAGAGCTCTTTGCGGAATCGACCCGCGGATATTAGGTGAGCCGCTAGGGTCAAGCAAATGTTGGCGCTCGGAGCGATCCGCAGGCGCTAAGATGGGGCACCTATGACCGCCGCAGAGCAAAAAACCGCTGCCCGCCGCCTGGGACTGGCAAGGCGCGTCGTCGTCAAGGTGGGCTCCGCTTTGCTCGTGGACCCGCAGCAGGGGCGCCTGAACCGCCATTGGCTCGATGGTTTCGCCGCCGACATCGCGCGCCTTAGAAAACGCGGTCAAGACGTCATCTTGGTGTCTTCCGGCGCGATCGCGCTCGGCCGCCGTCACCTCGGCCTCGGCCCCGGCAAGCTGAAATTGGAGGAGAGCCAGGCCGCCGCGGCGGTGGGGCAGATCCGCCTCGCGCATGCCTACAAGGAATCGCTCGATGCACACACGATCACCGTGGCGCAGGTCCTATTGACGCTCGGCGATACCGAACAGCGGCGGCGGTATTTGAATGCGCGCGGCACCTTGAACACCTTGTTGTCGCTCGGTGCGGTGCCGGTGATCAACGAGAATGACACCGTCGCCACCGCCGAAATCCGTTATGGCGACAACGATCGGCTGGCGGCGCGCGTCGCGCAAATGGCCGGCGCCGATTGCCTGGTCCTGTTGTCGGACGTCGACGGCTTGTATACGGCAAACCCCAATGATCATGCGGACGCCGAGTTCATCCCGCGCGTCACGCAAATCACCGCGGCGATCGAGGCCATGGCCGGTGGCGCCGGAAGTTCGATGGGCTCGGGCGGCATGCAAACGAAGATTGCCGCCGCCAAAATCGCGGTCGCCGCCGGTTGTCACCTGTGCATCGCCAAGGGGGCGCACCGCCATCCGCTGAAGCGCATCGAAGGCGGATCGCGCTGCACCTGGTTCGTGCCGACCTCGACGCCGCTGGCGACGCGCAAGCAATGGATCGCCGGTACATTGAAGCCGCTGGCGGAGATCGTGGTCGACGACGGCGCGGTGCGCGCGCTGCGGGGCGGCAAGAGCCTGCTGCCCGCCGGCATGATCCGCGCGCTAGGCCGCTTCGAGCGCGGCGACACGGTCAGCATCGTCGGCGCCGACGGCGCCGAGGTCGCACGCGGCATCTGCGCCTATTCGGACGCCGATGCGGCGCGCATCGCCGGACGCAAATCGGCCGATATCGAAGGAGTTCTCGGGTTCAGGGGCCGCGATGAAATCGTCCACCGGGACGATTTGGTATTGTTGACGAACTCATGAGCACACCACCACCAAACGCCGCGCCGCCGCCGAGCGCCGCCGCGCAACCGCTGGCGGAGCTGTTGCGCGCGATGGGACGAGCCGCCGCGGATGCCGCGCGGACGCTGGCGTGCGCACCCGCCGAACGCAAGAACCGCGCCCTGCTGGCCGCCGCCGCCGCGATACGCGCCCAGCGGCTCGAGATATTGGCGGCCAATGAACGGGACGTGCGCGAAACCTCGCTGCGTCCGCTGCCGGCGGCGCTGCTCGACCGTCTGCAGCTCGACGATGAGCGCGTCGCCGCGATGGCGGGCGGGCTCGAGGAAATCGCCCGGCTCGCGGACCCGATCGGCACGGTTCTCGCGGCATGGACGCGGCCGAACGGCCTTGCGATCGAGCGCCGACGCGTGCCGCTCGGCGTGATCGGCATCATTTACGAGAGCCGCCCGAACGTGACCGCGGACGCGGGCGGCCTGTGCCTGAAATCCGCCAACGCCGCGATTTTGCGCGGCGGCTCGGAGAGTTCGCACTCCAGCGCGGCCGTGCATGCGTGCTTGCAGCGCGGGTTGGCGGCCGCCGGCTTGCCGACGACCTGCATCCAATTGGTGCCGACCGCCGATCGGGCCGCCGTGGGCTTCATGCTCGCCGAAATGACGGACAGCATCGATCTGATCGTGCCGCGAGGCGGCAAGAGCTTGATTGCGCGGGTCCAGGCGGAGGCGCGCGTGCCGGTAATCGGCCATCTGGAGGGGATTTGCCACGTCTATGTCGATCGCGACGCGGATCTGCAAATGGCGCAGCGGATCGTCCTGAACTCGAAGATGCGGCGTACCGGGATCTGCGGTGCGGCCGAGACTTTGTTGATTGATCACGCCGCCGCCGCCATGCTTGGGCCGCTGGTCGCGACGCTGCTCGATGCCGGTTGCGAAGTTCGCGGCGACCAGGAGACGCAAAGCGCCGATGCGCGCGTCAAGCCCGCGGCCGAGGCCGATTGGCACAGCGAATATCTCGACGCGATCATCGCGGTGCGCGTCGTCGACGGCGTCGATGCGGCGATCGCGCATATAGAACGGTACGGTTCGCAGCACACCGATTGCATCGTCACGGCGAACGGCGCGACGGCCGAGCGCTTTCTGACGCGAGTCGACAGCGCGATCGTGCTGCACAACGCCTCGACGCAATTTGCGGACGGCGGCGAGTTCGGCATGGGCGCGGAGATCGGCATCAGCACCGACAAATTCCATGCGCGCGGTCCGGTCGGCGTGGAACAACTGACCAGCTACAAATACGTGGTGCGCGGCGCCGGACAGACCCGCGGCTGAGCGGCCGCGGCTGAGCGGCCGCATCCCGCAGCGAACGCCGCCGCCGCCGAACGCGGCCATGCGCCGCAGCCCGAGCCGCTCCTGTCTACGCGCGCCGCTGCCGCGCGGAGAACGCGCACAGGCGCTCTGCCGCGGACAGCAGTGTTTCGTCGCGTTTGGCGATGCACAGGCGCAGCAATGTCATCGCCGGCGCTTGCGCGTAGAACGGCGACAGCGGAATCGTCGCGACCTTCGCTTCGCGAATCAGCCGATCGGCGAACACCAGGTCCGGCTCCAGGCTCAAAGCGCCATAGTCGATCAATTGAAAATAAGTGCCGGCGGCGGCGAGCGGCCGGAATCCGCTGCCTTCGAGATGCGCCGCGAGCAGATCGCGTTTCGCTTGGAAGAAGTGCGGCAGCTCGCGAAGCGCGGCGGCGCATTCGTCGAGGTAGCGGGCGATCGCGTATTGCAGCGGCGCGACGATGCTGAACGTATTGAATTGATGCACTTTGCGCAGCTCTTGCGTCATCGCCGGCGGCGCCACGCAATAGCCGACGCGCCAGCCGGTCGCGTGCAGTGTCTTGCCGAAGGAGAAGACGACGAAGCTGCGCTCGCGCAAGCATGCATGCGCCAGAACCGAGGCATGGCGCCGGCCGTCGAAGAGTACGTGTTCATAGACCTCGTCGGAGAGGATCGTGATCGGCCTCCCGCGCACCAGATCGGCGAGTTCGTCGAGATCGCCGCGCTCCAGCACCGTGCAGCTCGGATTGTGCGGGCTGTTGATGATGATCAAGCGCGTGCGCTCGCCGATCGAGCGCGCGACCAGCGGCCAGTCGTAGCGAAACGCGGGGGGCTGCAAGGGGATACGCACGCAGCGGCCGCCGGCCAGCCGTACCGCGGGCTCATAGGCGTCGTATGCCGGATCGAAAATGATCGCCTCGTCACCCGGGCCGACCGCTGCCTGGATCGAATCGTAGAGCGCCTCGGTGCCGCCGCAGGTGACCGTGATCTCCTGCTGCGGGTCGACCTCCCGGCCGTAGCTCGCCGCAAGCTTGCGGGCGATTTGCGCGCGCAGCTCAGGGACGCCCTCCATCGGCGCGTATTGATTGCGGCCCTCGGCGATCGCCTCGCGTACCAGGTCGGCTAGGCGCGGATCGATCGGATAGTCTGGAAAGCCCTGACCGATGTTGAGAGCGCCTTCATCGGCCGCGCGACGCGACATCACCGTGAATATCGTCGTGCCGACGTCGGGTAGTTTGCTGATGAATTGCACTCAGCCGGACTCCCCGAGGGCTTGCAGGCCGCCCGCGAGAGAACGCACGGACAAGCCTCGCGCATGAAGTGCGCGCGCCGCGCTCAGACTGCGTGTTCCGGACGCGCAGATCAATAAATAGGAAAATTGCGGCGACAGCAAGCCGGGATTCGCGAGCAGCGCCGGCATCGCAATGTGCCTCGCGGACGTGGGTAGCGCCGCCACTTCGGCATCGCTGCGGATGTCGATGACCTGCAGACCGCGCGCGGCCGCTTCGGCGAGGGAGCGCATATGAATCGCGAGCTCCGGCACTTCGGGCGCCGGTGGCAGAACGAGGCTGCAACCGGGCGCAGGGCAGGCCGAGCGGCGCGGTGCCCGCAACTTCAGCGTAGAGAAGTCCATGAAATCGATCAGCAGCAGCTCACTTGCAAGCTGGCCCGGAATGTCGAGCAGGATCTTCAGAGCGAGCAGCGCTTGCATCGCGCCGAGCGCTGCGGGCACGGGGCCGAGCACTCCGGCCTCGGCGCAATTGCCGACGATGCCGTCGGCCGTCGCCTCAGGCCACAGACAGCGCAGGCAAGCATGGCCGGCCTCGGGTTTGTAGACCTGTAGCTGTCCTTCGAATTGGTAAACGCTGGCAAACACCGCGGGCTTGCGTGCGAGCACCGCGGCGTCGCTCAGCAGGAATTTGCAGCGAAAATTATCGCTACAGTCGATCACTGCGTCGTACCGGCCGACCAGATCGAGCGCATTGCCCGCATCGAAGCGCAGCGCGTGCGTTTCGATGCGCACCGTGGGATTGATGCGCGCGAGCGCGGTGCGCGCCAATTCGCACTTTCGTCCGCCGGCGTCGTCAAGGGCGTAAAGCGGTTGGCGGTGCAGATTGCTGCGGTCGAGGACGTCGTCATCGACGATGCCAAGGCAGCCGACGCCGGCGCCGGCGAGGTATTGCAGAACCGGGCTACCGAGGCCGCCGGCGCCGACGACGAGCACGCGGCTGCGCGCGAGCCTCGCTTGCCCATCGGCGCCGATTTCCTTCAACGATATTTGGCGCGAATAGTCGGGCTGCATCGGCAACCTCATTCATGCGTGTCGCGCGCATGCACATGCGTTGCGGCGTGCCGCGGAGCGCCCGCGCAGCCCTCGCAATTGACCCATCCGGAATTGCCATCGACGTAATGTTCTTTTTTCCAGATCGGCAGGCGGTGCTTGACTTCGTCGATGATGTAGCGGCAAGCGTCGAACGCCTCGCCGCGATGCGCGGCGCTGACGCCGACCCAGACCGCGAGGTCGCCGACCGCGAGTTCGCCGACCCGGTGCAGGCACAGTGCATGCTTTATCGGCGAGCGCTGCAGTGCCTCGCGCACGATCCGCTCGCCCTCTTTGACGGCGAGATCCTCGAATGCCTCATATTCTAGGCGCGTCACCGCGAGCCCCTCGTTGTGATCGCGGACCCAACCTTCGAAGCTTGCGTAGCCGCCGGCGCTTGCATCGAGCAATTCAAGGCGCGCGGCGCCCGCATCGAACGGCGTGTCGTGGAAGCGGAAAAACATCATCCACCCGCCACCGGCGGGATGAACACCACCGAATCGCCGGCCGTGAGCATGCGGGACCATTCGCTGAACTCGGTATTGACCGCGACTTTTAGCTGCTCGCGCGGCAGGCTAAAGCGGTAACGCGAATTCAGTTCCGCGTACAGATCCGCGGGCGTCGCCGCCGCAGTATCGAGGATTTCCTCCGAGCGGCCCGCCTGTTCGCGCAGCAAGGCATAGTAGTGAACTTTGATCCGCATGCGATCCGTTGGCCGCGCCGCCTCGAGACTCTCGAGCGCCTGGGTATATTCCGCCGGCGTATTGACGTTGTCGAGCGCGCGTTTATCGAGCGGTTCGAGGATCTTTACGCGATGATTCGTCAGGAATTTTCGCGGGCAGCTGTGGCCGCCGGCCTCGTAGGACTCGAGCAAGGCGGCTGCCGCGGGTTCCCAAATGGCGCACAGAGGTTCCGGCAGGCCGTCGTGCGCACTGCGATAGGCGGTCGCCGCCTGCGCCGGATCGCGCGAAATCACGAGATGGTCGAGCACCGCATCGGTGACGAACGGCAGATCGCAAGCGAGCACCAGCCACGCCGCTTGCGGCATTGCGGAAAACGCCGAGCGTATGCCGACGATTGGTCCGCCGCCGGCGATCGAATCGACGATCAAAGGGTGCTGCGCCCGCGTCGGCTCGTTCACCTGGTCGGCGCGCACCGACACGAACACCCGCGGCACGTGCCGGCAGGCCAATTCGTAGGCTCGATCCAATTGGTTCTTGCCGAGATAGGCGAGCGCAGCCTTGTCGCGGTGCATGCGCGCGCTCGCGCCGCCGGCCAGAATCAGCCCGTAGATCGGCGCAACTTCGCTGCTCATTCCTGCGTCTCGATACGGTAGTCGCTCCGGCCGCCGTCCTTGGAGAGCAAGCGCGTCTCGCGAATGACGATGTCGTGGGAGAGCCCCTTGCACATGTCGTATAGCGTCAGCGCGGCGACGCTCGCGCCGGTCAACGCTTCCATTTCGACGCCGGTTTTGTGGTGTACCCCCACGCTGCAACGGATCACGGCGCAGTCGCCGACCAAGTCGATCGTGATCTCGCAACTCTCCAAGCCAAGCGGATGACAGAACGGAATGAGTTCATGAGTGCGTTTTGCGCCCATCACGCCGGCGACGATGGCGGTATCGAAAACCGGACCCTTCGGCGAGCGCAAATCGCTGCCGCGCAACGCCGCCGCGACCGCCGGCGGGAACGCGACGCGCGCCTCCGCGACGGCCGTGCGCCGGCTCGCGGTCTTTTCTCCGACGTCGACCATCGTCGGTCGGCGGCCGGCGTCGAGGTGCGAGAACGTGGCGTCGCTCGGCATCGAACCGCCGCTCATCCGCCGATGTAATACATTTCGATCTTCTTGAATTCTGGCGAGCCGCGGCGCAATTCCCCGCGCAACTCGCTGTAGCGATCCTGCCGCTCCAGCCAGACGCCGCGGATCATTTGCAAAAGCTCGGCATCGTTCGCGCCGCTGCGCAGCGGCGTGCGCAGATCCAGTCCATCGGCAGCGAATAGGCAGGTGTAGAACTTGCCCTCGGAGGACAGGCGCGCCCGGCTGCAGGCGCCGCAAAACGGCTGGGACACCGACGAGATGAAACCGACTTCGCCGGAGCCGTCGTCGAAGCGCCAGCGCTTCGCGACCTCGCCGCGATAGTTCTCCGAGATCGGCTGCATCGGCCAGCGCGCGTGAACGCGCGCGACGAGTTCGCGCGAAGGCACGACCAGATCCTCGCGCCAGGAATTGCGGTTGCCGACGTCCATAAACTCGATGAAACGGACGATCACCGGCGAGCCGCGGAAATGTTCCACGAGATCGAGGGCCGTTTGATCGTTGACGCCGCGTTCGATGACGGCATTGATTTTTATGGGCGCGAGACCCGCACCGAGCGCCGCCTCGATGCCGTCCAGCACTTGTTCCAACGCCGCGAAGCCGCCGCTCATGCGCTTGAAGATCTCCGGGTTCAGCGTATCGAGACTGACTGTCACGCGCCTCAGGCCGTTCGCGTACAAATCGACGGCGTGCTGCCGAAGAAGCACGCCGTTGGTCGTCAGCGCGATATCCTCGATCCCGGCGATGCCGGACAGATCGCCGACCAAATCCGCCAGATTCGCCCGCAGCAGCGGTTCGCCGCCGGTCAGGCGCAATTTGCGCACGCCCAGGCCCGCGAACAGCCGCGACAAGCGCGTGATCTCGTCGAACGACATGCGCTCCTGCGACCGCAAGAAGCGGTAATGCTCGTGGTACGCATCCTTCGGCATGCAATACGGACAGCGGAAATTGCACCGATCCATGACCGAGATGCGCAGGTCGTGCAGCGGCCGGCCGAAGCGGTCGAGCGGATTATGGATGCCGCGGATATCGTGGACGTCGCTAGCCATGGCCGACCAGATTACCAGCGGTAGACGCCGGCGACGAAACCTTTTGGATAAGTGTTGGGGCCAGGCGGCAGTTCGACGAATCCGTCGGTGCCGGCCAGGCTCAAGAAGTCGCCGGAGCCGTTCGGCGGACGCGGATGAGCCCAGGGCCGGCCCCAGTCGTCGTGTTCGATCGATACCGGCAGGAAATAGGTCAGCGGGGCTTGGAATGTCACCGGCGCGGCCAGTGCCAGGCGCTCCGCCGCTTCGCGCTTTGCACCCATCGCCGCGGCAATCGCCGGTATCACGTAGCGGATCAGGCAAACGAGCGTCGACACGGGATTACCAGGAAGCCCGAATACCGCCTGACCCCGCGGACCGACGCCGAACCACATCGGTTTGCCGGGCCGCTGCGCGATGTGATGGAAGATCTCCTGCACTCCGAGCCGTCGCAGAACCTTCGGCACCAAATCGAACCGGCCCACCGAGACTCCACCGCTCAGCACGAGGACCTCGTGTGTCGTCAAATGGAGCGCCAGCCGCGCCCGCAGCTTCTCTTCGTCGTCCACGACGTGGTCGTTGCCGATGCGCACAAACCCGCGCTGACGCAGCGTCGCGGCCACCGCATACGCGTTCGAACGGCGGACTTGGTAGTCGGCGATGGGCTCGCCCGGTTCGATCAATTCGTCGCCGGTTGAGACCACCATGACCGCGGGCTGACTACTGACGCGCACGCGAGCCATGCCCGCCGACGCCGCCACGGCGATCTCCGGCGCACGCAACAACGCGCCGCTTTCCAGCAGCAAGGCGCCTTGACGGCTATCCGCTGCGCGCCGGTGCACGTTGTGGTACGGCGTCGTGACCGCGCTTGCTTTCAGGGTGGCGAAGCCATCCTCGACGTCGATCTGTTCGACGGGCACGACGCAGTCGCAGCCTGTCGGCAGCATCGCGCCGGTCATCACCTCGATCGCGCCGTCTTTCTGCTCGAGCTTCAGCGGCGCCGCGCCCGCCGGCTGAATCGCTTGAATTCGCAGGCGCCGCTGCCCGCGGCGCCACGACTCGCTGTCGCCAGCAATGCCGTCCATGGTGACGCGATCGAACGGCGGTTGGTCGCGTTCGGCATAAATGTTTTCGCGCAGCGTACCGCCGACGCACTGGGCCAGCGGCAATGATTCAATCGGCAGACACGTCAACCGAGAGCTGATCGCCTCTTCGGCCAGACGCGGCGTGATCAGCGTACCGGCCTGCATGACTAACAACGCGCGGCGGAGCTGGTCCGCTGCGCATCATGATTACTGCTTCGCGTGCTTCGCTTTCCAGACCTTGATCTGATCATTGAATCGTCCAACGGCCGCCTGAAGCTCGTCGACCGCGGCATTATTCTTTTGCACCAGAATATTCAGCTGATCATCGATCTTCTTCTTTTCGTCCGGCGCCAACTTCGACGGATCCTTCGGCGTCAACGCATCGCTCTGCAGCTTCAAGCAATCCAGATAGCTGTTCATCTCGGTGTTGTAGCGATCGTATTCGTGCTTCGCAGCGATCATCTGGTCTCGAGTTGCGGTGTTGCCGTCAGGCGTCGAGGCGGGCGCATGCGGATAGGTGCAATTCGTCTGCGCATGTGCCGAGCCGAATAGAACGAGGGTAAGAGACAGTGGTATCCAAGGCTTCATCGATCTTCCTCTAGTAGTTATATCGGTACGCAATGATATTACGGCGTTCGTACCCGGAACGGCCAGCATTCCGAGCGTAACTAGTAAGTATTTGATTTATATCGTCTATCTTTGGCGGGGTTAAACCGGTTTGAGTCCCTGGATGCGCTCGCCGCCAGGCCTTCCGCAAAAGCGAATCGCCCCCCTGCTTTCCGCTAAACTCGAAAAATCCGCGCCCGTAGCTCAGCTGGATAGAGCACCTGGCTTCGAACCAGGTGGTCGG
>DATKSW010000015.1:0-47686 GCA_035531435.1 Steroidobacteraceae bacterium | reverse complement strand
CGATACGATGTTGTAGCTTGCGTCCAACTTCTTGACGCCCTGGGCTGAGGCAGTGACGACGATTTCTTGCAGCGAATTGCCGCCCGCCGCCGTATCTGGCTGGTCCGCGGCGTAGGCGGTGCCGCCGGCACAGTAAAGAATCCCGGCCACCGCCGCGGCCACGGTATTGATAGCGGCGAAGCGGGGTCCCAGCCGCCTCGAGACCGATGCAGCCGCCGGTAGCGCCAGGGCGTGCGAAATGGCCGCTCGCGGTCGCGCCAATGCGGCACTCGCGCGGAACGCCTTGTTGTTTTTCGATCTCATGCTTCCTCCTCCCTCAATACGCTCGTTGTGGCAGCACGTGTCCAGGTAATTCCGATAGGTGACTGCCGTAAGATTGATCAGACTTTGGCGACGTAGAAATACTCCACTTCAAGCACGGTGAACGCCGACAATGCGGGTATCAACGGCGTGTTTTCGTAGGCAACGTACTTTCAGTTCCTGCAGTTCTCGGCGCAAACTCGCCGCAGACTCCCCCCCTGCTTGCGAAAGATAATGCGGATGCCTATCAATAGCAAGGGTTGTGGTGAATTCGCAACGAGAGATGTGCGCCTGCGCGCCGGTCAATGCAACTCTTCGAGGAATACCAGATCCGAGGATAACGGCCGGGTTAAGGTCACGGCGACACCGTCGCGCATTAGTTGCCGACCGCTCAGCACGCGGTCGGCGGAGGCGCCCTGATCCTGGAACTTCAGTCGATAGCGACGCTTCGGGTTCAGGCCGAACAATCGGAAACGGTGCATCGGCCGATCCGGCGCCGTGCCGCGGAACGCGTACAGCACGCCGCGCCGTAGCCTGGCGGAATAGTATTCGATCCCGTCCCAATGTACGCCGTCGGGTCGCGGCGCGACGTGATACAGGTCGGCCTCGCGAATCAGCGGACGCAGCGCTGACTTGTAGAGCGCAAACTGCACTCGCGCCTCGGCGCGCTCTGCCGTACTCCATCGGCTCGTGTCCAGCATCAGCGAGAACCAGCCGAGCATGCCGCTGCGTAGCATGTAGCGGAAATTCTCGATGCGCGGCGTCGGCCAGCGTGCCACATAGCTTTCCAGCATCGCCGGCGGCAGCACGTAGCTGGCGTCGTAAAACGCCCGCCGATTCGACAGCGGATCGTAAGTATCGGTGATCGAAAAGTAGTCGCCGTGGGCAGCGCTGCCGAAATCCACCATCCGGCCGCCGTCGTCGCACACCTCCAGCAGGAGCGTCGGGTGGCGCGCGCGCAGCTGCTTGTAGATCTTGTAGTAGGCACGGGTGGCGTGATAGCTGACGTCGGTCGAGTTGGAGCCGTCAACCCAGAGGTATCCCGAATCCTCGAAGATCCGCAGCGATGACGGCTCCGGCGCCGCCGCAGGGTGATCACCGCGGGAACTGCCTTGTGCCACCAGGTAGCCGTCCTGCTCCAGCATATCGAGGTGATAGCGGCTGACGATGCCTTCGAGTTCGTTTGCAGCCCACGCCGCGGCAGCCGGTACGCCCAAATCGATCGTAATGCCCTTGAACGGTTCGCGGTGCTTCCAGCCGGCGGGCGGGTCCGCAATCAGCCAATCACGCACGGCGGGATCGTAGACATTAAGCGCGCCGGGCTCGCTCGAAGTGCCGGCCTGAGTCCAGTCCATCCACAGACCGAACCGCAGCCCGTGTCGGTGCGCGAAGTCGGCGACGCTGGCGATGCCGTGCGGGAACTTTGCCCGGTCCGCGTGCCAGTCGCCGACGCCGCGAAACCAGCCGGCGTCCAGATGAAACATCTCCAGCCCAAGCCGTGCCGAATCGACGATCATGCGATGCGCGAGATCTTCATCGACCGCCATGCCGCTGCCCCAGCTGTCGTTGACCATCGGCGGGAAGGACGGGTCGCGTAGTGTGCGCGGGTTGTCGAGCACGGTTCGAACCCAGCGCCGAAGGATATTGCCGGCGCCGTCCGGCCCGCCGCGGAAGGCGCCGAGGAATATCGTCGGGGTTGCAAAGGTGCCGCCAGGCGCCAGGCGGGTTCGGTAGGGGCCCGGCTCGGGATTCAGACCGGCCTCACCGCGCACAGACGCGCCGTCGCGTCGCAACGTGATCCGCGTGCGTCCGCTGAACTCGATGCCGAGATACCAGCCGCGCCGCGCGCCGCGCGGTTCGCCGACCAGCAAATACGGAATCATTTCGCGCGGCTGCTGGGCGATCGGCCGTGCGTAAGTGCTGGATGTGCCCACCCAGGAGTCTCCCTCGCGCAGCGCATCGAGATGCGTGCCCTGCGAGGAGGGCGTGTCGGCGCCCTTCTCGACCCAGAAGCGCTGCAGCGCGACCGTCGGATCGACGTGCCAGTCGAAGCGAAAGCTCGGCACCAGCGGCAACCACAGCGCTTCGCCGCTCAGGTTTTCGATCGATATGGTGTGCTCGAGCGGGCCGCGGCTGGCCGGCGCGCGCCACTGCCATACCAGTCGAAGCCGCGGCGAATCGCTGAGGTACACCAGCTGAATCCGCGTTGATTCGATCTGGCTGGCGCGGCGGTCCAGGCGCCATACCAGCGGCCGCGCGGTGCCGTGAACTTCAAGCTGCGCGGGCAGCGTTTCGTCGGCCGTATTGATCCAGGCCGTTGAACCGCGGAGCCTGAGCGTGCCGAGGCGCGGATGCTGCTCGCCGGCTTCGACGGTGATGGCGGTTTCAGCACTGGCCAGCGTTGCGCGTAGAGCGCGCGAGTCGTCCGCTTGCGCTGCATGCATTACGCACATGGCGCCGATGATCGCCGGCATGCAACGGCGCATGTAGGCCGTGCACCGCCGGCTGCGGGTCCTTTGCATGGGTGACCTGGTAGTAGATCAATCCGGTACTGGCGATTGATCATGGCATACTTCGGCCGTCGCTAGCTGCCGGCAGAACGCGCGCGGCGCTGCGTTCAATGACGATTGGCGCTTCTTGCGCGCGTCAACGCCCCAGGCGCGCAACGGCTGGATATTGACGACTCGGGTCCGGCGAGCCGACGCCTTACTTTAACGGGGCGGCCCATGAAGGCCAACCGATCCCGGTGATGGTTTACGCCAATGCCGACGGCGATGATCTTTCCGTTGTCACTGCGCGCATCGAGGACCAGGAGGGAAATCTCTGCCCGCTCGCGGACCAGCGCTATAGCGATGGGGCCATGAAGTTTCGAAATCAGGACGGCATAAGCTGCTGGTACGCGCTGTAGTTCTCCCGACCGATGTCGGGAAACGGCTTCAGCTTGACGGAGCCGCCATCCGACTGAATCCGCCATTGATGTTTGCCGCCGCGGTCGGGCTGCGCCGCCAACAAGCTCGTGCGCGTGACAATCGAATTCGCCGAGCTGTCCCCGTCCAGTATTCGCATCAGCACCAGCGGGCCGGCGAGCAACGCGACCGTTTGCGGGTGAGCGGCATCGACGCTTTCCAGGCGCCGCGTCAGCGGCAGCTCCAGCTCGACCCGGTCGGCCGAGCGCCATTCGCGCCGGATCGCGGCGAAGCGGCCGGGATGCAGGGATTGCATCGCGCGCTTGCCGTTGATCAGCAGGCTGGCACCATGCGCCCAGGCGGGTATGCGCAGATTGAGCGTAAAGGTCCGCGCGCTCGACAATCGCAGCGTCATGGTCACGGCGGCGGCATACGGATAGTCGGTCTGGATCGACAGGCTGCAGGTAGCGCTGTTCTGGCTCCAGGTCACTTGCGACGGTACGTAGAGGTTCACGTAGATGCCGTGCGCATCGGTGAAACAAGCGCTGACGGCATAATCGGCGGCAATCATCGGCAGCGTGCCGGAACAACAAGGCCAACGGTCGGTGTAGTAGACTTTTTCGGCTCGGCGCGTGTAGTCGGAGTAGTAGAAGGCGTGTCCGTCCCGCTGGATCGGCAGGGCGCCGAGCACGGTGTTGTATAGCACGCGTTCCATGCTGTCGCCGTAGCGCGGGTCGCCGGTAATGCGCAGCAGATAGCGCATCAGCTTGACGTGCGCATAGGAGCCGCAGGGCGTCTCAAAGCTCTTGGTCGTCTCAACAAGACTCGCGCCGAGCGCGCCGCTATCGGGGTCGACGAAATGCTCGTCCGGGCCCCAGCCGCCGGTGGCGAAGCTTTGTGCGGCGATCATCTCGAAGCCGTTGCGCGCCGCCGCCAGATACATCGGCGTGCCGAGCGACAAATAGGCCTGGGCCGCCGAACTAAGCGCGTTGGCGTGGCTGTAGGCATGCTTGCCCGGCAGGACATTTACACCGCGCGCGAGCGGCGCGAAGAACTCGTCGTAGAGAAACCTTCTGGCAAGCTCGAGATGAAGAGGGTCGCCGGTCAACGCCCAAGCCTGGAACTGATTTTCCGGCAGAGTGTAGCTCTCGTCCCAGGCATGCTGGCTGAAGTCCTCGCCTGGCCGGGCATGCTCGTTACGCGCGATAGCCCGCGCAGGCAGGTACGGTACGGCGGCCCGGGTGGCGCGCGCGAGTGTCGGGAGCGCCGCGTCGTCGCCGCAGAGCCGCCGGGCGTCGAGCAATCCGCAGACCAGCTTGTCGTAGATGTACGCAGGGAAGCGGTTGTCGCGGTAGAAACTGCTGCGGGCGTCGATCGTCGCCGCGAACGCGCGCACCAGGCGCCCGACCTTGGCGCGCGTCGGCGCATCGCCGCTGATCGCATAATAGCGCGACAGCGCGCTCATCCATTGTCCGAAGGTCGCGCCGGGCGCGAACGCGTAGGTGTCGTACCAGCCGCCGAGGTCGTGGCCGGGCGCGCGCTGCCCGGCGCGCACGCGGAAGGGCCGCAGCAGCGAATCCTCGTTGAGGCCCAGCACCAAGAGGTGATTCTCGCGCGCCTGGCGGTCGAGCGGTCCGGCGCCCAGACGCACCTGGCCATAACTCAGCTGAGACAGCAGAGTGGCCGGTGCAGCGGCGACGCCTTTGCCCAGCGAAGAGACGAGATGGCGCCACGCACCCGCCCCGAGTACGCCGAATGCAAGAATACTGCGCCGTCCGCGGTCCATCTGATCCGGCAGAATGCGGTGAACGGTGCGCCAATGCAACCGCGCGTGCACAATGAATCGCGCGGGCGCACGCTGCGCGCCGGGAGGGTGGCCATGAATACTTGTGCGATATCGTTGGCCGGCCGACTAGCCGGCTTTGGGCTGTGTTCGCTACTGCTGCCGGTCGCGGCGATGCCGCCGCGGGCGATTGCCGCGGCGCCGGCCCCTCAACCCCCGCAGGTCTTGTTCAAGGGCTTGTTCGGCAAAGTGCAGAGCGCGCGGCTGTTTGCCGACAGCAAGACCTTTGCGGATGCCGTGCCGAGGTCGCCCCCGGCGCAAATTCTGGCGCGCTACCGTGAATTCAAGCCGGTCTCGCGGCAGGCGCTGCAAAGCTTCGTCGCGGCGAATTTCATTTTGCCGATAGACGCCGGTGCGCCGCAGCTCTTCACGCAGCGGCTCAGCATCACTCGCCACATCGACTCGCTCTGGAATCAGCTGACGCGTTCCACCAAGACTGCGCCGCGCTATTCCTCGCTGCTGCCGCTGCCGGAACCTTACGTGGTGCCGGGCGGGCGTTTTCGCGAAATGTACTACTGGGATTCGTACTTCACCATGCTCGGCCTTCAGGAGAGTGGCCGACATGATCTGGTCCTGGACATGGTGCGCGACTTTGCCTATTTGATCGACACTTACGGCCACGTGCCGAACGGCACCCGCACCTACTACCTGAGCCGCTCGCAGCCGCCGTTCTTTTTCGCGATGGTCGGGCTTTCGAATGCCGGGGATCCGGCGGCGGCCTATGCGCGTTACCTGCCGGAGCTGCGTCGTGAGTACGCCTTCTGGATGCAGGGGGAGTCCGGGCTGCGGCGCGGCACGGCGCATCGCCGAGTCGTGGCCATGCCCGATGGCGCGGTTCTGAATCGCTATTGGGACGATGCCGACACGCCGCGCGATGAGTCCTATCGCGAAGACACCGATCTTGCACGCCGCAGTGGGCGCATACCGCAGCAGCTGTATCGCGACGTGCGTGCGGCGGCCGAAAGCGGCTGGGACTTCAGCTCCCGCTGGTTGGCCGATGGCCGGAGCCTAGCGACCATCGACACCACCGAGATCGTGCCGATCGACCTGAACAGCCTGTTATTTGGCCTCGAAAATGCAATCATCGCCGGCTGCGCGCGTGCCGGCGACAGAGCTTGCGTCAGCAAGTTCACGCGTCGGGCCGCAGCGCGGCGCGATGCGGTGAATCGCTACTTGTGGGATTCGGCCGCCGGGGTCTATCGCGATTATCGCTGGGTGATGCGGGCGCAACTGCCGCGAGTCTCCGCGGCGACGCTCTATCCGCTGTTCGTCGCTCTTGCCTCCAAGCCACAGGCCGTGGCCGTCGCCGCAGCCGTTTCCCGCGATCTGCTCAAGGCCGGCGGCCTCGTCACCACGCCGCTGGTGTCCGGACAGCAATGGGATGCACCCAATGGTTGGGCGCCATTGCAGTGGATCGGCGTCTCCGGTTTGCGCCGGTACTCCATTTTGCCGCTGGCTCGCACCATTGCCTGCCGATGGATGCTGAATGTAAATCGCGTCTACCGCGAAAGCGGCAAGTTGGTCGAGAAATACGACGTGCTGAATATTGAGCGGCCCGGGGGCGGCGGTGAATATCCGCTGCAGGACGGCTTCGGCTGGACCAATGGCGTGATGCGCAAACTCATGGCGCTTTATCCAGAAGATGCCGCGTATACCGCTGCCGATCAGTGTCCGGCGCCCGACTCGTGACGCCGCGTCAGCGCGATGCGCCGGCCGCGAAGCGCACGCCGACCGCCGCCCGCACGTAGCCGGCCTCCGCGGCCTTCGCCCCGGCCGCGGGCCGCGGCTCGACGAATATCCGATAGCGGTTCGGCCCGATGTTTTGGATGCTGCCGCCGTCGACCGCGATCGGCCGCCAGTCGGTCTGCAGATCGAATGCCGCTGCCGGCCGCTGATCGGCGCGCACGTCGACCTGCGCGCGCAATTGCCGGCCGTCCAAGCGGAACGCGAGCAAGCGCGGCCCCCGGCTCGCCTCGCCGGCGTGGGGCCGCGCGGTGATCGGAACGACGCTGACGCCGCCCGAATAGCGAAGCACGCAGTGCACGCTGCCGGTGCCGACGCGCAAGTCCGCGCGCACCCGCGTATCCTGCGGCGCCTCGTCCGTGACGGCGCGCAGTCGCCGGCCGCCGGCGCGCAGATCGACGAGCCGCGCACCGACCGGAATGCTCGGCGCGAAATGCAGCGTCAGCGGCGCGCCCGTGTTGGTCACGTCGAGACTCAAGGTCTGCCCCTGGCGGCGCAGCGCCAACGTCAGCAGAGATCCTCCGACGGCGACGTGGCGCAGCGTCAACCCCGGCCAGTCGGGCGGCAGGTACGGCGCAAACGTCACGCTGCGGGTGCGCGCCGCCACCCGAAGACCCAGCAGCCCGCGCACCGTGGCTTGCAGAAATCCCGCCGACGACCAAGTCTGCGCCGGCACCGACTCGATCTCCGGGTGGTAAAGATCGCCCGCGAGCACCTCGTCCATGTGGCCGGGCGCATCGATCCGGCTCCAGCCGACCAGGGAACTCCAGATTTGATAGGCGGTGGCCGGGCGACCTGCCCGCCAGTACGCCTCGGCGAGTTTGGCCGTGCCGATCGCCCACACGCTGCCGGACGCATAGGCGTTCGGATCATAGGTGGGCGCATCGGCAGCGAGGCCGCGCGAGCCCCAGTCGGTTTGAAAACCGGCGGACGCCAATCGATCGAGCAGCACCTGCGTCCGTGCCGCGCCGAACACGCCCTCGCCGAGTAGCCCGGCCGGACCGCTCGTCCATCTGCCGCTGATCGGCCGTCCCGCGGTGGAGTGACCGGCCAGCCAGAAATTCGCTGCCGGATCCCAGTAGAGCGCCGCGACCGCCGCGCGTGCGGCCTCATTCCTGCGCTGCGCGGCGGCGGCGAGCGCCGGCTCGCCGACGATCGCCGCGAGTCGCGCGAACGCCGCCGACGCATCGATCCACTCGGCCGACAGATCCAGGCTGTCCGTGCGGTGGTTCTGCTCGTCGATGTCCTCCTTGCCGGCGGGTATCCGCGGCAGCCGCGTCGCCGGATCGAGGAGCGAGCGGCAATAGGCATAGGCGGCCCGGATCTGCGGCCAATGGCGCCGCAGGAATGGCTCGTCGCCGCTCGCGCGCACGTAGCGCTCCACCGCAGCAAGGAACTGGAAGGTGATGTCGACGTGCACGAACATGTACGGATAAAGCCGCCGCCAATCGATGAAGTTCGCGCTCTGCGCCAATTCGTGCCAGATCATCCCGGATTTTTGATCCTGGTACTTGAAGATGAATTCCAGCTCCCGCCGCGCGCGCGCCGTGTCGCCGGCGGCGACCCACGCATCGACGGCGGTGAGTCCGTCGCCGGCGAAGAACCACGCATATTGCGCGCGGCGCGCAGCGCGCGAGGGGCCATAGCCTGCGACCTCGCCGCAGCCGAGCGCCGCGTTGCACACCCAGGCTTGGTCGAGTGCGATCGTCGCCCATGCGAGCGCGGCATTCACCGACGCATCCGGGGTTTCGATCCGCAGCGAGTGGGCGAGCAGCCGCCGGTAATGCGCGCCGGAGGTCGCGCGCGCCGCAGCGGCAGCGGCGAGGAACTGCCGATTGGCGGCGATAAGATCGGCTGAATGGGCCGCCGGCAACGAGATTGCGAGGCTCGCGCGCAGGATCCCCGGGCGCACGGCGCGGGGCCGCAGCGTCAAAGCGAGCCCGACGCCGATGGGCTGGGTTCGATTCGGTGTCGCGTCATGCGCGATGATCTGCGCCGAAGCGATGGTCGCCTGCAATCCATGCACGGGTTCCTCGATCACGTAGCCGCCGAGCGCTGGATTCCACTGCGTCGATTGTCCGCCGAGCGCTGCCGGCCAGATCAAGTTCAGCGACGGCGTGAAATGCACCTCAATGTCGATCCGGCCGCGGCCGGAGACCTGATAGCGGATCGATGCGCCCGCGGCGTGCAGCGGCACGAACAGCGTCTCGCGCACGACGAAGTCGGCGCCGACGTAGCGGCGCACGACGCGGTCCGGGTACACCGCGACGTGCTGCAAAAGCGCCGATCCCTCGATCTTGGTCGTGCCGCCCCGTGGCAGGAAGTCGATGCGATAGTCGGCGAGCAGTTGCAGCGGCCAGGCCCAGACCTCGAGGCCGCCGCGCGCGTATCCGAAGATCGCGGCACGCCGCCCCGGCGCGACGATGAATGGGTTTGGCGTCGCGACCTTGGCGACGACGCGATCCGCAGCGGCGCTGCGCGCATCGACGGACTCGACAGGCGTCTGCGCCGCCGCCAGCGCCGCGAGACCGCCGGCGACGATGCCGGCGACGACGCCGACGACGCCCGCCGCTCTACCAGGCAAGGTGCACCGACTGCGTGACGTAGCCCGCGCCAGGCCCAAAGGAGACCACCAGCGCCCGGCCATTTCCGGTGGGCGCGCCGAGCGCGGCGCCGCTCGCCCGTAGGCGCAGACCCGGCACGTTGGCATGCACCATTAGCGTCGCGGTCGTGCCGCCATGCGCCGCAAGATCGAGCGTCAACGCGTCATTCGCATATCGCTGATCCAGAACCTTCATCTGCCGGGTGGCCGCGCCGAACGGCGGCAGTCGATGTGCCAACGAGACTTCGACCGCCGGCAACGGAATGTGCAGGCGACCCTGCTCGACCTGCGCGCCGCTTGCGCCGGACTCGATATGTATTTGCGCTGCGGCCGGACCCGAGGCCGTGACGATCCACTGCGCTCCCCGGCGCTCGAACGAAAGGGTCACCGTCCCATCCCCGAACGGCACGTTATGCAGTACGGCGCGCCGCCAATCGGCCGGCAATTGCGGCGTGACGTCGAGTGCGTGCGCAGCCGCGTGCCACCGCAGGCCGAACATGCCGCGGACGATCGGTGAGATGACCATCGCGGACGACCACAGCTGGTGCGCGGTGCTGCGGCCGAGCGTCTGGAAGTATTGCCCCGACAGCAGCTCCGTAACACTGCCCAGATCCTGCGCGAAGGTCAGTTCAGCGTTCTGCCGCAGCGACGCCTCGCCCGCGAGCGGCTGACCGGCGCGATACTCCGCGACCGATAGCCAGCCCGTGAATAGCGGCCATACCGAACCCTGGTGATAACTGATGGGGTCGTAGAATGAGACCCGGTCGCCTACGTCGCGCGCGCCCCAGTCGGTCGAGAATTCGCCCGATGCCCAGCGGCGCAGCATCGCGCCGCTGTCGGCGAGCCGCAGGTTCCCATCCCAGGATGCGACGGACGGGTAGATCGTCGGCGTCTGATCGACGCTGCCGTCGGCATTGCGGCTGAACGCGTAGAAGCGCTGCGCCGGCTCGAAGTACTCCCGGTGCAGGAGGCCGGCCAGACGCCTCGCCCGCGCGCGCGCCGCGCGCGCAAGCTGCCCATGCCCGGTCGCGGCGGCCAGATGCGCAAAGGCATTGCTCGCCTGCTGATCGAGCGCCGCGAGATAAATCTCCTGCTGCGGCATGGTCGGCACCCAGGACTCCACCCAGCCGCTGCCTTGTGAATTGTTGTAGAACCCATCGGCGGACACGTGGCCGGTCTCGAACCGCCAGGCCTTCGCGAAATTCGCCCAATGCGCGGCGATAAATGCCCGGTCGCCGCTGATCCGCAGGTAATCGTCCGCGGCCATCTGCAGCAGCGGTGTCGCGTCGGCGGATGCGTATTCATAGGGCAGGGACCCCCAATCGACCAAGGCTGCGGTCTGCGCATATTCATGCATGATCTTGCCGTCGGCGCGCTGCCTGGCGAACAGGAACTCGAACTCACGCCGGCTGGTGCGAAAGTCCCCGTAGCTGTCGACGGCATACAGACTCCACAGCGCGTCGCGGCCGAAATACCAGCCGAATCCAGGCCGTGCCGAATCGCCCGAGCCGACGAAACCCGCGGTCAGCGCCTCTTCACGGTGGCCCGGCGTCGTCTCGACGCGCAACTGATCGATTGCAACCTCTGCCCACGAAAACGCCGCGTTCAGCTGCGCGTCCGGCGATTCGAGGCGCATCCGCTTAGCGAGCAGCGCGCGAAAATGCCGCGCGTTGTCGCGGTACCCGGATTCCACCGCGCCGTTCAGTGCCGCGAGCCCGCGGGCGAGTGCCGCGGGCGTGGAATTCGCGCTGCGATTGCCGAGCGCGATCAGCAGCGGGTAATACCGATGCTGATCGCGTGCCGGGTCGAAATGCAGCACGAACTGCAGCGGCCAGTATTTCGCCCGCTCCTGGTAGGGCGGCAGGATTCCGGGTTCGGCCGTGGGCAGCGCGAGCGCCGCCGTATGCTGCGGGAAGTTCATGTGCAGGATGTAAAAGCCCGAGCCGCCCGCGGTTGCGACCCATTGGGGTGAGACGTAATCGTCCGACGGCGCCGGCCACATCCGCTGCATCGCCGGATCGAAGCTGAACGTCACGGTCATCGGCCGCACCGCATTCATTTGATACAGAACGACGACTCCGGTGCCGTCCGCTGCGTGCTGCGGCGCAAGCATGATCTGCCGGATAGTGAAATTCGCGTGCGAGTAGGTGATCGTCGTCGCCGCCGGCGACACATCGATTCCCGCGGCCTGCGCGTTGACGTCGATCGGTACCGGGTAATCCTGCATCCGCACGCTGATGCGCATGCCGGTGAATATCTTCCACGGGAAGACCCAAGCCTCGTAGCGGCCATCCTGGGTCCCGAGCAACGCACCGCGCGGTCCGACGATCGAAACCGGCCGTGCCGCTATCGCGTTGGCCGTGATCTGCGCCCCGCCGATCGCCTGCAGTGGAAATGCCGGTATCGAGTGCAGCGCGGCGAGCGCCGGTTGCGAGAGCGCCGCAGAGTGCCCGGCGAGCAGCAGCAGGATCGTGGGAAATGCGCCCGTTCGTTTCATAGCCTCACCCCTGCGGTTGCCGTGGGCGATTCACTGCCCGCAGAAAATCGCCAGGCGCCTATGATAGTGCCTCGACCCCGGACTCGGCCAATGCGGCGGACCAGGGCGCCGCGCCGCAATGGCGCAGCGCCTCCTCAACCAATCATCGAACGCAACCGGCTGGTGCGCGATCCATCCGCCGCCTCGGCCGCATCTGCCGCGCGGCGTAGAAATTTCTGCGCATCCGCCGCCGGCACGGCGCGGCTGAACAGGAACCCTTGCGCCTCTTGGCATTCGTGCTCCTGCAAGAACATCAACTGCGGAAAGTTCTCGACGCCTTCCGCGGTCACATTGATGCGCAGCGAATGCGACATGGCGATGATCGCCGCCGCAATGGCCCGATCGTCGTTGCAATCAATCAAATTCGTTACGAAGGAGCGGTCGATCTTCAGCCGGTCGACCGGGAAATTGCGCAGCCTTCCCAAACTCGAATAGCCTGTGCCGAAGTCGTCGATCGCGAGAGACACGCCGATCTCCTTGAGTCGGCCGAGCGCATGTTGAGCCCAAGTCTCGTCCTTCATGATGATCGATTCGGTGATCTCGAGCTCCAGCATCGACGGCTCGATTCCGGTTTCTTTGATGATGGAAGTCACCATATTGGGAAATTCCCGGAGCATGAACTGCTGTCCGGACACATTGACCGCCATGCGAATCGGCGGCAGGCCTTCGTCGCGCCACGCCTTGGCTTGCGTACAGGCGGTACGCAGCACCCACTCGCCGATTTCAATGATCAGCCCCGTCCCCTCGGCGACCGGAATGAACTCGGCCGGCGGCACGGCGCCGAGTTCCGGGTTCGTCCAGCGCGACAACGCCTCCATGCCGGACACGCTGCCGCTGCGCACGTCGAACAGCGGCTGATAATGCAGGCAGAATTCGCCCCGCTGCAATGCCCCGCGCAATTTGCCCTCGATCGTGAAGCGCTGCAGCGCGACCGCGTTCATCTGCGAATCGAAATAGGCATAAGTGCCCGGGCCCCTGCGCTTGGCGAAATACATCGCAAGATCGGCGTTGCGCAGCAGATCCGCCGCGCCGATTCCGTCGGTCGGGCAGATCGCGATGCCGATGCTCGGTGTGATCACCAGCGTGTGCATGGCGAGAGTCATCGGGGCTTGCAACTCTTCGATCAGCCGTCCGGCGACGACACCGGCGTCTTCCGTGCTGACCAGTTCCGGCAAGATCACGACGAATTCGTCGCCACCGAGGCGCGCGATGTGCCCCGACCGCAAGCTGGCGCCAAACTCGGTGCCGCCGCCGTCGCCGCTGCCGCTGCGCAACATGCGCCGCAAGCGCGCCGCGACGAAGCACAACAGCTCGTCGCCGACGGCATGCCCCAAGGTATCGTTGACCCGCTTGAAATTGTCGAGGTCCAAATACAGCACGGCCAGGGGTTGCTTCTTGTGTATGGCCGCGTGGATCGCGCTGTTGAGGCAAGTCTGCGACTGCTGCCGATTGGCCAAACCGGTCAGCGGATCGAAATACGCCAACTTGACGATTCGCTGCTCGGCGCGCCACTTGCTAGCAAGGGAGATCGTCATCTGCCGGATCTCGTGCGGATGAAACGGCTTTTGCAGATAAGATAGTTTGTCCTCGGGCGGCACCAGGCCGCCGATCGAGCCCGGATCGGTATCCGAGTAAGCGGTGCAGATGACGATTTCGATCGCGGGATCCAATTCCCGCATGCGCTTAGCCGCCCACACACCGTCCGGCCCCGGCGGCATGCGCATATCCAGGAACGCCACGGCGAACGGCAGCCCGGCCTCCAAGGCATCGCGCACCGCGGCGACTGCGGATTCGCCGTCCTTGCAAAATACGGGATCGAACGCCGGCGCATTCGCCGGCACGGTCTGCTCGCCGGCGTCGGCGATCGGCTTTTGGAAAAGGCGCGCCCGCAGATCTCGAAATGCCGCGAGATCCGTGCTCACGTCGGCGGCAAGCAGTATCTGCTGATAGGCCTCGCGAACGTCGGCCTCGTCGTCGGCGACGAGCACTCTGATGGGCGGTCGATTGCGGTCAGTCACTGTCTACCTCGCTTGTCTTCAAGTCTTGGATCCAGCATCGCGGGCGGCCAGGGGCAAGAGCAGATGCATGGACGCGCCGAGGCCCGGTCCGTCGCTCGCCGCCCAGATTCGTCCGCCGAGGGCCCGAACGGCGTTCGCGCACCAGTGCAGGCCGATGCCTTGGTTGGTGCCGGTGGATTTCGTCGAATAGCCCTTTTCGAATACGCGGCCGAGATTTTCGTTCGCGATTCCGATGCCATCGTCTTTGCAATGCAGGTGCAATTGGTCGCGATCCGTCTCGCGGACGATTTCCGCCGCGACCCGCATCACCCCCTTTCTCTTGCCGGCGTCGCGAACCGCCTCGGAAGCGTTGATGATCAGATTTTGCAGGATCAGCCGCAACACGGTGCGCACGACATGAACCGCACCGACGCTCTGCAATGACTCGTCCGCTTCGACCTGCAGCCGCAGGCGGCTCGACTCGGGCACTATCTCGAGCGACTGCGCGATCAACTCGGGCAGCTTGACGGCCTCCATGACGGGCGTGTTGATCGCTGATGAGAGCATGTGGTCGGTCAGCGACCCGCGCATCATCGCCGTCTGGCGCTGCATGACGCCGATATCGGCCTCCGATTTGCGCACCAGCTGCGTGATTTCACGGCAGCCGAGCTCGATGAACTGCGCCAGGGCGGCGCGCCTTTGCGCATCGCCGCCGTCGCCCGCGAGTTCCGTCGCCGCCTGCTCGAGATCCGCGATCGGGGCCGCCCCCAGGCGCGCCTCCATCGCCGCCAGTCTCACGCCAAGCGGAGTCAGTGCGTTGCCGAGATTGTGCAATGTCCCGCGGGCCATTTCCGCGAATCCCGCCTGGAACGATTGATCGACCAGCTGTCTGCGGGTATCGGCCAGCCGGTCGACCATGCGGTCGAACTCATTGGCGAGCCGCCCAAACTCGTCCTTGCTCTTGAAATTCAAGCGAACGGACAAATCGGCATCCTCGGCCACCGCCGCCGCGTGCCGCGTCACGCGCGTCAGCGGCGCGAGCACCAGCCGATTCAACAAAACGAGGACCAGCGTCAGGACGACGACCGCGGCCGCGACTATCGAGGCGGACGCGTAATGAACCGCCGTTCGACCGCGCACCGTGATTTCTCGCGGCACGTCGACGCGCAAGGTCATCAGCGGCCGTCCGTAGACATCCTCGAACGTGCCGTAGACTTTGGTGAGCGCCGCTGTTTCGACGATTCTTTCCGAGTTATGCGCGGCGCGGCCATCCATCATCACGAGATGGGACTGCGTCTGCGATCCTAAGGCGCGCAAGCGCGCCGGGGTCAGGAGGCGCCCCATGATGACTATTCCCAAGGGGCGTCCGCCGCCGGTGCCGTTCAAGATCGGTGCGCCGGCAATCATCATGACGCCAAGATTGGTCCTGACGAGGCCGCGGGCCAGCTTCATGGTGCCGAGGTACTTTCGCCAAGGAAAATCCGCACGCAAGGAGGAGCCAGAAGCCAAGCTGCCTTCCAAGGACAGTCGGGTAGGAAGCACATTGCCCGTCCACAGGACGATGCGGCCGTTCAGATCGATGAACGCGATGGTATCGACCCGCACCTGATCGAGGGCGGTGTTGGTCACGTTCGTGCGGATGAACTGCGGGTTGTGGTCTTGCACGAATTGATAGGCATCGCCCCAGTTCGCCCAATCGATCGCATTGGTTTGCAGAGCATCCAGATTGCTGTCCACCGTGTAGCGCACTCGGCGCATCGACGTGAGCGCATTGGCGCGCTCCAGCCGGGCGAAGCTCGGCATGACGACGTGCGTTTGAATGGCGATTGCGACGATGCTGAGCGTCGCGAACATGAGCGCGAGCACGGCGATGACTTTGAAGCGGATACTCATCGACGTCCATTTAACAGAATACGAAAGGCGGGAGCGAGGTGCAGGTATTGATTACGGTACGACGACGGCGAGCCTTCAGCGCAGGTAGTGACGCACGTCACTATTCGCCCCGGCGGCGGCGGCGGCCGAGGTAGCCGAGGATAGCCGCTGACGCGGAGTGCTGGGTTCGCTTGCGCAACAAGGCGCGCCGGCTTACGCTGCGAATGCCCGGCGCGGCGCGCTTTCTCGGTGACGCCTGTTGCGTACGGTGTTGCGATGCATGATCTGATTAGATTGCGATGGGCATGATACGGACCATTCAATTTCGTCTGAACGGCCGGGCGCAGGCTCTGCACACCGACGACCGGCGCACCCTGCTGTGGGTGCTGCGCACCGATTACGCGCTGACCGGCACCAAGTACGGCTGTGGAGAGGGCTATTGCGCGGCGTGCACCGTGCTCCTCGACGGCGCGCCGATTCACGCTTGCCAGACGCCGGTCAGCGCGCTCGATGGCAAAGAGGTGACGACGATCGAAGGTCTGGCGGCGGACGGCGCGCTGCATCCCCTGCAGCAAGCGTTCATCGACCACGGCGGGTTTCAATGCGGCTATTGCACGTCGGGGATGCTGCTCGGCGCGGCGGCGCTGCTGCGTGGGAATCCGCACCCCGCGCGCGAGGACATCGTTCAGGCGCTCGATCATCACCTCTGTCGATGCGGCGCGCACCAGCGGATCGTCGCCGCGATCGAGTCGGTCGCCGGCGGCAAGGATGCGTCCCCGTGAGTGCCGGCGGCGGGCTCGATCGGCGCAAATTCATGCTCTTGGCGGGCGGCGGCATCGCCGTTTTCGTCGCACTGGGCTTGCGGCTCGCGCTGAAGAGCGACGGCACGCCGCAGTACCCCGAGGATTTCAATGCCTATCTTTTGATCGGCAAGAATGGCCGGGTCGCAGTGTATTCCGGCAAGATCGAGATGGGGCAGGGCGTCATGACCTCTCAGGCTCAGATGCTCGCCGAAGAGTTGGGCGTGTCCGTGCATTCGATCGACATGGTGCTCGGCGATACGGATTTATGCCCGTTCGATTTCGGCACGTTCGGCTCCCTGACGACGCGGATGTTCGGTCCGGCACTGCGCGCGGCCGGCGCGAAAGCGCGCGCCGCGCTGATCGAGCTTGCGGCGAAACGTCTTGGCGTCGCGGCGGCAGCTCTGCGCGTCGATGACGGCGTCGTTTCCGTCGCCGGCGCACCCCAAAGACGCGTGAGCTTCGCCGAGCTTGCCGGCGGCGCCCGGATCACGCGCATCGCGGACCGCAATGCCGTGCTGCGCACTTTCAAACAATTCCGCGTCATGGGCCGCTCGGTGAAACGGCTCGACGGCGAAGTCAAGGTGACGGGCGCCGCGAAGTATGCCGCGGATTTGCGCCTTCCCGAGATGCTGTATGCAAGTATCCTGCGGCCGCCGATGCATGGCGCGATGTTGATGCAAATAGACACTGCCGCCGCCGCGCGCATGCCTGGCGTCACGATCGTGAACGACCGGGGCCTGATCGCGGCGCTGCACGCGGATCCGCAAAGCGCGGCAGCCGCCCGGCAGGCGATCAGGCCGGTCTGGTCGCTGCCGGCGACGACGGTCGATTCGGAAACGATCTATCAGCACCTCGCGGCGGATGCCGAGTCGCTGCGCGTCATCGCCGATCGCGGCGACGTCGATGCGGCGCGCAAGCACGCGGCCCGCGTCACCGAATCGACCTTTCTGAAAGGCTACGTCGCGCATGCGCCGATGGAGCCCCATGCGGCGCTCGCCGAAATCAAGAACGGACGGGCTACGGTCTGGGCTTCCACACAGACGCCGTTTCCGACGCGCGATCGGATCGCCGCGGCGCTCGGCATGGGGCATGGAGCCGTGCGCGTCATCACGCCCTATCTAGGCGGGGGATTCGGCGGCAAGAGCGCCGACACGCAGGCGGTCGAGGCGGCGCGGCTCGCGCAGATCAGCGGACGACCGGTGCAAGTGGCCTGGACGCGCGCGGAAGAATTCTTCAACGATACGTTCGACCCGGCGGCGGTCGTTCGCGTCGCCTCGGCGGTGGACGCCCACGGTCGCATTGCCTTGTGGGATTATGCGGTGCACGGCGCGGGAGAGCGCGGCGCAATACCGTGCTACGGCGCGGCAAATTTGCGGGTCCGCTCGGGCACGGAACTGCACTACGGCCCGGCCACGCGCGGGCCCAGCATCCATCCGTTCGCCGTGGGGCCTTGGCGGGCGCCGGGGGCGAACATGAACATTTTCGCCACGGAGTCGCAAATCGACATCATGGCCGCGGCGGCGGCAGTGGATCCGCTGGAATTTCGGTTGCGCAACCTCGCCGACGCGCGGCTGCGGCGCGTGCTCGAAGCCGCGGCGGCGGCCTTCGGATGGACGCGCGCCACAGCGCCAAGCAAGCGAGGCTACGGCATCGCCTGCAGCATCGACGCCGGCACCTATGTCGCGACGATAGCCGCGGTCGGCGTGGATTCATCGAGCGGTTCGGTGAAGGTGAGTCGCATCGTCTGCGCGCAAGACATGGGCATCGTCGTCAATCCCGACGGCGCGAGGATGCAAATGGAAGGCGGCATCACGATGGGACTGGGCTACACGCTCGCCGAGGAGTTGCAATTCCGCGGCGGCGACATTTTGGACCAAAATTTCGGCACATACCACATCCCGCGCTTCTCATGGGTGCCGAGGATCGAGACCGTACTCGTCGAGAACAACGATGTCCCGCCGCAGGGCGGTGGCGAACCGGCGATCACGGCGACCGGTGGGGCGATCGCAAATGCGGTATACGACGCGACCGGGGCGCGCCTCTTGCGCCTGCCGATGACGCCGGCGCGGGTGCGCGCAGCGCTCGGTGCAATGGCGCAGTCGTGACGCACGCGGCAACTCCCGGATTTTTCGCGGTCGGCGCTGCGGTCACGCGGTTGGTCGTTCATTCACTCCGAGTTCGGCCATCATCGCGTCGCGGATTTTGAATTTCTGCACTTTGCCGGTAATGGTTAGCGGAAAGCTCGGCACGAAGCGGATGTGACGCGGGATCTTGTAGTGCGCGATCCGGCCTGTGCAGAACGCGCGGATATCGGCTTCGCCGGGCCGAGTGCCCGGCTTTGCGATGATCCACGCGCACAGCTCCTCGCCGTACTTGGAGTCGGGCACCCCGACCACCTGCACATCCTGCACCAGCGGGTGGCGATAGAGGAATTCCTCGATCTCGCGCGGGTAGATGTTCTCGCCGCCGCGGATCACCATATCCTTGATGCGACCGACGATATTCACATAGCCGTCGGCGTCCATCGTCGCCAGATCGCCGCTGTGCATCCAACCCTCGGCGTCTATCGCGGCGCGGGTATTCTCCTCGTCGCCCCAGTAACCGTGCATCACCGAATAGCCGCGCGTGCAGAGTTCACCGGGTGCGCCGGGCGGGACGATGTCCCCGGTTTGCGGATCGATGATCTTCACCTGCAAATGCGGCTGCACCCGGCCCACGGTGCTCACGCGCCTCTCGAGCGGCGTGTCGGTGGAACTCTGGCAACTCACCGGTGCGGTTTCCGTCATTCCATAGGCGATCGTGATTTCCGGCAGATGCATGTCGCACACCACGCGCCTCATGACCTCGGTCGGACAGGGGCTGCCGGCCATGATGCCGGTGCGCAGCGTCGATAGATCGAATTCCTTGAAGCGCGGATGATCGAGCGTCGCGATGAACATCGTGGGCACGCCGTGCAGGCCGGTGCAGGCTTCATCCTGCACGGTTTGCAAGTTCAGCAGCGGGTCGAATGCGTCGTTGGGGTAGATGACGGTCGCGCCGTGGGTGATGCACGCCAGATTGCCTAGAACCATGCCGAAGCAGTGGTATAGCGGCACCGGGATGCACAGCCGGTCGGCCGCAGTGAGTTTCATCGCCTCGCCGACGAAGTAGCCGTTGTTGAGGATGTTGCTGTGCGTGAGCGTGGCGCCTTTCGGCAAGCCGGTCGTGCCGCTGGTGAACTGGATGTTGATCGGCTCATGCGCGGAAAGCTGCGCCGCCGCCTGCGCGAGCCGCGGGTCGGCCGGCGAACCGAGCGCGGCCCAGTCGGCAAAGCGCAGCATCCCCGGCTCTGCGTGCGCATCCAGGTGCACGATCAGGCGCATCTGCGGAAGGCGCGCGGCGCAAAGCGCGCCAGGCTCCGCGGTGGCGAGTTCCGGTGCGAGTTCGCGCAGCATCGCCAGGTAGTCGCTCGACTTGAACTTGGTCATCGTCACCAGCGCCTTGCAGCCGGCCTTGTTCAGCGCATATTCGACTTCAGCGGTGCGATACGCAGGGTTGATGTTGACCAGAATGACACCAATCTTGGCGGTGGCCATTTGCATGAGCAGCCACTCCGCGCAGTTATGCGCCCAGATGCCTGCGCGGTCGCCCTTGGCGAGGCCGCTGCGCAGCATCGCGCTTGCGAGGCGGTCCACTTCGCGCTTCAGTTCGGCGTAGCTCAGGCGGCGGCCTTGGTGGCGCGACACCAGCGCCTCGTGTGTGCCCTGCCGTTGCGCCATCGCGTCGAAAAAGTCGCCCAATGTTTGGGTGATCAGCGGCGTGCGTCGTTCGCCGTCGGCGCAGCTGACGGTGAGGGCCAGGGTCACGTTGGTCTCCGGGAAGTGTCGATGCGGTGTGAGCGGCATCCTACGCGGAAAATTGAGATCAGTAGCGCGGTCCACGTTGGCCATATTGTGCGCCGCAAGCGGAAAACAGTACCATCCGGCGGTCGGCCACCAATGCCCGGCAAAGGAGCCATCGGCATGATCACTCTGTATCACCGCCCAAAGACCCGTTCCACTCGCTTTTTATTCCTGCTCGAAGAATTGGACGCCCCGTACACCATCCAGATCGTCACGACGCGCAACAGGGACGGCAGCGGCGCGGCCGATCCGGCCAATCCGCACCCGCACGGCAAGGTGCCCGCGATTTCCGATGACGGCGTCATCGTCTTCGAATCGCCCGCGATCGCGCTGTATCTGACCGACAAGTTTCCGAGGAACCGCATCGGGCCGCTGGTCGGGGACGCGGCGCGCGGCGAGTACCTGTCCTGGCTCTCCTACTACACGGGCGTGCTCGAACCCGCGTTCATGTCCAAATTCATGAAGGTGGAGGTGCCGCGAGCAACGGCAGGATGGGTGGCCGTTGAGGAGGCCATGCCCGCGGTCATGGAAAAGCTCTCGCATGGGCCGTTCTTTCTCGGTGATCGGTTCAGCGCCGCCGACGTGCTGTACGCCACCACGTTCGCGCTGTTCGCGGATAATCCGATGATGCCGAAATCGCAGTCGATCGCGGACTACGTCAGGCGCGTCACCTCGCGGCCGGCCTACGCGCGGGCGATGGCGCGGGACGGCGGCTGACGCGCCCGCGCATGAATCATTCAGGCCTGCGCGCCGCGGTCGAGCCCGTCGGCTTCGACGTCAGCCGACTCGAGGCACACTTGCGCGCACAGATCGCCGACTTCGGCGGACCCTTGCAGGTGCGGCGATTCGACGGCGGCCAATCCAACCCTACGTTCAAGCTAACGACACCGAAGCGCAGCTATGCGATGCGCTGCAAGCCCGCGCCGGCGGCCGAGCTGCTGCCCTCCGCGCACGCGATCGAACGCGAGTTTCGCCTGCAGACGGCGCTCGCCGCGAGCGACGTCCCGGTCGCCAGAATGCACTACTTGTGCGAGGACGAGGCGGCGTTCGGCTGTGCCTTCTATGTGATGGAATTTGTCGCGGGACGCATCTTTTGGCAGCCGGCCCTGCCGGGACTTTCCAGCAACGAGCGCGGCGCAATTTACGACGAAATGAATCGCGTGATCGCCGCGCTGCACCGCGTGGACTACGCAGCCTTGGGCCTCGCCGACTACGGCAAGCCGGGAAATTACTTTGCGCGCCAGATCGATCGATGGAGCCGCCAGTACCGCGCCTCTGAAACCGAAGAGATCGAGGCGATGGACCGCTTGATGGATTGGTTGCCCGCGAATATTCCGCCAGAGCAAGAGCCGCCGACGGCGATCGTGCACGGGGACTTTCGCATCGACAATCTGATCTTTCATCCGAGCGAGCCGCGGGTGCTCGCGGTGATCGATTGGGAGCTGTCGACGCTCGGACATCCGGTCGCGGATTTCGCCTATCACGTACTCAATTGGCACATTCCTCCTGATCAATTTCGCGGGATCGCGGGACTCGACATCGCGGCCCTCGGCATTCCGGCGGAAGCCGAATACTGGAATGCTTATCTTGGCCGGACTGGCCTCGGTATCGCGGGAAATCGCAGCTTCTACCTTGCCTACAACTTGTTTCGCGTCGCCGGGATCCTGCAGGGGATCGCGAAACGCGTGCAGCAGGGCACGGCGTCCAACAGGCGGGGCGCGAGCGCGGGCAGGTCGGCCCGCCCAATGGCGGATCTGGCGTGGCAATTCGCGCTGCGCGCCGAAGGAGGCTCGTGACGCGCGCGTAGCGGGCGTAGCGGGCGTATCGTAGGAACAGGAAGCTCAAATGACCGCCAGATATCAGGTTTGTGACGGCGTTGCCGTCATCGAATTGGACAACCCGCCGCTGAACGGCTTGGGATTCGTCACGCGCACGGCCGTCGTCGAGGGCATCGATCGTGCCCAAGGCGACCCGGCCGTGGTCGCAATCGTCATCACCGGCGCAGGCCGGGCTTTTTCAGCGGGTGCCGACATCCGCGAATTCGATACGCCAAAGGCCGCGCAGGCGCCGGCGCTTTGGACCGTGCTGGAAGCGATCGAAGGGAGCACCAAGCCGGTGGTCGCCGCGATCAACGCCATGGCGCTGGGCGGCGGTCTCGAACTCGCGCTCGCGGCCCACTACCGCGTTGCGGTGCGCGGCGCTCCAATCGGATTTCCGGAAGTGAAGCTCGGTTTGCTGCCCGGGGCCGGCGGCACGCAGCGCTTTCCACGCGCCGTGGGTTTGGAAACCGCGCTAAACATGATCGTGTCCGGCGCGCCGATGAAATCCGAGCAACTAGCGGACACGCGGCTTTTCGATCGAATGATCGACGGTGACCTGCGGGCAGGCGCGATCGCGTTTGCTCAGGAGGTGGCCGCCCGCGGGAATCGGCTGCCGAGGATCCGCGATTGGAAAGTCGAACATGCCAACGCGCAAGGATTTCTCGCGTTTGCACGGCGCAGCATCGCCGCAGCGTCGATTAACCTGCCGGCGCCGCTCAAGTGCGTCGACGCGATCGAGGCGGCAGTCGAGCAACCCTTCGACGACGGATTGAAGGTCGAGCGCGAGGCATTCATTGCGCTGATCCAAACGCCCGCCTCGAAGGCGCTTCGGCACGCGTTCTTCGCAGAGCGCGCCGCCGCCAGGATTCCGGGAATAGGCGACGACATCCTACCGCGCGTGATCCGCTGCGTGGCGATAGTCGGTGCCGGCACGATGGGTGGCGGCATTGCGATGAATTTCCTCAACGCAAAAATTCCGGTGACGCTGCTCGACGCGCAGCAGCAAGCGCTCGATCGCGGCGTCGCGACGATCCGCCGGAATTACGAGAACAGCGCCAAAAAGGGCAAATTGCGTGCGGAGCAGATCGCGGAGCGCCTGGATTTGCTTCGCCCGACGCTCTCTTACGACGCGCTGGCCGACGCGGATTTAGTGATCGAAGCGGTGTTCGAGGACTACGCCGTCAAGGAGGCGGTGTTCAGGCAACTGGACGCCGTCGCCAAGCAAGGCGCCATGCTTGCCACCAACACCTCGACGCTGGACGTCAATCGCATCGCCGCGTTCACGCGGCGCCCGCAGGATGTTCTGGGAATGCACTTTTTCAGTCCCGCCAACGTCATGAAGCTGCTGGAGATCGTGCGCGGCACCGAGAGCGCGCCGGATGCCTTGGTGACGGCGATGGATCTGGCCGCCAAGATCGGCAAGACCGCGGTGGTTGCCGGCGTCTGCGACGGCTTCATCGGCAATCGCATGGTAGAGCAGTATTCCCGTCAGGCGGGATTTTTGCTCGATGAAGGCGCGTTGCCGGCACAGGTCGATCGCGCCATGGAGCGCTTCGGCTTCGCCATGGGGCCGTTCCGCATGAGCGATCTGGCCGGCAACGACATCGGCTGGGCGATACGCAAGCGGCGCCAGCTCGAACGTCCGAACTTCATTTATTCGAAATCGGCCGATCGGATCTGCGATCTCGGCCGCTTTGGCCAGAAGACCGGCGCCGGCTGGTACGACTACCGGCCTGCTGATCGCACCGCCCACCCGTCGAAGGAGGTCGAGGCGCTGATCGTCGATGGCTCGCGATCGCTGGGCATTGAGCGGCGGGAGATCACCGATGGGGAAATCGTGGAGCGCCTGGTGTATGCGCTGGTCAACGAGGGCGCGAAGATTCTGCAGGAAGGCATCGCCGCACGCGCCTCCGATATCGACGTCGTCTACCTGAACGGCTACGGGTTCCCGTCGTGGCGCGGCGGTCCGATGTTCTACGCAGACAGCGTAGGCCTCTACAACGTGCTGCGCGCCATACGCAGGTATGCACGTGGCTACCGGGGGACGGCGTGGGAGCCGGCGCCGCTGCTGCTGCGGCTTGCCGAGTCCGGCGGGAAGTTCAATTCATGAGCGCGCCGGAGCGATCTGGTCAAATTGCGAATCAGTGGAGCGGGTCATGACCGACGCGGTAATCGTTTCTACGGCGCGTACTGCGCTCGCCAAGAGTTGGAAGGGTGCACTCAACATGACGCACGGCGCGACCATGGGCGGCCACGTCGTCCGTCACGCGGTAGAACGCGCCGCCATCGAACCGGGGGAAATCGAGGATGTGCTGATGGGCTGTGCCAATCCGGAAGGCGCGGATGGCGGCAACATCGCCCGCCAGATCGTCCTGCGCGCGCAACTCCCGATCACGGTACCCGGCGTAACCGTGAACCGCTACTGTTCGTCCGGATTGCAGACCATCGCGATGGCTGCCCAGCGCATCATTGCCGGCGAAGGCGAGGTGTTCGTTGCCGGCGGCGTCGAAAGCATCTCCTGCGTTCAAAACGAGATGAATCGTCACATGTTCACCGAAAGTTGGCTGTGCGCTCACAAGCCGACCATTTATTGGAACATGCTGCAGACGGCGGAGCACGTGGCCCAGCGCTACCAAATTTCGCGGGAACGTCAAGATCGCTACGGCGCCGAGAGCCAGCGCCGCGCCGCCGCTGCCGCGGCGAGCGGAAAATTCGACGACGAAATCGTACCGATCACGGTGCTGGCGGGCAGCGCCGATCGCGATAGCGGTCGGCTGCGAACCGTAGAGGTTACGCTCGCCGCCGACGAGGGTATCCGCGCCGATACCACCTATGAAAACGTCTCGAAAATTCGCGCCGCGCTGCCGGGTGGCGTGATCAGCGCGGGCAATGCGAGTCAATTCTCCGATGGCGCCTCGGCGACGGTGATTGTCGGTTCAAGATTCGCCGAGCGCCGGGGACTTTCGCCGCTCGGCATATACCGCGGTTTTGCCGTCGCCGGTTGCGAGCCCGAGGAGATGGGCATCGGCCCGGTGTATGCCGTGCCCAAACTACTCGAGCGCGCCGGACTCAAAGCGGACGACATCGGGCTGTGGGAGCTTAATGAGGCGTTCGCCGTGCAGGTGCTGTATTGCGCCGATCGGCTGGGAATCCCGCAGGAGCGGCTCAATGTCAACGGCGGCGCGATCGCCGTCGGCCACCCATATGGGGTCAGTGGCGCGCGTCTGGTGGGCCACGCATTGATCGAGGGGCGCCGCCGCGGCGTGCGATACGTGGTCGTGACCATGTGCGTCGGCGGCGGCCAGGGCGCGGCCGGATTGTTCGAGGTCATCTGAGCGGCGCCGGTACCGCGACGCGCGCCATCTCTAGACGCGCAGAGACACGCACACCCTGCACCAAAGGATCACGGCATGGAATTCTCATACAGCAGCCGCACCCGCGAGCACCTGGACCGCTTGACGGCATTCATGGAGGCGCACGTTTATTCGAGCGAGGCCGATTACTTCGCCGAAGTGCAGGCAAATCGCCAGGCGGGCGACGCCTGGCGGCCGACGCGCATCGTCGAGGCACTGAAGGCGACGGCGCGCGCGCAGGGCTTGTGGAATCTGTTCCTGTCGCACTCCGAACACGGCGCCGGGCTCTCGAATCTCGAGTACGCACCGCTGTGCGAGGTCATGGGACGCTCGCATCTCGCGCCGGAGGTATTCAATTGCTCGGCCCCCGATACCGGCAACATGGAGGTGCTGGTCCGTTACGGCACCAGCGAACAGAAGCGGCGCTGGCTGGCACCGCTGCTCGAGGGAAAAATCCGCTCGGCGTTCGCGATGACCGAGCCCGACGTGGCGTCGAGCGATGCCACCAATATCCAGTCTTCGATCGTGCGCGACGGCGATCATTACGTGATCAACGGCCGCAAGTGGTGGACCTCCGGCGCCGGCGATCCGCGCTGCGAAATCCTGATTTTCATGGGCAAGACCGATCCGGCCGCAGCGCTCCACGGCCAGCAGTCGATGATCCTGATTCCCATGGATACTCCGGGCGTGCGGCGGCTGCGTCAACTTCACGTATTCGGCTACGATCATGCGCCCCACGGTCACTCGCAGATCGATTTCGTCGAGGTGCGCGTGCCCGCGGAGAATATTTTGCTGGGCGAGGGACGCGGTTTCGAGATTGCGCAGGGCCGCTTGGGGCCGGGGCGCATTCATCATTGCATGCGTTTGATCGGACTCGCCGAACGGGCGCTCGAATTGATGTGCAAGCGCGCGCAGCAGCGCATCGCGTTCGGCCGGCGCATATCCGAACAGGGCGTCACGCTCGAGCGCATCGCCGAATCGCGGATCCTGATCGATCAGGCGCGGTGGCTGGTGCTCAATGCCGCCTATATGATGGACACCGTGGGTAACCGCGCCGCCAAGAAGGAGATCGCCATGATCAAGGTCGCCGCGCCGAACATGGCCTGTCAGGTCATCGATTGGGCCATTCAGGTCCACGGCGGCGGCGGCGTGTGCGAGGATTTCCCACTGGCGGCCGCCTACGCTCACGCGCGCACCCTGCGCTTCGCGGACGGCCCGGACGAGGTGCACCGCGCACAAATCGGCAAGCTGGAATTGGCGAGATATCGGGCCTGAAAGACGCAAGTCGGCGTAGAGCCGACAGCCGACGGGGTCAAACGTCAAGCAATCGCTTCATTCGAGGTGCTATCGGTGCGCGCATTTGCGTGGTTTCTCGGGATGATCCTCATCGGCTTCGCCGCAATAGCGGTTTTGACCTATCCCGCCTGGCTACTGCTGCACCCCTATTTTGGTTTTCCTTTCCATCGCCTCGGCGAACGCATCGGCATGCTGGCGCTGCTCCTCGTATTTCTGCGCTTCGCGCGCCGCCTCGGTGTCGGTGATCGCACCAGTCTCGGATACGGCCTGCAGCGGCGGACGTTTCTGCGCGAAACGTCGCTAGGCCTGATGCTGGGCGTTGCGACGATGTCGGCAGCCGTCGGGATGATGTCGACGCTCGGATTGCTGGATTGGACGGCAGCGGGCCACCTGGATGCATTGGCCGTTGGAAAATTGTTGCTCAGGTGTTTTTCGAGCGGGATCGCGGTGGCATTCATTGAAGAGACGTTCTTGCGAGGCGCCATGCTGAGCGCCATCGATCGGCAATCCGGTCCGACGGCCGCCGTATTGTTGACCGCGGCGGTGTACGCGGCCAGTCATTTCTTTGCGAGCTTTCACATTCCAGCGCAACAAGTATCGGCGTGGAGCGGCGTCGCTCTGCTGGGCGGAACATTGCACCTGTTTGCCCATCCTCTCGAAATCGCGGACGCGTTCCTATGCCTGTTCGCCGTAGGCGTGGTTCTCGGCGTCATTCGCATCACCACCGGCAATATTGCCGCATGCATCGGCTTGCACGCAGGATGGGTATGGGTGATCCTGGTCGTGCACGAGATGGCGCACCCCGTGCGAACCGCAGAGTTTGGCTTTCTGCTCAGCCGCTTCGACGGATTTGTGGGCTGGTTCATTTTGGCCTGGACGGTGCCGTTGGGCCTCGGGCTGCGACGCTTCTACGCCCGGCGGATCTGAAGGACGCCAATCGGAGCAGATGCATGCTCATCGATGATCTCACTCGGCATTGCGTACGGCCCGTAGGCCGGGAATCGTGACCGGACCTACCGCCGCCCCGCTCAGTGGACGCGAAGCCCGCAAACTTCGCGCGCGCGCGCTAGCGGTCAAATTTCCCTACATCCGCCGCAAGCTGCCGGCGGTGGAGCTCCTCAGCTCCGAAGCCGTCGAGATCATCGAGGCCAATGCGGAAACGATTCTCGAGGAGATCGGCATCGAATTCCGGCGCGACCCGGAGAGCCTGCGCTTGTGGCGCGAGGCGGGCGGCCACGTGCAAGGAGAGCGGGTCCACATTCCCCGCGGACTCGCGCGGCGATTATTGAAGACGGCGCCGCGCGAGTTCACGCTGCACGCGCGCAATCCGCAACGCAACGTCAGGTTTGGCGGCGACGCGACCGTATTTTCTCCGGTAGGCGGACCGCCTTTCGTGACCGACCTGGACCGCGGCCGCCGTTATGGCACGCTCGAGGACCTGCAGAACTTCATCAAGCTCGCGCATATGGCTCCCGCGATTCATTTCTCGGGCGGCTGCATGTGCGAGCCGATGGAAATACCGCCGAACAAGCGCCACCTCGACGTTCAATATTCATTCTTTCGCTACAGCGATCAGGGCTGCGAAGCGACGCCGGAGACGCCGGCACATTCGCGCGACGCGATCGAAATGGCGCGGATACTCTTCGGCGCCGAGTTCGTCGCCGATCACGCGGTCGTTCTCGGCAACATCAATTCGAATTCGCCGCTGGTGTTCGACGGGCGCATGCTGGGTGGATTGCGCGAATTCGCGGCCGCGAACCAGGGCACGATCGTCGTGCCGGCGGTGCTCGCGGGCGCGATGGGCCCGGTCACGGTCGCCGGCTGCATGGCCGAGATTCTCGCGGAAGCCATGGCCGGACTTGCGTTGACGCAACTCGTGCGGCCGGGGGCGCCGGTGATACTGGGCTCGTTCGTCGGCGCGATATCGATGCGCACCGGCGCGCCGACGTTCGGGACGCCCGAGGCCACGCAAATGATTTTCGCGACCGCGCAGCTCGCGCGGCGACTCGGCATCCCGTGCCGCAGCGGCGGTTCATTGTGCTCATCGAAAGTCGCCGATGCGCAGGCCGCTTACGAGAGCGCGCACACGCTGCTGCCGACTGTGCTTGCCGGAGTCAACCTGGTAACGCACGCCGCCGGCTGGCTGGAGGGGGGTCTGGTCGCGAGCTACGAGAAGTTCGTCATGGACGCCGACCAGCTCGCGATGATGCAGAAACTCGCCGAAGGCATGGATCTGACGGAGCGGGGACAGGCGCTCGATGCGCTCCGAGAAGTAGGTCCCGGCAGTCATTTCCTCGGTTGCGGGCATACCCAGGCGAATTTCGAGACGGCGTTCCATCAATCGACGATCGCCGATTATTCCTCGTTCGAACAGTGGTCGATCGAGGGGAGCCTGACGGCGGAGCAGCGCGCGAACCGCAGCTGGAAGAAAATGCTCGCCGAATACCAGGACCCCGGGATCGATCCGTCCGTGGACGAGGCCTTGCGCGCGTTCATCGGCGCGCGCAAGGCCGTGCTGACGGATGCCGTCGAGGAAGAGTGAACGGCGCTCGGCCGGACGCCGACGCGGCAGGACCTCCATTTCAGCGAAAGCCGCCGCAATTTGACAATATCCGCCTCCTTTCAACCATCGGAGACGCCATGAAGAGCGCAATTTGTTATACGATCGGGCAACGCCGGCACCTCGGAAATCATCCTGAGGGTGCGCGGCAAGTCCGAATAAAAGCAACATTTTCGGGAGGGGATATTCTATGAAAGGCTCCAATATTTGTGCGGCCGGTGGGCGGCCGCCACTGGCTCGGCGTCGGGCGCTACCGACCCTGCTCGGTGCGGCGGCGCTGTTCGCGGGGTGCGTCGCAGCGCAGACGGCGACCGCTCGAACGATAGCGAACAACACGCCGGCAGCGATTCAGCGGGCGCAAGACCTCGGACCCGCGGCGGCGTCCGGCTCGATGACCGTCACGCTCTGGCTGCAGGCGCCGAACGCCGATGCGGCGGCCGAGCGGGCAGTGCGCGAGCTCTACGATCCCAGCTCGCCGCAATATCATCATTGGATGAGCGAGTCCCAGGCGAGCGCGCTGCTCGCGCCACCCGCGGGTCAAGTTCGGCTGGTGCAGCAGTACCTGCAAGCGCACAAGCTGCGCGTCGTCTCGACGGATGCGGACGGCCTCTACGTGCGGGCGCAAGGCGCGGTCGCGGACGTTCAGAACGCCATGCACGTCGCCATCCACAACTTCAAGATTCAGGGCCGCACGTTTCGCTCGAACACCTCGGATCCGGTGATCGATGAGCCGGCGGGCAGCGTCGTCGTCGCCGTCGGCGGGCTGTCCGAGCGGCACATGCATTCCTACAGCGTGCGCGCGGTCGATCCCGACACCGGGCATCCGTTCGCGCCGGTCCCCGTCGCTTCCGGTCCCATGGGCGTGTTTTTCGCGGCGCAGTGCTTCAGGGCGCCGGAGCAGCAGTCGTTCACGACCAATGGCGGGTTGCCGAGGGCGCGCTACTTTGGCAATCGCTATGGCGCGGATATCGCGAACCAGGCGCTCGGCACGCTGCCGCCCTGCGGCTATCAGCCGAGCGACGTGCAAACGGCCTACGGCCTGAATGCCCTGTATGCGAGCGGACTCGACGGCACCGGACAAACGATCGTCATCGTCGACGCGATCGGCTCACCGACGATTGCGGCCGATGCGGAGGTGTTCTCGCAGGTCTACGGCCTGCCGGACCTGACGCCGGCGAATTTCCACGTCTATTTCCCGGGCGGTGCGCCGCCGGCGGCGGACGCGGGCTGGGCGACCGAGACTTCCCTCGACGTCGAATGGGCGCATGCGATCGCACCGAACGCGCATATCGCGCTGGTGATCGCGCCGACGCCGAACGATTCCGACCTGCAGACGGCGATCCTGTTCGCGGTCCGGCATCATCTCGGCAACGTGATCTCGAACAGCTACGGAGAAGCGGAATCCGACGAACCGGCATCGCTGCTCAACGAGTACAATCAGCTGGCCCGTTACGCCGCGTCGCGCGGAATTTCGGTGAATTTTTCCTCCGGCGACGGCGGCGACTCGAATCCCAGCGGCATCACGGCCGGCCTCATCCTGCCCGGCGTCAGCGCGCCGGCCGATGCCCCGTGGGCGACCGCGGTCGGCGGCACGAGCCTCGCGCTCGACTCGAACGGCAAACTCGCGTTCCAAACGGCGTGGGGCACCAACATCACGAAGATCGCCGCGCCGACCAGCCTCGGCAGTCCACCGCTCGACCCGCCTCTGAACGAGGGATTCCTCTACGGATCGGGCGGCGGCACCAGCGGCTTCTTCGCAAAGCCCGAGTTCCAGGACGAGCTGCGGGGTTCCGGCCGTCACGTGCCTGACATCGCGTGGCTTGCCGACCCGTATACCGGCGTCGAATTCATATGCGACGGCGCGAGCTGTTACGACCTGCCTGGTGCCGGACCGCTGGTTAGCACCGTCGGAGGCACGAGTCTTGCCTCGCCGATGTTCTCGGGCATCTGGGCGATTGCCGGCCAGGCGGCAGGCGGACGCAGCGACGAGGGGCTCGGTCAAGCGGCCCAGATTCTGTACAGACTCGAGCGCGGTGCCATCACCGATATTCTGCAGATCAATTCGGAAACCGACGTTCGCGGCGTGATCACGACGGCCGGCAGACCGGTGTTCGAGTCGCCGCAATCGCTCGCACAACCGCTCGGCAACACCCGCGGGTTCTATAGTGCGCTGTACAACAGCCCCTATTCGACCAGCTGGTTCGCCCTGATGTTCGGCACCGACAGTTCGTTGGCGGCCGGACCCGGTTGGGACAATGCGACCGGCCTCGGTACGCCGAACGGGCAAGCGTTCGTCGATGCCGTCGTCGCAGCGGCGCAGCATTCGGACTAGGGTCGTGGCGACTTCGGTCGTATGAAACGCCTGCGGGTGCCGGCCGATTACCGGCCGGCACCCGCTTGCGGCGCGGCGGCCGGCGGCGCGGATCCGGCGGCTGCGCCGGCGAGGCGGACTTCACGCCGATATCTCATGACGAAGTCGACGATCAGCCGACTGGCGTCGGGCCCGTCGGCGTCGTTGAATTCATGGCGGCCATCGCCGCCGCTCCACGCATGGCCCAATCCTTCCACCAGAACCTTGCGCAGCACGAGCCGCCCCTGCTGCATATAGTCCTGCTGCCGGTAGCTGCGGCCGCCGCCGTCGATGCGCCTCTCGGCGGACGCCGACAGCGCGCCGGCGCAGGGATCGAGGGATTCGGCGCGCGCCCGCATTTGCGCGATGATCCGATCCGCGTTCAGCGGATTGACCGTTGAATCGCGGTCGCCGTGGATCACGAGCGTCGGCACCATGACTTCGGATTCGCCCGCCTCACCGTCGAATCGCAGCGCCCTGGCAATGGATGCGGCCGGCGCGCCAGACTGCATCGCGGCAAGCGCTTGCAGCGGTGAATCGGCAGCGCCATACATCAGGCCGGAGTGGATGGCACAGGCGGCAAAGAGCCGGCTATGGCGGACCGCCAAGATGCAGGCCATCGCGCCGCCGGCCGACATCCCCGCTACATAGACGCGTCGACGATTGATGGCGCGGCGCGCCGCGACCTGATCGATCAAACGCGCAATCACCGCCGCCTCACCTCGGCCCGCAAGGGAGGCCGACTCGAACCAGTTCCAACAGCGCTGCGGGTTCGAACGCGGGCTTTGTTGCGGATAGAGCACCGCGAAGCGGCGTTCCTCGGCCAGCGTGTTCATGCGTGTCCCCTCGGCCAAGGTCAGCGGATCCTGCGTGCATCCGTGCAACATGACGAGCAGCGGCAAGCGGTCGCGATGCGCGGAGCCGCTCGGCAGAAACAGCCGATAATCCAGATCGCGACGCAGACTCCAGCGCAGAGCAGCCGGCGCTTGCGGATCCTTGAATCTCGCCGCGAGAAACCGACTGCGGCGCACGCCCGGGAATCGCCGCAAAACCGGCGATTCGGAACCGACCTGCTTCATCAACCAACGGCGTATCAGACGCAGCATGCACACAATCTCCGCTAACGGCCCGCGACTGCAGCGTACACGGCGCCGCTGCCGATGAGCGGACATTACTACGGTTCGCAACTACACTGGGGTTTCAACCCGGAACAGCCAAACCAGGCAACAGCGCATGCAAAAGGTGGACGTCGTGATTGCCGGCGGTGGGGCGGTAGGCTCGGCGATCGCTTATTTTCTCTGCAACCAGCCCGCTTTTTCGGGCACGGTCGTCGTGGTCGAGCCGGACCCGACCTATGCGTTCGCCGCGAGCGCGCGGTCGGCGAGCTCGATTCGCCGGCAATTCTCGACGCCGCTCAACATCGAGCTTTCGGCGTTTGGCTGGGAATTCCTGCGCGCGGGAGGACTTGCCGGCGGCCGCGACCTCGCCGATGTCGGCCTCGTGGAATCGACCTACCTGTACCTCGCGTCCGCCGAGGGCGCAGATGCGTTGACGCAAAATGTCGCCGTGCAGCGCAGCTGCGGCGTGAGCGTCAATTGGTACGATGCAAACGCCCTGGTCTTGCGGTATCCGTGGATCAACGCATCCGATCTGGCGGCCGCTGCGGACACCGCGGACGGCGAGGGCTGGTTTGACGGCTACGCGCTGCTGCGCGCGCTGCGCCGTGCAAACGAACGTCGGGGCGTGCGCTATTTGCGCGACCAGGTGGTGTCGCTCGCGATGAGCGGCGCGCACTGCGTGGACGGCGTTGGCCTGAACGCGGGAGATACCCTGCGCTGTCGTTGGTTCGTGAACGCCGCCGGCACTCACGCCCGTTCGCTCGCTGCGCACGCGGGCGTCGACCTTCCGGTCTTTGCGCGCAAACGCAACGTCTTCGTGTTCCGCGGCGCATCGGCCATCGCCAACTGCCCGCTGGTGATCGACCCCACCGGGCTGTGGTTCCGCCCCGACGGCGATCGATTCATCTGCGGTCCCTTGCCAAGCGTCGACTCGACGGTCGCGCTCGACGACTTCGAAGTCGACCATCGCCTGTTCGAAGAGGTTGCATGGCCGGCGCTGGCGCATCGCGTTCCCGCGTTTGAAGCGGTGCGAGTCACGAGCGCATGGGCCGGCCACTATGACTATAACGTCTTCGATCAGAACGCATTCGTGGGCCCTTGCGAGGCCGTGCCCAACCTCATTCTGGCATGCGGATTCAGCGGTCACGGGCTGCAGCATGCACCCGCAATCGGCCGGGCGCTCGCCGAGCTGATCACCTTCGGCGAGTATCGTAGTATTGACATTACGCCGCTTGGCTATGCCCGCTACACACGCGCGCAGCCGCTGCGCGAGCGCGTCGTCATCTAACCTTCGCCGCCGGGAAGAGGGGAGGCCGGTCGCATGCTGCATCTCGATGCCGAAGCGGTAGCGGCGCGTCTCGGCCGCCAACCGCTGATCGACGCCCTGGAACGAGCCTTGCGCTGCGACTGCCAGGTTCCGCCCCGGCAAATTTATGCGGTCGGCGGCGCAGAGAGTGCCGGTGGCACTCTGTTGATCATGCCGGCGTGGCAACCCGGCGCCTCCATCGGCGTCAAATTGGTCACCGTATATCCGCAAAACTCCGCCGTCGGCCGGACCGCCGTTCATGCGACCTATACATTATTCGACGCGGCCACGGGCGCACCGCGGGCCACGCTCGACGGCACCGAACTCACGCGCCGTCGCACCGGGGCGGCCTCGGCGCTCGCTTGCCGTTATCTGTCGAATCCGGAGGCCAGCCGGCTGCTGATGGTGGGCACGGGCAGTCTGGCGCCGCACCTGATCGAGAGCCATGCACTCGTCCGGCCGATTCGCCAGGTACGCGTTTGGGGGAGGCGGACAGAGCGGGCCAACGCGATCGCAAAGGCACTCGCCGGCAGGCATTATCATGTCGACGCGGTCGACGATCTCGAGGCAGGCGTGCGTTGGGCGGACATCATCAGCTGCGCGACGCTCGCTGCGGAGCCGATCGTGCGCGGTGCGTGGCTGCGCCCGGGCCAGCATCTGGATCTCGTCGGATCGTTCACGCCGCAGATGCGCGAGGCGGACGACGAGGCCTTGGGCCGCGCCGCCATTTTCGTGGACACGCGCGCCGGGGCGCTTGCGGAGAGCGGCGAGTTGCTGCGTGCATTGGCATCGGGGTCGCTCACGGCCGCGGACATCCGCGGGGACCTTCGGGACCTCGTGTGCGGCGCGAGTAGCGGGCGAAGCGCGCGCGAGGAGATCACGCTCTTTAAAAGCGTGGGCAGCGCGATCGAGGATCTGGCGGCGGCCGAGCTGGCGCTGTCGGTTGACGGGGGGATTCGTTGAGCCGATCTCAATGCGCCACCGTAAAGATGCGCAAGATCCGGGGGCGGCGTAAAGTGCGAAATCGCCCGGGTCCGCCGCTCGCGACGGCGGCTGACGCGCAACCAGGAATCGCCGCATTCGCACTCCGGCTAGCCGCGTGAGCCGCGCAGCGAAGCGGCACATCAATTCTCGAGGAGCCCGACATGACGAAGATTTTTGCCTCGCAAGCGGATCTGACCGAGAAGGTCGTGAGTTTCGACCGCCTGTCCGCCAATGCGTACGCCTACACGGCGCAGGGCGACCCGAATACCGGCATCGTGATCGGCGATGACGCGGTGCTGGTCGTCGACACGCAGGCGACTCCGGTCATGGCCGACGACGTGATACGCAGGATCCGCGCCGTCACCGACAAGCCGATTAAATACGTCGTGCTCTCGCACTATCATGCGGTGCGGGTGCTCGGCGCGACGGCCTATCGGCCGCAGCACATCATTGCCAGCCGCGACACTTACGATCTGATCGTGGAACGCGGCACGGCCGACATGCAAAGCGAGATACAGCGGTTTCCGCGGCTGTTTCGCGCGGTCGAATCGATACCGGGGCTGACTTGGCCGACCCTGGTGTTCGAGCGTTCCTTGACCTTGTGGCTCGGCAAGCTCGAGGTGCAGATCCTGCAACCGGGGCGCGGTCATACCAAGGGCGACACCGTCGTGTGGCTGCCGCAGGAGCGGATCCTGTTCTCCGGGGACTTGGTGGAGTTCGATGCGACGCCGTATGCCGGAGACGCCTATTTCACCGACTGGCCGGCGACATTGGACGCGATCGCCGCGCTGCGGCCCGCCAAACTCGTGCCCGGGCGCGGCGCGGCGCTGCTGACACCCGAGCAGGTCGCCTTGGGGCTCGCCGGCACGCGCGCGTTCGTCGCCGAACTCTACGCGGCGGTCAAGCGCGGCGCGCTTGCGGGAAAGGATTTGAAGGCGATCTACGGCGACGTCATGGCCGAGCTGCGGCCGAAATATGGGCACTGGGTCATCTTCGATCATTGTCTTCCCTTCGACGTTTCCCGTGCCTTTGACGAGGCGAAGCAGTTTCGCGATCCCAGGGTCTGGACGGCGGAACGCGACCAGCAGATGTGGGCCGATCTGCAGGCGTGAAGCATCCGGCGCGCAGCGCACAACGCAGCCGTGCACAGCACCTATAACTACCTCGAGTTTGCATACCGCCGGCCCGACGATCTCGACGCGGCGCGCGTGCGCCGCCATCCGCTGGTCGTCGTCGGCGCAGGCCCCGTCGGCATCGCGGCGGCCATCGAATGCCGGCTCAAGGGGCTGCCGGTCGTGCTGCTGGACGACGACAACACCGTGTCGGTCGGTTCGCGCGGTGTCTGTTATGCGAAGCGTACCCTCGAAGTGCTCGACCGCATCGGTTGCGGCGATCGGATAGTCGGCAAGGGCGTCAGCTGGAATGTCGGCCGGACATTCTTCCGCGACAAGGAGGTTTACCGCTTCGACCTGGTGCCGGAACCCGATCACAAGCGGCCGGGGATGATGAATCTGCAGCAGTACTACCTCGAGGAATTCGAGCTGGCTCGGGCTCGCGAGCTGGGCGTGGAAATGCGCTGGAAGAACAAGGTCGTTGCGGTGGCGCCCGCCGCCGATCGCGTCGCGCTGCAGGTGCAGACGCCGGATGGCATCTATCCGCTGGAGGCCGACTGGCTGATTGCCGCCGACGGGGCGCGCAGCGCGATCCGCAACATGATGGGGCTCGAGACCGAGGGGAAGGTCTTTATGGATCGCTTTCTGATCGCGGACGTCGTCATGAAGGCGGACTTCCCCGCGGAGCGCTGGTTCTGGTTCGACCCGCCGTTTCACCCGAACCAGTCCGTGCTGCTGCACCGGCAGGCCGACAACGTCTGGCGCATCGACTTCCAGCTCGGCTGGGACGCGGACCCGGATGCCGAAAAGAGGCCGGAGCGCGTGATTCCGCGGATCCGCGCGATGCTCGGCGATGATCGCGAGTTCGAGCTCGAATGGGTGAGCGTCTACACGTTTCAGTGCCGCCGAATGGGCAAATTCCGCCACGGCCGCGTGTTGTTCGTCGGCGATGCCGCGCACCAGGTGTCTCCGTTCGGCGCGCGCGGCGCGAACTCCGGCTACCAGGATGCGGATAACCTCGGCTGGAAGCTCGGGCTCGTCATGGACGGCCGGGCCCCCGAGCGGTTGCTCGATAGCTACAGCGATGAGCGTACGTTCGCCGCCGACGAGAACATTCTCAATTCGACGCGATCGACCGACTTCATCACGCCGAAGACGCCGATCAGCAAGCTGTTTCGCAATGCGGTCCTCGAGCTCGCCGAACGGCACGCGTTCGCGCGCAAGCTGGTCAATTCGGGGCGCCTGTCGGTGCCGACCACTTACGTGGACTCCGCGCTGAATACGGCGGACATCGACGCTTTCGCCGGCAATATGATCCCGGGCGCGCCGTTGGACGACGGACCGCTCGCCGGCGGTCAATGGCTGATCGACGCACTCGGCAACCGCTTCCAGCTGCTCGTGTTTGTGGACGACCCGGCCGAGCTCGAACGGCGGTGCTTGGACGGATTTCGCGAGCTGGCGCGTCTGCCCATCGCCGTCGAGACGCTGCTGATCGCCCGCCGTCCCGCGGATATCGCGCATGCGCGCACGCTCGTCGACCTCAAGGGCGTCATCGCCAGGCGCTACGACGCACGGCCCGGCAGCGTCTATCTCGCGAGACCGGATCAGCATGTGGCGGCGCGCTGGCGCCAATTGGACTTTGAGCGCGTGCGTCGCGCCGTCGCCCGCGCGACCTGCAATTCCTGAGGAGGATCCGATGCCGCTGAATCTCGAACCCAATTTTCGCGAACCGGGAAAGCACTATGGCAGGGATTTTTCCCCGGGGGACGACTTCTACGAGCTTCTGATAGATACTCACCGCGATTTGACCGACGAGCAAAGCGCGGCGGTCAACGTCAAGCTCATTCTCCTGCTGGCCAACCACGTCGGCGACATTGCGGTATTGCGCGAGGCGATGAGCATCGCCCGATCGGGCGTTTAGCGGACGGCGGCGGCGGCTGCGGCTGCGGCGCGCGGCAGGCCGCCGCGCCCGACCAGGCGGCGCATCGTCGCGACCGTGATCGAGCCGAACGTCGCGCGCACCGCGGCGTCGATCTCGCCGAGCACGATATCCAGTGCGCCGGCTTCGGCCGTGCCGTTGCCCGGTTCGCTGCCGTCCTGCGCGCTCGGTCCGAGCGCCTCGAACAATTCGATGATGTCGAGCAGTGTCGTACGCCGCGCATTGCCGCAGGCATGGTAGCCGCCGCCTGCGCCGCGCGCCGAGCGGACCAAGCCGGCGCGGCCGAGCACGTGCATGACCTTGGCGAGGTGGTGGGTCGAGACGCCGTATTTGGCGGCGATTTCGGCGACCGTCAGCGGTCGATCCGAGTGCTCCGTCAGTTCGAGCACCGCAAAGATCGCCAGGCGGCTGGCAATTTGTAGTTTCATGGGCTCGGCCTGCGCGGCGTCGCGGCGGCGCCGCGGCGATTCACGTCAGGTCCTTTTCCAATTGGATGTAGGGCCCCGCCATCATGCCTTCGCCGCGGAAAAATAACATGGGCAGGAGATTGTCGCGCGACACCATGGTGCGCATCTTCGCGATGCCGGCGGCGCGGAATTCCTCGGCCATCGTTTCGAGCAGCGCCTCGCCGACTCCCTGCAGTCGCGAACCGGGATCGACCGACAGGGCGTAGACCCAGCCACAGGGCGCCGAGCCGAATTCCCAGGCGCGAATCTCGCCGACGATGAAGCCGAAAAGCCGGACCGGCGCGCCGCCGCCGATGGCGACCAGGAAGATTCCGGCATGCTGGCCGGCCTTTTTCTGACGGTCGTAGAGTTCGAGCCAATGCGCCGATTTGGCAAGTCCGGTAATGCGCTCGTCGAGCGCCGTCACCGCGGCGACGTCGGCACGCTCGGCGGCGCGCACCACGAAGGCATCCGCGCGTTCGCCAGCTTGCGGATTCTTGGCGCTTCGCGGCGCCGCGGCGCGGGACTCGCGCGCAGCCTGCTTGCGGCGCGGCAAACGCGAGTGCGTCTTGCTTCGAGCGACAGATCGTTTCATTCGATTCCCGTGTAATTGGTGGTCGTCCGGCGCGCTCCGCTGTAGCATCCATACTCGTATTCACGTACGATAATACCCGAGAGTAACTGCATAAACAAATGCGGCGGCGCCGGGAAATCGACATGGCCGAGCACGAGCAAGCAATTCTCGCCAAACGCCTGGTACGCTTGCGGCTCAACGGCTCGTGGCGCGAGGAGGCGGTGGCTGAAAATCAGCTACTGGTCGACTTTCTGCGCGAGACCGCGGGTCTCACGGGCACCAAGACCGGCTGCGACGGCGGCGAGTGCGGCGCCTGCACCGTGCTCGTCGACGGCGAGGCGTTGCCGGCCTGCGTCACTCTGGCGATCCGCTGCGACGGGCGCTCCGTCGAGACCATCGAGGGACTCGCAAAAGGCGGCCGGCTGCATCGTCTGCAGCGCGCGTTTCACGAGAAGCTTGGCAGCCAGTGCGGCTTCTGCACCCCCGGCATGATCATGGCGGCGGAAGGTTTGTTGCGGCGCACCCCGCATCCTGGCGACGCCGAGATCCGCACGGCTTTGTCCGGCAACCTGTGCCGCTGCACGGGCTACGTCAAAATCATCGAGTCGGTGCGCGCCGCGGCCGACGCCGGTGAATAGGCCGCGGCGATGACGAGCGATGCGACCCCGGCGCGCGGTGTTCCGCTGATCGACGGCATCGACAAGGTCACCGGGCGGGCGCGCTACACCGCGGACCTCGAGCATCGCGGCGCCCTGGTCGGCCGCATCTTCCGCAGTCCGGTGAGCCATGGCGAGATTCTGCGCCTCGACGTCACGCGCGCGCGCAGCCTCGAGGGAGTGATCGCGGTCGTCACCGGCGCCGACTGCCGTCATGCCTACGGCGTCTTGCCGGTCGCGATGAACGAGTTCCCGCTGGCCCGCGACAAGGTGCGCTACCGTGGCGAGCCGGTGGCGGCGGTCGCGGCGGTCGATGCCGCGACCGCCGAGCGCGCGCTGCGCTCGATCGCCTTCGAAGTGCGTGAACTGCCGGCCTACTACGATGCCGACAGCGCTCGGGCGCAAGGCGCGGTGCGGCTGCACGACGACAAGCCGGGCAACCTCGAGCGCGCGGTGCATCACGTGTTCGGCGATCCGGCGGCGGGGTTCGCCGCTGCCGATCTGGTGCGAGAGGCAAGCTGCGAATGCGCCGAGGTCAACCATGCGCAGATGGAGCCGCACGCCGCCCTCGCGGAATACGAGCCGCTGACGGACCGGCTGACGATGCAGAGCGTCTCGCAAGTACCGTATTATCTGCACCTGATGCTCGCCCGCTGTCTTGAGATGGGCGAGTCGCAGATCCGGGTCATCAAGCCCTTCGTCGGCGGCGGCTTCGGAGCGCGAGTCGAAGTGCTGAACTTCGAGATCGTCACGGCGCTGCTCGCGCGCGCGGCACGGGGCAGGGTGCTCATGGAGCTGTCGCGCGAGGAGAATTTTCTCACGCACCGCGCCCGGCCGCAGACGACGGTCCGGCTCAAGCTCGGTTTAGCGCGCGACGGGCGCATCACCGCCTGCGAGTGCGAGGCCGTACAGCGCGGCGGTGCCTATGCCGGCTACGGCATCGTCACGATTCTCTATGCCGGCGCCCTGCTGCAAGGCTTATACGACATTCCGGCGGTCAAGTACGACGGCTATCGCGTCTACGCCAATTTGCCGCCTTGCGGCGCGATGCGCGGCCACGGCAGCGTCAATACCCGCCACACGTTCGAAGTGCTGCTCGATCGCATGGCCCGGGAGCTTGGCTTGGATCCGTTCGCGGTGCGCCGTCGCAATCTGCTGCGGGCGCCGACGCGCACGCTGAACGAGCTGATGATCAACAGCTACGGTCTCGGCGAGTGTTTGGACCGCGTCGAGCGCGCGAGTGCCTGGCACGAGCGCCGCGGCCGCATGCCGCCGGGCAAGGGTCTCGGCATGGCGTGTTCGCATTACGTCAGCGGCGCGGCGAAACCGATCCATTGGACCGGCGAACCGCACGCGGTCGTCAACCTCAAGCTCGACTGGGACGGGTCGATCACCGCATTGACCGGCGCGCCGGACATCGGTCAGGGCTCCTCGACGATGGTCGCCATCGTGATCGCCGAGACTCTGGGCCTGCCGCTCGAGCGGATTCGGGTCATCGCCGCCGACAGCGCCATTACGCCGAAGGACAACGGCGCCTATTCATCGCGGATCACGTTCATGGTGGGCAACGCGGCGATCGACGCCGCCCGTCAGCTCAAAGAGCGACTCATCGAGGCTGCCGCGCGCAAAATGGGCCTGCAGCCGCGGGAGATCGAATGCGCAGCCGGCGTCTTTCAGAGCCTCGCCGTCCCGCAGGCCGCGATGACGTTCCCGGATGTCGCCAAGGAAGCGCTCGTCGATCAGGGCACGCTGACGGTCAAGGGGACGTTCACCTGTCCGCCAGAGTCTCAGGGCGGCAAGCACAAGGGCGGCGCGGTGGGCTCGACGATGGGATTCAGCTACGCCGCACAAGTCGTCGAGGTGAGCGTCGACGCGGCGACCGGCCAGATCACCGTCGACAAAGTCTGGGTCGCCCTCGACTGCGGCTATGCGATCAATCCCCTCGCGGTGCAGGGCCAGATCCAGGGTGCGGTATGGATGGGCATGGGTCAGGCGCTCTGCGAGGAGACGCGCTACCTCGACGGACTGCCGGCGCACGCGAGTCTGCTCGAGTACCGGGTACCGACGATCGCGGAATCGCCGCCGATCGAGGTGCAGATCGTCGAGAGCATCGATCCGCTCGGACCTCTGGGCGCCAAGGAGGCGAGCGAGGGAGCGCTGGCCGGCTTCGCGCCGGCGCTGGTCGCCGCGGTCGCGAACGCCGTGGGCGTCGACATGGATGCGCTGCCGGTCACGCCCGATCGGCTCATCGAAGCGCTGGTGCAGCTGCGCCGGCGGGCGCGGCGCCGCTCGCTCGGCGCCAAGCCATGAGCGCGCGGCTGCCGCCATTGCGCGTTTTGCATCCGGCCACCGTCGAGGCTGCCGTGGCGGCTTGCGCGGCGAATGCGGGCGCCCGGTACCTCGCAGGCGGGACCGATCTGATCGTCGCCCTGCGCCGCGGCCTCGGCGCATCGGCCACGCTGATCGACCTTGGCGGCGTTGACGATCTTGGCGAACTGCAGTGTGCAACCGCGGGCGCGCGCATCGGCGCCGGCGTGCGCATCGCGCGGCTCGCGGCGGACGCGAACATAGGCCGGCTGTATCCGGCGCTGCGCGAGGCGGCGCTCGGCATAGCCGCGCCGGGACATCGCAACCTGGCGACGGTCGGCGGCAATCTGTGCCTCGATACGCGCTGCATCTATTACAACCAGAGCGCCTGGTGGCGCGAAGCGAACGGCTACTGCCTGAAAGCCGGAGGCACGACCTGTCACGTGGCGCCGGAGGGCGAGCGCTGCCACGCGGCTTTCAGCGGCGATCTCGCGCCGGCGCTGCTCGCGATCGGCGCCGAGGTGGAGATCGCCGGACCGGCCGGACGCCGGCGCAGCGATCTTTCGACTCTGTACCGGGACGATGGGCGCGCGCACTTGCAGCTCGCCGCGGACGAATTGGTCACCGCCGTCTTGCTGCCGCCGGGACCGGTGCGCTGCAGCTACGCGAAGGTCAGGGTCCGCGGCGCATTCGATTTCCCGCTGGCCGGCGTTGCGCTCGCGATCGATCTCGCCGGCGGCCGCCTGTCGGGGCTGCGGGCCGCGCTCACCGGTACGAACCCCCGGCCGCTGCTGGTCGCGGGTACCGCGGCCCTCCTTGGGCGGGCAGTCGACGAGCCGCTCGCGGCCGAACTCGACAAGCTCGTGCAAAAGCAGGTCCGGCCTATGCGCACCACGCTCACCCAGGCGAACTACCGGCGGATCGTCGCGGGCGCCCTGGCGGCGCGCTTGCTGGTATCGCTCGCCGGCGCGGCTTGACTTTGTCGATTTTCGTATTATCGTACCAGAATAGCGTGATAGCGCGAGAGGCAGCTTGGCGCACGGCTCTCGCGCCGGGGAGTGAAACGATGTCGCCGAGCCGGATCTGCGAGGTACTGCACGAGGAGCATGACGGTACGGTGCTGTTTGCGCAGCGTCTGCAGACGATGCTCGGCAGATACCCGCACGCTCATCCGGACTGCGACGATGCCGCCGCCGCGGGCCTGCTGCGCGACCTGCCGCGCGCTCTCGGCGCGGAGCTTTGCGGCCATTTCGATTTCGAGGAACAACGCCTGTTCCCCCTCCTCGCGGCGGACGGCAGCGCGGCCATCGGCGAGCACCTCGCCGCGGAGCACGCGAGCATGCGGCCGCTGCTCGAGCGTCTGCGAGCGATCGGCGCGGCGGCGCTCGCCGAAGGCTTCGGCGATGCGAGCTGGGCGGATTTTCGAGCGGCCGCGGGCGATCTGTGCGGCCAGCTGCTCGGGCACGTGCAAAAGGAGGAGATGGCGCTGCTGCCCCTGCTCGAAGAGAGTCTCGACCCCGAGAGCGATGCCCGCCTATACGACCTGTATGCAGGCAACTGCGCAGAAGTGCCTCCATGAGCGGCGCGCGCCCGGCGGCGGGCGGGCGCCTTCGACCGCGCGATCAGGCGTGCAGCTGCTGATATTTGGCGAGCAGCTCTTCCTGGCTCTCGACGAAGTCCGGATTGCCGACGATGCACTCCGCCGGACAGACGAGACGACACTGCGGTTCGTCCTCCGCGCCGACGCATTCGGTGCATTTCATCGGGTCGATGAGGTAGATCGGCCGGCCCGCCGTGATCGCCTCATTGGGGCAGACGGGCTCGCATGCGTCGCACGCCGTGCATCGGTCGTCGATTATCAGTGCCATGTCCTTAATCTCCTGGAAAAACTAGGCTGCCCGGTGAATTTCGCCGCGTGCCAGCAGTTTCCCGTGCCGGAATGCGCCCCAAAGCGCAGCGCCTATCGCTCCGGCATAGGGCGAGTCCGGATGGCTGCGGATCACCGTCTTCATGTTCTTCGTGTTGGCGGTTTCCTCGACGAGCGCCGCGACCAGTCCGGTGTCGAGTGCGAGGCCGCCGGTGACCATGATCACGCCGCTCGTCGCGTCGATCGATTTAAGCAATTTCGCGAGCCGGCCGGCCATCGACAGATGAATGCCCTTGAGGATGTTCGGTGCGGTGATGCCCCTCGATACCATATTGATGACATCGGTTTCGGCGAGTACCGCGCAGATCGAGGAGACCACCTCGGGATTGTCCGCTTGGCAAGATAGCGAGCCGACCTCGTCCTGGGCGATGCCGAGGTAACGCGCGATGTTTTCCAGGAATTGCCCGGATCCGGAGGCGCACTGGCTCGTCATCTTGTACTTCAGCACCTTGCCGCGCTCGTCCATCGAGATCGCCCGTCCATGCAGCGCCCCGCAGTCGAGAGCCGCGCGAGCGGTGGAATCTAGATAGATCGCGCCGCGCGCGTGCGTGGTCATCGAATAGAAATGCCCGGTATGGAATGGCGCGTTTTCCCCCTCGCCGGTGGTCGCGACATAATCGACTTCTTTCTCCGCAATTTTCGCTTCGCCAAGCATCTGGTCGAAGCAGAGGCGGGCCAGCACGAGCGGATCGCGCTGGCGGATTCTGAACGTCGCGCGCGCGAGCCAATCCGTTTTGTCGCCCTCCACCCGCATCAGAGCGGCTTTTACGGCTCCGGTGCCGACGTCGATGCCCGCAGCAATGGTCATGGCCGCGCCTCCGCAGCGGCGCCGCCTTGGTAGGCGCGGCGCGCGAATTCCGCGGCGCCGAGCGCGCCGGTGTAGATCGAGTCGGGATTGATGTTGATCGAGACGTCGCCGTAGTTATCGTGGATGACTTTGCGCAATTCGCGCACGGCCGCCTCGTTCTTGGCGACGCCGCCGGTGAACGTGAATTCGTCGGTGACTCCGCCGGAGCGTGAAATGATCGAAATGGCGCGCAGTATGATCGCCCGGTGCAGGCCGGCGACGATGTCCTCGCGTTTCTCGCCGAGCGACAGCCGGTCGCGAAGCTCGGCTCCCGCGAAAACCGTGCAGGTCGAGTTGATGCGCGCCGGGCGGTCCGATTTCATCGCCATCGGTCCGAGTTCGTGCAGCCCGATGTTCATCTCGTCGGCGATGTACCCCAGGTACCGGCCGCAGCCGGCCGCGCAGCGGTCGTTCATCTGGAAGCTCGTGACGATCCCTTGCGCATCGATTTGAATGCCCTTGGTGTCCTGGCCGCCGATGTCGAGCACCGTGCGGGTGCCCGGATACATCAAGTGCGCCCCGAGACCATGGCAGAGTATTTCGGAGCGGATGTGCTCCTTCGAAAACGGCAGCGTGACCCGCCCGTATCCGGTCCCGACCAGATACGACTCCTCCAGTTCCAGCGCGAGCGAATCCTCGATGACCGACTGCACGACGCTCGCCGCCCGGCCGACGACGGCGTGGTCGACCGCGAGAACGCGGCCGAGAGCCCGCCGAAAATGGTCGCTCAAGTTCCCCGACGGCGGGCGGTTCTCTACGTCAAGGATGGATTTGTCATAGCAGTTGAGCAGCACCTCGTACGGAAAGCCGATTTCCCGGGCTACCGCCTCGGCGTGCGTGTAGAAGCGTGCGCCGGCGATGTCGCGGAAAAAATCCGACTTGCGCTTCGCGCCCGGCGCGTACAGCGACGGCGACTCGGCCCGCAACCGGCGAAAGGTCTCGCCGAGCGCGTCGCGCAGGCGCGCCTCGAGCTCGGCAAAGCGCCCGCCCTTGAGCTGCCCCAAGCAGGTACGCTCGAGATCGCCGAGCTGCTCGGTAAATTGTTCCAGGCGGAACGAGCGCTCGAGCGCCGCCATGAATTCCACGAGATGCTCGCCCAGGCCGCCCGCTTCGCCGAGCGCGCGGCGAAACAGGGTGAAGCGCGCATCGACGCGCGCCTCCTCGCCGGCGACCCGCGCGGCGGTGCCGTAGTTGGACCGCGAGTTGGTGATGCCGCGGCCGATCACCCGGCAGGACTCGTCGAGAACCACGGATTTGGTGGTCGTCGACCCCAAGTCGACACCGATGAAGGTCTTCATCGCCGCGGCGCTCATGCGGCGCTCCTCGCGCCGGCGCGCCGCTGCTCTATCATCTGAAAGTAGCTCTCCAGGCGGTTCTTGATGTTGGCCGCCGAGAAGTAGCGTGGGTCCACCAGATCCGATTCGATGAACGCCGCCGGCTTGCCGCTGCGCTTCTCGATTTCACGCATCATCAGCAACTGACCAGCCGAGAAGCTGTTGCAGCTCTTGATCGAGTTGATCAGCAAGCCGTCGGCCGAATACTCCTGCAGGTAATTCACCAGCATGTCGATGCGCATCGGCAGATTGCGGTTGGTGTACACACCCAGGCAATACTCCGCGAGCGTCTCCAAGGGCTTGGCCGGGTCGTGCCGGAAGCCGAAGTCGTACACGCCGCCGACCTTGGTGTAGCTGGAGGCAACGACGACCGCGCCCTCGTCGTAGAACATCTTCCAGAACTGGCGGAAATTCGTGTAATTCGGCGGACCCTCGACCACCAGGCGAAAGCGCTCCTTGCCGAGATTACCCTCGGGAGTCACCGGCCCCAATCCCGCGGCGAGGCGCGCATCGATCTCCTCGCGCAGAAAGCGGTAGTACTCGACGGCATCGTCGGTGCCGCGGAAGGCGCCGAATATCGGACCGATATAGTAAATGCCGCCGAAGTACGCATCGATCGGCGACGGCCGGTGGCGGGCGGTCTGCAGCACGTGCACGAGATCCTCCTCCGCCTGCGCCGATTTCTTCAGCCGTTCGCGCAATTGATCGATGTCGAACTTCACGCCGGAGACGCGCTCGAGCTTCGGAATCACTTCCTCCTTCAATTGCTTGACCATGTATTCAAGCATGTTCGGCGTGATCTTGCCGTCGGCCATGTAAGGCGTGTGCAGCATGATCGTCTCGCAGTCGTACTGTTCGCGCAGCAGCTCGAACCACTTCATGAAGGTGAAGCAACCGGTATAGGACAACAGCAGGACGTCCGGGTTTGGGAACTTCTTGCCGTTGGGCGCGAGGTTGCCCTTGGCCATCATGCCGATGTCGGACTTCACGTAGGTGCAGACATCCTCGGAGTGGCCGATTTTCTCCGCTTCCAGCACGAATTGGCCGGAGGTGCGGCGCAGCCCGTTCTGGATGGCGTTGACCTCCGGCAGGTTGTTGAGCAGACCGAAGCAGCTGATCAGCTCGTTGAGGTTGCCGGGCACGAAGGTACTGCAGACCTTGGCGCCGCTCTGCGGCGCATCGGTCAACCGCTCGTAGTGCGCGGCCATCATCTGCTTCTGTTTCTGCATGGACGCGTCTTTTTCCGCGGCCTTGACGGGGGCCTTGACGGGGGC
>DATKSW010000014.1:0-87274 GCA_035531435.1 Steroidobacteraceae bacterium | reverse complement strand
TCGATGTTGGTGACCCTTGCCGTGGTACCGAGCGGCAGCGTCCTGCTCGCGGCATTGTCGCGATGCGGGTTCATCCTTTTGCCGTCTGCCATTTTTCTGCCGGTAAACATCTTCGCGTAGAACGATGCCTTGCCGAAGCGCGTGCGGCCGGAGAGGTCGGGTTGCGACCTCGCTGGCTCGGCTGTCCGTGACGGCTCGTCGTCCTGCGGCGCGACGTTCGCCGCGGCGCCGGCGTGCGGCTTGCATCCGGCCGCACCGACGGCGGCTACACTGAGCAGCAAAATCGTCGCAAGGAGATCCCGATGCAACTTGTCAGGCATGGGCACGCTGCCGCATGAGGATGAGAACGGCGGCGCGTGAAGCGCCGAGCGCCGCGCGCGTAACGGGGTTCAGGATGCCGCCGCCGATTTCGGCTTCGGGAGCGGCGCCAGCACGCGATACTTCAAATCGATGCTGCCGAGGTTCACTTCGTGGGGCACGCAGTTCGTGTGATTTTCGACGTCCTGCACCGTGAACAGCGGCAAAATTTTCGCCGCGAATTGATCGACGAGCTCGCAATCTCCCTCGCCGAGATCTGCAGGCGAGTGCGCCCGCAGGCGAACGGCCTTCCACGCCGCTTGAACGGGCGGCACCGCCTGATCGCCGTCGCCGGCCTTGCGCGCCACCAGCGCGCGGAACACCACGTGGGCCGTGGAGATCTCCTGCGGGCCGCCCATCGGCGCCATGCAGCTCGCGACCACCTTCGCATCCGCCCGGGCGCCGGCGGCCGCGAGCAGCAGATCGACCTTGTCCTCGAAGCCGCCGCAGGAGTAATGCGACGTGAAGCCGACGAAGCTGAAATTGAGGTCGTGCTTCTTCCAGGTCGCCTCCACCGGCTTGTCGGCGGCCGCGGCGACGGCCGCGAGCGATAGCCCCAGGAAACCTACCATTAGGCGGACCGGCGTCTTCATGTTCCCTCCGAATCGCTCGCCACGACTCATCAGTGGACCGCGCCGCCTGCGCTCAGTTCCGGGCCGGCGCGGGCTTATTGGTGTCCCTGATCGTTGCAATCGTCGCGGCGGTGGTCGCCGCCGCAGCCGGCCTCTCTGCGGCCTTGCCCTCCCTGGTTCTCTCCGCGCCTTTGCATGTGCTCGCCTTCACCCCGGCCGCCCTGGCCGCCGTAGGGCCAGATGCACCCCGAAAGTCCCATGAGGCTTGCGATCAAGGTAAAGGCGGCAATGCGGCGTAACGGTGTCATGTGGCTCTCCTGGCGGTGCTGGGCGATCCTAGCGGCATTGTGACGGGGCCATGCCGCGGCCATCTGTACGCTGGATCACCGAGCCCCGCGATCGCCCTGCATGAAGACATCGAGGCGCTGCATGACTTCGGCGGGCTCTATGAGGTCCATGACGCCCGGGCGCTCGATTTTGGTCCACCAGGGGAGCGCATCGGGTTCACGGCCGAGGAACCGCCGCGCCGCATCCGGATAGCAGTCGATGCACCATTCGCGGCTGAGGTACGGGCCGCTGCGCGCAGGATTGGTCGCCGCATACAGGCCGATGACCGGCGTGCCGGCGGCGGTCGCCATGTGCACCGGCCCTGAGTCCGGCGCGACCAGCACCGTCGCCCGGTTGAGCAGCGCGAGCATCTGCGGGAGGGTGTCGCGGCCGATCTGATCCGTAAGCTGCGCTCCCGCGGCGCGGCGTATCGCATCGCCGCTTGCGCGCTCCTGCGCGCTCGCACCGCCGCAGAGGATCACGCGCATGCCCCAGCGCCGGGCGGCGTGATCGGCGAGCGCGGCGTAATACGCCGGCCGCCAGTTGCGCATCTCGTGGCTGGAACAAGGGCTGATCAGAAGCGTCGGCCGCTGATCGGGTATCACGGCCTCGGCATAGCGCATCGCCTCGGGCGGCAGCGGCAGGTCCCACCTTACGATGCGTTCGGTGACTCCGAGCGCCTCGGCGAAGCCGAAGAAGGAATCCAGCACATGCTCGCGGCTGCGCGCCGCGATCCGACGGTTCGAAAACAGCCATTGCAGTTCGCGGGCGCGGGCGAAATCGAAGCCCAGCTTGACGGGCGCGCGCACCAGGGTGCCGAGCAGGCTCGCGCGCATCGACAGCTGGATCTGCATCAACACATCGAAGCGCCGCCCGGCGAGCGCTTTGCGCAGGCGCAGGAACTCGGCGCCGAAGCGGCGTTTATCGACGGTCAGGAACTCTATCTCCGGCATCAGCGCCGCGAGCTGCGCTTCGAGGCGGCCGACGATCCAGGTGATCCGGCATTGCGGCCAGGCGTGCTGCAGCGTGCGGATCAGCGGCACGGCGTGGCAGATATCGCCGATCGCCGATAATCGCAACAGGCACAGGCTCCGTGGCGCAGAAATGACGCTAAACCTCCCGAAATCCGCGAACTTTGCCGCTTGAACTCGATCCAATGGGGCGTTGGCGATTATCTCACGGCTGATGCTTGCGGGCGGCAGGCGCGCGGCGGCGGCCGGAATGCTAAAATGGCGTCAACCGTCGGATCTCGGCGTTCGATATATCTTAAGGAGCAGTCGGTCATGGCTAATTTCCCGATGAACAATGCGGCGTACCCCGGCACCGCCGTCGACAGCCGCGCCGAATTCATTTCGCGCACCTACACGCACCTCGTCGGCGGCATCTTAGGCTTCGTGCTGGTCGAACTGGCGCTGTTCGAATCCGGTCTCGCCGGCGAGATTGCGCGCTTCATGTTCGGCTTCAACTGGCTGCTGATCCTCGGCGCCTTCATGCTGACGGGCTGGCTCGCGACGCGTACGGCGCAGACCAGCGCCTCGCTCGGCATGCAGTACTTCTCCTTCGCGGTGTACGTCGTCGCCGAAGCGCTGATCTTCGTGCCGCTGCTGTACATCGCCGATGCCAAAGCGCCGGGTACGATCGACAGCGCGACGCTCGTGACCTTTCTCGGCGCCGGCGGCTTGATGCTCGTCGCCCACCGCACGCGCAAGGATTTCTCCTTCATGCGCGCGCTGTTGATGTGGGGCGGCATCCTCGCGCTGCTCGCGATCGTCGGCGGCGCGATCTTCGGCTTCCGTCTCGGCACCTGGTTCTCGGTGGCGATGATCGGTTTCGCGGGCGCCGCGGTGCTCTACGACACCTCGAACATCATCCATCGCTACCCGGAAGACCGCTATGTGTCGGCGGCGATGCAGCTGTTCGCCTCGATCGCGCTGATGTTCTGGTACGTGCTGCGCTTGACGATGGGCAGCCGCAGCTGAAGCCGGCGGCGCGGGGCTAGCCGATGCGGCTCGCCCCGCCGACGTAGCGCTGCAGCGCCCGCGGGATCGCGACGCTGCCGTCCTCTTGCTGGCCGTTCTCGAGGAGCGCGACCAGCGCGCGTCCCACGGCGACGCCCGAGCCGTTCAGCGTGTGCACGAACTCCGGTTTGGCCGTTGCCGGGTTGCGCCAGCGGGCCTGCATGCGCCGCGCCTGGAACGACTCGCAATTGCTGCAGGAGGATATTTCCCGGTAGCGCCCCTGGCTCGGCAGCCAGACCTCGAGATCGTAGGTCTTCGCGCTGCTGAAGCCGACGTCGCCCGCGCACAGGGCGACGACCCGGTACGGCAGCTCGAGCGCCATCAGGACCGCCTCCGCGTGGCGGGTCAACTCCTCGAGCGCCGCGTACGAGTGCTCGGGCGCGGTGATCTGCACCAGCTCGACCTTGTCGAACTGGTGCTGGCGGATCATGCCGCGCGTATCCTTGCCGGCGGCGCCCGCCTCGGAGCGAAAGCACGGCGTGTGCGCGGCGTATTTCAGCGGCAGCGTTTCGGCGGCGAGGATCTGCCCGCGCACCAGGTTCGCAAGCGGCACCTCGGCCGTCGGGATCAGATAAAAGCCGGGCTCGCCCTGCACCCTGAACAAATCCTGCTCGAACTTCGGCAGCTGACCGGTGCCCCGGAGCGCTTCGCCGTGCACGAGGTAGGGCACGTAGACTTCGCGGTAGCCGTGCTCGCGGGTATGCAGGTCGAGCATGAATTGCGCGAGCGCGCGGTGCAGGCGCGCAAGCTGGCCGGTCATGACGACGAAGCGCGCGCCGGCGAGGCGCCCCGCCGCCTCGAAGTCCATGCCGAGCCGCTCGCCGATCGCCACGTGATCTTGCGGCGCGAAGGAAAACGCGCGCGGCTTGCCGACACGGCGAACTTCGAGATTCGCCGACTCATCGGCGCCGTCGGGAACGGATGCGTGCAGCAGATTCGGCAGGCCGAGCTGCAGCTCTGCGAGCTCGGCCTGCAGCCCCTCGAGCTCCCGCTCGGCCGTGGTTAGCGTCGCGCCCAGGGCTTCCCCTGAGGCGAGCAGCGCCGCGCTGTCGGCGCCGGTAGCCTTCGCCGCGCCGACCGCCTTGGCATTGGCATTGCGCAGCGCGCGCAGCCGGTCGGCCTCGATCTGCACGGCCTTGCGCCGCTCTTCGAGCGCCGCGGCCGCCGCCACGTCGAGCACGAAACCGCGGCGCGCCAGCAGGGCGGCTACGCCTGGCAAATCGCTGCGCATGAGCTTCGGATCGAGCACGATGAAATTCCTCAGGGACGGCGCTACGTGCCGTCATTGTAGGCGATCGCGGCGTCTCGTTACGACTCGCGCGCCGTGCCGGCTTTCAGGTCGCGGGCGCGCCGCGCCTCGAGCGCCTCGCCGATCTTGATCTCCAGGCCGCGCGGCGCGGGCACGTAATAGCGCCGCTCGGGGATGCCCTCCGGCAGGTAGCGCACGCCCGGGGCATAGGCGTCGGGTTCGTCGTGCGCATACCGGTAGCCCTTGCCGTAGCCGAATTCCTTCATCAGGCGCGTCGGCGCATTGCGCAGGTGCAGCGGCACCTCGAGCGAGCCGAAGCGCACCGCATCCTCGCTCGCCGCCTGATAGGCCGTGTACACGGCATTGCTCTTCGCCGCCGCGGCCATGAAGAGGATCGCCTGCGCGATCGCGAGCTCCCCTTCGGGACTGCCCAAGCGCTCGTAGACGGCGCAGGCTTCGAGCGCCAAGGTCAGCGCCCGGGGGTCCGCGTTGCCGATATCCTCGCTCGCCATGCGCAGTGCGCGCCGCGCGACATATAAGGGATCGCAGCCGCCGGCGAGCATGCGGCACAGCCAGTAGATCGCGGCGTCCGGGTCGCTGCCGCGCACCGCCTTGTGCAGCGCGGATATCTGGTCGTAGAAGCTCTCGCCGCCCTTGTCGAAGCGCAGATACGGGTTGCCGATGACGGCGCGCATCGTCACGGCGTCCAGATGCCGCGCGCCGCCCTCAGGCGTAGCAAGATCGGCAGCCGTTTCCAGCACATTGAGCATGCGCCGCGCATCGCCGTCGGCGGCGGCGAGCAGCAGCTCGCGGGCGTCCGCGTCGATCCGCAAGGCGAGCCGGCCGAGGCCGCGCTCTGAATCGGCGAGCGCGAGATCCAAGAGCCGCGCCAGATCGGCGATCTCGAGCGGCTTCAGCAGATACACGCGCGCCCGCGAAAGCAGCGCGTTGTTGATCTCGAAGGAGGGATTTTCGGTGGTCGCGCCAACGAAGATCAGCGTGCCGTCCTCGACATAGGGTAAAAACGTGTCCTGCTGCGACTTGTTGAAGCGGTGCACCTCGTCGAGAAACAGCACCGTGTCGCGCGTGCCGCGCAGCGCGCGCGCCGCATCGACGGTCGCGCGGATCTCCTTGACGCCGGCCTGCACCGCGGAGAGTGCGACGAACTCGGCATTGACGCAGCTCGCCACCAGCCGCGCGAGCGTCGTCTTGCCGGTTCCCGGCGGCCCCCAGAGGATCATCGAATGCGGTCGGCCGGCTTCGAGCGCGCGGCGCAGCGGCGCGCCGGCGCCGAGCAGGTGCTGTTGGCCGGCGTATTCGTCGAGGGTGCGCGGTCTCAGCCGATCCGCGAGCGGCCGGTAGGCGCCGTCGCGGCCGGCGTTCACGGCGACGGGTGTCCGATCACATCGACTCCCGCAGGCGGCGTGAAGATGAACAGCGCGGGCGCGAGCGTCACGTTGCGCTTGGCGTTGCTGAATTTCAGGCTCGTGACCTGGTTGAGCTTGTCGGCGAACAACATGCGCACCAGTTCGCCGTTCGCGAAGGCGATGCGGATCGCCTGGAAATCGCTGGTCGGATGCTTCGGAATCAGCTGAAACCATTCGTAGCCCTCGCCGGCCGGCAGCGCGCTGATGCGAAACTGGCTGCTGACGGTCGCTCCCCCGGCAAGCAGCACCGCGGGCGTGCTCTTCAGCGTCGAGTCCATGTCGCGCACGTTCGCCTGCTGCAAATCCTTGTCGTAGAACCACAGCTTCTTGCCGTCGGCGAGCACCACTTGGCGCGACGGTGCGGTGTAGTCCCAGCGGAACTTGCCCGGCCGCTTGAGGTACAAGTGCCCCGAAGCGCTGCGCAGCACCTTGCCGTCGGCATCGTCGATCGTCTGCTCGAAGTCCGCCGACCAGGTCTTCAAGCCGGACAGATAATGCTCGACGCGAGCCGCCGCCGCCGCCGAGGCCGCAGTCGCCGACTCCGCAGGCGCCGACTCCGCAGTTGTCGACTCCGCAGGCGCCGACTCCGCGGTCGCCGCCGCCGACGCCGGCGCCGGTTCGGCCGCGGCGCCGCGGCCGAGCAGGATCATGCAGGCCGCGAACGCGGCGCCTGTAATGCGAACCGACATCGACTCACTCCTCCGGCGGCGCGGCGCCGTAGATCTCGCGGCCGCCGTTCGATTGCAGCGGCCCGACCAGGCCCGCCGCCTCCATCGCTTCGACGAGCCGCGCCGCGCGGTTATAACCGATTTTCAGACGGCGCTGCACCCCGGATATCGACGCCTTGCGCGTCTCCGTGACGATGCGCACCGCCTCGTCGTACAAGGGATCCTGTTCGGCCTCGGCGACGCCGCCGTCGCCCGCCTCCTCGTCGTCCGCGCTGAATCCGGGGATAAAGCCCTGCGGACCGTCGAGGATTTCGTCGATGTACACCGGCTGCGACCCCTTGCGCAGCCCCGCGACGACGCGGTGCACCTCTTGGTCGGAGACGAAGGCGCCGTGCACGCGCGTCGGGATCGCCGTTCCCGGCGGCAGGAACAGCATGTCGCCGTGGCCGAGCAGCGATTCGGCGCCGCTTTGATCGAGGATCGTCCGCGAATCGACTTTAGCGGAGACCTGAAAGGCGATGCGCGAGGGAATGTTCGCCTTGATGAGCCCGGTGATGACGTCGACCGACGGCCGCTGGGTCGCCAGGATCAAATGGATGCCGGAAGCGCGCGCCTTTTGCGCGAGGCGCGCGATCAGCTCTTCGACCTTCTTGCCGACGATCATCATCAGATCGGCGAGTTCGTCGATGACCACGACGATGAACGGCAGGCCACAAAGTTCGGGGACGTCCTCGGCGACGATGCCGGGAACGCCTTGCGCGATTTTCTGCATGCGGATCGGATCCTTGATCGGCCTGCCGGCGTCGGCGGCTTCCTTGATCTTGCGGTTGAAGCCGCCGATGTTGCGCACGCCGAGCGCCGACATCAGCTGGTAGCGCCGCTCCATCTCGGCGATGCACCAGCGCAAGGCGTTCGCCGCCTGCTTCATGTCGGTGACCACCGGCGACAAGAGGTGCGGTATGCCCTCGTAGACGGACAGCTCCAGCATCTTCGGATCGATCATGATCATGCGCACGTGTTCGGGCGTCGCCTTGTAGATCAGGCTCAGGACCATCGCATTGATGCCGACCGACTTGCCGGAGCCGGTCGTGCCGGCGATCAACAGGTGCGGCATGCGCGCCAGGTCCGCGACCACCGGCACGCCGCCGATGTCCTTGCCGAGCGCGAGCGCGAGCGGCGAAGCCAAGTCGTCGTAGGGCTTCGATTTGATGATCTCGCCGAGCGTGACGATCTCGCGCTTCTCGTTCGGGATCTCCAGGCCGACCACCGATTTGCCGGGGATCACCTCGACGATGCGCACGCTGACCGCCGACAGCGCCCGCGCCAGGTCCTTCGCGAGATTGCTGATCTGGCTCACCTTGACGCCCGGCGCGGGGCGCAGCTCGAAGCGCGTGACCACCGGGCCCGGCTGCACCGCAACGACCTCGGCCTCGACGCCGAAGTCGCGCAGCTTCAATTCGACCAGCCGGGAAATCGCCTCCAGCGCTTCCTGCGAGTACGACGGTTCGTGCGCGACCGGCTCATCGAGCAAGGAGAGCGCCGGCAGCTCGCTCGCCTGGGGCGCATCGAACAGCGGCACCTGGCGTTCGCGCTCGACCCGATCGCTGCGCGCCGGGCTCGGCGCCGGCGGCTCGATGCGCGGCGCAATGCGCTGGCCGACCTTCTTCTGTTCTTCGCGGACGACGTCCTGGCGGGCCTGTTTGCGCTGCTGGCCGGAGCTCAATTCACGGCGCTGCGCGAACTTCGCGCGCAGCCATTGCGCGGCGCCGAGCGCCCGCGCGCCGAGCTTGTCCATGACCGTGAACCAGGAGACGCCGAGGAACAGGGCGACGCCCGCGAACCACAGGCCGAGCAGCAATAGCGTCGCGCCGAGGAGGCTCAAGCCGCGCACCAGGCCGCGGCCGACGAGCTCGCCGAACGCGCCGCCGGCGCTGTTCGGCAACGCAGCGCCGCTCCAATGCAGCGTCGCGAGCGCGCAGCTCGCGAGCAGCGTCAGCGCGAAGCCGCCCGCGCGCAGCAGCGTGTTGATGCGCGAGCGCGTGTCGGGGGCGGAGTTCTTGTGCACCATCCAGCCGGCCAGGGCGAGCATCAGCGGGAACAGATACGCAGGACGCCCGAAGAGGAAAAAGAAAAAGCCCGACAGCCAGGCGCCGACCGGACCGATCCAGTTGCCGACCGGCCCCGGCACGCCGGTATCGGCAAATCCCCGGTCGCGCGCCTGATAGGTGAGCAGCGCGAGCCACAGGATCAGGGCGATCGCGCCGAGCACCCAGAAAGTGCCTTCGCGCAGCGAACGCGCGACCGCGCCGGAGACTTTCTGCGCCGCCGCCGACCGCTTGCTTTCCGCACCCTGGCCGAGCTCTAGATCTTTAATGATATAAATTTCCTAACTAATTGAATAATATGAGATCGTACCCGATTGCCCTTGCCGACGCCATCGCTGGCCGGAGTGCTTGAATTTACATACCATGAACTGGCTGCGAGACGACAAAGGAAAGTGTACATGAGCGAAGTCACCCATAGCCGCCTGATCATCTTGGGCTCAGGCCCCGCCGGCTTTACCGCGGCCGTCTACGCGGCGCGCGCCAACCGCTCGCCGCTCCTGATCACCGGCCTCGAACAGGGCGGCCAGCTGATGACGACGACCGACGTCGACAATTGGCCCGGCGACGTCGAAGGCCTGCAGGGGCCCGCGCTGATGGAGCGCATGCGCCTGCACGCCGAACGCTTCCACACGCAGATCGCCGTCGATCACGTCAACCGCGTGGATCTGCGGCGCACGCCGTTCTCGCTTGCGGGAGACAACGGCGCTTACAGCTGCGATGCCCTGGTCATCGCGACCGGCGCTTCGGCCAAATATCTCGGGCTGCCGTCCGAGGAATTGTACCGCGGCAAGGGCGTATCGGCCTGCGCGACCTGCGACGGCTTTTTCTACCGCGGCAAGGACGTCGCCGTCGTCGGCGGCGGCAATACCGCGGTCGAAGAGGCGCTGTACCTCGCCAACATCGCCAAGCACGTGACGCTGATCCATCGGCGCGACGGCCTGCGCGCCGAGAAGATCCTGCAGGACCGGCTCTACGAACTGCAGCGCACCGGCAAGCTCACGATCCTCTGGACGCATATCGTCGAGGAAATCTTGGGCGATGCGTCCGGCGTCACCGGCCTCAAACTGCGCGCCGGCGAGCGCGGCGCGGCGCGCACCCTCGCGGTTCACGGCGTCTTCATCGCCGTCGGCCATCAGCCGAACACCGAGTTGTTCGCCGGCCAGTTGGAGATGCGCGGCGGCTATATCGTCGTCAAGGGCGGCAGCGCCGGCGAGGCGACGGCGACCAGCGTGGCCGGGGTGTTCGCCGCGGGCGACGTCGCCGATCACGTCTACCGCCAGGCGGTGACCTCGGCCGGCACCGGCTGCATGGCCGCGCTGGATGCCGATAAATACCTGGAGCAATGCGACGCCGCGGCGGCGATGCGCCGCCGTGCGGCGAGTCTGTGACGCGCACCGCGCGGCTGCCGGAGGCCGGGGCGCCGCAGCGCACGCGCGCCTTCGGCGCCATCGCCGAGTTGGCGCCTGCAGAGTGGAACGCGCTCGCGGGCGATGCGCAGCCGTTTCTGTGCCACGAGTTCCTCGCGGCGCTCGAGGAGAGCGGCTGCGTCGCGCCGCAAAGCGGTTGGACGCCGCAGCACCTCGTCGCCTTCGATCGGCAGGGCCGCGCGATCGGCGCGATGCCGCTGTATCGCAAGGATCACTCGCGCGGCGAGTTCGTCTTCGACTTCGCCTGGGCGAACGCCTACCAGCAGCACGGCGAGCGCTACTATCCGAAGCTCCTCTGCGCGGTGCCGTTCACGCCGGTGCAGGGCGCGCGCCTGCTGATCGCCCCGGGGGGCTTCGCCGCGCAGATCGCGCAGGCGCTGATCGAGGCGGCCCGCGAAATGCTGCGCGCCGCGCACTTATCCTCCTGGCACGTGCTCTTTGCGCAGGATCTGGATCTTGCGGCGCTTCGCGCTGCCGGCCTCATCGTGCGCCGCGATTGCCAGTTTCATTGGCACAACCGCGGCTACCAGTCCTTCGATGCATTCCTCGCCACCTTCACCGCGGAGAAGCGCAAGAAGGCCAAGCGCGAGCGGCGCCGCGTAGCCGACGCCGGCATCACCTTCGAGACCCGTCACGGCGGGCAGATCGGCGCGCCGCTGTGGCAAACGCTCTATGAATTCTACGCCGACACCTTCTACCGCCACGGCCACGAACCATATCTCAGCCTGCCGTTCTTCCTGCGGATCGACGCCACGATGCCCGATCGGCTGATGCTGAAGATCGCGCTCAAGGGCGGCGCGCCGATCGCGGTGGCGATTTTCTTCGTCGGCGCGGACGCGCTCTACGGACGCTATTGGGGCGCCGGCGGCGACTACCACAGCCTGCATTTCGAGACCTGCTACTACCAGGGGATCGAGTATTGCATCGAGCGCGGCCTCGCCCGCTTCGAACCCGGCACCCAGGGAGAGCACAAGGTGCCACGCGGCTTCGAGCCCGCGCTGACGCATTCCGCGCACGACATCGTCGATGCGCGCTTCGCCGCGGCGATCCGCGATTTCGCGGCCCGCGAGACCCTTGGCGTCGAGCGCTATGCGGCCGCCGTCAACGCGCATCTGCCCTACCACCGCGAGCGGGGCGAGGAGTTCACTCTCTGAGCCGGCTCGTTTGGCTCTGCGCTGAGCAGAGCGCGGAGTCCTTCCCGCCCGTCGAGGAGGCCTTGAGCGATCCCGAGGGACTGCTCGCGGCCGGCGGCGACTTGAGCGTCGCGCGGCTGCTCGGCGCCTACGAACGCGGCATCTTCCCGTGGTACGCGGCGGGGCAGCCGATCCTCTGGTGGGCGCCGGATCCCAGGATGGTCCTGTTCCCCGACGAATTTCACCTCTCGCGCAGCCTGCGAAGGACATTGCGCGCGCGCCTTTTCGAGACCCGCCTCGACCAAGCGTTCGCGCGCACCATCCGCGCCTGCGCCGCGCCGCGCCGCGCCGGGACCGAAACCTGGCTGAACGCGGCGATGATCGGCGCCTATGAGGAACTCTTCAGGCAAGGCTACGCACACTCGGTGGAGACCTATGCCGGCGGCGAGCTCGTCGGCGGCCTGTACGGCGTGCAGCTCGGCCGCGTGTTCTTCGGCGAATCGATGTGGAGCGGCCGCGCCGATGCCTCCAAAGTGGCCCTGGCGCGACTCGTGGAGGAATGCAGGCTGCGCGGCATCCACTTGATCGACTGCCAAGTGGCGAGCGCGCATCTGGCCGCTTTCGGCGCCCGCGAACTGCCGCGCCGCGACTTCAGCGCGCTGCTGCGTAACTATGCGCGGCGCGCGCCGCGCGGCGCCTGGGCCTCGGCGGCCGCGTAAATTGCATTACCTGGAGCCTTTATGCACAATGCGCGCGGTTTCCGACACCCCGTAAGGACGCATGTCAAAAGAAGAGGCCATCCAGTTCGAAGGCGAAGTCGTCGAGACGCTGCCCAACACGACGTTCCGCGTCAAACTGAAGACCGGGCACATCGTCACGGCGCACATCTCCGGCAAGATGCGTAAAAACTACATCCGCATCCTCACCGGCGACCAGGTCACCGTCGAAATGACCCCTTACGACCTGACCAAGGGCCGCATCGTCTACCGCGGCCGTTAGCGCGCCGCACACCCCGCCTCGGCGCTACTGCTGTTCCTGCGACTCCGCCTGCGGCAGCAACGCGGGCTCGTTCGCGCCGCGCGCCTCGAGTTTCAGCGTCAGGCCGTCTTCGCTCACGGTCACCTCGACGTGACCGCCGCCCACGAGCTTGCCGAACAGCAGTTCCTCGGCGAGCGGCCGCTTGATGTGATCCTGGATGACGCGCGCCATCGGCCTTGCGCCCATCTTGGAGTCGTAGCCCCTCTTGGCGATCCAGACGCGCGCGGCGTCGTCGACGCCGATCGTCACGCCCTTCTGTTCGAGCTGCGCTTCGGCCTCGACCAGCAGCTTGTCGACGACCCGCTCGATCGTCGCTTCATCGAGCGCGCCGAAGGGAATGACCCCGTCGAGGCGGTTGCGGAACTCCGGCGAAAACAGGCGGCGGATCGCCTCCATGCCGTCGGCGCCGGTGTCCGATTGCGTGAAGCCGATGCTCGGCCGGTTCATCTCGAAGGCGCCCGCATTGGTCGTCATGACGATGATCACGTGGCGGAAATCCGCTTTGCGGCCGTTGTTGTCGGTCAAGGTGCCGTGGTCCATGACCTGCAGGAGGAGGTTGTAGACATCGGGGTGCGCCTTCTCGATTTCGTCGAGCAGCAGCACGCAATGCGGATGCTTGGCGATCGCCTCGGTGAGCAAGCCGCCCTGGTCGAAGCCGACGTAACCCGGCGGCGCGCCGATCAAGCGCGACACCGTGTGCCGCTCCATGTACTCGGACATGTCGAAGCGCAAGAACTCGACGCCCATCGCGATCGCCAACTGGCGCGTCACCTCGGTCTTGCCGACGCCGGTCGGACCGGAGAACAGGAAGGAGCCGACCGGCTTGCGCTGATCGCCTAACCCTGAGCGCGACATCTTGATCGCCGCGGCCAGCGCCTCGATCGCCGTGTCCTGGCCGAAGATCGTCAGCTTGAGGTTGCGCTCCAGATTCCGGAGCACGTCGCGGTCGGAGGTCGAGACGTTCTTCGGCGGGATGCGCGCGATGCGCGCGACGACGTTCTCGATGTGGCTGACGGTCACCGCCGGCTCGCGATTCTCGACCGGCTTCAAGCGCAGGTTCGCGCCGGCCTCGTCGACCACGTCGATCGCCTTGTCCGGCATGTGCCGGTCGTTGATGTGGCGCGCGGCGAGCTCCGCCGCCGCCTGCAGCGCCGCATCCTCGTAGGTGACGCCGTGGTGTTCCTCGAACTTGGACTTCAGGCCACGCAGGATATCGACCGTGTCCTGGATCGAGGGCTCGACGACGTCGATCTTCTGGAAGCGCCGCGCGAGCGCGTGGTCCTTCTCGAAGATGCCGCGGTATTCGTTGTAAGTCGTCGAGCCGATGCAGCGCAGCTCGCCGTTGGCGAGCGCCGGCTTGATCAGGTTGGAGGCGTCCATGACGCCGCCGGAGGCGGCGCCGGCGCCGATCACGGTGTGGATCTCGTCGATGAAGAGGATCGCGCCGGGCTGCTTCTTGACTTCGGCGAGCACCGCTTTCAGGCGCTTCTCGAAGTCGCCGCGGTATTTCGTGCCGGCGACCAACGATCCCATGTCGAGCGAGTAGATCGTCGCATCGAGGAGCACGTCCGGCACCTGGTTCTCGACGATCATGCGCGCCAGGCCCTCGGCGATCGCCGTCTTGCCGACGCCGGCTTCACCGACGTACAGCGGATTGTTCTTGCGCCGCCGGCAGAGGATCTCGATCGTGCGCTGCACTTCGAGCCTGCGGCCGATCAAGGGGTCGATCTTGCCCTTGTGGGCGGACTCGTTGAGGTTGGTCGCGTACTTCTCCAGGGCGCTGCCGCCGCTCTCGCCGTCGCGCTCCACATCGGCCGCCGCGCCGCCTTCATCGCGGTCGCTGCGCTCCTCGCCGCCGGCCTTGGAGAGCCCGTGGGCGATGAAATTGACGACGTCGAGTCGCGAGACGTCCTGCATCGACAGCAAATAGGCGGCGTGCGACTGCTTCTCGCTGAAGATCGCCACCAGCACGTTGGCGACCGTGACTTCCTTCTTGCCGCTGGATTGAACGTGAAAGACCGCGCGCTGCAGGACGCGCTGGAAGCCGAGCGTCGGCTGCACGTCGCGCTCCTCGCCGGCGGCCAGCCGCGGCGTCGTCTGATCGATGAACTGCCTTAACTCGCTCTTCAGCTTGCCGGTGTCCGCGCCGCAGGACTTCAGGATTTCGCGGATCTTCGGCGTGTCGAGTATCGCGAGCAGCAGATGCTCGACGGTCATGAATTCGTGCCGCGCATCGCGGGCGCCGGCGAAGGCGTCGTTCAAGCAATACTCGAGTTCTTGACTTAGCACTGACTACGCCTCTTCTAGCGTTGCCATCAGCGGGTGCTGATGTTGTCGCGCGTACGCGATCACTTGGGCCACTTTGGTCTCGGCGATCTCATAAGTAAAGACGCCGCACACCCCCCTGCCCCTAGTGTGCACCTCCAGCATGACGCGGGTCGCCTTGCTGCGGTCCATCGCGAAGAAGCGCTGCAGGATGTCGACCACGAACTCCATCGGCGTGTAATCATCGTTGATCAGCAGCACCTGGAAGAGCGGCGGGCGCTTGAGCTTTGGCGCCGCTTCCTCGACGACCAAGCTGGACCCGCTGCGCCCGCGTTCATTGCCACTCATGGATCATCAGTTTATATGGTTCGATCGCGCCCTTTACAAGCCGCACGGCCCTGCGCAGGCCCGGACGGAGGATCTGTATGCGGCCGCCGACGCCCTCCTGTCGCCATCTGGGATCACTTTACTTTAACAAGTAAAAACAAATGCTTGAGACTACAATCGAATAGAACGTATCATTGGCGTCTAGGCAACCAAAGCGGCGCGCGGGCGATGGGCGCGACTTCCTATGCTTGAACCGCGGAAAAACGACTGGCTGTCCCGGCTACCGCAAAACGGTCCCTGGCTCTTGTCCATGCTGCTCGCCGCGTTGATCGCCGCGGACCTTGCGCGCATCGCCATTACCCTGCTCGGCGGCAATCCGGTCACGCCTCTGCCATCCCGTGCTGCGCTGCCACTCGTCAACCGGCATCCGCCGGCGGACCTGCAGGCGATCGTCGCCGCGCACCTGTTCGGCGTCGCGACGCTCGCTCCGAACGGCCAGAATCTCGCGAATGCGCCGCAGACGAGCGCCAATCTGATATTGGCCGGCACGATCGCGACCCAGGACCCGAAGCACGGCATCGCCATCATCGGCGCCGGCGGCCCCTCCCGGGTGTATGCGGTCGGCGATGCGGTCGGCGGCGCGACGCTCTTCGCGGTGTATCTTGAACGCGTGATATTGAATCGCGGCGGAGTGCTCGAGACCTTGAACTTGCCGCAATCGGTGCTGACCGGCCAGGCGACGGTGGCGCAGCAGATGAGCGGCGCGCAGGCGCGCACCGCGGCGACGATCAACAACATCCGCCGCATGGTGCAGCAGAATCCGGGAATCTTGAACAGCGTGCTGCGCGCGGTCCCCTCCTACGACAGCCAGGCCGGGCGGCTGCGCGGCTTCAGAATCTACCCGGGCACCAATCGGGCGGCGTTCAACGGCTTAGGGCTGCGGCCCGGGGATCTCGTGACCGCGATCGACGGCACGCCGCTCGACGATCCGCAGCGCAGCCAGGAGGTGTTCAGCACGATCGAGACCTCCTCGCAGGCGGTCGTGACGATCGAGCGCAACGGCAACACCAAGGATTTGACATTGAACATCGCGCAAGTCGCCGCCGAGGCGAACAAGGACTTGATGCCGCCTGCGGGCGGCAGGCCGCAGCCGTTGCGGGCGCGGCCGAATTTCGCCAATCCGAACCTGAACCGTTAGCGGGCACGGCGCACCGCAGCACTCAACACACGAGAGTCCACGATGAAGTTCATGACCACACTGAAGCGAGTGCGCCACGCCGCGGTGCTTGCGACCGCCGCGCTGCTCTCGCTCGCGCTGCTCTCGCTCGCCTTGCCGACGCGCGCCGCCGCGCCGCAGAACCCGCAGAACCCGCAGGACCCGCAGGATGCCGCGACGATCACGCCGAATTACAAGGACGCCGACCTCAGCCAGATCATCCAGGCGGTGAGCCAGGTCACGGGCAAGAATTTCATCGTCGACCCGCGGGTCAATGCCAAGGTGACGATGCTGTCGGCGACGCCGATGTCGCCGAAGGCGTTCTACCAGGCGTTTCTCTCGGTGCTGCAGGTCTACGGCTACGTGGCGATCCCCGCGGGCAATGTCGTCAAAATAGTGCCGAACATCGATGCGCGCCAGTTTCCCTCTATCGACCTGCCGCGGCACGTCAGTGCCACATCCGATGAGATCGTCACGCAAGTCATCGCCGTGAAGAACATCAACGCGGCGCAGCTCGTGCCGCTGCTGCGCCCCTTGATCCCGCAGTACGGGCAGTTGGCGGCCTATCCCGGCGGCAACATGCTGATCATCTCGGACACCGCGAGCAACGTGCACCGAATAGTGCGCATCGTGCAGCGCATGGACGAGACCGGCAACGAGCCGTTCGAGATGATCCATCTGCACAACGCCAGCGCGACCGACGCCGCGCGCACGGTCAACGAGCTCAATCAGGGCGCGGCCGCGGGCGGCGCCGTCGTCAAGGCGATCGCCGATGAGCGCACCAACAGCATCCTGCTGAGCGGCGACGACGCCATGCGCCTGCGCATGAAGGCGCTGATCTTGAGCCTCGACGTGCCGCTGAAGTCGGGCGGCAATACCCAAGTGCGCTACCTGCATTACGCCGACGCCAAGAAGCTCGCCGACCAATTGAAGGGCCAGGCCGCGGCCTCCGCGAAGCTGCAGGGCGCGGGCCCGATCGCCGGCGCCCCCGGCGGCTCGAACCTCGGCGCCGAAGTGACCATCTGGGCGGACGAACCCACCAACGCCCTGGTGATCACCGCACCGCCAAAATTGATGAAATCCCTGATGGGCGTCATCGACAAGCTCGACGTGCGCCGCGCGCAGGTCGAGGTGCAGGCGATCATCGTCGAGATCGACATCACCAAGGCCTCGAACTTAGGCGTGCAATGGGCCGTCGCCGGCCCGAACAACGGCAGCGTCCCCGCCGGCGTGTCGAATCTGCCGACGAGCGGCGGCGCGAGCATCGTCGACCTGGTGGCCGCGGCCGCCACCAAGAACGTCGCCGCCCTCAGCAGCGCGACGCTCGGCATCGGCGCAACGCTTGCGATCGGCCGCTACAACAAGACCTCGGGCACGAATTTCGCCGCGATCCTGCAGGCGCTGCGCAGCGACGGCGCGAGCAACATCATCTCCACGCCGTCGATCATCACGATGAACAACGAGGAGGCCGAGGTCAAGGTCACGCAGCAGATCCCGCTGATCACCGGCAGCTATTCGACCGCGACCGCAAGTGTCAACGGCACCACCAGTCCGTTCCAGACGATCGAGCGCGAAGAGGTCGGCACGATCCTGAAAGTCACCCCGCACATCACGCGCGGCGACACGGTGCAGCTGAAAATCAGTCAAGAGGATTCCTCGCCGGGCGTCAAGCTCGCGAACTCCGCGGACATCTCCACGAACATACGCGCCATCAAGACCACCGTGATGGTCGAGGACGGCGGCATCATCGTGCTCGGCGGCCTGATCTCCGATACCGTCAACGAGAACGAGGATCGCGTTCCCTTGCTCGGCCGCATCCCGCTGATCGGCGCGTTGTTCCGCACGCGCGGCGGTTCGCGCGAGAAAAAGGAATTGCTGGTGTTCATACGGCCGAAGATTCTGCGCGACCAGCAGCAGATCCAGGCGACCAGCAAGACCCAGTACAATTCGATGCGCGCGCTGCAGAACAACCTGCACCACGGCAAGGTCACCTTGCTGCCGGGCGAGCACCAGCCGGTGATCCCGGAATTGCGCAACCCGCCGGCGCAAGGCGCGCCGCCGCCGCAGGACTCGCAGCAGTCGCCAGGCTTGGCCGCGCCGGCCGCGCCCACGCCCGCGCCACCGGCCGCGCCCACGCCCACGGCCCCGGCCGCGCCGGGGCACGGCCCGTGAGCTCACTGATCGAACCGCTGCCGCAGGAACGCAAGCTCACGTTCCCGTTCGCCAAGCGGCACGGCATCCTGGTGCGCGGCATCGTCGGCGGCGCCGCCGAGACCGTCTGCCGGCCCGGCGTCACGCCGCAGAGCCTCGCCGAGGTGCGCCGCTTCGTCGGCATGCCCTTGAAGCTCGCGCGCGTGTCGGTCGAGCAATTCGACGCGATGCTGCGCATCGCCTACGAAGCGGGCTCGGGCGCGGCGATGCAAATGCTCGAGGGCCTGGACGACAACACCGACCTGGCGCACCTTGCCGAGGACATACCGGAATCCTCCGACCTGCTGGAGAGCGACGACGAAGCGCCGATCATCCGCTTGATCAACGCGCTGCTGACGCAGGCGGTCAAGGAAAACGCCTCGGACATCCACATAGAGCCGTACGAGAATCGCCTGGTGATCCGCTTCCGGGTCGACGGCGTGCTGCGCGAAGTCCTGCAGACCAAGCGCGGGGTCGCGACGCTGGTCGTCTCGCGCATCAAGGTCATGTCGAAGCTCGACATCGCCGAGCGGCGCCTGCCGCAGGACGGGCGGATCTCGCTGCGCATCGCCGGCCGCGCGGTCGACGTGCGCGTCTCGACGCTGCCCTCGGGGCACGGCGAGCGCGTCGTGCTGCGCTTGCTCGACAAGCAGGCGGGGCGCATCGAATTGACCTCGCTCGGCATGGATCCGCGCACCCAGGAGATCATGGACGAGATCATCCACAAGCCGCACGGCATCGTCCTGGTCACCGGTCCGACCGGATCGGGCAAGACGACGACGCTGTATGCGGCTCTCGAGCGCATCAACGACAACACCCGCAACGTCATGACGGTCGAGGATCCGATCGAGTACTACATCGACGGCATCGGCCAGACGCAGGTCAACACCAAGGTGGAAATGACCTTCGCGCGCGGCCTGCGGGCGATCCTGCGCCAGGACCCGGACGTCGTCATGGTCGGCGAAATACGCGACCTCGAAACGGCGCAAATCGCCGTGCAGGCGAGCTTGACCGGCCACCTGGTGCTCTCGACCCTGCACACCAACACGGCGGTCGGCGCGGTGACGCGCCTGCGCGACATGGGCATCGAGCCGTTCCTGCTGTCCTCGAGCCTGATCGGCGTGCTCGCGCAGCGCCTGGTGCGCGTACTGAACCCCGAGACCAAGGAGCGCTTCCTCGCCGGCGAGTACGAGCGGCGCTTGCTGAATCTCGACCCGCAGGGCGCGCCGGTCGAACTGTACCGCCCGAGCAGCGAGCCCGGCATCGGCTACCGTGGCCGCACCGGCATCTACGAGCTGATCGCGGTCGACGATCACATGCGTACGATGATCCACGACGGCGCCTCCGAACAGGAACTGGAGCGCTATGCGCGCAGCGGCAGTCCCGGCATCCGCGACGACGGCCGCAGGAAAGTGCTCGCCGGCGAGACGACCTTGGAGGAAGTGTTGCGCGTCACGCGTGAAGACTGATGGGCGCCTTCGAATACACCGCGCTCGACGCCCAGGGCAAGGAGCGCAAAGGGCTGATCGAAGCCGACACCGTCAAGCACGTCCGCCAGCTGTTGCGCGACAAGCAGTTGCTGCCGCTGGAAATCGAGGAAACCGCCGGCCGCGAGCTGCGGCGCAGCCAGGGGCGCAGAATGCTGCGCCGCGGTTTATCGACGCTGGATCTGGCGATGCTGACGCGCCAGCTCGCGACCTTGCTGCGCTCCGGCCTGCCGCTCGACGAATCGCTGCAGGCGGTCGCCGAGCAGACCGAGAAGCCGCGCGTGCAGCGCATCATCCTCGGCGTACGCAGCAAAGTCGTCGAGGGCCACCCGCTTGCCGAGGGCCTGCGCGACTTTCCGCAGGCCTTCCCCGATATCTACTGCGCAACGGTCGCGGCCGGCGAACAATCGGGCCGGCTCGACTCGGTGCTCGAACGCTTGTCGGATTTCACCGAGAATCGCCAGGTCATGGGGCAGCAGGTGAGCAACGCGCTGGTCTACCCGATCGTGCTGGTCGTGCTCTCCTTTGCGATCGTCTCCTTCCTGCTCGCCTACGTCGTTCCGCAGGTGGTCGCGGTGTTCGAATCCGAACATACGCAGCTGCCGCTCGCGACCCGCATCCTGATCGGCACCAGCCACTTCCTGCGCCATTATTGGTTCTACGGGCTGATGTTGATCGGCGCGGCGGTCTACGGCTTCTCGCGCTGGCTGCGCAACCCGGAGGCGCGGCTGCGCTACGATCGATTCCTGCTCAGGCTGCCGCTCGCCGGCAAGCTGATCCGCGGCCTGAACACCGCACGTTTCGCGCGCACCTTCAGCATCTTGACCGCGAGCGCGGTGCCGGTGCTCGAGGCGCTGAAGATATCCGCCGACGTCATCAACAACCAGCCGATGAAGCAGGCGGTGGTCGACGCGGCGCTGCGCGTGCGCGAGGGCGCGCCGATCGGCAAATCGCTCGCGGCCCGCAAGATCTTCCCGCCGATGATGATCCATTTGATCTCGAGCGGCGAGAGCAGCGGCGAGCTGGAGAAGATGCTGGAGCGCGCCGCGGCGAACCAGGAACGGGAGATGGACGGCTTATTGGCGACGATGACGAATCTCTTGGGGCCGTTCATGGTCGTCTTCATGGGCGCCATCGTCATGTTCATCGTTATCGCCCTGCTGCTGCCGATATTTCAACTCAACGATCTGGTCAAATAGAGCGCCGTGACGGCGGCTATTGCGCCCCGGCGCCTTTTCCGATAAAAACGCGCGCGTGACCGCAGGTGAAACCGAGGCTTCGGTGACATGAGCGAAAAGCCCGAGTCGGATGAGTTCGAGGAGGAGGACGCGGAGGAGCCCGCGGCCGGCGCCGATGAGGTCGACGTGGAGCACATCATGCGCGACGTCGAGTCCCAGCGGCGGCGCGCCCCGAAGGGCGCCGAGCCCGCCTGGCGGCGCCTGGAGCGCGTCATGGAGGAGCGGCGCACGGCCGAACTCTTGAGCGACTTCGAGGATTACAAGGTCGGGGGCGCCGCCGTCGCCGGTGCCGCCGTCGCCGACAAGGCGCCGAAGAAGAAAAAGAAATCCCGCTGACGGACCCGCGGCGTGCCCCGTGGGCGGCGCCGCTCAGCGGAAATTCCTCGCAGTCACGAGCAAATCGCCGAGCAGCGCCGACAGGTTCGTCAGCCGTTGCGCGACGACGTGCAGGACGTCGCCCTGCCGCTGTATCTTGCCACGCACCTCGAGCAGGCGCGATTCGAGCAGCGCCGCGCGCGAGCGCGTAGCCACGCGCTCCCAGACGATCAGGTTCACGTATCCGGTTTCATCCTCCAGCGTCACGAAGGTCACGCCGCCGGCGCTGCCCGGCCGCTGGCGCGTGATGACGAGGCCCGCCGTGCCGACCCATTGGCCGTCCGGCTGATCCCAAAGATCTTGCGCCGGCAGCACGCCGCGCGACGCCAGCCGCTCGCGCAGCAAGGCGAGCGGGTGGCGGCGCAGCGTAAAACCCAAGCTGCGGTAGTCGGCGACGATCTGCTCGCCCTCGCGCGGCGCGCGCAGCAGCGCAATGCCTTCGCCGGCCGCGGTCGCGGCGGGCAGCAGCGGCAACGCGGGCTCGACGCCGCCGACCTGCCACAGCGCTGCATGGCGGTGTCCGGCAAGCGCCGCGAGCGCATCGGCGGCGGCGAGCGCCTGAAGATCGCGGCGCTCGAGCGCGGCCCGTTCGGCCAAGTCGGCGACATCGGTGAATGTGCGCGCCGCGCGCGCGCCGAGGAGGCGCTGCGCGCCCGCCCGCGTCAGCTGCTTGACGAGCCGCAGGCCGAGGCGCAGCGCCGGCCGGCCGCCGGCTTGCCGTTCGAGCGTGCAGTCCCAGGCACTGCTGTCGACGGCGATCGGACGCACCTCGACGTCGTGCGCACGCGCATCGCGCAGCAGTTGCGCCGGCGCGTAGAAGCCCATCGGTTGGCTGTTGAGGAGCGCGGCGCAGAAGGCCGCCGGTTCGTGCCGCTTCAGCCACGCCGAAACGTAGACCAGCAGGGCGAAGCTCGCCGCGTGCGACTCCGGGAAGCCGTACTCGCCGAAACCCTGGATCTGATTGAAGATCTTCCGCGCGAAGTCCTCCGCATAGCCGCGCCTGTGCATGCCGTCGATCAAACGGCGCTCGAACGGCTCCAATCCCCCCTTGCGCTTCCAGGCCGCCATCGCGCGGCGCAGTCCGTCGGCCTCGCCGGGCGTGAAGCCGGCTGCGACGATCGCGAGCTGCATGACCTGTTCCTGGAAGATTGGCACGCCGAGGGTGCGCTTGAGCACCGCCTCGACGGCGGGGCTCGGATAGGTGACCGCCTCCTCGCCGCTGCGGCGGCGCAGATACGGATGCACCATGTCGCCCTGGATGGGGCCCGGGCGCACGATCGCCACTTCGATGACCAGATCGTAGTAATTGCGCGGCCGCAGGCGCGGCAGCATGGCCATTTGCGCGCGCGATTCGATTTGAAATACGCCGGCGGTATCGCCGCGGCAGATCATCTCGTAGACGGCGGGATCCTCGGCCGGCACGCTCGCCAGATCGATCCCGCCCGCGGCGCGCGCTGCGCCGCCGAAATCCTCGATCAGGCGAAATGCCCGGCGTATCGCCGAGAGGATGCCCAAGCCGAGGACGTCGACCTTGATCAAACCGAGGGCGTCGAGATCGTCCTTGTCCCACTGGATGACCGTGCGCTCGGGCATGGCGGCGTTTTCGATCGGCACGAGTTCATCCAAGCGGCCGCGCGCGATCACGAAGCCGCCGACGTGTTGCGAGAGGTGCCGCGGAAAGCCCTGGATCTGCCCGCTCAACGCCAGCAGGCGTGCAATCCGCGGATCGTCGTCGTCCGCGGGCCCCCCGTCCAGCGGCCGCGCGCTCTTGGCGAGATGCGACAGGACGGTCGGCTCGAATCCCAAGGCCTTGCCGACGTCGCGCAAGGCGCTGCGCGGGCGGTAGCGGATCACGGTGGCGGCGAGCGCCGCGCGTTCGCGGCCGTATTTGCGGTAGATGTATTGAATCACTTCCTCGCGCCGCTCATGCTCGAAATCCACGTCGATGTCCGGCGGTTCGTCGCGCTCCTTGGAGATGAAGCGCTCGAACAGCATCGACATGCGCGCCGGATCGACTTCGGTGATCTGCAAGCAATAACAGACCGCCGAGTTCGCCGCCGAGCCGCGCCCCTGGCAGAGAATGCCCTGCGAGCGGGCGAAGCGGACAATGTCGTGCACGGTCAGGAAGAACGGCTCGTAGCGCAGTTGCGCGATCAAACGCAATTCATGCTCGATGAGCGCGCGCACGGCCGGCGGCGCGCCGGCCGGCCAGCGCCGGCGGCAGCCTTGTTCCGTCAGATCGCGCAGATGGCTCGTCGGCGTAGCGCCCGCCGGCACGATTTCCTCGGGATATTCATAGCGCAGCGCCCCGAGATCGAACCTGCAGCGCTCGGCGATCGCGAGCGTTGCCGCGAGCAGCGGCGCGGGATACAGCTCGCGCAAGCGGCCCGCGGGACGCAGGCAGCGCTCGCCGTTCGCAAACAGCGCATGCCCCGCCGCGCCGAGCGGCGTATTCAAGCGGATCGCCGTCAGCACGTCCTGCAAGGCGCGGCGGCTGCGCCGATGCATGTGCACGTCGCCGGCGGCGACCCGTGGCACATCGAGCGCCCGGCCGAGCGCCTCGAGCGCGGCGAGGCGGCGGCCATCGAGGCCGCTCGTCAGCAGCTCGACGCCGATCCACAGGCGCCCGGCAAAGCGCTCGCGCAACCAGCGGCCCTCATCTTCGCGTTGCGCCGCCGCGGCGGCGCCTGCGCGCGGCAGCCAGATCAGCAGGCAGTCTTCGAGTCGTTCCTCGAAATCGGCACGCGCGAGCGCGTAGCCGCCCTTGGCGCCGGCGCGCCGCGCTCGGCTGATCAGCCGGCTCAAAGCCCCGTAGCCGGTGCGCGTGGTCGCGAGCGCGACGAGCTTCAGGCCGCAGAGGCAGCAGAGCTCGGCGCCGACGATCAGCGCCAGACCATGTTCCTTGGCGGCGAAATGGGCGCGCACGACGCCGGCGAGCGAGCACTCGTCGGTCAGCGCGAGCGCCCGGTAGCCGAGCCATTTGGCCTGCGCAACCAGCTCTTCGGGATGCGAGGCGCCGCGCAGGAAGGAGTAATTGCTCAAGGCATGCAGTTCGGCGTACATCGCGCGCACCGCCCCTCAAGCGAATACGCCGTGCAAGTACCAGCGCCGGCTGCGCCGCTCTTGAAAGACCCACAGCCTCGCGCCATGGGCGCGGCGCGCCACATAGTAATCGCGCGCCACGCCCTCGCCATCCCACCAGCCGCTCTCGATGCGCTCCGGGCCCTGCTCGAGCACCCAGCCTTCCCGCGGCGGCGCCGGCGACGCGCGCGCGGACCACGGCACCGGCTCGGCGAGCAGCCAGACGGGCCTCTGCAGCAGCGCATCGTCCGTCCCCGGCGCGCTCGCCGGCGCGCTCGCCGCCGTCCGGCACAGCCGCAGTTCCTGCACTCGGCGCCAGGCCCTCTCCGGGCGGTGCTCGGCGATCGAGGAGACGCCGTACACCGCGCGCTCGCCGAGCCGCGCGCGCAAGCGCTCGACCAATTGCGCCGCGCCCTCGCCGGCGCCCTGATCGCCGAAGCCGCCGAAGAGGCCGAGCGAATCGGCCGGCAAGGCTTGCAGCGGCGCCGAGAGCAATTCCAGGGCGCGCACCGGCGCCGCCAATTCGAGCCGCAACAGCCGCTGCGCGAGCACATCGCGCAAACGGCGATGCTCGCCCGTGATGCTCGCAAGGCCCGCACGCAGCCGGGTCGGCGGCGCCGCGCGGTGCCGCAGAGTCAATGCCAGAGCCTGTACGCCGGCGCGCCGTTCGCGCAGGAAGCGCGCGCAGCGTTCGAGCGGCGCCGCGAGCGCCTGTTCGAGAGCGGCGGCGGCGTCGATCTCGGTCTCGAAATCGCAGCGCTCGCGGAAGCGCTCGCGCGGCACGAACGCCCTGCGCGGCGCGGGCGCCTTTGCAAGCGCAATATCGAGATCGAGGAGCGCGGCGGGGCCCAAACGGCGCGCAATGCCGGCGCGCGGCAGGCGCAGCAGTTCGCCGATATGCGCGACCCCGAACGATCGCAGCGTTTGCAGACGATCCGCATCCCACGCGGTGCAGCCGATCGGCAGCCCGGCCAAGCGGCCCGCGAGCGCCGCCGGATGCTCTATCCGCGCGCGCTCGCCGGCGCGCGCGAGCCACAGCGCCGCGAGCGTCGATGGCGCGCTGGCGCCGTGCGCCATCACGCCGAGTTCCTCCCAGCCCGCATCGATGCATGCCTGCAGCCGCTCGAGCGTGCCGAACAAGCGCAGACTCCCCTGGATTTCCAACAACAAGGCATCGGGCGCTTCGATGCTGACGAACGCCGTGTACCGCTGCGCCTGCCGGGCGCAGCGGTACAGCGCCGCCGCGGCCAGCCCCGGAAACACCGCGGCATACCAAAGCGTCCGCGAAGTCATGACGGGCCGAGATCGAGGTCGATGAATCCCGGCCGGCCGCCGCGTACTTTGAGCAATTCGACGCGCGCCTGCCGTTCGCCGCGGGTCATCGACAAACGCAACCCGGCCGGCGAAAACTCGAAACGATGGCGCTCGGGACGGAACAGCACACCGAGCGCGCCGCCCGCCTCGGCCGCGAGCTGCAAACGCCGCAACCAACGATCGTCGGAGCCTTGCAGCCAGAGAAAGACGGCGGCGCAGACACCGGCGCTCAACGCCTGCTCGGCGGCCCACAACGCTTCGGTCGCGGACGCCGGGCGCACGACCAAGAAGTGTCCGAGATCGATGCCCTGCTGCGCCAAGGCGGGCGCATAAGGCTCATGCGGGGGCGCAATGAAGATCAGCCACGGCGCCTCGCCGCCGGCGCCGCGCTGGCATGCGGCGAGCGCCGGCAGAAACAGCTGCACTTCGCCGAGACCGTTATCGGCGATCAATACCTCGATGAGCGACGCCGTCGGCCAACCGCCGCCCGGCAAGCGCGCATCCAGCGCGCTCCTGCCGGTGGACCAAACCGGATGAGGCGGGGCGGCCGAGGCGTCTGTTAACTTCCAGACGCGCGCATCGGCCAAGATGTCCGCAAGCGAGACCGTCTCACGCGCCATCCAGATCTTTACCGCGGCGAAGCACGCCGACGACCACGCCCTCGATGATCATCGGCTGTTCTTTGAGATCGACGCGAATTGGCTGAAACTCGGCATTTTCCGGCAATAGCCAGACGATCCTGCCTTCCTGCCGGTAGCGTTTGACCGTGACCTCGTTTTCCAGGCGCGCAACGACGATTTGACGATTGCGCACTTCGGGAGTGCGGTGCACGGCGACCAAATCGCCGTCGAGGATGCCGGCGTTCTTCATACTCATGCCGTGCACTTTCAACAGGTAATGCGGTTGCGGTTGGAAGAGTTTCGGATCGATCTGATAGCGCGCCTCGACATGCTCCTCGGCGAGGATCGGCCGGCCGGCGGCGACGCGGCCGATCAGCGGCAGGCCCAATTGTTCGCGCAAGATGTCTTTCAGCTGGATGCCGCGCGAGGCGCCGGGAATCAGCTGAATGGCGCCCTTGCGCTGCAGTGCGCGCAAGTGTTCCTCCGCCGCATTCGGCGATTTGAAACCGAGAGTGCGCGCGATTTCCGCGCGCGTCGGCGGCATGCCGCTTTCCGCGATGCTCTCTTGGATCAGCCGCAGGATCTGGGTTTGGCGGGGGGTAAGATCGGTCATACGGCACCTGTATATGCAGACAGTGACTGTCATTATATACAGTCACGGGTATCTGGCAAGCGGCGCGTTCGCGCGCTACCGTGTAAAACGCCATGACCGACGATGCCGCCGACCGATCCAAAGATGCCCTGCTCGGCATGCAATGCCCGATCACGCGGCGCGATTTCCTGAACGGCCTCGCCATCGGCGCCACCGCGATCGCCTCACCGCCCCTGTACGCCGGCGCCGCCGATGCACAGCCCCCTTCCCAGGACGCCCCCGGCTATTACCCGCCGATCCTGACCGGCATGCGCGGCGATCACCCCGGCTCCTTCGAGACCGCCCACGCGCTGCGCGACGGCCGCCATTGGAGCCAGCCCGCCGAGCCCGGCGAGCCCGGCGAGCACTACGACCTGATCGTCGTCGGCGGCGGCATCAGCGGCCTCGCCGCCGCGCATTTCTACCGCGCCGCCGCCGCCACGGGCGCGGCCAGCCGCATCCTGATCCTGGAAAATCACGATGATTTCGGCGGCCACGCCAAGCGCAACGAGTTCCACTTGAACGGCCGCATGCAGCTGATGAACGGCGGCACCTTGGAGATCGACAGCCCGCGGCCCTACAGCCAGATCGCCGCGGGCCTCCTTAAGACCTTGGGCATCGACGTCGCGGCGCTCGCCAAGACGATCCAGCACCCCGAGTTCTACGAGGAGCGCGGCCTGCAGAGCGGCGTGTTCTTCGAGCGGCAGACCTTCGGCGCCGACAAGCTCGTCGTCGGCGTCGGCAAGCTGCCGTACGCGCGCCTGCTCGCCGATGCTCCGCTCTCCGCACGGGCGCGCGCGCAAATCGTGCAAATCCAAGAAGGGCAAGTCGACTACCTGCCCGGCCTGTCCTCCGACGAGAAGAAGCAGCGCCTCTCGAGAATCAGCTACCAAGCGTTCCTGCGCGACCTGGTGCGAGTCGAACCCGCGGTCCTGCACTTCTACCACTCCTGCACCATGGGCGAGTGGGGAGTCGGCACCGACGCGGTCTCGGCGCTCGATGCCTGGGGCTTCCACCTGCCGGGATTTCAAGGCATGCACCTCGCCAAAGGCTCGATCGAGCGCATGGGCTATACGCCCGCCGGCTACGAGGACACCGGCGGCTCGCTGCGCCTGCATTTCCCCGACGGCAACGCGACGATCGCGCGCGCGCTGGTGCGCGATTTGATTCCGCGCGCCATGCCCGGCGAGGGCATCGCCGACCTCGTCAGCGCGCGCGCCGATTACGCCGAACTCGACCGCAGCGATGCGCCGGTGAGGCTGCGATTGTCGAGCACGGTGATCCGCGTCAAGAACCTCGGCGAGCCGCAGACCGCGCGGCAGGTGGAAGTGACTTACGTGCGCGGGGGCCGCGCCTACGCGGCGCGCGCCCGCGGCGCCGTGCTCGCCGGCTACAACATGATGATTCCCTACCTCTGTCCGGAGTTGCCGGCGGTGCAGCGCGAGGCCCTGCACGCGCTCGTCAAGACGCCGCTCGTGTACACAAGCGTCGCGCTCGGCAACTGGCGCGCCTTCGATGCGCTCAAGCTGAAGTACGTGTACACGCCCGAGGGCTACTTCCCGCACACGCATCTCAACCCGCAGGTGGACATCGGCGCCTACCGCAGCCCGAAGTCCCCGGACGAGCCGATGCTGGTGCGCATGGTGCGCACGCCGTGCAAGCCCGGTCTGTCGGAACATCAGCAGAATCGCGCGGGGCGCGCCGAACTCCTCGCCACGCCGTTCGCGACCTTCGAACGCCGGATCCGCGACCAGCTCGGACGCACGCTCGCCGGCGGCGGCTTCGATCCGGCGCGCGACATCACCGCGATCACGGTCAATCGCTGGGGGCACGGCTATGCGCCGGAATACAATCCGCTGTTCGATCCGGACGTACCGCCAGCCCTGCGCGCCAACGTCGTCGGCCGTGCGCAATACGGGCGCATCACGATCGCCAATTCCGATTCCGGCGGCGCGGCCTACACCGACTCGGCGATCAACCAGGCGAACCGCGCCGTCATGGAACTATTGAGCAGCTGAGGCGTCGAACGCCGATGCGCTCCGTGAATTGCCCATGACGTGCGCCGATCGTGACGGCGAATTAATTGCGGCACGGTCGGTTTGCCCGCAGAGCGGCCGCCAGATGCCGACAAAGGGCCCTTTTTTGGTTGCATTTCATGCATAATATTCGCTTAAATGTCGGCGTGTGTTGCGGCGCATGTAAGCCCGCCTCGAAGACCTCCAAGACCTCGAAGACTGGGTCTGCCTGCGGCAACACTTGCGGCATTTTTGATACCAATGGATTAACCCTAGGGGAATTGTTTTATGAAACTTGCAACAGTAATTAAGGCGTCGGTCGCGGCGGCCTGCGTGCTCGCCTTCACCGGCTGCACCGATCTGAAGCCGATTCAATCGCAAATCGACGACTTGAAGGCCCAAGTCACCAAACTGCAGGGCGACACGGCGAAGGCATCGAGCGATGCGGCCGCCGCCAACACCGCCGCATCGAGCGCCGCTTCGGCAGCCTCCGGCGCACAGAGCACCGCGAACCAGGCCCTGTCGACCGCGCAAGCGAACCAGACGTCGATCGAACAGATCAACGAGAAGATGGATCGCATGTTCAAGCATTCGGTATCGAAGTAAGACTTCGCGATTCTTGGATGGAAGAGAACGCCGCGGCTTTGCCGCGGCGTTTTTTTTGCGCCGACGCATCAACGAGATCCTCATTACAAAACCAAAAAACGGCAATGAACCGCGCCTTACACATCCACGTCCGGCAGGTACGCGCATGGCCCGACCCCGGTAGACGACGCCTGTCGCATTCGAGCGTTCCGCGTTACCATCCGTTACTGGGCAAATGGCGGGGGATACTCGTTCGAGCGACCGCCGTTCAGAGGTGCCTGTGACAATGGAGCAATCTGCGGAATACGACGGCATCCCCGTATTTCTCCGCTTTGGCGACATGGATCGCGAACTCTCCGAGTACCCCAAAGAGCGAAAGGCCGTCGAACTCGCGCGGATGCAAGGATGGAGGCATGCGCTTGGCGCATTGTACGACCCGGGCATGGTGGCCTATTCGGCGGATCCGGCGCGATCGAGCTTTCTCGACTTGCTGTCGCTCTCGAAGAGTATGACAGCACTGGAAATCGGCGTCGGCCTGGGACAGCACACGGCAGCAATCGCGGCTCGCGTGGCGGGGCTCGATACTCTCGAAGTCCGCTTGGTGAACGCATTGTTCGCAAAAATACGCTGCACACAGGAAGGCGTAATCAACGCGACCTTTGCATGCGGCGGCGATGACTGCCGTTTGCCGTTTGCCGTTTGCCGATGCATCGTATGACGTCGTATTGCTCAATCTCGTGCTCGAATGGTGCGCGGGCGGCAATCCCGAGGAGCCTGCGATAGCGGGTCAACCCCGGCTGTTATCGGAGATATACCGGGTACTGAAACCAAACGGCACCTTGCAGTTATGTACCAAGAATCGCTTTGCATATCGCTTGCTCGTGGGCGGCGGCGACGAACATGCCCATGGATTGCGATTTGGGAATGCGTTGCCGCGCTGGCTGCTGCGACTCATCGTGCGTCTGCGCGGGAAACCCGCGCCTGCCGGGCATTTGCACTCTTATGGCGCGCTCGATCGTCTGATCCGCGGCGCGGGTCTATCGCCGGTCCAAAGCTACTGGGCGGTTCCGGAAATGCGGTTTCCCGAGCAATTCATCCCGACCGACGTCAAGGCGATTCGCTTGGCGAGGCACCAGCTGATCCGCCAAGGCAACTCGCGCCTGACCAATCTCTTGATGCGTCTCACACCGGCTTGGATGGTGCGTTACGTCACGCCCGGGTTGTTCTTCATCGCGCGAAAGATCTGACGTTTCTGGCATGCTGACAGCACTCGGCTATACATCGTCGACACGACTCGCGGCCAATTGATACTCGTCATTTCTAGCGATGCATCGCCGCTCATGGTAAAGCGTGGTGTGGATCGGCAACGAACGGCCAAAGCGCTTTTGAATGGGCACGCCGCAGCCGCAATCGAGCTGCCGTGATTGACGGCATTTTTACCGAGAGAAGTTTCGCCGTCTGGCCGGCGAGAAAGCCGCTGAGTGCAAATCGCTTTCGCTCGAAGATAGAGCGGATGCTGCTTGCCCCCATAGTCTTTCGGTGGATCAGAGAGGTCGCGTCACAGACCGTGACAGCGGCAAATCCAGCCAAATTGGCTGAAAATGCACGGCGGCTGCAGTCGCTTGCGTCGGCGCCGAAATCCGTAAGGATCGCGGCCGAAAAGGCCGGTGACGCGTTCATCACCGGGGCCGTTCCAGCGCTGCAAGTATTGCAGCACGGAGACTTGTGGCCCGGAAACATACTGTGGGCCCCACCGAGACCCGATTCATTGTCATCGACTGGCCCGGGGCGCGACTTGATGGCTCGCCGTTCTTTGATTTTTTTCAATTCGCGACGTTGGTAGACGCATCCAAATACACGCCACGCCGGCAAATCAAGGCATATGGCCAATCGATCGGATGCACCCCTTGCAACGCCATCGCCTAGCTGCTCAGCGCACTGGGTGCCCTGCACGTTGAGCTCGAGCATTTTCCGGAGAACAGTTACTTCACTTAAATAGCTGATCTTTCGAGCAATTTCCATAGGCGAGATCGTTGTACTGCAGGTACCTTTCAAACAGGAAGGGATACCCAAACAGCGCTGTAACCCCCCCCCGCGACGCCCAACCGCACGTCCTCTTCGAGCGGCTTGCAGCCGTTTTGGAGATTAAGCTCGCGTCAGCATGCAGTTTAGAGGTCCAGCAATCGTTTTCGAGTAATTCTAGGCTATTGCATAAAGATTAGAGATATACTCATCCAATGCATCGATTTTAGAGATTTAGCATAGATTTTAGAGAGGGTCAATGGACGCATTCCCGGTTGGATACGCTCGATTCATCGCCACCCTGGGCTTGGATGTGGTTCCACTGGCCCAAGTGGCGCGGATCGACGGCCGCACTCGCAACCGTGCGACGAAATGGGAGGGCCAAATCGAGGTCCTGACCTTCAAGTCAAAGTATGCGCCCAAGGAAGGTTTTAGCGGCGACCTGCAGTTTGCGCTCCACTACGAAGGCGTGAACCTGCAAGTGCTCGATGCGCTCTTTGAGCGCTGCGGCGCAGCGCCATTGGAAGAGTGGCTCACGCGCAGTCCAACTTCCGCGTACGCGCGCCGTACAGGCTTCCTTTTTGAATGGCTCACTCAGACCTCGTTGAACGTCCCGCCCTCGAGCAAGAAGATGAATTGGTTGCCTGTACTAGATGAGGGCCTGCAGTTTGGACTTGGCGAGACGCAAGAGTTGTCGCCTAAATTTCGGATTCGCAACAACCTGCCCGGCACTCGTAAGTTCTGCCCCCTCGTTCGCAAGAGCGAGGCTATTCGTAAACACCTGGGCCAAGATTTGAAAGCCCGGATGTGCGAGATCCTTGCGAAATATCCGCCGGATCTCCTGCGCCGCGCCGCGCAGTACCTGTATCTGAAAGAAACTCGCTCTACCTATGAGGTAGAGCGCGAGCGTCCGAGTGCAAACCGCACACAGCGCTTCTTGGACCTTTTGAAGACAGCCCCGTCCGGCAAGCCTCTCTCACAAGAGGATTTTGTTCTCGCGCAAAATTCGATCCTCGAGCCGCGGTTTCACGAGTTTGTCTATCGGTCCAGCCAGAATTGGTTAGGCGGGCATTCCAGATACCGCGATACGGTGGATTTTGTGCCGGCCCGCCCCGAGGATGTCGTGGGACTGATGCAGGGCCTGTGTGAAATGAGTGCACGTGGCCGCGCTGCCGCGCTTGCCGGTGCTGCCGTCGATCCAGTCGTACATGCGGCCGCCATCGCGTTTGGTTTTGTCTTCATCCATCCCTTCATCGACGGCAACGGGCGCCTGCATCGGTATCTCCTGCACGAAGAACTTTCGACACTAGGGTTCACGCCTAAGAGTACGGTACTTCCGGTCTCCGCGTTTATCTTGAGCAATCTCGATCTGTATGGCGCCGTCCTCAATGAATTCTCAAAGCCAGTAATGGCGCGCACAGACTTCACTCCGCCGCCGCCCGATGTGCCTGCCACCGGAAATGATCCGAGATTCTTTCGATTCTTCGATGCTACCGCTCAGGCGCTGTTCCTCTACCGCGCTCTCGAACGCACCGTAAGGCATGATCTCGAGGAAGAAATTCACTATCTTGTGAGCGTGGAGAGGGCGCGCGCGATCCTTAAAGACGAGATCGACTGGCCGGCTCAATCGCTCGATCTCTTCATCAATGTGGTTCATCAAAATAACGGCACGTTGTCAAAGACCAAACGCAACAGCCATTTCTCATGGTTGACAGAAGAAGAGCAGGTCCGCTTCGTACGGGCAGTCAACGAGGCCTTCAGCGCCTCCCCGCAAGCGGGTGCAATTGCGGTTGCTGGTCAGTAGTTACTCAACTAGTTCACGAAATTTAGACTTTATAGAGAGCGGACCACCGGTGGGCAAGTGCAAACGATTTTTGTTCGTGAATTTGCGTTATCTAAAAGATGCAAGGTGCTAAATTCTTACGCAATTGGTCATTTGCGTAGTAACACCCGGATGGAAGAAAAACGCCGCGGCGTTTTTTTTTGCGCCGAATCCGCCCCGGTCACAGGCCGTAGCGCTTGACCTTATACCAGAGCGTCCGTTCGCTGATTTCCAGCAGACGCGCCGCCGCCGCCTTGTTGCCGTCGCATTGCGCGAGTGCCGCTTCGATGAGCCGCCGCTCCAGCGCTTCGACGCCGATCTTCAGCGAAATCGTGTCGGCGTCGTCGTTCGAGTCGGCCGTCTCCTTGACGGCCGCGGCGTCGCGCTGTTGCGCGCCGATCGCCGGGAAGTGCTCCAGGGTGATCTCGGCGCCGCTGCTCAGCACGATCGCGCGCTCCATCAGATTTTCCAATTCCCGCACATTCCCCGGCCAAGAGTACGATTCGATCCGCTGCAGCGCTTGAGGCGTCAAGCGCGGCGCCGGTCTGCCGAGTTCCGAGGCGAATTTCTCCAGGAAATATTTGGCGAGCAGCGCGATGTCCTCGGCGCGTTCGCGCAGCAGCGGCACGTCGATGCGTACCACGTTCAGGCGGAAAAAGAGATCCTTGCGCAAGCGCCCCGCATCCACCGCGCGCTGCGGGTCCAAGTTGGTCGCGGCGACGATCCGCAGATCGACCTGCAAGGTCGTGTTGCCGCCCAGGCGCTCGATGGTTCCCTCCTGCAGCACGCGCAGCAGCTTCGACTGCAGCGCCACCGGCATCTCCGTGATCTCATCGAGGAACAAGGTGCCGCCGCCGGCGAGTTCGCATTTGCCGATCCGCCGGCGGTTGGCGCCCGTGAAAGCGCCCTTCTCGTGGCCGAACAACTCGCTCTCCAGCAGATCTCCCGGGATCGCGGCGCAATTGATCGGCACGAACAAGCCGCCGCGACCGGAGGCGCGATGTACCGCCCGCGCCACCAGTTCCTTGCCGGTGCCGGTCTCGCCGACGATGAAAATATTGCTGCGTGCCGGCGCCGCTTGCTGCACCAATCGGTACAGCGCCTGCATCTTGTCGCTGGTGCCGACGAATTCGCCCCAGCCCTTGGATAGCTCGTCGCGCAGGAAGCGATTCTCGCTCTTCACCCAACTGACCGACAGAGTGCGGGTCACCGCGAGTTCAATGGTCTCGATCTCGAAGGGGCGAATGATGTAGTCGGTCGCACCGAGCTTCATCGCCTCCACCGCGCTTTCGATCGTGCCGAAGGCGGTCAAGACGATGACCGGCACATCCTCGCCGCGCTGGCGCAACTCGCGCAGCAGATCCATGCCGTCCATGCGCGGCATCCTCAAGTCGGTGAACACCATGTCGAAGGGCGCCGCGTCGATCGCCGCGAGCGCTTCCAGGCCATCGGCGGCCTGCACCACCTCGTGGCCCATGCTGCGCAACGCCATATCGAGGATGCGGCGCATTTTCGCCTCGTCGTCGACCACCAGCATGCGCGTCACGGCAATGCCACTCCTCTGATTGCGTTCACAGCGATGGTTGCGCCCGCGCAGATTGCAGTTTAAATCGAATATTGAAGGCGGCGCCGCCCCAAGCGCTATCGGTGACGCGAATCTCGCCGCCGTGCGCCTGCACGATCTGCTGGACGATGGTGAGCCCGAGACCGATGCCGCCTTGGCGGCGGCTGAAGAACGGGTCGAATATATGCTGGCGTATCGACACCGGAACTCCCGGGCCGTCATCGGCCACGCCGACCCACAGTGCGTCCGCCTCGAGGTAGGTGCTCACGGCCAACCGGCCGCGGCGGGGTACGAACTCCAAGGCGTTCAGCAGCAGATTCAATATGACCTGCATCATCTGGTCGCGGTCGCAGGCGAACACCATGGGCTGCGTTTCCATGTCCCGCTCCACATGGACCTCTGCCTGCGCCACACGCGAGGCGATCACGTCGAGCGCGGCGTCCACTATGGAGTGCATGTCGTGCGGCCTGATGTCCGGCGGCTTGGGCCGCGCGCATTCCAGCAGCATGGTGACCAGGCGATTGAGCCGCTCGGTCTCGCTGAGTATGAATTCGATCAGTTCACGCCCCTTTTCGCCGAGGTCGGACTGGCGCTGCAGCAACTGCGCGGAACTGCGCACGATGCTCATCGGCGTGCGTATCTCGTGGGCCATGATCGCCGCCATTTCGCCGACGACGGCGAGCTTGCTGGCGCGAATCACATCCTGGCGCGAGCTCGCTAGCGCGCGAATCATTTCGGTATATGCGCGGAACAGCTCCGTCACCTCGGATATCGACGTCGTCGGTTTATCCGGCAACGCCTCGTCTCCCTGACGATAGCGGCGCGTGAACTCCGTCAGATCGACGATCGGCTGGGCGATTCTTCGCGCCAGCTGCGATGCGATCCAGACGGCAAGAGCCATCGTCACCAGCAGCAGCGCCAACATGCCCCACAGCAGGTTCCACACCGGACGGAATGCGACACTCGCCGATTCGATCATCAGGGTGTGCCAGCCGAGGCCGCGGATGCGACTTGCGCCGCGCGTGGCGGCGGCGCCGACCAACAGGGAACCGTAGCCGAGGGCCGCGCCGTTGCGCACCGACGATGCGCTGCCCGGACCCTCGCCAATCCAGCGTTGCAGGCGCAGCGCCGCTAGATCGAGGCGTTGACGCAGCGCCTGGGAGGCGCCGATCACCTGGCCCCGCGCGTCCAACAACAACAGGCTGCGCGGACTCCCCGCCACCGCCTCATCCAGCAAAGCCTCGATCGCGCCCCAATTCAGAAAGACGTACAGGCTGCCGATCTCGCTCGGACCAAACGCATCGGGAATCGCCGTGCGCACGACGATCGACTCCTGCTTGTGTCGGTTCATTTGCGCCCAGAAGACATCCTGCAGTTTCGGTCCGGGCATCTGTTGCCAGTCTCTGATCGGCGGCATCGATTTGCCGATCGATGTCGGCTCGCTGGCGGCGACTATTCGCCCCGATTTGTTGGTGCAGATCAGCTCCGTGTAAGTACCCGTTTGACCCGCGCGCAGCTCCGCGAGAGCTCCCGAAATGCGCTTGTCGACATCGTCTACTCGAATGTCCTGCATGACCTGCAACTTGCGCCAGACGCGCATGTTGTCCACCTGCGTAAACAAAAATGTGTCCAGTTGCTCCTTGACAACACTCGCCCGGAATCGCAAATTGTCGGCAATTTCCAGCTGCATTTCGCGGCGAAAGTCGAAGAACGAGAATGCGGTCATCACCAGCATGGATCCAAGCAGCATCCACGAAAAGGCGCGCAGCAATGCCGAACGCGTCGTCATGATCGTGGCAGTCCATCGACGATGAGAAATTCCATGTTGCGGGTCTGCCCAATTTCCATCAGCGGCTTGTATCGACGCGGCGGGCCTGCGCGCGGGGTGCTTCGCACCTGCGGGCAGGGCATACCGATGAACCGCTGCGACGGTTCGGCGGTCGCCGCAGTCAAGGCTAACACCGTTCGGTGCGCCGCTGTCCACCATCATTCAATTCGAGGGCACAGCCAATCATGATCGCTCCGACACGCGCGTCGACGTTGCGCGCCGTTGCTCTTCTGTGCGTGTCGGCGGCGCCTGCGCTCTGCCCGTGGCCCGCACTCGCCGCCGACGCGGCCACACCATCGCAACCCTACCAAATGGGTCAAGGCCTCTACTTTCCCGCGCAGGCATTGCGGGTCGGCGGCTATGCGGATCTGCAATACTACGGTCCCGACCAGAAACACAGCGCGCTCAGCCTCGAGGACTTGAGCTTGTTTCTGACCAAGGACGTGGGCAGCCGCTGGAAATTCTTTACCGAGACCGAGCTCAGTGATGCCTTGAGCATCTCGCACCATCAGACGAAAACCAAATCGGCCACGGTCGACATGCAACGCCTCTACGCGGATTATCGCGCGAGCGACGTGGCGACGATTCGCTTCGGCAAGTTTCTGACCCCGGTGGGCCAGTGGAACCTGGTGCATGCCGACCCGCTGGTATGGACCACGTCCCGGCCGCTGACGACGACGGCGGCCTTCTCGCGCCACATGAACGGCGCGATGATGTACGGCACCGTCACGCTGAGCCACAACGACGTCGATTACTGGCTGTTCGTCGATGACGGCAAATCGCTGTCGTTTACCTCCGGCGATGACGATGCCTACGACGCGTTCGGCGCCACCAGCAAGTTGACGAACGATTTCCAGCACGCCGTCGGCGGTCAATTCCTCTATCACCTGCTCGACGACCGATTGAGTCTCGGCGCATCGTTGCTGCGTTACGAACTGAAGAATCCACGCCAGCAATACCGCCTGGCGGGCCTCGACTTCGATTGGACGGGGCGGTTTGCGGAATGGAGCGGCGAGGCCGTCTATCGCACCGCCGACAATGCGCAGACCCCGGATGAATACGGCGGATTCCTGCAAGCGGTCGTGCCGCTGCCGCGCGACCTGTACCTGGTGGGCCGTTATGAGCGTTACCGCAACTCGCTACCGCGCAAAACCACCGCGGTCGAAACGCTTGGAATCAACTACCGGCCGCTGCCCAGCATCGTCGTGAAGTTCGAGCGCATCGAGGGGTCCAACAATGACCCGTTCGTACCGAGCGGCTGGTTCGCGTCACTCGGCTTGCTTTTCTGATATGTCGAAGATCGCCTACGGCCGCCTCTGCCTGGCGCTGGTCGCTCTAGCCGCCGGCGGCGATATGGCGCGCCCCGCGGTCGGCGCGGCCGGCGGCGAATCGCAGATCGCCGTCATCGCATCGAACTTTGATCGCGTCTCCGCAATCGACGGCAACCGTCTGCGCAATATCTATCTGCGCAAGATCTTCCTGAATGCCGATGACCGCGCCTACGTTCCGGTCAATCTGCCTCCGGTCGCCTGGCTGCGAAGCGCATTTTCATCCGCCATCCTGCACATGAATGCATCGCAGCTGCAGACCTACTGGGATCGCCAGTATTTCCAAGGCATCAGCCCGCCGTACGTGCTCAAATCGCAAGCCGCCGTCGCCAAATTCGTGGCCGTGACGCCGGGCGCGATCGGTTACGTGCAGCCTTGTTTCCTCACCCCGAAGGTCCATGTGATCCTGCTGATACCGATCGACTCGACGAGCGCCAGATCGCGGCACAGATGTCCGCCGCAAGCGGCGCGCTGAATGTGACGAACGCGTGACGACGGCAAGTTCGGCACGCACTTTCTTGCAGACAAAGCTTGCGCGCTGCAAATCCCGTATCCTTTGCGCCCCCTGAAAAGAACCGACAATTGATAGGCTAATCATGTAGTTACGTGATTGGCACGCATGTTGCTTATTCCCTGGTGACATGCTCTATCGTAGCGCCCCTGCACGCCTCGCCCGCCCCCCTCGGGCCCGTCCCGGGATTGGTTGCGCCTGCGCCATGCAAACCATCCGATCGGCGAAATTGCCGCTGAACCAACTGAACCATTGAGTGAGCCAGCAGATGTACCCATCGCTACACGAATTTGTCGGCCGTGAAAAACCAATCGGTCCGTCGCTGTTTGCTCGGCGTGTCGAACAGCAGCGCGATGCCGGCGAATTCCGTCGGCTGGGCGAGACCGTGAAAGTGGTGTTGTATTCCCATGACACCTTCGGCCTCGGACATTTGCGGCGCAATCTCGCCATCGCCGCGACTCTGCTTCGCTGCACCGGCAGGTTTTCGGTGCGCTTGTTGACCGGTTCCCCCGTGATTCGCGACTGGAACTTGCCGCGCGGCCTGCGCGTTCAGGCGCTGCCTCCGGTGGTCAAAGCCGGCGCGGAGTTGTACAAGGCCCGCGACTCCGATCAATTGTTCGGCATGGTCAAAGGATATCGCGAAGCGCTCATTCTCAAGACGGTCCTGCGTCACCGGCCCGATGTTTTTCTCGTCGATCATGCGCCGGCCGGGATGAACGGCGAATTGCTGTCGACGCTCGCGTTGATTCGACGCGAGCTCCCCAATACCAGGACCATCATCGGCCTGCGCGATATTCTCGACAGCCCGGCGATCGTCCAGAAGACCTGGCGCGAGCAGGACATCTATGCGCTGCTCGACCAGGCGTATGACGATATTTTCGTCTACGGAAGCCGCTCCCTGTTCGATGTCGCCGCGGCGTACGGCATGTCCGCGGCGCTCGCGCGCCGAGTTCGATATTGCGGTCATGTGGTGGCAGCGCCTGCGGCAGAGCGCTCCACCGCCGATTGCCCATTCACGCACATCGGCCGCGATGCGGATCGCCCGCACGGGCCGCCGACGGTGCTGGTGACGGCGGGCGGCGGCGGCGATGGTTTTTTCCTGATGGACGCCTACCTGCGCGCGATCGAGAAGCTGCCAATCGCGAGCTTGCGCTCCGTGGTGATCGCCGGACCCTTGATGTGCGCCGACGAGAGCGCGGCGCTGCGCCGCCGGGCCGCGAATCGACCCGACATCGAACTGATCGACTACACCACCGATCTGATACCGCGCATGCGGGCGGCCGACCTCGTGGTATCGATGGCCGGATACAACACCTGCGCCGAAATCCTCGCCTTGCGCAAGCGCGCGATCCTCGTGCCGCGCGCCGCGCCGCGAGCCGAGCAGCGCATGCGTGCGGGCCTGCTCGCCCGTTTGGGCGCGGTCTGGAGCGTCGAACCCGGAGAAGAATTGGCGCAGAAGCTCGCGGCATTGATTCCGGTCGCACTCGCCGCGCCGCATCGGGCGCAGGCCGCGAGTGCGGCGATCGACCTGCATGGCGCCGAGCGTGTCGCGCAGTTTCTGCTGCAAGGCGCGACCACAGGAGCCACCGCTTCGACCCCGATGGAGCAAATCGCATGATCCCACAGACGAATGAACCGATCGCCTATGTGATGAAGCGCTACCCGCGCCTGACCGAAACGTTCATCCTCAACGAGATTCGCGCGATGGAGCGATTGGGCGCGCGGCTGCACATTTTCTCGCTGCTGCCGCCGGAGCCTGCGCCGCATCACCCGATGGTGAGCGAAGTACTCGCGCCGATCCATTCGCCGCCGCCCGCAGGCCTCGCCAAGTGGGCGGCGCTCGGCCGCGCGCACGGCGCCATGCTGACCGCCTCGCCGCTGCGATATGCGGCCGCGCTCTTGAGAGCCATGCTCTGGTCGCTGCTCTCGCCAACCCCGCTGACGGTCTGGAAGCAGTTCGGTCGCGGCGGCTACGTCGCGATCACCTGCCGCAGCGCCGGGATCCGGCATATTCACGCGCATTTCGCCAATGCCCCGGCGGCGGTGGCGCGCTTCGCGAGCGTGATGACCGGCATCCCCTTCAGCTTCACCGCCCATGCCAAGGATCTTTACCTGACTCCGCGACGCGTCATCCAAAGACGCGCGCGAGCCGCCACGTTCGTCGCGACCTGCACCGGCTACAACGCCCGCTACCTTCGTGAGCTGCTGGGCGCCGATGCCGGCAAGGTGCATCTGGTTTATCACGGCATCGATATGGCGCAGTTCGGCTCCCGCCAACCGCCGCGGCCGTCCGCGCAAGTCAGGCCCAAGCTGGTGCTCTCGGTCGGACGGCTGGTGGCGAAGAAGGGGCACGACGACTTGATCGCAGCCTGTGCGCTGCTGCGCAAGAAAGGCCGCGAATTCCGCTGCATGATCGTCGGTGAGGGCCCTCTTCGCGACGCCCTCGCCGCGCAGATCTCGGCACTGGGATTGACCGGGATCGTGACGCTCGAAGGAGCGATGACGCACGCCGAACTCATCGCCCTGTACGGCCACGCGGATCTGTTCGCGCTTGCGCCGCGCATTGCCGACGACGGCGATCGCGACGGCATCCCGAACGTGATCGCCGAAGCCATGGCGACCGGCGTCGCCGTGGTGTCGACGGCCGTCTCGGGCATACCGGAACTGGTGCTGCACGAGCGCACCGGCCTGCTGGTGCAATCCAACGATCCCGAGGCGCTCGCGGCAGGCATGGAGCGGCTACTCGCCAATCCGCAACAGGCCGCATCCCTGGCGGCTGCGGCACGCGAGCGCCTGGAGGAGAATTTCGATCTCTGGTCGACCACTCGGCGCCTGTTCAGCTTGATCCACTGCGACGCCTGTGGCGAGAACCCGCGGGCCCGGTCGGCACACGCCGACTACGCCGCCGGAGCCGCCGCGGGCCGGCCATGAAGGTCCTTTATTTCAATCCCGATCGAGGGGTTCCCGTGCTGGGCGACAAAGGCGCGTCGGTGCACGTGCGCGAATTCGTCACCGCCGCGGCCGATCTCGGCCACGAGATCGTACTGCTCTGTGCAACGCTCGGCAGCGGCAATCCGCCGCTCGCCGTGCGCACGACCTGCCTCGAATACCACGCCACCGATGCACAGCTCGGCGCGGAGTGCACCAACTTGCGCTTGCCGATCTCGGCGCTCGCCGATTTGGGTTGGCGCCGCGAGATCAGTCGGCTGGCGTACGACCGGACGCTCGCGGCACGCGTCATGGCCCACCTGTCGAACATCGGCTTCAGGCCCGACGTGATTTACGAGCGCCACTCCCTGTTGCATCGTGCCGGCGTGCGCGTCGCGAATCGGCTGGGGGTTCCTCGCTTGCTCGAGGTGAACGCGCCGCTGGTCGAGGAACAACGCGCCTTTCGCGGCCTGAAGCTGGAGAACGAGGCGCTGGCAGCCGAACAGGCGTCCTACCGCGGCGCCGATGCGATCATTGCGGTGTCTGCCGCGATCGCCGAGCATGCCGCGCGCATCGTCGGCGGCAACCGGTGCGTGCACGTGCTGCCGAACGGCGTGAATCTGGCGCGGTTTGCCAAGCGCGACGCCGGTCTTGCCCTGCGCGAGCAGCTCGGCATCGGCGCAGGTCCGGTGCTCGGCTTCGTCGGCAGCTTCAAGCCCTGGCACGGCATGATGTTTCTGCTCGAAGTGTTCAGGGCGGTTGTGGAACTGCGGCCGGATTTGCGCCTGATTGCGGTCGGCGACGGGCCGGAACTGGAGGCCATACGGGCCCGTGTGGGCGAGTGGCGCCTGGATCGCCAGGTGATCCTGCCCGGCCGGGTGCCGCACGCTGAAATCCCCGCATGGCTCGATGCCATGGATGTGTGCGTCGCGCCGTATCTGCCGCAGGCGGACTTTTACTTTTCGCCGCTGAAAATCATCGAATCCATGGCGGCGGGCCGGCCGGTGGTCGCGCCGCGGATCGGGCAGATCGCCGAGCTGATCCAGGATCAGAAAACCGGGCGGCTTTACACTCCCGGCGATCGGGTCGCTTGCGCGATGGCGCTGCTCGACTTGATCGATGCTGCCGATCAGCGCCGTGCGATGGGTCGGGCCGCCGAGCTCGATGCCGCCCATCATGGCTGGGAGACAGTCGTCGAACAGGCGCTCGCACTGGCGCTCAGGCGGCCGTCCTTTCGGGCGGTAGCCGTGTAATGGCGCGCCAGGATCGCTCGCACGCATGGTTGTTCGACTACCTGAGGCCCGAATGGCGGGCGCTCTCTGCGGGCGCGCTGGTCATGAGCGTTCGGGCCGTGGTGCTGCTGTTGTTGCCATGGCCCCTCAAATACACGATCGACAACGTCATTTTCAGCCGCCCTCTGCCCGCCTGGCTGCCTGCCATGCTGCCGCATCTGGCCGAGCAGCGCCTGCCGCTGCTGAATCTGTTGGCCTTGACCATGCTCGGTCTCGGTGCGGCGGATGCGCTGCTGGTTTTTCTGGGCAACCGCCTGTTCCTCGATGCCGGACAACGCGTGGTGTGCGCGATCCGCTTCGACTTCTTCGCGCACCTGCAACGGTTGTCGCTGGAATTCCACCGCCGCCATCGCGGCGGCGAATTGATGTCGCGGCTCAGCGGCGATGTGAAGCAGCTGCAGGACTTCATCGCCGCCGTCGGCATCGATCTGTTGCCGCATGCCCTGACCATCATCGGCATGGCCGGCGTCATGTTGATTCTCGACTGGCGCTACGCATTGATCGCCCTTGCCATGGCGCCGGTACTCTTTTTCATCGCCCGCTTCTACTCCGGTCGGCTCAGGGAGGCGCTGCGCCAGGTGCGCCGCCACGAGAGCACGCTGTGGGGCATCACCCAGGAGATTCTCGCCAGCGTGCAAGTGGTCCAGGCCTTTGCGCGCGAATCGCATGAGGACGATCGCTTCAGCGAGCATGCCAACAAGAGCCTCACGGCCAGCCTTCGCGCCAACGACGTGCAGGCGCGTTATGGCCCGACGATGAACCTGGCGATCGCCGTTGCGACCGGAGCCATCGTCTGGTACGGCGCGGCAAGCGTGATACGAGGCGCGTTGTCGCCGGGCGAACTGTTGATTTTCCTGGCGTATCTGCGCGGCATCGCGACTCCCGCCCGGCAACTCGCCAAGACGGGCAGGGTCATCGGCCGGGCCAGCGTCGCGCTCGAACGCATCGGCGAATACCGCGCGGTCGCCCCGAGCGTCGTCGACCCCAGCGGCGCGGTCGCGCCCGGCGGGCGTGCGCGGCGCCTCGAATTCGACGCAGTCGACTTTGCCTACGGACCCGGGAACACGGTACTCGATCGCATCGGCTTCACGCTGCACGCTGGCAAGACGGTGGCCTTGGTCGGCCCGACCGGCGCCGGCAAAAGCACGATCGCGAGCCTGATTCCGCGCTTCTACGATCCGACCGCCGGAGCGGTGCTGCTGGACGGCCGCGACCTGCGCAGCCTGCCGCTCGCCTATTTGCGCCGCCAGGTGGCGGTGGTCCCGCAGGAGCCGGCGCTGTTTCAGGCGACGGTCTGGGAGAATATCGCCTACGGACGCGCGGGCGCGCAGCGGGCGGATGCGGTGCGCGCCGCGCGCGAGGTGGGCGTCCACCAACTGATTGCGCAACTCCCCGGCGGCTTCGACACCCTGGTGAGCGAGCGCGGCCTCAGTCTCTCGGGCGGACAGCGGCAATGCATCGCGATCGCCCGGGCGATGCTTTGCGATGCCCCGGTGGTGATCCTCGATGAGCCGAGCAGCAGCCTGGATGCGCGCACCGAACGCGACTTGATGGTGGCGCTGTCGCGGCTCGCCTCGCGGCGCGCGGCATTGATCATCGCCCACCGGCTGTCGACGGTGATGCATGCCGACTTGATCCTGGTGCTCGAGCGTGGACGCATCGTCCAGCGCGGAACCCATGCCGAGCTGCTGGCCGCGGCCGGCCTGTACGCGCGCCTGTGGCAAGCCCTGCGCGACGACGTGCACCCGCCGACGCTGCGCATGGTCTCTCCATGAATGTGGCGGGCCGCAACGCTTGCGGTAAATATCGTCTGCCGGCCGGCGCATGCGCGCTCGCCTTGTCGTCATTCGCAATGCCGATGGCGCATGCCGATCCGTGGATTCCGGCCGCGGGGCAGGGAATTTTCGAGCCGATGCTGCGTTATTTCAGCGCCGACCAGGCGTTTTCTCAGACCGAATTCGGCCCCGCCACCTCTGCCTCGTCGCAGCAACGCGAGACGCAGCTGCGCTTCACCGGTTCGCACGGCATCGGCGATCGCATCTCGATCGAATACGACCTGCGTGGCGGCGCCGTGGTGGAACGCCACCATCACGCGGGCCGGACGGTCACCAGCCGAAGTTCCGGCCTGGAGGATCAGGAAATCGGCCTGAACTTCGGCTTGCGGCAAACGCGGGCGCTCGCCGACTCGATCGCCGTCAACGTCGTGCTGCCCACCGGCAGGGCAACGCACTCGCCGGCGCTCGGCGCCGGCAAGGCCGCGATCGAGCCCGATTTTGAGCTCGGCTTGGCCGGCGGCAGGATGTTCGCCACACTGATCGCAGGAGCGAGGGCGTTCGTCGACGGCGCCGCCGTACAAATGCGCACCACGGTCTCGCTCGGCGCCCAATTGACGCCGCGATTCACCCTGGCGGCCAGCGTATTCTTCGTGCGCACCCACCAGCGCCAGCCGCTGCTGCCGGTCGCCGACCAGGGCGAAATCTACAATTTATTGCGTGCCGGCGCGAAGCTCGAATATCGGCCGACGGGCCGCTTGCGCCACTGGCGTCCGTTCATCGGCTATGAAGACTCGATTGCCGGCAAGGGCATCCATGCCGGACGGCGGCTCGTCATTGGCTGCGCGATTCATTACTGACTCGTGGGAAATTCAACCATACCATTGCTGCTCGCCCGCCACGGCCAAACCGAGTGGAGCCGAGACGGGCGCTACCAGGGCCGCAGCGATGCTCCGTTGAATGCGCACGGCGAGGCGCAAGCGCTGCAACTCGGATTGCACTTGAGAGGCCTTGACATCGACGCGATCTTGACGAGTCCGCTGCGCCGCGCGCGCGAAACCGCGGGGCAGGTCGCCGGACTTCTCGGCCTCGGCGCCCCGCTCGTCGATGCACGCCTCGTCGAACTGGACTACGGCGCATGGGAAGGACTGACTCAGTGCGAGATTCGGCTGCGCTGGCCCGAGCGTTTGCGGCAATGGAAACGCGCGCCCGAGTGGGCGGCGGCGCCCGGCGGCGAGAGCCTCGGCCGAATGCGCGAGCGCATGCGGGCCTTTTTTCTCGATCCGATGTGGGCGACGCATTGCGGCGGCCGCGTGCTGATCGTCAGCCACAGCGGGCCGATCCGCGTCGCTCTGCTGGAGGCCGCGCAACGGCCGCTCGGCATCTTTCGCCGGATCGTGGTCCCTACCGCCTCGGTGCACGGCCTCTGCCTGCATCGGCATGCGGCGAGTTTCGCATTAGCGACACCATCAACGGAGCAAAAACCATGCATATTGCAATGATCGGCGGCGGCTACGTCGGCCTGGTCTCGGGCGCCTGTTTCGCCGATATCGGCCACGACGTCTGTGTCGTCGAGGCCGATCCCCTGCGTTTCAGCGCGCTGCGCGACGGACGGATCCCGATATTCGAACCCGGCCTCGATGCGCTCGTCGCCAGGAACGTTCGCTGCGGGCGGCTGCGCTTCGAAAGCGAATTGCGCCACGCGTTGCAGGGCGCGGATGCCGTCTTTCTCGCCGTCGGCACGCCGTCGCGGCGCGGCGACGGGCACGCGGATCTCACCCACGTGTTCAGCGCGGCCGAACAGATTGCCGCTGCCTTGACGCACTCGACCGTGCTGGTCACCAAATCCACGGTGCCCGTGGGCACCGGGCGCCGGCTGCTCGCGCTGCTCGCGGAACTGCGGCCGGATCTTCAAATCGAGGTCGCCTCCAATCCGGAATTTCTCAGGGAAGGCAGCGCCATCGAGGATTTCTTGCGGCCGGATCGCGTGGTCGTCGGCACCGAAAGCACGCAGGCGCGCGCGGTACTCGGCAACATCTACGGCCCACTGAATCTGCAACCGGGTGCGCTGCTATTGACGGATATCGAAAGCGCCGAACTGATCAAATATGCCGCCAATTCCTTCCTGGCGATGAAAATCAGCTTCATCAACGAAATTGCCGACCTCTGCGAGAAAGTGGGCGCCAACGTCCGCGACGTCGCGCACGGCGTGGGTCTCGACCAAAGGATCGGATCGAAATTTCTCACCCCGGGCCCGGGCTACGGCGGCTCGTGCTTCCCGAAGGATACGCAGGCCTTGATGCGCATCGCCCAGGAGGCCGGCGCGCCGCTGCGGCTGGTCGAAGCGGTGGTGAGCGTCAATGATGCCCGCAAAGCCGGGATGGCGGGCCGGATCATCGCGCATTGCGGCGGCTCCGTGCGCGGCAAGCAGGTCGCCGTGCTCGGCCTCACCTTCAAGCCCGGTACGGACGACATGCGCGATGCACCCTCGATCAGCATCGTCGATCGTCTGATCGCCGAAGGGGCAAAGGTCAGCGCGTTCGATCCCGTCGGCACCGAGCAAGCAAGGCCGCTGTTGCCGAAGAGCACGCGCTACTGCGAAGACGTGGCGGACGCGGTGGCGGACGCCGATGTGGTCGTGATCGTCACCGAGTGGGATACGTTCCGTGAAATATCGCCGCAGTGGCTGCGCAAGGCGATGCGTGGCTCCGTCGTCGTGGATTTACGGAATGTCTTCGATGCCGACGAGATGCGCAAGGCGGGCATGACCTATCACTCGATCGGCCGGCCGACCGCGCCGGCAATGGCCGAGAGAGCGCCGGGCGACATATCCTTGCGGCCGCGCCGCCGGCGGCAAGCGAGCGAGATGGATCGGCGGTTTTCCAATGCCGGCGGATTGGAGCAGCGCCCCTCGTGAACAGCTTGCAGGCGCGCATGACGAAGCCGGTAGCCGTACCACTTGCGCGCCATCGAGGAGCCCGCAAGGAGCACCAGCCCGCGCCAGACCCGGTTCTGGTCACCGGCTGCGCGGGGTTCATCGGCCACGCCGTGGTCCGTTCGCTCCTCTCCCGCGGCGAGCAGGTGGTCGGGCTGGACAACCTGAACGCCTATTACGATCCGCAGCTCAAGCTGGCCCGGCTGGCGCAGTGCGCCGCCCCGGGCTTTTTCTTTTGCCGGGCAGAGCTCGCCGATCGCGGCGCACTGACCGATATTTTCCGCAGGTATCGGCCGCGGCGCGTCGTGCACCTCGCGGCGCAGGCCGGCGTGCGCTTCTCCTTTGAGAATCCCCAGGCCTACGTCGACAGCAACGTCGCGGGATTTATCAACCTGCTGGAATGCGCGCGCATCGCCGGCGGCATCGCGCATCTGGTGTATGCGTCTTCCTCAAGCGTCTACGGCGCCAACGCCAAGCAACCCTTCTCGGTCGGCGACCCGGTCGAGCAGCCTCTCAGCGTATATGCCGCGACCAAGCGCGCCAACGAGCTGATTGCCCATGTGTACGCGGCGCAGTTCGGCCTACGGCTGACCGGCCTGCGCTACTTCACGGTCTACGGGCCTTGGGGCCGCCCCGACATGGCGCCGCTGAAATTTGCGCGAGCCATCTTTGAGGGCAGGCCCATCGAGGTTTACGGTCAGGGCGACATGCGGCGCGATTTCACGTACATCGACGACATCGCGCGCGGCACCCTGTGTGCGCTCGACGAGCTGGCGAAGTTCGGGCCGGTGCCGCACCGCCTCTACAACCTCGGCAACAACCGCCCCGAACCGCTGCTGCGCTTGATCGAGGTGTTGGAGCGCTCGATCGGCAGAGCCGCGCAGCTGCTGCTTGCGCCGATGCAGGCCGGAGATGTGCGCTCGACGGCCGCCGATATCGAGGCAACGACGCGCGACCTCGGCTGGCAGCCTACGATCGGCATCGATGCCGGCCTGCCGCAACTGGTCGATTGGGTTCGGCGGCATTTCCTCCATCAGGGCTGCGAAGCGCCTTGGTCCGCGTCGCCCCGCGGCCGCCGGCTCAATAGCGGATCAGCGCGGAGCCCCAGGTGAAGCCGCCGCCGAACGCCTCCAGCAGCAGCAGTTGTCCGCGCCTCACGCGCCCGTCCCTGATCCCCGTGTCGAGCGCCAAGGGCACCGACGCGGCCGAGGTATTGCCCTGCGTATCGATCGTCACGATGACCCGCTCCATCGGCAGCTCGAGGCGTTTGGCGATCGCTTCGATGATGCGGATGTTCGCCTGGTGCGGGATCAGCCAATCGATCTGCTCCTTGCCGATGCGGTTGGCGCGCAGCGTTTCGGTGACCAGCTGACCCAAGGTGTTGACGGCGACCTTGTACACCTCGTTGCCCTTCATCACTACGCCCGCCTTGCCCGCGCGCATCAGCTTGAAGCCGAGCGAGACGCCGTCCGGATACAGCAGCAGATCCTTGTAGCGGCCGTCGGCATGCAGATGCGTGCTGATGATCCCGGGCTCCTGCGCCGGCGTCAGCACGACCGCGCCGGCGCCGTCGGCGAACAGCACGCAGGTGCCGCGGTCCTTCCAATCGACGATGCGCGTCAAGGTCTCCGCGCCCACGACCAGCGCGCAGCGCGACTCGCCGAGACGCACGAATTTGTCGGCGACGCTCAATGCGTAGACGAATCCCGCGCAGGCCGCTTCCAGGCTGAACGCCGGGCAGCCGTGTATGCCGAGGCGGTCCTGCAGCAGCGTGCCGACGTTCGGGAACACGAGATCCGGCGTGGTCGTGCCGACGCAGATCAGATCGACCTCCCGCGGCGCGACGCCGGCGGCGGCGAGCGCGCGGCGCGACGCATGCTCGGCAAGATCGGTGGTGGTCTCGCCGTCGACGACGACGTGTCTCTGTGAGATGCCGGTGCGCGTGCGGATCCATTCGTCGCTGGTATCGACGATTTTCTCCAGATCGGCGTTGGTCAGGATCTTCGCGGGTAGGAAACTGCCGGTGCCGGCGATGCGTGCATACATTCGAGAATCCTTCAGCTCGCCGCCGGCGAAAACAGCCGCTCTTCGATGCGCGCCGGCAGGCCGTTGCGCGCTTCGAGAATGGCCACTTCAATGGCGCGCTGAAACGCGAATGCATCCGCGCCGCCGTGACTCTTGATCACGATCCCGTTCAAGCCGACCATGCTCGCGCCATTATAGCGTCTCGGGTCGAGCCGCGTACGCAGCGCCTTGAGCGCGGGACCCGCGAGCAGCGCGCCGAGCTTGCGGCCGGCGCCGCGCGTGAACTCCTCGCGCAGCGCATCGGCGATCAGCCGCGCCGCGCCTTCCATGGTCTTCAAGGCGACGTTGCCGGTGAAGCCGTCGGTCACCACCACATCGACGGTGTCGGCGAAGATGTCGTGGCCCTCGACGAAGCCGACGTAATTCAAATCGCTCGCCGCGAGCAATAGGTGCGCGGCCTGCACGACTTCATTGCCCTTGATTTCCTCTTCGCCGATGTTCAGCAGGCCGACCCGCGGCCGCGCCGCGCCGGCGCCCTGCTCGGCGGCGAGCACCGCTCCCATCAGCGCGAACTGGCGCAGCTGCGCGGGCGTGCAGGTCGCGTTGGCCCCCAGGTCCAGCATGAAGGTGTGTCCGCCGCGCGAGGGAATCGAGGAGACGATCGCCGGCCGTTCGACTCCGGGGATCATCTTCAGGACGAAGTGCGCGGTCGCCATCAGCGCGCCGGTGTTGCCGGCGCTGACGCAGGCATGCGCCGCGCGCGACTTGACCAGGTCGAGCGCGCGGCGCATCGACGAGTCCTTCTTGCGGCGCAGAGCATCGCGCGGATGATCGGCCATCTCGACGACGTCCGCTGCGTACAGGCAGCCGACGTTGGCCGGCACGCGGCGCGGCAGCTCGCGCCGCAAATCCGCCTCGCGTCCGACCAGGGTCAAACGCACGTCGGCGAATTCATGCGCCACGGCGAGCGTCGCCGCCACGCAAACCGATGCGCCACGGTCGCCGCTCATGGCATCGACGGCAATATGCAGCGGCGCGGACAATGGGGCGCGTCCAGGCGGTTCGGGCGGCGCAGCGAAAGATCGCCGGCGCCCGGGCGCCCGGTCTATTCTTCGTCGGCTGCGGCGGCGTCGGCCTTGGTCTCGAGCACCTTGCGGCCCCGATAAAATCCGTCGCGGCTCAGGCGGTGGCGCAAGTGCGTCTCGCCGCTCTTCGCGTCGATCGATACGGCCGGCTTCGCGAGCCCGGCGTGCGAACGATGCATGCCGCGCTTCGACGGGGTTTTTCTGCTTTTTTGAACTGCCATGGTCGCTTATATCCTATCTGTTCTCTTCATTAATTCCCGCAACGCGCCGAACGGCCGCACCGTTTCGGCGGACGCCGGCATATCCTGCGCCTCGACGCTGCGCGCCGGCGCCTGGCCGCAGCGTCGAGGCGCGGCGCAGGACGCGGCGAACGGCAGCGCCAGCAACAATTCCTCTTCGGCGAGCTCCACGAGCGATGCCGTGCCGTCGTTCAGCAAATGCGGCTCGCGCTGCCCGCAGAACGGTACGGCGCCGGGATCGCTCGTGAACTCGATCTCGCTGCGTGCCGCGAGCGGATACGCAAAGCCGAGCAGACAGCGCTGGCAGACGAGTTGCGCCACCGTCTGCACCGCCACGGTCGCGCCGGCGCGGCCGCTTTCGGTCTTGGCGAACGCGAACCGCGCGCGCACCGTGCCGTCGGCGGCAAACAGCAAATCCCGCATCCTCGGCAAGTCGGCAAGCGCGTACACTCGATCGAGCGTCACGCCCTCCAGGGCCAAGCGCCCGCAATCGACGATATCGGGCAAGCCCCGTGCCATGGGCCGCGTATAATAGGGCGAGGCACCACCCCTGTCAAAACGCCCGTCGGCCGTGAAGTAATTGCAAGTCGTTGTTTTTGAAGTCCCAGCCCACACTCGTTCTGGCCTCCACCTCCATTTACCGGCGCGCATTGCTGGAGCGCCTCGGGCTGCGTTTCGAATCGATCGCCCCCGCGCTCGACGAGACGCCGCGGGCCGGCGAGGCCGGCCTCGAGCTGGTCGCGCGCCTCGCCCGCGCCAAAGCCGGCGGCATCGCCGCGGCGCGTCCCGACGCCTGGGTCATCGGCTCCGACCAGGTCGCGGTGCTGCAGGTCGAGGGCATGCAGGAGCGCATCCTCGGCAAGCCCGGCCACATCGCCGCCTGCATCGAACAACTGACCGCCGCCTCCGGCCGCACACTGCTCTTCCTGACCGCGGTCGCGCTCGTGCGCAGCCGCGCCGCGGCCTCGCTCGAGCGCATCGAGTTCATCGACACGACGCGGGTGAAATTCCGCGCGCTCGATCGCGCGGCGATCGAGCGCTACGTCGCGCACGACGCGCCGCTTGATTTGGCCGGCGGCTTCAAGAGCGAAGCGCTCGGAATTGCGCTCTGCGAATCGATCGAGAGCGGCGACCCGAGCGCGCTGATCGGCCTGCCGTTGATTCGCCTGGCCGCGGCGCTGCGCGGCGCGGGCTTCGAAATTCCCTGATCCCGCGTTGCCCTAGGCGCGCGGCGCTGAGCGGCGCACGCGGCGGCCGCCGGCGGAATTGCGCCGCACGGCGCCGAGCGCATCGATCACCGCGGCGAGCTCCGCGGGCAGCGGCGCGCTCGCATGGAACGGCACTCCGGAACCCGGCCAGTCGAAGGCGACCGCCTGCGCATGCAGGAAAATGCGCTTCAGACCGAATTCCTTGAGACCGGCGTTGCGCTCGCGGTCGCCGTATTTGTCGTCGCCGAGCAGCGCGTGCCCCGCGTACGCGGCGTGCACGCGGATTTGGTGCGTGCGCCCGGTCGGGATATCGACCTCCATCAAGGTCGCGAGCGGCCCGAAGAATTGCACCGGCTTGAAAATGCTGACCGAGTTCTTGCCGGCCGCGGCGATGCGCACGTGGCGCTCGCCGTGTTCGCGGCCGTCGGTGGCGAGCGGCGCATCGATGCGCTTGCTGCCGAGCTGCCAGCTGCCGGCCACCAGGGCAAGGTAGGTCTTGTGCACGCCGCCCGCGCGGATCAGCGCGTGCAGCCCGCCGAGCGTCGCGCGGTCGCGGGCGACGAGCAGGCAGCCGCTGGTGTCTCTGTCCAGCCGGTGCACGAGTTCCAGGCTCTCCTGCGGCCGCGAGGCGCGCAGCGCCTCGATGACCCCGTAGCTCATGCCGCTGCCGCCGTGCACCGCGAGCCCGCTCGGCTTGTCGAGGACCAGCAGATGCCGGTCCTGGTGAATCACCGCCCGCTCGATGAGCTCCACGAGCCGCGCCGACGGCCGGCCGGGCGTCTCCTTCGGCTCGATGCGCACCGGCGGCAAACGCACCGAATCGCCGGCCGCCAGCCGATATTCGGCGTCGACGCGCTTGCGATTGACGCGCACCTCGCCCTTGCGCAACAGCCGGTAGACACGGCTGCGCGGCACCGTCTTGAAGTGCCGCATCAGAAAATTATCGATCCGCTGGCCGGCCTCCTCCTCGCTGACGCTGTGCAGCGAAAGAGCGCTGCGGGGCGCGAAAGCGCCCGCGGCCGGCAAAATCTTGCCGTTCATCGCGGCGCGCGCTCCAATTCTAAGGTATTGATTACATTGACCATGGCAAGGCCTCCGTGATACTGTGCCGGCACCGTGCCCAAGCGTCGAAGCGTAATTGGCTGACGCCGGAAGGCACCGGTTTCGGTGGCGTTCCCATCCTACGGGAGCGTCGCATATTAGTTGGTTCTGGATGTCCAGACCATCGCTCGGCCGATGAGAAAGACGCTGGCAAGCCTCGCGAGGCTTGCGCGTAGTTTAAGCGGTTAACCGAGAACAAGGCCCCGGGCTTGCCGAATACGTTGTTGCAAATTTGGATGGTGATGCCGCCGGTCGCGTGGTTCGCGCTCGGCGCTCTGCCATTCCTGGTCGCGTCCGACATCAGGCATCCGGCTTCTATTCTCCTGCGCTCCTCGGCCCCTACCATTTTAGTTGGGGCAAATGAAAAGAATGCTCGTCAACGCAATTCAAGAAGAAGAATTGCGAGTCGCACTCGTCGACGGTCAGAAACTATACGACTTATCGATTGAGATCCCGTCACGGGAACAGAAAAAATCCAATATCTATAAAGGCCGGATCACGCGCGTCGAGCCGAGCCTCGAGGCCGCGTTCGTCGATTACGGCGCGCTGCGCCACGGCTTTCTGCCGTTGAAGGAAGTCTCCAAGGAGTATTTCCGCCAGCAGCCCGCCGCCGCCGGCCGCGTCAACATCAAGGACGTACTGCAGGAAGGCCAGGAACTGGTCGTGCAGGTCGAAAAGGACGAGCGCGGCAACAAGGGCGCGGCGCTGACGACCTTCATCAGCCTGGCCGGGCGCTTCCTGGTATTGATGCCGAACAACCCGCGCGCCGGCGGCGTGTCGCGCCGCATCGAGGGAGAAGAGCGCGATCAGACGCGCGAGGCGATGAACGGCCTGCAAATTCCCGACGGCATGGGCGCGATCGTGCGCACCGCCGGCGTCGGCCGCACGACCGAAGAACTGCAGTGGGATTTGAACAATCTGAAGACCGCCTGGGACGCGATCGCCCAGGCCAACGAAGCCAAGCCGGCGCCGTTCCTGATATTCCAGGAGAGCGATGCGGTGACCCGCGGCCTGCGCGACTATTTCTCCGACGACGTCGGCGAATGCCTGATCGACCAAGCGGAGGCGTTCCAAAAGGCGCAGGAGTACATGCAGCGCTTCATGCCGCCGGATGCGCAGCGCAAACTCAAGCTCTACCAGGATCCGGTGCCGCTGTTCACGCGCTACCAGATCGAGAGCCAGATCGAGTCGGCGTATTCCCACAAGGTCACGCTGCCCTCCGGCGGCAGCCTGGTGATCGATCATACCGAGGCCTTGGTGTCCATCGACATCAACTCGGCGCGCAGCACCCGCGGCGGCGACATCGAGGCCACCGCGCGAAACACGAACTTGGAAGCCGCCGAGGAAATCGCGCGGCAGCTGCGCTTGCGCGACATCGGCGGACTGATCGTCATCGATTTCATCGACATGGAGTTGCCCGTCAACCAGCGCGCGGTCGAAGACATGCTGCGCGAGGCGGTCAAAATGGACCGCGCTCGGATCCAGCTCGGCCGGCTCTCGCGTTTCGGCCTGCTGGAATTGTCGCGGCAACGGCTGCGCCCGGCGCTCAGCGAAACCACGCACATCAATTGCCCGCGCTGCGGCGGAATGGGCACGATACGCGGCGTCGAATCGATGTCGCTCGCCTTGCTGCGGCTGATCGGCGAGGAAGCGCGCAAGGAGCGCACCGGCCGCGTGATCGCGCAGGTGCCGGTCGACGTCGCCACCTACCTGATCAACGAAAAGCGCGACTGGCTGAATCAAATCGAGGCGCGCGACAAAGTCTCGCTGGTGATCGTGCCGAATCCGCATATGCAGACGCCGGCCTACTCCCTGCGGCGCATCCGCGACGACGAGAAAGAACTGCCGGAAAATACGACGGTCAGCTACCAGGTCATCGAGCAGCCGGCGATCGACGATGCGAACATCGGCAGCCGCGACAAGAAGCCGCAAGCCGATGCGCCGCTCGTGCCGAGCCTGTTGCCCGCGTCCGCGGCGCCGCTCGCGCCGCCGCCGGCCCCGGCCCCGGCCGCTGCGCCGCAAGCCGCGAGCCGCGGCGCGCTCGCCCGGCTGTGGATCTGGCTGTTCGGCAGCGCGCCCGCCGCAACGGCGCCTTCGCCGCGCAGCGTGGCGGCGCCCGCGCATCGCGACCGGCCTGCCAATCGCGACGGCCGTCATGACCGTTACCGCTCGCGCGATCGGGACGGCCGCGACCGCGATAGATATCGCGATGCCCGCCGCGATGGACCGCGCGATGCGCGCCGCGATGAACCGCGGCGCGACGGCCGCCCGCGCCCCGAGGGGCGCGGCAACGGCGAACGCAGCATCCCGCCGCCGCGCGCCGATCAAGCGCCGCGCAACGACCAGCCACCGCGCAACGACCAGCCACCGCGCAACGACCAACCGCCGCGCAACGACCAGCCGCCGCGCAGCGACCAGCCGCCGCGCAGCGACCAGCCGCCGCGCAGCGATCAGTCGTCGCGCAACGATCAGTCGCCGCGCAACGATCAGTCGCCGCGCAACGATCAGCCACCGCGTTACGGCGATCCGGACGCCGGCGGCGAGCGGGTCGGGCGCAGTGAGCGCGGCGGCCGAAGCCGCCGCCGCCGTGGCGGCCGTGGTCGACGCGACGGCGGCGAAGGCTCGCCGGGCGCGCCGCCGGCCCCTCCGGCAGCGGCAGGCTCCTCCGCAGACGCAGGCGCCGCGAGCGACGCGCCGCGCACCGAATCGCCACGCACCGAATCGCCACGCGCCGAACCCTCGCGCCCCGAACCCTCGCGCCAGGATTCGCTGCGCTTCGAGCCGGTGCCGCCCTCGGTACAAGCGCCGCAAGCCCCGCGCGAGCAACCGGCGCCGCCGGCCGCCGCACCGCCGCCGGCCCCTCCGGCAGCGGCAAATCCCGTCAACGACGTCAAATATGTCGTCTGGTCATCGACGCCGGACGCACCGCCGCGCGGCGGCCCGGACGAGCGTTAACGCCGCATGCGCAGACGCAGGTCAAGGCAAACGCTGACCGCGAGGAGCGAGGCCGCCATGCCGCGCAGAGCGGCGATCGCGACGTCATTGGCGATGGCGCCCATGCCGAAGCCGCCGGCATGCAGCGAAAGCAGCGCGGCGCCGCCGGCGAGCAGTGCCGCCGCCGCGTAGGCGCCGACCCAAAGGCGCCGTTCGCGCGCCCCGAGAAAGCGCGCGCCGACCGGCTGCGGGGCGGGCAAATGCAGCGCTCGCCAGGCGATCCACAGGACGACGGCGAGCCCGAGCATGGAGCTCAGCTGCTGCATCAGCGTGTAGGCGAGCAGATGGTGGCCGGCGATCTCGGCCACGGTGTCGTTCAGCGCGGGAATCATGCGTACGCCGCGCGCACCCTCGTGCGTAAAGCCGTCCCAGACGAGGTGCAGGACCGCGCCGCCCTCGATGCCGGCGATGGCGATGCACCACTGCCGCAGGCTCGCAAAGCTCGCCGGCAGCGCGTATGGCCGCGAGCGCGCATACGGCTTGTCCGGCAGGATCTCCAGGACCGCATTCTTGATCAACAGCTCGAATATCCAGTAGCTCGCGAGACCGACCGGCAGGCAAAACGTCGCCAGAGCAACCGCGCTGTGCGTCTCGAAGCGCGAGTAGCGCCACGGCAGCAGATAGCCGAAATCCGGCACCATGCTGCCGATGACCGCGGCGGACAAAACCCTCAAGCGCCGCAGATGGCGTGAAAACGGCAATACGGCGGCGCAGTGCGATATCGTGAACGGCATGAATGCGCTCAGCCGCGCGCGAGCGCCGCCCAGAGCGCGCGCACCCGTTCCAGGTCTGCGGGCGTATCGACGCCCGCCGGCGGCGCGTTCGCCAGGGTCAGCAGATGAACGCGCATGCCGTGCTCGAGGGCGCGCAGCTGTTCGAGCCTCTCGATCCGTTCGAGCGGGGTCGGCGCAAGCGCCGCGAAGCGCAGCAAACTGCCGACACGGTACGCATAGATGCCGATGTGGCGCCAAGCGCCGTCGAAGCGCGCCGCCCGCCCGTCCGCCGCGTGATCCCGCGGCCACGGCACCGGCGCTCGGCTGAAGTACAGGGCCTCGCCGCCCTGGGCGCGCAGGGCCTTGACGCAATTCGGATCGAGAAATTCGGCGAGGCTCTGCAGCGGCGCCGCCGCCGTGGCGATATCCACGTCGTCGCGGCCACGCACGCAGGCCGCCAAATCGTCGAGCAAGCGCGGTTCGATCAGCGGCTCGTCGCCCTGCAGATTCACGATCACCTCGTCGGCCGCGAAGCCCCGGGCGCGCGCCACCTCGGCGACGCGATCCGTCCCGGAGCAATGCTCGGGCGAGGTCAGCATGCACTCGGCGCCGAAGCCGGCCGCCGCCTCGACGATCCGCTCGTCGTCGGTCGCGATGATCACGCGAGCGGCGCCGCTCGCGCGCGCCCGCTCCCAGACCCGGCGTATCAGCGGCTCGCCGCCTATCGTCGCCAGAGGTTTGCCGGGCAGGCGCGTCGCGGCATAGCGCGCCGGGATGACGACGTGAAACATTCTGCGGTCCGGCGCTTTAAGGTTCCAGCAGCGGATCGTCGGCGTTCAAGCTGCGCGCCTCTTCCGGCAACATCATCGGAATGCCGTCGCGCACCGCATAGGCCAGCCGATCCGCGCGGCACACCAATTCCGGCATTTCCGGGCCGCCCGCGGCGCGCAGCGGTCCCTTGCAAATCGGGCAGACCAGCATCTCGAGCAATCGTTTATCCACTTTGCACCTCGCCTTCGCCTTGTTGCCGCGCCGCCGCCGCGATCCTCTGCATCACGATGCCGACCAGCGCCTGCGCGGCATCCTCGGCAAACTCCGCATCGACCGGCACCGCCCAATGCCGTTCGTCGGCCCAGGAGGCGCATTTTACGGCATCCTTCTCGGTCATCAGCACCGGTTTGCCGTCGGCGAAGCGGATGTCGGCGGCCGTGTAGCGCGCATGATCGTCGTGCGCATGCGCCGTCACCTCGATGCCGCGGTCGCGCAGCATGCGGAAAAACCGCTGCGGGTTGCCGATGCCGGCGATCGCGTGCACCGCCAGCCCTTGGAACTCGTGAAGCGGCACGGCCGCCCCGCCGCGCAGCGCCACGGCGCTGTGCGCTTCGAGACGCATCGGCCACTCGCCGGCCGACGCCGCGCCGCCGTTGACGACCAGTGCATCGACCGAGCGGCAGCGCGCCGCGCTCTCGCGCAGCGGCCCGGCCGGCAGCAGCCAACCGTTGCCGAAACGCCGCTCGCCGTCGACGACCAGGATTTCACAGTCGCGCCGCAGGGCATAATGCTGCAAGCCGTCGTCGCTGACAATCACGTCGCAGCCGCCGTCGATCAAGCGCCGCGCCGCCGCCGGCCGCGCGCGGCCGATCGCGACCGGCAGGCCCGTGCGGCGCGCGAGCAATAGCGGCTCATCGCCGACCACGGACGCATCGTCCGACGCCGCGACCAACCGCGGGCCGCCGGCCATGCTCCGATAGCCGCGGGCGACGATGCCGGGCCGCCGCCCGGCCGCGGCGAGACGCGCCGCGAGCCAGCCGACCAGGGGCGTCTTGCCGGTGCCGCCGACGGTCAAATTGCCGACGATAACGACCGGGCAGGGCAAATGCACGGCCTGCAGCCAGCCGCGGCGATACATCGAGCGGCGCGCCGCGGCGCCGGCGCCGTAGGCGAACGACAGCGGCATCAGCCACAGCGGCGGCGGCGAATGGCGATACCAGACTCGGTTGAACCAACCTTGCGCCTGCATGGGCTGGGATTCGCGCCGCTAGGCGTTGAACTGCAGGCCGTGCAGCGCCGCATACATGCCGCCGGCCGCCAACAGCTGCCGGTGGGTTCCGGTCTCGACGATGCGCCCGCGGTCGAGCACGACGATCCTATCGGCGCTCTCCACGGTCGACAATCGATGCGCGATGACCAGCGTCGTGCGCCCGCGCATCAGCAGCGCGAGCTCCTGCTGTACGCGCCGCTCCGACTCGTTGTCCAGCGCCGCGGTCGCCTCGTCGAGGATCAGCACCGGCGAGTCCTTCAGCAGGGCGCGGGCGATGGATATTCTCTGCCGCTGCCCGCCGGAGAGATTCTGGCCGCGGTCGTTGAGCGGACTGGCGAGCCCGAGCGGCTGCTTCTCGACGAACTCCAGCACGTTCGCGGCGCGCGCCGCCTCGAGGATCTCGGCGTCGCTCTTGTCGACCGCGTTGAACGCGATGTTGTTGCGGATCGTGTCGTTGAACAGCACGACGTCCTGGCTGACCAGGCTCACCTGGGAGCGCAGGTCCGCGAGCGAATATTCGCGCACGTCGTGTCCGTCGAGCAGCACGGCGCCCCGCTGCACGTCGTAGAAGCGCGGCACCAGGCTCACGAGCGTGGTCTTGCCGGTGCCCGAGCGGCCGACGATCGCGACCGTCTCGCCGGGTCGCACCTGGAAGTTGACGTCGTGCAGAACCGCGCCCTTCTCGTGGGAATACTCGAACGAGACGCCGCGAAATTCCACCTCGCCGCGCGCGCGCCGTATCCTGCGCTCGCCGCCGCGATCCTCGGACGCGTGGTCGATGATCTGGAACACGCTCTCGCCGGCCGCGATGCCTTGCTGCAGCGGCCCGCTGATGTTCACGAGCCGTCTGAGGTGCGCCGGAATCATCATCGCCGCGGTCAGGAACCCGATGAACACGTCGACCCGCAAACCGTGCGCGAACACCTGGCGGATCGCGACGAAGAGCACGCTCGCGAGCGCGATCGAGGCGATCGATTGCACCACCGGATTGCTGATCGCATTTGCAAAAACGAGCTTCATGTTCGAGACGCGGTTCGCCTCGTTGACGCGCTCGAAGCGCTCGACCTGATGCTCCTCGGCATTGAAGATCTTGATCAGGCGGTGGGCGTCGATCGCCTCCTTCGCGACCCGAGTGATGTCGCCCATCGAGTTCTGGATCCGCGTGCTGTAGCGGCGAAAGCTGCGGTTCGCGATCTGCATGAGCCAGCCGATCGGCGGCGCCGCGGCGATGCAGAACAGCGCGAGCCGCCAGTTCCAGTAGAAAAGATAGGCCACCAGGCCGGCGACGGTGAGGCTGTCGCGGATCAACGAGACCGACGCATTGGTCGCCGCCGCGGCGACCAGCTCGGTGTTGTATGTGAGCTTCGAGAGCAGATGGCCGGACTGCTGGCCGTCGAGATACGCGGTCGGCAGGCGCAGGTAGTGCGCGAACACGTCGTGCCGCAGGCCCCTGATCACCTGGCGGCCGACCCAACCCGGGAAATAATTGGACGCGAAATCGCCGATCCCGCGAAACACGAACAGCACCACCAGGCCGATCGGTATGGTCCAGAGAATCCTGGGGTCCTTGCTGATGAATGCGCCGCGCGTGAAGGTCTGGACGAGGTAGGCGAGCGCCCCCTCGGTCGCCGCGAACAGCACCATGCCGAGCACGCCGATCATGTACACCCCGAGGTACGGGCGCGCGTAGGCGAGCAGGCGTTTGTAGATCTGCCAGGACGAGCTGCCGGTCGAAGATCCCGCGGCGCCGGGCCGCAGCGCGTTCAAGGCGGCGCATCCTCGTGGGTCGTGGCGATGTTCAGCTGCGAAAATCCGAGCCGGCCGGCGACGTCCATCGCGGTGACCACCGATTGGTGGGTGGTGCGCGCGTCGGCCATGATCGTGATCGGGCCACGGTTCGAGCCCGCCGCCGCCAGCAGCGCGGCGCGCAGCGCCCGCCGATCGGCGTGGCCGAGCGCGCGGTCGTTGACCCAGTAGCTGCCGTTGGCGCTGATCTCGATGACCAGGTGCTGGTGGCTGCCCTGCGGCAACGGCGCGTCGCTCGCGCGCGGCAGCTGCACGCGGATGCGCGCCTGCTGTTGAAACGTCGTCGACACCATGAAAAAGATCAACAGCACCAGCAGCACGTCGATCATGGAGATCAAATTGATCTCCGGGTCGTCGTGCTGGCGCGGCCGCAGTCTCATGCGGACGCGCGGCCGGCCGGATTCGCGCGGTCGTCCAGGGCATCGACCAATTTCATCGCTTCCTTCTCCATCTGAATCACCAGCCTCTCCACCTTGCCGCGCAGGTAGCGGTAGGCGATCAGCGAGGGGATCGCCACGCTGAGACCTGCCGCCGTGGTGATCAAGGCCTCGCCGATGCCGCCGGAGAGAATCTGCGGGTCGCCGAGACCGTTCACCGTGATCGCGCTGAACGCGCGGATGATGCCGGCGACGGTGCCGAGCAGGCCGAGCAGCGGCGCGACCGCGGCGATCGTGCCGAGCGTGTTCAGGAACCGCTCCAGCTCGTGCACCACGTGCCGGCCGCCGTCCTCCAAGCGCTCGACCATCAGGGCGCGCGGCCGGTTGCGGTTGGCGAGGCCGATGGCGAGCAGCTTGCCGAGCGGCGAGGTCTGCTCGAGCGCGGCGATGAACTTATCGGTCAGCTGGTCCGACTCGATCCAGTTCCAAACCTTGCGGCCGAGATCGCGCGGAATGACCCGGCTGCTCTGCAGCGCCCACAAACGCTCCAGAATGATCGCCACCGAGATGATCGAGCACAGCACGATCGGCCACATGAAGCCGCCGCCCGCGCGGATGATTTCCCACATCTCGCCCTCGTTCGTTGAAAATTGCCGTGCGGGCATGATACTTGAGCGCCAGCGGCAGAGACAGGTCGGGTTTGCACGGCGCCGGGCGGCGCTTGGGCCGATTTCGCCCGCCCCGGCACGCAGCCGCGGGCGCCGTGCCGCTGCAGCGCGAACGCGGCATAATGGCCCCTCGTTAACGCGACACGAACACCATGCAGCGCTGGCTGAAAAGCATCACTCCGCACCGCGATTCGATCGAGAAGCTCTGGTTCGTGAAGCCTTTTGCGGCCGTCATCACGCAGCCCGGATGCTGGACCTTCCATCGGGCGAGCGTGACGCGCGCCTTCGCGCTCGGCCTGTTCATCGCCTTCATTCCGCCGACGCCGTTCTTCCCGGTGCACCTGTTGGTCTGCTCGGTGCTCGGCGTGCTCCTCGGACTCAACTTGCCGGTGCTGTTCGCCACCGTTTTCGTCAGCAACCCGTTCACCTGGCTGCCGCAGATCCTCGCCTCCATCTGGGTCGGCGCAAAACTGATGGGCATCGATCTGATGCCGCTGGTACACCATCTGTCCCGGCACAACATGGCGGCGCTGCTCGACAGAGTCTGGGCGCCGCTGCTGCTCGGCGCCCTGGTGTTGGGCACGCTGAGCGCGGCGCTCGGCTACGCCCTGGCGCAATTTCTCTGGCGCCTGCGCGTCGGCCACCACCTGCGGCGCCGGCGCGCGCGCTCACGCGCGCAGCGGCGCGCTCTCGACCAGGACGCCGTCGACTAGCGTCAGAATCCGTTCCATGCGCGCCGCCAGGCGCTCATCGTGGGTGACGATGACGAGGCTCGTGCCGAGCTCGCGGTTCAGCTCGAGCATCAGCTCGAACACCTGCGCGGCGTTCGCGCCGTCCAAATTGCCGGTCGGTTCGTCCGCGAGCACGATCTGCGGCCTGGTCACCAGGGCGCGGGCGACGGCGGCGCGCTGGCGCTCGCCTCCCGAGAGCTGCGAGGGGCGGTGCGCCAAACGCTCGCCGAGGCCGACGCGCGTGAGCAGAGCCGCGGCCGCGGCGCGCGCCGCGCGCGGCCGCATGCGCCGCACCAACAGCGGCATCGCCACGTTTTCCAGGGCGCTGAACTCGGGCAGCAGATGATGGAACTGATAGACGAAGCCGACCGCGCGGTTGCGCAGCAGGCCGCGCTCGGCGTCGCTCAAGCGGTTCATCGCCGTGCCGGCGATCTGCACCGTGCCGCGCGTCGGCAGATCCAGGCCGCCGAGCAGCTGCAGCAGCGTCGTCTTGCCGGAGCCGGATGCGCCGACGATGGCGATGCGCTCGCCGCGGCGCACCGCGACGGTCGCGCCGCGCAGCACCTTGAGCGTGCTCGCGCCCTGCACGAACTCCTTGGCAAGCCCGGTGCCGGCGAGTACGGGATCGTTCGAGTCTGGCATCGTGGCAAGCCCTTCAGTCATTGCGCAAGGATTCGCTCGGCGGCAAGCGCGCCGCGCGCCACGCCGGATAGATCGTCGACAGGCAGGTCAAGGCGAACGCCACGACGCAGATGTGCAGCACGTCCGCATCGCGGACCCGCGCCGGCAGGTCGCTCATATAGTAGACACGCGCGTCCAGGAAGTTTACGCCGAGCAGGTTCTCCAGGCCGCGCACCAGATCCTGCAGGTTGACCGAGATCAGCACGCCGACCGCGACTCCCGCGGCGATTCCGAGCACGCCGATCAGGCTGCCTTGCACGAGAAACACCGACATTACGCTGCGCGGCGAGGCCCCGAGGGTGCGCAGGACGGCGATGTCGCGGCGCTTGTCCTTGACGACCATGACCATGGTCGAGACGACGTTGAACGCGGCGACGGCGACCACCAGCGATAGGATCACGAAGAGGATGTGCTTGGTGATTTCGATCGAACGGAAGAAATTCTCGTGCTCGCCGGTCCAGTCCTCCACATAGAAACCGCCGCCGAGGGCGAGCGCGGCGCGCCGTACGATCTTCGGCGCCTGATACATGTCGTGCATCTTCAGGCGGATGCCGCTGACGTCGTCGCCCATCTGCAGCAGCTTGGCGGCATCGCCCATCGACACCAAGGCGATGCGCCGGTCGTATTCGTACATGCCGACCGACAAGATGCCGGCGACGCGAAAGGCGCGCATGCGCGGGATGATGCCGACCGGCGTCACGTCGCCTTTGGCGACGATCAGCACGATGCGCTCGCCGACGCTCGCGTGCAGCGCTTGGGCGAGCGCCTTGCCGAGTATGATCCGATAGGATCCCGGCACGAGATCCGCGAAGCGCCCGCTCAGCAAATGGCCGCGCAGCTCGGTCACCCGCCGCTCGGCGCGCGGCTCGATGCCCTCGAGGAGGATTCCCGCGGAGTCGGCGCCGTGTATCGCCATCGCCTGTTGTTCGATGTACGGCGCAGCCGCCGCGATCCCCGGGAACTTCTGCAGCTTGCGCTCATCCGCGCGCCAGTCGGCGATGCGCCCCTGCAAACCCGAGATCGTCGCATGCGCCGTCAAGCTCATGATGCGCGTGCGCAATACTTCCTCGAAGCCGTTCATGACCGACAGCACGATGATCAGCACCGCGACGCCGAGACACAGGCCGAGAATGGCGATCACGGCGATCAAGGAGAGGAAGCCGCGGCGCGGCGATGCGCGCAGGTAGCGCAGGCCGAGAAAGCCTTCGTACCAGTAGCGCATCAATCGTACCGCAAGGCTTCCGCGGGCAGCGTCTGCGCGGCCTTGCGCGCAGGGTATATGGTCGCGACCAGGGTGAGCAGCAAGGCCGCCGCCGTGATCACGACGACGTCCCGCAGATGCGGCTCGCTCGGAATGGTCGAAACGTAATAGACGTCCGGATCCATGATGTGGAAGTGGAACGTCTGTTGGAGGAACGGCACAATGACGCCGACATTGAGCGCGAGGCCGAGCCCCAGCGCAACGCCGAGCGCCGTGCCCACCCAGCCGATCAGCACGCCCTGAGTCATGAAGACCGCCAAAACGCCGCGCGGGCTCATGCCGAGCGTGCGCAGGATCGCGATGTCGGTGCGCTTGTCGTTGACCACCATGACCAGCGCCGCGACGATGTTGAACACCGCGACCGCGACGATCAGCATCAGGAGCAGTCCCGTCATCGTCTTCTCGATGCGGATCGCGCGGAAATAAATGGCGTTCTCCTGCGTCCAATCGCGCACCTGCAGGCCGGGCGTCAGGCGCTGTGCGGCGCGCGCGAGCTGCGGCGCCTTCAGCACGTCGTCGAACTTCAGGCGTATGCCGGTCGGGCCGCCGAGACCGCGCAAGGCCTCGGCGTCCTGCAAGTCGGTCAAGGCGAGCACGCCGTCGTGTTCCTGCAATCCCACCTCGAACGTACCGACGACCTCGAACTGCTGCAGGCGCGGCACGAGCTCGTCGTCGGCGCCGCTCGCGGCATCGCCGCTCGGTATCATCACCGTGACGCTGTCGCCGACGCCGACCTGCAGTTGGTAGGCGAGCATGCGGCCGAGGATGATGCCGTGCGTGCCGGGCTTCAGGTTGGACAACTTGCCCTCGCGCATCGACGCCGCCACCGTGGAGACGCCGCTCTCGAGCGCCGGATCGATGCCGCGCACCACCGCGCCGCTGATGTTCGGCGAGTGGCTGAGCATCGCGTCGGTATCCAGGTACGGCGCGGCCCCGACCAGTTCCGGCGCGCCGCGCAATTGCCGCAGGCGCTGGCGCCAGTCGAGTATCGGCGCGCCGCCGGCGCGCAGCACCGCATCCGCCGAGACGCTGAGCAGCCGCGTGCGCAGTTCCGTCTCGAAGCCGTTCATGACCGACAGCACCGTGATCAGCGCGCCGACGCCGACGGCGACGCCGAGCAGCGATACCCAGGTGATGAAGGAGACGAAAAAGCTGTGTTCGCGGGCCAAGGAATAGCGCAGGCCCACGAAGACCGGGAGCGGTTGGAACATGGTCCGCGATTAAACCACAGGCGTTCAGGTTTCGGACGCAAGTCGATGAAAAAGAACCAATTGGCGCCGCCGGCGGCGCTTGATCAGAGTGTTAATTAGGTCAAATTACTGCCTTTTATGCCGGTGTTATAGTGAGGCGCTATTCAGAAGGGCAACGAGGTGTGCCATGGGCTATCGCAATTTGCTGATTGGCGCCTTACTGGCCGCGGGTCTAGGCGGCGCGGCCGGCGCAGAAACCATCGCCGTGGGTCATGCGATCGAGGTGCAGAAGCCCGCGTTCGCGACACCCAAGCGCGGCATGACGATGGATCAGGTCGCGCAGCGCTTCGGCGCGCCCGTCGAAAAACTGCCGGCCGTCGGCAAGCCGCCGATCACGCGCTGGAAATATCCCGGCTACATCGTCTATTTCGAATTCAAAACCGTCATCGACAGCGTGGTTGCGGGCTGAAGGCCGCTTCACGTAACATCCGCCCCGCTTGACGACCCCGCCTACCGCGAGCGCGCCCGCCCGCGGCGGGCGCTTATTGTTCGCCCTTGATTGCGCCCGCCCGGACGATGCCGCTACTTGCACCGCGACTGCCGACCGCCGAACTCCAGCCCGTCAAATGGGGCGGGCTGCATGGCGCGGCGGCGGCGCTCGCGATCGCCGAAGCCGCGGCCACAGCCGTAGCGCCGCTCGTCGTGCTCGCACGCGATTCGCGCACCGCCGAATCCCTGCGCGACGAGATCGGCTTCTTCGCCGGCAACGCGCTGCCGGTCGGGGTATTCCCCGATATGGAAACCCTGCCTTACGATGCCTTCTCGGCGCATCCGGACATCATCTCCGCGCGCCTCAAGGCCATGGCCCTGCTGCCGCGCGCCCGCGCCGGCGTCTGGGTCGTGGCGGTCGACACGATCCTGCAGCGGCTGCCGCCGCGCAGCTACATCGCGGCCTACTCGCTGCAGGTGCGCGTCGGCGAATCGCTGGATATCGCGGCGCTGCGCGCGCAGCTCGCCGCCGCCGGCTATGCGGCCGTCACCCAAGTCGCCGCGCACGGCGAGTTCGCGGTGCGCGGCTCGCTGATCGACGTCTTCCCGATGGGCTCCCTGTGCCCGTACCGCATCGACATGCTGGACGAGGACGTCGACAGCATACGCATTTTCGATCCCGAGACGCAGCGCTCCGCCGAGAAGCTTGCGCGCATCGAGCTGCTGCCGGCCCGTGAAACACCGCTGAACCCTGAGGCCGCGCGCGAGTTTCGCAGCCGCTACCGCACGCGCTTCAGCGGCGATCTGGCCGAGCAAATCGTCTACCGCGACGCGGGCCAAGGCATCGCCAGCGGCGGCATCGAATACTATCTGCCGCTGTTCTTCGAGAGCACCTCGACCTTTTTCGAGTATTTGCCGCCCGGCAGCGTGCTGATCGACGTCAACGACGCCTCGGCCGCGGTGCAAGAGGTCTGCGCGGCGATCGCCGCGCGCCACGAACAGCTGCGCCACGACCGCCAGCGGCCGATCCTCGATCCCGAGGAGATCTTCATGTCGGCGACAGAGTTCGCCGCGGCGCTCGCCGCTTGGCGCCGGGTGCGCCTGCAGAATTTCGAGTGGCCGCCTGAGGAGCCGGGCGAGGTGCAGAATTTTCCGACCGCGGTGCCGCCGGCCGTTTCGATCGACGTGCGCGCCCCGCAGCCGGCGCAGGCGCTCGCCGCGCATGTGGCGGCAAGCCCGGCGCGCATCCTGCTGGTAGCCGAATCGGCCGGACGGCGCGAATTGCTGCTCGACCTGCTGCGCGGCCGCGGCCAGAGGCCGCAGCCGTTCGAGAGTTTCGCGGCGTTCGCCGGCGCCACCGCCGCCTTCGGCATCACGGTATCGGCGGCGGCCTCCGGGCTGCGCCTGCAGAAGCCGCCGCTCGAAATATTCACCGAGGCGCAACTCTTCGGCGACCGCGCCCGCCAGGAGCGGCGCCGGCGGCGCGCCGAGCGCGATCCGGCCCGCATACTCAAGGAGCTTGCGGATCTTCGCATCGGCGCGCCGGTCGTGCACGAAACCTACGGCGTCGGCCGCTACACCGGGCTGCAGACGATGGACGTCGCCGGCCAGATCGGCGAATTCCTGGTCCTGCAATATGCCGACGGCGACAAATTGTACGTCCCGGTGCAGGCGCTGCACCTGGTCTCGCGCTACACCGGCGCCGCCCCGGAGAGCGCGCCGCTGCACAAGCTCGGCGGCGACCAATGGCAGAAGGTGCGGCGCAAGGCCGCGCAGCGCATCCGCGACGTGGCCGCCGAGTTGCTCGACCTGTATTCGCGCCGCGCCGCGCGCCAGGGCCAAAGCCTCGCGGCCGAGGAGCGCGACTACCTGGCGTTTCAGGCGGGTTTCCCGTTCGAAGAGACCGAGGATCAAGCCACGGCGATCGACGCCGTGATCGCCGACCTCAAGTCCGGCAAGCCGATGGACCGGGTGATCTGCGGCGACGTCGGTTTCGGCAAGACCGAGGTCGCCATGCGCGCGGCGTTCATCGCCGTGCAGGCCGGCAAGCAGGTCGCCGTGCTGGTGCCGACGACGCTGCTCGCACAGCAGCATTTCACGACCTTCACGGACCGCTTCGCCGATTGGCCGGTGCGCATCGAAAGCCTGTCGCGCTTCCGCACCCACAAGGAGGCAGCGGCGGTGCAGGCCGGCATCGCCGCGGGCTCGATCGACATCGTGATCGCGACGCAACGGCTGCTGCAGGGCAAGTCGCGCTTCAAGGACTTGGGGCTCGTCGTCATCGACGAGGAACACCGCTTCGGCGTGCGCGACAAGGAGAAGCTCAAGGCCTTGCGCGCGCAAGTGGACGTGCTGACGCTGACGGCGACGCCGATTCCGCGCACCTTGAACATGGCGATGGGCGGGCTGCGCGATTTGTCGCTGATCACGACGCCGCCGGCCGAGCGCCTGGCGGTCAAGACCTTCGTCATGCAGTGGAACGCAGCGCTGATCAGGGAGGCGTTCCTGCGGGAAATCCGCCGCGGCGGCCAGGCGTACTTCGTCCACAACACGATCGAGACGATCGACAAGACCGCGCAAGCCGTCCGCGAGCTGGTGCCGGAGGCCGCCGTCGCCGTCGGCCACGGCCAGATGCGCGAACGGGACCTGGAGCGGCTGATGCTGGATTTTTATCACCGCCGCTTCAACGTCCTCGTCTGCACGACGATCATCGAGAGCGGCATCGACGTGCCGACCGCCAACACCATCGTCATCGACCGCGCCGACCGCTTCGGCCTGGCGCAGATACACCAGCTGCGCGGCCGCGTCGGCCGTTCCCATCACCGCGCCTACGCCTATCTGATCACCCCGCCGCAGCAGGCGATGACCGCCGATGCCGTCAAGCGCTTGGAGGCGCTGGAATCGCTCGAGGAACTCGGCGCCGGCTTCACGCTCGCCACCCATGACTTGGAGATCCGCGGCGCCGGCGAGCTGCTCGGCGACGAACAGAGCGGTCAAATCGACGAAATCGGCTTCAACCTGTACATGGAACTGCTGGAACGCGCCGTGGAGGCGTTGAAATCCGGCAAACAGCCGGATCTAGAGCATCCGCAGGGCGCCGGACCCGAGATAGAACTGCATCTGCCGGCGCTGATCCCGGATACTTACGTCGCGGATGTGCACCTGCGCCTGGTGCTCTACAAGCGCATCGCCGGCATCTCGGCGCAAGAGGAACTCGAGGAGATGAAGGCCGAAATGATCGATCGGTTCGGGCCGATGCCGCCGTTCGCGCAAGCGCTGTTTGGCATCGCGCGCCTGAAACTGCGCGCCGCGCATTTGGGTGTCCGCAAGGTCAACGTCGGCGCCACCACCGGCTTCGTCGACTTCGAGGAGCGCAACGACATCGATCCGAAACGCGTCCTCAAGCTGATCCAAGGCCGGCCGGAGGAATTCAGGCTCGACGGGCCGCTGCGCCTGCGCTTCACGCGCGCCGCCCGCGCCGAGCAGGACCCGTACCTTTGCGTCGCGCGGTTGTTCGACCAGCTCGCCTGAGCGCCGCGGGCAACGCCGCAGCGCCCAAGCGCCCAAGCGCCGCGCGCTCGATCAGCTCGCGCGGTTGCGCCCGCCCTGTTTGGCCACGGTCAGCTGGCCCTGCGCTCTTTGCAGCAGGCTCGCCGGCTGCTGCTCGCTGCTCTCCGGCACGACCGCGGCGCTGCCGACGCTGACGCTCATATAGCGCAGCACGCTCGAGCGCGGGTGATGGATGCGCAGATCCCTGACCCGTTCGGTCATCGTTTGCGCGATGCGCATCGCCTGTTCGGCGGCGACGCCCGGCGCGAACGCCCGCATGCTGCCGCCGTCGCCGCGCGCCACCACGTCGCTCGCCCGCCGCAGGCACCCGGCGATGCAGTGCCCTACCCGGCGTATCGCCGAGTCGCCGGCGGCGCGGCCGAAGGTCGCGTTGTAGGCATCCAATGCGTCGATGTCGATGCAGAACGCCGCGATGCTCCGCCGCTCGCGCTGCGCCACCGCCCATTCGCGCTTCAACAGGGCCTCGAAGGCGGCCTGCGTGTAGAGCCCCGTCAAGCGGTCTTCGCGCGCCGCGGCCGGCGCCGGCGCGGCCGGCGGGGGATCGCGCGTGCCCTGCGACTGCGATTTCAGCCGTTCACTCGCATCGCGGTAGTAGCCGGCGTAATAGCGCAGCCCGCCGTTAGCGTCGTGCAGCGGAATCACGGTGATATCGTTCCAGAAGAGCGTGCCGTCCTTGCGGCAATTGCGCATCAGCACCCGACAGGGCTCGCGCCGCTCCAGGGCCTCGCGCAATCTATGCCGTGCGTCCTGGTCGCGGTCGCCGACCTGCAGCATGCGCAAATTGCGGCCGATCAACTCCGCCGCGGGGAAGCCGCACAGCGCTTCGAAGGCGCGGTTCGCGTAGAGGACCGGATGCGCCGGATCGGCGGCATCCACCAGAACGACGCCGATCGGCGCCGCTTCCAGCGCGCGTCGAAACAGCCCCTCATCGATGGCGCTCATCGGCCGATCGCCGTCAGCACGAGCGCGGGCGGCACCGCGAGGCTCTCGATGCGGGCGACTGCTTCGCGCCAGCGCGGCGACTGCCTGAGGGCGGCCGGCGCATCGCCGCGCGCGCGCATGTGCATGATGCGCGCCTGCGAGGCGGGGTTCATCGCCGCCGGCTTGAAGTGTTCGAGAACCGCGAGCACCGCGGCCCGATCGTTGCAGATCGGCAGCACGTCGCATCCGGCCGCATAACTCTGGCGGGCGCGCGCGACCACATCGCCGCAGGCGGCCGCCCCCGCCATGCTGAGGTCGTCGGCGAACACACAGCCGTGAAATGCAAGCTCGCCGCGCAATATTCCGCCGATCCAACGCGCCGACAGGCTGGCCGGATGAGCGTCGATTCGCGGGAAAACCACGTGCGCGGCCATCACCCCGGACAAATGGTCGTCGATCAACACGCGGTACGGGCGCAATTCGGCCTCCAAGTCGACGAGCGGCCGCCGGTCGACCGGCAGCGCCAGGTGCGAGTCGGCGGCGACCGCGCCGTGGCCGGGGAAATGCTTGGCGGTGGCCGCCATGCCGGCCTCGCGCATGCCGGCCATGTAGGCCGCGGCGAGCGCCGCGACCGCGTCGGCGTCGCGGTGAAAGGCGCGGTCGCCGATGATCTCGCTGACACCGTAGTCGAGGTCGACGCACGGCGCAAAGCTGAAATCGACGCCGACGGCGCGCAATTCCGCGGCCATCAGCCAGCCCGCGGTTTGCGCCAGTTCGAGCGCGGCGTGCCGCTCCTTCAGGATATGGCGGCCGAGCGTGCGCGCCGCCGGCAATTTCGTGAAGCCTTCCTGGAAGCGCTGCACCCGGCCGCCTTCCTGGTCGACGGCGATCAACAGCGACGGCGTACGCATCGCCTTGATCGACGCGGTCAAGTCCGTCAATTGCCGCGGGTCGCGGTAATTGCGCGCGAATAGCAGCACGCCGCCGACCAGGGGATGCGCGAGCAGGCGGCGATCCTCGGCGCCGAGCTCGGTGCCGGCGATGTCGACCATCAAGGGCCCGAGGCTCATGCGCGTCTCTCGAATACCGCGATGGATTCGACGTGCGTCGTATGCGCAAACATGTCCATTACCCCCGCCGCGATCAATCTGTACCCCTGGCTCGCGACCAGAACGCCGGCATCGCGCGCCATACTGGCCGGATGGCATGAAATATACACGACTCGGCGCGGACCCCAATGCGCCATCTGCAGGACCGCCTCGCGCGCGCCGGCGCGCGGCGGATCGAGCAGCAGCCGATCGTAGCGCAGCGCCGCCCAGGAGCCGAAGCCGGCCGGCGCGAACAGGTTGTCGGTGTGGAACGTCGCATTGCCGATGCCGTTTAGCACGGCGTTGGCGCGCGCTCTGTCGACGAGCTGCGGATCCCCGTCGACGCCGGTGATGCGCGCCGCGCGGCCCGCCAGGGCCAAGGTGAAATTGCCGAGCCCGCAAAACAGGTCGAGCACGCTGTCGCCGGCCTCGGCCTGCAGGTGCTGCGCGGCGGCGGCGACCATCGCGGCGTTGATGCGGCCGTTGACCTGGATGAAATCGGACGGCCCGAACTCGATCGCGACCGCAAAGCCGTCGATCAGATAGCGCAGCGGCGGCGGCGCCGCGCCGAGCGGCCGGATCGAGTCGATGCCGCCGCTTTGCAGGTGGATCTGCAGACCGCGCCGCCGGCCGAATTCCTCGAGCTTCTGCAAGTCCTGCGGCGGCGGCGCCTCGAGGACCCGAAAGACGAGCGCGGCGGCTTCATCGCCGACCGCCACTTCCACCTGCGGCAGCCGTTCGCGGATGCTTAAGGTGTCGATTAGCGCGGCGAGCTCCGCGGGCAGGTCGGCGAGTCCGCCGGCGAGCACCTCGCAGCGGCGCAGGTCCGCGAGATACGGCTGGTCGCGCTCGCGGAATCCGGCGAGCACACGGCCCTTCTTGTGCACGAACCTGACGCCGAGCCGCGCCCGCCGCCGATAAGCCCAACTCGGCCCCGCAACGGGCGCGAGCACGCGCTCGGGACGCACGCCGCCGATGCGCTCGAGATCCTGAAGAAGCTGCGCCTGCTTGGCGGCGAGCTGCGCCGCGGGCGCAAGGTGCTGCAGGCTGCAGCCGCCGCAGACGCCGAAGTGCGCGCAGCGCGGCGCCACCCGATCTGCGGAGGCCGAAACGATCTCAACCAGCCGCGCCTCGTCCATCCGCCGCCGCCGTTTGCCGATCGCGACGATCACCCTCTCGCCGGGCAGCGCGCCGGCGACGAACACCGCCTTGCCGTCGATGCGCGCAACGCCGCGCCCATCGTGCGAAAGATCGACGATATCGGCCGCGCAGGTTTCGCCGGGCTTCAAGGCTGCGGCCACGCCGCAGCGAACTCCAGCAGATGCGCGGCGCTCGAGTCGTCGAGTAACTGTCGCGCCCTGGCGAGCTCCGCGTCGTGCTCCGCCGCCGACAAATTGCCGCGCAGCAGTTCGAAGCGAAGATAGATCAGATAAGTGTTCAAGACATCGGTCTCGCAGTACGCGCGGATGCGCGCCAGCTCGCCGCGCAAGTACGCCTGCCAGACGTCTTTACCCTGCATGCCGATCTTTCCGGGCAGACCGAGCAGGATGGCGGCGTCGTTCAGGCTCACCCGCCCGCGCCCCTGGAAGCCCGAGAGGATGTCCATCAGGTCCATGTGCCGCCAGTGGAAGCGGCTCAAGTAGTTGCGGTAGCGGAAGCTTTGATCGTTGTCGCCGAGTTCCCAATAACGGGCGGCGCGCACGCCGTGCAGCAGGCTGCGATAATGCAGCACCGGCAGATCGAATCCCGTGCCGTTCCAGGAAACCAAGTCCGGCGTGAACTTCTCGAGGCCGTCGAAGAAGCGCTCGATCAGGTCCTTCTCCGAGGAACTCTCCTCGCCGAGGCTCCACAGCCTGAGCGCGTCGCGCGAGCGCATCGCCACCGAAATCGCGATCACGCGGTGCTGTTCGTGCGAGAGGAATTCCGCCCCGGTGTCCTGGCGGCGCTTCGCGAACATGATGCGCCCGACCTGTTCGTCGGACAGATCGTGAAGATCGTAGAGGCGCCGTCCGAGCGCGGTGTCGGGGACGGTTTCGATATCGAAGATCAGGGTATTCACGGCGTTGCCCTCAAAGCGGCTGCTTGCGCATCAACACGGCGACCGCGACGACGAGGCCCGCCTCGTCGCTCAAGGTCACGTGGCCCTCGCCGATGCCGAGCCCGTCGCGCACGCGCGCGCCGCGCTCCGAATAGACGATTTCCGGCCTGCCCCAGGAGTTTTGCAAAATGCCGACGTCGCGTATCCACACGCCGTGGGCGAAGCCCGTGCCCATGCCTTTGACGATCGCCTCCTTGGCGGCGAAGCGCATCGCCAGAAAGCGCGCCGGCCGCGCCGTGCGTTCGAGCTGCGCGCGCTCCGCGGGCATCAGAAGATGCGCGACGAAGCGCTCGCCGTGCTTGCGGTAGACGCGCTCGATGCGCTCGGTTTGCAGCACGTCGATGCCGATCCCGAAAATCATCGGCGCATCCGCATCAGGGCGCGATCCGCATGGCCGAGCTAGCGCCGCGCCGCGGCCATCAGATCTTTCATGTCGCGCACCGCCTTGCCGAGGCCGTCGAAGACGGCGCGGGCGATGATTGCATGGCCGATGTTCAGTTCGGCGATCTCGGCGATCGCCGCGACCGGCTGCACGTTGTGATAATGCAGGCCGTGGCCGGCATTCACCGCGAGGCCCAGGGAAGCGGCGAGGCGCGCTGCCGAGCGCAGCCGCTCGAACTCCCTGGCGCGCGCCGCGGCGACGGCCTCGGCGTAGGCGCCGGTGTGCAGTTCGACGACCGGCGCGCCGGTCCGCTTGGCCGCCTCGATCTGCCGGGGGTCGGGGTCGATGAACAGCGAGACGCGGATGCCGGCGGCGCCGAGTTCGGCGCAGGCCGCGGCGATGCGCGCCGCCTGGGCGCGCACGTCGAGACCGCCTTCGGTGGTGATTTCCTCGCGCGATTCGGGCACCAGGCAGCAGTCCTGCGGCGCCGTGCGCACGGCGATGCGGATCATCTCCTCGGTGACCGCCATTTCCAGGTTCATGCGCGTTTGCAGCGCTTCGCGCAGCGCCGCGACGTCGCGCTCCTGGATGTGCCGGCGGTCCTCGCGCAGGTGCAGCGTGATGCTGTCCGCGCCCGAGTGTTCGGCGAGCAGCGCGGCGTGCAGCGGATCCGGGTAGCGGCACCTGCGCGCCTGGCGCAAGGTCGCGACGTGGTCGATGTTGACCCCGAGGCCGATCGGCGCCGCGCCCGCCGCCGCGCCGCTCATGCCCGCTGCCGCCGGCGCAGATCGAGCATGATCTGCCGCGAGTTCAGCGGCCGCCCCTCGAGGCAGGCGTCGAGCGCTGCGCGCAGCACCTGCTTCGCGTCGCGCAGCGTGCGCGCGTCGCCGAAGACCTCCGCGTTAAGATCCGCGAGCGACTGTCCGTAAACCGCGCCGGCGGCCTCGGCGACGCAAGGCTCGGGGCCGCTCTGCGGTTTGAATCGATAGTACATCGTCGGCTCTATCGGTTGTCCCTGACCGGTATTCGCCAACTGTAACCCATAGCCCAATTCCTCGAGCAAGCGCTTCTCGAAGCGCCGCAGCACCCGCGGCTCGTCCTCGGCGCCGCACAAGGAGCGTACCGCCTCGGCGTAGCAGGCGAAAATCCGCGGATGCGGATCGGCGCGCAAGGTCAGCTTGAGCAGCAGCTCGTTCAGGTAAAATCCGCTCATCAGGCGCGCCGGCGGCAGCGTCGCGGGTTCGCCGTCGGCTTCGGCGGCCTGCAACTGACAGGCGTCGGTCCGTCCAACCCACGACAGCAGCAGGCGCTGGAACGGACGCAATGCCGCGCGCAGCGCCGATTTCGGCGCCGCGGCGCCGCGCGCGAACAGCGACAGGCGGCCGTGCTCGGCCGTGAAGGCCTCGACGATGCGGCTGGTATCGCGGTACGCATAGTGGTGCAGGACGTACCCGGGAGTCAGCGAAACGCGGCGCGCGTTCTTCACGGCTTGTCGTACCCGAACTGGCGCAGGGCCATCTCGTTGTCGGCCCAGTTCTCCTTGACCTTGACCCACAGCTCCAGATGCACGGAACGCTGCCAGAGATCGTTCAATTCGATGCGCGCGAGCCGGCCGATCTCCTTGAGCCGCTCGCCGCGCTGGCCGATCACGATGGCTTTCTGGCCGGCCCGTTCCACCCAGATGACGGCGTTGATGAGGATGCGGCCGTCCTCGTCCGCGAAGCGCTCGATCTGCACGTTGATGCCGTACGGCAGCTCTTCGCGCAGCTTCAAGGTCAGTTTCTCGCGGACGATCTCGGCGGCGTGAAACGGCTCGTCCCGGTCGGTGACCACGTCGGGCGCGAACAACGGCGGCGAGTGCGGCAAGCGCGCGCCGATCAATTCGACCAGCCGATCGAGATTATCCGCCTCCAGGGCCGATACCGGCACCACCGCGGAGGCGGGAATGCGCTGCGTCATCTCCTCGAGAAACGGCAGCAGCCGCTCCTTCGGGAACACGCGGTCGACCTTGTTGACGACCAGGAACAGCGGCTGCTTCAAGCCGCGCACGCGCTCCCAGACCCAGGCGTCCTCGGCGCCGAAGCGCAGCGCCTCGATGACCAGCAAAATCACGTCCGCGTCGCGCGACGAGGACATGGCGACGCGGTTCATGTATTGGTTCATCACGCGGCGCGTCGACTCGTGCAGCCCCGGCGTGTCGACGAGCACCAGCTGCGCGGCGGCGCGGTTGACGACGCCGAGAATGCGGTGGCGCGTGGTTTGCGGCTTGGGCGCGACGATCGTCACCTTGCGCCCCACCAGAGCGTTGACCAGGGTCGATTTGCCGACGTTCGGCCGGCCGACGACGGCGACGAAGCCGGCGCGACTTTCGCCGCTCACGGCGCCAACCGCAGAGCGGGCGGCAACAGCGCGAACAGCCGGTCGGCGGCCATTTGCTCGGCGCGCCTGCGGCTCGCGCCCGCGCCGCCCGCGGCGAGGCCGAGCGCCGGCACCTCGCAGCGAACCATGAAGGACTGATCGTGCGCTTCGCCGTCGACCGCCGTCAGCGTGTACTCCGGCAGCGCGAGCCCCTGCGCCTGCAGCGCTTCCTGCAGCCGCGTCTTCGGATCCTTCAGGGCGGCGGCGGCGGGCAGTGCCGACAAACGCTCGCCGATCAGCCGCCGCACCACGTCGAGCGCCCGCTCGAATCCCGAATCCAGGAAAACCGCGCCGAGCAGCGCCTCCAGCGCATCGGCAAGGATCGATGCCCGGCGGAAGCCGCCGGATTTCACCTCGCCGCCGCCGAGCCGCAGATGCTCGCCGAGGCCGCGCTGCGCGGCGATCTGCGCCAAGGTTTCGCCGCTCACCAGGGAAGCGCGCTGCCGCGACAGCGCGCCCTCGTCGGCGTGCGGGTGCGCCTCGAAGAGCAGGCGGGCGACGGCGCAATTCAGCACCGAATCGCCGAGGAACTCGAGCCGCTCATTGTGGCGGCACCCGACACTGCGGTGCGTCAGCGCCGTCGCCGCCAATGCCGGCTGCGCGAACACGTAGCCGAATTCGCGCTCGAGCCACCCCGCCAACTCCTCCGCCGCGCGCAGGGCGCTCACTGCTGGATCGTCACGGTCTTGTCGAAGCTGACGTCGAGAGAGACGTCGCCGATATACGGCACCTTGTCGTCATAGGCGATGTGCATGGCGAGGCCGCCGTCGCCCTTGTGCAGCTCGACGTCGGTGGAATCGACGACGCTGATGTCCTCGATTTCCCAATGCTTCTCCAAGGAATTGCGAATGGCGGACTCGTCGCCGCCGTTGTCCTTGAATTCGCTCGCGACCGTATCCATCGTGCGCGCGATCTTCATGTAATTTAAGTAGACCGGCGTCAGGCGGATGCCGCCGTAGGCGATCGCGCCGACCAATGCAAAAATGATCAGCGTGCCGATGAACGTCATGCCGCGTTGTCGATGGAGCATATGAACCTCCGCTGCTGGCTTGCTAGTGAACCGCATGACCGATCCTCCCCCAAAGAGGTCCGTCACGGGTATCGAGATTCAGCCAAATGATGACCGCCTTGCCGACCAGGTTGGCCGCCGGCACGAACCCCGGCGCATCGGAGTCGTGCTGCCAGCGGCTGTCCTTGCTGTTGTTGCGATTGTCGCCCATGAAGAAATAATGCCCCGGCGGCACGACCCACACCCCGGTTCTGACCGGCCCGTTCGCGAACATGATCCGGTGGCGGTGCTGGCCGAGTTGCTCGTACGCGGTGGGCACTCCGGCATAATTCCACAGATCGTCCTTCGGCCCCGTGTAGGTCGGTCCCGGCGTCTGCGGCACCGGCTTGCCGTTGATGGTGACCCGGTTGTCGGCGTCGACGCGCACCCGGTCGCCGGGCAGGCCGACCAGGCGCTTGATGTAGTCGATCTTCGGGTTCGGCGGCAGGCGGAAGACGATCACGTCGCCGCGCTTCGGTTCGCCGGTCGGCATCAGCAGCGTGTGCGTCACCGGCAGGCGCAAGCCGTAAGCGTACTTGCTGACGAAGATGAAATCGCCGTCGTACAAGGTCGGCATCATCGAATCCGAAGGAATCCGGAACGGCTCGAACAGGAACGAGCGAATCACCAGCACCAGCACAATGACCGGGAAGAACGAACGCGCATACTCGACCGCCACCGGTTCGCGCACCGCCCCGGCGGCGGTGCCGGCCGCCACTGCCGCCTGCACGCGCGGCTCGCGGAAGAAGATGCGGTCGAGCGCCCAGATGACGCCGGCCGCGGCGCCGATGATCACCAGCATCAAGCTGAAATCTACGGCCTCGAAGCGGAACAGCCGCCAGAGCATCGCCGCGGCGATCGCGACCAGCGCGTAGCCCGCGGCGCGCGGCAGCGGCGGCTCCGCGGTGCTCGTCGCGGCGGGATCGCGCCGCGGACGCAGCACCCAGCCGTCGTAGAGGATGACCGCGGCGCAAACCACCGCGGCGCACAGCAAGACGATGAACATGTTATCTCCGTCCGTCACGAAAGACCCCCACTGCTTCAGATGAATGCGCTCAACCGGGCTTCTTGCCTACCTGCAACACCGCCAGAAACGCCTCCTGCGGGATCTCGACCTGGCCGACCTGCTTCATGCGCTTCTTCCCGGCCTTCTGCTTTTCCAGCAATTTGCGCTTGCGCGTGACGTCGCCGCCGTAGCACTTGGCGAGCACATTCTTGCGCATCGCCTTGACATTCGCACGCGCAATGATGTGGCTGCCGATCGCCGCCTGCACCGCGACGTCGAACATCTGCCGCGGGATCAGCTCCTGCATCTTGTCGACCAGATCGCGGCCGCGCGCGTAGGCGTTGTCCCGATGCACGATCAAGGACAGTGCGTCGACCGTCTCGCCGTTGATCAGCACGTCGAGCTTGACGAGCGGCGCGGCCTGAAAATGGCTGAATTCGTAATCGAAGGAGGCATAGCCGCGGCTCGCCGACTTCAGCCGATCGAAGAAGTCGAGCACCACCTCGGCGAGCGGCAACGCATACTGCAGCGACACCTGGCTGCCGAGGAACAGCATTTTCTTCTGCGCGCCGCGCTTTTCGCTGCAAAGCGTCAAGACGGCGCCGACGTGGTCCGGCGGCACCAGGATGTTGGCGGTGATGATCGGCTCGCGCAGCTCGGCGATGCGGTCCTGGGGCGGCAATTTCGACGGATTGTCGACGTTCTGCACGCTGCCGTCGGTCAGCAGAACCTCGTAGATGACGGTTGGCGCGCTGCTGATCAGATGAAGATCGTACTCGCGCTCCAGCCGCTCCTGGACGATGTCCATGTGCAGCAAGCCGAGGAACCCGCAGCGAAACCCGAAGCCGAGCGCCGTCGACACTTCCGGCTCGAAGTGCAGCGCCGAGTCGTTCAGCTTGAGCTTCTTCAAGGCATCGCGAAACTGCTCGTAATCGTCCGAGCTGACCGGGAACAAGCCGGCGAAGACGCGCGGCTGCACCTGCTTGAAGCCCTCCAGAGGCGCCGCGGCGGGCCGCGATTCCAGCGTGATCGTATCGCCGACCGGCGCGCCGTCGATCTCTCTGATGCCGGCGATCACGAAGCCGACGTCGCCGGTGCCGAGTTCCTCGCGCGTCACCGGCTTCGGCGTGAACCGCCCGAGGCGGTCGACCTGATGGCTGCGGCCGGTCGACATGACGCGAATCTTCGCGCCGCTCGACAGCCGGCCGTGCATGACGCGCACCAGCGAGACGACGCCGACATAATTGTCGAACCAGGAATCGATGATCAAGGCCTGCAGGGGGCCGTCGGGATTGCCCGCCGGCGGCGGAATGCGCTTCACCAGCTGCTCGAGGAGTTCGGGGACGCCCTGCCCGGTTTTGGCGCTGACCAGGGCCGCATCCTGCGCGGGAATGCCGATGATCTCCTCGATCTCGTGGATGACCTTGGCCGGATCCGCCGACGGCAAATCGATCTTGTTGATGACCGGCAGAACCTCGAGTCCCTGCTCGAGCGCCGTATAGCAGTTGGCGACGCTTTGCGCCTCCACGCCCTGCGCCGCATCGACGACCAGCAGCGCCCCCTCGCAAGCCGCGAGCGAACGCGACACCTCGTAGGAGAAATCCACGTGGCCGGGCGTATCGATGAAGTTCAGCTGGTAGCTCTCGCCGCCGGCCGACTGGAAGGCGAGCGTGACGCTCTGCGCCTTGATGGTAATGCCCCGCTCGCGCTCCAGATCCATGGAGTCGAGCACTTGCGCCTGCATTTCGCGGGCCTCGAGGCCGCCGCAAACCTGGATGAAGCGATCCGCCAATGTCGATTTGCCGTGATCAACGTGCGCAATGATAGAGAAGTTGCGGATATTCTTCATCTAGGGCCGGGTTGCGACAAACCGGGGATTATACCGGTCATCGGACCGCGGCAAGCGCCTTAAATACCTCGTCGCGGTCCAGCCGTCCGTGGCAAACCAGCTCGCCTTCGAACAGCAGCACGGGGATCTTGTAGCCGTAACGGCTGCGCGCCGCTGCATCGCAATCGATGTCGACGATCTCGATCGGACAGGCGCTCGCCCCGGGTATCGTCAGCAATTCGGCGAGCATCTCCTCGCACAAGGTGCAGCCGGCGCGCGAGTACAGCAAAAAGCGCCGGCGCGCGCTCAAGGCGGCGGCAGTCGCGGCTGCGGCCGCACCCCGGCGCCGAACGATTTGACCGAATGGGCGATGAATTCCACGGTCTCGGCCGGCACCTCGCCGACCGCGGTGACCTGGTGGCCCGCGACCATCGTCGAGAAGGCGAATCCGGAGCCGATGTGCGCGAGCCCGCGCAGCGTCGGCGCCGGCGCCGCCGCCGCCGCACTGCCTGCGCTGGCGGCGCCCGCCGCCGCGGCCAGCGCCGGCTTGCGGCCGCGCCCCGGCTCGACGAACACCGACACCGTCGCCAGCCCGTCGGAATAGACCAGGTGCTCGGCCGGCCGCTTCGCGCCGCCGAGCGTCTGCGCAGCGGCGACGGTCAATCGAAATCCCGGCGGCAATTCGCTGGCGCGGAACGCCGATACCGCCGCGGAGGCATTGGCGCTCGGGCTCTGGACGATCCAACGCATGCCCGCCGTCGATACCGCGGGCTCGAGATCGCTGGCGGGGATCGTTTTCGGCATCTTCAGCTGCGCAAAAATGATCTGCTCCAAAACGCGCCCCTGCGAGTCGTACAACTGCGTCTTCAAGGGCATCGCCGTGCGCCGGTCGAGCCAGAGCCGATAGCCGAAGCGGTATCGATCCGTCGGATTGACGGCGATGACGTGCACCAATTTGCCGAGCAGCCGTGCATCCGGCAGCGATTCGATTCGGTAGAAGCGCTCCACGCCACTGCCGAATTTTGGCAGGGAACTCAAGAACGGCCCGCGCTTCTGCCGCAGTTCCACCAGCACCGTATGCTCGTCCGGCAGATAACAGGTGAGCTGATCGTCGTTGCGGATGAACTCCCGTCCCGAGCCCTCGAGCGATTGCAGCCGCTCTATCACGCGCCCGCCCTTGACGCGGTGGACGATGCGCATCATCTCGACGCGGCCGTCGCTCACATGAAAAAAGGTGCCGTCATAATTGCGCGTCGCGAGCGCATGGCTCATCTTTTCCAGCCATTGTCGCGGATCCGCGGCCGCACACCAGGCGAGCGGCACGGCCGCCAGCGCGCAACCCGCCGCGGCTGCGTGCAAAAGCCTCGCTGCGCGCCCGCGCATCGATCGCCTCACGGAGCGCGGCTGGCATCCGCCGCCCTTTGCGCGGCTGCTTGCATGGCTTGGATGGCCTGCGCGGCCTGCGCGGCTTGCGCGGCTTGCGCGCCGGCCGGCTGCAGGGATTCATCCGGCTCGGCGATCAGTCCCGACAGGAGATTGCGCTGTCCCAGGAACGACGTGAATTCACTGTGCGCAAACACGTAATTGGTCAGCTGCGCCGGCGGCAACGCGACTGGCACATCGGTGAGCGTCGCCGGCACGGTATAGGAAAGCGCCTCATGATCGCCGTTGGCCACGACCGGCATCGCGCCCATGCCGAATGCGCCGGCGGCCGCGGGCGCCACCACGGCCGCGGGCGCCACGGCTGCGGACGCCGCAGCAGTAGCGGCATTGGCATAGAGCGGCGCCTTGGCGGCCGCGCCGCTGGCGAGCGTCGGCGTATTGGCGCGCTGCTGCAGCGCAAAAACCGCAACCACCGCCACCCCGGCAGCCACCGCACCGCTCGCTGCGTGACGCCACCAGCGCAGCCGCTGCGTGTGCCGCGCCGCAACCAGCGGCGTCTCGGCGTCGATCGCGCGGTGCACGCGCTCGGTAAAGCGGCGCGCCAAAGGCATGCCGGCGGAGCCGCGGCACGCTTCGCCGATCACGGCGTAGCGCCCGAAGCATTCGCGCAGCGCCGCATCGCGCATGCATCGCTTCAACAACAATTCGGTTTCGGCTGCCGGCAACTCGCCGTCCAGAAACGCCGAAATCTGTTCACGGATTTGTTCGCTCATTGGTCCTCGGGACGGCCTAGGCCGGCATCAAAAATGGGACGCAGCTTCTTGTCGATCGCTTCTCGCGCCCGGAAAATCCGCGAGCGCACGGTACCCACCGGGCAATCCATCGTTTGTGCGATGTCTTCGTAGCTCAATCCTTCCAATTCGCGCAACACGATCGCCGTGCGCAAATCCTCGGGCAGATTCTCGATCGCCGCATTGACGGTGTCGCGAATCTCGTCGGTCAACAGCAGCGCCTCCGGCGTTTCCGATTCGGCGAGGCGCGCGTTCAGTTCGTACTGGTCCGGATCCTGCAGGTCGAGGTCGTAATCCATCGGCCGGCGCTTGTTGGCGACCAGGGCGTTCTTGGCGGTATTGATCGCGATGCGGTAGAGCCAGGTATAGAACGCGCTGTCGCCGCGGAATGAAGGCATCGCCCGGTAGGCTTTGACGAACGCCTCCTGGGCAATGTCCTCGGCTTCGGTGATATCGTGTACGTAACGCATGATCAGCTTCAGCACCTTGTGCTGGTATCGCAGGACCAACAGATCAAAGGCCGCCCGTTCGCCGCGCTGAACCCGCTCGACCAGTTTGAGGTCGCCTTCTTCGACGCTCATCGGTGATCCCAAACCGGCGGGCTCACAACCCGACCTGTCGCAATAGACTGACCGTCCCGACAAAAGTTCGCAATTCTTTGCATACCGAAGGGAGTTCCGTGAACTGGCGCACGGGCGGGATTCTAGCAGCCGCCGCCGGCGAGATTATCGATCGCCGGCCGCCCCGCCCGCGGTGATTCGACCGATCAACGCCGCCAGCGCGGCCGTCGGCGGCCGCAGCCGGCCGAGGCAATAGGCGTGGATCTCGGCGTCTGGACTTTCCAGGAGGCGCCTGAAGGCGTCCTGGTCTTGCGGGCTCGCGGCGCCGTATTCCAGGTCCAGATAGCGCCGCAGCAGCTCGTCGAGTTCGCTCTGGCCGCGGCGGCAGCGCCAGCGCAGCTTGCCGAGCTCCCGGGGGTCGATGGCGTGCATGGCGGCCGGATCTCAAATCCGGCGCTGCGCCATCAATTGCTTTATGGAGGCGATCGCCCGGGCCGGATTCAGATCCTTCGGGCAGGCTTCGGTGCAATTCATGATCGTATGGCAGCGGTACAGGCGGAACGGGTCCTCCAATTGATCGAGCCTCTCGCCGGTCGCCTCGTCGCGGCTGTCGACGATCCAGCGATAGGCGGCGAGCAGCGCCGCCGGACCGAGGTAGCGGTCGCTGTTCCACCAATAACTCGGGCAGCTCGTCGAGCAACAGGCGCAGAGGATGCACGCGGAAGGCCGGTCCACCTTCTCCTGCTCCTCCTTCGATTGCAGGCGCTCGCGGTCCGGGGGCGCCGGCGTTCGCGTCTGCAGCCAGGGTTTGATCGATGCGTATTGCGCATAGAAGTCGGTCAAGTCCGCGACCAGGTCCTTGATCACCCGCAGATGCGGCAGCGGATAGATCTTCACCGCGCCGCCCACGTCCGCGCAGGGACTGATGCAGGCGAGCCCGTTGCGCCCGTCGATGTTCATCGCGCAAGAGCCGCAAATGCCCTCGCGGCAGGATCTGCGGAAAGTCAGCGTCGGATCGATTTCATTTTTTATCTTGATCAGCGCATCCAGCACCATCGGGCCGCAGGCGTCCATGTCGATCTCGTAGCTGTCGAGGCGCGGATTCTCGGCCGAATCGGCGTCGAAGCGGTAAATCTTGAAGAGGCGCACCTTGCTCGCGCCGGCCGCCGCCTTGAACACCCGTCCGTTCTTGCGAACCTTCGAATTGGCGGGCAAAGAGAATTCAGCCATCGATCCTTCTCCTCAATACGTGCGTGCCTTCGGCGCAATCGACTCGACGTCGTCCGTCAAGGTCTGCAGATGAACCTTGCGGTAGCCGAAACGCGCCGCGCCGCTGCCCTCGACCCAGCAGAGCGTGTGCTTCAGCCAGTTTTGATCGTCGCGCTGCGGAAAATCCTCGCGCGCATGCGCGCCGCGGCTCTCGGTGCGATTCGCCGCCGAATGCATCGTCGCCACCGCCTGGCGCAACAGATTGTCGAGCTCCAGGGTTTCGATCAGGTCGGTGTTCCACACCAGTGAACGATCGGCGATCTTGACGTCGCCGAAGGAAGCGAACACCTCGGCCAGTTTTTTCTTGCCGTCGGCGAGCGATTCGCCGCTGCGAAACACCGCCGCGTCGCGCTGCATCGTCTTCTGCATCGCCAGACGCACCGCGGCGGTGCCGAGCGAACCCTTGGCATTGCGCAATTTCTCCAGCCTGGCGACCGCCGCGTCGGCGGCGTCGGCGGCGAGCGGCCGCAGCGCGGCGCCCGGCCGCAGCGTGCGCGCGCAGTGGCGCGCGGCCGCGCGGCCGAAGACGACCAGATCGAGCAGCGAATTCGAGCCCAGGCGATTGGCGCCGTGCACCGAGACGCATGCCGCTTCGCCGACCGCCATCAGGCCCGGCACCAGCGTCTCGGTGCCGTCGGCGCGCAACGCGACGACCTCGCCGTCGACGCTGCACGGGATGCCGCCCATGTTGTAGTGGGCGGTGGGCAACACCGGAATCGGCTGCTTGCTGACGTCGACGCCCGCGAAAATCCGCGTCGTCTCGGCGATCCCGGGCAGGCGCTCCTCGATGACGTCGCCCCCCAGGTGCTCGAGATGCAGGTGGATATGGTCCTTGTGCGCGCCGACGCCGCGGCCTTCGCGGATCTCGATCGTCATCGAACGGCTGACGACGTCGCGGGACGCCAGATCCTTCGCGTTCGGGGCATAGCGTTCCATGAAGCGCTCGCCGGCGGCATTGGTCAGATAGCCGCCCTCGCCGCGCGCGCCCTCCGTGATCAAGCAGCCGGCGCCGTAGATGCCGGTCGGATGAAACTGCACGAATTCCATGTCCTGCAGCGGCAGGCCGGCGCGCAGCACCATGCCGCCGCCGTCGCCGGTACAGGTATGCGCCGAGGTGCAGGAGAACCAGGCGCGCCCGTAGCCGCCGGTCGCGAGGATCACGCGCTGCGCCCGAAAGCGGTGCAAAGTGCCTTCGGCCATGTCCAGAGCGATGACGCCGCGGCACTCGCCGTCCTGCATCAGCAGATCGAGCGCGAAGTATTCGACGAAGAAGGCCGCCGAGTGTTTCAGCGATTGCTGATACAAGGCATGCAGCATCGCGTGTCCGGTGCGATCCGCGGCGGCGCAGGTGCGCTGCGCCGTGCCCTTGCCGAAATGCGTCGTCATGCCGCCGAACGGCCGCTGATATATCCGGCCGTCGTCGGTGCGCGAAAACGGCACGCCGTAATGTTCCAGTTCGACGACCGCACCGGCCGCCTGCTTGCACATGAATTCGATCGCGTCCTGGTCGCCCAGCCAGTCCGAGCCCTTGACCGTGTCATACATGTGCCAGCGCCAATCGTCCTCGCCCATGTTGCCGAGCGCGGCGGAAATGCCGCCCTGCGCGGCGACCGTATGGCTGCGCGTCGGAAAGACCTTGCTGAGGCAGGCCGTGCTCAAGCCCGCCTCGGCGAGACCGAAGGTGGCGCGCAGGCCCGCGCCGCCGGCGCCGACCACGACGACGTCGTAGCGGTGATCCGTGAACTGATAGTCATTCATGATCCGAGGATTCCCGTCGTCAGCCGCAAGATCGCGAAAATCCCGGCGGCGCCGACCAGCAGGTGCGCGAAGCGCAGCGCGACCAGCGTGATGAGCTTCGCCGAGCGCCCGTGCACGTAGTCCTCGGCGATCACCGTCGTGCCGAGCCAGGAGTGATAGGCAAGCGTCGCGACGCAGAGGGCCGCGAAGAATCCGTCGACCGGGCGCGCGAGCCAGCCGCGCACGTCCGCATAGCCGAGATCCGGCAGCGTCAGGAGCGCAATCAGCATCCACAGGCTGAGCGGCACCAGTGCGACCGCGCTCAGGCGCTGCGCCCACCAGTGCGCGGTGCCGTCGCGCGCGGACCCCATCCCGCTCACCGTGCGGAGGGCGCTGCGCATGCTCGAAGACCGATGCTCAGCCATGGGAGTCGACTCCGGAGTGCGCGACGAGCGCGATGATGAGCACGGTGAACAGGCAGGCGCCGAGCACGACCAGCCAGCCGCTCGCGCGGCGTTGCCGCCGCCCGAAGCCGCGGCCGACGTCCCAGGCGAGGTGCCGCACGCCGTTCAGCAGGTGGTAGAAGAATGCGAACGCGAACCCGGCCAGCACCGCCGCGCCGAGCGGGCCGGCGAGCAGCGCCGCGACGCGCGCATACGGCGCGGGTCCGGCCGCGATCGCGATCAGCCAAGCGACCAGCGCGACCAGGCCGAGCGACAGTGCGGCGCCGGTCGCGCGATGCAGGACCGACAGGGTGTTGCTGATCTGCCAGCGGTAGATCTGCAGGTGCGGCGACAACGGTCGTGCGCGTGCGGGCATACTCGTGATCCTCGGATTGGTCATCCCTAGAAGTCGATGCAGCGGCCGCGCAGTTCCCAGTCGCCGAATCTGGTCGGCTC